>JAGZSY010000026.1 GCA_018380885.1 Enterocloster asparagiformis
ATGAAAGAGAAAAGGCGCTCCCGGCTTATTTGATGGAGGAAACCGGAGGTGGTGATATGGCAACCTGGAATCCATGGCACGGATGTAAAAAAATCAGCCCGGGTTGTGCAAATTGTTATGTATATCGGAGGAACGCTGAATTTGGTAAGGACAGCAGTATGGTGACCCGTACCTCTAGCTTCGATATGCCAATAAAACGTAGCCGCAAGGGTGAATACAAGTTGCAGCCGGATGATGAAAGTGTGTATGCCTGCATGACCTCTGATTTCTTTCTGGATGAGGCAGATGCGTGGCGTGCGGAAGCATGGGATATCATTCGCAGGCGCAGCGATCTGCACTTTGTTATTATTACCAAACGCATACACCGATTTGAGGTGGAATTACCGGGGGACTGGGGAAGCGGATATGAGAATGTGACGATCTGCTGTACCTGTGAAAATCAAAACCGGGCCGACTACCGTATTCCTGTTTTTCTGGAATTGCCGATCAAACATCGGACTGTGATTCATGAGCCGATGCTGGAACAGATTGATATCAGGAAGTATTTGGCTACAGGAAAGATAGAAGGGGTTACCTGCGGAGGAGAGTCCGGACCGGATGCAAGAATCTGCGACTTCGCCTGGATACTTGATTCCATGGAACAGTGTGTGGAATATGATGTACCTTTCTGGTTTAAGCAGACTGGGGCAAGGTTCAAGAAGGGGACTAAGGTGTATCTGATAGACCGGAAGGCTCAGATGAGCCAGGCGCAGAAGGCCAGGGTAAATTATAGATGTTAATTAAATTAAGAAATACATTTAAGAAGAATTAAACTAGATAAAGCTCTTTTGAACAGTTTGTGCCGTTTTTACACGTGAATTCCAAAAGTAAATCCGGTATGCAGGACTAAACCCTACATCCATGTAAAAGGTGCCATATTTACAAAAGTTTTTTGACTGTAACTACTTATTTCGTGATACAATGAAACTAAATTTATGGATCATTCCAAAATCAGGGTACACCAAAAAGACCTCTGGGAATAGGCGTTTCCAGGACTAAATCCTGCAGGTCGTTAGGGTTTTATATAAAAGTTGCTCCGGTTGGGGCGGTTCGTAAATTGATTTGGTTAACGCTTCAGCAGCTTCGGGGTCATCACTACATCATCTGGTGCGACATACCGGAGCTGCAGTGCGTTCATGGTTTCTTCGTCATATGTCCGACAGGCTTCCAGGTAGGGCGTGCTTCCGTTTAAGGTTTTTCTGCGGGCATTATTGATATGATCCACACATTTACGCACGTCCCACTGCGTCAGACCTGTAAAGATGGTTCCTTTTGGCAGGATCATCCGGAGCATAGTATGTACATTTTCAATGCCTCCTTTTTGATTGCTTCTCATCGGGTCGTAGTAGTAAATACGGGTCCGTCTGCTCCCGTCAGGAGAGGTCTCCAGGCCCTCAGGATTCCCGAACTCCACCACACGGTCTGTTAGTATCACGGGAAACAGGAATTCAAATTCATAGGCCGGGACAAAGTGTTCCTGAAGGGAGTCAAAGACCGCTTTTACTGCTCCCGGAGTGCACCGGCTCAGCAGGCGGGCTCAGAACAGTTCTGTTTCCGGGAAATAAAGCGTAAGGATGCACTTGTCGGAGCCTTTTACGGATTTGACCGTATCCATTTCCACAAAATCCATTTCGTCGGCATGGGAGTCTTTAAAATCGGCATAGGCCCTGCCCCGGAACACTTCCTTGTTCTTGAGCTGTGTGCCGTGGACTTTTCTGGGTTTAAACTTTACCTTTCTTTTCAAGTCAATGTTTCGGGTCAAGAGAATCCCCCTGACTGATGTAGATATACAGGGTATTTACGGATATCCCCGGTTCAGGATGGCTGGCAACGATCATGTAGGGAGACTGTCCCTGGGTCACCAGAGGCTTCACGATGGCATCAATGGCGTGAAGCTGCTTGCGCGTAAGGGAGATACCTTCCCGCGCTGAGGTAAGGCGTTCCGTATACATGCGATGGGCCGCGATGCATTGTAATCATACTTAGTGGAGATAGGGCATTTGTTCCTGGGCTTGTCACAGCCGTTGCAGACATAAGGAGCTTGATTAATCCGTCTGCATTGTTCCCGTTCAAAATCACAGCAGAAAACATTACAGCTGCGGCAGGAGTGGCACGTGATGTCACAGAGGAGGATCTTCTTACAGGCATTGGTTTTCCTACACCGGAAGCGATGGATGCAAAAGTTGTGAGGGTTATTAGAACTGCCCCTGTTCTAGGTGTTTGGTATCCTGTTTTTAAAGACCTCATCGGAAATGTTGGAAGGGTCTTTGCAGAGATAGCGTATATCTCCCTGAAAGATATTCCTTCCCCCAGGGAATGCTCAATGTAGGTTCGGTCTTCCAAAGTAAGGTGTTTATGGTTCCCAGGGATTAATTTAGACATAGCAGCCTCCTTCTACCGCCGTCAGAACCGAACAACCAGAGAAGACGATAGGATACTTGAATAAAATATGCAACAGTAAATCCTACCTGCAAAAGAGTAAAGCCTGTATGGGGGAGGTGGAGTAGGATTTACAAAAATAATTCTGCTATTTTATAAAACAAGAATAGAAAGACTTTTTAGAAAGATTTTGGTATAATGAATATGATTTCAAAAGCAATTAAAAATGAAAATGGAGTGATAAAATGGCAAACGGTAATAATACGGCAAATATTGGGTTTGAAGAACAGATATGGGCAGCAGCAGATATTTTACGTGGTAATATGGATGCAGCAGAATATAAACACGTTGTACTTGGACTTATATTTCTAAAATATCTTTCTGACAAATTTGATGAAAGATATGAGGAATTAAAAGCTGAAGAAGATGATTTGGAGGATAAGGATGCATATACAGAGAAAAATGTGTTTTTTGTTCCTACTGTAGCACGATGGAGTGTAATTGCTGAATGGGCTCATAAAACCGGAACAATCAAAAATGAGAAAGGTAAAGATGAGTTTTTTGATATTGGTGGAATTATTGACCGTGCCATGAGAGCTATTGAAAAAGAGAATAAGCGACTTAAAGATATTCTCCCTAAAAATTATGCCCGCAGTGAGTTAGATAAGCGTCGGCTTGGAAATGTAGTTGATTTATTCTCCAATATACAGATGGTTGAGCACGGAACGGACAAAGATATCTTAGGCCGTGCCTATGAATATTGCCTTGCTAAATTTGCAGAGCAAGAGGGGAAACGAGCAGGAGAATTTTATACACCGTCTTGTGTGGTGCGCACATTGGTAGAAGTTTTGCGTCCTTTTGAGGGACGTGTATATGATCCTTGCTGTGGTTCAGGCGGTATGTTTGTGCAATCGGCAGAATTTATAAAAAATCATAGTGGAAATCGACTCAACCTTTCTGTTTATGGACAGGATGCTAATCCGACAACACGGAAAATGGCATTGATGAATTTGGCTATTCATGGAATAGAAGCGGACCTCGGTGCTTATAATGCTGATACCTTCTATAACGACCTGCATTCTACACTAAAGGCTGATTTTATTATGGCTAATCCTCCATTTAATCTTTCTGATTGGAATGACGGAAGTTTAAATGATGATCCTCGATGGAAATATGGTGTACCACCTACAGGTAACGCAAACTTTGCATGGCTTCAACATATGATTTACCATCTTGCTCCAAATGGAAAAATGGGAATGGTACTTGCAAATGGTTCGCTTTCGTCTCAGAGCGGCGGGGAAGGTGAAATTCGGCGTAAAATTGTAGAAGATGATTTAGTAGAAGGTATTGTTGCTATGCCTCCACAGCTTTTTTATACTACTCAAATACCGGTTTCACTATGGTTTATTAATCGTAATAAAAAGCAAAAAGGAAAGACTATATTTGTAGATGCGCGGAATATGGGTACCATGGTTAGCCGTAGTTTGCGTGAGCTTACCTTTAAAGATGAGAATGGAAACAACGGTGATATTCTTAAAATAGCAGAAACGTTTGCGGCGTTCGATAATGGTACATTAGAAGATGTGAAGGGGTATTGCGCAGTGGTATCAACGAATGAAATTGCAAAGCAAGATTTTATCTTAACTCCTGGACGTTATGTAGGAGTTGAAGAAAAAGAAGATGATGGGGTTCCTTATGAACAAAAAATGGTTGAACTTTCAGTTGATTTAAAAGATTTGTTCGCGCGTTCTCATGAGTTGGAAGAGGAAATCCGCCAAAGATTGAGGGGGATTGGATATGAGATTTGATGATGAGTGGAAACAATATACACTTGGTGAAATATTGGTGCCAAAAGGTTATATTAGGGGGCCATTTGGCTCAGCACTCAAAAGAAATGAAATGTTAACAGAAGGGATTCCTGTATATGAGCAGCAACATGCGATTTATGGGATAAGAGATTTTCGCTTTTTTATTGATGATAAAAAATTCGAAGAAATGAAGCGATTTCAAGTTCAAACAGATGATTTGATTATCAGTTGTTCTGGAACAGTTGGAAAAGTTTCTATTATTGAAAAAGAAGACCAAAAAGGTATTATTAGCCAGGCGTTATTACTTTTACGTGTAAACCGAGATATTATATTACCACAGTATCTCAAATACTTTTTTTTATCAAAAGAAGGTCATGCTTCTATTACCTCTAGATCAAGTGGATCTGTGCAAGTGAATATATCCAAACGGGCGGATATTGAAAAAATTCCATTACGTATTCCTTCTATAGCAAAACAGCAGGAGATAGTTGCAATCTTATCAGTACTAGATGATAAAATCAACAACAATAATAAAATCAATCAACGTTTAGAAGAGACGGCACGGGCGATTTTTAAGTCATGGTTCATATATTTTGAGCCCTATCAAGACGAAGAATTCGTAAAAAGCGAATTAGGCTATATCCCTAGTAAGTGGAGTGTAGCACCACTTTCAGCATTTTGCAGTTTTATTACTAGAGGTATTACTCCGAAATATACTGAATCTGGAGAACAGATTGTTTTAAATCAGAAGTGTATTCGAGGTCACCAAGTAAACCTTGGTCCATCTCGATATCATGTACCTAAAGTAATCAATGAAAAATGGTTGCAATTTGGAGATGTTTTAGTGAATTCCACAGGGCAAGGGACATTGGGGCGTGTAGCACAGTGGCTTGAAAATGCTACAAATGTAACAGTAGATTCTCATATATCAATTGTCCGCCCAGGTGAGAAGTATTATATATATTATATAGGACAATTTTTAATGGGTAAAGAAAGAGAAATTGAGGCAATGGCTGCTGGTAGTACAGGACAAACGGAACTATCAAGGGAACGCCTAGGGAGTTTATTACTGGTTAGTCCAAAAATCGAGCAGCTGAGGGAATTCTCAAAACTTGTTGAACCGATGATGATAAAGATTGCCTCAAATAATCATGAAAATGAAAAGCTTACTAAACTTCGCGATACTCTTCTTCCTAAATTGCTGAGCGGAGAACTCTTAATTCCAAACGCTGGTTCTGAGACAAATGAAAGGAGCAATAATAATGGCAGATCAAGATAATACATCAATTTCAGATGAATTTATAATTGAATATGATTCGGATCCTGATGCTCCTTTGCTCAGTAAATATGTAGAGGTATTTCTTAGAAATGCAGCTGTTGCATCTGCGTCTACAGATAAACGGGTTATTTTTTATCGGGGACAAGCAGATAAAGGCTATACATTGACTCCAAATGTTTTTCGCAATGGATTATTGGGGAAGGAGCATACGCTCATACAAGATATGTTGTTAAATTCACCAAGCGATTTTAATACCATACATAACACTTTAGAACGTCTTGTAAAAATGCAACACTATACTCTGCCAACACGGCTTTTGGATGTTACAACTAATCCATTGGTTGCTATGTATTTTGCGTGTAGTGAACATCCAGATAAGGATGGGGAATTATTTACCTTTTATGAGTATATGGAACAGCCAAGTGATATAACTGCGCAACTCTTAGCAGCCCTAACTGAGTATACAGGGTCCAGTGAGCGACAAATGATTGGCTTCTTGAGTGAAAAAGGGTTCACTAATGTGGCATTGGTTGGACTTACATCGACACCATTTATTTCAATTGTAGCACCACGCAATAATGAACGTATTAAACGACAATGCGGAGCTTTTATTGTAACCGGGTTAAGAGGCAGCACGGATGGTAATCCATTCGAAAAAGAACAGTTTGATTTGCGCCCCATATTGATTCGGGATTTTGGAGATGGTATACCTCGATCTATTATTATTCCCAAAGACTCAAAGGCAAAGTTACTCACTGAATTAGAAGCAATCGGTATTAATCAGGCTTTTATTTACCCGGAACTAGAGCATCAGGCAGCTTCTATAAGAATAAAGCATGAGGGGGTATAAATCAATGGCTTACACGGAAGCAAATTATGAAAATGCCATTATTGAGATGCTACGTGATACCTTAGGGTATGGTTACGTTTATGCCCCAGACATTGTGCGTGATTATACAGATCCACTTTACGAGGAGGAATTGCTACCAGCGTTAGCACGTATCAATCCAACACTGTCGGAGAGCGCAATTACTGAAGCCGTTTATAAGTTGCGTAATTTTGAAGGTGGTACTATTTTGCAAAAAAACAATCAGTTTATGGACTTTTTGCAAAAAGGAGTGCCAGTGAGTTTTTTTGAATCCGGTGAACAACGATTTTCACTTGTTAGTTTGGTGGATTATGAAAATCCCCATAAAAATAGCTTTACTGTTGTCAATCAGTGGACTCTCATAGAGAACAGTAAAAAGCGTCCCGATGTTATTGTATTTCTTAATGGCTTACCAGTAGTTGTGTTTGAATTAAAATCACCGTCTAGGGAAGAAACGGATGCCAGCAAAGCATTTCTTCAACTACGCAACTATATGCATGAAATTCCTTCTTTGTTTATATATAATGCATTTTTAGTGATGAGTGACCTTGTTATTTCTAAAGCTGGTACTATAACATCTGGTGAAGATCGATTTATGGAATGGAAAACAAAAGATGGAAGCTATGAGAATACACAATATGCTCAATTTGACACTTTTCTTGAGGGAATGTTTGATAAAGCAAGATTACTTGATATTATCAAGAATTTCATATGCTTTTCAGGCGATATAAAAATATTAGGTGCATATCATCAATATTTTGCTGTCCGCAAAGCAATTGCGTCAACTGCAAAGGCAACAGAAGCAGACGGTAAGGGAGGTGTTTTCTGGCATACGCAGGGTAGCGGTAAGTCGCTATCTATGGTATTTTATGCACATCTATTGCAGGAGACGCTTAATTCCCCTACAATAGTGGTGTTGACTGATCGAAACGATCTGGATAACCAGCTTTTTGAACAATTTGTTAAATGTGCAAATTTTTTACATCAAACTCCACAGAGGGCTGAGAGTCGTGCGCATTTGAAAGAGCTATTAGCTGGCCGGCAGGCAAACGGTATTATCTTTACCACAGCTCAGAAGTTTGAAGAAAGTTCAGAGTCACTATCAGAGCGTAGAAATATTGTTGTTATGGCTGATGAGGCGCATCGTAGCCAATTTATTATGGAGAAGGTAGATAAAACTGGTCGTATTCAGAAATCTTTTGGACTAATTATACGTGAGAGTTTACCGAATGCAACCTATATTGGGTTTACTGGAACGCCAATTTCCAGTAGAGACCGTTCTACGATTGAAGTGTTTGGAAATTATATTGATATATATGATATGACGCAGGCAGTGGAGGATGGAGCTACCCGTCCTGTTTATTATGAAAGCCGTGTAATTCATCTGAAATTAGACGAGAATGTTTTGAAAATGATCGATGCAGAATATGATATCATGGCACAAAATGCAGAAGCTTATGCCATAGAAAAGAGTAAAAAGGAGCTTAGCAATGTGGTAAGTATCCTTGGTGCAGAGCAGACAATCGCTACATTGTGTGAAGATATTATAAAACATTATGAAGAGAATCGTCAGTACGAATTGACGGGTAAGGCTTTGATTGTTGCTTATTCGCGTTCTATTGCTATAGGGATATACAAGAAATTGCTTGAATTCCGTCCGGAATGGACGGATAAGCTAGGGATTGTTATGACAGAGAGCAACAAAGATCCGGAAGCGTGGAGAAACATTATTGGAAATAAACGACGACGCGATGAGTTGGCCCAGCGATTTAAAAAAGATGATGATCCACTTAAGATAGCTATTGTGGTAGATATGTGGCTCACTGGTTTTGACGTACCCTCCCTCGCGACAATGTACGTTTATAAGCCGATGGCGGGTCATAATCTTATGCAAGCAATTGCCCGTGTAAACCGAGTTTATAAAGACAAAGAAGGCGGACTTGTTGTTGATTATATTGGAATTGCTTCAGCGCTGAAGCAAGCAATGAACGATTATACAAATCGCGATAAGGACAATTACGGTGATACTGATATTGCAAAGACCGCATTACCTAAGTTTATTGAGAAGCTAGAGGTGTGTCGGGAACTATTTTACGGCTATGATTTTTGTGATTTTATGAATGAGAGCGCTACAGATCTTACTCGTGCGAAAACAATTAGTGGTGGTGTTAATTTCCTATCAGGCGTTGATAAGGAGAAAGAACGGGGGCTATTTATTAAGGAAGCATTGCTCTTACGTCAGGCATTATCACTTTGCCGTTCAATTATTACACCAGAACAGCGATTTGAAGCTGCATATTTTGAGGCCGTGCGTACACTTCTTACACGGATCACAGGTGTAGGTAAGCCCTTGTCTTTAAAAGAAATCAATGCGCATATCAATGAATTACTAAAGGCTAGTATACAGAGCAAAGGCGTCATTAATTTGTTTTCCGATGTTAACACAGGGTTCTCTATATTTGATCCCCAGTTTCTAAAGGAAATTGCAAAAATGAAAGAACGGAATCTTGCAGTAGAGATTCTAAAAAAATTATTAGCAGAACAAGTAGCGTTGTACCGCAGAACAAATATTGTAAAATCAGAGAAGTTTTCTGAAAGGCTTTCCCAAGCAATGAAGGCATACCTAAATGGCTTGCTTTCCAATGAGGAAGTTATAGCAGAGTTAATGAAAATGGCGAATGAAATCACCAATTCTCAGGTAGAAGGCGATGCACTTGGTTTAAATGATGAGGAACTGGCATTTTATGATGCACTTACCCGTCCAGAAGCAGTCAAGGACTTTTACACAAATGATGAACTTGTAACAATGGTTCATGAACTTACAGAAATGCTCCGAAACAACCGTACCATTGATTGGCAGAAAAAAGAATCTGCCCGTGCAGGAATGCGTCGTATGGTAAAGAAATTGCTAAGAAAATATAAATATCCGCCAGAGGGCGTTGAGGATGCAGTGGCAACTGTTATTGGACAGTGCGAACTTTGGACGGATAATTAAAGGAGAGCATGAATGAACGCTTTTAAAAGTAATATTTTTGAATATATGAACGGAACAAGGCAATACAGCATTCCCATTTATCAGCGCGTCTATAGTTGGGGGACGGAACAGTGCCAACGGCTATGGACAGATGTAGTTTCTATGCAAAAAGAAAAGCGGATAGGACATTTTGTAGGCTCCATTGTACGGATTGATGAAGTTTCAGCCGCGGGTTTTCCAAAGGCACAAATTATTGATGGTCAACAGCGATTGACCACACTAACTTTATTATTAATTGCACTTCGGGATTTTGTGAAGCAAAACAGTGTACCTACAGAAATTAACGCTGATGAAATTACAGATACTCTCCTCATTAATACGTATAAAAGAGATAATGATCGTTATAAGCTCTTGCTTACCAAGACAGATCAAGATATGTTGAAAAAGTTGGTCGAAAATATAGACCTTTCACAAGAGTCTGCTTCAAGAATTGTATCCAACTATGATTTTTTCTTAAAGCAAATTTCTAAAGGTGATTTGACTCCGGATGAAATTTATCAATCTATTGGTAAGCTTCAGATGGTTGATATTGCTCTAGACAGACAATATGATGATCCACAAGCGATTTTTGAGAGTTTGAACTCTACTGGTATGGATTTAAAGGATTCGGATCTAATTCGGAACTTTGTTCTTATGGGGCTTCCTGGGACTAAGCAAGAGCTGATATATAACAATATATGGAGGCCAATGGAAGAATTGTTTGTATATGGTAATCAAGCCAAAATGATGGATAATTTTTTACGCGACTATCTAACGATGCAACTTGGAAGGTTAGTTAACCAGAACGATGTATATAAGGAATTTAAAATTTACCGTAACACGTATTGGGAGGAAAAGACGGAGAAGCTTTGTGAAGATCTCTTATCCTATGCAAGATATTATGCACAAATGGATTCTGGAGAAAGTAATGATGCAAATTTGAAAGCTCTTTATATTGACCTCAAAACAATAGGTTTAAGCGTTGCATATCCTTTTTTAATGAAAGTTCATGCTGATTGCAGAAATGGTACTATTACAAAAGACATGCTTCAGGAAATTGTCTCTATATGTGTGAATTATGCATTGCGACGATCAATTTGTGGAATGCGTACTACGGGTCTAAACTATATGTTTGCTGTGTTAAAAAACTCTATTAGAGAAACAGATTATCTTAACTCAATTAAAGCATTTTTTGTTTTGCAAGAATCCTCGAAGGAGTTCCCAGGCAATAAACGTTTTGCAGAAGAGTTCGTGATACAAGATATTTATAGCAAGAGGATTTGTAAGTTTGTATTATGTAAATTGGAGACATGGAATGGGCACAAAATAGTTTCTTTAGATGATTTATCAGTAGAACATGTATTTCCGCAAAAGCCTAAGCCCATTGAATGGGGGACACTTTCTAAGGAGTTGTTACATACTATTGGAAATTTGACGCTTGCACATTGGTCAGACAATTCGGCTCTTTCCAATAAGCCATTTATAGACAAACTTACGATATCTCAAGGATATAAGCAGAGCGCACTACGTCTTAATGAATATATTGTAGAACAAACTGAATGGGGAGAGGAACAGATATTGGAACGTGCCAGAAAACTTGCGCAATTAGCGGAAAAAGTATGGCCATATCCTCAACTATCGGAAGATGAATTGCGTCCATATCAACCAGAACCAGAGCGGGAATATCAGCTTAATACTTATAAATATTATGGTCCAACCAATAAAACTCTTTTTGAAATTTTAGACGGAAGAATCAAGAAATTGGGTACTACGATTAGTAGAACTTTTAATAAGGATTATGTGGCTTATAAGCTAGATACAAATTTTGTTGACGTTGAGTTACAAAAAACACGGTTGCATATTTGGGTTAACATGCGTTTTAGTGAGATTGCTGATCCGAAAGGACTTTGCCGGGATGTCTCTGGAGTAGGGCATCTTGGAAACGGTGAAGTGGAATTGTTTTTTGATTTTAATACACCGATTGATGATGTTATGGCAATTATTGAACAGTCATTTCGGCATCAAGATATTGAGTAGATTCGGTGGTTAAATCCCAAATATATAAGAATAAGGCTCTTGAGTTGATGATTCAAGGGCTTTATTATTACCAGCATGAGATCCCATCACAAATATTGATAGGATATATTAATATAGTGATGTTGATTTCTTTGGAACTACATTTAAATACGATAGCAGCACAAAGGTAAATAGAATACCGGTCTATAAATAAGGTTTTGGATTGTATTCACATAGGCCAAGACGTGGTGAAAAAAATACTAAAATGCAAGTAAAAGAAATAATGAAAAATAAGGTTCGCAGTATACTGCAGAGAATAAAGTTCTTGATATTTTTGATATCGAGAATTTTATTGTTGGTAGTAGTAAACCAACAAAGGGCACATCTCCAAAAGCGATCCTTGAATAAAACGGGAGTCGCTGGTTCTGAGCAATCATGTTATAATTTTGAAGAAGATAATTATATTGACTGATTCGCAAAAAGAATGGTTGATTCATTATTGGGAGTAGATTATGGCGTTTACGCCAAGGCCCTTTTGTGCCTTTTGGAAATCAGAATCACACACTCCAGAAATGTGGAAACCTGCTGCCTCTTAGAGAAAAAATGATTTGAGGTAGAATCTTATTTTGCAGGATACTGCCACATAGGTGAATATGCGGAATAAGATTATTATGCGTATGAACAGGATAGCATTTATTGTTATCCTGATTCTTTTATCCTGAACACACCGGACGCGTTTATCGCCGGCAATGACGTGTTTATCTATTGGTAATTTAGGTAAACGAAAGCGGAGACAGTTCGCAGTGGCAGAGCGAAAATGGAGCAGGAAAACATGAATGAATTAAAACGGTTATACCAAAAATTATTGGAAACAGACTACAAAAATATGTATGAGATTGAAGCAGATTTTTTTATGAAATTGTATCATGATTTTTCCAAAAACCGATTGCCTTGGATTACTGCTTTTTTGACCATTTCTACTTGGTTTGGAACATCCATGAGAAGCGGAGTCTGGACTTTCTATGAAGTTGGAAATATTCAGAAAATGAAAATCACTGCCCAATATTTAAGGGCTGGTGGCGATAATGAACTGGCAGACATTTTTGAAAAAGGAATACATGATTACCAAAATCCTAAATATGCAAAAAATTATGACTATCCAGAAGAATGGTTAGAAGAAGCAGACGAAATAGACCAGTGGATTTCAGCGCATGAAGATTGGCTGTGGAAATGGGAGTACCATATTTTGGCTACGAACAGAGATCGTATTTTGAATGGATAGCACCTTGATATTTTAGGATGGCCTATTGAATTAAAAAGAACAAATGTTCTGTTTCCCTATTGCAGATGTAAAGCGATTCCTGTATAATAGCAGAATACAGTGGAAACATCCACAACGAACTGGAGGAGGCATTGCGGGAATGGTTCGATTATTTCAATTCCAGGATCTGGATCGGATTATGGAAATTTGGCTGGAGGGGAACTTAGAGGCCCACGCCTTTATTGGGGAAGCGCATTGGAGGCGGAATTATCAAGCTGTAAAGGCGATTTTGCCAGAAGCAGAGGTATATGTGTACGAGTCTGGAATTGAGATTCAGGGATTCATTGGAATGGATGCGGAATATATCGCCGGTTTATTTGTTGCAAATGGATACCAGAGCAAGGGGATCGGGCATTTGCTGATCGAAACTGTTAAAAAGAAAAAGCGGTTATCCCTGCATGTGTATGCCCAAAATGAGAGGGCGGTCAGCTTTTACCAAAAGGAAGGATTTCTGATCAAAAGTCAAATGACGGAACAGGAGACAGGCGAAAAGGAATATCTGATGGTGTTCCATGAGGATTAAAAATAGCACAGGATATAAACCTGTATGGTGGTGACAATATGAAAAAACTGGAAATTTCTTTTTCGGATACAGACGAAAAGGTTTTGATCGACGAATCTTCATTGATCATAGCCCTTGGCAGCAAAACCACATCTGATGGTTTGACGGAATGCTTCACATTAGAATTCGATGAGAAGCTGCCGGATATATTATTGAAACGTCCTCTGATGTTCTATATCTACGATGATTTGCCGATTTTAAAATTATATAGGAGTGCATATATTTCCGCGTATCAATGGAAAAATTGAGTAGGCGTTCCTATAATGCTTTGCCGTTAGAGAAGGATTACGGAGTAAATACGATGGAATATCATGAGCTTGACAATGCGCTTGAGCATTACAATGACTTATTTCAAAAGGGACTGAAGAAGCAGGCTAATAAATATATTGAGGATTTTTCCGGAAAAATCGAAGCAATAGCTGCGGTTGAACAAGAGCAAATTCTCTACCGCTTTGTCAGCGGGTTGTGCGATGATAACAAGTACGATTTTTTAAAAGAGCGCGGTAACGGAAGAATCCCCTTTGCCCTGGAACAATATGTAAAAAAATGGCTGTATAACAGGTGCTCTGCCGGCAGGATGCCAGAGCTGCGCTGGTTCTACGAACTGTTTCACAGCGATCGTTATGGCGTGGAATACGCTTATGATTTTTTAGAAAAAGCGTATAAAAGCAGCGAATGTGACTCCAAAACGGTTAATTTACTCTTTGACTCATATTTAAGGGTTTTAGGCTGGGGAGCGCACCACTTTCCGGCTTCTTGCATTATTACGGATGCAGCGAAGCGTTCTGCTTTTGAGCAATGTAGAAAAATTATGAGAGAAAAGGCAGTTGATGAAAAGCTGCAGGCGCAATTAAAATATTATGAAATCTTATACTCCTGCTATGACCGTTATAACGATGATGGAAAGAAAGCGGATTTTGAGCAATATTGTGCCGAGGCGAATATTGGGTTTTATGAGAGCAAGGCATTCTATTATAAAAAATAGGAGTAATCAACGATCATTCCGGTTTGTATGAGTGTTAAACGGAACGCAAAATTGTAAATTGAAGAAGGGTCTGTACAATGGATAAGTGGTTTACAATAGATCAAATAGACGTAAATACCTGTATGATCAGTGAATACCGGCACTGGGAAGAAACGCACTGCTATTTACTAAACGGAAGCGAGCGGAGCCTGCTGATTGACACAGGACTCGGTATTTCAAATATATATGATGAAGTAATAAAGCTGACGGACAAACCTATCACCGCAGTCGCGACGCACATTCATTGGGACCATATCGGAGGACACAAGTATTTTCCGGATTTTTATGCCCATGCGGAGGAATTAGACTGGCTGAATGGCAAGTTTCCTTTATCCTTGAAAACGATTAAAGAAATGGTCGTCGACCGCTGCGATTTACCTGACAGTTTTGACGTAAATGATTACGAGCTGTTTCAGGGGATGCCCACAAATGTATTAGCAGACCATGATGTAATCGACATTGGCGGCCGGCAAATTGAGGTGCTGCACACACCTGGACATGCGCCTGGACACTTATGCTTTTGGGAAAAGGATAAAGGGTATTTATTCACCGGCGATTTGGTTTATAAAGATATACTATTCGCCTATTACCCATCGACCGACCCGGAGGCCTACCTTGCTTCACTGGAAAAGGTGTCGGCGTTGCCTGTAAAAAAAGTATTTCCAGCGCATCATTCATTGGATATACAGCCTGAAATCTTAGTTCGTATGCGAGAGGCGTTGAGGCAACTTAAGACGGACGGAAAGCTTCATCACGGCAGCGGGACATTTAACTATGGCGACTGGGGAATATGGCTGTAAAACTTCCGATGTATCGGAGCGTTGAATTGAACCATAAATCGATATTTGTGGAGGAGCGTATGGGAATCGTCAGCACAATTAAAGGGGAATTTATTTTTCAATCAGCAGATGCGGCGGTAAAATTTGTACAGACAGCGGCGCAGGAAAATCGCGATATATGGATCAGCGGGGAGCAGCCGTATCCATGTATGTCTGTGTGTATTAATGGGGAATACGCAGCCGTTAATTTTTTCCAAAATGACGCGGGCGAAATGTGGTTGTCCTATAACGATAAAAATCAAAAAGAAGTAGCTTTTATTGCAGGCGGGGAAGAATGGAAACCTGATGCAAACGCAATTATTACGTTAAACGATGTGTTTTCTTGCGTCAGGGAATTTTTGAATACTCACGAGAGACCAGCCTGTATTCAGTGGCAGGAATTATAATTTTCGTTTTGATGGGGGATTTGGCAGAATATAAGTTTGAGATTAGCAGGGAGAATTACAGATGGACTTTCCTTTTTATGATGCGCCTAATACCGCTGCAATTATTTGCCGCCACATAGTAGACGGTAAAAGACCTATTTTATATGTGTCACATGATGAGGATGATGGTATGTGGCAGTTCTTATGCGGAGGGGATCACGAAACAGATGAGGCGCTGCTGGTATCCTTAAAATATGTGTTCGAGTTGGATCGCTCTGTCGGAGCGTTAAAAGATATGCCCTGTGGCTGTTATGCCACCAGAGAACATGAGGACGAGGAGTGGATGATCAGGGAGCGCAATACGGATTTCGATGTTCTTAAACCTGAAGCTTTTCGCACGATTTGATAAAGTTTGTTTTATATATGGGAGGTGGCGGCATGACAACATGGAATCCCTGGCACGGCTGCAGGAAAATCAGTCCCGGATGCCTCAACTGTTATGTCTACCGCAGAGATGCCGAATTCGGGAAAGACAGCAGCCTTATAACTCAGACCTCCAGCTTTGATTTGCCGCTCAGGCGTGACCGGAAGGGGGAATATAAACTTCAGCCGGATGGGGAGAGCGTATACACCTGCATGACCTCGGATTTTTTTCTGGAAGAAGCGGATGGATGGAGGCCTGAAGTGTGGAAAATGATTCGGACCCGAAGCGACCTGCATTTTGTAATTATAACAAAGCGAATTCATCGGTTTCAGGTCGGACTTCCGGATGATTGGGGAGAGGGATATGACCATGTGACCATTTGCTGTACCTGTGAGAATCAAGACAGAGCGGACTATCGGCTCCCTGTTTTTTGAACTTACCCATTAGACATCGGATGATCATACATGAACCAATGTTGGAACGGATCGCCATTGGGAACTACCTGGCAACCGGCTTGATCGGGCAGGTCACTTGCGGTGGGGAATCTGGTCCGGAGGCCAGAATTTGTGATTACGCATGGATTTTAGATTCTATGGAGCAATGTGTGGAGTATGGCGTTCCTTTCTGGTTTAAGCAGACGGGAGCGAATTTCAGAAAAGGAAACAGAGTCTACCATATTGACCGGAAGGATCAGATGAGTCAGGCGCAAAAGGCAGGGATCAACTATAAATACTGATTGGCATATGAGCTTATTGCAGCATGCGGTGGTATGCGGTAGTTCCCTGCATCTGCCGGAAGCGGAATCCGGTTTGTTTGTTCCGGCCCTGGTTTTCTGAAATACCCCTTGTCATCTTCTCTTTTTAGATGTATAATTACTTTTAGAAAAGAGTTTATGAAAGTGGGCTGCCCGATTATGAAGATAAATGAAAAAGCACTGGAAAAGAAGCGTCAGAACAAAGCAAGGATTGCCAGCCATATTCTCCACAGAAAGCAGATATCCAAGCCGGAGCTGGCCATTGAACTGGGACTCAGC
The DNA here is from genome assembly GCA_018380885.1 of Enterocloster asparagiformis. Taxonomy (GTDB): domain Bacteria; phylum Bacillota; class Clostridia; order Lachnospirales; family Lachnospiraceae; genus Enterocloster. Next base: position 16,971 of record JAGZSY010000026.1, read on the forward strand.
ATGCCCACCGTGCTCCAGAATGTGAAGGAACTTCAGGAAGCCGGAATCGTGGAGGAGGTGGGGGAATATGAATCCACGGGAGGGCGCAAGGCCAAGGCGCTGTCTGTTGTGAGGAACGTGAGGTACGCGGCGGGGGTTGACATCACGGCCAATCATGTGAGCTTTGTGATCGTTGACCTTCAGGGGGACGCGGTACACAGCGCCAGAGTCCGCAGGCGGTTTGAGAATACGACAGAGTATTATGAGGGCCTGGCGGCGGAGCTGGAGCAGTTTCTGGAGGGAGGCCGGGTGGACAGACAGAAAATACTGGGGGTAGGCATTTCCCTGCCGGGCATCATTGATCAGGAAAACAGCCGGCTGATCCGCTCCCATATCCTTCAGGTCAGCGATATTAACCTGGAGGTTATAAGCAGGCTGATCCCCTATCCGGTGCATTTTGAAAATGATGCAAACAGCGCTGCAATCGCAGAGCTTCAGGGCACGGACCGGAACGCGGTTTACCTCTCTCTCAGCAACACGGTGGGCGGTTCCATCTATCTGGACAATGAGATTTACGGAGGGGACCATTTCCGCAGCGCGGAGTTTGGACACATGATCCTATATCCGGAAGGAAAGCCGTGCTACTGCGGCAAGCGCGGCTGCGCAGATCCTTATTGTTCTGCCAGGGTGCTGTCCTCCTTTGTGGGGGAGGACGGAGGTCTGGCGGAGTTTTTCCAGCTTGTGAAGGAGAAGGACCGGGAGGCCATGGCGGTATGGGACACATACCTGGAGGACTTATCCATTGTCATTACCAATCTCAGGATGTGTTTTGACTGTGACATCGTGCTGGGCGGCTACGTGGGCGGCTATCTAAAGCCTTACATGTCGCAGCTTAGCAGGAAGGTGATGGTTCGCAATCAATTTGATAACGACACCCTTTATCTGAGAAACTGCAGCTACGAAAAGGAGGCGTCTGCAGTGGGGATTGCCATGACGTTTATGGATGAGTATTTTCGGACAATGATATAGGACGGCTTTCGGATGCGGTTTCTGTTAAAATGCAGGGACCGCATTTTTATATGGATTTTGTGGCCCTTGTATAAGCTGCACAAAAAAGGGATAGGAAAATAATCATATTGATGAAAATGTAATTGATATATTGACAAAATTACTGGCCGGTGCAATAATGTAATTACTTTAATAAAACATTTTATAAAAGATTATATAAAAATCAAAAAAGGAGAGATGGAATATGTTGCAGCAGGTAATGACAGCACCAGGTAAAATCGAATTTCGCGAGGTTCCGGTACCGGAAATCAGCGAGGGGGAAGTGCTCATAAAGATTATGAAGATCGGAATCTGCGGTTCTGATATCCATGTGTACCATGGGGAGCACCCGTTTACGAGCTACCCTGTAACCCAGGGACACGAGGTTTCCGGCGAGGTGGTGAAGGCTGGACGGGCAGTGACCGGGTTAAAGCCGGGGCAGAAGGTGACCATCCAGCCCCAGGTGGTATGCGGGGAGTGCTATCCCTGCCGCCATGGCAAATACAATCTGTGCGAGGATTTAAAGGTGATGGGTTTCCAGACCACAGGCGTCGCATCCCACTATTTTGCCGTGGATGCCGCGAAGGTGACCCCGCTTCCCGGGGATATGAGCTATGACGAGGGAGCTATGATCGAACCTCTGGCGGTTGCGGTCCATGCCGTGAAGCAGGCCGGGGATGTGAAGGGAGCCAGGATTGCAGTGCTGGGAGCGGGCCCTATCGGGATTCTGGTGGCGCAGACCGCAAAGGGCCTGGGGGCGGAGCAGGTGATGATCACGGATGTCAGCGCCCTGCGCCTTGAAAAAGCGAAGGAGTGCGGCGTGGACTTCTGTGTGAATACCAGGGTAAAGGACTTCGGGGAGGTCATGGTGGAGAACTTCGGGCCGGATAAAGCGGACGTCATCTATGACTGTGCGGGCAACAACATTACCATGGGCCAGGCGATCAAGTATGCCCGCAAGGGAAGCGCCATCATCCTGGTCGCGGTGTTCGCGGGCCTGGGGCAGATCGATCTGGCCGTACTCAATGACCATGAGCTGGACCTGAATACCAGCATGATGTACCGGAACGAGGATTATCTGGATGCAATCCGCCTTGTGAAAGAGCAAAAAGTGGCGCTGGCCCCTCTCATTTCCAGGCATTTCGCATTCCGGGACTATCTGAAGGCATACCAGTACATCGATGAGAACCGGGAGAGCACCATGAAAGTAATCATCAACGTGCAGGAGTAGATTGAAGGAGATGTGGGGATATGACGGAGATGGCTTTAAATAGTAAAATGAGTCGGGCCGGCCGGGCTGCGGGTGTGAATGTGGGGACAGGAGCCGACGCGGCGGCAGGGGCCGGGGTAGACGCGGGAACGCGTGCAAGCGCGGGAACCGGTTTGAAAACGGACACAGACATTAAGGTTCCCCTGATCAGCAAGATCGCGTATGGCTTGGGGGATGTGGGCTGCAACTTCAGCTGGATGTTTGTGGGGAATTTCCTGATGATTTTTTACACTGATGTGTTTGGGATCAGTATGGGGGCCGTGGCGGGGCTGATGCTTTTCTCACGGTTTTGGGACGCTGTCAACGACCCCATCATCGGAAGCCTGACCGACAGGACCCATTCCAGATGGGGCAGATACAGGCCGTGGCTTCTCGCGGCGGCGCCCCTGACGGCCATTGTCCTGATCCTGACCTTCTGGGCTCACCCGGGCTGGAGCAGCACCGCCAAGATCGTTTACATGGCCGTTACATACTGTATCCTGGTCTTGGGATATACGTGCGTCAACATCCCTTACGGGACCCTGTGCGGGGCTATGACCCAGAACATAGAGGAGCGCGCGCAGATTAACACCTTCCGGTCCGTGGCGGCCATGATCGCCATCGGAATCATCAATATCATAACCGTGCCGCTGATTGAAAGGCTGGGCGCGGGCAGCGACAAACGGGGATATCTCCTGATCGCCGTGATTTACGGAGGCATCTTTGCGCTGTGCCACATTTTCTGCTTCGCAAAGACAAGGGAAGTGGTGGCAATACCTGAGCGGAAGAAGATTTCCCTGAAGGAACAGCTGAAAGCCGTATCCAGGAACCGCCCGTACATTCTGGCCCTGGCAGGCCAGCTGCTGTTCGGGTTCACGCTGTATGGGAGAAATGCGGATGCGCTCTATTATTTCACCTATGTGGAGGGCAATAAGGCGTTCTTTACCGTGTACTCCATGTGCATCATAATCCCCTCCATTATCGGGGCGGCCTGTTTCCACATGCTGTTCCGCTGGACCAACAACAAGGGAAGAGCGGCATCCATTTTCGCGTTTCTGACCGGCATATTCATGATGGGGCTGAGCCTGTTTACGGTAAAGGAATCCCCGGTCCTGTTTTACGGGGTATCGGCGTTGACCCAGTTTTTCTTCTCCGGGTTTAATACGGCCATTTACGCCATCATCCCGGACTGCGTGGAATACGGGGAGTGGAAAACCGGGCTGAGAAACGACGGGTTCCAGTACGCCTTTATATCCCTCGGCAACAAGATGGGTATGGCTCTTGGCACCTCGCTTCTGGCTATGGTTCTGGGTATGTGCGGCTATGTGGCGGGCGGACGGCAGAATCCTGCCGTGCTGGCGGTGATTAAGCATTCCTTTACCACTGTGCCGGGACTGTTCTGGATCATCACCGGCATTGTGCTGTTCTTCTACCGTCTGAACCGCAGGCGCTACAATGAGATTGTGAAAGAAATGTATACAAGAGGAGCCTGACTGCTATGGAAAATCGGAAGGAATACGACGTAACCGCCCTTGGGGAGCTTTTAATCGATTTTACACCTGCGGGGATCAGCGCCCAGGGCAACCCCGTGCTGGAGCAGAATCCGGGAGGCGCGCCGTGTAATGTCCTGGCCATGCTGGCGAGATACGGAAGGCGCACAGGATTTATGGGCAAAATCGGAAATGATATCCATGGGAGGTTCTTAAGCAACGCGGTTCGGGAAGCGGGAATCGGAAGCGAAGGGCTTGTGATGTCGGATGAGGTGCACACAACCCTTGCGTTTGTCGGCATCGATGAGTCGGGGGACAGGAGCTTTTCCTTTTACCGCAATCCGGGCGCCGATATGGCCCTGACGGAGGAAGAGGTGAACCTGGACATGATCCGCCGTTCCAGAATATTCCACTTTGGCACCCTGTCCATGACCCACGAAGGGGTAAGAAACGCCACCAAAAGGGCGGTTGCATGTGCGAAGGAAAGCGGCTGCCTGATTTCCTTTGATCCCAACCTGCGGCCGCCCTTGTGGGAGGACATGGAGGAGGCCAGAAGGCAGATGCGCTACGGCGCGTCCCTGTGCCATGTCCTGAAAATCGAGGATGAGGAGCTGCGCTTCATGACACGGATCGAGGATGAGAAGCAGGCGGCAGGCCATCTGCAGGCTGTTTACGGCATTCCGCTGATCCTTGTGACGGCGGGGGCCGCCGGGAGTACGGCGTACTGGGCGGAGGAATTCCTGAAGGCAGAGGCGTATCTTACTGACAGGACCGTTGACACTACCGGGGCGGGAGACACCTTTTGCGGCGGCTGCCTGAATTATCTTCTGGACCATCCAGTGGATTTACTGGACCGGGAAGGGGTGAGGGAAATGCTGACAACGGCTTCGGCCGCCGCCTCCATTGTTACCACCCGGAAAGGAGCGCTTAATTCTATGCCGGAGCCGGAGGAGATCGAGACGGTGATGAGGCAAAATCCAGTAGCCAAATCATATTCTAATCCATGACTTTTGGATCAGACAATAGAAAATGGCGTTGACCGGCCATGAAGAAAGGCTGTTGCAGTTTTTGATTGCAGCAGCTTTTTAAGTGTATTTTTCAATTTGGGGTCTAAGACGGATATTACCGGCTGCGGTGTCATAAAAGATGGCAAAGCTACTGCCAATCGAGTATAATAAAAAATATAGGTCAAGTGTCAATACTTTGAACCATCAAGGGGGGATTTAGCGATTATTGCGCATAAACGAAAATCCGATGGAAAAGAGCAGTCTTGGAACGAGCACAGCTTCCATGTAGCGGAACTATGCTTCCAGGCGGCTGAAAAGCTGGGGCTGGGCAAATTGGCAAAACTAATCGGTCTGCTGCACGATCTGGGAAAAGGAACCAACGATTGGAACTGCTATCTGCGGGGCACAGGCAGCAGGCATCCCAGCCACGCCGGACTGGGGGCGCTTTATGTCCATCGGCGCTGGTGGGAGGGAGGAGCGGACCCGGAGAAAAGGCGGGCAGCGCAGTTGATTTCCTTATGCATCTATGGGCATCATGCCGGTTTGCCGGACTGCCTGTCCAATTATGGATTCTCTCCCTATTTACAAGGACTGCGGGAACAGCCGGAGAATTATTATAGGGAGGCGGTGGCTAATTTTTATGTGGAAGTGGCAGCCGCAGAGGAATTGGACAAGCTGTTTGCAGAGGCGTGTGAGGAGCTGCAAAAATTCGGGCTGACCAACAATTCCTTTTATTGGGGAATGCTTGCCAGACTGCTGCTGAGCATTCTTGTGGATGCGGACAGGTGGGATTCCGCGTGCTTCGAATATGATGCCGATCCATTAAAAACGTCACAGGAGGTTCAGCCTGATTGGGAAAAACTTCTCAACAAGCTTGAAGCCTATTTAGAAAAGTTCCCCGGGGAAGGGGAGCTGGCGAAAATTCGGCGTGATATATCGGGGTGGTGCAGGGCAGCGGGAGAGTACGGGCCGGGAATCTATACGGTGTCGGCTCCTACCGGGGGCGGTAAGACTTACTCCAGCCTGCGATTTGCGCTTGCACAGGCTCAGAGAAATTGCCAGCGAAGGATTTTTTATTTTATCCCCATGAACACAATTCTGGACCAAAATTCAAGAGACATCCGGCAGGCGCTTTCCAACTATCCGTCAATTTTGGAGCATCACTCCAATGTGATTCTGGAGGATGAGGAAGAGGAGCGGAACTATTGCAGGCTGACGGAACGCTGGGAGGACGATATTATTTTGACCAGTCTGGTTCAGTTCTTAGACACACTGTTTCAGAATGGGAACGGCAAGGTGAGGAGGATGCACCGCCTTGCAAATTCCGTCCTGATTTTCGATGAAATCCAGGCCTTGCCGAAAAAATGTCGCGGGCTTTTTAAACGGGCGCTTCAATTCCTCGTCCATTTTTGTGACTGCACGGTGCTGCTCTGCACGGCGACGCAGCCCAATCTCGGATTGGAGGCAAAGGAACTGGTTCCGGATGTGAATGCGTTATATCAAAAATTAAAGCGGGTGACCTATATTCTACAGATGAAGGCGCGCACTTATTCCGACGCTGCTGACGACATCGCGGCGTTTGTCCGGGAGAAAAATTCTGTGCTGACGATTGTAAACACGAAGGAGGCGGCCTGGAATATTTTCCGGGGAATCACCGGACGTTTGGAGGCCTTAAATTGCAGGCGGGTACAAATCCAGCGGGAGCTTTCGGATGAGGAACTGGAAAAACGCGCCGGAGCTTGTGGGGAGGATGAGGTTTTGTGCGTGCATCTGAGCACGTTTATGTGTCCGGCTCACCGGAAAGAGATATTGCGCTGGATCAAAGCCTGGCTGCTAAAGAAAAAGCTGGTCTGCTGTGTATCTACGGCTTTGATCGAGGCGGGCATCAATGTGAGCTTTCCTATTGTCATCCGCAGCCTGACGGGTATTCCAAGCTTGATTCAGGCGGCGGGGCGCTGCAACCGCAACTGCGAAGCGGATGTGGGAACAGTATATTTATGGAATCTTTTCGAGAGGATGCTGGGGCGTTTGCCGGACATACAGAAGGGCAGGGAAATCAGCATGAGCCTGCTTGGCAACATGGAAAATCCGGATGAACTGGGAAATCCGGAGACGATAAGAAAATATGTTTCCAGAGAGGAGAGGGAGATACAAGCGGTTGAAAATTATCCGTATAGAGAGTGGAACTCGGATTTGGTCACCATGCTGTCAACCAACCGTGAGTGCCGGTGCGCAGCCGGGAATTTGCGGGATGAGTATAATCCGCTGCCTGATTTAAGCAGATGGTTTTATCAGAGCTTTCGAACCGCGGGAACCGTTTTTCAGGTCATTGACCAGAAAACAAAAAGCGTGCTGGTTCCCTATGGCAGAGGAAAGGAACTGATAGAAGCGTTGGGGGAGCGTCATACGCTCGGCGGGGAAATTGCCCTTTTAAAAGAAGCCCAACAGTACAGCGTAAATTTATTTGAGAATATGTTTGACCGGTTGGACGGGGAACACGCTCTATATTCTCTGGGCGGGACCGGCGTGGTTGCTTTAAAGGGCGAATGCTATGATCCGTGGGCCGGAGTTATGATTACACCGCAGGAATGAAGTCGCTTATTGTATAGATCGTGAGATAAAGGAGGGCTGCCATATTGAAAATCAGAAACCAGATTGAGTATTGCGTGTCGGGAAACTATGCGCTGTTCAGCGATCCCATTGCCAGAATGGGGGGAGAAAAGTTCAGTTATATGCTTCCAACCTATCAGGCGCTGAAAGGCATCACGGAGAGCGTCTATTGGAAACCATCGATAATTTGGGTGGTGGATGAGCTGCGGATTATGAATGCAATCCGCACAGAGTCTAAAAATATTCGTCCGATCAGCTATGTCAAGCCGAAAAATACGCTTTCGGTCTACACCTATCTGGCGGACGTGTCCTATCAGGTTCGGGCACATTTTATTATGAATGAGAACCGGCGTGAGGAGCTGGGGGAGGATTTTAACGAGAACAAGCACCACAATATTGCAAAACGCATGGTGGAGAAGGGCGGACGCAGAGATATTTTTTTAGGGACCAGAGAGTGCCAGGGATATGTAGAGCCCTGCGCGTTTGGCGAGGGTGAAGGCTATTACGACCATTACGGGGAGCTGGAATTTGGACTTATGTTTCATGGGTTTGATTATCCGGATGAGACCGGGCAGGATATTCTGGCCGCCAGATTCTGGAGACCGAAAATGGTAAATGGAGTGGTTCAGTTCCTTCGTCCGGAGGAAATACCGGAAGAGATGAGGCGGAGTATCCGTCCGATGAAAGCAAAGAAGTTTGGCAAAGCGTTTGAGAACTTCAGCGGTCTGGAGGAGGAGACGCTGCAGCGGGAGTTTGCCTGGGAAGGAGAGGGATGAATGAGTTGGATGCAGAAATTATGCGATGCGTATGAGGCCGGTATTGTCTGCGACCAATCAAAAGAATCGGTTAAGCTTGTTCCGCTGGGATTTGTGCGCAAAAAGGTAAAATACCATGTGGTGCTCTCGCGGGATGGGCGGTTCGTTTCGGCAGACGAGTTGATGGGGGAAAACCAATTCCTGGAAATTCCCAGCACCACGCAGGCAGAGAGCCGTACAAGCGACAATGGAGCACCGTATCCGCTGGTGGAACAGCTGAAATACATGATCCCCGAGGATGGAAATTCAAAGCGGTTCAGTCAGTATATGGGACAACTAAACGCATGGTGTGGGCAGCCGGATGCGCCTGCATGCCTGCGCGTGGTCTATACATACCTGGAGGGACACACTCTACTTACCGATTTGGAATCACAGCCCAATTTGAAGCTGAAATATTATAAAAATGCAGAGAGACGTGAGGGAACCGGGGAGGACGCAAAGGCCATGGTCTGTTTCTCTGTCCAGATGCAGGATGAAAGTACTGATGATATTTGGCTCAGAGCCGATGTCAGACAGTCCTGGGAGCGTTACCTGACGGATAAACTGCCGGGCGCCAGAGCGTTTTGCTACGTGGAAGGTAAAATACTTCCTGCGTTGGACAATCATCCGAAACTGCAGGGAAATGCAAAATTGATTTCGGCGAAGGATAACGAATTTCCATTGCAGTACAGGGGGCGTTTTGCTGATGAACGCAGTGCGGCGGTGGTAAGCTTTGAGGCGTCTGTCCGAGCCCATAATGCGTTGATCTGGCTGATCGCGCGCCAGGGAATGCAAAAATATGGCATGACATGGGTGGCGTGGAATACAAACGGGGCTGTGGTGAAGGTTCCAATAGATGAAAAAAATGGTTTTATGGAAGAGGACGAAGAGGAGGATTCCGGGGCAGTTATTGACACATTTGAAAATTATGCCAGGGAAGTGAGGGAGGCGGCTCGCGGTTATGGAGGCAGGCTTCATGCGTATAATCCTCACCGGACCAATTTTGTGGTGATGTTAGGGCTGGAGGCGGCGACGGACGGGAGAATGTCAGTCACCTATTATCAGGAGTGCCCCGGAAATGAATACGCAAAGCGTTTGGAAGCGTGGTATACGGATTGCTGCTGGTGGAGTTATTCTCCAAAAAACAAAACCAAGGAGATTTCAACTCCCAATCCGGAGCAGATTGCCGTTGCCGTTATGGGGATCGATGCGGTAAATACGGCAAAAAAGGATAAAAAATGCGAGAAATCCCACACAAAATTGATGCGGGCACTGCACTCCAGAACGCTTGTCTGCATTGCGGACAGGCAGCCCTTGGAAATTGAGGCTGTGCGAAGCGCATTTTACAGAGTATGCGCGCCGCTTGCCTTTGTCGGAGGGAAAGACCGGCAGTGGTCCAGAACTGCATGGGAAACGAGTGTTGACACCGCGTGCGCGATGATATCCTGTTTTCAAAAGCGCAGGAGGGGGGAGGCCTGTGAGGTGTTCACACCGGAGCTGCAGGCCGATTCGAACAGACGGGATTACTTATATGGCCGCCTTTTAGCAGCGGCGGACTTTATGGAGGAAAAATCTACAGATAAGGGACGGGATTACCCCACAAATGCTGTCCGGCTTATGCGGCAATTTGTGAAACGTCCCTTTGAGACGTGGCCAAGAATCCATGAAAAATTAATTCCATACTTTAAAAAATTGGGAACGGACAGCAAACGGTATCAGATACTTTTTGCGGAAATCGAAAAACAATTCCCGGAAGAGGACAGATATGAGCGCAGGGAACTTTCAATGGAATTTTTACAGGGATTTTCCAGTCAGAGACAGAGGTTTTTTCAAAAATGGGAACCTGCGGAAAAAATTGAGATTGGGGAAACTACCATATATGAGCTTCCGAGACGGCGTTCTGAGCTGTACGGATGTCTGCTGGCCATTGCAGATGTGGCGGAGCAGGAAGCCAGCGCGGGGGAACGGACAGGCATGACCAACGCGCTGCAGATGATGCCGGTATTTGCTGCAAAGCCCTATGAAAGCTGGGCAAGGCTTCACGACAAGCTGCTGCCGTATTTTGAAAAATTAGGGGAAAAAGCTGGTTATTACCAGAGGCTGATTGGGTTTACGGAGCTTCAGTTTTCCCAAGCGGAACGGGAATCATCAGAGCCCTTAGACGGCGGCTATCTGCATGGGTACTACTGTATGCGTCAGACCTTTTATCAGAGGACGCAGTTTTCCAGGGAACCACGGAATTGGGAGGCGGCGGGGGATGGGAGAAGCGCCCTGTATGGACGTCTGCTGGGCATCGCGGACCGGATGGAGAGAAGCCATTTCGCTTGCCAGGCAGATGGGATGGACAGGCGCTCCACGAATGAACTGCGATTTATGGCGGTATTTTCCCGGAAGCCGTTATCCACATGGGAAAATCTGAAGGCCAAATTAAAACCGTATCAGCGGTATGCAGGAAATTGTTCAGGGGAAAATTGGGCCGCCCTGGAACAGTTGGAACAGCAATTACAGCAGCATGGATGGTATACTGATATTCCTTTGGGAAGCGTCTATCTGCATGGCTACTATGAGGAACGGAATCAATAAAAGAAAAGGAGAAATGATTATGGCAGTTTTGGAGAAGAAAATTGATTTTGCGCTGGTTTTTACTGTAAAGAATGCAAATCCAAATGGGGATCCTCTGGATGGGAATCGTCCGAGAACTACATATAAAGGGCTGGGAGAGGTTTCGGACGTTTGTCTGAAGCGCAAACTCCGCAATCGGCTGTTGGACGAAGGACAGAATATCTTTGTTCAGTCTGACGACCGCCGCAGAGAGGGGGATACGTTTCGTTCTTTAAAAGACAGGGCGGACAATGAACCGGCGCTGGCGGAATGCGTGAAAGGTATGAAAACTGGGAAGAAAACCCGGGAGGATTACGCCAGACTGGCGTGTGAAGCATGGTATGACGTCAGGGCATTTGGACAGGTGTTTGCATTTAAAAAAGGGAAAAAAGAGGAAGAAGGATCGGACGCAGTATCGATCGGGATTCGCGGACCTGTCAGCGTTCAGTCCGCCTACAGCATAGAACCGGTTAATATCACCAGCTCCCAGATTACAAAATCGGTGAATCTGGAGACAGGAAAGGACCCGGATAAAAAGGGGCCGGACACCATGGGAATGAAACACCGGGTAGATTTCGGGGTTTATGTAACCTATGGCGCAATTAATGTTCAGCTTGCACATAAGACTGGTTTCAGCGAAGAGGACGGGGAGGCTTTAAAAGAGGCGCTGAGAACGCTGTTCTGTAATGACGAGACATCCGCACGCCCGGCCGGCAGCATGGAGGTGGTGAAGCTGGTATGGTGGAAACACAATTGTGCCAGCGGCCAGTATTCGTCGGCTAAGGTGCATCGGACGCTGCGGGTTTCCTGCGATGCAGAGGAAAATGTTTCGGTAAGCACAGAGGATTTGGAGGGCCTGATTCCGGAGATTTTGGATGGCGAATGATGCTTCGTCCGCCGTTGGGCTGGTGAATATTATGGTATCTTTCGAGTACACTTTGCTGGAAAACGAGATGACAGGCACTTTAGAAACGGTGGGGGATAGATCCGACGGTTGGATACCTTTATATAGTACGTCCTATGCAGAGCCCTATTCGTCCTCCACCTGTGAGATGGCCGCGGAGGTATTACAGTATATCATGGACAGGCTCAATATACGCAACCCTATTTTTAAATACCGAGTGAATGCGGCATAATATTTGAAGCAAAAATATTTTCTGCTGGAGAAAATCGACGAAGAAAAAGACAGTTTGAATTTTTTCTCTGAGCAAATGATACAGCGGTAAGGTTCCGTATTATGGGCGTGCGGTGCGGAATAAAGGTGAATGGGACATTTATTCAAAAATGCAGAGGGCGTGTCTGATTTCAGCCATGCGAACCTGAAGTGAACATGAATTCTGCGGGAGGTTCGCATCTGAATTTAGGGGTAAATTCGAGGAGGATTGGGATTTGAAGGTGAGATTTGCTGTGGAAATTGGTTAATTGTAATAAAAATATGAGGTGAGAGTGTTGCGGAATTGTGAATGTTTGCGGATCAGGCTCGCGAGAGCCTGCGGATTGAAATGAAAAGTTTTCTGATTGGATTAGCCAGCACCAAGGATCAGGCTCGCGAGAGCCTGCGGATTGAAATAAAATTGCGCACAAGGTGCCGCAGGAAGCTCTGGATCAGGCTCGCGAGGGCCTGCAGATTGAAATCTCCAACTTACCATACCGGCGTAACATCATGTTGTGATCAGGCTCGCGAGAGCCTGCAGATTTAAATTTTGACAGCCTCGAATGGACATTCCTCCATAATGATCAGGCTCCCGAAAGCCCACGTATAAAAAATCTTCTCCCATTTGAATGCATCAAACAGAAAAAAGATCGTCCTCCCGGCCCGTTCCTGAAGCATCGTGCTGGGAAACCTATATGCGTTGCAGCACCCCGAAAATTTTCTGGCGTACATTGGCATTGTCCGGGTGATCAGCGTGATGGAGAATGAGCGGACTGCGTACCAGGAAGTATTGGAAATGGCGAGGAGAGCGGGAAACCAGAAGCACATACAGAGATTGTACCAAATAGGCGATTAACCGACCGGCGATCCCAAAATTATTGTTGGAGGAGCTGCCAATGCATCGAAAAATGCAGGCGGCTTACGATAACGGTCCGGTCTCCGATAGCAGTCATGGCGAAAGGATCAGTATTTTGCGCCGCCCTTCCTTACGCTGGAGGAATCTTGTCAATTTTATACGTGTCATGAAAGAAAACCACCCGCTCCACCATCAGCAGCTTTCCTTTGAGCGTGCTGATTCCCCGTCCCACTATCAGACACTGCTCCGCTATATCCAGGGTAGACGGATCATATCACGCCCGCATGGCAGGGGAAAACATACTATGACACGATTGAGGCCCACCTGTAAAACCATGGCAGCAATTCCGGAAGCAGGGCATAATTCCATGCCCCAACAGCCCGACAAATTTGCCGCCGCCCTGCGGACTGTGCGTGAAACGCTGTAAAGAAAACTCACTGTGCATTAAAGAATATCATTTCCTGTCACCTTATGATCTGGGGTGTCCCTGGCGCAGAATACGCAACGCGGCAGACCGGTAACTGCCGCGCTGGCCAAATAAAACTAACGGTAGACCGGACTCAACGGTGGGTCCATAAGTATATCAACGGAAACTGCTGCCATGAAATGATCAGGTCACGATCTGCGGGGGGATGAGGCGATGAGAGAAGCTCCTGGCAATATAATTGCGGAACTTAGAAAAGCGCAAGGTATAATGCGGCTGGAATTAGCTGAGAAAATGGCTGTGACAGAAAATGTTATATCGGAATGGGAAAACGATCTGTCTTGCCCTGACATCAAGTCACTTCAAATTTTGGCGGAGCTGCTGGACGTTTCCTCGGATGAACTGCTGCAGCCCCAAAAGCCGGCCTCCGTTCCCACAAAAGACTTCAGGGAAATCATTCCGTTGATTTTTAAGGCGGTTGCAATGGCAATGGGAATTGCCGTCATCGTGCTTTCCTCTATGAACAAGTTGGAGGTGGAAAGCGGAATCGTCATGCTCGGAATCGGTCTGGTCTGCGCCGGCGTTTCCTTATTGGGCAGGTAAGCGCAGCAGATGGGCTGTTCTTCAAAGGATGAACCGCCCGTTGGTCACACGGAACCCTGCCCTTAAATCATCTGCCTTTACCAGTCCTTGTTTGACCTCTATGAGGTGAACATCTGCGAGATGGCCTCACGGCGGCTGCCATCCCGGAACAACTACAGGAAAATCAGCCCCGGACGCCGGACCGGTATAGGATACCGGGCTAGACGCATAAGCCTGTAGGGCCTCTGGCTGGGACCAAAAACACCGGATAGCTGCGCGGGAAATTTGAATCAATTTGACCCGATGGGCGGTTAGACCTTGCCATATGGAAAAATCCCTGTTTCTCTGCTTTGCAAAGAAACCAGGGATTTTTTTATTCAGGCCAAAATAACCGCCGATTTTCGAAGAGCTGGGCAGCACCGGTCCTGGGCAATATTTAGAAAAAACTTAGAATATCTTCCGAGTATCTTCCGTTGAAATGTCCGCATTCTATATAGTATACTTGTCACTATGTTTTAGCAGATAAATGGATAGGGGTAAAGATGAAACGATTGATGAAACGCTCTTTGGATATTTCACTTAAAAGTTGGCCGACATTGTTGGTTTTTAACATGGTGTACAAGGTGTTCAGCTACTCGGCGCTGTACTCGGTTACAAGCGACTTGCTGCAGCTGATCTTAAAAACTGCCGGGGTGTCCTATATATCGGCGGAGAACCTGGCACTTATTCTGCGCAGCCCGTTTTCCGTGTTTTTGTGTCTGAGTATGATATTTCTGATCGCTTTTTCCGTTTTCTTTGAAACGGTGGCGCTCTATGTTTACTGTGAGAACGGGTGGCAACAGCGGCATATTTCCATTGTACAGCTGTTGAGACAGACCCTGACTCACTGTAAAAAAATATTTCACGTACAAAATCTGATGCTGTTTTTGGGATTTGTCCTGACCACGATTTTAACCGCGCTGCCATTTTCTCCCTATATCCTGCGGTGGCTCAGCGTCCCCGAATTTATCATGGACTTTATCAGGCACAATGTGCCGTTATTTTCCGCTTTTATTGTGACTACTGTAGCTGCTAATATTATCTGCTTCCTGTTTTTGCTCTTTTTGCCCGGTACGCTGTTTCAAAATCAGTCCATGAAGGAGGCGTGGAAGGATGGCTTCAGGCTGCTGAAAAAGAGAAAAGTCGCCACCCTTTTCCGCGCTGCTTTGGCGTTTGCCGTCTTTGGCCTCGCGGCCGCGGTATTGCTTGGCCTCGCGACCCTTGGCTTGATTTATTATACGAAACGTGTGGAAATTCCGCTGAAGGCGGCTGAAACGTTTGTCAGGTATTTTTATCGGGCAGTGCCGGCGGCGGCATTTATCCTGAGCTCCCTTTCTACCATTTGGCTGTTTTCGCTGCTCATTTCATTGTTTCATCAGTATAAAGAGGACGTCAGACCCACGGCCGCCGCACGGAACAAAATAGAGCCGCTTTACGCGATTAAGCAGGCAGCTGTAATCGTGTTCGCCGGGATTGCGATCATGATATTTAGCGAGACAGAGCTGGGAGGCGCTTTTATTACCGAAACGTACACCAGGCCGCAAATCGTTGCCCACCGCAGCGGCGCTTCCTATGCACCGGAAAATACGATGGCCGCGCTGGATCATGCTATTGCCATGAAACTTGATATGGTAGAGATTGACGTGCAGCAGCTAAAGGACGGGGAACTGATTTTACTGCACGACGATAGCTTTAACCGCACCGCGGGCGAGGACAAAAAGGTGTGGGAGGCAGGCTACGATGAGGTGAGAGACTATGACGCCGGCAGTTGGTTTTCTCCTGAGTTTTCCGGCGAGCCGATTCCTAAATTGGACGATTTTTTAAAAAGAGCCAAGGGCAATATCCAAGTGATGATAGAGCTGAAATCCACTGGGCGTGAGACGAACCTGGTGGAAGGAGTGGTGGAGCTCATTGAAAAATATGATATGTTTGACCAGTGTAATATCGGTTCATTGAATTTGGAGCTTTTAAAAGAAGTAAAAACCATTGATCCCAAAATTGAAACCGTTTATATCACACCGTTGATTTATTCCATTCAATATGATATCGATTTTATTGACGCGTTCAGCGTGGAAACCACTATGTTGACAAGAGAAATGGTGGTGAGCATGCATTTGGAGGGAAAAAAGGTGTATGGATGGACAGCCAACTCAAAAGAAACCATTGAGAAAAATCTGCGGTGCCAGGTGGACGGCATTGTAACGGATAACCCGGAGCTGGTGAATCAGTACGTGCTGCAGACATGGCACAACCGTTTGTTGGATACGTTACTCCAAACGTTTTTTAATACGACGCTGACAGACACCAAACCCTTCAGAAATACAGCTATATAAGTATGCGGTAAAAACGGGCAGGGATAACGCGCCGGCAGGAGAGAGCATGCAAGCAGAAAACAATCCGGTGCTATGTCCCGCGGGCGTTAGGTCCCTGTCCGGGGATTGCTGAAACACGGCAGCGGAAGGCGTTTCCGCCAAGGTCTCCGCGCCTTCCGTAAAGGCGGAGCATACGCCCGAAAATGCGCGGGTAGGCCGCCTTTTCATAGAAAAAATAATGGATGGTATCTTGCGGAGATTTTTGATATAATAATAGCCGGACGGGCCGCTAAAACCATGGCAATCCGGGGAATGCGGCTGAAACAATTAAAAGGCTGTTTTGCGGTGCACAGCCAAATCGGTGAATGTTTGATCAACATAATGATAGGTATGAACAGGGTAGCATTCATGTTATCCTGCTTCTTTTGTATTGGAAAACCAAAGGCTGACGGAGAGGGAATATGACCAAATTATCAAATGATTGGAAACGGAATTTCTTTACCATCTGGACGGGGCAGGCGCTTTCGCAGTTTTCAAGCGCTGTCCTTCAATTTGCGATTGTGTGGTATCTGACGGACAAAACGGGTTCCGCCATGGTACTGACAGCCGCTATGATGATGGGATTTTTGCCCCAGGGAGTTTTAGGGCCGTTCATCGGCGTGCTGATTGACCGGTACAGCCGAAAGCGGATCATGATAGTCTCGGACCTGCTGATCTCCGCGGCCAGCTTCGCCATGGTGGCCGCCGGCTGGATGGGCGCGCTGTCCACGGAGCTGATCCTCGCTGTTTTGCTGGCCCGCTCCGTGGGCTCCGCCTTCCACACCCCGTGTCTGCAGGCGGTTACGCCCCAGATTGTGCCTCCGGATCAGCTGACCAGATGCTCCGGATACTCCCAGGCCCTGGAGTCCGTATCCCAGATTCTGAGCCCGGCCGTTGCGGCGGTGCTCTATAGCTCCTGGAGCTTAAGCGGTATCGTTTTCCTGGATGTCATCGGAGCGCTGATCGCGGTGTTTACCCTGGGGATCACTGTGATACCGGAATTGCAGCGGGAGGCCGGTTGCGAGCGGGTTCGGATCTTGCGGGAGGCCAGAGAGGGCTTCCGGATTCTCCGGACCAACAAGGGGCTGCTGGGGCTGGTTTTGATCAGCAGCCTTTACACCCTGGCGCTGATGCCCACCAGCGCGCTGTTTCCACTGATGAGTATGTCGTATTTTAACGGTACCAGCACAAATGCCAGCATTGTGGAGGTGGTTTTCTCCGTGGGACTCCTGTGTGGCTCCCTGGTGCTGGCCTGCTGGGGTGGGACGAAAAACAGGGTCTACACCATCGTGGGTTCATTCCTGCTGATGAGCTTCAGTCTGTTCGTCTCAGGCATGCTGCCCCCGGGAGGCTTCCTCATATTCGCTGTCTGCGCCTGGCTGATGGGAATCTCCGGCCCCTTTTACTGGGGCATGTATACGCCGCTGCTGCAAAGCGGCTTTGAGGCGAAATATCTGGGGCGGGTACTGTCCCTGTCCAGCAGCATACGTCTGCTCAGCGGGCCGCTGGGCCTGGTTGTCTCGGGGGCGTTTGCGGAAAAATACGGGGTTGAGAAATGGTTTCTCATAGCCGGCGGGCTGGTGCTGGCCGCCGCGCTTCTGTGTTTGGCGGTGCCGCCGGTGCGAAGATGCGACCTTGACCGGAATTTGCAACAGGACTGATTTTGGCAGTTCCATTTAATTTCCCCTTCCAAAGGATTCCCATTAAAATGGGAAATAGGGACACGGCTCCTGAGGCGTGGCGTAGCTTTACCACAGAACCAGCGCCTGGAGGGCATTTGACCGGATTGCCACCGCCGCCGGTCCCGGTTCCCGGCGGTCGGAGACGGGCAGAGGCAGGTACGCCCTGAAAATAGGACGGGCAAAAAAGAAATCTATTTTTCAGACAGTGCATTTTGTAAAAGGCAGGCCCTTGATATGATCCCCCTTAAGTAGGGGGCATATCACAAGAGGTCCTGCCTTTTTGTGGAGCACAGGGCGGTAAAATAATGAATCTCAGGGCGCTGGCCGCTGCCTATTGCTGCGCTGGCTTCCCTTACGAAATGTTTTGCCAGTGTAATGAAAAATGAAAGCGGAGAAGGGATGGGGAAAGGTGGCGGCAAAGGGGAACCGGAATCCCAAACCGCCGGGCATTTGCCTGCCCACACCTGGCGGGGAAGATGGGCAGACAAGAGGGAAGATGGATAGACAAGAGGGAAGATAGGCAGACAGGAGAACGGTCAGGCGCTTCAGGGGTGTGACGGAGTCTTTCTGCAAAGGAACCTTTGGGAAAAAGTACGGGCTGCCGTGAAAGGCGTTCGGCACATATTACGGGCTGCCATGCCCCTATGGCGGACCGTTGCTGTTTTCCTCAGTTTAATTATCAAAATCCATGCCTGTTAAGCATGGATTGACATGTAATATAAGCATTTGATATGTTTCTGCCCATGAACTAAAATGGAGTCATAGACAGCGGCGGGATGCCCGTGTAATAAAGCGAAAAGCCCTCCACGTCGCGATCGTGAAACCCAAACCAGGATCCCGGGAGGCGTGTACGTTCCAAATGGTATAGAATACGCGCTCCGGCAGAAACAATATCAGGAGGAAACGACATGAACATGAATTTTAATTTCAACAACCCCACAAATATCATGTTCGGCGCCGGGGCGCTGAACCAGCTGGGCGAACAGCGGCTGCCGGGTAAGCGGGCCCTACTGCTCATCTCAAACGGAAAGTCAACCAGGGCCAACGGCTATCTGGACCGCACGATCGCCCAGCTTGAAACAGCTGGCGTGACGTACGCGCTGTTTGATAAAATCATGGAGAATCCCGTGAGGGAAGTGATTATGGAGGGCGCCGCCTTTGCCAGGGACAACTGCTGCGATTTCATCGTCGCCCTGGGCGGCGGAGCGGTGCTGGATGCGTCCGTGGCGATCTCGGCGATGGCCACAAACAGCGGCGACCTCTGGGACCATGTGTTTGGGGGTACGGGAAAATGTATTCCCATTGAGAATCCGGGGCTTCCCATTGTCACGATCGCCACAACCTCCGGCACAGGCTCTGAGATCAATTGCTGGGGCGTTATCTCCAACCCGGAGACCAATGAGAAAATCGGCTTTGGCGATCCGGCGCTGACGCCGGTGCTGGCGATTGTGGATCCGGAGCTGATGCTCACCGTCTCGCCGCGGTATACGGCCTATCAGGGCTTTGACGCTCTGTTTCACAATACCGAGGTCATGATGTCAAAGGGCGTCAATATCCTCAGCGAGACCATCGCGCTGTCCGCCATTGAGAATATTGCAAAATATCTGCCGGTGGCGGTGAGGGACGGCGCAAATCTGGAGGCCAGGGAGCGCGTGGCCTATGGCAGCACCATGGCGGGCATCACCATGCAGCTAACCTCCACAACGGCCCAGCACAGTATGGAACACGCCATGAGCGCCTATCACCACAATCTCCCCCACGGCGCGGGGCTGATCATGATTTCCAAAGCCTTTGCGGAGTTTTTTATCGGGAAGCACGCCTGCGACCGGCAGTTTATCAAGATGGCCAGGGCCATGGGGATGGCGGACGCCTGCAAGCCGGAGGATTTTATCACAGCGCTTGTGAAGCTGCAGGAGGACTGCGATGTGGCGGACTTAAAAATGAGCGATTTTGGATTTGAGCAGGAGGAGGCCATGATCCTGGCAAAAGGCGCCCGTTCCATGCAGGGAGGATTGTTCGACGCGAATCCCTGCCCTATGACAGACCAGGAATGCGCGGAAATATTCCGTCAGTCCTATCGGTAAGGGGACATAGCAATTCAATGCTTCCTGGAAGCCGGCGGCGCGGCGAAGCTACAGGCTGCGCCGGAGAAGCCGGCGGATTTCACAGCATACGCCGCAGGCGGCGGCGCAGACCAGTATGGGAATACCGCCTGCCGGAAGAAATCCCCGCGCGGATGGCGAGGTTCACCCCCAGGGCGGAACCGCCGCAGATGGAGGCTACGGAAGAAATCCCTGCACGGATTACGGGCCTCACCCCAAGGCGGAACCGCCGCAGATGGAGGCTACGGAAGAAATCCCTGCGCGGATTACGTGGCTCACCCAAGGCGGAATCATCGCAGATGGAAGCCACTGAAGAAATCCCTGCGCAGATTACAGGGCTCATCCCCCAGGGCCAAACCGTTGCAGATGGAAGCCGCGGAAGAAATCCCCGCGCGGATTGCATGGCTCACCCAAACACCTGAACTTTGAAGGGAGGAACAGAGATGAAACGAATTACTGCCTGTTTTTGCACGCTGTTGGCGGCGCTGGGGCTTGCGGCCTGCGCCAATGCGGTCCAAGCCCAGCCTGCCGGAGAACCGGCCGCCATTTCGGCAATGCCGGGGCAGCCCTCGCGGGCTCCCGCCGACGCTCCGGATCAGGCAAACGCAGAAGGTCAAAGCGCGATTTTAGTTGCGTATTTTTCCTGTACCGGGACCACTGAAAGGATCGCGCGGTCTTTGGCTGATTATTTGCACGCCGATCTCTATGAGATCGCCCCTGAGACCCCCTATACGCAGGAGGACTTGGACTATGGCAACCCGTCAAGCCGCGCTGATCGTGAGCAAAACGACCCGGCGGCCAGGCCTGCAATCTCCGGCCCGGCAGCGGACCTGGAGCGCTATGACACCATTTTTCTCGGCTATCCTAAACTGGAGTATGGTTTTTTATGTGTATAGCGTATACAGCGTAAGAAAATACCGGGAAAGTAAGACGGTATACACAGATGAAGGGGCAGATTGTGTATAGCGTAGTGAAAGAAAGCAGCTAAAATCAATACCAAGGAAAAAGCAGATATCGGCTATTTTTTGCAGATAGCCGTTTTAACATGACAAAGAATATGCAGAGGAAGGATGATTGCCATTCGTCCTCTTTTCTATATATCGTACAGCCTTACAGGTTATGGGGCGGCAAATGGGAGTGATTAGGTTCTTCGTGTTTTACGAGAACTTGATCGCTTTTTTTGTTGCCCTAACCTGAAAAGCTTCAGAAAAAATCGGAGAGAAAGGACTGAGAATCATGACGGTAAGATTTATGAGCAACACCCACTATGCAAACACTGAGTTTGAAATGCAACTGATCCCCGGTTTCACACCCCGCAGGAGCAGGATGGTTGTGAGCCGGTTTGAGTACAGCGCCCGCGACTGTGACTGCGGCTGCTGCACCTATAAAGGCAGAATGGAAAAATGCACAAGCCCTGCGGGATGCGTCTGCCTGCGTAAGCGGCTTGTGGCGGGTTGTGTCCCCTTTAGCGAGCTGCTGGGCGTACTTACTGCAGAGGTGCGGGAACGCCCCTTTGTGAGCCGTGTGTCGCGCCTGTCGGCCAGACCGCAGACATTATTCACTGACCGCAGACATTTTCAATGTTTTGAAAGGCGATGGAAGGAACGTGTGAAAGCGCAGGATGAGGCTGCTTGGTGCGCCGCCCTGTACCTGCTGACTTCGGATACGTTTCTCTGGAGCAAAGCTGAGGCAGCGGTGCATCCAGATTTTATTGATTTCACGGCCATCCGTATCCACGGTGTGGATCTGGACGGCTATGTCCTGTTCCACACGGCAAAAGACTTATACAAGGGAACCAAGCACATCAGCCTGTCGGAACTGACCGATCCGGAGCTTGTGAGCGATGAGGCATTCTGGTTGATTATAACCGCATTCTTGATCCGGCGTTACGGCCCGTATGTAATCCTTAAGGAAATGGAGGGCAAATCATGCTTGAAATCTATTTAATCCGCAGCAAAGAACAGGGGGTGTGGTTGAAGCTGCCGTCCTCGCCCGCTGAGATTGGGGAAGCCTATGCGGAACTGGACGGCATTGACTCGGTGTATTTGGAAACGAGCATTGGAAATGCAGCATCATCGGTACACAGTTTGCCGGAATATTTGCGTGGCAAGGCTGTTTCCGATCAGGGAATAAAGGAACTGCAATTTCTCGCCCGCCGCATCAACGGGCTTACAGAACAGGAACAGATGAAATTAGGAGCCATGTTGGACATCGAAAAGCCCTATACCATTATTGAAATTGTGAACCTTTCCTGCAATATGGATAAATTCGCCCTTTACCCGGATGCTCATAACGAAGTGGAGCTGGGACAGTATCTTCTTAAGGAACGCAAGATCGACATACCGGATGACCTGATCCCCTATGTGGATTACGCAATGGTTGGAGGTGGATATGCCGATGACCATGCGGGATGTTTTTCGGATTCCGGCTATACGGTCAGAACGGGTGAGGCATTGAAGCCGATCTATGATGGTAAACAATTGCCTGATCCTGCTTATGAAACGAACAGCATTTTTTTGCTTCAGTTTTATAATGGCAGACCGAATGGCAATGGTTCTGTGTCTCTGCCTGCTTCACAGGAAAAGCTGGATCTGCTGAAAAAGAACCTCGGCATTACCGACTTTAGTGATAGCGTGAGTTTTTACTTAAACTGCAGCGTGCCGGGATTGAAAGAACGCCTGCCCTGTGGCTGCTCTGTTGAAGAACTGAATGGATTTGCAAAACTGCTGCAGGGAGGTGTACTGGATGGCACAGAGGAAACCCGGATTCACCTGTTGGCCGCACTGGAAGCGGAAGCACCTGACAACATGGATTTTGCCGCCGAGATTGCAGACAATCTGGAGCATTATGATTTTATGCCGGATACGGAGAAGATCCAGACACCTGCCGACTATGCCCATTATGTCATTGAAAATCATGGACTGTTTATCGCTGATGAAGCGGCGGATTTTATAGATTATGAAGCGATGGGCAAGGCGCTGCTTCATGACCACGGCGTTACACAGACAAGCTTCGGGCCTGTGCTTCGTACCGACCGCCCTATCCGCCAGATTCCGGAGGAACTGACTACCCTGCGTTTGTTCAGCCCTCTGACTGTGGAACTGTATGAAAAAAATGAGTGGGGCGATCTGGAGCAGGACTCTATTCCTATGAGTGGCAGAGATATCTGCGATTATCAGGAAGATATCCTCTCCCTGATTGAACGGGAACATCTGGATACGGAGGGTGACCGTGGCCTTGCTGTTTATTTAGATAATGTGCTGTTGGGGCGCAAGGTCTACAGCATGAATCCCACTGTAGAAGTCTGGCTGGGCGAACTGTGGGGCGTGTTGGAGGTGCAGACACATGGGGAACTGTCTGCTGGTGAGATGAAAGAGCTGATTTCGCAATGGGAGGGGCAATGCAGTGATGGCTGGGGAGAGGGCTTTGAACAGCGGCCCATCCAAACTGGTGATGGCGAACTGTACGTCAGCTTCTGGCACTCAGGCAACGATTTCACGATTAATTTAGAGCAGGAACTGAAAAACGGGCAGGCCCAAGGCTTTGGGATGCAGATGGGAGGGATGTAAATGCAGGTAATCATTACCGCAGATCAACACAAAGGGAAACGCGGTTACAGGGGTGCCGATCTGGAACTGCCCGCCCTCTGGTATGAAATAGATGATGCCTTGGCCCGCGCCCATGTTACGGGGAACGGCGGCTATGAGTTGTCCGGTTTCAACAGGTGGCCGGATTTCATGAAATCCGCCCTGCGCCTGTCCGGAGAAAAAACACTGGGAGAATTGAACCTGCTGGCAGGCCAGATCAGCCGGATGAATGAAACACAGCTTGGTGCTTATGAGGGGATTGTGAAACTCCGGCAGGATTCGGATATCGACCACCCGGCCAGCACAAAGGAGCTGATCAATGCCGCCTATAACGTGGACAGCTTTGAATTTCATCCCGGCGTTGTGAATGATTACAATCTCGGATCAATCTGCCTGCAGGGCGAAATGCTGGATCTGATCCAAGACCTGCCCGATGAGGTGTATGAACTGCTGGATGAAGAAAAAGTGGGCGCTGCCCTGCGCAAAAGCGATCAGGGCGTCTTTACCTCACAGGGCTATGTGTACCGCAGCTCAAAGGATTGGCAGGAGGTCTATGACGGTGTCCTACTGCCCCAGCAGACGGACAGCCACAGCGGACTGATTTCCCTGCGGCTGAAAACGATGGATAGTAATCCGGATAGAGATGAGGGCGTATGGCTGGAACTGCCTGCCGATGAGCAGGCCATGCACTGGGCGCTTATCTCGCTGGGAGAAAACACCTTTGATACCTGTTACATTGCTAAAGCAAAGGGTATCCTGCCATCTTTGGAATACCAGATCGCCGGTGACGAGGATATCGGCAAGCTGAACACGCTGGCAGAGCGGATACAGGCATTCCCGGACAACCGGACGCTGGCCAAATATAAGGCGGTGCTGGAACTGGAGGTCTGCAGTGATCTGGACATGGAACTGGATATCGCGGAGAATCTGGACTGCTACGATTATGATCCCGTCATCCTTTCGCCGGAAGCCTACGCGGAGTATCTGCTGCAGGAAGCAGGCTTCGATGCGGACGATCCGGCGTTTTCCGGCTTTGATTTCCGTGATTATGGGGAACGCCACCTGCAGCGTGTCGGTTATGTCCCCACCCCGTATGGCTCCATTGCCAGAAATGAGAAGCCCTTCGTGCCGGAGTATACCAAGCCGGAACCCGGCATGACCATGCAGTAAAAACAGAGAAAGGAAAAATACTATGGCTGCTTTTGACGCAACAAAGGAAGGATATCTGCTGGCGGAGATTGACGGGAAACCCGTCCGCTTCACCAATATGCGCCTCAACCGTGACACTGTCCCGGAGGGGCTTTTTTGTTATGACGTCCGGGATTCGGACAGTCTGGACGGCAGCTTTGCCGAAGTAAAGCACCATGTTTTGGTCAACCACTGGGGAACCATCCTGTGTAAAGATTCGTTCCCTTTGGATGAACACGGCAGCTATTACCCGGAGGATTGGGGATTTCTTGGTGAGGATATGAGTCTTGAAAAGTTTCAGCAGGCGACACCGGAACAACTGACAGCATATCTTGCCCTGGAGCCACCGGGTCACGATGTGAAGATGACATGAGAAACAACCGCCGCAGGAAGGAGGTGATGCGGTATCAACAGCTTTATTTCATGGGTGGGCGGTAAGAAAGCCCTCCGGAAACTGATCTATACCATGTTCCCGGCGAAGTTTGACCGTTACATTGAGGTATTCGGGGGCGGCGGCTGGGTGCTGTTCGGTAAGCCGCCCGACCAGAAATGCATGGAGGTCTACAATGACTATAATTCCAACCTCGCCAACCTGTTCTACTGCGTGAAGAACCGGACGGGATCGCTCCTACGGGAGCTGGGCTTCCTGCCCTTAAACAGCCGGGATGAATTCACGGTAATCAAGAACTTCCTTGACAAGCGGGAATTTGACACCCAATTTCTGCAGGAAGAACTGGAACTGGCCGGGCATTCCCTGCCGCCCCCGGAGTTTGAGGAAATCAAGGCAATCCTGCTGGAAAATGCCAAGGTGACGGATGTCAAACGGGCGGCGGCTTTTTTCAAGCTGATCCGCTACAGCTATGGGAGCGGCTGCACCTCGTATGGCTGCCAGCCCTTCGATGTGCGCAAATGCTTTGCCGCCATCTGGCAGGCATCCCGCAGGCTTGCGGACACGGTGGTGGAAAATAAAGATTTTGAGGCGTTGATCCGGCAGTATGACCGGGACAGCGCCTTTTTCTATTGTGATCCGCCTTACTACGAAACAGAGGGCCACTATGCCGTAGTGTTCCGAAAGGAGGATCATGCGAGGCTGCGGGATGCGCTGGCCGCAAGCAAAGGCAAGTGGATGGTCAGCTATAACGACTGCGAATTTATCCGGGAACTGTATGCGGGATATACCATCACCGCCGTCACCCGCATCAACAACCTGGCCCAGCGGTATGACGGCGGCTGTGAATTCCCGGAGGTTATCATCACCAATTATGATCCGAAAGAGCTGGAACGGTCAAAGCCCCAGCAGCTCCACCTGTTCTCCCTGTGCGGCGAGGACGAAGAAGATCACTATGAAATCATTGGGCAGGACAGCCCGGAAAGCGAGGGAGCATGACAAAGACAGAAAAGAAAATCAGGGAGGGCGCGGCAGACTATGGCGTCCTTTCCATTCCCAACCCCATGCTGGAGGCGGCAGGCATCCCGCAGGACAGCGACCTTACCGTAGAGGCCATCCCCGGCGTGCTGCTGATCGGCACAGAGGAACCCCTGCGGACAGCGAACCAGCCGCTGTTTGATCTGCTGGAAGCTCTGGGCATTCCCCCGGAAGAAGTGATGTCCGCACTGGAGGAAGGAGGATACTTCGATGAATAAACCCATTTACAAGCTGGTGGACGGGAAAGGCCGTGTGCTGATTCCCAAGGCATTGCGGGACGCCGCCAAGATGGAGTACGGCGACATTGTGCGGCTGGGCCTTGCGGACGGAAAGGTCATGATGAGGAAAGTGGACATTGTGGAGGCGGGCGACCAGTCCCCCGAAGCGGTGGAAGCCTATGTCCGGGCAGCATTCAAATCCATGCCGGACAGCACAAGGCTGGAGCTGATCGGCGAACTGAGCGATCTGGTCAGGGCGACACCGCTTGCGGATTCGCCCTTGAGGAAGGAGGGATGAGCAAATGCGTACTTTTACCCATGAGGACTGTGACCAGACCGGCTATGACTTTTCCTTGAAAGGCAAGGTGGTTGTTCTGCATCCATCTGTGTTGCCTGAAGATCATCCGGGGCAGCTTTTCTTTTGCACGGGCGGCAACGGGGCAAATCCCAACCCTATCGGGCGCACCGTGTTTCTGGTGTCTCTGACGAATGGCGAGCAATGCCGGTTTTCGCGCAGCGATGTGCTTGGGACGGTAAAGCCGGAACTTCTACCCGATGATACCAAGTTGCAGCTTTCGCAGATACGCCCGTCCGGGGCGCTGGATCTTAAAAACCATGAGCCGCAGTATTCCGGTTACAGCTTTTTGCAGGACGGAAGGTATGCCGCAGGCGTCTGGCTGTGTTCCCCGCAGGAGGTCATGGACTATGTGGAGATGCAGAAACCCTATCAGCACCGGGTGCTGATCTGCGACCGGGACGACTTTGCGGTGATGGAAGTAGTAAATGGTCAGGTAATCTTCCCCACACAGGAGGACATGGAGAAGTTTCGTCAGGAGCAGAAGCCGGATGGCGGCATGACCATGACATAAAGGAGATGAAGGACAATGAAACCGATCCGTATTGAAAGCGGCATCATCGTCTACTATGGCAACCGCGTGGGTCGGGTAACAGATGGACGGGCCGTGGTTGATTCCATGTTTGAGGGGCCGGAACTGAATGCTTTCCTTGAAACGCAGCGGAATATCCGGGAGGTCAAATGGACGGACGGAATGTTCGACCGGCTGATGAGCGGCCCCAAGGATACCCGCGAAATTCAGGTGTTAAAGAACTGCCGGGTCTGGCAGCTTAAACCCGATGTGAATGTCCGGATGAAATTTATTGGCTATGAGGAACTGTGCCGTGACTTCAGCCCGCCCAACCCGGACAACTACCGAATGGTCTATGATGGCGCGGTGGAAACCAATGATCTGGAGGCACTTTATACCAAGTTTAATATCGACCACCCGGCAGGCTACTCCGGCCATTCCCTCTCCATGAGTGATGTGCTGGAGCTGTACGATGAATTCGGCAGTACCTTCCACTATGTTGACCGCTTCGGCTTTAAACAGGTGGACTTTGAACCGCCTGGACAGTCGATGACGCAGGCCCCAACCATGCAGCTTTAGCAGGCAGGAACACCTGCCTGTTTTTTGCTGGATAGATGCAGAAAGGACGCTTTTGCCATGAAAAAGCAGAAGAAAAAAAGGAGGAACCACCATGACAGAACTGGATATCCGAATCACTTCCATGTACCCGCCCGGAGCGCAGGGCGGGACAAGGGCTTATGCCTCGGCGACCATCGGCGGCTGCTTTGCCGTCCGGGGAATCAAAGTTGTCGAGGGCGGTAGGGATGGACTGTTCGTTTCCATGCCCAGCCGCAAGACACAGGACGGCTATAAGGAGGTCTGCTTCCCCGTGACTGCCGAATTCAGAGAGCAGCTCCACGGGGCTGTGCTGGATGCCTACCATCAGGCCATCACGATGGCGCAGGCAGATGCACCCCAGCAGGCAGCCCCTGTGCAGGAAGCACCCCAGCCCGGCCAGCAGATGGCTGGAATGTAACAACTGTAAAATCAATAAAAATCTTAAAATTATGGAGGAAAACACAATGAAGAAGATCAGAAATCAGGTAATCAAGTTCCGCACCGCTGTCACCATGAAAGCCCTGCAGGCCAAGGCGAAACTATCCGAGAATACCGGGGAGGGGTATGTGGACACCGCTGTCAAAATTTTGCTTTGCGTGGTGCTGGGCGCTCTGCTGCTGGCCGGTCTGTACGCCCTGTTCAACGACACCGTCCTCCCCACCCTCACCCGCCGCATTCAGGAAATGTTCAACTATGCCGGATAATCCGGCAGCTCTGCTGACAGAGGCAACGGCGGCGTTTACTCCTGTACTGGTTCCGGTGCAGGCGGGATTATTTCTCTCTCTGCTGTTTGTGGTTTCTGTCTGCGATATCCGCAGCCGGGAGATTCCGGACAGCCTGCAGCTTGCTATTGCGGCACTTGTGCTTTTGCGTTTTACGCCGGGAGATTTGTTCGGTGTCCTGGGCGCACTGCCGTATCTTGCGGTCGCCCTGTTTTTTGACGGCATCCACGGCATCGGAGGCGGGGATATCAAGCTGGCGGCAGCCACCGGACTTGTGCTGGGGCTGGCAGCCAGTTTGACCGCTTCCGTGCTTGGTCTTGCCGTATTTCTGGCTTATGCAGCTACCTGCTCCTGTATCAGACGGCTCCACGGGCGGAAAGGAAAATATGCCTTCCCTGTGGGGCCGTTTCTTGCGGTTGGCTCTGCCACCGCCTATTTTATGAAAATCGGAGGACTTATCCTATGAAAAAGAAGATGATTATCACCCTTTGTACCGCTGTTCCTCTGGCCGCACTGGCGGCCCTTTTCTACCGTCACAGGCATAAAAACGATTCAGCATATTAAAAAGGAAAGGCGGCTTCGCTAAGGGGCTGCCTTAGAAAAGGAGTGTGTATGACAAATCGATCAGACGCCGCTGGCTGGCTTTATGAACGGGCGGAGCTTTGCGGGATTGAACTGTGGGGAACCGGTGCGGTGTTGGATCACAGTACGGTGCCAAAAGGTTTGCATTGCTATGACCTCTATACCGTGGGAGATGAGTCGGATGAACGGAATACGTTTGTTTCCCGAAAGCCGGTTGAGGAAGAAGCGTGCATCGGGGCCATCCTGACGGAAAATCCGCTTCCTTTTCATGGAAAGGAATAATTGAGCCTGCTGGGCATCCATTTCTTTGATGAGGAATCGATGCAGTCCCTGAAAAATATTACAGGACATACGGCGCAGGAGGAAAGCTCCATTCTACAAACGGGTTTTTCCATGCAGGAAATGTAACAGACAAGGAGGAAAAAAATTGCAACTATTTAAAAATAGAACCGTCATTGGCGTGGTCTGCATTGTGCTGTCCCTCGTGATCTGCTTTGCTGTCACGCCGCTGTTCAACCAGAGCATCAGTGAGAAAACCGAGATCGTCCGGGTGGTAAAGCCGGTCAAGGTTGGCGAGGAAATCACCGCCGACAAGGTAAAAACCGTGGAGGTCGGCAGCTATAACCTGCCGGACGATGTGGTGAAAAACACGGATACCGCCATCGGCAGGTTTGCTTCGGCGGATCTCGTTCCCGGCGACTATATCATTGCTTCCAAGATTGCGGACGAACCCGCCGCTGAGAATGCCTATCTCTATAACTTAAACGGGGAAAAGCAGGCCATTTCCGTGTCGGTAAAAGCCTTTGCCAACGGCCTCTCCGGCAAGCTGCAGAGCGGCGACATTGTTTCCGTTATCGCCCCGGATTATAAGAAACAGGGCGCGACCGTGATCCCCGCTGAACTGCAGTATGTGGAGGTCATTGCGGTCACTGCCAACAGCGGCTATGATGCCAATACCGGTGAACAGGCCGAAGAAGATTCGGAAAAGGAGCTGCCCGGTACGGTCACCCTGCTGGTTACTCCGGAACAGGCCAAGGTTCTGGCGGAGCTGGAAGCAGACGGTAAGCTGCACATTGCTCTCGTCTACCGTGGCGATAAGACAAACGCCGCCGCGTTTATTACGGCGCAGGAGTCTGTGCTGCTGGAACTGTATCCGCTTGCGGAAGAAGAACCAGAGCAAAACAGCTCTGAGCAGGCGGCAAATGGTGCGGAATCCACAGAAAGCGAGGTTCCCGAATCCACTGGTACGCCGGAAAGTGAGGTGGAGTGACTGTGAATTTCCTGAAGCACAGTATTTTCAGCCGAAGCAGCGGCAGTGAGGAACCGGAGATGGAACCGGAGAATGAAAACCAGATGCTGGCCGTCTGGGGCAGCCCCGGCTCCGGAAAAACCACCACGGCGGTCAAGCTGGCGGCGCGGCTGGCGATGCAGAAGCGGGATGTGGCGCTGCTTTTATGCGACATGAACACGCCCATGCTCCCCTGTATCTGCCCGCCCACGGAGCTGGAGGAAGAACATTCCCTCGGCAGCATCCTCGCCGCCAGCCATGTGTCGGAATCGCTGGTGCGGCACAACTGCATCACCCACAAGAAATTCAAACACCTGACGATCCTTGGGATGCGGAAAGGTGAGAATGAGTATACCTACCCACCCTATGAGCGCCAGCAGGCGGAGGAACTGCTTGACTGCCTGCGGGGCATTGCTCCCTATATCGTGATTGACTGCGGCAGCTATATTGCCAACGACATCCTCTCGGCCATCGCCCTGATGGAGTCTGACGCGGTGCTGCGTCTGGTCAACTGCGACTTAAAATCCATCAGCTATCTGTCCAGCCAGCTCCCGCTCCTGCGGGAAAACAAATGGGACGCGGAGAAGCAGTATAAGGTAGCCAGCAACGTGCGCCCTTATGAGGCCAGCGATCACATCGAACAGGTGTTGGGCAGCGTGGTGTTTCAGCTCCCTCATTCGGAGGAAGTGGCGGCGCAGGTGCTGGAGGGAAATCTCTTTAAGGAGCTGGGGTTGAAGGACAGCCGTGGATTCCGTAAGACAATCGAATCCATCACAAGGGAGGTGTTCGGATGTTAGGGGAAAAACGGAGCAGGGCCGCATTTTATGAGGCATCTGGTGAGAGTGTTTCGGAAGAAAAGGACGCTGCTGTGCGCCACGAACCGACGTCCGCCATCCACCATGAACCGGACTTGGAACAGCCGGACAGGTTTGCCAATCTGCGGTTTGGCCCGGATTATCCTGTTGGGGACGGCACATGGAAAAGACAGAAAGACGAACCTACACATGGCAAACCGGAGCCTGCCGCAGAGTCTGAACCTGCCGCAGTGCCGGAACCGGAACCTATGCAGCCACAAACCGATCCTGATGAGGAACCGGAAAGCTCCGCGCCCCAGAGGGAAGCCCGGAAGCTGCGTACCCATGACCTGTTCTTTGCCGCAGAGGACAGCAGCCGGGACTTTACCTCGGTGCTGCGGGAGGTGCAGGCATACCTTTCCAAAGAGTACAGCAGTCTGGTCACCGGCGATGGCAGCGAGGAAGTCAAGGCGCAGATTCGGCGCTTTGCGGGCAAGTATATTCTGGATCACCGGATTGCCGTTGAGGGTATGACTACCGATGAACTGATTGACGGGATTTATTCCGAGATGGCGGAGTTCGGATTTCTGACTAAATATATCTACGGCGAGGGCATCGAGGAAATCGACGTCAACGCATGGGATGATGTGGAGGTACAGTATTCGGACGGTGTCACAAAGAAGCTCACGGAACACTTCGACAGTCCGGAACACGCCATCAACGTGGTGCGTCGGATGCTCCATGTGTCGGGCATGGTGTTGGACGATGCCAGCCCCAGTGTTCTTGGCCACCTAAGTAAGAACATCCGTATTGCAGTGCTGAAGTCACCCATCGTGGATGAGGATGTCGGCGTTGCGGCGAGTATCCGTATCGTCAACCCGCAGAGCATGAAGAAAGAGGATTTTGTAAATGGCGGCACGGCTACCGGGCAGATGCTGGATTTCTTATCAGAGTGCATCCGCTATGGCATTTCCGTCTGTGTGGCCGGGGCGACCAGCTCCGGCAAGACCACGCTGCTTGGCTGGCTCTTAACCACCATCCCGGACAGCAAGCGTATCTACAGCATTGAGAACGGCTCTCGTGAACTGGCGCTGGTGCGCCGGGATTCGGATGGGCGGGTGAAAAACTCCGTCATTCATACCCTGACGCGGGACAGCGAGAACGAGCGCCAGCGGGTGGATCAGATTGCCCTGTTAGACATGGCGCTTCGTTTTAACCCCGATGTGATTGTGGTGGGCGAGATGCGAGGCCCGGAAGCAAACGCGGCGCAGGAAGCCGCCCGAACCGGCGTGGCCGTGGTCACCACCATCCATTCCATGAGCTGTGACGCCACCTACCGCCGCATGGTTTCTCTGTGCAAACGGGCCGTGGATATGAGCGATGAAACGCTGATGGGCTTTGTGACGGAGGCGTATCCCATCGTGGCGTTCTGTAAGCAGCTTGAAAACAAAGACCGCCGCCTGATGGAAATCATGGAGTGTGAAATCCTGCCGGACGGCACAAGGAACTTCCGCCCTCTGTTCCAGTACCAGATCACAGAAAACCGGGTGGAGGATGGGAAATTTATTGTCACCGGGCAGCACCGGCAAGTGAATCCCATCTCGGAGAGCCTTGCCCGCCGCCTGATGGAAAACGGGATGCCGCAGGATCTTCTGGAGAAGCTCCGGACGCTGCCTGATGAAAGGAAGGAGGATAAAACCGCATGACAGCCATTCAACTGTTAGCCTGCGCCGGACTGATTGTCGGCGCATTTTTGCTGCTGGGTTTGAAACCGGTGGAGTTTACGGACGGGCTGTTCGCCTTTCTGCTCCGGCCAAAGCACAGCATCCGGGAGGACATCAAAACCTCTACCAATCGGAAGAAGCCCGGCCCGTTTCGCCGGGAAATCACGGAGGCACAGGCCGTCCTTGAGATGACCGGGCGTGGAAACCGTTTTTCGTTGATTTGCGCGGCTTCGCTGGCGATGTTCTGCCTTGGCGGCTCTATCGCCATTCTCCTTGGGAATTTCTTTCTGGCCCCGGTGATGGCGGTGGGGTTTATGTTTCTGCCGTTCTGGTATGTGAAGCTGACCGCCAGCCACTATAAGCGGGACATTTCCGCAGAACTGGAAACGGCGTTGTCCGTCATTACCACAGCTTACCTGCGTACCGAGGATATCGTGACTGCTGTGGAAGAAAATATCGCCTATCTGAATCCGCCTGGTTCCAAGGTGTTTCGGGACTTTCTGATGCAGATTAAGCTGGTGAACCCGGACATTGAAGCGGCGCTGAAAACCATGCAGGGAAGGATTGATAACGAGGTGTTCCGGGAGTGGTGCGATGCGCTCTGCGACTGCCAGCATGACCGGAGTTTGAAAACCACCCTCACGCCTATTGTGGCAAAGCTCTCCGATATGCGTAACGTGAATGCGGAATTGGAGTACATGATTGCGGAGCCTCGCAAGGAGTTCTTAATCATGGTGATTTTTGTGGTGGGCAATATTCCGCTGATGTACCTGTTAAATCAGGACTGGTACCATGTCCTGATGCACACGCCGCTGGGGCAGATCATCCTTTCCGTTACGGCGGCGGTAATCTTTATCTCGGCCAGTTTTGTAGTGAAGCTGACCCGTCCCATTGAGTACAGGAGGTGATGCCATGACGGGACTGTTATTCTTATTCGGGCTGTTTTTAGCCCTTGGTCTGTTCTTTCTGGCGGCCTCCCTGCTCCGGCTGCCCACCATCGGTGCGGCAAAGGCCATGCTGGGGACGGTGAAGCAGGAAAAGAAAGCGGCAAAAACCATTGAAACCTACCTGATGACGGTGACGGTGCGGCTGGCAAAATACATCCGGATGGACGAATATAAGCGTAGCCGAATGAACAATGTGCTGAAAGCCAGCGGCATGAACCTGACGCCGGAGGTCTATCAGGCGTATGCGTTTGTGAAATCCGGAGCAATCCTGCTGGGAATCATCCCTTGTGTGTTTCTTCTGCCTCTTTTGTCGCCAGTAGTAGTAATCCTCTCGGTGCTGGTTTATTTTAAGGAGAGCCAGAAAGCCGATGAACGGCTGAAAGCCAAGCGGGATGAGATCGAGGGCGAGCTGCCCCGTCTTGTCGCTACCATCGAGCAGGAGCTGAAAGCCAGCCGAAATGTGATCGGGATGCTGGAGCGGTTCAAGCAGAACGCGGGGACAGCCCTGACCGGGGAACTGGACATCCTGCTGGCCGATATGCGCTCCTCCAACTATGAAGCGGCGCTCACCCGGTTTGAGGCAAGGCTCAATTCGCCCATGCTTTCCGATGTGGTGCGCGGGCTGATCGGTGTGCTGCGTGGGGATGACAGCGCGGTGTATTTCCAGATGCTGTCCCATGATTTCAAGCAGATGGAGCTGCAGCGGTTAAAAGCACAGGCGCAGAAGATCCCTCCGAAAATCCGGGTATTCTCCTTTGCCATGCTGATGTGCTTCCTGCTGACTTATCTGGCCATCATCTGCTATGTGGCGGTGACCAGCCTTGGCGGGATGTTTTAAGGAAGGAGGAACCCTATGCTTTTGCGGGAATTGATTCAGAAATACCCAAATGACAGCTTCGACATGATGACACCGGGCGGTTTCGTATTCCTCACACCGGTACAGGCCAAAGCGCTGCTGGCTGGGGAAAGCGTTATGGCGCATCCGGGAGATCCGGAGTGTTCCATCCGGATCGGCGCGGAGGATCTGCTCTCCCTGAAAATCTTGAGTGTGCGGCGGCAGAACCATGTCTGCCATATGTTTATGGATGAGGCGGAGAACGAGGAACAGACGGAAAACCAGAAAGAGGTGGAAGGAATGCAGGAACAGGATAAGGAACGGAAACTTAAGGAGCGGTTAAAGGCAAACTATGAAGCCTATATTCAGCAGTTAAAGCAGAAGCCTGCGCCTGACCTCATTGAGATGGCGTCCGAGATTGCCGCTGCTAAATTTATTTATGAGGAATTGAGCGTCGAGGGGGCATTCAGTGATTATACGGATTACCTGTTGCAGTTTGAGAATCCGCTGGAGGTGTTAAAGGACGGATGGATGTCGGAACAGAACTATGACCGCCACGAAGAACTGGATCACGCTCTTTGGAACATGGCGGAGAAAGGGATTGGCGAGGGTGAGTATCCGATGGTGGAGAAACCTGCCGCACCCGCTTCCAGACAGGGGGTGGTCATGTGCTGAAGCGGCTCCGAAATGTTTGGAAAGACAGGCGGGCCGAGGGATATATTGATGTTGTTGTGCTGGTGTTGTGCGCCGTACTGGTACTGGCGCTGGCAATCCGGATACTGCCCGTGTTTGTGGTCAAGCAGCAGCTTGACACCTTTGCCACGGAGCTGGTGCGGGAAGCCGAGGTCACGGGCCGGGTCGGTTCAGAAACCAACCGTCGTGCCGCCATCCTGCGGGAAAAAACCGGCATTGATCCAACTATTTCATGGTCAACAAGCGGAAGAATCCAGCTCAACGAGGAAGTGACGGTCACCCTGACGCTCCGCCGCAACATCGGCCTGTTTGGAAACTTTGGCTCGTTCCCCATTACCCTGCGGGCGCAGGCAACGGGGAAATCAGAAGTTTACTGGAAGTGAGGTGGGACACAGATGGCAGATAAAATCAGACAAATGCTTAAAGACCGGCGCGGCGTGTCCTTCCCTCTGGTGATCGGCGTCACGCTGGCGCTTGTCATTGTTCTGTGCGGCGTGAGTGAATATTTCCGGCTGCAGATCATTGCTGCCGGAGTGAAGGAATCCGTGGAGGATGCGATTATCTCTACGGTCAACGACAACTATGCCGGTGTGTATCACGGGGTGCGCGAGGGCTATTCGGGCGGCTATATGCCGGATGGCGATACCGGCTGGGAAACGGCGGTCAGCGAGAGCGACATCTATACTTACCTTGACAGTACCATCGGTACGGAACTTTCCGGTGGCAGGCACATCAAATATGTCGGTGATTCCAGCAACGCAATGGAGTTTGCCATTGACAGCCTGAACGTGACGATCCGTAATGCACCGTTGGCCCCGTCTGATCCCCGTAATGCCCAGCGGTTTGAGGCGGACGCGGTGATCCGGCTGGAAGTACCGGTGCGGTTTGGCGGTAGGCTCCTGCCCTCCATGCACATCACTTTGAAAGTGCAGGCCGGGTATATCGAAGTATTCTAAAAAACTTCGGGAGGAAACAGGGAAATTGCTGGACTTCCGGAAAAGTATATAGTATGTTGTGAACTACACAAAAAACAATATCCTGAAAAGGAGGAATCCCATATGAAATTGACAGAGAAAATGAAACGGAACCTTGCCATCGGAGGCGGCGCAGTGATTTGTGTCGGACTGATTGCAGCCATCAGCCTGCAGTTTGGAAAAGCGCCCGCAGGCGAGGACACGCTTCCGCAGGAAAGCCCTACATCCTCGGAGATTGTGGTCGATCCCAGCAGCCTTGCCACCAGCACAACAGAACCAAGCACAGAAGAAAAAGAAGTAGTTGTAAAGCCCAATACGGATGCGGCTGCCGGGGATACCGAATCCAGCCAGCAGGTGGATACCAGACCGGCGCAGACGGATCAGACGGAGCAGAGCATCCAGCAGGAAGTCAGCAAACCCGCTGAACCGAGCGAGGAAGCGAAAAAAGATGCAACTAAAAAACCGGACGGAACCAGAGTGGATACACCGCCCACGCCGGTGGAGCATGAAAGTGTTGTAACACCTACCGAACCGGAGCCTGCGCCCGACCAGCCACAGGCGGGAGATACGGAAAACGGGAAAATCTATATTCCGGGTTTTGGCTGGGTCGAGAACAATGGGGGCGGCGGTTCCGGCACAACAGCAAACGATATGTATGAGAATGGCAATAAGATCGGCAGCATGGACTAAAATAACATAAAAGAAATCGAGAAAGCATCGTGGAAATACGGTGCTTTTTTCGTGGAAAGGAGGCCGACATGAAGCAAAGAATCAGTTTTGCGCTGATATTGGTCATACTCTGTTCCCTGCTGTTCACCGTTCCGGCCTATGCTGTCGGCGAGGGAAATCTGGACGGCGGCGGTGGCGGAATGGGGCATGGTACCAGCCAAAACTTTTGGAATTCCGGAAATGAAGGTGTCCGGGTGACCGTGGTGCGGGTGAGTGATCATGCGCCGGTAACCCGCCCGATTGATTTGACAAATAAGAAACCAAGCATTGCTTATTCGTTTGGCAAGGTCAGTAAGGTGTCATATTCCGGAGGATTTTCTCTGACGCCGAACACCAGTGCATATGAGTATGTGAATCCGGCACAATCATTGCCCAAAATCATCAGCAGCAACGGCAGCAATAATATTGCCGCCATAAAAAGTTATTTTACCGATGAACAGGTCATCCGCAGCATTGCGAATATTACAGGGATGCAGTTCGATGTGTTGGTGAACGGAGAATACCGTCTGCTGATCGAGCCAATTGCATATTACACTTTTCAGGGAGCTATGATTGCCACCACAGCCACAGAAGCTGCATTATATGATGAGCAGCTCGGCGGCGGCCTGCGCAGAAAAATGGTGTCCCTGACGCATAAAAATCTGCCACTGGCAATGTT
Source organism: Enterocloster asparagiformis (assembly GCA_018380885.1). GTDB lineage: Bacteria > Bacillota > Clostridia > Lachnospirales > Lachnospiraceae > Enterocloster. Next base: position 54,765 of record JAGZSY010000026.1, read on the forward strand.
CCTCGAAACGGCAGACCTCGGATATCCTGCATGGGGTGGCAGCCGTACTACAGCGGCATCCAACACGGATATCAAATCCAGCCTCGGCCTTGGCATTGTGCGGTTTAAGGATATGCCGCCTGATGCACCGGAGGTCAGCACCTTTGACTATATGTACCGCACCAATACTGAAGTCGTTACGGCGGTCGATGTACGAGGCGGCCAGAGTGATCCGGACAATCCGGTGTCGGTCACATTCAACGTGGCAGGCCGCAGCTATACGGTCAATAACGTCTATTACCCATCCGGCGATAGCCAACTCGCTTGGATTCGCTGGACAACACCAGATGAACCGCAAACTATGACCATCACGGTGCATGTGCATGGCGGTGGTTCGGTCAGTAAGGGAACCATCAACGTAAACATCATCGACTTGGATGAAAACCCGCCACCCGATCCTAATGCGGATGACCGCAACGATAGCTTCACTCGACCATCTGTGCCAAACAATGCACAGGTCACATCGGCCAGTTGGGGCATCTGGAGGCCTTGGTGGTATGCCTATTGGGTGTGGCATTCTGATGGCGATGGCGGGGGCTGGTGGTGCGACCACGGCTGGTGGGAGTTTGATCTCGACCGTTATTCTGCCAGCCTGACAGCATCCATGAGCATCACACCGGACATCAAAGCCCCTACAGCCAGCGGCAGGACACTGAAATCCGGGTACGGAATCAATGAAAAAGTCACCACCCGCGTCAGCACCAACCAAAGCTCGGCGGTCACGGCGGCACAGAATGCGGTCACCTATTTCCCGGAGTTTCAGTATCAGGGCTTTTGGCGGCTGCTCGACCGGATGGGCGGCGGCTATAACATGACGCACGAATTCAAAGAAAACCGCTACAGCACCTACAACCGCCGCACCCATTTCACACCGATCTGGTATCCGGATGGGAGTTACACGCCTTATACATGGCTGATTGATTGCTGGACGCCTGCCGGGATGCTCTCCATGAACCTTACGGATTCGGTGACAATTAACGGAAACCTCTGGAGCGACTGGCACATCGCGCCGAAGAATCCGGATTAAAGGAGGAACCCATTATGGCTTATGAACGGATTGACAGACCGGAAGGCTGCCTTTACCACTATACTACCCGGAACCATCTGGACAACATTCTGCAGGATGGACGTATCCGGCGAATGGGCGATACCGAGTGCTGGTTCTGTACTTCACTCGAAGATACCCTGACGCTGATGAAAAATACGGTGATGATGGAGGGCAAGCCATACTATGGACTTGGCGGTGTGCTGAAGCGTTATCCTGCCTTTGCGCCGGAGGATTATGTTATTCTCAAGCTGGAGCCGCGTTTTCAGAGCGGCGATTGGGTGCATTGGAATCAGGGATTTCCACCCGGCGCTCCGCCAGAACTTCTGGAGGCAGGCCGGGCGTTCAGCCGCCTGAAGGTGGGCTATCGCGGAGATCTGAAATTCAGGGAACATCCGGAGATCATCGAGGTAGCCGCGCTGCTTCTGGAGCAGGAGCCGCAACAGCATCTTACCATGTAACCATTTAACATCAGAAAAAGAACAAAGACTGCAGAATCGGAATTGCTCTGGTTCTTGCGGTCTTTCCTTTTTCCTGAACCTCAAAATGAAGGGAGAAATCAGATGAAAATGAAACGAATCGCTCTGCTTGTCTGCACTGTTGTCCTGACGGCCAGCGTGTTCTGTGTGCCTGCCTATGCGGCTTCCGGTGATGTGGCCGGAGCTATCGAGGGTACATGGACAACCGCATCCCAGCAGATCAAGACGGTGGTGGACAACGTGGTGTTCCCTGCCATCGACCTAATCCTCGCCGTGTTTTTCTTCGCCAAACTCGGTACCGCTTACTTTGATTACAGGAAGCACGGACAGTTTGAATGGGCGGCTCCGGCAATCCTGTTCGCCTGCCTTGTGTTTACCTTAACTGCTCCGCTCTATGTGTGGCAGATACTCGGAATGTAAAAACGGAGGGAAAGAACGATGGGATGCTGGGGAATAACTGCTTTTGAGTCGGATGCGGGGCTGGATGCGGCTGGCTTTATCCGTGACCATCTGCCGGAGGACGGCAGACTGGAGCTTGAAAAACTGATCGGGGCTTTACGGCAGGATAGCTGGAACGCACCATCCGATGTTACAGACGGCGAGTCACATACCAGCCCGATGGCGCTGGCAGAGGTCGTGGTGAAATTTCTCGACCGCGATCTGGACGGACTGGACTATGATGGGGACTGGGCAGCACAGGATAAGAAATTTAATACCATTACTTCCTTTACCGCATCCAGAGATTCCGTCCGATGGCTCCGGGATTATCTTAGCGACACATTAAAGTATGCTGTGAAAAATGCGGAGAAAGGACACAAATGGGGCGGCTGGTTTCAGAAAAAAGACTGGATAGATTGGCAGAACCACATGGCTGTGCTGATTGGACGTCTGGACGGGGTGCTTGCTGGAGATGGTTCCACGCTGGAACTATATTCTGGAGCGGCGCAAACGGCAGCCTATATGCCGGAACAGGCGCAGACCGGTAACTCAGGATTGTGTATGAAATGAAATCGGCAGAAAAGGAGAAAATGCTATGACTTTTTTTGAACAGGAGCTTCGCAAACTCTTTGACCATGACGCGGTGTTTGCAGATACGCGCTTTGTCGGCAACGCCTGCTACGGCAGGCTGACCGATAGCATCCGGGTAAAAATCAACTTCCAGACCGGCGGTACTTCCAACCAATATGACCGGCTGAAGGTGACGCTTCTCAACCGGAATGAAGGGCCGATTGACAGCATGGTGCTGCGGTTTAAGGATTTGTGGGGTGTGAAAGCCACCAGTAATCCTAACTTCCGCGATGGGGTCAGCCCCCATATCTGGGATGACTATGGGAAAGCAAGCTGGTATGTGTATCATCCGAATAAGACCGACTACAAGCAGCTTGCCGAGGCGGTTGGGACATACCTGCAGGTGTTTCAGGAGCCGGTGCAGGGTCAGGAGATGGGACAAAAGATGTGCTGACCTTGCGGCGGCTGTGTTTCTATGGCTGGTTTTACAACTGTGGTGCGTATTTTGATTCGGTCATACAAGTAATCGAACACTTCAGCCAAGGAAGGAAGTGAGAATCAAACGTGTTTATATGGGACTTCGTCGCCGAAACCGTACTGGGTCAGATTATTGATTGGATTTATGGCCAGATCGTAGGGTTCCTCGGCGACTTTTTCATGCAGATGGGAAATATGGGAGCGGATTTGTTCGAGATGAGCTGGGTACAGTCCATCGTGCTGTTCTTTTCTTATCTGGCTTGGGCGCTGTATGTCACCGGCCTTGTGGTGTCTGCCTTTGAATGCGGCATCGAGTATCAGACCGGGCGCGGCAGCGTAAAGGAAAGCACCTTAAACGCCATTAAAGGGTTTATGGCTGTCAGCCTGTTCACCGTTGTGCCGGTGGAGCTTTATAAACTCTGCGTATCCCTGCAGGGCAGCTTCACGGTGGGAATCACCGGTCTGGGCGAGGATTTTGGGACGGTAGCCTCCGGCATTATCACTTCCCTGCAGGACGCAGGGACATGGGAGCAGGCGGCCACCTCTGGGGCGCTGGGCGGTCTGACCAGCATCACCAGCCCGATCCTGATGATTTTTATCTTAATCATGATGGGATACGCCATTATAAAGGTGTTTTTTGCCAATTTAAAACGTGGAGGTATCCTGCTGATCCAGATTGCGGTGGGCAGCCTTTATATGTTCAGTGTTCCACGGGGATACATCGACGGCTTTGTAAGCTGGTGTAAGCAGGTCATCGGTTTGTGTCTGACCACCTTTCTGCAGGCGACCGTGCTGATAGCCGGGTTGATGGTCATAAAGGATCATGCCCTGCTGGGACTTGGACTGATGCTGTCCGCAGGTGAAATCCCCCGTATCGCCGGACAGTTTGGCCTGGATACCGGCACAAGGGCCAACGTGATGGGAGCCGTGTATGCGGCGCAGGGAGCGGTAAACCTGACGCGAACCATCGTACAGACGGTAGCGAAGTAAGAAAGGATGTGAGCGAATGAGCAGTAATAAACTGGTGTATATCGCATCTCCCTATGCCGGGGATGTGGAGGCAAACGTGGCCTTCGCTAAAGCGGCCTGCCACTATGCGATGGAACAGGGAGCCACGCCCATAGCTGTCCATCTACTGTATCCGCAGATACTGGATGATAGTATTCCGGCAGAGCGCAAGGCAGGAATCAGAATGGGCCTGCGGGTGTTGGAAGCCTGTGATGAGCTGTGGCTGTGCGGCGACCGGATATCACACGGGATGCGGGCCGAACTTGCCGCTGCCGAACAGCTTGACATTCCGGTGCGCCGGATCACTGATATCCCGCAGCAAGTGTTGGAACCGGCTGAAATCCTTGCGGGGATGACGGCGGCGCTGATGATGTAACATTGGTACATCTGCTTCCCTTTTGCAGAAATCCTTGTTGGGTATCGTCATAGCTTTATCCTGACATTGTCGATATACTTGGCTTGTAAAATTAAGAGAAAGGAAACGAGCATATGGAAAAACGAAAAAATCTCTGCGCCATGATTCCCGAATCCCTGCACACGCAGGCGCGGACGGAGCAGGAAAAACTGGAACTGACACTGAGCCAATATGTCGAGATGGTACTGAAAGAACACTTTGAGATGGGAGGAAAAGCAATGGATGGAAAGACAAGGACACTGGCGTTTCAGGTAACGGAGGAACTTTTCGGGAGAATTAAGGATCATCTGAAAAAGACAGGACTTAGCCAGAAGGACTTCGTGATCAGCCTGATCGAGCAGGCGCTTGCGGAAGCGGAAGCCGCTGAACCAAACGCAGAAGGACAGAAAAAGGAAGAATGATGACAGATATCCCGAACCGCCGGAGCCACAGAGCCTCGGGGTTTTTCATTTGGAGGTGAACATTTTTGTATATTTACCCGGACAACTTAAAATCCAAGGCCACGCTGTGGCTCTGGCAGCTGAAGGACATCGGCATCATCGGTGTGTGCGCGGTGGTGTCCATTCTGGCGCTGACGCAGGCGGGGTTCTTCCCGCCCATCGTCCTGACGGCGGTGTTTGCCTTTCTGACGATCCGCTTTGAGGACACCTATGCCTGCAGGTTCTTTTTCACCTGTCAGCAGCTTTACGAATGGAGGTATAGGTAATGAGCAGAAAAACAGAGAAGAAACAGGCCCGTGAGAAAGCCTCCACCCGCCAGCTCATCGGGGCCGAGGCCGTCACGGATTACAGCCTCGTCACCCACGGGCATGGCGAGTTGGTGTATTTTATCGTAAAGCCCTCCAACATCTCTGTGCTTTCCGAGGCCAGCGTCGGGGCGCGGATCTATGCCCTGATGACGGTGCTAAAAGGCGTGGCTGAGATTGAAATGCTGTGCTTAAACAGTCGGGAGAGCTTCGAGGACAACAAGCGGTTCCTGCGCTCCCGGATGGAGCAGGAGGACAACCTGGTGGTGCGGAAACTCCTTGAAAAAGACCAGACGCACCTCGACCGGATACAGGTGCAGATGGCGACCGCCCGTGAATTTTTAATCATGATCCGGCTGAAGGACGAGAAGGAATCCGAGGTGTTCCCCTACCTTTCCCGAATTGAAAAATCCTTAAAAGAGCAGGGCTTTTCCGTGAAACGAGCCGACCGGGAGGACATCAAGCGCATCCTCGCTGTGTATTATGAGCAGAACGTGACCACGGAGAAGTTTGAGGACTTTGACGGGGACCGCTGGATTATACCGGAGGACTGATACGAACTATTGGCATCAGGGCAGGACAGCTCTGGTGCTTTCTTTATGCCAAAACCAAGGAGGTATCCATTTGAAAAAAGCGAGAACCGCCCCTGTGGTGGCTGCGGAGGATGTGCATATTCAGGAGTTTCTGGATATGATCGCGCCCTCCGTCATCAAGTTTGAAACCGACCATTTTATCTGCGGCAACACCTACCGATGCGTGTGGGCCTTGAGGGAATATCCGACAGCCACTGATGAGCAGGCCATCCTGTCGCATCTTGGGGAAAAGGACGGTGTCACCCTGCGGATTTATACCCGCCATGTCACGCCGGTGGAAGAAAAGAAAATTATCAGCAACGCTGCCAACAAAAACCGCATGGATCGGAGCAATACCAACGATCTCCAGCAGACAGTGCTGGCAGAATCAAACCTGCAGGATGTGACCACCATCGTGGCGCAGATGCACCGGAACCGGGAGCCGTTGCTTCACGCGGCGGTCTATCTGGAACTGTGCGCCCATGACCTCGACCAGCTTAAACTCCTGCAGACCGAGGTGCTGACGGAACTGATCCGCTCCAAGTTAAATGTTGACCGGCTCATGCTGCGCCAGCAGCAGGGCTTCCAGTGCGTGATGCCTACCGGGTGGAACCTGTTCCGGGATCAGTTTGAGCGCGTCCTGCCTGCCAGCAGTGTGGCCAACCTGTACCCATTCAATTACAGCGGCAAAACTGATCCGCAGGGCTTTTATATCGGCAGGGATAAGTTCGGCAGCAACGTGCTGGTGGATTTTAACCGCCGTGCAGATGACAAGACCAACGCCAACATCCTGATCCTTGGAAACAGCGGACAAGGTAAGAGTTATCTGTTAAAGCTCCTGTTGACGAACCTGCGGGAATCCGGGATGCGGGTGTGTGCGCTTGATCCGGAAATGGAGTACGAGGATCTGACGAACAACCTCGGCGGCTGCTTTATTGACCTGATGGGCGGCAAGTATATCATCAACCCATTGGAGCCGAAAACATGGGATGAAGCGGGCAGTCCGGAGGACATGGATGCGCCGCAGACCTTCCGCATCAGCTCCCGTCTGTCCCAGCACATCAGCTTCCTGAAAGACTTTTTCCGAACCTATAAGGATTTCACCGACCGGGAAATCGATGTCATTGAGATTATGCTCCAGAAGCTGTACGCCAAATGGGGTATCAGTGACCAGAGTGACTTTGACCGTTTTCTCCCGGAGGATTACCCGATCCTGTCCGACCTGTATGCGTTTATGGAGACGGAATACAAAGCGTTTGATGAGGGGAAACGGCAGCTTTACACCGCCGAAATGCTACAGAGCATCCTGCTGGGATTAAACTCCATGTGTGTGGGTGCGGAGAGTAAATTCTTCAACGGCCACACCAACATCACTGATTCCAGCTTTGTCACCTTCGGCGTGAAAGGACTGCTGCAGGCCAGCCGGAGTTTAAAGAACGCCCTGCTGTTCAACGTCCTGTCCTTTATGAGCGATGAGCTTTTGACCGAGGGTAACACTGCCGCCAGTCTTGATGAATTTTACCTGTTCCTGTCCAACCTGACTGCCGTTGAATATGTCCGCAACTTTATGAAGCGTGTGCGGAAGAAGGATTCGGCGGTGATTATCGCCAGTCAGAATCTGGAGGATTTCAATCTGGACGGTGTCCGGGAGTACACCAAGCCCCTGTTCTCCATCCCCACGCACCAGTTTCTGTTCAATGCGGGCAGCATCGACGCGAAGTTTTATACGGATACCCTGCAGCTTGAGGACAGCGAATACAACCTGATCCGTTACCCCCAGCGAGGCGTGTGCCTTTATAAATGCGGCAATGAGCGGTACAACCTGATGGTAAACGCCCCGGAATATAAGGCAAAGCTGTTCGGTAAGGCGGGCGGCAGGTAAGGGGGAGGTGACAGTGCATGGATTTAAAAGACCAACGCTTCGGCATTGAAATTGAAATGACCGGCATCACCAGACAGCGGGCTGCCGAGATCGCCGCTGAATATTTCGGGACATCTTCACGCTATGTCGGTTCCGGTTATGATATCTACGCTGCGCTGGACAGTCAAGGGCGGCAGTGGAAATTTATGAGTGATTCAAGTATTACAGCGCAGCGCAAGGAGGGCAGGCAGAAGGTTGCAGCCAGCAGAGAATACCAGACGGAGATGGTCAGCCCTATCTGCCGCTATGAGGATATCATCCCAGTGCAGGAAATCATCCGCAAACTGAAGGAAGCCGGGGCAATTACCAATACGAGCTGCGGTATCCATGTGCATATTGACGCATCCCCGTTTGATGCCCGGACGCTGCGAAACATCACCAACATCATGGCCTCCAAGGAGGATCTGATTTATAAGGCGTTGGGGGTTTCCGTGGCCCGCCAGAACCGGTGGTGCCAGCCGGTGGAGCAGCGATTCCTCGACCAGCTTAATGCCCGCAGGCCAAGAAATATGCGGGAGGTGGAGCGGATCTGGTACAACGGAGCAAGCCGCAGCCATGAGCATTATGATAACAGCCGTTACCACTGTCTGAATCTCCACTCAGTATTCCAGAAAGGTACGGTGGAGTTCCGGCTGTTCAATGGAACGCTCCATGCCGGAAAGATCAAGGCGTACATCCAGTTCTGTCTCGCCATTGGGGCGCAGGCGCTCAATCAGACCTGCGCCAGCCGGAGGAAAACCCAGACCACCAACGAGAAGTATACGTTCCGGACATGGCTGCTTCGGCTGGGCTTAAACGGCGATGAGTTCGCCACCGCCAGACAGCATCTGCTGGCCAACCTCCCCGGCTGTATTGCATGGCGCGATCCGGCACAGGCCGAGGCTCAGAAGGAACGCTTAAGGCAGAAAAGAGAAAAGGAACGGGAGCAGGCGAGGCTGGAGCGGGCCGCCGTAGAAGCTGTTCCGCAGGATCAGGCAACCGAACAGACAGAACAGGCCGAGGTTTCCGATGAAACCCCGGCCTTTGTCATACGGATGTGAATCCGCACAGCGTATCATAAAGGAGGAAAAGATGAGCAGAAAACCCACGCTTTATATCGCCTACGGCAGCAACCTGAACCTGCCGCAGATGGCGTTCCGCTGCCCCACCGCAGAGGTGGTGGGAACAAGTGAACTGAAGGATTATGAACTGTTATTCCGTGGCGGCCGCAAAGGTGCGGTCGCTACGGTGGAACCCAAGGAGGGCAGTTCCGTCCCCGTGCTTCTCTGGAAAATCCGCCAGACAGACGAGGCGGCGCTTGACCGCTATGAGGGATATCCCAGATTTTATGACAAGCAGATGATGGATGTGGAGCTGGATGGCAAGACTGTGTCTGCGATGGTTTATATCATGACGCCCGGCCATGAGTTCGGCGTCCCCTCGGACTACTATGCCGAAGTGATCCGGGAAGGCTATAAGTCGGCAGGCTTTGATACGCAGGTGCTGGACGATGCCATTGAACACGCGTGGGAGTTGGTACAGGAGCAGGGACAGTCCATCCAGCAGACGCTGTTCGAGATGGGCGGCTGGGATCAGTTGAAATGAAAAACTGCGCCATTGCTGGCGCAGCCTAATCCGATATTTTCTTTAAATCCACGGTTTTGACATAGGTGCGCAACAACTCCTCCACCAGAGGGATATACGCAGCGTCAAGGCCGGATAATAGCTCAATAATTTCAGGGAAATCTGTGTTAAGCTCACGGCTCCGCACCAGATAATCTGCTGAAACATGGAGTGCATCGCAGAGTTTCTGGATGGTCAGCGGCGAAATACCCTTGCGGCCAAGCTCCACATCCGCCAGGAACGGTGCGGATATGTCAGCGGCCTCCGCCAACTGCTCGCGTGTCAATCCGAGGGCTTCCCGTTTTGTGCGGATACGCCCGCCAATTTCAATATTGATTTCCTTTTTCACCGCATCACCTCCTTTATAGCCTATGGATATATTGTAACCCAGTCTATTAGGCTAATACATCATTCATGGACGTTGACAACATAGGCTGATGGGCTATACAATTATGTGTGGATAGACGAAGGAGGAAGCATTCATGGAGAAGGAGATACAGAAAACCTGTTGTTTTACGGGACACCGCCCGCGGCGGCTCCCGTTCAAATTTGACGAGCAGCATCCGGCGTGTGTGCGTTTGAAGGAACTGCTTCGTCAGGAGCTGGTGCGTCTGATTACGGAGGAAAAAGTGACCGGCTTTATAACCGGGATGGCGTTGGGCATCGACCAGATCTGTGCCGAGCTTGTGCTGGAACTGAAGGAAACCTACCCACAGATAAGGTTGGAGTGTGCAATCCCTTATGAGGAACAGGCGGCAAAGTGGACGGTTCCCCAACGAGATCGCTACTATGACATCATCGTCCGGAGTAACGATGAAAACCTGCTTCAAGGATATTATACCAAGGATTGTATGAGCAAACGCAACCGCTACATGGTGGAGGAAAGCGGCTATGTGCTGGCTGTATGGGATGGCGCGGCACGCAGCGGAACCGGACAAACCGTCCGTTATGCCAGAGAACTTGGACGGAATATCACGATTATTGACTCAGTAACTTTGGAAATCACCAGAGAAAACAAACAGAATACGGCGAGATAGCAGGCGCTCCTTTCGAGGGTCTGTATTCAGCGCCCTCGAAAGGAGGAAACATCTATGGCAGCACCCGCCGCCGTACTGGCGGTCAAGGCCGCCCTCGTTGCGGCTACGGATAAGCGTACATGGACTGCCATCGCCTCGGTGGTGGTCGCAATACTGACTCCGTTTATTTTAATCATTGTGGTCATGTTGAGCGCCCTGTCCGGCACAACAAACCACAACAATGCCGCTGTGGACTTGGCATTCCACGGCGGCTATTTATCGTCTCAGCTCCCCGCGGAATATCGGATGTACATTGAAAAAATGCGGGACAGCTTCACTGATTTGGATACGGCCATTGCTGAGATCAACGGCATGGCAGAGGATGGAGAGGTGGATGTCTACCGGGTAAAAGCCATTTTTTATTCTCTGTTTTTCGGCGCGAATCAGCCCCGCATGAATGACGGGGACTACCGAATATTTGCGGACTGCTTTGTCACCTATGAGGAACGGGTGGATGAGGACGGCGAAACCTATACTGTGGCTGTTCCAATCACAGACTTAGAAACCGTGTATGGGAATCTTTCCGCCGCGCTTGGCAGGACAATCACCGCAGAGAACAAATCCAATGCCGCCCGGATTTACCTGCTGGCAATGTATGGCCCTGCCGCTGTTCCGGGCGGAGGAAACGGCCTGCCGCCCGGTGTATCGATGGGAGACGGCAGCTTTGCGGCGCTGATGGCGGAGGCCACGAAGTATATCGGGTATCCTTATGTGTGGGGTGGCTCCAGCCCCTCCACCTCGTTTGACTGCAGTGGGTTTGTGTGCTGGGTGTATACGCATTCCGGCGTTTATAACCTGCCGCGCACCACTGCCACCGGCATCTATGACCAGTGTTCTCTTATACCGAGAGCAGAATTGCAGCCGGGTGATTTGGTGTTTTTTACCCGCACTTACGCCTCACCCGGCCCGGTAAGCCATGTTGGTATCTATGTCGGAGCTGGCCAGATGCTGCATTGTGGGTCGCCGATTGGCTATGCGGATGTCAATTCCGCCTACTGGTCAGAACATTTTTATGCCGCAGGACGGCTGCCCCAGTAGCTGATTTTCAGTACATTTTGGTATCTACTTGTGCCGGGTTGTGTAGTATGTTCGGTCGCGGAAGGAGGTGAGCAAGAATGGATGAGTTTATGGAACAGGCGAAAGATTACCTGAATCAGAGGGTAAGGCAGATCAGAGATGAACACAAGAATCTGACCATCGCTGAGAAAAAAGCGCAGATGGAGAGGCTGAACCATATCCTGTTTTCCCTTGACGATGAGGATCGGCAATGGCTGGACAGCCGGATGTCAGATGATGTGATTCTGACCAATGAGGAATGTGAAGCCCTCTATCTGGCCGGACTAAAGGATGGCCTGCGCCTGCTAAAGCTGATTGCCATTTAGTTTATCATTACCAGAGGCAGCTCGCCGCAGGAAAAACGGCGGCTGTTTCTGTTCCCCATAAACCATAAGCAGGAGGAAAAGCAGAGATGAAAACAACCTTTGAACACAAGCCGGATTTCCATTTCCGGGATTTTGTCATTGAAAAAACGGTATCCATCCCAGCGGAACGCTTTGAAGAAATGCTCCGGCATCCCATGAAAGATCAGGATTTCCTGAAAGAGCATCATGAATTGATGAGGCAGGACGGCACGGGAGTGAACCACTGCCTGCTGGTCACCGGTAAAGGCTGTCCGGATGGCCTGCTGGTGGAGAGCGAGGGCTACCCTTACGCAAGATACGCCGCCTATGTGCCGGAAGCAACAGCGCTCCGTTACCAGTCACTTTCCAAAATCAACCGGGAACTGGCTGACACTGTGGTTTTTATTGTGGCGGACGGTACCGGCCAGACCACGGGAGGACAATGGGTTTTATCTTTTGAGGAGCTGGAGGAACAGACCGGCCTATGTGCTGCAGGGAAGCCATTTCTGCAGGAAATAATAGGTGATATGCTGTGTGAACGCCCGGAGGTGGCGGATCTGTCCATCGAGGAAAACGGTTTTGATGTGACCTATTACCTTGACTTTTGCCCTAACTGCCAGCAGGAATCAGAGCCGGAAGCTGTGCTGGCAGACACACCCCGACAGACACTTGGAGAACTGATCCGGACTCCGTGGGATGATGTTCACCTCGTCCACAAGGAGGTGGAAATTGATCCGGCCACCATTGTGGAGCTGTCTGCGAACACCCTGACGGATGCCGGGAGGCAGGCATGGGCGGATGTGCTGGACGCAAAGGTGTGCCGGATTTATGAGGGAGCCTACGGCCTGCAGGTGGAGTTGGAGGGTGTGAAACCGTCCCGTCTGCAGGATTTTTCCGCCATGCTGGCAGGCTACTGTTCCGAAGAAAACTATGAAAAATGGGTGGCCACCCTGAAAGAATCACCGGAGCAGACCCCGGAAATGAAGCTGTGAAAAGGAGGATGCCTGAATGAAAAACACCACACTGACGCTCTCGTTCAACACCGAAAAGCTGGACGCACTGACCTTCCACATGGGTAAAAAAGACGCCGACCTACAGGGGGAGCTGAACGATACGATCCAGAAACTGTATGAAAAATATGTGCCGCAGGCCACCCGTGAATACATCGATGATAAGGTGATCCGGGATGCCGGAGCCAAAGACCGTCCTCGCAGGCCGTCCAGACCCGCGCCCCGTCCGGTGGAAGATGCCCGACCGGAGGACAACGCCTGATAAGTACGTTTGCGGGAAAACCAGCTGCCCCCCATGTCCGCCCCTGTGACGCCCTGTGTGGGCTTTTTCGGGGCAGGGTGGCCCGTGTACCCCTGCGGCTGGTTTCGCCAGCGTTGGGGCGATGTGGCCGCCACTCCGGAAAAAGACTGAAAAGCCTTGCTTTAGCTGGATTTTAAGGGGGAACTGGCAGGGTCGAAAAGTGTGCAGGTTAAAGGGGTTATGCTGCTTTCGCAGCCTAACCCCGGAAAACACCGCCCGGCAAAGCCGTGCGGGGATCGCGGTTTGCATACCTTTTCACCACGCGTAGGAATTTCTTATGCCGGATGGCCCGAAAGCCCTACCGTTCCGGCATTTTCACTGCATACCGGCTACCATCGCCGGGGAAAGAAGGCCCAAATGGCAGAGAAAAAGCCAACCATGACGCGCACCGGCTTCTACGTTGAGAAAGAGATACTGGACTGGTGTGACCGCCTGCTCAGTCAGGCCAATGTGAAATCCCGAAACGAGTTTGTCACCGAAGCCCTGCGCTTTTACTGCGGCTACCTCTCGTCCCGGCAGTCGGAGGACTATCTGCTGCGGAGTCTCTCCTCCGTGCTCACCGGCACGGTGCAGGACACCGAGAACCGCCTCGCCCGGATGGACTTTAAGCTCGCCGTGGAGATTTCCAAGCTGGCGCATGTCATCGCCTACACCCACGAAGTCGATCCGGAGGATATGAAGTGGCTCCACGGGAAATGTGTGGACGAGGTCAAGCGCATCAACGGCGCGGTCGATTTTGAGGATGCATACAATTACCAAAAGCGGCGAACCTAAAAAGTAGAGGCTTCTTTGTTCAGTATGGGTATGGACTGTTGAGGCCCATTCGTTTATATGTGTGGGTACGGCAAATCCGCCGTGCGAAAGGAGATAGAAAACCAATGGAGAAACATGAAATTTTTGAATCCGCCATCCGGGAGCTGACAGAGGATGCGATAGCCAAGCGAAAGGAAAATTTGCCGGATGAGGAACAGCGGCTCTACGCAGAGGCGATGGCTCTCAGCACGCAGGCCCGTGACATTGTCAAGACGCTGCCGGAGGATCAGCGGCGCATATTGGAGGATTACTTTGTGAAAACCAATCTAATCGCCGACCATGAGTGTGCGCACCTCTATGTGCAGGGCGCAAAGGACTGCGTGGAGCTGCTGAAAAAGCTTGGTGCGCTGTAAAAGCATCACTGGTGGATGGCCTCTGCGAGAGTGGGGGCCATTTTACATATTGGTGATGAATTTTGTCGGTGGACGTGGTATAATTGTTTCAATACTGAACGATAAATCAGATTTTGTGGAGGAATAAAATGTTGCGACCAAAAGAAGTAATATGTAAATGGGTAGATGCCTTTAATAGTCACGATGTTGAATCAATCGTGAGCCTGTACCATGATAACGCAACCAATCATCAGGTAACAAATGACCCCGTGATTGGAATTGATGCAATCAGAGAAATGTTTACAGTAGAATTTTCTACTGCAGATATGACAACGATTGTAGAAAATATTTTTGAAGATGGACAATGGGCAATTTTAGAGTGGAAAGACCCTCTGGGATTGCGGGGATGTGGTTTTTTTCATGTAGTAAACGAAAAGATTTTGTTTCAGCGGGGATATTGGGATAAACTTTCATTTTTGAAACAGCACAATCTACCTATTGAATAATTTTGGATAAATTAAAATATGTAAGGACAAATAAAAATGGAACAAGGAAGAATTATTATAATCACTGGATCGCCGGGAACGGGAAAAACTACGACATCCGCCATCGTCGCGCAAGAATCCAGCATGGAAAAATCTGTGCATATGCATACAGATGACTTCTATCATTATCTTAGCAAAGGGGCCATACCACCACATTTGCCAGAATCGAATGAGCAAAACCTGATTGTAATTGAAGCTTTTTTAGAAGCCGCAAAGCGTTATGTCCGTGGCGGATATGACGTAATTGTTGATGGCATTATCGGTTCGTGGTTTTTGGAACCGTGGTTAAACATCGTTCATGAAGGTTATCAAGTACACTATATCATTTTGAGAGCAAGTAAAGAAGAAACCATGAAACGAGCGATTGACCGTTCAAAATTAGATAGAGAAACAAATATTGAATTGGTAGAAGTAATGTGGGAACAATTCAATAATTTGGGTAGCTATGAAGCTAATGTTATAGTTACAACGGGTTATTCTATTGAAGAAACCGTTTTGCTTATAAAGGATAAGATTCAAAAGAAAACCTGTTTGCTTATTTAGAAACGTTTCTTGAAATGCACATGTGTTATCAAACGTATGAGTTCCAGTTTATCAAGTTGATGGGCAATCACAACCGTGGTCGCTCTTTTCTTTTGCCCAAAACACAGAAAGGAGGCCGCCATGTCAAAAATTATTTTTACCTCACACTACATGCGGGACGCGCCCGCCGAGCACCTCATGAACTACGTCGAGTACGTCGGCACCCGCGAGGGCGTGGAAAAGCTGGATGAGAGCAAGGCTCTACTCCCCTCCACCGTGAAGCAACAGCAGCTCATCGAAAAAATCCTACGTGACATCCCGGAGAGCAGGCAGATGCTGGAGCATGCGGATTACCGTCTGCACCCCACCATCGGCAACGCCTCAGAATTCATCACGCAGGCGTTGGAGCAGAACCTTGATCTCCTCGGTAAGCGGCAGAACTATGTGGATTATCTTGCCAACCGCCCCCGCGTGGAGCGTGTCGGCAAGCACGGCCTGTTCACCGATGCAGGTGTGCCGGTGGTGCTCTCTCAGGTGCAGCAGGATGTGGTGGAACACAAAGGGCCGGTCTGGACGCATGTGGTTTCCCTGCGCCGAGAGGACGCGGCCCGACTCGGCTACGACAGCGGAAAAGAGTGGATGGCGCTGCTGCGCTCCAAACGGGCGATGTTCGCAAAACACATGAAGATCGACAGCGAGAACTTGCGCTGGTACGCGGCCTACCACAACGAAAGCCATCATCCTCATGTGCATATTATGGTCTACTCCGCCAAAGACAACGACGGTTTTCTTACCAAGGAGTCCATCGAGGCCATGCGCTCCGAACTGGCCCACGATATCTTCCGTCAGGACTTCGCACATATTTATGAACGGCAGAACCAAGCCCGCGCCGATCTGAAGCAGAGCGTCTCCGACCACATGGAAGAATTGCTCAGGCAGATCAGCACCGACGTCTGTGAAAATAAAGAGGTAGAGGAAAAAATCCTGCGGCTCGCCGGACGGCTGCAAAACACCGGAGGGAAAAAGGTGTACGGCTATCTCAAGGCCGACGTCAAAGCTCTCGTAGATCAGATCGTCGATGCGTTGGCCGGGGATGCTCGCGTGGCGCATCTCTATGCCGCGTGGGGCGACTGGCAGAATGAGATTCTGAAAACCTACACCGGCAAGCTGCCGCAGCTCCCGCCCCTTTCACGGCAGCCACAATTTAAAAGCGTCAAAAACATGGTGATCGCCGAAGCAATGAAAATCGGCGGTCATCAATTTACTTTTGAGGATGACGGCGAACCGGATGCTGGTGGCACAGATACGGTACCGGAACCAGAAGAGTCTCTGCCGGAGCCAGAAGCACCGCCGATAGAATGGGAGGAACCACTGTCAGTGTTAGACGAAGTGCCTAAGTCTGATACACCAAAGAAATCTGTGCTCCGCGCCGAGTGGAACAAGGAATATAAGCTGGCCCGTAAACATCTCTATGGCGGCAATGACGTCGCGCAGGATTTCGCAGAAGCCTATCGGCTGTATCTCTCGGAAGCGGAATCTGGCAACGCGCTGGCCATGCATGACCTCGGCAGGATGTGCGCGGACGGTTTAGGCATGGAGATCGACATGTCCGCCTCACGGGAGTGGTATGCCAAGGCGCTCGCTGCTTTCCGCGCCGCCGAAGCCACGGCAAAGGAACGTCAGCGCCCCTATCTCCAGTACCGCATCGGAAAGATGTATGCGGCAGGCCAAGGCATCGAGCAGGACTATGGTCAGGCGGCTGGCTGGCTCTCACAGGCGGTATCCGCCGACCACAAGTACGCGGAGTATTCTCTCGCCGGGCTTTTCTATCGCGGACAGGGCGTGGCGCAAAGCTACGAAACCGCCTATGACCTCTACCGCCGCTCTGCGGGACAGACGAATCCCTACGCCAGCTATGAGCTGGGCAAAATGTGCCGGGATGGGATCGGCACGGAAAAAGACACGCGGAAAGCCGGTGCGCATTTTGAAGATGCGTTCACCGGCTTTTATCAATTGGAAAAAGACAGCCATGATGACAAGCTCCAGTACCGCCTCGGCCAGATGCTCCACACCGGAACCGGCACCGACAGGGATGATAATGCCGCAATGGCCTACTTTGAGAAGTCGGCCAAGCTCGGCAACATAGGCGCGCAGTATGCCCTCGGCAAACTCCGGCTGGAAACCGGCGTCGGCGATCCGGCGCAGGCCGTGGCTTGGATTGTCAAAGCGGCTGACAGCGGCAACGCGGCGGCGCAATATTCCCTTGCCAAGCTGTTCCGCGATGGCGAGCATGTGGAGAAGAATATCGCCAAGGCTGTGGAACTGTTCACCGCGTCGGCGGAGCAGAAGAATGAGTATGCGGCCTATGCCCTCGGCAGGCTCTATCTCGCCGGGGAGGATATCCCAAAGGACACCGAAGCCGCTGCGGGTTGGCTGTCATTCTCCGCCGACTTAAACAATCCCTATGCGCAGTACACCCTCGGCAAGCTGTATCTAACCGGGGAGCAGCTCCCCAAAGATATCTGCAAAGCCGTGGAGCTGCTGTTAAAATCGGCAGAACAGAAAAATCAGTTTGCACAGTACCAGCTCGGTAAGATCTACCTTACAGACGAGGAAGTCCCCAAAGATGTGGAGGCCGCCATCCGCTGGCTCTCCGACTCCGCCGAGCAGGGAAATCAGTTCGCACAGTATGCCCTCGGCAAGCTGTACCTCTGCGGACATGATGTCCCCCGCGACAGGAAAAAAGCAATCCCTCTTCTGGAGGCATCGGCGGCACAGGGAAACATCTACGCGCAGTTTCTGCTGGAGCATCTGGACTCCTTTCGGGAGCCGTCCGTGCTGCTGGCCGCCACGCGGCTCTTGCACCGGATTGGGAATGCGTTCCGGGAAGATTACAACCGGGCCACGGGCGGCGGCCCGTTCCAGATCGACCGTAAGCGCCGTCGCCAGCTCCGGGAGAAGCAGATCGCACAGGGCCATGCGCGGGATGATCACGAACAGCAACAGCAAATCCATTATTGACGGGAGGGATACACATGTCCGAATATATTTATTTCACCGATGAACAGAAGCAGCGGGCCAATGCCGTGAATTTAGTGGACTTTCTGGAACGGCAGGGAGAAAAACTCATCAAATCCGGCCCGGAGAAGCGGCTCGCCAGCAACCACAGCATCACCGTGCGCGGCAATGAGTGGTTCGACCATGCCGAGGGCAGCAAGAAAGGCGGCCTCGCCATTGACTTCGTGCAGTATTACTACGGCAAGTCGTTCCCGGAGGCCGTGACCATGCTGCTGAATGGCGAACAGGGACAGGGCTACCGAGAGAGCCAGCGACGTCAGCCGGAGCCGAAAAAGCCCTTTGCCCTGCCGCCCGCCAACGACAACATGCGCCGGGTGTTTGCCTATCTCATCAAGAGCAGGCTGCTGGATCAAAAGATTGTGGCGCACTTCGCCCACGCAAAGCTCATCTATGAGGATAGGGACTACCACAACGCGGTGTTCGTGGGCTATGACAGGGACGGCATCGCCCGCCATGCGCACAAGCGCGGCACCTATACGGTAGGTGATGCGTTCAAAGGAAATGTGGAGGGCGGCGATCCGCGCTTCATCTTTCATCACACCGGCACCAGCGACACGGTCTATGTGTTCGAGGCCCCGATTGACATGCTGTCCTTTATCAGCCTCTATCAAAAGGACTGGCAACAGCACAGCTATGTGGCGCTGTGCGGGGTGGCAGAGCATGCGCTCCTGCAGCACCTCGCCGACAATCCGCAAATACAGAAGATCGGCCTCTGCCTCGACCACGACGAGGCGGGCATCAATGCCAGAAAAAGAATCACCGGGATTCTATCGGAGCGGGGATACAGAAATGTATTCTCGCTTTTTTCTGTTTACAAAGACTGGAACGAGGATATCAAGGCGGCGCATGGTCAGGAGGCCATCCCCGCCGAAGAACCATCGCCTGTGTGTCGGCTTACGCAGGCGATGGCATAGGGAGGTGTTCGGATGCAAACGTCACAATTGGTAATCCTGCTGGCAGCCGGTATCGGCATGTTCGCTGTCATCGGCGGACTGGCTATGCTGGCGCACTACTACACACTAAACGGGATCAAGTCAAAGACCGTGGGCGACGGCCAATATGGCACGGCCCGCTTCGCCACTGAGGATGAAATCAAAAAGACCTACACGTCGGTTCCCTATGAGCCGCAGAAATGGCGGCGCGGGCAGAACCTGCCGGACGCGCAGGGACTGGTGGTCGGCTGCAGGCGTCACGCGGGCGGCGTGACCGCGCTGGTGGACATCGGCGATATCCACTGCCTCATGATCGGCGCGGCGGGTGTGGGCAAGACCGCCAATTTTTTATACCCCAACATCGAATACGCCTGCGCCTCCGGAATGTCCTTTCTCTGCACGGACACTAAGGGCGACCTGTTCCGCAATTACGCGGGCATCGCCAAGGACTGCTATGGCTACCACATTTCCGTGCTGGATCTGCGCAACCCCACGCGCTCGGACGGCGACAACATTCTGGCGATGGTCAACAAGTACATGGACGCATGGATGGCCGATCCGGAAAATCTCTCCCTTAAGGCCAAGGCCGAAAAGTACGCGAAGATCACCGCCAAGACCATCATCTGCTCCAGCGGCGAGGATGCCAGCAGCTACGGACAAAACGCATTTTTCTACGACAGCGCGGAGGGTCTGCTCACCTCGGTGATCCTGCTCCTCGCCGAATACTGTGCACCGGAGAAGCGGCACATCGTCAGCGTGTTCAAACTCATCCAAGACCTGCTGGCCCCGTCGCCAGTGAAGAACAAGACACAGTTCCAGCTCCTCATGGAGAAGCTGCCCCCGGATCACAAGGCCCGGTGGTTTGCCGGAGCCGCCCTCAACAGCGCCGATCAGGCGATGGCCTCGGTGCTCACCACGGCCATGTCCCGCCTCAACGCTTTTCTGGACACAGAGCTGGAGCAGGTGCTGTGCTTCGACAGCTCGCTGGACACCGAAACCTTCTGCAAGGAAAAATCGGCCATCTTCATTGTGCTGCCAGAGGAAGATAACACCAAATACTTCATGGTGTCGCTGTTCATCCAGCAGCTCTACCGGGAGATGCTCTCGGTGGCCGACGAGCACGGCGGCAAGCTCCCCAATCGCGTGATGCTGTTCGCCGATGAGATCGGCACCATCCCGAAAATTCAGTCGATGGAGATGATTTTTTCCAGCGGACGCTCCCGCCGTCTGAGCATGGTGCCGATCATCCAGAGCTTCGCACAGCTTGAAAAGAACTACGGAAAAGAGGGCGCGGCCATCGTGGTGGACAACTGTCAGGATATTTTGTTCGGCGGCTTCGCCCCAAACTCCGAAAGTGCCGACATCCTCTCCAAGGCCCTCGGCAACAAGACCGTGTTGTCCGGCTCCATCAGTCGGGGGAAGAACGATCCGAGCCAGAGCCTGCAGATGATCCAGCGCCCATTGATGACGCCGGACGAGTTAAAAACGCTGCCCAAGGGACACTTTATCCTCGCCAAAACCGGTTGCTGCCCCATGCGGACTGAGCTGCCGCTGTTCTTCAAATGGGGCATCACTTTCGATGGAGAGTATGCGGTGGAGGAACGCTCCGCCCGAAAGGTGGTCTATGCGGATCGCTTCGAGCTGGAGCAGGAAATCGTCTGCCGCAGCGACGCCTATGAGGACGGCTTCGATGAGCTGCTGCCCATGCCGCCCGCAGGAACCGTAAGCGGCGGCATGATCCACACGCCCGCGCCGGAACCCAAAACGCACCATGGCGCTCCCCGCAGGCTACCCATGCGCCCAATGGGGACGCAGAAATAGGGAGGTGTCCGCCATGAGTTACTTCTCATCCATCTACGCCGAGGAAATTCCGCACCGCGCCAAAGCCGTGTATATGTACCTCAAAGATCGCTCCAACAAAGACGGCAAGTGTTGGCCCGCCATCGGCACCATTGCCCGCGATCTGCAGCTCTCCCGCAGCACCGTCAAACGCGCCCTCGATGACCTGATCCGGAGCGGCTATCTGGAAAAGGAACAGCGGTGGCGCGACAACGGCGGGAAGAGCAGCCTGCTCTACAAACTCAAGCTGTGAAAAAACCATACCGGGCCGCAAAGGAGGAGCTTTGCCCTCTCGGTGGCCTATGGTATGGTTCATCACGGCCCATGCATGGAACGGAATACTCTAAGAAAGATTTAACGGCAGAAAAAGAAATAAGGAACCACCCTTCGGAAAGGGCGGTTCCCATCACTCGGCATTCAGCATCTGTTTGGCGGCGGCCAGAAGAATTTTTCTATCTCTGCCGTTCAGCAACCGGATGCATCGGATCAACTGCTCCGTTTCGCCGTTGTCTGCTTTCCCGTCGGGATAAGCAACTGTATCCGCTGACATATGTAGCGTCCGCACCAATCGGAACAGTGTGTCAATACTGACCCTCCGCTCCTCGTTTTCAATGGCTTGGATGTAACGAGCTGTCTTTCCAATTTGCTCTGCAAGTTCTTCCTGTGTCATGTTTTCGGCAATACGGGCCTGTTTGAAAATCGGCCCCATGTAGGATAAATCCAGTTTTTCCACCAGCAGTTCACCTCCAACACCATTTTACAGTTCGGGTGTTGAAGTGTGAACGTATTACTGGTTCGTTTGTAGCACGAATAAATTTTACTGGCAGATATGAGCTGTACATTCCGCCATAATTGTAGCTGGCCTACGCGGCTACGAATTTGTAGCCATAGCCAATTAAGGTGTGAATGAACTCAGGGGAGGAAGCGTTCTTCTCAATTTTTTTCCGTAGTCGATAGATCGTATTTTCAACTGTGTGGCAGCTTCCGAAGCTATCTTCTCCCCAAACGGCTTCGTATATCTGTTCTTTTGTGAGCGCCCAGCCTGGATGGCGAGCCAAAAAATAGAGCAGATCAAATTCTTTTGTTGTTAAAGAAACATGTTGATCACTTAGATAAACACTGCGATAACATGGGCAAATAATCAAATCGTTGATACTAATTTCCGGTTCCGGTTGATAATCAACAGAATAGTTCATCTCTCCAGCCTCCTTACATGAGCGACATCTCAAAACAAGGACTTTCGTTCTCCATAGGAGCATCTATTTCAAATGCCTTTTCAAATAGATAACGTGTTTTGTCCAATCTGGCATCTGGTTTTCTTGCCTGATAGACTGGTTTTCCAACATTAGGCTGGTAGCCGGAGGGTTCCGTCAAAAACATACCTCTGCCATTTGTAAATTGGGAAAGCTGCTTTTTATAGCGCGGTGCTGTACGGGCGGGAATGCTGCCCGATACTACGATTTCACTGTGCCTTGTTTCAATCGAATCAATTACAGCCTGATACTTATTTAAGTCATTATAAGCACGGGCGTCAGAGTCCTGCGGAACAAAAAGCTGGAAATCCAATCGTGGTTCCAATAGCTCCGTGCCAGCCCTTTTTAATACCTGTTCAAAAACGAGCGGGGCTAAATGGCGAAAGTCCGCTGGCGTGCTGACCGGGCTGTAATACAGGCCATACTCAAAGCACACCTTTAAATCGGTTACCTCCCAGCCGAACAGCCCTTGTTCACAACCATATTTAATGCCATCCGCAACAGCGTTTTGAAAAGACCTGTTTAAATATCCATAGGATACTTTACTTTCCAAACATAGCCCGGAACCAATTGGGAGCGGCTCAATGGAAAGACCAATAGAGGCCCAAAAAGGATTAGGGGGAACCTCGATATGGACGGTATACTCTGCTTTTTTAAGAGGACGCTCTTTGTAAATCGTTGTCAAATCCCCAATTTGAACAGAAATATGATAGCGATTTTCCAATAACGCACACACAACTTCCATTTGAACCTGCCCAAGAAAACCAACGACGATATCACTGCTCCTTGAATCTAGCCTATACTGCAGTAAAGGATCAGATTGCGCCAATTCAGAAAGTGCTTCTAAAAGGGAAACGCGCTCATCAGGGTCGCACGGAGAAATGCTGGCCTGCATCATCGGGTGGACAGTCTGCGCGGGTAAATATTTTTCAGGTACTTCGCCAATGGTATCACCAATTTTGAATCCGTTTTCATTCGGGATAATAGCAATATCTCCACATTCAACCTGTTCGACAACAGCGATTCCACCTGATTGAGGGATTTCTAATTTCTTTATTTTGATCGTCTCGTCTCTGTCGGCAACAGTTACTACATCCCTCGTTTGCAGCGATCCTCCGAAAACCCGCAGATAGGTATGTTTGTTCAGCAGGTCGTCCTGCTCAATTTTATAAACCAAGGCACAGGGAGCTACTGATGTAAGGGCAGGTAATGGAGAAAATTCTTTTATAAGAGCATCCATCAGTTCTTTTGTGCCTATATTACCCAGCGCACTGCCATGATAAATTGGAAGCAGAGTTCCATTTTTCATGCTTTGCTCTCTGCTGCTTATAATATCGTCAAGTTTAACCGGCTGATCTAAAACATACTTTTCAGTTAAAGCCTCGTCGGCTTCAATGATTGTATCGATAAAGGAACTCCCAAACATATCCATACTGTTTAATTGCACAGTTCTGCCAATAGAAACATCTTGCATTACAAGAATGTTAGGGGCCAGCTTTTCTTTAATTTCCGTATAAAGTGGCTCCAGTTCAATACCTGGCTGGTCTATTTTGTTGATAAAGACAAGAGCCGGAATCTGCAGCTTTTTAATTGCCTCGAACAAAATTCTTGTCTGTGCCTGTATTCCGTCTTTTGCAGAGATCAGCAAAACCGCGCCGTCCAATATACTTAAAGAACGTTCAACCTCTGCAAAAAAATCCATGTGTCCCGGAGTGTCGAGCAAATTCACTTTGGTATCGCCCCAATAAAAGGACACAACAGAGGTCTGGATGGTAATGCCGCGTTGCTTTTCCAGCATCATGGAATCTGTAACAGCAGTGCCTCTGTCAACGCGGCCAGCTTTTTCAACAGCGCCGCTTGTGTATAACATACTCTCTGTCAATGTGGTTTTTCCGGCATCAACATGAGCCATTATGCCTATATTAATTGTTTTCATAATTTGCCTCCGAATCGTCGTTATGATACAAAAATCCCCTGTGTTAAAAATACTTTCAACACAGGGGAACCATAACGCCACAAAGGCATAACGATAAAGGCCGTCAGGAATATAGTAAATCCAATAGCGGCTTTAACGCAAATATGAAAGTATTCTTAAATAAGGTACAGCAAATAAACCTTATAAAACTAATAAGGCTACAAACTGACCTTCATCATTCAATTGATTGTTATTTAAGAATACCTTGCCGCATTCGATTATTTAACTCCTTATCACAAATTTGTTTTATTATAGCCCCTGACGCCACGCTTGTCAAGTTACATTGGCAGGTGAACACAAAATGATAAGTTTGTGAAACCAATCTGAATATAAGATGAATGGCGTAAATTAGAATAACATTCGAGGCCACAATTTATACAAAAGCACCTCGCGAAAGAAAAAAACAGTTCTTTGGCGAGCTATTTTGCGTTCTCGGAAAATACCCTCCAAGTTCTGTTTTTGGATTTGGAGGGTATTTTTATGCGCTGGACTTCCGGTGCGCCGCTGCTCGTTCGTAGCAGCGACACTTAACCGCAGAAAATAAAAACAGGCTGGATGGTGGCCAGTCAAAAAAATTCCGGTTTCTGCAACAGCCCTTTGCGGCTGTAATGACGAACTTGTAGAACATGTAAAATACGAACGAAAGAAGAACGCTTGCAACGGCTATGTAGCTGTTGCAGACGTTCTTTTTTGCGCTAAAAAGCCAGAAAGAAGATGCCGTAGTCCGCCGCTCGTCCTTCGTTTTCGCCCCAAGCAACGAAATTAAGGAGGACAAGAAAATGTCAGAGAACAAAAAATATACCATCGTAGTAAAACACCAGCGTGTGGAGGTCAGCGAGGCCGTCTACCGCGCCTACCACCAAGAGCGCGAGGCCGAGCGGTATCGGCGGAGCCTCGTCATGGACAACGAATATTCTCTGGAGCGGTTTCAGGAGGACGGCGTGAACATCGAATTCCGGCTGGACGTCTGCCGGGATTTCGTGGATGAGCTGATGCGGGCCGAGCAGGAACGTGAACTCCACGCGGCTCTGCAGACCTTGACCGTGAAGGAACGACTGCTGATCCATGAGCTGTTCTGGAACGGCAAAAGCGAGCGGGAACTTTCCGCGATGATCGCGGTGCCGCAGAAAACCATCAACGACAGGAAACGGAAAATCCTCGTCAAGCTGCGCCGTCAGATGGAAATTTAAAAAAGCAGAAAAAATATCCGCTCAAACCTTCGGAAAATTCCTTTATAGAAGTGAGAGGGAATATCTCTCTTCTGTACTTTGAAAAATACCGCCGCAGGCGGTCATATCCAGCAGCACAGGTACGTTAAGCTGTTCGGCAGCGACACGGGAGATGCGCCAAGACCACCTGTGGACAAGCCCTATCCGTCCATCAAACCGATCACATCAAAGGTGCAGAGCGAAAAACATCCGTCCCGCAAAAGCAATCCGTGGAGATTGCTCCGCCAAGACCCGGACAGCCCCTAACGATACTTCCGTCCAGTCACAGCCCCGCACACGCGGGATCACGCAATGAGGGCAGCTCCGGGAGAACCCCGGAGGGGTGAGATTCCCATGAGGGCCTGCGTCACGTCCATGTGACGGTCACCACCGGCCCGCCTGTGCCTGCTGCCCATGCGAAGCAATCCCGCTTCGCGCTCCGGGAAGTAGTGTCGAATAGGGGCAAGCGAAAACGAAGAACAAGCAAGACTTTCATGTCAGATACTATGGCGGCGGGCGCTCATACAGGCGACCAAGTCTTTAATAAATCATACCCAATGGCGTCCGCCGCCATCCATGTGCCATGAAAGCACAAATACCACAAGGAGGGATATGCTATGCAGATCAGAAAAGGCGATCTGTTCTACGCCGACTTAACGCCGGTGATTGGAAGCGAGCAGGGCGGCGTCCGGCCTGTGCTGATTATCCAGAACAATGTCGGAAACCGCCATAGTCCTACTGTGATTGCGGCGGCAATCACCAGCCGGTCAGGAAAACACCAACTGCCTACCCACATCAAGGTGGACGGCAATTTCCGTGGCTTAAATCAGAATTCAACGGTACTGCTTGAGCAGGTTCGTACCCTTGACCGCATCCGCTTAAAGGAGTACATAGGTCGGTTGAATGCTGCAACCATGCAATATGTGGATCAAGCCATTGCGGTCAGCTTTGGCCTTGATGGGATACTGCCGCAATGCGGTGGCACAGATGTGGAAGCATAAAAACAGGAGGACGGTATATGAAAAAAAGAAAACGCGCATGGGCATACTGTGCCATTGATGCGCCGGAAGATACACATGGCACCTTGAAAGGACAGCGCCAGCAGCTCATGGATTACGCTGAACAGATGGGATTCGAGGTGGCCGGAAGCTCCACCGACACGGGAAACCTGCCGCTTTGGGAACGGGCGGGCTTTCACCATTTTATAGAAGCGGTGCAAACCGGCAGAGCGGATGTCCTGCTCGTCATCAATCAGAACTGCCTTACCCGTTCCTCTATGCAGCTTGCACAGCTTCAGGCATTGGCGCAAGGTTACGGAATTCAGGTCTATTCCCCGCTTTTGGGAGCCGTTCTTCATTGTCAGTAATGCTTCATTTACAGAGAAAAATTTGTTGGGTATTGAGTGCATATAGTGATAGCTATGTGGGCGATGACACGATATACTGTGTATGACGTTAAGGAAAGGAGGGACAGCAGATGAGGCAATATGCCGTAGGAACCATAGCCGAAGGAGCAACGAAGTATTTTTATATCCGCGACTGCGATACAATGGATGTCGTGCTGCTGCCTTCCAAATATCTGAAACACAAAGTCAAATCCAACCGCTCCCCAAACACCGTGAGGCGGGCGGCATTTGCAATCTGTTACTATCTGGAATACCTGAAAGAAATCCCGATGGAGATTCCGGAAGTCTATAAGCTGGACTACGAGAAACAGAATGAACACTTTGTGGATTTTCTCCACTGGTTGAAAGCTGGGAACCACAAGCAGGATAACAACTTAAGAGCAATTAACAATGGAACCTGTAACGCATACCTTGAGGATGTGTTCAGGTTCTATCTTTTTGTCGAAGCGGAGTACGAGCAGCTTGGGAGCCTCAAGGTACTGTCTTACAACTACCATGTGGCAGCCAACGCCGTAGGTGTCCAGAAGAAGCTGCGGTATCAATCCTTTAAGGGATATTTAAAAGCAGAGGAACGAAATGTCCGGCCAGCGGAGCATGAGGAAATCCTCACCATCCTGCAAGCCTGCACCAACTGCCGCGACCAGCTTCTCATCCTGCTCATCGCGGAAACCGGCTTCCGAATTGGAGAGATCCTCGGTGTGGATTATATCCACGACATTGACTACCAGCACCACATGATTGGCGTTTATTTCCGGGAGGACAATGATAATGACGCCAGAGCCAAAAATGCGGAGTACCGGAAAGCAAAGATCAGTGACGACGCCTATGAGTTTCTGATGTACTACCTTGCGGAATACCGGGAGCTGTTACAGTACCAGAGGTTCCTGTTTATTAACATTACTGGTAAGACAGCAGGACAGCCCCTAAAGGTGGACAGCGTATACGATATGCTGAACCGTATGGAAAAAAAGACAGAGATTGATTTAACTCCCCATATGCTCCGGCGATACTTTGCTAATATGCGCCGGAAAGCCGGATGGCGGCTGGAACTGATCCAGCAGGCCCTTGGCCATATGCATATTGACACCACCATTAAATACTTAAACATTGTGGATGATGAATTGCTGGAAGCCAGTCAGGAGTTTTATGAAAAGCACTCCGCCATGTACGGGGTGGAGAAACTGCTATAGAAGGAGGTGAGGAAGGATGCCCGCATATGCGATACAGCGGGTAGAACCGCGAGAGGATTTATTCAGGGCGCTGCCGAGCAGAGTCGGAGAAGAACTCGATGGCTGCAAGGAAATAGACGGTGTCGGTAAGAATAAGCTAAAAACATTTTTAATACAGTCAGGAATCCAGAGCATAACCGAAATGGATTACCCGCTTCGTCTGGAGTACCAGAAATATCTGGAACATGACCAAGGAATAAAACGGCCTGACCGTTATCTGACGGCTTTTGACCGGGTAAAGCAATTTTCCATCCGGGAACAGATGCAGACGCTGGCAGGCCGCCAGCAGAACCAATGGAGGCTGGATAATCAGATCCTGTTTATCCCCTACCATCCGGATCAGGCCATCGTAATGGAATTTGACTCGGTCAGAAACAAGCCAAACATGGTATGGGATTTTACAAGACCCTGCGCCCAAATCGTAAAAGAACAGATTTTTGCAACACTCAATGCCGCAATCGGCCGGTTCAAAGAACCTCGTAAGAGGGAGCAGCGCCTGTCAGGACTTCATTTTTTATATGGTTTCTGTGCAGAAAAGGGCATACAGGATATTGAAATGATGGAAGAAGCACAGGTGCAGGAGTTTGAAGCCTATCTGAGCAGACATACCACCAGCGAAACAAGAAAGATGCAGCTTCTGCCAAGCCTTAACTTCTGCCGGAAAACCACATTCCTGCAAAATGAGGGAATCCACTGGGATGCCAATGTCTGGTATCTGGAGCGGTTAAACCTGCCCAAGAACCGTGTGAATCCAAGCGGATCGTTCAGCAGCGTATCCTTTATGGAGATTGCCAATCCGAAGAACCGCAGATATGCCAAGGAATATATGAAATATCAGATGGGCATCACCGGACAATCGGTCAGCACAATCGTCATTAAATTCGGCGGGATTAAGAATTTTCTAATCTGGCTGGATGAGAACAACGAAAATGTGAGTGATTGTACAGAACAAAGGATTGACGGCTACTTAAAAGAGCTGCAGGAGCGGAATATTGCAGCAAAGACGTTTAACGAGTATCTCACGGGCATGGTTCAATTCTTCCGGTTTTTAGTGGTGCGAGGGTACATGGAAAAGGTACCGTTCCGCGTCGAATACTACCAGAAAAAAATACTGCCAAAGCACCACGACCGAAGCGTGGCCCCGGAAGTCTGTGAGGAACTGCTCTCCAAACTCCATCTGCTTCCGGAGCATCTGCGATGTATGTACCTGCATCTCTGGACGCTGGGACTCCGGATCAGCGAGGTGTGTACCTTGAAAGGGAATGCCTACTACCGGCAGGGGCAGGATGCATGGATTCAGGTCTACCAGATAAAAATGAAGAACTACAAGCGGATTCCAATCTCGGATGGGTTGTATAAAATCATGCAGGTGTACATCAAACGGCACAACATCGGCCCGGATGATTACCTTTTTACAAACCGGAATGGAGGGCCGTACCGAAGGGCAACCTTTAGTCAGCAGATGAAAAAGTTCTGCCAGGATAACGAGGTGGAGGGAGGTGACTATTTATTCAAATCCCACGATTACCGCCATACCGTGGCTACCTTCTTTTATGACAGCGGCGTATCCCTGCAGAGCGTCAGAGATTACCTGGGCCATCATTATGAAGAAATGACACAGCAGTATATAGACTATGTACCGAGAAAAATCGCCAAGGCAAGTGATGAATACTTCAGTAATCCGGGCAATAGCCTTGCGGCTGGCCTGAAGAAAGGAGGACAAGATGGACGATAGATTTTACTACCGGAATCTGAAATGCTATGAGAAAGCAGAAGAAAAGATCATAAGAGAAATCGGTAAAATGGATTATTATGATCTGTCACAACTTCCTACGGAAACCATGAAAAAGGAATTCCGGCAATATCTCGAATACAGAGGCAGTCAAGTATCTCTTGCAACCATTCAATCTGATAAGACTTATTTCAAACAAGTTTGTATGGCGTTGCAAACTCGAAAACGGCTTCCAGAGAGCCTGACGGAATGGAATGAAAAAAGCTGGGTAATGCTACTGAAGGGGTGGATGCTGCAAAACGGAATCAAACTGACAAGAGAAAATAAGAGTGTATATGGGACAACTCATCTGGTCGAAGCCAGACTAATCCGCTACCTGCGGGGAATCCTCCGCTTCTTACAGCCGGAAGATACACGGGCAGAACCGGAAAAAGATATTTGGGAACTGAATAAGCTGGATATCCCGATTGAAGAAAATCCGATTTATAAAACCAATACGCTGAACTTTACCGGAATCCTGCAGGACGGCATCCGGGAAGAAGTGAAACAGGCGGTTTACCTGCATCTAAAATATGAGAAGCTGGGAACGGTAAAACGGGAATTGACTTCCCTGCGGCAGTTTTCAAAGTATCTGGAGGACAAACAGCCGGGGATACAATCCTGCTCAGAAATTGACAGAGCCTTACTGGAGGAATACCTTATACATAAGGCAACCAACGGAAGTTCCGGGAAAGGAAACAGCGATGATATCCTAAAGCTGCGGTCGGTGCTGGAGAGCGTCGGCAAGATTTATGGGTATCCGCATCTGGAAAAGCTGTTCCTGAGTACCGACATCCCGCCAGAGATTCAGCCGGAATTCAAATCATACTCCGACAAGGAGCTGAAACAGCTGAATGCACATATCACGAAGTTGGATGAGCAGATCACCAGATGCCTTGTAATCCATCAGATGCTGGGAACCAGAATCTCGGATACTCTGACTTTACGGCGGGATTGCCTGATCAGAGCGAATGGTGTGGACATAATAAAAATCCAGCAGGTCAAGACCAGCACCTTCCAGAAGCCCATCAGCGCAGAGCTTGCGGCGCTGATCCAGAAAGCAATTGCTTATACGGAAGAACGCTACGGTGAAACAACCTACATCTTTGTAGATGAGAGGGACAACAACCGTCCGCTCCAATACACGACAATCAAGCATAAAGTTCTTGCCCTGATTCAGAAAGAGGGCTTAAAGGACGATGAGGGCAAGCCATTCAGCTTCGGAACTCATATGTTCCGGCGCTCCTATGGCGTGAAGCTGACGGAGCTGCATCTGGATGACTGGACAATCGCCAAACTGCTCGGACACAAAGGCGTAGGAGCGGTGATGCACTACCGCAAAATGAGCAACCAGATACTGGCGGATGAAACGCGCAGAGCCAGAGAAGAACAGACCAGAATCCTGCTCGCAAATTTAGATGGATGGGGTGAAGAATATGAGCAAATACGATAAGATGATAGAAATCAACCGGGTGCGGAGTGATGAGAAAATCATTGTGGCAAGAACCGCAATCCGAAAGTTACTGGAGGACGGGGACAGGATATCCATTCCCCAACTGATGAAAATGACCGGACTGTCGAGAGGATTTTTTTACAAGAATCCGACCATCCGGTCAGAGATTAACCGCGCGATTGAACAGCAGGCCGGTACGGTCGATCCACGAAGGAGTATCCTTGATAAGGCAATGGATGGACGAATTGAACTGCTGCAACAACAGGTCACGAAGCTGAAGAAGGAAAACGAAGAACTGAAAAAGGAGAACGCGAAGCTGCAGAAGGCCCTGAATAAGAAAAGTTTGAACATACTGAAAAATTTATAAGAATCCTTTACATAGAGCCAGTGGACATTCATACCTCCGCTGGCTCTTGTCTGTTGTAACCGGATTGAAGGCTACAGCAGAAAAAATATTTACTTGGAATTGATTCCAAGGGGTTTACAAAAACCATACGCTACAGGCATAACTTATAATTCAATATAGGTATTTGCGGAAAAGCAGAATTGACAGTAGAATAAGAATAGCCGAAACTGACGGCTCGAAGCTATGCAAAAGTCAGGAAAAAGGAACACAATACACATTTTTGTATAGCGTTAGAGCCAGAGTTTACAAGGGCTTCCGAGGACAGGCTACAGTTTACTATCCCGTCTGGCACGGACAAGCGCCGAGGATTATCAGCACCTTTTTGGAAGGCTGTGACTTCAGCGGCAAAACGGTGGCGCCCTTCTGCACCTCGCACAGCAGCGGGATCGGCTCCAGCGCTGAAAATCTGCGCGGCCTGTGCCCGGATACCGTAACCTGGCTGACGGGGAAACGGTTCCCGGCGGACGCGTCCGATGAGAGCGTGAAGGAGTGGATTGACAGTTTGGATATGGCCGCAGATGATTCTCGGGCCGTGGGGACGTTTGATCTCGAGAACAGGACCGTGCTTCTGAACAGCGGATACGAAATGCCTGTTATGGGGCTGGGCACCTACAGCCTGTCCGGGGAGGAATGTCTGGGCTCGGTCGCCGCCTTGCTGGAGGCGGGCGGCAGGCTGATCGACACGGCCTACATGTACCACAACGAGGCGGCTGTGGGCAGGGGGATCAGGGAGTCCGGCGTGCCGAGAGAAGAAATTTTTGTCACCACAAAGCTCTATCCCAGCCAGTTTGCGAGGGCGGCCGAAGCCATCGACGAAGCGCTGGAGAAAATGGACATTGGGTACATCGACCTGATGCTGCTCCACCATCCCGGAGAAAATGATGTGGAGGCCTACAGCGCAATGGAGCAGGCGGTAAAGGATGGAAAAATCCGCTCCATCGGCCTGTCGAACTGGTATGTGAAAGAGCTGGAGGAATTTTTGCCGCAGGTGTCCGTTACGCCTGCGGTGGTGCAGAATGAAATCCATCCCTATTATCAGGAAAATGATGTAATTCCCTATATCCAGGCCAGGGGCATCGTTGTGGAGGGCTGGTATCCCTTCGGCGGGCGCGGCCATACGGGAGAGCTGCTGGGGGACGAGACCATCACCTCCATTGCCGCCGCCCATGGCGTGCCCCCGGCCCAGGTTATTCTGCGGTGGAATCTGCAAAGGGGCGTGGTGGTCATTCCCGGCTCAAGTAATCCCGAGCATATCAGGGAAAATCTGGATCTTTTCGGCTTCTCGCTCAGCGAGGAAGAGATGGGGCGGATCGCTGCGCTGGACCGGAACGAGAAGCACGATTGGTACTAAAGCGGGAGAAATAAGCTTGTAAGGGGCGCCTAACCGGCACAGCGGGAGGCGTTTAAGACAAAAACAGTGTGAAAAGAGATGTGCCGCCGGCCTTGCGCTTCTATATTGAAGCCCAGGGCCGCTTTGTAGTTGCAAATTTCCATATTATGTTTTATAATCTGGATAAGGTACCAAGCAAAGCGCCGGCTCATGACAATTGACATATTTGAATGGGACAATGTTTTGCTTCATCACGCGCTGAGATATCTTGAGGCTCAGCGTTCTTTTTCGCAAGAGGGATTGCTGTGGCCATTTGGAAGGCACATAAAAGACTTGGCGGGCGCGCTCACACAAGCGCTGCGGGGCCGGCAGGACACCGCGGCGGCCGGGCCTGCTTTTGTCGCGCTTAAACAGACCGCGATATTTTGCGCGGGCTGTGTTGGAAAGGGGGCTGTCATTGGATTCTCACAACAAAAAGAGCGATTGGAACAGGATGCTTGCGTTTGCGCTGGCGTTGCTGCTGATGACGGCCGGACTTTGCCTGTGCGCGGCGGTTGTGTACCAGCGGGAGTCGGAGCGCACAGTGACCAGCATCAGCGAGGTTTATCTGCAGGAGATGACCGCGCAGATCAGCAGCCATTTCAAAACCAATCTGGACAGCCAGTTTTCCCAGGTCCGCACCGCCGTCAATGCAATATCGGAGGAGAACCTGGAGACGGAAGCGAGCCTGAACGCTTTTTTGACCCAGGCGCAGAAGGACAGCGGC
The DNA here is from genome assembly GCA_018380885.1 of Enterocloster asparagiformis. Classification (GTDB taxonomy): domain Bacteria; phylum Bacillota; class Clostridia; order Lachnospirales; family Lachnospiraceae; genus Enterocloster. The sequence continues at coordinate 88,720 of JAGZSY010000026.1, forward strand.
TTTAGCCACATCGCGGTGATCAGCGACAGGGGAATCGCCTATTCACCCGACGGCGTGGTTCCGGCCATGTCGAAAATCTCCGGCCTGGACAAGCTGCTGGCTGGCTCCGGGGAGTTGATCTCCGTCAACGAGACGATCTGGGAGAACGGCACAATCCTGCTGGGCACATCCATGATTCCCGTGCGGTTTCATGACGAGCGGCTGGCTGCGGTGGTGATCGGAATCCATACGTCCGATATCGGGTTAAAGCTGGGGCTGGACAGCGAGAAGGAGACAAATTCACACACAAATATTGTGACCCGAAACGGAGATTTTGTGATTAAAAGCGCCTTTTCGCAAGATATTTTATACGGCTCCAACCTGTTTACGATCTTTGGGCAGCAGGCGGTTTTTGACGACGGCTATGACCTGGCGTCCTTCCGCGCCGCAATCGCCGCGGGGGAACGGGGGATGACGCTGCTGACGGTAGGAGGCAGCCACGAGTATCTCTATTATGTGCCGATCCAGGGAACGGACTGGTATATGGTTACCAGCATGGCGTACGAGACGGTGAACGATCAGATTTCATATCTGACCCAGTTCATGGTCACCGTGGGCGTGGGTATCTTTTTGATTATCCTGATCACGGTGCTGACATTCTTTTTGTTGCTGCGGCACAGTGAAAAGCGCAGCAGCCAGCTTTTGTTTAAGGAAAAGGAACGGGCGGAGGCGGCAAACCGTGCGAAAAGCGATTTCCTGTCGCAGATGTCCCACGAAATCAGGACGCCGCTCAACGGGATTATGGGGATGGTTGAGCTCGGAAAAAGGCATGTGGAGGAACCGGACCGGATACGCAACTGTCTGGATAAAATTACACTGTCCTCCTCCCACCTCCTCAACCTGATCAACGATATATTGGATATGTCCAAAATCGAAAGCGGAAAAATCGAGCTGCATCCCGAGCTGTTCGACTTTGGACTGCTGCTGCGGACCTTGACGACCGTGTTTTACGTGCAGTCGAAAAGCAGGAAGATCAATTACCGGATTTCCCTGCGCGGGGAGATCGATGAATACCTGGTAGGCGATTCCCTGCGATTGAACCAGATTTTGACCAATCTGCTGTCCAACGCAATGAAGTTTACGCCCGAGCAAGGGAGCGTCAGCCTGGACATAGAGGAGCTGCGGCGCGAGGAGGGCGGAATATGGCTTCGATTCGCGGTTGCGGATACGGGCAGGGGGATTGCGGCAGAGAACTTTGACCGTATTTTTGAAGCGTTCACCCAGGAAACCAGCGGAACCGCGCGCAGGTACGGCGGCACCGGCTTAGGGCTGCCGATCACCAAAAACTTTGTGGAGATGATGGGCGGCTCCATAAAAGTTTCCAGCGAGCTGGGCTCGGGCAGCGTGTTTACGGTTGATTTGCCCTTTTCCTGCGCGCCGGACAGCGCCCCCGGACGTGAGGAGCGCTGCGGGAAGGGACGGCTGGTTCTGGTCGTGGATCATTTTTCCGAAACGGAGACGCATTTTGCCAATATGCTGGCCGGGGAACAATTTGTGGTTGACAGCGCAGCCGGTGAGACGGCCGCCCTGGATATGCTGCGGCTGGCCGGTGAGAGGGGAAATCCCTATGAGTTATGCTTTATACAGCAGCAGTTCTCGCAGGATATGGGGAGCTTGATTGCCGATATCCGAAGCAGGGGAAGGAATGGGGATTTGAGAATCATTCTGACCGGGCTGGACCAGGACGAGCTGGATCAGGAGGCCGCCTTGTATGGCGCCGACGCCGCCCTGTGCCGGCCGGCATTTCACTCGGACATCGCGGGGCTGATGAGGAAGCTCGCAGGGCAGCAGCAAGACCAATTAAAACAGGAAGAGTCCTCCATACTGGACGGCGCGCATATTTTGGTGGTGGAGGATAATGAAATCAATCTGTACATTGCCGTCACGCTGCTGCGGGAAGCAGGGGCTGAGGTCACCACGGCCCAGACAGGGCGGGAGGCGGTCGAGCGGTTCTCAGAGGCGCCCGAAGGCTTCTACCATCTGATTCTGATGGACGTGCAGATGCCGGTGATGGACGGCTACAGCGCAACGCAGGCGATCCGCGCCATGAGCCGACCCGACGCGAAAACCACGATCATCATTGCAATGACGGCCAATTCCTTCCACGAGGATGTACAAAAGTGCCTGGACAGCGGCATGAACGGGCATATCGCAAAGCCCTTTGTCATGGATGACATATACGACGCGTACGCTAAGGTGCTGGACGCGCGGGCCAAAAAGAAAGAGGACGTCCGGGACCCGGGTATCATGTGAGCCGGCATTGAGAGATGCCGTGAGGCTTCAAGCCGGGTCTGCGGATGAACTGCGCTGCGCGGGACACTGGGCCGCTGCGCGCCGGAGGACTGTGAGAAAGAGGGTGAAACATTTGAAGCAGACGACTAAGAAACGGTGGCATACGCTTTTGCTGTTATGGCTCTATGTGTTTGCCGTTGTCATCAGCATTACATACGCGGTTTCATATTTCATCGGCAATTCTTCCGCCCGCGGACTGCTGGCCTTTGAGCGCTTTTCAGAACAGCTCACCTACCGTGTCTCCGACCATCTGAGCAAATATACGGAACAGATGATTCTGCTGAAAAATGAGCTGGTGGACCGCCGGGTTACGGACCCGGAGGAAACCCGGCGCACCCTGAGGCGCTATTTGGAGAATTCCGCTCTGGAGGGAATCGGCTTTGTGATGGACGACGGCACGGCCCGCTCCTACAGCGGAGAGCTGGAGGTGTTTGACCGTCCCATCGACCTGCTGGACGTGCACAACTATCCGTACACGGTGACGCTGTCTGAAAATGCCATGGGTGGAGAGGGGAAGCTGCTGTTTCGCATCCTGTGGGACGGGCCGGGGCTGGAAGAGGAGGGCTCGGCGGCCGCCATTTACAGCTATATCCCGCTCAGCGTGATCTCGGATCTGCTGAAGGACACAACCTATGGGGATGCGGGCGCGTTTGTGGCTATAGTGGACCATAAGGGCGACCACCTCTGGAATAGCTCCGGGGGCCTGGAGAACAAAGACGGGCATAACCTCATCAGGGATTTGGAGTCTTATGATATGAACAACGGGGCCACGGCCGGGGAGGTGGCCACGCGCCTGGAGCTGCAGCTCTCCGGCCTGGTAACCTACACCGCCAACGGGGACCAGCGGGTATTGTTTTACGAACCGCTGGGCTACAATTACTGGACCCTTTTGACCATCACGCCCCGCTCCTCTGTGTTAAACACGGAAAATGAAATCAGGATGATTCTCGTGCTGCTCGCCGGCATCGGGGCCGTGGTCGCGGTGGCGGGCTGGTTTTTTCACAAAAACAGGCAGATGGAGCTGGAGCTGACTATTGCCCGGAAGGAGAGCATATTTAAAGGAAAATTTCTCTCCAACGTCTCCCATGAAATCAGGACGCCGCTTAACGGTATATCCGGCACCCTTCATCTGCTAAAAAACAGCGGGGACGACAAGGTCAGACAGGAGGAGTATCTGCGCCGAATGGAGCACTCGGTGCAGCAGCTCACGGACATTGTAAACGACGTGCTGGATATGGCTAAAATTGAGAGCGGCAGCGCGGTAATTCACGAAGAGCGCTTTGACCTGCGCGAGCTGAGCCGAGAGACGGCGCATATTTTCGACGCTGCCGTTCAGGAGAAGGGGATTGAGCTGCGGGTGGAGCTATCCGGGCTGGAGGATCGCTTTTTCGTGGGCGACGCGAAAAAGATCCGGCAGATCATGACCAACCTGCTCTCCAATGCGGTGAAGTTTACAGACCGGGGAACCGTTACCCTGTCGCTGGCCCAGGACGGCGCGGACCGGGGCAGAGTCCGTCTCCTTGTCTCCGATACGGGCTGCGGCATGACGCCAGCGTTTCAGAAGATTATCTTCCAGCCCTTTACACAGGAGGACACGACCTATGGACGGACGCAGACCGGCACGGGGCTGGGAATGTCGATTATATACGAGCTGGTACAGCTCTTAAAGGGCACGATCTCGCTGCAGAGCGCGCCGGGTCAGGGCACCAGCTTTACGGTGGTGCTTCCCCTGCAGGCGGATGAGATCCAGGAAGCGCCCGGGGAGGTCCGGGAGCAGCCTGTATCCCTGAGCGGAATCCGCATCCTCATGGCGGAGGACAATGAAATCAACTCCATGATCGCCCAGGAGCTGCTGACCCAGGCGGGCGCTGAGGTGGTGGCGGTGGAAAACGGCCAGCTGGCGGTGGACTACTTCCTGGACCCGGAGGCAGAGCCGGTGGATCTGATTTTGATGGACATCCGGATGCCGGTGATGGACGGCCTGGAGGCCTGCCGCCGCATCCGCGCTTCCGGCCATCCCCGGGCCAAAAGCATTCCCATCCTTGCGCTGACGGCCAACGGGCTGGAGGAGGATAACAGGGAAATTTTAGAGGCGGGGATGAACCTGCGGCTTTCAAAGCCGCTGTCGGTTCAGCTGCTGTGCGAAAGCGTGCGCTATTACGGAAAGGGGGACCGCGTATGAGAGGAATTATAGGGCGAATCTGCTGTGTCGGCGCAGCACTCTGCTTGATTTTGGGGCTGTGCACCAGCTTTTCCCAATATTGTCTCATGAGCGCCAGGTCCAGCTGTGCCAGCGCACAGGGACAAATATGTAAAAATTTGGAATCCACCTTGAATCTCCTGGAAGTGATATCCCAGGAGCAGTGGATGCTGCCCGGGGATATTCCGTATCAGGAAAAGGCCGGGCGTTTAGACCACTATAATGAGATATGGGGCTACCGGATGATCCGGTCGGTGGACACGTCCGGCGGCGTCTACCGGGCGGACCACGGTGAGGCGGTGTCCAATCTGAACAGCCGGGAATATATTCAGAGCCTGTGGGTGACCGGCAGGCCGCAGATCACCGACGCGTTCCTGGCGGGAGCGGACGGCACCACGCTCAACTATACGGTGGCGGTGGCCGTGGCCGGCAATGCCCGGGAAAACGGCGCCGTGTTCGCTGCCATTGACGACAACGAGGTGAGAGCGGTTCTGGGCAGCCAGCCTATGCACACGATTTTGCTGGGCAAAAAGCAGCAGTGCATGTCCGGCAACGATGAGTCGCTGCTGGGCGTCACCCTGGAATCCAGGTTGTCCGGCCGCAGGATAATCGGCGGCAGCCTGGAGTCCACTCTTCTCAGGGTGAAAAATGAGGAAAGCGGAAGCTTTTGGTTTTTTGACGGATTTATGCCGACCTGCTACGCGTTTCAAAACGTAGGTCTGGACAGCGGCTGGACGGTTCTCACCTCCGTGTCCTTCGCGGAGGCGGCCCGCGAGTTGAGGCCGGCGATTCTGTCTGCCGCGGTGGGGGTCATCCTCTCCCTGGCGGCCTTCGCCCTATTCGGAAGAGGGGATTGGGACGGCGGAGCGGAAGGAATACAAAACCATGCTGCAAAAGATACTGAAAGGAAAAGCTGATTATGAAATGGACGATAGACCAGAAGGAGAGCCGGTAATCAATATGGCACAGAGGAAGAAAAAGAAAAAAAACAGTCAGTGGGAGATATCGTTCTCTCCAATAATACGTTACAGCGCTGTGTTCTGCGCGCTGGCGGTGGTGTTCACCCTGGTGGGAGGCGCGCTGCTGGCGGTTCGGCGCATGAAAATAGATGCGCAGGCTTCGCTTCGCAGCAGCCAGGCGCAGATATCCCAGCGGGTTACCGGGGCGGTCAACCTGCTGGAATCCATGGCAAGCTTCCCTGATTTTTATGACAAGGAGGTACCGCCTATTGTGAAGGTAAGGCGGCTGGATCAGATGAGCCCCTATTTTGGATTTATGATGATGTGCTACGTGGATGATAATATCATCGTTTACTCTGATGGGGCCGAGCCTGCCAGCCTGGCCAGCAGGGACTATATGCAGCGGTTGTTTTCCACCGGTCAGCGCCAGGTCACCGACAGCTTCGCGGCCGGGGCGGACGGCACCACCCTCAACTATACGGTGGCGGTTCCTCTGATCGATGGCCGGGGAAATATTACAGGCGCTCTTTTCTGCGCCATCTATTTCGACGAGGTCGTACAGATACTGGAGGAGTCGGCGGGCAGCATGGGGGCCGACGCGACCCTGGTCGGGACCCAGGGACAGGTGATGTCCTCCACCGCGGATTTGCCGTACGGCGATTTTGTGATGGAGGCGCTGCGCGATGACACACTTTTCGGCGTCACGCCGGACCGGCTGGAGGAACAGCTTCTGGCAGCGCAGCCGGGCGCTTACTGGAGCCTCCAAAAAGGCGGCCTCTGCTATACCGCATACCAGCGCGTGGACAACACCAACTGGGACATCCTCTGTACGGTCGGATTCGGAACAGCGTTTGCCCAGGTGCTTCCGGCCCTGCTGGCTGTTGCCGGGCTGACTGTCCTGGCCTGCCTTGGCCTGCTCCTGCTGGTTCGCAGCTACATCGCCAAACAGATGCAGGTAGTGAACATGCTGGTGCAGTCCATGGGAGAGCTGGAAAAAAGGGTTTACCAGAATGAACGCCCTGAAAATGTAGATTTTAACGAAATTCTACGCTTGACCAGCGACGGCCTCTCGGACAGCCTGACCGGCGTGGTCACGCGCTCCGTGTTCCTCAACAAGGCGGAGGCGCAGTTGAAGAAGGCGGACCCGAACATGGTGAAGGCCCTGTTCTTTGTGGACATGGACAACCTGAAATATATCAATGACACCTGCGGGCATGACGGCGGAGATATAGCGCTGAAAAGCGTGTCCTATATTCTCAGGGAGTATGAAAAGAAATACGACGGCGTGGTGGGGCGATACGGCGGGGATGAGTTCCTGCTGCTGCTCACCAGCTTAGATGACCTGAGGGAGATGCAGGATGTCCTGGACGGGCTCATTCTGCGGCTCCAGTCAAAGATTCAATCCGGCGGCCGGAGCATCCCGGTGCAGTGCAGCATCGGCGTATCCATCTATAAGCCGGGAATGGATCTGGAGCGGATGATTTCAGACGCGGATGAGGCGCTCTACCATGTGAAGCAAAACGGAAAAGGATACTATCACATCCACCATAATTGAGGACTGAAATGAAGAAACAAAGCAGACGGCACATTTTCTTTTTCGTCGGCACGATACTGGTCATTCTCACCGCGGTCGCAGTGTTCGGCGTATGGCTGCGCAGGGAAATGATCAGCATACGGCAGAGGGAAGCCGAAAATGTTCTATATTACTATAACGAAAAAATCGTGCTGCAGCTGCAGGGCACAATGAATGAGGCGGGCGCCCTGGCGGAGACGGCTCTGGCCGCAGGCACCGGGGAGACGGACTGGTTTGAGCGTGCGGCCGAAACGCTGTTGGCCCGCGATGAGGTGCGTTTTGTCTGCCTTTTTGACGGGGAAGGGGGAGATACCGTGGTCAGCGCTCTGCCCGCGGCAAAGTACGCTAAGCTGGTGGGCCGCGATTTACAGGACTTTTCCTACGCCTATACCCTGGCCAAGGTTGTCAAAGAGCTGGTGGTGGAAGGTCCTTGCGAGCTGGGGCTGGATTCCGACCGGCAGAGAGTGTTTCTGTTCCTCCAGCCCATTGTGGACGGCGGGGCTTATAGGGGAGAGGTGGCGGTTGCCCTGGACTGGGAGTATGTGCTGGGCCAGCTTGACCTGCAGGCCCTGTCCGAGCGCGGGTACAATTATGAGCTTTGGCGGGTGGAGCCGCAGAATGGCGCTAAGGAAATTATTGCGAGGACCGGCGACGCCGTGGATTTCTCCCACGCGAAAAAAATCGCCTTCTATCTGCCCAGCCAGTGGAATCTCAGCATCCAGCCCACGGAGGGGTGGCTCAGCAACGCCCAGAAAGCGGGGCTTGCGCTGATATGCGCAGTGCTTTCCGGGCTTTTGCTGGCGTTGGCCTATCTGATATACCGGCACAATCGCCGTGAGCACACCGTGAAGCTGCTGGAGACAGTGGACGGGGAAACCGGCCTGTATAATCAAAAGGGATTTACAGCTGAACTGAACAGATGGCTTTCAGACGGCCGCGTGCCCGTCGTGCTGTTTTACTTCTCGATGGAGGGCTACAGCCAGGCGGCCAGAATGATGGGGCCGAAGCAGGAGCTGGATTTTCTGCGGGGTATTCCCCGGTGCCTGGACGAGTATATCCACAGCCCATTTCTGGCCGGCCGCCTGGGAGCGGGGAACTTTATACTGGCTGTGCGGGAGGAAATGAGCGGCAGCCAGCAGGAGGCGTTTGCCAAGGGGCTTTCCCTGGAGCTCATGCTGAAGGTTCGGATCAACGGAGAAAAGAACTTTATTCTGGCCCGCTACCGGTATACGAGCTGCCAGCCCGGGACCGGACGGGCGGAGGCGGAAATTGAGGCGCTGGTCCACGCCTACTATGCCGAGATCATGCAGGAATCCCCCATACGGATGATGACTGAGAAATGCGAGCGGCTTATCGAGGGGGATAACGACGTCATATTCGACGAGTACACGGATTTCGAGATGACGAAGCTATCCAAGACCTTTAACCGTTACCGCAAAAAGGTGGAGCAGCTGGCTTATTTTGACCCGGTGTTCAATGTGGGCAACCGGCCGAAATATTTCCGGGACACGGATATGCTGATTTCCTACGACCCCAAGAGGCCGTTCAGCCTGTTCTGTGTGGATATCTGCGATTTCAGCCAGTACAATGAGCTGTTCAGCGCGGACGTGGGGGATGCGATTCTCCATGAGACGCTGCTGCGCCTGTCGAGACCCTTTGGCTCGTACCTGTACCGCATAAACGGCGATGTGTTTCTGGGAATCTCCCTGACAAAAGAGAAACAGGAGGCCTTTGTGAACCGGCTCCGTCAGATGTTTACGGAACCTGTCATGGTGGGAAGCTTATCCATACCCCTGCAGGTCCGCCTGGTTGCCTGTGAGTACCCGGCCCATGGAACCACGCCCGGCGTTTTGCTTGAGCGCCTCCAATCGGCCATGAGCTTTTCCAAAACCTCGGGAAAAAATACCGTGATCTATGACGATTTACTGGACGAGATGCTGCGCACGGAAACGGATATTCTGCATCATCTCAACGATGCGATCCGGCAGGGAACCCTGGAGGTGTGGTATCAGCCGCTCATGCATCTGGAGACAGGGCGCTACAAAGCGGCCGAGGCGCTGGTCCGCCTTCCCGACGGGAAGGGCGGCTATTTCCCGGCCGGGCAGGTCATATCCCTGGCCGAGCGCAATGGCAGGGTGGAGGCCCTCGGCGATTACGTGCTGACGCACGCCTGCTCCTTTATGCAGAGCTGCGGCGATCTGCTGGGAATCGACCGCATGGCGGTGAACCTTTCCGTGCAGCAGCTTTTGGTCGGAAACAGCGCGGCGCACCTGCTGCAGATGATTTGCGCCACTGGTGTTGACCCTCAGCGGATCACGCTGGAGATAACCGAGAGCGTTCTGATCCAGTCCATTGACCGCGCGGCCGAGACCTTGAAGCTGCTTCGGCAGGCCGGAATCCATATTGCGCTGGACGATTTCGGCGTGGGCTACAGCAGTCTCAACTATCTGTCCAATCTGCCGGTGGACGTCATCAAGATCGACCGATCTCTGACCCAGCAGATTTTGACGAACAAAAAACAGTATACGCTGTTAAAATCCATCGTGGAAATGTCCCAGGTCAATGATCTGGCGGTTGTGGCCGAGGGCGTTGAGAGCGAGGCGGAACAGAAGCTGATTTCTTTGGCCGGCGTGCAGTATATACAGGGCTATTATTACGCCCGCCCTATGCCCGGGGAAGAATTGACCCGCTATTTTCTAAAATCGGATAGTTGATCAAAGGCCCGCGCCTCCACTGTCCCGGCATGTTTGCCGCCCGCCGCGGCCCGGCCGGCGGTCAATCCAGCCGGCCGGGCAACATAGGATCATTTTCAAAGTCTGCACTCTTTGGAAATGATCTTTCTTTTTAGGCATTGTGAAATATCTCTAAGTGGAGTATAGTATAGAATATAACATTACATAGTTTTAAAAACTATATAGTGGCACATTGAGATTTGAAACGTGCGATTGAAGAATGATGAGGTTTATCTTATGAACGAAAAGACCAGAGACAGCAGAAACAAAGTAAAAGATCCCGGCAGCGCGGTCACGCATTTGATCGCCATGATCCTTGCGATTATCGGCGCGGTGCCGCTGCTGCAAAAGGCCGGGCGGGAGGCGGACCCCGTCCGCTTCAGGTCGCTGCTGGTTTTTATCCTCAGCATGATCGGCCTCTATGCCGCCAGCACGATTTATCACACCCTGGATATTTCACCGCAGGTCAATCAGAAGCTGCGAAAGCTGGACCACATGATGATATTTATCCTCATTGCGGGCAGCTACACGCCCATTTGCACCGTTGTGCTGGGCGGCGGCGCCGGCAGGACCATGCTGCTTTTGGTGTGGGGCATAGCCGCGGCCGGTATCCTGATCAATCTCCTGTGGATCACCTGCCCGAAATGGTTTTCATCCCTGATTTACATCGCCATGGGGTGGGTGTGCGTGCTCGCGTTCACCAAGATTTTTCATTCGCTGCCAACTGCAGGGTTCTCCTGGCTGCTGGCCGGCGGTATAATTTACACGGTGGGAGGCATCATATATGCGCTGAAGCTGCCGTTTTTTAACTCCAGCCATAAGAATTTCGGCTCCCACGAAATTTTTCATCTGTTCGTTATGGGCGGAAGCTTCTGCCATTTTATGCTGATGTATTTTTTTGTAGCCTGATCAAAACCATAAAAAACCATTTGACATGGAGTACACTCCAACACGTATACTGTTTTTAGAAAAGGAGGCAGACATGACGATCGCGGAGGTTTGTAAAAAATATGACATATCGGCCGACACGCTGCGCTACTATGAACGGATCGGCCTGATTCCCAGAGTCCCACGGACACCGGGCGGCGTGCGGGATTACGATGAGGAGTCCTGCGGCTGGATTGAGCTGATGAAGTGCATGAGGAAGGCCGGCGTGGGGATTGAAGCGCTGATTGAATACGTGGCGCTGTTTAAGCAGGGGGACGAGACCATTGAGGCCAGGAAGCATATCCTGATCGAGCAGCGGAACCGCTTAGAAGAGCGCATGGCCGATATACAGCGATCCCTGGAGACGCTGAACATGAAAATTGAGCGGTACGAACAGGGGCTTATGACAAAGGAACGGCAGCTTCGGCGCAGGCAGGAGGAAAAGGCGCAGGCGGACCGCGGGGCCGGGATTATGGCGGACGACATGGGATTGTCCGGCCAAAAGACAATACAAGCGTAAGTTAGGAGACTGATAAGAGAATGAACAGACCGTATATATTTTGCCACATGCTGACCTCGCTGGATGGAAAAATCATGGGTTCCTACATGGATACCCCCGAGGGCGAGGCTGCAGGAGACGTGTTTTACAATATTTCCTTTGGCAGCGATCCGTACTATAAGCACCAGGGCTGGCTGTCCGGCCGCGTGACCACGGACGACAATTTTACCTTTTATAAAAAGCCTGCGCTGGATGAAAACGCGCCCCAGGTGCCGGAGGGCGACTTTGTGGCCAGGAAGGCGGACATGTATTACGTATCCGTGGACCCTTCCGGCAGATTGGCCTGGGAGGACAGCGAGCTGCGCTATATCGACACCCGGGCCCATATCGTCGAGGTGCTGACCGCAAAGGCGGGAAACGCCTACAAGGCATTTCTCAGAAAGCTGGGTATCTCCTATATCATCGCCGGGGAGCAGTCCCTGGACTATGAGCAGGCCATGGAAAAGCTGAAAAGTAAATTCGGCATAGAGACGCTGATGCTGGGCGGGGGAGGCGTGCTGAACTGGTCGTTTATTCAGGCGGGAATGTGCGACGAGATCAGCGTGGTGATTGCGCCTGCCGCCGACGGCTCCTCGGACACGCCCGCTCTGTTTGAGACGCGGGGAAATCTGGCTGCGGACAGGCCCGCCTGCTTTGAGCTTCAGAGCGCCCAGGTCAAAGCAGGCGGCAGCGTCTGGCTGCGTTACCTGGTAAAAAAGCAGGGATAGCGCGGGCCGGACTGCGGGCAAAGATTGATCGCGGCAAAGCCGGATTTGTAGTATAATAGGACCGGAGGCTTAATTGCAAATTTGGACAGCAGGAGGTATAAAATGAGAAAGAATTTTGGAGCAAAACCCTATCTGTATCCGCAGCCGGTGCTGATCGTGGCCACCTACGGCGAGGATGGGACCGCGGACGCCATGAACGCGGCCTGGGGCGGGATCAGCGACACTGCGGAGATATGTATGTGCCTGAGCAAAGGCCACAAGACGGTCAAGAATATCCTGGCCCGCAAAGCGTTCACGGTCAGCATGGGGGATGAGGCCCATGTGACGGAGTGCGACTATCTGGGCCTGGTGTCGGCCAACGACGTGCCGGATAAGCTGGCGAGAGCCGGATTCCACACCGTCAGGAGCGAGTTTGTGGACGCGCCCCTGATCGAAGAGCTGCCCCTGGCGCTGGAGTGCAGGCTGCTTAGCTACGACGAGGCCACCGGGCATCTGTTCGGGGAGATCGTCAACGTGGGCGCGGATGAGCGGATCCTGGGACCGGAGGGAAAGGTGGACCCGGAAAAGCTCCGCCCCATTACCTTCGACCCCTTTAACAACGCCTACTTAAAGCTGGGAGAAAAGGTGGGAAATGCGTTTGCGGACGGGGGGAAGCTGAAATGAGGATTCCCGGCAGCGCTTATGGCGGTCGGATATAATTTAATTGATTTGGAAGGACGCGGGACCGGGTGAGGGAACGCGTCTTTTTTTGCGTCCGCCCATTCATCCCACCTAACGTGCCATTTACCACAAAACCGCAAACGGGCCTGAGTTTTATGCTAATATGATTGAACTTAAGGAGGAATAGCGGATGTACATAATTGCAGTTGACGATGAAATACAGGCGCTGGAAGCTTTGCGGCAGACCATCAAAAAAGCGGCGGGAGATTGCGAGGCGGCGGGCTTTGTAAACCCGCTTAAAGCCCTGGAGTACGCAGGAAACAACCAGATAGACGTTGCGTTTTTGGATATACATATGGATGAGCTGGACGGCCTGACCCTGGCGGGCAGATTGATCGGTCTGCACCCGGGGATTAACATTATATTTGTGACCAAGCACCCGGAATATATGCAAAACGCGTTCTCGCTCCACGCTTCCGGATATATTTTAAAACCCGCGCAGCCATGAGACCGGTGGGAATAATCTCCGGGAATTGTATCAGGCGGAAGGCCATTGGAAAGAGATAGAGAACGGTCCCGGCGAAGTTTGCAAAACGTCCGATGCTGCAAGCGGTATAATGAAAACAGAATACGGTGTAAATCAAGTGTGAGGGACGGCCTGTCATTTTCCGAAAATCGGTTGACAGGCCGTTTTTGCTGCCTTATAATCGAGGTATACAAATGTATACTATAATGCGGTGGGAGAGGGAGGAAAAATATGAAAAAAATTAATCTGTCCGAGGCTGAGTGGAAGCTGATGGATGCCCTGTGGGAGGAACCTCCCAAGACCATTACCCAGCTCACGAAAGCCCTGGAGGAGGACAAGGGATGGGGCAAGAACGTGATTATCACCATGTTGAAGCGCCTGGAAGCCAAGGGGGCGGTGCGCCATGAGGAGGGGGGAAGGGCCAAACAGTTTTACCCGGCGGTCTCTCGGGACGATACGGCGCTGGAGGAAACAAAAGGGTTTTTGAACCGGGTTTACAGCGGCAGCCTGGGGCTGATGGTGAATGCCATGGTAAACAGCAGGTCCCTGTCCGACCGGGAGATCGCGGAGCTCAGGGAAATCCTGGACAAGGCGGAGGAGGAGCGCAATGGTTGAAACCCTTATTACATCCTCCGCGCTGATCGTTGGGATCTGCGCGTTCCGCCAGCTTTTTAAGGGGCGGATCAGCCCTTCGGTCCAGTACGCCATGTGGGGAATCCCGGCCCTGCGCCTGCTGCTGCCGCTGTTTTATCCCGCAGATCAATGGCTGAGAAAGCTTAAGAGCTCCTTTAGCGTGATGAACGCGGTGGACAGCCTGCACGCGCAGGTGATCGAGGGAACCGAAATAGAGCCGCTGGTGGACAACATCATGACCGGCCGCGTCCGGGGGTACTCCAATCCGCAGACGCTGCCCCAAAAGCTGGTGGGGGTGGATTGGCAGCTGGTGATTCTGGCGGTGTGGCTGACCGGGAGCGCGGTTTTGCTGGTTTGGATTCTGTGGGTGAATTTTCGCTTTGCGGCCAGGCTGAGGCGGGATCGGGTGCGCTGCAGTGGGGCTGTGTACAACGCCTCCGGCCTGCCGGTTTACAGGGCGCCTGGCCTGCGCACGCCGTGCCTGGTGATGCTTTTTGGCGAGCAGTCCATCTACCTGCCGGAGGACCTGGAGGCCAGCCCTGAGCAGATTCGGCATATCCTCGTCCATGAGACCTGCCATGCCCGTCACCGGGACCCGGTGTGGGGAGCGCTGCGCTGCATGCTGGTATGCGCGTATTGGATCAACCCGTTCGTGTACCTGGCCGCCTTTTTGTCCAGGCGGGACTGCGAGCTGGCCTGTGACCAGGCGGCGGTGAAGGTCCTGGGGGAGGAGTCGCGCTTTGACTACGGCAGGACGCTGATCGCCCTGACCGCGGGGAAGCGGGCGGATTCCGGAATGTTCTGCATAGCGTCGGATTTCGTGTTCGGGCAAAAAACGATGAAAGAGCGGATTACCCTGCTGGCGGCCCGACCGCGGACCACGGCGCTTACGGCTGCGCTGGTCCTGGCGGCCGCGGCCGCGCTGATCGCCTGCACCTATACCGGGAAAGTCCCGGAGGGCGTGCAAAAGCGGACCGGACTGTGGGCGCAGAATTTCTGCCGCCGGGACGGCAGGGCACTGGCGGATATGTACAGCCCCGGCCGCCGGGATGATTTTTATGAGATGGAGCCTGTGAGCACGGAGGAAAACGGGGCCTATCTGGGATTCGGCTGGTCCAGTCCGTGGCCAATGGACGAGCAGTACCATATCGGGATAGACGGGACGGGGGCTGAGATCACCTATTACGCCATGACCTCGGACCCGCACCTGTGGGTGTGGAAGGAAACGCTGGAGTGGGTGGAGACGGACGGGGTTTACTATGTGGACCGGGAATCCCTGGCGATCTTTGACGAAATCTCCACCGCCGCGGAATTTGCGGCCGCGTACCGGCAGGGCATCGGGGGGACCCCCATGGATTATCGGACAAATGATAAGGGCGGTGCCTTAAACGAATATGCCAAACGCGACCCTGTCATGCGTTTTTTGCTGGCGCCGGACACGGCGGGGCCTTACCTGCTGAATTTGGCCGGCGGCCAGGCCCACGCTGAGATCGACGGTGACCAGGCGATGGTGGCGTACCGGTTCGGGGACGGCAGCCAGGTGGAAATCGCCATGGAGCGGCCCTTCGGGGCGGACGGCATCTGGGTCCCCGTGGGGTGGAGCGAAGGGGCGCAGGAAAACGGGGAGCAGGCGCTGACAATCTATGAGGACGGGGATTTGCAGCTGCAAGCCCTGGGCTATGACGGGGAATCGCAGATGTACGAGGGAATCACCGTCCGGCGCGGGGAGGTTTCCGAAACCTTCCCGGACTGGAGGCAGACTGGAAAGTGGCCTGAGGACTACCCGGCCGTCAGCCGGTTGGACGGCGGTTACATTCTGGTCAGCCTCGTTACGGGGGAAGGGACGGGCGTTTTGGAAGCCGAGGCCCATGTGCTTGCGGAGTCGGATTTGCGGGAGATCGGGCTTCAGGATCCGCGCCGGTACGCGGCGGATCATATCACCAGCTCCCTGGAGAACGGGCGGGTCCTGATTTATCTGGACGGACATCTGGCCGGGGTTTTTAAGCTGGAGGGGGATGAGACCAGGACGGCATTTTTCGACCAGGTCTACTGCGGCGCGGTGACAGAGTACGGGCAGCGCGGCGGTATGCCCGGCGCGCTGCTCTCCATCACTGCTTCCCCCAGCCTGACGGTGGGCACGCTGGACCTGACCTACGCGCAGGAAAACGGCGCGTTCCGGGTTGCGGAGGCGGCGGTGGAGACGCCGGAATCCGCGGCGGTGAGGGCAGTGGTCCGACAGTTCGCAGAGGCGTATTTCCGGGACGACCCCAAGGGCATGGCCGCGGTTATGGCCGGAACCGCCGCCAAGAAAATATCCGGCGCGGGCGAAGCTGTCTGGGAGCGCCTGGACGTCTTTGCAATCAAGGGGGATTTAAGCGATGCCGCCGACCGCGACCAATTGGAGGTCCAGTGCGAGTACCGGGTGGCGGGGGATGATTCCTACACCTATCTGGGCGTGGAATTGACGCGGGAGGAGACGGGATGGGGCGTGACGGGGTATTATCTGGAGAAGTAGGGCGGCCCCGCTTCCGCCGCGGTCCACATCCTTTATTGCATTTTCCGCCATTCGGTGGTAGGATATAAAACATATCGAGTAAAGAGCAGCTGGTGCCGCCGTCCGCGCAGCGGAATGCGGGTAAAAGGGAAACAGGTGAAAATCCTGTGCGATCTCGTCACTGTAAGTAAGGAGCGCATGGCTTTTGTCATGGACAGTCACTGATTCCAACGGAATTGGGAAGGCGGCCATACGCGTTGATCTACAAGTCAGGAAACCTGCCGGCTGTTGGTACAGGAATATCAGTTCCAGATCACGAGTAATTGGTTGTGCCGGTCTGCGGTATTTTCCCGCGGGTCTCTGACTCAAACGGTGACGTATATTTGTCTTGGGGGCGTACTGTGCCCTGAAGGAAGGAATCCGCCCGGACGCGCCCGCAGCCAGGGATTCCCGATTTTGCGCGATTGCGCCCAAAGGCCGCCTTTTGAGACATCCTCCAATGCAGCTGGCAGATTCCCGTGCCTCTTTACGGACCGATATGGTGCGATAGAAAATGGAGGAAGAGGAAAATGAGACTGAACAAACTGGCAGTTGTATTGACAGCGGCGGCCCTGGCGTCCGCTGTGACGGCGGGCTGCTCCGGCGGACAGAAGGAGACAGCCGCGCAGGCCGAGGCTGAGTCTGCTGCGGAAACCGTTCGGGAGACCACGGCTGCGGAAACTACAGCGGAGGAAACGAAAGTGGAGGAGACGGCCACGGCGGAGGATGAGGAAAACTACGACACAGGGGATGCGTCCATGGAAAATGTGAGAAATCAGGACGATATCGGCGAAAACGAGCTGATGGTGGTCAGCTTCGGCACCAGCTACAACGACAGCCGGCGCATGACCATTGGGGCCATTGAGGATGCCGTTGAGAAGGCGTTCCCGGACTTCTCCGTGAGAAGAGGCTTCACCAGCCAGATTATCATCGACCATGTGAAATCACGCGATAAGATTGCCATCGACAACGTGGGCGAGGCCCTTGAGCGCGCGGAGAAGAACGGGGTCAAGAACCTGGTGATCCAGCCGACCCATCTGATGAACGGCCTGGAGTACACGGACCTTGTGAACGAGGTGGCGGAGTATTCCGACGCGTTTGTTAAGGTGGCTGTGGGGGAACCGCTGCTGACCTCCGAGGACGATTTCAACACGGTGATCAAGGCCATCACGAATGCCACGGCCCAGTACGACGACGGCGAGACCGCGATCTGCTTTATGGGCCACGGCACCGAGGCTGAATCCAACAAGGTGTATGCGAAGATGCAGGAGATGCTGACGGCAGCCGGATATGAACACTACTATGTGGGCACCGTTGAGGCCACCCCCAGCCTGGACGACGTGTTGGCGCTGGTGCAAGCCGGCAATTACAAGAAAGTGGTTCTGGAGCCGCTGATGATCGTCGCGGGCGATCACGCCAACAACGATATGGCGGGCGATGAGGAGGATTCCTGGAAAACGGCCTTTGAGGCCGCGGGTTACGAGGTGACCTGCCTTGTCCGCGGCCTGGGCGAGATGGAGGAAATCCAGCAGCTCTTTGTGGAGCACGCCAGGGCGGCGGTGGACAGCTTGGGACAGTAGCTTCCTCCTCAGCGGTGGATCGGGTGTTAAGCGGACATAAATAAAAAAGGAAGAAGGGGCGGTCGGAGAAATATGCTGATCGCCCTTTTAAAGGTGAAATCGAGATGCGTATACATAAAGCAGGATTAGCCGCGGCGCTCATCGTCGCAGCGCTCATTGCGGGCGGCTGCGGCGGGGGCAGTGCGGCGTCAGAGGAGACGGCGGCGGAATCTGCCTTTGCCCGCCAGACGGAGGAAACCGGTGCGTCTGGAAATGAGGCGGCGACGGAGGACGCGGACGCGCAGCGCGGCACAGAGGAGTCTGGCGAACCGGACAACGGCCGGGTGGCGGGGGAAAATGAGACTGTCAGCCAGCGGGACGTGGTGGAGGACGGCATGGTTCCGGTTTACGGAGATGCGATCAGGGACGGCGTCTACGCCGTGAAGGTGGATTCCAGCTCCAGCATGTTCAAGATCACCGCCTGTGAGCTGACGGTAGAGGACGGCTCCATGAGCGCGTTCATGACCCTGAGCGGAACGGGATATTCAAAGCTGTACCTGGGAACCGGACAGGAGGCGGCCAGGGCTTCCGAGGCGGACTGCATCCCCTACGAGGAGACGGCGAACGGAGCTTACGCCTACCGGGTGACGGTGGAGGCTCTGGACATGGGGATCGATTGCAGCGCGTTCAGCAAGAACAAAGAAAAATGGTATGACCGCACTCTGGTGTTCCGGGCGGACTCCCTGCCCGCGAAGGCCTTTGCGGAGGGGAAAATCGCCACGGCGGAAAGCCTGAACCTGGAGGACGGGGTCTACACCTGCCAGGTGAAGCTGGGCGGCGGCTCCGGCAGGGCCTCGGTGGAATCACCTGCAAAGCTGCGGGTTGAGGGCGGCGCTGTCACGGCGTCCATCGTCTGGGGCAGCGCCAACTATGACTATATGAAAGTGGACGGCGAGAAGTACGAGCTGGTGAACACAGAGGGAAATTCCGCCTTCGAGATACCGGTGAGCTGTTTTGACTGGAGAATCCCGGTCATTGCGGACACCATCGCCATGAGCGTTCCCCACGAGATCGAGTACACCCTGACCTTTGACTCGGCAACGCTTGAAAGGGCGGAGTGATGGGGAAATGTAAAATATTTACAATCATTGTGGCGATGGCTCTTGTTTCAGCCGCAGTCTGGGGCTGCCGGGCCGTGGGCCGCGGGGAGCACGGCGCGGTCGGGGGCCGGACGGCAGAGCTGGAGCCCGGGGGCACCCAGGCAGATGCGGCCCAGCCCGGGGGCGTCCCGGCGGATGTGGCCCGGTCCGGCGGCGCCTCAGCGGATGTGGCCCGGCCCGGGGGCGCCTCAGCGGATGTGGAGCAGCCCAGGGGCGCCCCGGCGGATGCGGCCCGGTCTGGGGGCGTCCCGGCGGATGCGGCCCAGCCCGGCGGTTCCCAGGAAGATGCGGCCCAGCCCGGCGCCGCCGCCATCCCCCGGAACTGGGCTGATATGAAGATCGACCACAGCATGGAACTGCTCTACGCGGACCAGTTCTCCGTGGATTACTACGACAACGGCTGCGCGATGATCACAATCGCAGAGGGGGGACGTTACCTGGTGGTGCCGGAGCACACGGCCGTGCCCCAGGGTATTCCCGCAGGCGTGACCGTGCTTAGGCAGCCCCTAAACAACATCTATCTGGTGGCGACCTCCGCCATGGATTTGTTCCGCAGCCTGGACGGCATCGACCGGATCACCCTGTCCGGCACGGAAGCCCAGGGCTGGTACATAGAGGAGGCCAGGAAGGCCATGGAGGACCAGAGCATGTCCTATGCGGGCAAATACAATGCGCCGGACTACGAGCTGATCCTGTCAAAATCCTGTGATCTGGCTATTGAATCGACCATGATCTACCACTCGCCAGAGGTGAAGGAGCAGCTGGAAAAGCTGGGAATCCCCGTGCTGGTGGAGCGCTCCAGCTACGAGAGCCACCCCCTGGGGCGGATGGAGTGGCTGAAGCTGTACGCGGTGCTGCTGGGGCGGGAGGAGCTGGCCCGGAAGCGCTTCGACGAGCAGATGAACGCGCTGAACGCCGTGATAGGCCAGGCGCCCACGGGCAAGACCGTGGCGTTTTTCTACGTCAGCTCCAACGGGTACGTCAATGTGAGAAAATCCGGGGACTATGTGGCGAAGATGATCGAGCTGGCCGGCGGCGCCTATGTGCCGGGGAATCTGGAGGAAAATGGGAATTCTCTGTCCACGATGAACATGCAGATGGAAGCCTTCTACGCGGCGGCCAAGAACGCGGATTACATTATTTACAACAGCGCCGTCGACGGGGAGCTTAAGTCTCTGGATGAGCTGTTGAAGAAGAGCAGCCTTCTGGCCGACTTTAAGGCCGTGAAGGAGGGCCATGTGTGGTGCACGGAAAAAAATCTCTTTCAGGAGAGCATGGGGCTGGGGGATATGATCCTGGACATCCACAGGCTCCTGACCACCGGGGACCCTCAGGCGGATGAAATGACCTACATTTATCCGCTGCGCTAGAGCCTGTTTGAAAATTCAGTCCCGCCATCTGCGCGCCCGGGCAAAAAATTGTTGATTGATAGGAGCTGTATCTATGACAAAACGACCCCGCTTAAAGCACGGCATCTCGTTCGCCGTGCTGGCGGTTATCATGTTTATTTTAATGATCTGGAACATCAATTCCGGCAGCATCCACCTGTCCGTTGGGGAGATCGGCGCCATTCTGTTTGCGCGTACCGGGGAGGAGACGGCGTACCGCATCGTGTGGGATATCCGCCTCCCCCGCCTCCTGGCGGCGGTGATCCTGGGCGGGGGCCTGTCCGTGTCCGGCTTCCTCCTTCAAACCTTCTTTGCCAATCCCATCGCAGGCCCCTTTGTGCTGGGAATCTCCTCCGGCGCAAAGCTGACGGTCTCCCTGTTAATGATCACGCTGCTAAGCCGCGGCATCTCCGTGGGCTCTGGGGGGATGATCCTGGCCGCCTTTGCGGGGGCGATGATTTCCATGGGCTTTGTGCTGCTGATCTCAGGGAAGGTGAAGAAAATGTCCATGCTGGTTATCTGCGGCGTGATGATCGGCTATATCTGCTCCGCGGCCACGGATTTTGCCGTCACCTTTGCGGACGACTCCAACATCGTCAACCTGCACAACTGGTCCATGGGCAGCTTTTCAGGCATGTCCTGGGAAAATATCCGCGTGATGGCCGCGGTGATTTTTCTGTCCCTGATTCTGGCGTTTCTGCTGGCCAAGCCCATCAGCGCCTATCAGATGGGCGAGGTCTACGCCCAGAACATGGGGGTGAACATCCTGCGCTTCCGGGCGGAGCTGATTCTGCTTTCCAGCCTGCTCTCAGCCTGCGTCACCGCCTTTGCGGGGCCGATTTCCTTTGTGGGCATCGCGGTGCCCCATCTGGTGAAGAGCCTGTTTAAAACAGCCAGGCCGCTGCTGATGATACCGGGCTGCTTTCTGGGCGGCGCGGTGTTCTGCCTGTTCTGCGACCTGATCGCCAGGACGGTGTTCGCTCCCACGGAGCTGAGCATCAGCTCCGTCACGGCGGTGTTCGGCGCGCCGGTGGTGATCTACATGATGGTGCGCGGCAGAAAGCAGATTCAATGAGGAGGTGGAGCTGGTGAACGGTGATTATATCTATGCGGACAATATGGACGTGGGTTACGGGAAAATTCCGCTGATCCGGAAGATTGAGCTCCACGTCAGGCCGGGCGAGATCGTGACCCTGATCGGGCCCAACGGGGCCGGGAAATCCACCATCCTAAAGAGCGTGATCCGGCAGCTCAAGCTTTTGGACGGAGCCGTTTATCTGGACGGGGCCGCGATGCGCGGCATGGCGGAGAAGGAGATAGCGAAGCGGATGGCGATTCTCATGACGGAGCGGATTCAGCCTGAGCTGATGACCTGTGAGGATGTGGTGGGCACAGGCCGTTACCCGTACACGGGCCGCCTGGGAATCCTCAGCGGGGAGGACCGGAAAAAGGTGCGGGAGGCCCTCGCGCTGGTGCACGCGGAAGAGCTGGCCGGACGGTATTTTGCGGAGATCAGCGACGGGCAGAAGCAGCGCATACTCCTGGCCCGGGCCGTCTGCCAGGAGCCCCAGGCCATTGTGCTGGACGAGCCCACGTCCTTTCTGGATATCCGGCACAAGCTGGAGCTGCTCACCATCCTGAAAACCCTGGTGCGCCACAGAAAGGTGGCGGTGCTGATGTCGCTCCACGAGCTGGACCTGGCCCAGAAGCTCTCCGACTACATCGTATGCGTCAACGGGGACGCCATCGAGCGCTGCGGCACGCCGGAGGAAATATTCACCTCCGCTTATATCGCACATCTCTACGGGATCACAAAGGGCAGCTACCAGGCGGAATTCGGCTGTCTGGAAATGGAGCCGGTGGAGGGAACGCCGCTGGTCTTTGTCATCGGCGGAAATGGAAGCGGCATACCTGTGTACCGGCGGCTGCAGCGCAGGGGCATCCCCTTTGCGGCCGGGATTCTCCACGAGAACGACGTCGATTACCCGGTGGCCAAGGCCCTGGCGTCCCAGGTGGTGGCGGAACAGGCGTTTGAGCCCATTGGGGAGAAGGCCTTTGCGCAGGCGGCCGCACTGATCAAATCCTGTCCCCGGGTGGTCTGCTGCCTGGACCGCTTCGGGACCATGAACGAAAAGAACCGTCTGCTGGCAGAGCTGGGCAGGGACAAGCTCTGCGGGCCTGAGGAGCTGGAGCGCGTCTGAAAATTCATTCCCGCCGTCTGCACGCCCCAAACCTTCCGCAAAGCGCGGCCCACAGCCGGCGGAAAGCAATTTTTACACGCGCGCTAAGGTGCAACAGGGCGGCGCTTCGGCGGTTCCACCATCAACTGCAATTCCGTCACCTGCTCCGCCACATGCTTGGTAGTGTGGTTGTCGATCCACAGCAGCTCCAGCAGCGGACCGCGGACCGCCATGGCGTGATCCCTGGCGTATTGCAAAAGCTGGGGCACAAAACGGCGGGTCTGGCGGAAGCTGCCGCCGTAGCAGACCGAGAGGTAGGAGCCAGCCTCGATGGAGTACTCCCCGTCCGGGTGGAGGAGGAATACCGCGTCGTACTGCTGGCAGCGCCCGTCCATGGCGGCGGACAGATTGACAAAGGAGCCCATCTGATTGTTGCCGATGATGTACTGCCGGTCCGGCTCAAATGAGACCAGCTGCTTGATGAGAACGTCCATCTCCTCATCCGTGTCGTAGCTCTGCATGATCCGGTGGCAGGGCCGGGCAGGCAGGTCTTTGAGCGCGATGGCCCCAATGGGCAGCCGGACGGCCTGGGCGATGGTCTCCCGGCGGGTGATAATATTCTCCCGCAGCGCGTTCAGCCTGGCGATCTGCTGGTCAATGACGCACATTTCCTTCTGAAACAGCTCCAGCGTGGAGTCCACACTTCTGTTCTCAATATAGGACCGGATCTGGTCCATGGAAAACCCCAAATCCCGCAGATCGCGGATAATATTTAAACACCACAAATCCTCGGTGCGGTAGACGCGGTAGCCGTTTTTCGCCCGCCGCGGCACCAGGATGCCTAACTCCTCGTAGTAGCGCAGAATATCCGTGCTGATGCCGTACAGGGCGGCGATTTCGCCTATTTTGTAATAGGTAGACATAGATTTCCTCCTGATTCTGGCAATTATTGCTGTATACCTTGGTATTATACCAAGGTTTATACTGAAATGGCAATCACAACCGGATATGGGGCCGACGGCCCGGGAATACAACCCTGGGCAGCGCTGAGGCGTCAGGCGGGGCTCGGGGCAGAGCGCCGTCCCGGTGAAAATCAAGAGGGGTGAGTTTATGAATTTTGAAGGTATTACCTTAAAGAAAAATTTCTGGAGATTCGTCTGGCCGTCGGTGGTGGCCCAGTGGATCTTTGCGCTGTACACCATGGTGGACGGCATGTTTGTGGCCAGGGGCGTGTCGGAGTCGGCGCTGGCGGCGGTGAACATTGTCTCGCCGTTTGTGAATTTCCTGTTCTCCGTGTCCATCCTCTTTGCCGTGGGAACCTCCACCATAGTGGCCATTTTTCTGGGCCAGGGCAGGCACTTGGAGGCCAACCAGGCAAATACCCAGAACCTGATCGTCTCCGGGGCGGTATCCCTGCTGATCACCCTGGCCATGTGGCTGGGGGTGAACCCGGCGATCCGTTTTCTGGGCGCCACGGAGGCCACCATGGAGTACGCGCGCCATTACATCCTGTCAATCCTGCCCTTTGCATGGTGCTTTATAATTTCCTACACCTTTGAGACCCTGGTGAAAACAGACGGCTATCCCCGGTTTGCCACCATCGTGGTCTCATTGGGAGCGGTAATCAACTGTATTCTGGACTACCTGTTCGTCATGGTATTTCAATGGGGCGTGGCCGGCGCGGGGGTGGCCACGGGCATATCTCAGATGATCCCGGTGTTTATCTACCTGAAGCATTTTCTGGGGCCAAAGGCCACCATCCGGTTCGCCAAACCGCGCTGGGACCTTGGGCAGATGGTCCGGGTGACGAAGATCGGCCTGTCCTCCGGCCTTACGGAGCTGTCGGCGGGCCTGACGGTGTTCATGTTCAACCACGCCATTCTGCGCTATATCGGGGAACAGGGCGTGGTCAGCTACACCATCGTCGCCTATGTGAACATGATTGTGGTCATGTCCATGGCGGGCATCAGCCAGGGCATCCAGCCGCTGATCAGCTTTTACTACGGCAGACAGGAGCATGACGTATGCAAAAAGCTGCTGCGCTACGCCCTGTGTGCCACCACATTCCTGGCCGGAGCCGCGTTTTTTGCCTGTATGGGCGGGGCAAACCTGCTGGTGGGCGTGTTTATCTCAAGGGAGCTGGCCGATCTGCGGGCGTACTCCGCCGCGGTGTTCAGAATTTTCAGCCTCTCCTTCCTGATCGTGGGATTCAACATCGTCGGGGCCGGTTATTTCACCGCGGTTGAGCGGCCCAAGCAGTCCCTGGCCATCTCCCTGGGCCGGGGGGTGGTGATTCTGGCCGCCTCCCTGGCCGGCTGTATCGCCCTGTTCGGCGGCGAAGGCATCTGGTGGGCCCCCACGGTGTCGGAGGCGGTCTGCCTGGTAATCACCCTCCTGCTGGTGCGGTATGCGGCGGGACAAAAAGGGCGGGAGCGCCCGGAAAACGGAGGGGCATCCGCGAAAGAGGTCACCATCTGCTAAAAAAGCCGGCGAAAGCCGGCTTTTTTAATGCGCGGGAAAATGCGGACAAAGTCGATTCCCTTCGGCAAAGCCCAATTTCCAAACGCGCTAGGGCGTGTCCGCGCCGTTTCTGTGAATCAGCTCCCGGTATTCCCTGGGCGTTCTGCCCGTGTGCTTTTTAAATACCTTAGTAAAATAATTTAGGTCCGGTATCCCGCAGGCCGCGGCGATGGTCTGGATGTACAGCGTGGTGGAGTTGAGCAGGAACAGGGCCTGCTCCATCCGTTTTCCGTTCACATACTCGGTCAGCGTGCTGCCGGACTCCTTGCGGAACAGGGAGGACAGATAGGTGGGGCTGACGGAGAAATGGGCGGACAGCGTGCGCAGGCTTAAGTCCTCGGCCAGATGCAGGGGGATGTAGTCCATCACGTTTTTTACAATGGGGGAGTATCCCTTGGTGGAGTAGGACCGGACCAGCAGACAGTACTTGCGCCCCATCTCCCGCATGAGGGCGCTGTAATCGTTGTCGCCGGCGATGCGCTCGATGCGCCCGGCGAACTGGGAGGACAGGTCGTCCAGATACTGGGGGTGGACGCCGCCCATCTCGGCCGCCTTGCGCATCAGGGTGTTGGTGATAATCAGATAATTCTTCTGATCCCGCAGCTGGTTGGGAAGGCGTTGCTCGAAGGAGTGCAGCGCGAATTTGGACAGTATCATTTCTGTTTTCTGGTAATTGCCGGAGGCGATGAACTGCATGAGCTCGTTTTCGTCCTGGTACCGCTTCTCCAGCAGCTGGCGGTTGTCCGGTTTGGTGTTCTGGCTGTACCGCACCAGCTGGGAGCTGTCAAGCAGGCCGCGGCAGTAGTGAATGGAAAAGCGTCCCTCCCCGTAGACCTCCGACGCCAGGAGGAGAAGGACGGAGCGCAGGTAGTCCTCAAATTCAATAAAGGGCAGGGACTGGTAGTAGCACTGCAGATAGTCTATATGTCCGGCGGGTACGGACAGCTTCTGTTGGATTTTCAGCAGGAAATGGCGGTCCGGGCGCTGAAACAGGTAGGGGCCGGCCAGGAAATAGACAGGGGGATCCTGTTCGGGCAGCTGCATCAGGGTGTATCGGCATAAAAACTGATCCTGAGAAAAATACACGGCCTGCCCCTCGCATTGGCTCAGAAACTGGCAAAAATCCGTGGAATAGTCGAAATTCTCCTCCAACTGCCTGCGCAGTCCTCCGTCCAGGTCCAGGCCGGTCAGGGACGGAACGTCGGCCGCATAGGTGCGTATGTTGAAATTTTTCAGCAGTTTTCGCGTAAAATCCAGGGCGGAATCGTAAGACGGCATGATACGCCTCCTGTCCAGGCCGGAATCCTATGGGATTGACCGGCCGCGTTATCGTAATATTTTCACCTATTATCGTACAATTTTGCGAAATAATCAAGGGGATTATAAAAAAATACGAATTATCCTGAAAAATAGAAGGATGGCCGCGGAGAAAAAATGGTATGCTTACGCCTGACAAGAACGCAGTGCCGGCAGCAGCGTGAGCAAACAGGCGGGTCCCCGGGATGTACCGGCGGATACGGGCGGCAGAGCCGTTTTCCGGGACCCATTCAGAGAACAGGAGGTATTTTATGTTGGAGTATTCGATGTTGTATCCCAGCCAGACCGCGACCAGGAGAGTGACCGGTATGGACGGTATGTGGAAATTTTGTCTGGACCCGGAGGGGAGAGGGACAGAAGCGGGGTGGACGCAGGGAATTCCGGGGAAAGAGCTGATCCCGGTTCCGGCCAGCTTCCAGGATTTCTACACGGACAAGGACATCCGGGAGTACGCGGGCGATATGTGGTATGAGACGGAGGTGTTCATCCCGGAGGAGTACAGGGGGCGCTATGTAGGCATCCGCTTCGGCTGCGCCACCCACAGGGCCGAGGTCTATGTAAACGGCATCCACGTGGCGTCGCACACCGGCGGATTCCTGCCCTTTACGGCGGATATCACCCAGGCGGCTAAGTATCAGGCCATGAACAGGGTGGTGGTGCTGGTCAACAACGAGCTGAGCGAGACCAACATCCCATGCGGGACGACCCAGGTGCTCTCCAATGGAAAGAAAATGAACCGCCCCTACTTTGATTTCTTCAACTATTCCGGCCTGCAGCGCCCGGTAAAGCTGGTGGCTTATCCCAGGGAATATGTATTCGATTTTGCGGTCAGCCACAAAATCTGCGGCGCGGATGCCCAGGTGAGCTATGAGGTGACGACCACCGGAGATCACCAGGTCAGCGTGACGGCCTACGACGAGGAGGGCAGGGAGGCCGGGCACAGCCTGGGAAAAACGGGCGTGCTGGAGATCAAGGGCGTGCGTTTATGGCAGGTCCGCAGCGCCTATCTCTACACCTTTGTGGTGCGGATCACGGATGGGGACAGGCTGGTGGACGAGTACCGGGAGGAGATCGGCATCCGCACGGTGGAAGTTAAGGGAACGGAGATACTGGTCAATGGAAGGCCGGTCTACTTAAAGGGCTTCGGCAAACACGAGGACAGCGATATCGTGGGCAGGGGCTTCAACATAGGCGTGATGAAGCGGGATTTCGAGTGCATGAAATGGATCGGGGCCAATTCCTTTAGAACCTCCCACTATCCCTACAGCGAGGAGATTTACCAGATGGCGGACCGGGAGGGCTTCCTGGTGATCGACGAGGTGCCGGCGGTGGGGCTGTTTGAGAGCCTGATGAATTTCATGGAAGCCTCCACCGGCAAGCGGACCGCGTTTTTCCAGAAGGACACCACGCCCCTCCTGCTGGCCAACCATCTGCGGGCGGTGGAGGAGATGATCGCCAGGGACAAGAACCACGCCTGCGTCATCGCCTGGAGCCTGCTCAACGAACCGGAGACAACGGACGAGTCGGCGGTGCCCTACTTTGAGCAGGTCTTTGCCCGCGCCAGGGAGCTGGACCCGCAGAAGCGCCCCAGAACCTACGCCATGATCATGAACTCCCTGCCCGACACCTGCAAGTGCTACCATCTGGCCGATATCATTTCCTTAAACCGCTATTACGGCTGGTACATGAAGGGCGGATACGAGATGTGCGATGCGGAGGCGGCCTTCCGGGCGGAGATGGACAAATGGGCCGAAAAAGGCCTGGACCGCCCCTTTATCTTTACCGAGTACGGCGCGGACACCTACAGCGGGGAGCACAAGCTGCCCTCGGTTATGTGGAGCCAGGAGTACCAGATCGAGTACCTTGAAATGTGCCACCGGGTGTTTGACTCCTACGAGTTTGTCCGCGGCGAGCAGGTGTGGAATTTTGCGGACTTCCAGACCACGGAAGGTATTATGCGGGTGAACGGCAACAAAAAGGGAATTTTTACCAGACAACGCCAGCCAAAGGATGCGGCCTTCTTCTACAAGAAACGCTGGGAAAGCCTGCCGCTGTCCTATAAGAGCAGGCGCTAGGGAGGAGATGATCGTATGGGGGACAACCGCGGCGCGCAGAGGCCCTTTGGCCTGCGCGATAAAATCGGCTATATGTTCGGGGATTTCGGCAACGATTTCACCTTTATATTTGCCAGCTCCTTTCTGATGGTGTTCTACACCGAGGTGCTGGGAATCAGCGGCAAGGCGGTGGGCACGCTGTTTCTGGTGGCCAGGTTTGTGGACGCGTTTACGGATGTGACCATGGGGCGCATCGTGGACTCGGTAAAACCGTCCAGGGACGGCCGCTTCCGCTGCTGGCTGCGCAGAATGTGCGGCCCGGTGGCCCTGGCCAGCTTTCTCATGTATCAGTCCGCCGTGGCCGGGGCGCCCATGGGGTTGAAAAGGGTGTATATGTACGTGACCTATCTGCTGTGGGGCAGCGTGTTTTACACGTCCATCAATATTCCCTACGGCTCCATGGCCTCGGCCATTACCTCAGACCCGGACCAGAGAACGGCATTGTCCACCTTCCGAACCATCGGGGCCACCCTGGCCGGTCTGGTGATCGGCGTGGTCACGCCCCTTTTGATCTACACCACCGACGCCCAGGGCAACCAGGTGGTGAGGGGCGGCAGCACGTTCACGGTCATAGCGGGCGTGTTCGCCATTTGCGCGGTGCTGTGCTACATTATCTGCTACAAGCTGACCACCGAGCGGGTGCCCTATGAGCGGGACCCGAACAAACGGCAGGTGACGTTAAAGGAGACGGTATCGGCGATCTTTACCAGCAGGGCGCTGCTGGGAATCATCGGGGCGGCCATCTTCCTGATGCTGAGCCAGCTGCTGATCGGCAGCATGAACAATTATCTCTATCCCAAATATTTCAACAATGCGGCCGGTATCTCCATCTACACCATGATCACCACCTTCAGCATGCTGGTGATCGTGGCTCCGATGAGCGTTAAGCTCAGCAGCCGGTTCGGCAAACGGGAGACGGCCACAGCGGGGATGCTGGTGTCCGGCCTGATGTTCCTGCTGCTGTACTTCCTGCACATCCAGAACATGTGGCTGTTTTTGGGCCTGACCGTTCTCGGATATCTGGGGCTGGGGTATTTCAACACTGTGATCTGGGCGAATATCACGGATGTGATCGACGACCAGGAGGTGAAAACCGGAAAGCGTGAGGACGGCACCGTGTACGCGGTCTACTCCTTTGCCCGGAAGGTGGGGCAGGCCCTGGCAGGAGGCGTGGGCGGCTGGGCGCTGAGCCTGATCGGCTATGAGTCCGCCGCCACCGTGCAGACCCAGCAGGTGATCGACGGGATCTACACCACCGCCACCCTGGTGCCGGCCATCGGATTTCTGATCGTGGCGTTTTTCCTCTGGTTCGTCTATCCTCTGGGCAAGAAGAGGGTGGAGGCCAATGTGGAGGCGTTGAAACAGCGTCGCGGCGAAAACGCGCAGTAAACCATCCAAACTGAATGCAGGGCTGAGACCGTGTCGTGGTTTCAGCCCTGTATTTTTGCGGTTACGGGCCAGCCTTTTGCCTCTGTGCCGGAGGGTGAAGGGCGGGACCTTGTGGCCGGCCGGGCCCGCCGGCCGGAGCGCATCTCCTGAGCCTGGAGGGCAGATGGCGCGCGGGCTGTGCGCGCCGGAGGATGAAGAGGGCAGGGAGAAGGGGCGGCGTAACGCCCGCCGTCCCGCGGTACTGCGCGCAAACAGTTGAAAGAATACAGATTTGTGATAAAATGGAGAGATAGAGTAAAGCCTTGCCGGAAGGGACCGGGACGGCGGGGAGGATACGGAACCGGCGGACATGCGCAAAGGGGGCCGCAGACGGCGGCGGGCCTGAGTTTGACAGCCGCGGAAGGCGATGTGAAAACGCACGCTTGCACGCTGCGATGCGCTTTAACGGCGGGCAGCCGGAATGAGGGGGGCCGTGACAGATGGGCAAAAAAATTACAGTACAACGTTTTGCAGCCGCTGCGGCTCTGGCGGCCGCGCTGCTGGGCGCTTCCGGCTGTGCGGCCGGGCGCGTGGCCGGTCCGGAGACCGCGGCCGTTGCCGGGGAAACGGACGACGGTCGGGGGCAGAAGCAGGGGAGGACGATCACCGTGTGGGGGCGGGAGTCCGATCTGGGCCGCAGCTACATGGCGAAGGCGTTTGCGCGCTACGAGGAGCTTACGGGGAATACGGTCAGGACCGTGGCGGTGGCTCCGGAACAGATGGTGGGGGAGGTGCGAAGCGCCCTTGCGGATGAGGATTCCGGTCTGGACCTGCTGCTTTACTACGGTGGAGTCAACTTAGATCCCTTTGACCCGGATGAGAATTTCTACGATTTCAGCAATGCACCGTGGGTGGACGATCTGACGGACGTATCCATCAACCAGTCCATTTACCACGGAAAGGTCATCGGTCTCCCGCACTGGGAGGCGTCGGTGTCCGGGACGCTCTACAACAAAAGAATTTTCCAAAAACTGGGAATCAAAGTCCCGCGGACCCAG
This sequence comes from Enterocloster asparagiformis, assembly GCA_018380885.1. Classification (GTDB taxonomy): domain Bacteria; phylum Bacillota; class Clostridia; order Lachnospirales; family Lachnospiraceae; genus Enterocloster. Next base: position 119,724 of record JAGZSY010000026.1, read on the forward strand.
GAGGAATTTCTGCAGGCATGCGGGACGCTGCTGGACAACGGGGTGATTCCGCTGTATCTTCCCTGCGGATCCCCGACTATGCTGCTCTATCAGTTCCCGCTGGATACCATTGTGCAGGATAAGGAAGTGCTGGAGGCGGTCAACAAAGGCCTGATCGGTTACCGCGATCTGCCGGAGATGCACGCCGTGGTGGAGTGGTATTGCCGGATGGCCCGCCAGGGCTATCTGGGCGGCAGCTACCGGGAAAACGACTGGGACGGCATGGACGCCGCTTTAAAGAGCGGGGATTACGCCATGATGCTCTGCTGGGATACCTGGCTCTACACGGATTTTACGGGAAATGCCGACGATTTCGGCCTGATGCCCGCCTTTGTGGGCGTGCCGGACCAGGGGACCTTTGAGGGGCCCAACCTGTCGCTGCTCATGGTGAACCGGCATGGGGACCAGGTGGACGAAGCGCTGGAGCTGGTGGCCTTCATGGCCGATCCCGTCAACTACAATTACGCTTTTGAGGACATCTACACGGCCCCTGTGTTCAAGCAGCAGAGGGCCAGCATATCCACGCCCCAGTATGTGGAGGCGGCCGGCTGGATTGAGGAGCGCTACAGCGATTCCATCGCCTGGCTGCGGATTAAGGGGTTCTCACAGTCCGACGCGGTGTGCATCCTCGGGTGCATGGAGGACGGCGGGGACGGAGCGGTGGAGAAGTGTCTGGTGGAGATGGACGCCATGAGGATAAAACGGGCAAAACTGTGCCCGCAAAACTGAGGAAAAGAAGGTGGCGCACATGAAAAAATCAGGCAGAAACCGGGTGTATTTCCCCTTTGTACCGGTGGCGCTGCTGTGTATCATCATTGTGTTCGGTTTGCTCTTTTTCAGCTATATCCGGAATTTTAACCAGACCCTGGAGGAGGAGAACAGGTCCCGCCTGTCCGAGGTGTCCGGTTATATTGCGCATTATATGGAAAAAACGCTGTCCGAACAGCAGCTCCAGCTCCAGGTGCTGGCCTCCACTGTCTCCCGGGTCAGGAGCCGGGAAATACAGGTGGAGTATCTGGGGGAGATGGCCGGGCAGTTGGGGCTTGAGTATATCGGAATCGCCGGGCCGGATGGGATTTTGAACGCCCAGGCCCTGCCGGGCCCCAGGGATGTGTCCGGGGAGGCCTTTTTTACGGCTGCCGCAAAGGGGGAGCCCTATGTCTCGGACCCGACCAGGCAGATTTTTTACGACCGCGCGGTGGGCGGCGTGGTTCTCTCCGTTCCCGTGCCCCAAAATCCGGGGACCGTGCTGGCGGCCATGGTCAGCACGGCCAAGCTGGGGGAGGACGTGCGGGTGGACGGCTTTGACGGCGAGGGCTACTCCTACATCATAGACGCCTCCGGCAACCTGGTGCTTCACGCCAGGAGCATGGAGTACAACAACCTGTTCCAGGTTCTGGAGAACATGAAGTTCGCCTCCGGCTACAGCCTGGCGGCCGTGGAGGACGACATCCGGCAGCGCCGGGAGGGCATGGCCTCCTACTATGACTTCGGAATTGAGAAATACGCCTATTACCGGCCCATGGGGATCAACGGGTGGACCGTGGTCAGCACGGTGCCGGCCGGCGTGATTACCAAGCGCACCGCCGTGCTGTCCCGGAACCTGGCCAAGCTGTGCGCCGGCGCCCTGCTGCTCCTTCTGTCCTTACTGACCGCGTTGTACGCCATGTCCCTGCGCATGGAGAGCAGAAGGCGGGAAAATCAGGCCAAATCCGCATTCCTGGCCAACATGAGCCATGATATGCGCACGCCCATGAACGCCATCATGGGCATGGCCGCCATTGCCGCTAACCACGCCGTGGAGCCTGATACGGTGCGGGAGTGCCTGAAAAAGATCGATATATCCAGCCGCCATCTGCTGGGGCTGATCAACGATATCCTGGATATGGCGCGGATTGAGAGCGGCAGGATGGAGCTTCACGGAGGCGGATTTTTTCTGCCGGACACCTTTGAGACAGTGGTCAGCATCATCTATCCGCTGGTGAAGGCCAGGGGGCAGCATTTTTCCATCCGCCTCCACGGTGTGCGCCACGAATATCTGTGGGGCGACGATCTGCGGCTGAACCAGATTTTCATCAACATCCTGACAAACGCCGTCAAATTCACCCCGGAGGGCGGGCAAATCGCGGTGGATGTGGAGGAGCTGGACGGGGACGGAGGTGAGAACGCCAGGTTTTGCTTTACCTTTGCGGACAGCGGAATCGGCATGAAGCAGGAATTTTTAAAGAACATCTTTTCCGCCTTCACCAGAGAGCGGGACAGCCGGGTGGACAAGATCGAGGGCAGCGGCCTGGGCATGGCCATCACAAAACGGATTGTGGATCTGATGGGTGGAACCATCGGCGTGGAGAGCCGGGAGGGGGCCGGAACCACCTTTACCGTGACCCTGCCCTTTCATATCCAGGCCGGGCCGGAGCAGGGGCTTGTACCGCGGTTTTCCTCGGTCCTGCTGGTCGGCGGGGACGCGGGACAGTGGGAGGCTGCGGAAGCGGTATTCGCCCGGTGGGGCGTGGCGTCCGGCCGGGCGGCGGACATTCCATCGGCTGTGAACCTGCTGGAGGCGGAGCCGGGATTTGACGCCGTGCTCATCGACCGGGATTGCCTGGACAGCGGGGACTGGTCCTTAAGCGGCTTTGACGGCGTGGCGGCGCTGGCGGCTTACGACTGGAGCGACATACGGTCCCTGGCGGCCGGCAGGGGAATCCGCAGCTTTGTGCCCAAACCGCTGTTTCGGACCTCCCTGGAGCGGTTCCTGGGCGCTGACCCAGGCACAAAGGCGCTGGAAAACGCAGCCCCGGCAAGCTATAATTTTGCGGGAAAGCGCATCCTGGTGGCGGAGGACAACGATCTGAACATGGAGATTATCCGGCAAATCCTGGAGGAGACCGGCGCCGAGGTGCGCTGCGCGCGGGACGGGGAGGCGTGCGTGCGCCTGTTTGAACAATCACCGGAAGGCAGCGTCGACCTGATCCTCATGGACATTCAGATGCCGGTGTTGGACGGCTGCGGCGCGGCCCGCCGTATCCGCGCGCTGGGACGGGCGGACGCGGGCACGCCCATCTTTGCCACCAGCGCCAACGCTTACGACGAGGATATCAGCGCGGCAATGGAAGCGGGAATGACAGGCTACCTGACAAAACCCATCGACATGCAGGTATGGCTCAGCGAAATCGCCCGGTGTCTGGCGGGATGAAAGCATTTTGATTTTCCCTTCCGGCGGACAAAAAATTCCGGCCCTGCGGAGAAAAATAATGTCCCCCTGCGTTTATATTAATAGAGAGCAATACAACATAATCGCGGTTATTGCATATGCTCACGGACGGAGGGGAGTGGTGCGAAAAAAGCGTAAAGTGACGGATCGTATGCGGTATAAGATTTTTTGATCATGGAAATAATGAACAGAGCCTGTGTGATGGGAGATATTTTCCCATTCCATAAAAAATCCGGTTTACAACCGAATCGGAGTGTGCTATACTGAGTCGGTATGAAATAACGCCGATGCCCGGTTGCCCGGTGACTCCAGCCGACGGCCTGGTTTACGGTGAGACTAATTTTATTTAAGGAGGAAACATCATGATTTCTAAGGAAAAGAAAGCACAGATCATCGCGGAGTACGGCCGCAAGCCTGGGGATACCGGCTCACCGGAGGTGCAGATCGCAATCCTGACCGCCAGAATTGCAGAGCTGACCCAGCACTTACAGGACAACAAGAAGGACCATCACTCCAGAAGAGGACTTCTGATGATGGTTGGACAGAGAAGAGGACTTCTGGACTACTTAAAGAAGACCGACCTGGAAGGCTATCGTGCTTTAATTGAGAAATTAGGCATCAGAAAGTAATTTCAGAAGTTAGGGTGGAGTTTTTCAGAGCTCCACCCTATATTTGCATTCTCTCTGGCAGAGGAATCACCCCGAGACCGCTGATGTGGCCGTAAAACGGCGATTTGCGGACAGATCAGTAGTTTCGGCGTCTTCTGCCAGTGTATGATATGATTTTAATGAAAAGGAGATAACCATATGTTTAAAAGTTACAGTATGGACCTGGCAGGACGTAAGCTGACCGTAGAAGTAGGCAGAGTGGCCGCCCAGGCGAACGGCGCCGTTTTCATGCATTATGGCGACACGGTGGTGCTGTCCACAGCAACCGCATCCACCAAGCCCAGAGAGGGCATCGATTTCTTCCCTCTGAGCGTGGAGTTTGAGGAGAAGCTTTACGCTGTGGGCAAGATTCCCGGCGGCTTCAACAAGAGAGAGGGCAAGGCTTCCGAGAACGCAGTGCTGACCGCCCGCGTGATCGACCGCCCCATGCGCCCCCTGTTCCCCAAGGATTACCGCAACGACGTGACCCTGGACAACATTGTGATGTCTGTGGATCCCGAATGCAGCCCTGAGCTGACCGCTATGCTGGGTTCCGCAATCGCCACGTCCATTTCCGATATTCCCTTTGCCGGCCCCTGCGCCACCACCCAGGTGGGCATGATCGACGGCGAGCTGATCATCAACCCCACCGCGGACCAGAAGCATGTGAGCGACATGGCTCTGACCGTGGCTTCCACCCGCGACAAGGTGATTATGATCGAGGCCGGAGCCAACGAGGTTCCGGAGGACAAGATGATCGAGGCGATCTTCCGGGCCGACCAGGTCAACAAGGAGATCATCAATTTCATCGACACCATCGTGGCCGAGTGCGGTAAGGAAAAGCACACCTACGAGAGCTGCGCGATTCCGGAAGAGCTGTTCGCAGCCATCAAGGAGCTGGTTCCCCCCGCGGAGATGGAGGAAGCCGTATTTACCGACGACAAGCAGACCCGCGAGGGCAATATCCGCGTTATTACCGACCGTCTCGAGGAGGCGTTCGCCGAGAACGAGGAGTGGCTGGGCCTGATCGGCGAGGCTGTGTACCAGTACCAGAAAAAGACCGTGCGCAAGATGATCTTAAAGGACCACAAGCGCCCGGACGGCCGCGCGATCACCGAGATTCGTCCCCTGGCCGCTGAGGTCGATCTGCTGCCCAGAGTACACGGCTCCGGCATGTTCACCCGCGGACAGACTCAGATTTTGAACGCCTGCACGCTGGCTCCCCTGTCCGAGGCCCAGCGCCTGGACGGCCTGGATGAGAACGAGACCAGCAAGCGCTATATGCACCACTACAATTTCCCGTCCTTCTCCGTGGGTGAGACAAAGCCCAGCAGAGGACCGGGACGCCGTGAGATCGGCCATGGCGCTCTGGCGGAGCGCGCGCTGGTTCCGGTGCTTCCCTCCGAGGAAGAGTTCCCCTACGCCATCCGCACCGTGTCTGAGACCATGGAATCCAACGGTTCCACCTCCCAGGCCAGCATCTGCGCTTCCACTCTGTCCCTGATGGCCGCCGGCGTGCCGATCAAGGATATGGTGGCCGGAATCTCCTGCGGTCTGGTGACCGGAGAGACCGACGACGACTATCTGGTGCTCACCGACATCCAGGGCCTGGAAGATTTCTTCGGCGACATGGACTTTAAGGTGGCCGGTACCAAGAAGGGTATCACCGCCATTCAGATGGATATCAAGATTCACGGACTGACCCGCCCGATCATTGAGGAGGCCATCGCCAGAACCAGAGAGGCGAGAATCCACATCCTGGACGACGTGATGCGCCCGGTGATCTCCGAGCCCAGAAAGCATTTGAGCCCCTACGCGCCCAAGATTCTGCAGATCAACATCGATCCCCAGAAGATCGGCGACGTGGTCGGCAAGCAGGGCAAGGTGATCAACAAGATCATCGAGGAGACCGGCGTGAAGATCGATATCAACGACGACGGCTCCGTGAACGTCTGCGGCACCGACGAGGCTATGATCAACCGTGCGATCCAGATTATCAAGAGCATTGTGACCGAGATTCAGCCCGGCATGGTATTTACCGGCAAGGTGGTTCGCCTGATGAACTTCGGCGCGTTTGTGGAGCTGGCTCCGGGCAAGGACGGCATGATCCACATCTCCAAGCTCTCCGAGAAGCGGGTGAACACCGTGGAGGACGTGGTAAACGTGGGCGACGAGGTTACGGTAAAGGTAATCGAGGTCGACAAGATGGGCAGAATCAACCTGAGCATGAAGCCCAGCGATCTGGCCCCCAAGAAAGAGTCCAAGTAAAGGGAGACGCTGCTCAAGGGCAATATCCCCGGGCTGCGCAAGCGGCCGATTCCATGCAAATAAGAGACAATGCCGGTGAAAATCAGGCATTGTCTTTTTTCATAGCGCGGTATATAATGTGTTAATGGAAACAGAAAAAACGATAGGAGATCGCAGTATGAACAGAGTTAGGACAAGGTATGCACCGAGCCCCACGGGACGGATGCATGTGGGAAATCTGAGAACAGCGCTGTACGCATATCTGATTGCAAAACATGAGAACGGAGATTTTCTGCTCCGCATTGAAGATACAGACCAGGAGCGCTACGTGGAGGGAGCGGTGGAGATCATCTACCGGACCCTTGAGGACACAGGCTTAATCCACGACGAGGGGCCGGACAAGGACGGCGGCTGCGGGCCTTACGTCCAGAGCGAGCGCCAGAAGGCGGGAATTTACCTGGAGTACGCCAAGAAGCTGGTGGACAAGGGCGAGGCGTACTATTGCTTCTGCACCCCGGAGCGCTTGGAGAGCCTGCGCCGCACTGTCAACGGCGAGGAGATCATGAGCTACGATAAGCACTGCCTGAACCTGACCAAGGAGGAGGTGGAGGCCAACTTAAAAGCCGGGATCCCCTACGTGATCCGCCAGAACAACCCCACCACCGGGACAACTACCTTTAACGATGAGATTTACGGGGATATCACCGTGGACAACTCCGAGCTGGACGACATGGTGCTGATCAAGTCCGACGGCTACCCCACCTACAACTTTGCCAACGTGGTGGACGACCATCTGATGAGCATCTCCCATGTGGTGCGGGGCAACGAGTACCTTTCCTCCTCGCCCAAGTACAACCGTCTCTATGAGGCCTTCGGCTGGGAGGTGCCCGTGTACGTGCACTGCCCGCTGATCACCGATGAGAACCACCACAAGCTGAGCAAGCGCAGCGGACATTCCTCCTTTGAAGATTTGCTGGAGCAGGGATTTCTGGCCGAGGCAGTGGTCAACTACGTGGCCCTTCTGGGCTGGTCCCCCGAGGACAACCGGGAGATATTCTCCCTGGAGGAGATGGTAAAGGAGTTCGACTACCGCCGTATGAGCAAATCCCCGGCAGTTTTCGACATGACAAAGCTGCGCTGGATGAACAGCGAGTACATGAAAGCCATGGATTCACAGCGGTTTTATGAGATGGCCCTGCCATATATTAAAGAAGTGATCCATAAGGATATGGATCTGGAGAAGATCGCCGCCATGGTGAAAACGCGCATCGAGGTGTTCCCGGACATCGCCGGGCACATTGACTTCTTTGAGGCCCTGCCGGATTACGACATTGCCATGTACACCCATAAGAAGATGAAAACCAACGGCGAAACCTCCCTCAAGGTGCTGACCGACGTGCTGCCCGTTCTGGAAGCCCAGGAGGACTTCAGCAACGACGGTCTCTACGGGGCTATCTCCAAGTATGTGGAGGAGACCGGCGTAAAGACCGGCTTTGTGATGTGGCCGATCCGCACCGCTGTGTCTGGCAAGCAGATGACTCCCGCGGGCGCCACGGAGATCATGGAGGTGCTGGGCAAGGAGGAATCCCTGGCCAGAATCCGCAAGGGCATCGAGAAATTATCATAAGGCGGGATCAGAATGGCGTTTAACGAAGCGCAGTTAAAAGCGATCCGGCATGGGGACGGCCCTGCCCTGATATTGGCGGGCCCCGGTTCCGGAAAGACCACGGTGATCACCAACCGGATACGTTTTCTGACCGAGGAGGAGGGCGTGAATCCCTCCTCCATTCTGGTGATCACCTTTACCCGGGCTGCGGCCAGGGAGATGCAGAAACGCTATGAGCAGATGACGCAGACAGGATGTGCAAAGCCCTCCTTCGGGACCTTCCATTCTGTCTTTTTTATGATACTCAAATTGGCTTACCGCTACGACTCGGGCAGCATCGTGCGGGAGGAGCAGCGGGTGGAATTTGTGCGGGAGCTGTTAAAGCGGTATGAGATTGAGACCGAGGATGAGAGCGAGTTCATCTCCGGCGTGCTCAGCGAGATCAGCCTGATCAAGGGGGAGATGATTGGTGTGGAGCACTATTACGCCAAGAGCTGCTCCGAGGAGGTATTCCGGCGGCTGTACAAGGGCTACGAGTCGGCCCTGCGGGGGGCCGGGCTCCTGGATTTTGACGACATGCTGGTGATGTGCCGGGAGCTGTTTGAGCAGCGGGCCGACATTTTGCAGGCATGGCAGCGCAAATACCGGTACATACTAATCGATGAGTTCCAGGATATCAACCGCATCCAATATGAGGTGATCCGCATGATGGCTCTGCCGGAGAACAACCTGTTCATCGTGGGCGACGACGACCAGTCCATCTACCGGTTCCGCGGGGCCAGGCCGGAGATCATGCTGGGGTTTGAGAAGGACTACCCGGGGGCGGTGAAAATCCATCTGGACATCAATTACCGCTCTACCGCACAGATCATCCGGGCTGCGGGACAGCTGATCGCCCACAACAGCACGCGGTTTGACAAGGAGATTCGGGATGCCAGAGGGCCGGGCCGCTCCGTGGTGGCGAGAGAGTTTGAAAATCCCGGGGCCGAGGCTAGGGCCATCGCCACCCAGCTGCGGGATTACAAGCGATTAGGCGTGCCCTACGAGGATATCGCGGTGCTGTACAGGACCAATATCGGTCCCCGCCGCCTGGTGGAGGTCCTGATGGAGTACAACATCCCCTTTCACATGCGGGATACCCTGCCCAATCTCTACGATCACTGGATTGCCAGGGACATACTGGCCTATCTGCGAGCTGCGGCCGGGGATATGAGCCGGGCCAACCTGCTTAGGATCGTCAACCGGCCCATCCGCTACATCAGCCGGGATGCCCTGGAGGGGAATGTGATCCGCCTGGAGGCGGTGAAATCCTTTTATCAGGACCGGGAGTGGATGGTGGAGCGGGTGGAACAGCTGGAGTACGATCTGAGGAATATCCGCGGCCTGGCCCCGGGCAAGGCGGTGAACTACATCCGCAAGGCGGTGGGGTACGACGACTATATCCGGGAGTACGCCGGCGAGCGCCAGTTGGACCCGGAGGAGCTGAGGGAGGTTTTGGACCAGCTCCAGGAGAGCGCGATGCCCCATCCCACCCTGGAGGCGTGGGAGGCGTACATGGAGCGCTACAGGCGGCAGCTGGAGGAGCAGGCGGCTTCCAGGCAGGTTCTGCGGGAGGGAGTGCATTTGATGACCATGCACAGCTCCAAGGGCCTGGAATTTCGCGTGGTGTTTATCCTGGACGCCAACGAGGGCGTGACGCCCCACCACAAAGCCGCGCTGAGCGCGGATCTGGAGGAGGAACGGCGGATGTTCTATGTGGCCATGACAAGGGCTAAGGACCGGCTGCATATCTATTACGTGAAGGAGCGGTACCACAAGAAACAGGAGGTATCGCGTTTTGTGGAGGAGGCGCAGATCATTTGAACAGTTTGGTGCATATCTACTGCGGGGACGGGAAGGGCAAGACCACCGCGGCCATGGGACTGGCCGTCAGGGCCGCCGGCAGCGGCGCGGCGGTGGTGATCGCCCGTTTCCTGAAAAACGACGACTCCGGCGAGGTGGGGGTCTTAAAAACCATACCCGGCATCCATCTCCTTGCCTGCGAGCGCCGCTTCGGCTTTACCTGGACCATGAGCCCGGAAGAGAAGAAGGAAGCGGGGGAGTATTATACAGGGCTCTTTAAACGCGCCTGGGAACTGGCCTGCGGCCTGGTCCGGAGGCAGGGAGAGGAGCAGCGGGAAAACGGTGCGTCCGGCGTCCGGGCGCTGCTGGTGCTGGACGAGATCATGGCGGCGGTGAACGGCGGTTTTGTGGCCGAGCAGCTTGTGACCGACGCACTGGATCACCGGCCGGAGGGGCTGGAGGTGGCGCTGACCGGCAGGAGTCCCTCGGAGGGGCTTATTTTCCGGGCCGATTATGTGACGGAGATGCGGGCGGTGAAGCACCCCTATGAAAAAGGCGTGGGCGCCAGAAAAGGCGTTGAATATTAACTTGCTTTTTTGCCCATAGTTTGATAGAGTGTAAAAAGAAGCACAGGTAAACCATTACAATTAAGAGAGGTATTGAAACATGGCAGATGAGAAGAATCTGAATGAAGAGGAAGAGCAGGAGATGACCGTCACCCTCACCCTGGACGACGATACGGAGGTAGAGTGCGTAGTCCTGACCATCTTTAACGCTGGCGGGCGCGAGTATATCGCACTGCTTCCCATGGAAGGCGCAGATTCGGAGGAAGGGGAGGTTTATCTCTATCGCTACAGCGAGAGCGAGGACGGAACGCCCGCCCTGGACAACATCGAGGATGACGACGAGTATGAGATCGTGGCAGAGGCGTTTGACGAGCTGCTGGACGAGCAGGAGTACGACGAGCTGGTAGGCGAGGATGAGCTGGAGGAAGATCAGTAACCCATTGTCTGACAAATGAATATGTAAAATATAGATCCCCCCGCGGCGGTAGTATGGCTGCGGGGGGATTTGAGGTTTTGCGGCGCGGCCGTCCGCGCGTTCCCGTTTTCTCTCACCAAACCCATCGGTTTACTTGACATAAAGCCCCCCTATATTTTGCTCCGGCTGCTGAGATGTTAGGATAGTTCTCAGCAAAATAAGTACAATAACATCAGAGCGAATCAGGAGGAGCATAAAATGAACGAAATAACAGGATATGATGGAATCACCCCCCAGGCGCTGCGTCGGTATGAGCGGTTCCTTTACGAGCAGGAGCGCAGCAGGACCACCATCGAGGCGTATTTGCGCGGGCTCAGGGCCTTCGCGGAGTTTTTGAACGGGGAAACGTTTACCAAGGAGGCTGCCATCCGCTGGAAGGAGGCGCTGACCGGGCGCTATGCGCCCAACACGGTCAACGCCATGCTGGCCGCGGTCAACGGTTTTGCAGAGTACGCGGGCTGTCCCCAATTCAAGGTAAAGCCGTTAAAAATCCAGCGGGAGCTGTTCGTACGACCGGAACGGGAACTGACCAGGTCCGAATACGCGCGGTTGGTGAGCGCCGCGGACCGCAGCGGAAACCGCCGCCTGTCCCTGGTGATTCAAACCATCTGCGCCACGGGAATCCGGGTTTCGGAGCTGCGCTTCATCACCGTGGAGGCTGTGGGGAAAGGGTATGCCCGGGTGGACTGCAAGGGAAAGCTGCGCACCGTATTCCTGCCGGAAAAGCTGCGCCGTCTGATCGGAAATTATCTGAAGAAACAAAAAAAGACCGCCGGAGCGGTGTTTACCACCCGCAGCGGACGCCCTCTGGACAGGAGCAATATCTGGCGGGATATGAAGGCGCTGTGCGAGAGCGCCGGAGTGGAGCCTGGCAAGGTGTTTCCCCATAATCTGCGCCATCTCTTTGCCCGCACCTATTACATGCTGGAGAAGGATCTGTCCCGATTGGCCGATCTCCTGGGCCACACCAATGTCTCCACCACCAGGATTTACACGGCGGAGAGCGGGAAGGTTCACGCCCGCCAGATGGAACGGATGGGGCTCGTGATCACATAATTTCCCTTTTGTTGTAAAGCTGGCGGCCATTTTACCGCGCAATCCCCCGGACAATCCACAAACGCCAAAATTTGGGCCGGTTTTCTTCCGACA
>JAGZSY010000072.1 GCA_018380885.1 Enterocloster asparagiformis
TGCCGCTGAGAACGGCGCCACCGCCGGCAAGTTCGACCTGGCTAAGAGAGCCAAGGCCCTGAACCTGGATGCGATCCATGACACCGTTCACGAGATGGCCAAGGACGAGGCCCGCCACGGCAAGGCCTTCGAGGGACTGTTAAAGAGATACTTCGGCTAATCCACACAGACTCCTGAAATTCCTATATCCCCCTTTTTAGGCTGCCGCTTTAACGATTGATGAATCGTAAAGCGGCAGCCTTTTTTGTGTTTGTAAATATGGTTAAGCTTCGGGACATAGCCTTATCCCAGGGGACGATCCGTCTGAGAATCTATGGCCGCCGCGGGGTGGATGGGAATTATGGACAAGAGCTGCGCCCGCCCCTCAGGAATCCCGGATCGAATCTGCTCAGTCATACCAGTGTTCATATGCATATTTCAGGGATTTTATAAATTGCTTTTCGTCCTTGCTCAACACGCGGCGCTTGTGATAAACCAGCTGCATGTACCGGTAATAAGGCTTGTCCGGCTGGCAGACAAGAATGTTCATATCCCGCGGGATGCAAAAGTCCGGCTGAATCGTCAATGCAACCCCGCTCTCCACCATCTGACAGGCCTGTCTGGTCAGATTGATCTCGCAGAGAATATCCGGCTTGATCCCATGATCGTTAAACATCCGCTTGATAATCGCATACTCCACCGTATGGGGAGCGCACACCACAAACTTGTCGCGCTGAAATACAGAGATATCCACGGCTGGCGGATTGTCGTAGTCCCGGGAGGCCAGCGCCGCCTGGGCATGATCCGGCGGAATGACAAAGACAAGCTTCTCCGCTTTGAGCATCTCGCACTGCAATTCCGGCTCATTGACCGGAAATTGGCTGGGAACCAAAATAAAATGGATCGTTCCCTCCTTCAGCTTCTCCATCAGCAGCTCCGCGCGGCTGTCCACAATGCTCACCTTAAACGACGGATGGCTCCTCTGAAATTCTGAAAATACTCCGGAGAATATACGCATCCCCAGCTCCGATGAGATGCCGAATGTGCTGAGCTGATGAAAGGACGGCGATATTTTGGCGTAGAGCTTCTGCTCCAAGCGGAGAATCTCCTTGGCGGTCGCCACAAAAAGCTCCCCCTCCGGCGTGGGCGTCAGTGTATTGTTATTCCGTATAAACAGGCTGACCCCCAGCTCCTTCTCCATCTTTTTAAGATAAATGCTGAGCGCGGACTGCGATATAAACAATTTTTCTGCGGCCCTGCTGATGTTTCTCTGTTGTGCAATCTCCACAATATAATTCAGATTTTTATACCCCATCGCCCAATTCTCCTGAGTACTTTAGACAACTTTTTGCCATATAACTTATCAGCATTATATCAGTCTCCATATAATTTATCAATAGTGGCGCAAAAAAGATATATTAGATTAATCACACTGCCAATGCTAGAATCGAATCACAGTTGAACGTTCACAAAATAATACAGATAGGAGCGTGATTATGAACACAATTTGCGGTTGTGGTGTAAAGGCTATTCCAAACAGGCACTACACCCCTTCGACACCTCCGGAGTTTTTAAGCGAATCGGCGGTGTTGCCGGTCCTCCGTCTCCATCAGGGTATGGAGGGGTATGCGCCAACTCCTCTGGTCCGCCTGGACGGACTGGCAAAGGCTCTGAATGTGAAAGCCATATTGATCAAGGATGAATCCCAGCGCTTTGGGCTGAAGGCGTTTAAGGGCCTGGGCGGCCTCTACGCGCTGACCCGGGTTGTCTGCCGGCAGCTGGAGCTGAATCCGGAGACAGTGACCTTTAAAATGCTTCAGTCGGAAACATATGCAGCAAAATTAAAAGAGATGGTATTTGTAACGGCAACCGACGGAAATCACGGCAAAGGCATCGCCTGGGCCGCAGGACTTTTGGGCTGCCGGGCACACGTCTATATGCCGAAGGGTTCCACCCAGGCACGGGCCCAGGCCATACGGGAGGCCGGAAAAGCGGAGGTTACGATCACGGATCTGGGATACGATGATACGGTTAAGCTTGCCGCCTCCCTGGCTGTAAAAAACGGCTGGCATCTGGTGCAGGACACCAGCTGGGACGGGTATGAGGAGATTCCCACCTGGATTATACAGGGCTATACAACAATGGCGGCCGAGGCGGCAGGACAGCTTAAGCGGGAGGGAATCGCCGCTCCCACCCACGTATTCTTACAGGCTGGCGTGGGCGCCATGGCGGGAAGTATGACCGGATATCTGGCAAACCGCTATCGTGAAGCACCTCCTGCTTTCATTACGGCCGAGCCGGAGGATATGGCGTGTATTTATACCTCCATCCAGTCGGAGGACGGCGCTGCACATGCGGTGAGCGGGGACAGCAGCACCATCATGGCCGGGCTTAATTGCGGAGAGCCCTGCACGGTTACATGGCCGGTTTTGCGGAATTTTGTGAGCTGGAGCACCGCATGCAGCGACAGGGTGGCCGCCCTGGGAATGAGAATCCTGGCGGCGCCGTTGTCAAATGATCCGCCTGTAACCTCCGGGGAATCCGGCGCAATCACCACCGGCCTTCTGGCTTTGCTGGCCTCCCGGGATGATTTAAAGGATGTTCGGGACCGCATGGGACTGAATGCGGATTCCGTGATCCTGCTGTTCAACACGGAAGGGGACACCGACCCTCAGCGCTACCAGGAAATTGTGTACGGCGGCAGATATTCTTTTTGAGAGGAGAAATCGTTATGGACAACATCTATGAAAAAATCAGCAGCTACATCGATTCACACCGGGATGAAATGAACCAAACCCTGGTGGACCTGGTCAATTTAGAAGGACATTACACGGAAAAGGAACAGGTGGAAAAGGCCATGGACTTTTTCTGCGGTCTGTTGGAGCAGGAGGGCTTTGAAATCCAGAAATTCCAGGTGGCGGAAAACCGTGCCGGGATTATAACCGCGCTTCTCGGAAAAGACCGCCCCGGAAAACCCGTGCTCCTGTCCGGACATTTTGACACGGTCTTTCGCACAGGCGCGTTCGGCTCACTGGCATGCCGGATCAGGGACGGCAAGATTTACGGTCCGGGCGTGATCGACATGAAGGGCGGCGATGTGATGGCGCTGTATATCGCCAAAGCGCTGAATCACATCGGTTACAAGGACCATCCAATCAAGATGATTCTTGTGGGCGACGAGGAGGCCGACCATGTGGGAAATCTGGCTGATCAGAAAATTATAGAGGAGAGCCGGGGCTGCCTGTGCGCATTCAATATGGAGCCCGGCGATATGAAAAACCGGCTGGTTGTAGGCCGAAAGACGCAGCACACCTTTTTTGTCACGGTTGACGGCGTAGGCGGTCATGCGGGCAACGACGTGCTGACCGGAAAGAACGCATTGCTGGAAGCGGCGATGAAGGTGGTTGACATTGCCAAACTGGCCGATCTCCCGGCTGGAAGCTCGGTGACCCCCAGCATTTTTCACGCCGGAAACCAGAGCAGCGCAATCCCTGATCACTGCGAATTCGCGGTGGACATCCGCTTCAGCACGCTGGAGGAAGGGGAGCGTCTCCACAAGGGCATCATCCAGGCCATCGAACGCGCGTATATCCCGGGGACGACCTCCAGCTATCGAATCGACATCGCAAGGTTCGTGCCCTACAATGAAACGGAAGGGATCGGCAAACTATATGATCTGCTGAGCGGTCTCGCGGCCGAGCTGGGAATGCCGGAATTTTCAAAAATACAGCGCGGAGGCGTTTCCGACTCAGGCAACATTGTGGCGGCCGGCGTTCCGACTCTGGACGGCTTAGGCATCGTCGGCGAGTTCGCGCACAATCTAAAAGAGTATGGGCTTTTGCAGTCCATGTATGACCGGACAAAATTGCTGGCATACGCCATTACACATTTAAATCAAATCGGTTTGTAGACCGGGGGCTATATAGGAGGGGTAAAATATGGATACGAAAGCTGTACAGAGAAAACCGTCGTTTGGATACGCGCTGTTCACAATGGTTCTGATTCTGGGCGGAATCATGCTTCTGGGCGCTGTGTTCGGCTTCAAAATGCAGGTACTGTTCCTGCTGGCATGGATCCTGGCGTTTCCGCTCTGCATGAAAATCGGATACAGGTACGATGAGCTGCAAAAGGGTATGTTCGCATTTATGCCCAGATGCCTCCTGCCGGTTGTATTCACAATATCAATCGGAGCCCTGATCGGCGCCTGGAACGCCAGCGGTACCATCGCGGCCGTCACGCACCTGGGAATGAAAATCATCAACCCCAGTTACTTTCAGGTTACTTCCTTTATTATCTGTATCCTGTTCTCCATGATCACGGGAACGTCCTGGGGTACCTGCGGAACCATTGGAATTGCGCTCATGGGCGTTGCGCTGGGCATGGGATTCAACCCGCTTGTGGCCGCCAGCCCGATTATCTGCGGAGCTTTTGTTGGCGACGGTCTCTCGCCTCTGTCGGACACCACCAACATCATCAGCGGCGCCGTGGAAGTGGACCTGTTCACGCATATCAAATACCAGCTGCGCATCACCATTCCGACCATTTTAATATCAACCGTTATCTTTTTTGTTATGGGCCTGAGCAGCCATTTTGACACAGCCACCACTACCGAAATCGGCGCGATTATGGAGGGAATCTCCGCAAACTTCCGCCTCGGCTTTATTCCCATGCTTCCGGTCATCCTGGTAATCGCCCTGCTCTGCTTTAAAGTCCCCACGATCCCCTCGCTGCTCTGCGGCAGTGTGGGCGGCCTCGCTGTGGCCACACTCTATCAGGGCCAATCCGCCCAGAGCGTTATTCTCAACATGTGGAGCGGCTATTCCCTCTCCTCCGGCGATGTGTTTATCGACAAGCTGTTCAGCCGCGGGGGCATGTCCAGCATGACGGGCACCGCATTTATGATTGTGGTCGCGTTCGGCCTGTTTGGAATCTTAAATACTGCCGGTATACTGGATGCGCTGGTTGAGCCGCTCTCAAAGCGGATTCACAGCAGCCTGGCGGCAACCGTGTGCGCCCTGCTGCTGGGACTGCTGGGCAACCTCTCCTCCTCCACAACCTTTGCCGAGGTATTCACAAGCAATGTGTTAAACGGCGTCTATGACCGGGCTGGCTTGAACCGTCTGGATCTTGCCAACGCCATGACGGTGGGCTGCCTGATTTTGGGACTGTGGATTCCATGGAACACGAACCCCGTGGCAGTGGCCGCCTCCCTCGATGTGGAACCGCTTCAGATGGTCCCCTATCTGGTCACACCCTTCGTGTATTTAGGGGTACTGCTGGTTGCCGCGCTGCTGAAACAAAAAAACGGCGTCAAAAAGGCCCGGCCGTAAAATAACGCCGCACTTCAATTTCTAAGCCGTCGTCCCCGGCATCCGTTCAGGGACGGCCTGCCCCCTGCCGCACGGCAGGGGGTATTTTTTCTTTTCCGGGAATGTTTCCGCTGCCGCAGAATATAGTAAACGGTGCCCCGCTATTTTCGCCTGCCGTTTTACCGACGGAAATAAACTTAAAAATATTGAAAATAAGTGTTGACAAAACAGGCCGGATGGTATATATTAATATCAGTAACAATTACTATTATTGATTCAAGAAAATAGAGTATAAAAGGAGAGACAAAACTATGAAAAAATGGGTATGTACCGTATGTGGTTATGTATATGAAGGCGAGCAGGCTCCTGAGAAATGTCCTCAGTGCGGCGTTCCGGCTTCCAAGTTCAAATTACAGGAGAGCGAAGGCATGGCATGGGCCTGCGAGCACGAGGTAGGCGTTGCCCAGGGTTCCCCCGAGGACATCATGATGGATCTGAGAGCGAACTTCGAGGGCGAGTGCTCCGAGGTCGGCATGTAC
>JAGZSY010000073.1 GCA_018380885.1 Enterocloster asparagiformis
TGCAGCTGGCAGACCTTTCAGTGCGCCTTCCGGGCGCAAGTAGGTAACAGCCCCTTATAGGGGCAGAACAAGCCACCGGCTAAGCCGGTGGTCTTGACTTTAGTTTCCGCATTCAATACTGATCTCGTTAAACTTCTTTAAGATATCATCGATATCCAGGGCTTTCTTTTCTTCCCCCTCCTTGTCGATCACCACGCTGCCCTGGTGCATCATCATCAGCCGGTCCCCGTACTCCACCGCGTAGCGCAGGTTGTGGGTGACCATGATGGTGGTCAGGTTCTTTTCCCGGACGATTTTATCCGTCAGCTCCATGATGGTCTCGGCCGTCTTGGGGTCCAGGGCGGCGGTGTGTTCGTCCAGAATCAGGAACTCAATGGGAGTCATGGTGGACATCAGCAGGGCCATGGCCTGGCGCTGGCCTCCGGAGAGGACGCCCACCTTTACATTCATCTTGTCCTCCAGCCCCAGTCCCAGGCTGCGCAGGATTTCCCGGTAATACTCGATCCGCTGGCGGTTGGTGCCCCGGCGCAGGTTGAAGGCCCTGCCCTTGTTGTCGGCTAAGGACATATTCTCCAGAATGGTCATGCTGGGGCAGGTGCCCATGGACGGGTTCTGGTATACCCGCCCGATGCGCCGCTGGCGCTTGTACTCGGGCATGCGGGTGATGTCCTTGCCGCCGATCAGGATGCGGCCGTCGTCCAGGGGGATGCTGCCGCAGATCAAATTCAGCATGGAGGTTTTGCCCGAGCCGTTGCTGCCCACCACGGACACGAACTGGTGCTCCTTCACCGTCAGGGAAAAGTCGTCGAACAGGCACATTTCATTGACCGTGCCGGCGTTATAGTATTTATTGATGTGCTTTAACTCAAGCATGGCTCTTCACCTTCTTTCGTCTGTTGGCGCTGGCCAGCAGGATGACCAGGAAGAGGATGGATGTGATCAGCTTCAAATCCGAGGCAATGATGGGCACGGAGACGATGTAGCCTCCGATGCGGTGCTGTCCGCCCACATTTAAGGCCAGGGAAACGCAGGCCTTGTAGAGAATGGAGCCGGCGATCACAGCGGTGGTGGACTTCACGAAGCCGAAGCGCTTAAACAGCTGGGTGCCGATGATCACGTTTGCCAGTCCGATGACAATGGTGCCGGTGCCGATGGAAATCTCAAAGAATCCCTTCTGCTGGCAGTACACGCTGCCCGCCAGGGCGGCGAAGCCGTTGGCGATGGCCAGTCCCACGATCTTGACCATTCCCTTGTCCTTGGCCAGGGAGGTCACCAGCAGGTCGTTGTCGCCCACCGCCCGCAGCAGGTAGCCGGAGCGGGTCTTTAAGTAGAGGTCCAGCAGGACCTTGCAGATCACCACGATGAGAAGCAGAATCAGCACCACCGTGTAGGGCTGCATGGCTTTGGGAACCCGCTGATCCAGAAAGCTGTTGCTAAAAATGGTCTCCTGGCTGAAAATGGGCAGGTTCGCCCTGCCGGTGATCCGCAGGTTAATGGAGTAGAGGGCGGTCATGACAATGATTCCGGAGAGCAGGTCCCGCACCTTCAGCTTCACATGGATCAGTCCGGTGCAGCAGCCGGCTAACGCCCCCACAAAAAAGGAGACGAACAGGGCGGCTATCGGGGAAATCCGCCCCACGAAGGGCAGCCCGTTTGCGATCCCCGCCGCGGTCAGCGCGGCCCCCAGGGGGAACGTGCCGTCCACGGACAAATCCGGAAAATCCAGGATTTTGTAGGTGATATATACGCCCAGCGCCATAATGGCGTACACCAGGCCTTCTTCCAGAATACCGAGTAAAATAGTTAACATGATCGTCCTCCGTCAGGGTTACTGCTTATTTTGTGCTGATTGCGTCGAACAGCTCGGCGGCTTCCGCGGTCAGCGTCTCGGGAAGGGTTACTCCCAGATTCTCCGCAACCTTGGTGTTGCCGTAGAAGGCTGCTTCCTTTAATATCTCATAATTCAGTTCGCTGGCCTTGGCCTCGCCCTTTAACACCTTGGCCGCCATCAGACCGGTCTGCTTGCCCAGTTCAATGTAATCCAGGCCCATGGCCGCCAGACAGCCGATTTTCACCTGCTCGATCTCGCTGCCGAACACGGGAATGTTTTTGGCATTGGCCTTATCCAGAATTACGGGCAGGGAGGCCACCACCGTGTTGTCGGTCAGGTTGGTCATACAGTCCACTTTGCCCAGAAGGGTGTCTGCTGCCAGCGGGATGTCGTTGGGGACGGAAATTCCGGACTCCACGATCTCAAAGCCGTAGCTGGGGGCCAGCTCCTTGTACTCTGCGATGGCGGACTCGGAGTTCACCTCGCTGGTGGTGTACATGATGCCGATGGTCTTGGCCTCAGGCAGGATTTCACGGATCATTTTCAGCTGTGCTTCCACCGGCAGCTTGTCGCTGGTGCCGGTCACCTCGCCCACCGGGGTCCCGTCCGGGTTGGCCAGCTCCGCGGCCACCGGATCGGTGACGGCGGTGAAGATCACCGGAATGTCGGATTTCTTGGCCACGCCGTATTCGGCCTGGGCCATGGGGGTGGCGATGCCGCACATCAGGTCCACCTGTTTGCCGGCGAAGGTGGTGGCGATCTGGCTGGCCGTGCCGCCGTCGGTCAGAGCGTTTTCGTAGTCGATGGTCAGGTTCTTGCCCTCCTCGATTCCCGCTTCCTTCAGGCCGAGGATGAAGCCCTCGCGGCAGTTGTCCAGGGAGCCGTGCTCCGCGAACTGCCCGATGCCGATGGTGTAGCCGGAAGTTTCGGACTGCGCCGCGGTCTCGGCAGCTTCCGTGGTCCCGGCGGAGGTGTCGGCCTCAGCGCCGGTGGAAGGGGCTTCAGCTGTGGTTTCGGCCGCCGCGGTGGTGGCGTCCGGGGCCTTGGTCACACATCCGGTCAGCATGGAAGCGGCCAGAGCAGCGGTTAAGAGCATTGCCATTGATTTTTTCATAATAGTTTCCTCCTCGTTCAATAAAAATGTATGTGGTTTCGCAATAAAATACCGTTATATTTGCAGGGTGAAGGGAGCGGAGTGCGGCCCGGCGCATCAAAAAAGTCCCAATCACAGCCGATGCTGTGATTGAGACGAATAAAATCCGCGGTGCCACTCAATATTGACTATAGTCAGTCCACTCTACACATACAAACATATGCGCCGCACGATTAACGGTTGCGGAATCCGTCGGTCCATACAGAGACTTTATGTCCGTTCAGGACCGCCCTCGAAAGTCCATTCAGCAGCCAGCCTTATACCGCAATCCCACCACCTGCGGCTCTCTGAGATAAAACTTTGGAAGCTTACTCCTCTTTCTCAACGGTTTATTTTATTAACCCATATCCTAATACAGATCAGACCGTTTGTCAATAGCCGAATTAAAATAAAATGACTTTTATTGCCTGGGGAAATGTGATAGACTGTAGTTGAAAGATGAAACAGGAGGTAGCCGACATGAAACGATTACTTGTAGTTGTGGATATGCAGAATGATTTTATAGACGGCGCCCTGGGAACCGGGGAGGCCGAAAAGATCGTGCCTGCCGTGGTGAAAAAGGTCGACGAGTACGTGGCCGCCGGGGACGAGGTGGTTTTCACGCTGGACACGCATTTTGAGAACTATATGGACACGGCGGAGGGCAGAAAGCTTCCCGTACCCCACTGTGTAAAGGGGACCCATGGCTGGGAGCTCTGCGAAGCGTTAAAGGCCTGCGGGGGAAAGCGCTTTGAGAAATATACCTTTGGAAGCGAAGAGCTGGCCGCGTATGTCAGCGGCGGCGGGTACAGCTCGGTGGAGCTGGTGGGGTTGTGCACGGATATCTGCGTGATCTCCAACGCCCTTATTCTGAAGGCGGCCGTGCCGGAGACGCCCATCGCGGTGGATTCCGCCTGCTGCGCCGGCGTGAGCCCGGAGAGCCATATAAACGCAATCAACGCAATGAAAGTCTGCCAGATCGATATCAGCTGAGGCGAAGGCTGGCGATCGGCAATCAACATATTTTAGGGGGCATTACGATGAATAAAAAACATTTTGTGATTACGGTTGAACGGCAGTACGGCAGCGGCGGACGCCTGACGGGCAAGCGCCTGGCCGAGGAGCTGGGCATCCACTTTTACGACGAGGAGATTCTGAAAATGACCTCGGAGACCAGCGCCATCGGCGAGCAGTATTATCGCCTGGCCGACGAGAAGGCGGGCAACAACCTGCTTTACCGCATCGTCACCGGCATGAAGCCGGAGCTGACTGAGCCGGTGCGGGACGGGGACAACATCACCTCCCCGGAGAACCTGTTCCGCTTCCAGTCCTCGGTGATCCGCAAGCTGGCGGGGCAGGAGAGCTGTATCATCGTGGGCCGCTGCGGCAACTATGTGCTGCAGGACCAGCTGGACGACGTGATCCGCATCTTCGTGTACGCGGACACCGTCACCAGGGTGCGCCGGGTCATTGAGGTGGACCAGGTGGACGAGAGGGAAGCGCTCCGGCGCATGAAGCGCATCGACAAGGAGCGCAAAGAGTACCACCGGTATTTTACCGGCCGCGAGTGGATGGATATGGAGAATTACGACCTGCCCATCAACGCCAGCCGCATCGACTATGACCAGATGATCAAGCTGATCAAGGATTATCTGATTTTAAGGGGATATGAGATTTAGAGAGAGACTGGCCCGCTTTGGTGTGAACTGCGGTGAGCCGCCTGCGGCTGGATTTGTTTTAATAGAAAGGCGGTTTGAGAGATGAATATTTTTGCCGGGATTATGATCCCGTTTATCGGCACCACGGCTGGAGCCGCGTGTGTGTATTTCCTGCGCCAGGGCATCCGCCCGGTGGTGCAGAAGGGGCTTTTGGGTTTTGCCTCCGGTGTGATGATCGCCGCCTCCGTGTGGTCCCTGCTGATCCCGGCCATGGACATGAGCGAGGCAATGGGACGGCTGTCCTTCATCCCGGCTGCGTCCGGCTTTATCTTAGGCATCGCGTTTTTGCTGGCGTTGGACCGGCTGATCCCCCATCTGCACCTGGATGCCGACGAACCAGAGGGCCCAAGGGGCAACTGGAAGAAGAGCACCATGCTGGTGCTGGCGGTGACGCTGCACAATATCCCCGAGGGTATGGCGGTGGGCGTGGCCTTCGCCGGCCTGCTCTCCGACAACGGAAGTATCACCATGGCCGGAGCCCTGGCCCTGGCCATCGGCATAGCGATCCAGAATTTTCCCGAGGGAGCCATCATTTCCCTGCCACTGAAGGACGCGGCGGGCAAGAACAAGGCCTTTGTCTACGGTATGCTGTCCGGGATCGTGGAGCCCATCGGCGCAGGCCTCATGCTGGCGCTGTCGGACTTCCTCGGGCCTGCCCTGCCCTATATGCTTTCCTTTGCCGCGGGAGCCATGGTGTACGTGGTGGTGGAGGAGCTGATTCCCGAGTCCGCGGAGGGGGATCACTCCAACATGGGCACCATCGGGTTCGCGGCCGGCTTTGTAGTGATGATGATCCTGGACGTGGCCCTGGGATAGGCGGCTGCGGCCTTGCGGCCGGTGCATATAATGAACATGCGTATAATAAATAAGGACCTGAAGCGTATTTTGTGACAATACGCCTCAGGTCCTTATTTGTGTCACAGTAAAAATAAACCACCTGCTCTGCAGGTGGAGGGAATATCTTCAGATTAAAGCAACTCCTGTGCTAAAATAGATGTAGGTCTGCAAAC
>JAGZSY010000027.1 GCA_018380885.1 Enterocloster asparagiformis
GTGGGACGGCCGTGTATGCGATCCTGACGACGGCACCGGAGACTGGTATTTCCTGGACAACACACCTGGCGGACCTCTGGAGGGCGCTTGCTGGCATACCCGTGCCAATGGGGCGCAGGAAATCTGGCGGGTTGATCTGGCCGAGCAGATTTAGGGCATAATAATAGCGGGCCTCGGTTGCGCCGGCGGCCCGCCTGATTCTATCTATATAGAATATTTCTGTCCATAAATAGTCCATAAATCACTTTTTGCGCAGCCAATTAGAGGCAACAAAAAACCTCGTAAGCATTATACTTACGAGGCTTTCGACGCGCGCCAGAGAAGATTCGAACTCCCGACACTACGGTCCGTAGCCGTATGCTCTATCCAGCTGAGCTACTGACGCATCCGCTGTTCTTCAACAGCAAAAACAATTATATCTATAGATTGGAAAAAAGTCAAGCGTTTTTTGAAAAAAGTTTGAAATTGTGAAAATGTATTCCAGATATCGCCGGCGGCCGGCGGTTGTATATATGCAGAAGCGGGGCATATCGGAGGCCGGTACGCCCCGCTTTTTAGTGCATATTGTGAACGGCCTACAGTTCTTTTGAGTAGAAGATGCTGTAATCCAGCTCTTTTTCGCCGTTTGCTACCAGCAGAGCGGTAAAGACATCCGCATCTACGTTCAATATGGTCCGGTACATGCCCACGAACCATTCCAGACCGGCGAATATGGCGATGCTTTCCACCGGAAGCCCCAGCTGGGGTACGATCATGGCCAGGGATACAAGGCCGGCTCCGGGTACGATCGCGTTGGCCATGGACAGCATCGTGGCCATGAACACGATATAGATATATCCGTTGAACCCAAAGGAGATGCCGTAAATCTGGGTGATGGTCACTGCTGTGATGGCCATATGCATGGCCGCGCCGTTGCAGTTGATGGACATTCCCAGCGGCAGCACCAGCTTGGCAACCCGGTCCCCGATGCCCAGGCGCTCCCTGGAATCCTTCAGGGTGGTGGGCAGGGTGACGGCGGAGGAGGTGGTGGCCAGCGCCATCAGCGATATCCGGGAAATCTTCTTAAAGAGCAGCCAGACCGGGATTCTCAGCCGGATGGACAGGAAGGTAAGCCAGGCGGCCAAAAACAGCACCGTGCATGCGCCGTAAATGAGCAGGTATTTGATCAGAGGCAGGATCACCTTGCCGCCCAGGGCGCCGATGGTCGAGGCCACCAGCGCGAAGATTCCGATGGGGGCCAGCTTCATGATCATCCCCATCAGGCGCATAATGGCGGCGTTGAACTGGAGGATCACCTCGTAAAGCTCGTTTTTTCCCTTTTCCACCCGCACATAGCTCACCGCCAGGCCGAACAGCACGGCGAACAGAATCACCTGCACGATCACGCCGTTTGCCATGGACTCCACAATGTTTTTGGAGAAAAATCCCAATAGTGTCTCGGACAGCGGCTTTACCTGCAGCGCGGAGGCATCTGCGGTTTGGGTGGAAAATGCGGTCATCTGAATGGCGGCTCCCGGCTTCAGCCAGAGGCCCACCAGGGAGCCGAAGACCGCCGCGGTCAGGGAGGATGAAAGGAAAATGCAGATGGTTTTTCTGCCCACAGCCCCCATTTCCCTGGGATTTAACCCGCCGACCGCCTCGATCAGCTGCCCCATGACCAGCAGAATGATGGGCATCTGGATCAGATGGAAGAAGATGTCCCCCACCACCTTCACCGGGGCAATGCGGTCCCCGGCCGCCGTCCCCACGGCTGCTGCCAGGATCATTGCGCACACAATCTGCCCGGTTGTCCCCAATTTTTTTCGTTTCATATGTTGTTACCCCCTATGAGGCAATAATCTCCGTGCCCGCGCCCTGCCCGATTCCGCCGAGCTGATCAATGGAGGTGATAATCGCCTTTTTCTTGGTTCCGGATTCCACGAACCGGATTGCGGCCTGGATCTTGGGCAGCATGCTCCCCTCCGGGAATTGTTTTTCTTCGATGTACTGTTTCAGCTGCTCTGTGGTCACGCACTCCAGCTCCTGCTGCCCGGGCTTGTTGTAGTTGACGCACACCCGGGACACGCCGGTGAGAATCAGCAGTATGTCCGCATCGATGAGCTCCGCCAGCTTCTCGGCCGCCAGGTCCTTGTCGATTACCGCCTCCATACCTCTGTAACCGGCCTGGGAGCGCACCACGGGGATGCCGCCGCCACCGCCGCAGATTACGATGTTGTCGCGGTTGACCAGCTGGCGTACCGCCGGAAATTCCACGATGTTCACGGGCTTGGGCGAGGGAACCACTTTTCTCCAGCCTCTTCCGGAGTCCTCCACGTAACAGCCGCCCTCCTTCTCCATCGCTTCCCTGGCCTCCTCCTCTGTCAGGAAGGGGCCGATGGGCTTGGTGGGGTGGCTGAACGCCTGATCCCTCTCGTCCACCTCCACCTGGGTCACCAGGGACACCACGTTTTTGCGGAGCCCCACTTGATCCAGGGCTTCGTAAAATGCGTTTTGCAGCCAATATCCGATGCTGCCCTGTGTCATCGCCACGCAGGTATCCATGGGCATGGCCGGATTCTTCCTGCTGTCCACCGCCTTCTGCTGCAAATACAGATTCCCCACCTGCGGGCCGTTGCCGTGGGCGATCACCAGCTCGTCGCCCCGCTTCACCAGCTCGCAGAGCTGCGAGCTGGCTTTGTACAGAGCCCTTCTCTGGGCCGCCGCCGAGGCATCGTCTGTGAGGATTGCGTTGCCCCCAAGGGCCAGTACAATTCGGTCGCTCATAATCACTGCTCCTTTACTTTTTTCTCATCCGCAAAGCTGAACACAATACCGCCGATCACCAGCATAACAGCGGCCAGGTAGAAGCCGACCTTCATGGACCCCAGTTTGTCTGCGATATAACCGGTGATGTAGGGGGCCAGAATGGAACCGGACATGCCCACAAAGTTGTATGCGCTGAGCACGGTGGAAAGTGCCTTCTTGGGCGCGTTTTTCGTGACAAACGCCACCAGGATGGGGTCCAGAGCCAGCTTGCCGGTAAGTCCGTAAATGATCAGAACCAGGATTAACAGGGTTCTGTCTTGCACAAATGCGATGCCGAAGGTCGATAGCAGGGCAATGGGAACCAGGAAAAATACCAGCTTTTTGGTCACCTTGAACTTGTCGGATAAACGTGCGAACAGCAGCGCGCCGGGGATGGAGGCCCAGGGAACCAGAGAGGAGATAAAGCCGACGCTGGTGCCGGTGAAGCCCCGCTCAACCTGTAAAAACTGGGGCAGCCAGGTGATGATCACAAAGTTTGCATAGATGGAGCAGAAGCACAGGATAAATGCCAGCAGCAGGTTTTTATTTCCAAAAATTTCCTTCATGGAGATTTTCTCATGCTGGACCGCGGCTTTGGTTTGCTGCGGTTTACCCTGATCCTCGGGGCGGATCACTTTTTCCTTCAGCAGGACAAAGAACAGAACGCCTACGATGACGGTGGGAATCGCCATGATATAGAAGGGCTTGCTCCAGGACTCTCCGTTTTCCAGCACCAGCTTGCTGGATAACAGGTATCCGCCGGAGGTGCCGAAGGCCATGCCGCTGTTGATGATGGCGGTTCCCAAGGTCAGGCTTCTGGTGGGAATGGCTTCTGTTGACATGGCGTACTGGGGGCCGTAGTATGCGCCCTGTCCGATACCAGTCAGCACGCGGAACAGCATAAACACGCCGAAGGCGGAAGCCACGCCGCTCAAATAGGTGGTGACGCCGAACAGGATAAAGCCGAGGGAGATGACCAGCTTTCTGCCGAATTTATCGCCCACCATTCCGGAGGGAATCTGGGTGATGGCGTAAGCCAGGAAGAAGATGCTGTTTACAAGCCCCAACTGGGTGTTGTTCAGCCCAAATTGTTCCCCAATTTTTCCCATAACTGGATTCAGGATCGTGCGGTCCGCGTACATCAGAATCCAGCCCACAAAACACAGTGCTACTACCTTCCACCAATATCGTTCCGAAACAGGCATTGCCTCATAACGAGCTTTCATATCGTTTACCTCTCCATTTCTCATTTTTTATACGTCCTGCCGCCGCAAGACCCAGGCCGAACAATGTGTCGCACCCGGAAGTGTGTCCCAGCTCCCGCACGCTGGCAAGCCAGCGTCCGGTGTTTTCCCGGTCATTATTCCAAAAGCCTCTCAGCAGGAGCTTCATATTTTCATTGACGTAACCTGCCACCAGGCCTTTGCAGTAGGCAAGGCTGATATCCGTGGTCTGACCGTGAAGGCAGCTTTCCAGTATGTCGAGAAAACGCTGCCCGGCGCCTGACGGGTCCAGGGCAAGCAGTCCGGCGCCGTACCCCAAAAGAATGTCGTCCCCCGACGGGGTCAGACCCCGTCCCCTTCCGATCAGCCAGGAGACGGCTTTTTTCAGGGCGGACGAATCCCGGCGGTACCTGGCGGAATGTTCGTCCGCCGCGCTCTGGCCGCCATCGGCAGAATGTTTGGCTGCTGCGCCCTGGCGGTCCTCGGCGTCATGTTCGTCCGCTGCGTCCCATCGTCCCTCGGCGTCATGTTCGTCCGTCGCGTCCCGGTCGTCCCTGGCGTCATGTTTGACCGCCACGCTCTGGCCGTCTCTGGCGGTATGTTCGTCCACCGCATCCTGGCCGCCCCCGGCGGCACATTCCGCCGCTGTCCCCCGGAATGCGTACTCCTCCAGGATCCGGCAGCACGCCTCAAACCTTGCGTCCCGCCGGATTCCCAGGCAGTCCTCCAAATCCTGGTTTTCTAACAGCTGCCACAGGGCGCTGTCGCGGATGGCGGCTGGGCGGTATTCCGCCCGGGGCTTTGTGTCAAAAATCGTCTCCGCCTGAAGGTCCACGATCTCCATCAGGTCTGTATGTATGGTGAAAATTCCATGCCTCCCGTACAGTACAATCCTTCCATCACGGCAGCACGCCAAATCTCCCGGCGCGATCCCCGCCAGCATGTCCCTGATCCACGCCTCCGGCAGTTCCATCCCAAAGCAGCACAGGGGCCGGCTGGGGGGACCGGCGTGGATCAGCCGCTCTCCCAGCGTAAAATTGAAGCTGGTCTGAAAGCAGCTGTGCACCGCGCCGGCGCTGCGCCCGTCCAGGGCGCCTTCCAGGTAACTGCTGATCCGGCCTGCATTTTCCGGCTCAACCATGGTTTACTCCTTCTTACTCCTCAATTCCCAGGCACTTCGCATAGGCCTCCAGCGCCTTCTCAAAGCATGCCAGCGGCGCGCGCACCGTTCCGGCGCCGATCTGACCGATTCCGGCCTGCTTGTGGGCGATGCCCGTGTTGATGAGCGGGGTGATTCCGGTGGCCACCACCTTGCGGATATCGATTCCAAGGGGAGCGCCCTTAAAGTCCCAGGTGGGGATGCTGAAATTGGAATTGTTGGTGATACAGATTTTATCCATCTCGTTGGACACCCTCAGGGCGTCCTCGAATCCGCCCGCGCCCACGAAACGCGTCACGCCGGGAGCTGCGATCATGGACATGCCGCCCACGCCCACGGTCTCCGTGATGGCGCTGTCGCCGATGTCCGGGTTGGCGTCGTCCTCGGTAAAGCCGGTGAAATACAGCCCCTTGGGCGTGTTGACGGGGGCGGTGAACCACTGGTCACCCATACCGCTTATGCGGATGCCGAACTGCCTTCCGTTCCTGGTCATGGTGGTGACCACGCAGCCCTCTTTGATCTTGCGGGCGCAGTCCACCATCGCCTTGCCGGTAGCCATCATGACGTTTAAGAAGAACTGGTCGGTGTCGGCCAGGAACTGGACAACCGAGCGTTTCTCGTCCTCATTCCAGTCCAGCTTCATGATCAGAGGCGCTGTCTCCTTCAGGAAATTCAGGGAGGCGGCGATATTTCTCTGGTGGAACTCGTCGCCCATGGTGATGGCCTTGGCGATGATCACATTCAAGTTCAGCCCGCCGTCCCTGGAGCGCACGGCCGCGCCCAGCACCGGGCCAAGCACATCCCGCATCCAGCGCAGGCGGTTTACAACCTCCTCGGAGTAGGCGCCGAACCGCAGCACCTTGCCGATGCCCTCGTTCATGGTGCAGTACGCCCTGGTGCCGTCCAGCTTGTTCTCCACAACCAGAACGGGCATGTTTCCGGAGGTGATTCCGCCCATGGGGCCTACGGCGTTCACATGGTGGCAGGGCATGAAGCAAATATCCCCGGATTCCAGCATGGCCCTTGCGGCGGCTTCATCCTCAGCCCAGCCCTCGAACAGGGCGGCGCCTACACAGGAGCCCTGCATGGGTCCGGTCATCTCAGCGTAGGTGATGGGCGGGCCGGCGTGAAGGAGAACCTTTCCATTTAACGGTTCGATTACGGATTTGGCGGGAACCACATCCATCAGGAAGGGCTGGGAGGATTTCAACTGTTCCACAACCCTGCGGTTCATCTCATCGATCTCCTCTATGCGGTTCAGCTGGGTCAGCAGGCGGATCATCTTTTTGTTGCCGCCGGCCATGGGTTTCCAGTCGAACTGCACGGATTTGCCCTCGTATTTCACAATGGATTCGTTGAAGCTCTCCACGCCCACGTTGACGATGCGGGGCTTGGTGGTCAGCAGCTCCATCACCTTCTCGTCCGGCTGGGGAAGTTCGATCTTCGCGCCGGTGTAGGGCAGTATTTCCTTATCTGCCTCCATCATGTCCAGCCCCTTTAATTTGAGGGCAAGGCGGATGGCGCGGGCGTTGCTCTCCTCAACCAGCACGCCGCAGTTTTTGAGCGTGTTCACGGACTGGTCGTAATCCTGGGGATCCAGGCGGGTTCCGCAGACAGAGCCGACAAAATACAGCTTGCGGCCTTCCTTTTCCGCCAGCGCGAGGCTTTCGCGGATCACCGGGGCCAGAGCGGCGGCCATGTCCGGGTGGCAGCCGTAGCCCAGCACACAGTCCAGAAGGATCACGCCCGTGTCGGGGTCCTTGGCGTATTCCAGGATTTTCTTCTGGCGCACCTCCGGGTCGATCATGGGATGGGGCTTACCCTGGGTGTAAATGTCGTCTCCCAGGTCGATCACCTCGTAGCCGTTGGCTTGCAATATGTAGCCTTCCTTCTTGATCAGGCCGCCCAGCCCCAGGGCCTCGGAGATCAGCATCCCCGCCTCGGCCGCCAGGGTTCCGCCGGAGTACAGCCCCTTTACCGTTTTTTCAGTGGGAAGCACTTCCTTTGCGGGGCATTCCACCGGATCGCAGTAATTCTTTTTCACCGGGCGTCCCTGGGCCAGGTCCACCGCGATGCGCGCTGTCTCCTCCATGGTGTGCGCCAGGTAGACATTTCCCTCATAATGGTCCGGCTTCTCGCCCAGGAACACGGCTACCACCGGTTTTGTCACGTTCTGCAGCAGCTCCACCACCTCGTCCCGGACTTCCTTTGCCGGCGGCTTGGAGATCACCACGATCACGTCGGTGGGATCGTGATGATCCAGGGCCACGATGGCGTCCTTCACGGTGATGGCGCCCACCTTCTCATTTAAATCCCTGCCGCCGGTTCCGATGGCGTGCACCACGCCGCCGCCCAGGCGCTCGATGATGGTGGTCACCTCCTGGATGCCGGTGCCGGAAGCCCCTACGATTCCGATGTTGCCCGGTTTTACCACGTTGGTAAATGCGATGGGGATGCTGGAAATGATTCCTGTTCCGCAGTCAGGACCCATGAACAGCAGTCCCTTCTCGTGGGCTTTCTTTTTCAGGCGGATTTCATCCTCCAGCGAAACGTTGTCGGTAAATGAAAATACGTGGAGCCCTCGGTCAAGAGCCGCTTCCAGCTCGGGAGCCGCGTATTCGCCGGGAATGGAGAACAGGGCCAGGTTGGCATCCGGCAGATTCTCCATGGCGCTGTCCCAGTCGGTGACGCTGTGCACGGCGTTCTGCTCACGCTTCACGGACAGGTCGTTTAAGAAGCTCTCAGCCTCCTTTAACACCAGGTCCACCACGGACTGTTCCTGGGCCTCCACCACGATCACCATGTCGCTGGGCTTCGCCGCGCCCACCTCCTCCGTGAAAAGCCCGGAATTGCGGTAGATGTCTTTGTTCGCGTCAGTTCCCATCATAATCGAGCTCTGGATTACCCCGTCCAGTGTGTTGATCCGATTGGTGAGAAGCATAAGGTTGATCGAGTCCTGGTACGCATTTTTTTTGATCACTGTGAATAACATTTGTTTTCCTCCTCCTTTATGTTATGATAAGTATAGAGCAGACGGTTTGTATTATCATCGGCAATAAAATGCAATTATTCTGAATTTTTTTATCTCTCAGAGATAATGCAAAGGAGAAGATATGGATATAAAACAAGCATTGGAGCTTCCCTCCCTGGCCACGGCCAAGGTCATCGCCGGAAATAACGGCCTGGGCCGCAAGGTCACGGGCATCATGGTGCTGGAGGCGGCGGATATCGAGAGCTGGGGAAGGGAGGGGGAGATCATCCTGACCAGCTATTTTGCGCTGAAGGATTTGAATGAGGAAGAAATTGGAAATTTTTTCGTGAAATTGCATGAGATCGGTATCAGCGCCCTGGTGATCAAGCTGGACCGCCTGCTCACGGATATTCCGGAGTCGGCCGTCACCCTGTGCAACCAGTACGCCATCCCGCTGATCCAGCTGGGCAAGGAAGTGAAATATGAGGCGGTGGTGCTGCAGATTTTAAGTCCCATCATCGACCAGAATGTGACGCTGCTGAACCGGCACTACCAGGTGCACAACCAGTTGACCCGGCTGGCCTTAAAGGAGCCGTCGGTGCACACGATCTTAAACGAGCTGAAGAAGATGATCTCCTGCAATGTGACCCTTGTCAACAAGACAAAGCATACGGAGATCGGCACCAGCTTTTACTATGACCAGTACCAGATTTTGGAGAGCACCCCCATACCCTCCACCCAGTTTATGAACTTCCGGTATGATTCCAACACGGTGCGCTATCTGCGGGTGAACACGGACAGCGTGTTCCGCGCGATCAGCGTCCATGTGCCAAACCTGGAGCAGGAGGACTGCGACCTGGTCATCCATGTGAAGAACCGGGACATCAGCAACGACGATTTCATGGTTATTGAGACGGTGGTCAGCTTTCTCCAGATGGAGCTGCTAAAGCAGTATTCCGTGTCCCAAAATCTGTTTCATTTAAACAACAACCTGGTCAACGATCTGCTGAACGGCCGGATCTATACCCGGGAGAAGGTGGACGACCTGCTGCGCCAGATCCATATGGACCGGGCTCCCCACTATCAGATCATGATGATCCGCCTGACGCCTGAGGATGAAGCCCTTCTCAAGAATCCCGATTGGGCTTCCGGCCTGTTCCGTTACTTAAGGGACGCCCTGAAACAGAGATGGTTTAACATCGCGTTTCTGGAGAAGCAGGACCGCATCACATTCCTCAACAACTACTCCAGGGACGAGGAGCTGTTCACCCGTGAGCTGGCCGCGGAGCTTTTGCAGAGCATGGCGGCCCAGCCCAGCCTGCCCCGGTTCCATTCGCAGACCGCCATCAGCACCACCGGAGGCGCCGGCGACATTCCCCGCCTGAACCAGGAGGTATTGGACATTCAAAAGGTGCAGCATTTATTCCACCGTCCCGGCACAATTTATACCTACGACGACCTGGGGATTTACAAGCTGTTCCTCTCCACCGACAATCTGGATCACCTGGAGCATTTCGTTCCCCCCGCGTTCCTGCGGTTCCGCCGGGAATTTCCAGAATTGATGGAGGCGTTGTCCTGCTTCCTGGATCACAACCAGAGCTTTTCGGAGACGGCCGCAGCCATGTACCTGCACCCCAAGACCATCCGCTACCGCGTCAGCCAGATTGCCGGCAAGCTGCCCTTTGACTTCGGGGACCCGGAAATGATTCTGGAAGCGCAGATCGCCTCGCGGCTGTTCCGGCTGATGGAATAAAGAAAATAGGAGATTTTTACATGAATCCATATGAATTTACCACAGAACAGGGAATTACCCTGAAGGTAGACGTGCACAGGGCGGGGACGGGCCGCCGGGGCGCATCCGTCCTCTACTTCCACGGAGGCGGCCTGCTGTGCGGCACCCGTGACGACCTGCCGTCCCTGTATCTGGAAATGTTTACGGCGCAGGGATACGACGTGTATTGCTTCGATTACCCCCTGGCGCCGGAATGCAACCTCGGGCAGATTCACGAAGCTGTGTTTTCCTGCCTGAAATGGTTCCTGGCCCGGGAGCGGGGCCCCTTCTTTTTGTTCGGCCGCTCCGCAGGCGCCTACCTGGCCTTGTATCTGGCCCATGCCGCCCGGCTGGCCGGGCTTCCAGCCCCGGCGGGGATTCTCAGCTTCTACGGATATCCGGGACTGCTGGAGCCGGAATTTTCCAAGCCCAGCGCCTATTATAAGAAGTTTCTTCCCATGGACGCGTCGATTGTGGCGCGGCTCACGGATAAAAACGGCGGCCCGGTGGTCTACGGCCCGTTAAAGGACCGGTACCTGCTGTACGTGTACGCCAGGCAGACCGGGGCGTGGGCGCGGCTGCTGTGCGGCTTGGAGGCGTCCGCAACGCAGGATGTATCTTCCCCGGCGGGGATGGACCTGCTGGCCAGATATTCCCTGACCCCGGAGGATTTGGCCCAGCTTCCGCCGGCCTTCCTTACCGCCAGCTCCACGGACCAGGACGTGCCCTTCGGCAGCTCCAAGCGGATGGCCCGCTTAATTCCCGGCGCGCAGTTCCATCCGGTGTACAACATGGAGCACGATTTCGACCGCGACGCCGGGCGGCCCGAGGGGCGGGAAGCCTATGAAAAGGCGCTGAAATGGATGGAAGGGCTGCCGGACCGTTTAGGCCCCGGTTAAGCCCCCTGCGGGTCGGACGGACACAGCCTTCCGGCGCAGCGCAAAGATGTGCGCAGACAGGCGCTGGCCCGCAGGCTGCGCCAGCGGCCCGCCGCATTCATCGCTGACCCGCAGGCTGCGCCGCCGACCCGCCGCATTCATCGCTGGCCCGCAGGCTGCGCCAACGGTCCGCCGCATTCAACAAAACAGCCGGGCCACCGCGCAGTTTGCGATATGTGGCCTCGGCTATTTTTATGCCGTTATGCTGTTTTCCGGCCAAAGCCGGTTTTAAACGCGTTTTTTCTTTGACCCGGCCGGTATTCCTGCGTTCCCTTGTCCCTTATTCAGCTTCTCCGGCCGCCGTGCGCCGGACTATAGGATAAACATCCTGGTAGTCATCATCTCGTCCGCGGAGGAGGCGGTGTAGGTGACGGTGTAGGGGTCTGTCAGCGTCACTCCGGGATAGTAGGAGGCCCGCAATGCTTTAAAGTGGTCCTTGAAGCTGATCTCCGTGGTCAGCGTTTCCGGCACGGACAGATGGCAGCGGTCGCGCTGCAGGAGTCCCTTGCGGGCGGCCTCGCGGATGCGCTCGCAGGCCAGCTGGGGCGTCAGGTTGATGGTGGCCCGGCCCAGGCCGTCCTTCACCGGGGCGGTCTGAATCTCCGGCACAAATTCCCTGGCGTGGCTGCAGAGCAGCTTGTCGCCGGTCACCAGCACGGAGGGCACGCCGCGGGCCGCGCCCACGTAGGCGTGGAGCAGAAACTCCGATGCCAGCTTTCCGTTGATCTTCACATAGTTGTTTTCGCGGTTCATGGTGTGGCTTAAGGGGCTTCCCGGCAGCCCGGCGGGGGAGTGGTAGCCCACGAACATCAGCGCGTCAAAGGATTCGTCCAGCCCGGCCACCATGGAATCGGGGGTCAGGGTCCAGTCGAAAATGACCCTGGCCTCCCTGGGAAACAGGGATAAATCCATGTTGCGCCCGCTGTCGTGGGCGTCCTTTACGTAAATCTCCGTCGCGCCCGCGTCGATGGCTCCCTGACAGGCCGCCACGGCCTCCAGGGTCATCTGGCGGGCCGCCGCCTTGTGCTCCTGGTCGCCTAAGTTGGTGGCCTGCCAGGAGGTGGTCCCGGCGGTGCCCTCAATGTCCACGCTGATGTATACCTTCATAATTTTTTCTCCTTTTGATCGCCCTTTTGGCAGGGCTCGCTTAATTATCTGCGGCAGCGGGTGAGATAATCCTGGAACGTGTGGAAGAATCTCCCGGAAAAACCGCGGATTTAATTCATATTATAAAGGGAAAGGCGTAAAAATCAATGGCTTTGACTTGACTTTTAAATCTGATATGGGTATAATTTTTCACATCAGATTCTTTTTTAGTCCGGAATAGAATGAAGAGAAAGACGGTGATGAAGCGATGCTGCTGAAGAAAGTAGGCGGGCATCGCTTTTTTACACAATCGGACGGAAGGGCAGTGGTCGTTTATCATGTTGAAGTACATATTAAAGCGTTTGGCAGCCGGCGCGGTTTCGCTGTTTGTGCTGGTGACCATCACATTTTTCCTGATGCACGCCATACCGGGCGGGCCGTTCAGCCCCTCGGATGAGCGGAACGTGCCTCCGCAGATTCTGGAGCGCATCGCGGACAAGTACGGACTCAACGAGCCGATTCCGGTTCAGTACGTGAAATACCTGAAAAATCTGCTGCACGGCGATATGGGCACCTCCTTTAAGAAGCGGGACACCACGGTGAATGAGCTGATCGCCCACGGCTTCCCCATCTCGGCCCGCGTGGGCGCCTGGGGCGTGGCTTTGGCGCTGGCGGCGGGGATTCCGCTGGGCATGGTGGCCGCGGTGAAGCGCGGAAAGCTGCCCGACGGACTGGCCATGGTGTTCGCCACCATCGGCGTCTCGGTGCCCAGCTTTGTGGTCTGCGTGCTGATGATGTATCTCTTCTGCGAAAAATGGAAAATATTTCCATCTTACGGCCTGGACTCCTGGCGTCATTACGTGCTGCCGGTGTTCTGCATGGCCTTCTCCCAGATCGCCTATATCACCAGGCTCATGCGCTCCAGCATGCTGGAGACCATGCGCCAGGACTATATCCGCACCGAGCGGTCCAAGGGCGTGCCGGAGTTTCAGGTGATTGGGAGATACGCCCTGAAAAATTCCGTGCTGCCGGTGGTGACCTATGTGGGCCCCATGGTGGCGGCTCTGCTCACGGGAACCTTTATTATCGAGAAGCTGTTTTCCGTGCCCGGGCTGGGGCGGTATTTTATCTCTGCAATCAATGACCGGGACTACTCCGTTACCCTGGGGCTCACCGTGTTTGTGGGCGCCATGATCATCGTCTGCAACCTGGTGGTGGACATCCTGTACGCGGTGATAGACCCGAGAGTAAAAATAACGAAGTAGGTGACACAATGGAAGAAACTTTAAGACACGGCGGGTTCTC
Source organism: Enterocloster asparagiformis (assembly GCA_018380885.1). Taxonomy (GTDB): domain Bacteria; phylum Bacillota; class Clostridia; order Lachnospirales; family Lachnospiraceae; genus Enterocloster. Next base: position 13,238 of record JAGZSY010000027.1, read on the forward strand.
CATGGACGACGAGATTCCGGCTGAACTTATGGAGGAGCTCTCTGCGGCGGAGCGCGACCCGGAGGAGATCGACCGCCCCAGCATTTCCTACTGGAAAATGTGCTGGCTGCGCCTGAAAAAAGATAAGCTGGCCATGTTCGGCTTTGCCGTCATCATCGTCATAACGGTGCTGGCCGTGGCGGTGCCCATGCTGTCGCCGTACAGCTATGACCAGACGGACTTCGCCCACATGCTGGAGTGGCCCAGCCGCCTTCACCCCTTCGGCACCGACAAGATGGGCCGCGATATTTTCGTGCGCACCATGTACGGCGCCCGCATCAGCCTGACCATCGGTTTCACGGCGGCGGCCATCAACATGGTGATCGGCGTGTTCTACGGCGGCATCGCCGGATACCTGGGCGGGCGCACCGACATGATCATGATGCGCATCGTGGACGTGCTCAGCGGCATCCCCAGCCTTCTCTACCTGATTCTGATTATGATGTTTCTGGGCAACACGGTCAAGAGCATTCTGCTGGCCATGTGCCTTACCTTCTGGATTACCACGGCCCGCATGGTCCGAGGCCAGATCCTGACGCTGCGCGAGCAGGATTTCGCGCTGGCGGCCAAGGTCTGCGGGCAGAGCCGGTGGCAGATTCTGGTTCATCATCTGATCCCCAACAGCATGGGGTCCATCATCGTGACGGTCACATTTCTCATTCCCCAGGCCATTTTCCAGGAGGCGTTCTTAAGCTTTCTCGGAATCGGCATCCAGGTGCCCAAGGCCAGCTGGGGAACTCTGGCCAACGATGCCATTGAATATCTGTTTTCCTATCCGTATCAGATGTTGTTTCCCGCCTTTGCCATCAGCATCACCATCTTTGCGCTGAATTTTATCGGCGACGGTCTGCGGGATGCGCTGGACCCCAGGTTAAAGAAATAGAACAGAGGAATCGCACATGAATGATAAGTTGCTGGAAGTAAAAAATTTACATACCACCTTTGCCACCGACGCGGGACCCGTGCAGGCGGTGCGGGGCGTGTCCTTCTACGTGAACCGGGGCGAGAGCCTGGGGATCGTGGGGGAGTCGGGCTGCGGCAAGAGCGTCAGCATGCTGTCGGTGATGCGCCTTCTGGACGACAACGCGTCCATGACCGCGGACGCCATCCTTCTGGACGGAGAGGATTTAAACGTCAAGTCCGCCAAGGAGATGCGAAAGATTCAGGGAAATGACATCGGCATGATTTTCCAGGACCCGATGACCAGCTTAAACCCGCTGTTCACAGTGGGGGAGCAGATCCGCAATCCCCTGATGCGCCACATGAAGCTGAACAAACACCAGGCCAATGAGCGGGCCTTGAAGATGCTGGAGCTGGTGGGAATCCCCAGCCCGGAGAAGCGGCTGAAGCAGTATCCCCACGAGCTGTCGGGCGGTATGCGCCAGCGGGTGATGATCGCCATCGCCATGTCCTGCGATCCCAAGCTGCTGATCGCAGATGAACCCACCACAGCCCTGGACGTGACCATCCAGGCCCAGATTCTGGAGTTGATGGGTGAGATGAAGGAGCGCTACAACATGTCCGTGATCCTGATCACCCACGATCTGGGCGTGATCTCCAGCCTGTGCAGCCGGGTGATCGTGATGTACGGCGGTCTGGTCATGGAGGAGGGCACGGTGGACGATATCTTCTACCGGACCGGCCACCCCTACTCGGCCGGGCTGTTGGCCTCCATCCCCAAGCGGAGCCGGGAAAAGCTGGTGCCCATCATGGGCACGCCGCCGGACCTGCTCAATCCCCCGGCAGGCTGTCCCTTTGCCGCCCGCTGCAGCCACGCGATGAAGCTGTGCCGGGAGTACCGTCCGGAGCTGACCGAGGTCGGCCCGGGGCACAAAAGCGCCTGCTGGCTGCACAATAAGTCGGTGAAAACCCGCAGGAAGGAGGTGTGGCCGGTATGAACAGAGAGGCAGTAAACCGGGACGCCTGCCTGGAGGTGACGGACTTAAAGATGTATTTCCCCGTGAAGAGCGGGATTTTTTCCAAGGCTAAATCCCTAAAGGCGGTGGACGGAGTGTCCTTTTCCATCGCTCAGGGCGAGACCATGGGCCTGGTGGGGGAGTCCGGCTGCGGCAAGACCACCGTGGGCCGGACGATTTTAAAGCTCTACGAGGCCACGGGCGGCACCGTGGTGTACAAGGGCACGGACATCACCGGGTTTGACGACCAGCAGATGCGCCCGTACCGCAGAAAGATGCAGATGATTTTCCAGGACCCCTACACGTCCCTGGACCCGCGCATGAACGTGGAATCCATTATCTCCGAGCCAATCAAGGCGCTAAAGCTCTACAGCGAGGGGGACCGCCGGGACCGGGTGCGGGAGCTGATCCAGATGGTGGGGCTGAAGGCGGACCACCTAAACCGCTATCCCCACGAGTTTTCCGGCGGCCAGCGGCAGCGAATCGGCATCGCCAGGGCTCTGGCGGCGGAGCCGGAGTTCATCGTCTGCGACGAGCCCATTTCCGCCCTGGACGTGTCCATCCAGGCCCAGGTGATCAATATATTGGAGGAGCTGCAGCATAAATTCGGCTTCACCTACCTGTTTATCTCCCACGACCTGTCCATGGTGCGACACATTTCCCACCAGGTGGGCGTGATGTATCTGGGCAATCTGATCGAGTACGCCCAGGTGGATGAGCTGTACGACAACATGCTCCACCCCTACACCAAATCCCTGATCTCCGCGGTGCCGGTGGCGGATCCCAACCAGGCCAGGCAGAGCAAGCGGATTGTGCTTCAGGGGGACGTGCCGTCGCCCATCGACCCCCCGCCGGGCTGTCCCTTCCGGGCGCGGTGCGCCTACGCGAAGGAGATCTGCGGCAGGGAGAAGCCGGAACTGAAGCGGGTTAATGACGACCACATGGTGGCCTGCCATTTGTATTGAGCAATGATCGGCCGCGGGCAGCGCGCCGGCGGTTTATCATAGATTGGCCTGCCACGGAGAAAACGGCGGCCGGCTGCAATCAACAGGGCGGCGCTCCGGCGCGGGACGGTGAGAGCCGGTCCGGGAAAATGGGGCGGACCTGATAAAAAAGGAGGAATATTATGAAGAAGAAACTGAGCGTATTACTTTGCGCGGCCATGGTAGCCACCAGCCTGGCAGGCTGCGGCGGTTCGTCCGGCAGCGCTAAGACGGAGACTACGGCGGCGGAAGCTTCCCAGGGCGGCCAGGAGAGCGCTGCGGAGGGCAAGATTCTGACCTACGCCATTTCCGGCGAGCCGGAGACTCTCGATCCGACCATGAACAACTACAGCAACTCGTCCATTTTGCTGCAGAACCTGTTTTCCGGCTTGTTCCAGCTGGAGGCGGACGGCACTCTGACCAACGCCATGTGCGATTCCTACACGGTCAGCGACGACGGCCTGGTTTACACCTTTACGCTGAAGGACGGCCTGAAATGGTCCGACGGCAGCGACCTGACGGCGGCGGATTTCGAATACACCTGGAAGCGGACCTTAAGCCCTGAGCTGGCTTCGCCAGCTGCCTGGGAGCTGTTCTACATCAAGGGCGGCGAGGAGTACAACAAGGGAGAGGGCAGCGCGGACGACGTGGCGGTGAAGGCTGTGGACGCCAAGACCCTGGAAGTGACCCTGAACAATCCCACCCCCTATTTCCTGTATCTGACGGCTGCCTCCAACTTCTTCCCGGTGAAGAAGGACGTTGTGGAGGGCGAGCAGGTGTGGACCAAGTCCGGCGACACCTACGTGTGCAACGGCGCGTTTGTCATCTCCGAGATCAATCCCCAGAGCAGCTATGTGATGGTAAAGAACCCCTACTACTTTGCGGCTGATTCCGTGAAGCTGGACGGCGTTAAGATGGTGATCATCGAGTCCGCGGAGGCGGCGCTGTCCGCGTACAATTCCGGTGAGATCGACGCTATGGGCGATTCCCTGGTGGCCACCCAGGCGCTGCAGCAGTACGGCGACAGCGACGAGCTTCACCGCTTTGACAAGATCGGCACCCGTTATTACGATCTCAACTGCGAGAACGAGTACATGACGCCCGAGGTGAGACGCGCCCTGGCCATGGGCCTGGACCGCAAGACCATCTGCGAGGCGGCGGTTCCCTCCAAGCCCCAGCCGGCTCTGGCATTCGTGCCTCACGGTATCCCCTACGAGGGCAAGACCGACGATTTCCGCACCGTTGTGGGCGATCTGATCAGCGAGGACAAGGAGGCGGCCAAGCAGCTGCTGGCCGACGCCGGTTATCCGAACGGCGAGGGACTGCCGGCCTTAAAGTTTATCATCACCAACACCCAGGAGAACAAGGACGTGGCGCAGGTGATGCAGGCTATGTGGAAGGAAAATCTGGGCGTTCAGGTGGAGATCGTGACCTTCGAGTCCAAGGTGTACTGGGATGAGCTCTACGCGGGCAATTTCGACATCGCCTTCGACGGCTGGACCGGCGATTACCTGGACCCGGACACCAACTTAAACTGCTTTACCCAGGACCGTACCTACAACCAGAACCGCTGGAACGGCGAGAAGGCTCTTCAGTATGACAGCCTGATCAAGGAGTGCCGTACCCTGGCGGACAACAACAAGCGCATGGAGCTCTTCACCGAGGCCGAGACGCTGCTGATGGACGACATGCCCATTCTTCCGCTGTACTATCTGAACGCTTCCCTGCTGGTGAAGCCCAACGTGACCGGCATGACCAAGAACGCCAACGGCCACACCCTGTTCAGGGGCGCGGACAAGACCTGATCGCGGCTGGGAGGACAGTTTCCGGTTTGCCGCCTGAAAAAAGGGACGGCGGGCGCGGGAGCCGCATATACTGAATAAAAGGCCGACGCCTGGGCGGAGGCTGCTGCGGCGCGGGATCGGTCCGCGCCGCAGAGAAAATAGAAGAGAGGTAGAACCAATGGTATTTCCGGAAATGCTGAAGCCGGGCGATACCATCGGGCTGGCAGCGCCGGCATTTCCCGTGAGCAGAGAGAAACGGGATGCCGGCGCCTCTTTGCTGGAAGGCATGGGGTACAAGGTCGCGATGGGTGATTGCCTGAAGAATCTGTACAATTTTCACGAGTATCTGGCCGGAGGGGCCAGGGAGCGGGCCGAGGATTTAAACCGCCTGTTCCGCGATCCCCAGGTTAAAGCGATTTTCTGCGCCAGAGGAGGATACGGGAGCGCCCACATCCTGAAATATCTGGATTACGATGCCATCCGGGCCAACCCAAAGATCTTTGTGGGATACAGCGACATCACCAACCTGCACGTGGTGTTCAACCAGCTCTGCGGCCTGGTGACCTTCCACGGGCCCATGCTGGCCACGGAGATGGTGCCCGAGCTGGACCCCTACAGCCGGGAGAGCCTGTTTGCGGCCCTGGGGATGAGGCCCGGGGAAGCGCTGGAATTTCACAATCCCGATTCCAAACCGCAAATACGGATGCTGCGGCCCGGCAGCGCCACGGGGCAGATTGTGGGCGGAAACCTATCCCTGGTGATCGGGGGGATGGGAACCTTCTACCAGCTGGATACACGGGGAAAGATTCTGTTTCTGGAGGACGTGGAGGAGTCGATCCCGCGGCTGGATATGTATATCACCCACCTGGAGAACGCAGGTCTCATGGACGAAGTGGCCGGCATTGTACTGGGGGAATTTTACAAATGCAGCAACGAGCGGTACGACGCGTCCTATGATCTGGAAACCTTTCTCCACGACAGGTTTTCCGATTACAGCGTGCCGGTGATGTACCACGTGGCCTCGGACCACTCCAGCCCCATGGGCACGCTGCCCTTGGGCGCGGTCTGCCGGATCGACGGGGAGCGGGAGCGGCTGGTGTTTTACCGGGAGGCGTAGAGGCGCGGGTTTTCATTTCTCCGGATGAGGCCGTGGAAAAATGGGGATAGTAATGTGGACAACGGTTTGCTATAATAGGAATAAGGTTGATAAACGAAAGCAAATGCCGTGAAGCAGCGGCAGCGAACGAACGGAGAAGGGATATGAAACAGAAACTTTCGTGGCGTAACCTGCTGTTGGTGGGGTTTACGCTGTTTTCGATGTTTTTTGGGGCGGGAAATCTGATTTTTCCGCCCTTTCTGGGAGCCCAGGCCGGCACGCTGACCTGGCATGCGATGGGGGGATTTCTGATCAGCGCCGTGGGCCTTCCGGTGCTGGGAGTTGCGGCGGTTGCCATGGCCGGGGGGCTGGACAGCCTGGGCAGGCGCGTCCACCCCGGATTTGCCTTTGTGTTCACACTGCTGATCTACCTCTCCATCGGCCCCTGTCTGGCGATTCCCAGGACGGCCAGCACTTCCTATGAGATGGCGGTTCTGCCCTATTTGGGCGGCCTGGGAACAGCCCTGGGGGGCCGCGCCCAGCTGATTTACTCGGTGGTGTTTTTTGGCGCCGCCATGGCGCTGGCTTTCCGGCCGGACAAGCTGACGGACCGCCTGGGCAAGGTGCTGTGCCCCACGCTGCTGATCCTGATCGCGGTGATCTTCACCGGCTGCCTGATCTGGCCGCTGGGCGGCTACGGGGCGCCGGCGGAGGGCTACGCCCGTGGAGCGGCGGTGAAGGGGTTTCTGGAGGGATACCAGACCATGGATACCATCGCCGCCCTGAATTTCGGGATCATCATCGCCATCAATATCCGGGCCAAGGGCGTGACGGAGGACGGGGCAGTGGTGCGGGAGACCGTCAAGGCCGGAGTGATCGCAGGTCTTTTGATGGCCGCGGTCTACGGGGCCCTGGCCCATATCGGGGCGCCCGCCGGGGCGAAGATGGCCTACTTCGGAAACGGCGCCAGGATTCTGACCTTTGTGGCGGACAGCTTGTTCGGCAAGGCGGGAATGATCCTTTTGGGGCTGATTTTCTTCATCGCCTGCCTGAACACCTGCGTGGGGCTGCTGAGCTGCTGCAGCGAGTATTTTTCCACCATTATCCCTGTGATCGGATACCGGCCCTGGGTGGTGGCGTTCGCGGCGATCAGCCTGGTGATTTCCAACGCGGGGCTGGACCGGATTTTGCAGTTCTCCGTGCCGGTGCTAAATGCCATCTATCCGGTGGCCATTGTGCTGATCGTGCTGGCGTTTCTGAATCCCCTGATCCGGGGCTGGGGGTGCGTATATCCCTGCGCCATCCTGTTTACCGGCGTTGCCAGCGTTCTCTATGCGCTGGAGGAATGCGGTTTTTGGGACAAGGTTCTGCCCGGGCTGCTGGGCCGCTGGCTGGGAAGCTCCGCCGGGGCGGCGGCGGCCTCGACCGCCGCAGGGCTGGAAGCCCTGTTTGGGCTGATGCCCGGCTATGAGATCGGTCTGGGCTGGATTGCCCCCGCGGCAGCGGGATGTGCGCTGGGAATCCTGCTGAGCCTGGCGCGGGGGCGGAGGGCATAAGCCGGCTGGTGATTGAAAGCATCTTTCCATTATTCGGGAAAGGTGCTTTTTTAATGGGTTATATGTTCAAAAATAGTTAATTTTTAAAATAAATGAACGTATGAGATTGACATTTGGGCTGTATGGACGTATGATCAATGATGTTCAAAAAAAAGAAAATATGAAAATATTGAACAAGCAAATGAGACAGGAGGCATATGGATGCGGCAGCGATTACAGATAGTGGCGTTTATTTTGCCGGCAATGACATTTCTTGTACTGTTCTGGCTGGGGCCCATAGCCGCCACGGTGGGGATCAGTCTGACGGACTGGGATTACATGACGCCGGATTTTCAGGTGGTGGGTCTGGAGAACTACGTGAGTCTTTTGGGCGACGAGTCGTTTGCCGCAGCGCTGCGGCAAACGCTGATGTTTGCGCTGGAGACGGTGATCCCCGGCCTGGCGCTGGGCCTGGGCTTGGCCGTGCTGGTGACGGCTCTGGGGAAAAATACCCCGTACCCGGCCTTCCTGTTTGCGCCCTGGATTACGCCCACGGTGGCGGTGTCCATTGTCTGGACATGGATCTTTGAGCCCGACCGGGGATTTGCCAACCAGGTGATCCGGTGGCTGGGCGGCAGCGGCGGCACTTGGCTTAAGAGCTCGCAGACGGCCCTGGCGGCGGTGGCCTTTGTTACGGTTTGGAAAAATATGGGATATGTGATGCTGCTGTTTATGGGCGCGCTTTCGCGGGTTCCCGTAGAGCTTGGCGAGGCGGCAGCGGTGGACGGGGCCGGGGCGTTTGGACGTTTCAGGGCCGTGACCCTGCCTCTGATTATGCCGTCGGTCTGGATGGTGGGGCTGCTCCTGGCGGTGGAAGCCCTGCGGGCCTACGACCAGATTCAGATTCTGACCCAGGGCGGACCCTCGGGGAGTACCAGGACGCTGCTGTATCTCTATTACCAGCTGGGCTTCGAGCAGTTCCGCATGGGCCAGGCCGCGGCAGCGGTGGTGGTGCTCATGGCAATTGGGCTGGGGCTTGCTTGGCTGCAGGGGAAAATTAGAAAATGGCTGCCGGAGTGCGGGGAGGAGTGAGGATGGTGGAGATTGCGGAGAATGCGGTTGGAAAGAGCGGGAAACGGATGAGGGATATTGGAAGTGCTGAGGGGACGGGCCGCGGCGCCGGAGGGAGGGCGCAGGCCGGCGTTTTCCGTCGGCCCGCCCGCACGGCGCTGCATCTTGCGGCCCACGGCGTGCTGGCGGCAGCCTCCGCGGCCGCGGCGTTTCCCTTTTTCTGGATGGTCCTCAGCTCCCTTAAAACCAGGGCCGAGGTCATGAACCCGGGGCTGGCTCTGCCGGCGGTCTGGCAGTGGCAGAATTATAGGGAGATTCTGCTGGAGTCGCCGATCCCGCGCTATCTCTGCAACAGCTTGGCCGTGGCGTTTCTTACCATGGCGCTGCAGGTGGTCTGCTGCGCCCTGTTCGCCTACGCGGTGGTGTTTATGCGGTTTAAGGGCCGCAGGCTGCTGTTCTCGCTGGTGCTGTTCACCTACATGGTGCCCACGGCTGCCACCTACATTCCCTGCTACGTGCTGCTGGCCAGGCTGGGGCTGCTGGACACCTACCGGGGGCTGATCCTTTCCAACGGGGTCAGCGTGTTCGGCATTTTCCTGCTGCGCCAGGCCTTCGGGCAGATTCCGGCAGCCGCGGTGGAGGCGGCGCGGATGGACGGAGCCGGGCATTTTACCGTGCTGCTGCGCATCGCATTGCCCATGGCCGGGCCGTCGGTGGTCACATTTATGCTGCTGTCCTTTATCGGCACCTACAACAGTTATATGTGGCCGTCCCTGATCACGGATACGCCGGAGAAAAGCCTGATCTCCCAGGGGCTGCGCCGCTTTCTGTACGAGGGCGGGGCTTACGGCACCCAGTGGCCGCTTGTCATGGCTGCGGGGACGGTGGGGGTGCTGCCGCTGCTGGCGCTCTTTGCCCTGGCCCAGCGGCGGATTATGGCGGGGATTACGGATATGGGCACCAAGGGGTAGGGGATTTCGCGGATGGGGAGAGCGGATCGCGGCATTTCAGGGCCGCAGCGTGCGGCGGGGACGGCAGCCCGGGCGGAAGCGTTTCAGCGCTTTTACGGGTCCACTTGAACAGAAGGAGAGATTGTGATGATCAGAGAGATTGGTTGCAGGTTGAGAGGAATAAAGCGGCTGGGCGGAGCAAGAGCTGCGCTGGCTGCGTCCGCCGTGCTGGCGGCAGGCGCTCTTTGGGGGTGCGGCGGCGGAGCGGGAGAAGGCGGGACCAGGGCGGATGTGGTCAAGGACGGACGGGTGCAGGTGACACTGTGGTACTCCGGCGGAAAGACAGCCGCCGGGGTCATGGAGGAGATCATAGAGGACTTCAACGGTTCCCAGGAGCAGTACCGGGTGACCGGCGTGCAGCAGGCGGACTATGACGAGACCTACACCAAGCTGGCCGCGGCTATCGCCGGGAAAACCGGGGCCGACGCCGCGCTGCTGGACTCGGACAAGGCGCTGAATCTGGCGGAAAAAGGGCTGCTGTCCAGCCTCGACTCCTACATTGACGGGGACGGGCAGCTGGAGACCGGGGACTTTATCCCGGTATTCTATGATCAGTGCAGGATGGAGGACGGGGCGGTGTTCGCCATGCCGGCCTACGGGACCACCCAGGTGATGTACTACAATCGGGCGCTGTTTGACCGGGCGGGAATCAAACCTGAGGACATTGACACCTGGCAGAAGCTGGAAGCGGCTGCAAAGAAGATAAGCGGCATGGGAGACGGGGGGACGGTTTATGGCTGGGAGCCCATGTGGGGCGCCGACAATCTGGTGGATATCGCGCTGAGCAACGGCGGCAGCCTGCTGAGCGGGGACGGCACCCGGGTGGAGATCAATTCCGACCAGTGGGTGGAGGCCTGGGAGCTGGTCCGACGCAATATCCACGACACGGGCGCCATGGCCATCCATTCCGGCGGCCAGGGCTGGGAGTACTGGTATGAGACCATGGACGACGTGCTGGAAGGCCGGGCCGGCGGTTACACCGGTTCCTCCGGGGATCAGGCGGATTTGGACTTTACCAAAGTGGGCGCAATGGAACAGCCCGGCTTCGGAGACCGTCCCTCCGCCCCTGTGGCCAGAGTGCTGCAGCTGGTGATGGTGGAGACGGGAAAGGAGGAGACGGAGAAGGGCGTCTATGAGTTCATGAAGTATTTTGCCATGCCTTCCAATCAGGCCAGGTGGTCCATGGCCACCGGCTATGTGCCGGTGCGCGCCTCCACACTGGAGGACGCGGCGTATCAGGCGTACGTTCGGAAGAATCCCCAGGCCCTCGTGCCGGTGACCCAGTCCATGCACGCCTCGCCTATGCAGGTGGATCCCACGGGAGGAAAGATTTACGATGCCCTGGACATTGCGGCGGATCAGGTGGAAATTGAAAACGTGCCGGTGAAAGAGGCGCTGGACCAGGCCTGCCGCACGGCCCAGAAAGCCTTGGACGAGGCGCTGGTAAAATAATCGCGCCTTGCCCATTTCCGAAAATTCAGCTATAATGTCAGGCGGGGCCATCAAGGCGGCAGGCGAAATGGGCGCGCTCAGAAGGGCGCGCGGCGGCACCTGCCCGCCGGCCCTGTAAGGACATGAAACGATTGGCTTAAAACAGCTCAGGAAATGGGAGAACAAATGATAGAATCAAAATGGATGCTGCATGCGAAAAAGGCGGATTTTAACGAAATTGGAAATAAGTTCCATATCAGCCCGGTGACGGCGCGGATTATCCGCAACCGGGACGTGGTGGGGGAGGAGGCGATCCGGCGCTACCTCACCGGGACCGTGGACCAGATGTACGATCCGCGCCTGCTGCCGGATATGGATCTGGCTGTGGAGATACTGGAGGGCAAAATCGCGTCCGGGGAGAGGATCCGCATCGTGGGCGACTATGATATCGACGGTGTGTGTTCCACCTACATTCTGTACCAGGGCTTAAAACGGCTGGGCGCGGCCGTGGATTACGAGATTCCCGACAGGGTGAAGGACGGCTACGGGATCAACGAGTCCATTATCCGGGCCGCGTCCAGGGATGGGATCGACACCATTCTGACCTGCGACAACGGCATCGCGGCGGTGAGCCAGATTGCCCTGGCCAAGGAGCTGGGCATGACCGTGGTAATCACGGACCACCACGACATCCAGACCGAGCCCGACGGCCAGGGCGGCGCGCGGGACCTGCTGCCGCCAGCGGACGCGCTGGTAAATCCCAAGCGCAGGGAGAGCGTTTACCCCAACGGGGCCATCTGCGGCGCCATGGTGGCCTACAAGCTGATCCAGGTGATGTATGAGCGGGCCGGCGTACCCCGGGCGGAATGGCTGGATATGCTGGAGTTTGCGGCCATCGCAACGGTGGGCGATGTGATGAAGCTTCAGGATGAGAACAGGATTGTGGTGCGGGAGGGCTTAAAGCGCCTGGGAAACACCAAAAATCTGGGAATCCGCAAGCTGATCGAGAAGAACAACCTGAATCCCCAGGCCATCAGCGCCTACCACATCGGCTTTGTGATCGGACCTTGCCTCAACGCGGGCGGACGCCTGCAGACGGCTAAGCTGGCGCTGTCCCTGCTGCTCTGCGGGGACGAGGGGGAGGCGGACCGCCTGGCCCTGGAGCTAAAGGAGCTCAACGACCAGCGCAAGGACATGACCCAGCAGGGGGTGGACGAGGCGGCCGCTCTGGTGGAGGAGCGGTATCAGGAGGACAAGGTGCTGGTGGTGTTTCTGCCCGACTGCCACGAGTCCCTGGCCGGAATTGTGGCCGGCAGGATCCGTGAGCGCTACAACAAGCCCACCTTGATCCTCACCCGGTCGGAGGATGGGGCCAAGGGCTCCGGGCGCTCCATCGAGGCCTACCATATGTTTAACGCCCTGGTGGAGGTGAAGGACCTTTTGACCAAGTTCGGCGGCCACCCAATGGCGGCGGGATTTTCCCTGCCCGAGGACAAGGTGGACGAGTTCCGCCGCCGGCTCAATGAGAATGCAGAGCTGACGGAGGAGGATTTTATCCCTAAAATCTGGATTGACGTGGCGATGCCCTTTGAGTACATAAACGAACCGCTGATTGAGGAGCTGGAGCTATTGGAGCCGTTCGGCCAGGGAAATGAGAAGCCCCAGTTCGCCCAGAAGGGCATGCTGGTCCGCAGCGCCCGCGTCATGGGCAAGAACCGGAACGTGGTCAAGCTGAACCTGGTCAACGAGCGAGGCCTGGCCATGGACGCCGTGGTGTTCACGGACGGGGATGAGTTCATGGCCGAGATGGGCAGGCGCAGGGCGATGGACGTTATCTATTATCCGTCGGTCAATGAGTACAACGGGAACAGGACGCTGCAGCTGGTGGTGAAGAATTGGAAGTTCCGCTAGGACAGGGACAAAAGGGAAAACTGAAAAAAGCCGGGCCGGAATGAAAGCTCTTCCGCCCGGATATAACAAACGCCCTGCGGGAACGGCACGGATGTGCCGGAAACGCAGGGCGTCTGTATTTGTTATGTTCGTTCTGCCGGACTGTGATTAGTTGGCAGCGGTGGTCTCCTCAACCTCTAAGGAAGCGTCGGCAGCCTCAGCCTCGGTGGACTCTTCGTCAGCAGCCTCAGTGGACTCCTCGTCGGCAGCCTCAGCCTCGGTGGACTCTTCAGAGGCAGCCTCGGTGGTCTCCTCGTCAGCAGCCTCAGCAGTGGTCTCTTCCTCGGAAGCGACCTCAGCGGAAGTCTCCTCAACGGTGGTCTCAACAGCTACAGTGGTCTCGGCCTTCTTGTCGGAACCGCCGCAAGCGGTCAGAGCGCCGGAAATCATCATTGCTGCCATAGCGGCAACTGCATACTTCGTCATGTTCTTTTTCATAATTTTGTTCTCCTCTCTTTGGGCCTCCCTGTTGGAGGTCTCCACGTTACGAGCGCATTTGGAAAAAATCGTCTGCACTCTGGCAACATGGAGTATCTTAGTGGATAAATGTGTCTAAAATGTGAACACAATATGAATACTTTGGAATTTTTGTAACTGAATTATTAAGAAAATATGAATGCGGCTGTAAGAAATAGTAAAAAACGCAATTCCTTGACACGGGGGATGCCCATGGAGTATAATCGCAGAAAAGGCATATGAACGCCAGGGGAGCGTTTGGAAATTTCTGTCCGCCGTCCGGCGGAGCGAGGTTTCCAGAGGCGCCCCAATACACAGGGGTAAAGGAAAGGAAGGACAGGACATGGTAAATCAAGTAATGGACTTTATTACCAGCTATGACAAGGAGGTTGGCGAAGCCATCCAGGCCGAGTGCGCGCGGCAGAGGCGGAATTTGGAGCTGATCGCTTCCGAGAATATCGTATCCGAGCCGGTTATGATGGCGATGGGCACGGTGCTGACCAACAAGTACGCGGAAGGATATTCCGGCAAGCGCTACTACGGCGGCTGCCAGTGCGTGGACGTGGTGGAAACTCTGGCCATCGAGCGGGCGAAGCAGCTGTTCGGCTGCGATTACGCCAATGTTCAGCCCCACTCCGGAGCACAGGCCAATATGGCGGTGTTTATCGCCATGCTGAAGCCCGGCGACACGGTTATGGGCATGAACTTAAACCATGGCGGCCATCTGACCCACGGAAGCCCTGTGAACTTTTCCGGACTTTACTTTAATATAGTCCCCTACGGCGTCAACGACGACGGCGTCATCGATTACGACGAGCTGGAGCGCATCGCGCTGGAAGCCAAGCCCAAGCTGATCATCGCGGGCGCCAGCGCTTACGCCAGAACCATCGACTTCAAGCGCTTCCGCCAGGTGGCGGACAAGGTGGGCGCGTACCTGATGGTGGATATGGCCCACATCGCGGGCCTGGTGGCGGCGGGCGAGCATCCCAGCCCCATCCCCTACGCGGACGTGGTGACCACCACCACCCACAAGACCCTGCGCGGCCCCAGAGGCGGCATGATCCTGGCCAACAAGGAGGCGGCTGAGAAGTTCAACTTTAACAAGGCCATTTTCCCGGGCACCCAGGGCGGCCCGCTGGAGCACGTCATCGCGGGCAAGGCCGTCTGCTTCGGCGAGGCTCTGAAGCCTGAATTTAAGGAGTACCAGCACCAGGTGGTGAAGAACGCCCAGGCGCTGGCGGCGGCGCTTAAGGAGCAGGGCTTCAAGATTCTGACCGGCGGCACGGACAACCACCTCATGCTGGTGGACCTGCGGGGCATGGAGGTGTCCGGCAAGGAGCTGCAGAACCGCTGCGACGAGGTGTTTATCACCCTGAACAAGAACACGGTTCCCAACGATCCCAGAAGCCCCTTCGTGACCTCCGGCGTGCGCATCGGCACCCCGGCCGTCACCACCAGAGGGCTGAAGGAGGAGGATATGCCCAAGATCGCCGAGTGCATCTGGCTGGCGGCCACGGACTTTGAGGCCAAGGCGGACTACATCCGCTCCGAGGTGACAAAGCTCTGTGAGAAATATCCTCTCTACCAGTAATTTCCATCGAGCCATATCGGACAGAACGGGCCGGGGCGCAGCCGCGGCCCGCTGTATCCGTCGAAAAGGGCCGTGAGACTTGTCATAAGTCCCACGGCCCTTTTCACTGAATGCAACGGGCCGCTGGCGGAGCCTGCGAGCGATTGTTGGGAGCATTGAACCTGCAAATGCGGTTAATTGGCTGCGCTGCGCTTTAAGCAGGACATCACGTGCTCGCAGACCAGCACCAGCTTGCCGTCCTGGTTGAACACCTCCAGGGCCTCGGTCACAAAGCCGCGCTCCGGATGCTTGGGGTTTTCGCGCTTTTCCTTTAACGTCACCTTCACATGGATGGTGTCGCCGATAAACACCGGGTTGATGAATCGCAGCCGGTCGTAGCCGTAGGAGAAGGCGGCGGGGTTGATCAGGTTCGCGGTCATTCCAACCGCTACGGAAAAGGTCAGGGTGCCGTGGGCGATGCGCCTGCCGAACTCCGTGGTCTTGGCGAATTCCGCGTCCATGTGGTGGGGGAAGAAATCCCCGGTCTGGCCTGCGTGGAGCACGATATCCGTCTCCGTGATGGTGCGCCCGATGCTCTCGCGCACGCTTCCGATCTCATATTCTTCAAAGTAAATTGTCTGTTCCATCGTTTAATCTCCTTTATGATTGAATCCGTTTCATTGCTTGTATTTTCGTGACGGCCCGGCGTCCCGGCAGTTGCGCGTTCCCGTAAAAGCCTACAGATACAGGCCGTTGTCCTGGCCAATGCGCGGCGCGGACTTTTCGCTCTTGTAGTGCTGCCCGTCGATGGTGATGGGGCAGCGGGTGGTGGTGAACTCCGTGCCGTTTTTCGTCCGCACGGTCTGGAGCATATCCAGGTGTTTGAAGCCCTCGGTCTCAAACAGACGCTCCCAGGTGTACACGTCCGAGCACCACACGTCCGCGGGCTCCAGCAGGGATAGCCAGTGGGCCGTGGAGGCGGTGAGCAGATGATCCGCCAGGATGGCCTTGATCTCGTCGCGCTTGCTGCACCAGGTTTCCGGGTCCGTGTAGGCGGTCAGGGCGGTGCAGCCCACCAGCTCGCCCAGGGTGGGGATGGGGACCATGGCGATGGCGATGTAGCCGTCCGAGGTCTGGTAAATGCCGTAGGGCGCGTTGATGTAGCCGTTGGCGTTGTTCACCGCGGAGCGCAGCGGCGGCTGGTGACCGTCGTTTAAGTAGGTGGTGAACACCTCGAACTGCATATCCATCACGGATTCCAGCATGCTGACGTGGACGTAGGAGCCCTCGTGGCAGGAGGCCCGCTTGATCAGCGCGGCCAGGATTCCCTGGGCCAGATGCTGGCCGGCGAACAAGTCCGCCACCGAGAGGCCGAAGGGCGTGGGGGGCTGGTCCTGGTTGCCGCACAGCCAGGCCAGGCCGGACAGGGACTGCACCAGCAGGTCCTGGCCCGGTTTCGCGCTCCAGGGACCGGTGGTGCCGTAGCCGGTGATCTCGCCGTAGATGATCTGTGGATGGCCGGCGCTGACGCTCTGGTAGTCCAGGCCCAGGCGCTTGGCCACGCCGGGGCGGAAGTTGACCACCATGACGTCGGCCATGGACAGCAGCTTTTCCAAGTCCTCCCTGCAGCCTTCGTCCTTTAAATCCAGGGAAACGCCGTCCTTGTTGCGGTTGATGGAGTGGAACAGGGAGCTGTCCTCCTCAATTTTCAAGTTGGAGACGTACAGGGTGCGGCAGATGTCCCCGGTGTCCGGCCGCTCCACCTTGATGACCCGGGCGCCTAAGTCCGCCAGGCGCATGGTGGCGGAAGGCGCTGATAAAAACTGGCTGAAATCCAGCACGGTGATTCCTTCTAATGGCTTCATGCAATCCCTCCCTCTCGGTCCAGGCCGAATTCTGCGATAATCTGTTCGGTGTGCTCGCCCAGAACCGGAGCGTGGCACTGGTCCAGGAACGGGGCGTCCCCGAAGCGGATGGGGCAGCGGGTGGTGAATAAGTCCTCCCCGCCCTCCCGGCGCACGTTTAAGAGCAGATTGAGCTCCTTAAACTGCTCGGATTGAAGCAGCCGGTCCCAGCTGTAGACGTCGGAGCACCAGTATCCGGAAGCTTCCAAAAGCCGCAGCCAGTGATCCGTGGTGTCCGTTGCCAGGTGCCCGCCGATGATTTCCTTGATCTCATCGCGCCTGGTGAACCACTCATCCTTGTCCGTGTAGGCGGCCAGCGGGCCGCAGCCGATGATGCCGCCCAGCTCCGGCACGGAGCCCATAGCCAGGGCGATATAGCCGTCCGAGGTCTGATAGATGCCGTAGGGGGCGCTCAAGTAAGCGTGGGCGTTGTGGCAGGCGCTGCGCTTGGGCGGCTTGCGGCCGTCGTTTAAGTAGGTGGTGATCACCTCGAACTGCATATCCAGCACGGATTCCAGCAGGCTCACCTCCACCAGGCCGCCCTCGCCGGTGGTGAAGCGGCGCAGCAGGCAGGCCATGATCCCCTCGGCCAGATGGATTCCGGTGTAGGAGTCCGCCAGAGAGAGGGCGAAGGGCATGGGCGGCTGGCCGTCGTCGCCCTCCAGCCAGGCCAGGCCGGAGATGGACTGGACCAACAGGTCCTGGCCCGGCTTTTTAATCCAGGGACCGGTGGTGCCGTAGCCGGTGACCGTGCCGTAGACCATGCGCGGGTTGATTTCACGGACCGCCTCGTAGTCCAGGCCGATCTTTTTCATCACGCCGGGGCGGAAATTTTCGATCATCACATCCGCCCGGGCGATCAATTGCTTTACCATGGCAAGGTCGCCGGGGGATTTCAAGTTGGCGCAGAAGCTTTGCTTGTTGCGGTTGATGGTCTGGAACAGGACGCTGTCCCCCATGCTTTCCAGATTATGTAATTTCATCGGGCGGGAGCCGTCGCCGCTCCCGGGCCGCTCGATTTTGATGACCCTGGCGCCCAGGTCCGCCAGGCGCAGCGCGGCGGAGGGGCCGGCCAGATACTGGCTGAAATCGAGCACGATCATGCCTTCCAATGGTTTCATGATTTTCCCTCCCTGGATATGCGGTACAGCGCGTTCAACTGGTCGAGCACGTCGCCGGCGTTTCCTCCGTTCATCACGTAATCGCGCACATAGTCGCCGGCGTGGTCCTGGAAATAGAGATAGCCGTTGTAGCGCGGGCGCAGATAGGAATTGTCCAGCGTTTTTAACGTGTCCTTAAAGAAGTCCATGGTCATGCGGTTGTTCTCCTGATCCAGCCATGCGCTGCGGTGTCCCGGCTGTCCGCCGTTCTCCGTGTACAGGGTGGTCTGGATCAGCGGGGAAGCCGCGTACGCTGCGAAGCGGACCGCGGTGTCGCGGTTTTCGCACAGGCTGGAAATTGCCAGCCCGGTGCCTCCCAGCACGCTCTTTAACATATTTCCCTTGTAGGTTACCAGGTCTCCCGCTTTCAACAGGTGGTCGCAGTAGCCCCGGCGGGAGTAGTTGGTGTAGCCGTAGGCGTAGGGGCAGTAGTACAGCCCGTTGTCCCCGGCCAGCGCCTCGTGCACCTGGATGGGGTCCCAGTCAAAGATTTCCGGGCGGCAGTAGGAGGCCAGGCGGCGCATGTTCTCCAGCGCCTCGATGCCCACGGCGCGGTCCACGATGCTGTCGCCGTCCTCAAAGAAGCGGCTGGTGGCTGTGGCGCAGTACATATAGAAGTCCATCAGCAGGTTTAAGGGGATTCCGGCGAAGGCCACGCATCCGGTTTTTGCCAGCTCCGCCACGTCCTCGAAGTCTGCGGGCAGGTCCCTGCCCTGAGCGGAAAAGTAATCCGGGCGGTAAACGGCGACGGGCGTTGCGGCGTCAATGGCCAGAGCGCTCTGGAAGCCGTTGAAATTGTAGCTCAAGTGGGATTTTCCCACGGAGCACGCTTCCTGATCCGCCAGGTATTCGGCGGGCAGGTATTCATTTAAAGGAAGGAGAATGCCGGTGGCCGCCGCAAAGCCGGCCCAGGGGTGGTCGATGATCAGCAGGTCGTAGGCTTTCGCCAGATTTTCGATGGGCGCGTCCGCAAATTCCTGCAGGGAGCGTTTTTCCCATTCAATTGAGACTCCAGGGTTCAGCTCGCAGAAACGCTGGGAGACTGCGGTGATGCTTGTGTAGCCGCGGCTGTGCGACCATGTGATTCCTTTTAATAGAACGCTCATAATATTTACCTCCGGTGATGATTCGCATGAGTTTGGTGTTTTTAAAATTGTTGGTACTACCAGGAAGAGCCGGATTAAAAATAAAACAAACCTGTGGTACTACCACTAATCGAATTATAATGGACGTGAAAATGATTGACAATATGAAAAGTGCACAAAAAATTTGGAATTTAACTGTATAAAACGTGGATTGACAATAGGGGTACTTGGTTTTATGATAAATGCGAACGGTTCACTGGTAGTACCAAGAAATTGATCGATCAAGATCGGACGTATCACTCAATGACAACAACATTAAGAAGAGTAAAAAAGAAAATTCACTTGGGAGGTATCTTATGGCTTCAGCATTTTTAGTATTGCTTTTCGCGTGCCTGTTCCAGGGCAGCTTCGGTATCTGTTTTAAGAAGTATCAGCCGTTTTCCTGGGAGGCGTTCTGGGTATTGTTCTCCGTCATCGGCGTTCTGTGCATTCCCCATATCTGGTGTATGGTCGAGGTGCCCAACTACATGAGTTATATCCGTGCAACGCCGGTTTCCACGCTGTTTGCCGGCGCGCTGGCCGGCTTCTTCTGGGGGATCAGCTCCATCTGGTACAGCAAGGCCATCGATATGATCGGCGTTTCCTTAGTAACCGGAATCAACCTGGGCTTATCCAACCTGCTGGGAAGCTTTGTTCCCATGATCATCCTGGGCACCTATCCCCCGGCGCGCGTGCTGATCGTGCTGCTGCTGGGCCAGGCGGTGCTGCTGGCGGGCGTGGTGGTGCTCTCCAAGGCCGGATTTATGAAGAACGGAAACGGCGGGGAGAAGAAAACAAAGGAGAAGGGGAAATCCTCCTCCGTATTTATGACAGGCCTGATCATGGCCCTGGCCTCCGGCGCAGGCTCCGCGGCCATCAATATCGGCGCAACGGCCTCCAATTACCCGGTCAATCTGGCTGTGGCCGAGGGCGTGAATCCCACCAGCGCCAGCCTGCTGTCCTGGGTGGTGGTATTTGCCGGCGGTTTCCTGGCAAACTTCGCGTATGCGCTGATCAAGCTGGTCCGCAACAAGACGTACACGGATTACGTGAAGCCGGGCTGCGGCAAGGCGTATTTCAAGGTGGTTCTGACCTCCGTCGTGTGGTTCTCCGCTCTGGCGATCTACGGCAAGGCCACCGCCATGCTGGGCACCCTGGGACCGGTTGTGGGCTGGGTCGCCTTCAACGGACTGGCGCTGATCATCGCCAACGCCTGGGGCTTTTTGGACGGCGAGTGGAAGGGCTTTGCCAGGGCCAGAAAGGTGGCGCTCTACGGAAATGCGGTAATTATCGCCGCGCTGGTTGTCGTAGGCGTTTCCAATGGTTTATAATAAAGTAATAATTCAGACGGCGGGAAAATTGGTTGAAGCGGTCGGGAAGATGCGCCGTGGGACCTGCACTATAATATTAGGAAAAAATTGAGGAGGAAATTTTGAAATGGGATTAAAGCTTGAGGATTTAAACTATGTGCCGGAGATGCCGGCGAAGGCAAAAAATATCGTGATCGTTGGGGCGGGCGGCATCGTGACCGGTTCCCACCTTCCGGCCTACCAGATGGCCGGTTACCCGGTGAAGGGAATCTACGATCTGAACTATGACAAGGCAAAAAAGGCGGCCGCGGATTTTGACATCCCCAACGCGGTGGAGAAGCTGGAGGACTTGATCGCCCTGGGAATCAGGGAGGACGCGGTGTTTGACATCGCCGTTCCGGCTTCCAAGACCGCATCCATCCTGCGCCAGCTGCCGGACCACGCGGCGGTCCTCATGCAGAAGCCCATGGGCGAGAGCATTGAGCAGGCCAAGGAGATCCTGGACATCTGCCACGAGAAGGATTTGACGGCGGGCGTGAATTTCCAGCTGCGCCAGGCGCCCTACATGATTGCGGCCCGCAAGCTGATCGCGGACGGCGTGATCGGGGATATCGTGGACATCGACTGGCGGGTGGTGGAGCTGCACCCCTGGCATCTGTGGAGCTTCCTCTTCGGCCTGGAGCGCATGGAGATCAACTACCACAGCATCCATTACATTGACTGCATCAGAAGCTTTGTGGGCGATCCCAAGGGCGTTTACTGCAAGACCATGCAGCATCCCAAGATGACGGACCTGTCCCAGACCAGAACCTCCATCATCATGGACTACGGCGACGTGCTGCGCGTCAACCTGCACATCAACCACAACCACGACTACGCCCCGGATTACCAGGAGAGCATGATGAAGATCGAGGGCTTAAAGGGAGCCATCCGCATTCAGCTGGGCCTGATCCTGGACTATCCCACCGGGCGCCCGGACAAGGTGGAGTACATCACGGACGACGGCAAGGGCTGGAGAGAGCTGGACGTAAAGGGCAGCTGGTTCAACGAGGCGTTTATCGGAACCATGGGCGGCCTGATGAAGAAGCTGGAGGACCCGTCCTACCATTACATGAACAGTGTCGAGGACGCTTACCACACCATGTGCGTGGTGGAGGCCTGCTATCAGTCTAACGCAGAAGGAGGATTGCCGGTGGAGTACGGCCGGTAGAAAATAATATGAGGATAATTGATACGCATTTACATATCTGGAATCTGGAGGAATTTTCGCTTCCGTGGCTGTCCGGGGAGGGGCCGGTGTTAAACCGCACCTACACTCTGGAGGACTACAAAAATGCGCTTGGCGCCGACCCGGGCTATGAGGTGGAGGCCGCCGTCTATGTGGAGGTGGACTGCGCGAAAACGGACAAGGACCGGGAAAATGCGTTCATTATCGGCTGCTGCGGCGATGGGGACAGCCTCTTTCAGGGGGCGGTTCTCTCCGGGCGCCTGGACGGGGAGGGCTTTAAGGAGTACATGGGCCGGTATCTGGGGAGCCCCTGGGTGAAGGGCGTGCGCCAGGTGCTGCACGTGCCGGAGGCGCTGCCGGGAACCTGCCTGGGCAAGGCGTTTCAGGAGAATGTCCGCTGGCTGGGAGAGCAGGGCCTGCTCTACGAGGGCTGCGTGCGCAATCAGGAGCTGGGGGACCTCTATGAGATGGCCAAGGCCTGCCCCGGCACCACCGTTGTGCTGAACCACATGGGAATCGTGGACCCAGATATCATTTCCCGGGAAAATCCCTCCCCGGAGGAGGCGGCCTACAAGCGGAGCTGGATTGAGAATATCCGGAAAATGGCTTCCCTTCCCAACGTGGTCTGCAAGATATCCGGGCTGAACCCGGCGGGAGCGTGGACGGATGAGACGCTCCGCCCGGCGGTGGACGCCGCGCTCGACGCCTTTGGCCAGGACCGGGTGATGTACGCCAGCAATTTCCCCGTGTGCAACATTGCCACCGGCATGGCGCCCTGGATCGGCGCGCTGATGCGGATCACTCAGAGCCGCGGGGAGGCGTTTCAGAGAAAGCTGTTTTCTGAGAACGCGAGACGGATTTACAAATTGTAGCTGGATTTTGTGAATGAGGAGGATTATAATAGATGGGCAAGGTACAGAGATTTGGCAGCGTTTCCCGGCTGAAAGCGGAACGGGCGGATTATTACAGGCAGCTTCACGCGGCTCCCTGGAAGCAGATCAACGACATGATCAAGGAGTGTAATCTTCAGAATTACTCCATTTATTTTGACGGAGAATATCTGTTTTCCTATTACGAGTACGTGGGCGACGACTATGAGGCCGACATGGCGAAGATGGCGGCGGACCCGGAGACGCAGCGGTGGTGGGGCGAGTGCATTCCCTGCATGAACCCGCTTTCCGGCGACGGCCCGTGGATGGACATGAAGGAAATTTATCACTTAGACTAAGAGGTTAAATTATGAAAAAGTTGATTGTTGCATCGATAACGCCTTTTGACGGGCAGGACCAGATTAACGAGCAGGCCGTGAAGCAGCTGTGGGACCGGAACCTGGCCGAGGGAGCGGACGGTTTTTTCATCGGCGGAAGCTCCGGGGAGTGCTTTCTGCTGAGCCAGCAGGAACGGATTCACACCTATGAGCTGGGCGCCCAGTACCTGGACCGGGCGGAGATTTTCGCCCATGTGGGCGCGATCCGCACGGACGAGGCCGTGACCTACGCCAAGGAGGCCAAGGCCCTGGGGATCAAAAATATTGCGGCGACCCCTCCGTTTTACTTCGGATTCTCAGCCAAGGAGGTGGCGAACTATTACTACGATATCGCCAGCGCCGCGGGCGCGCCGGTGCTGTACTACAACATCCCCTCCAGCACCCACAGGGAACTGGACCCCGCCAACCCGGAGATTCGGGAGCTGTTAAAATCCGGCGCCATCGGCGCGGTGAAGCACACCAATCTGAACCTGTATCAGATGGAGCGGATTCGCAACGTAAACCCGCAGATCAAGTGCTACGGCGGATTTGAGAACTGCATGGTGGCCTTCCTGGCCTTTGGCTGCGACGGGTTTATCGGAAGTAACTTCAACTTCATGCTGCCCCAGTACCGGAAGGTGATGGAGCTGTACTTAGACCGCCAGGACGACGAGGCCAGGCGGCTGCAGGCGGAGTGCAACAGCATCTTGGACGTGGTGCTGAAAAACGGGCTCTGCGCCAGCTTAAAGTACATTGCCGCCCGGCAGGGCATCGACGCCGGAAACGTAAGGCGGCCCATGCTGCCCCTGAACGAGGCGCAGAAGGCGGAGATTGACCAGGCTCTGGCGCAGCATCTGGAAATTCAGTAAAATTGTGAATCACATGATCCCACCAATGCCCCGGCAGGCAAACCGCCGGGGCATTCGCCGCGGCAGGGGACCGGTAACCGCTGGACATATGTGGAAGGGATGTGCTATGATAGGTAACGTGAAACAGTGGGCAAAGAGGAGAGACAAATATGGAATGTGAACCGTTAAAAAAGGTGACGCTCACGGAGCAGGTGATGGAGCGGCTGGCCGGAATGATCACGTCCGGGCAGCTAAAGCCCGGGGACAAGCTGCCCAATGAGCGGGATTTGGCGGAGATGTTCGGCGTGACCCGCAGCCGGATTCGCGAGGCGCTGCGGGCGCTGTCCCTGGTGGGGATGCTGACCATCAAGCCGGGGGACGGGAGCTTTGTCAGCGAGGAGGGAGCCAAGATTCCGGAGGAGACGGTGATGTGGATGTATTACCAGGAGATGCACCGCCACGACGAGATATACGCCGCCAGAAGCCTGATCGAGACGGAGGTCTACCTGACCTGCTACGACAACCGCACGCCCGAGATTCTGGCCCGGCTGGACGAATACCGGGACCGCCTGCTGGACGTGGAGACGGAGGAAATTTCGGCTGAGGACTTTTTGAAGATTCTGACCGAGATCGACACCTACGTGGGGGACGCGTGCGGCAACAGCGTCTACGCCCGCCTGATGCAGATCATGGTGCTCATGCGCCAGGAGTCGGCCCTGAAGGTTCTGAAATTGTCCACCTCCAAGGAGAGCGCGGTGTTTTACCGCTGCAAAATCCTCAACTCCTTCCACCAGGACGACCGGAACAAGGTGAAAAAATGCCTGAGCGATTTCTTTAAGTATTCGATTAAGGAAATTTCCATGCATTGACATGAAGCAGGATAGGCCGGAGGGGACAGATATGAGAATTCCGTACGACGTCGTCGAGGAGACGATCAAAAAAGTAATGTTAAACGCGGGTCTGACGGAGCAGCAGGCGCAGACCTGCGCCAGGATTCATGCCCAGTCCAGCGCGGACGGGGTGGAGAGCCACGGCTTAAACCGGGTTCCACGCTTTGTTGAGTATGTGCGCCGGGGGCTGGTCGATCCCCAGGGCAGTCCGGAGCTGTTGAAGGCCAAGGGGGCGGTTGAGAATTACGACGGCCATCTGGGCATCGGCATCACCAACGCCCTGTTCTGCGCGGACCGGGCCATGGAGCTGGCGAAGGAACACGGCATCGGCTGCGTGGCCCTAAAGAACAGCTCCCACTGGATGCGCGGCGGCACATACGCGTGGCGCATGGCGGAGGCCGGATTTATGGGCATCTGCTGGATCAACACCGAGAGCTGTATGCCGCTGTGGGGCAGCGACCGGCCGGGCGTGGGCAACAACCCGTTCTGCATCGGCATCCCCAGGGAGGACGGCCCAATTGTGCTGGATATGGCCATGAGCCAGTACGCTTACGGCAAGCTGGGGGTCTACCGTCTGGCGGGAAAGCAGCTCCCCTATCCGGGCGGCTTTGACCGGGAGGGAAAGCTGACCTGCGACCCAGGCGCCATTGAGGAGAGCCGGCGTGTTCTGCCCGTGGGCTACTGGAAGGGCAGCGGCATGGCCATTGCCCTGGATATGGCGGCGGCGTTGATGGCGGGCGGCAGCAGCGGCTCCGATATGGACGAGGCCGGACAGGGAAGCTGCGTGGGCTGCTGTCAAATTTTTATCGCTTACGATCCCTATCTGTTCGGAACCCGGGAGGAGATTCAGGATATGCTGAACCGCCGGGTAGCGGCGGCCGACGCCAGCCATCCGGACCGGGACGGCGGCCGGGTGGTCTGCCCGGGCGAGCGTACCCTGTCCGCCAGGGAGCGCAGCATGAGGGAGGGCGTGAACGTGGACCAGGCGGTTTGGCGGCAGGTGACCGCCATGGCCGGCGGCGATCTGGATGTGGGGGATATTTCCGGCCGGTAGGCCGGGGATTTTGTTAAAGCAGGTTGTTTTGTGTGAGAAGGGAGAAATTATATGTATTTTACAAATATTTCCATTTCTGAAAAATATAATTATCTGGACGAGAAGTTTTGCAAGGCCTACAAGTGGCTGGCCGAGACGGATATCAGCGCCCTGGCCGTGGGAAGCTACCCCATCGACGGCGACGCTGTGGTGGCGAATGTGCAGGAGTACACCACCTATCCGGCGTCCGAGGCCTCGTTTGAGACCCACGAGAAGTTCTTCGACATCCAGTACATGGCGTCGGGCCGGGAGCTGTTCGGCGTGTGCAAGCGGGACGGGCTCAAGGTGAAGGAGCGCATCGAGGAGAGCGACCTGATCTTTTACGAGGAGCCGGAGCTCTCCGGCAGCGTGCTGCTGGAGGAGGGCGATCTGATCGTGGTGGCCCCCGAGGACGCCCACAAGCCCAGATGCGTGGCTGGAGCGCCCTGCCAGGTGAAAAAGGTGGTTGTGAAGGTGGCGGTTTAAGGCCTATATTGGAAAGAAATGCAAATTAAAGTTTACATAAAAAACGGAGGCAATTGCGCTGGATGCGAAATAGCCTCTGTTTTTTGTACGGTGTGCAGGGAGGACCGCTATGGGGCGATTTTGACATCGATGCCATGTTCTTCCAGGGATTCCCGCAGCTTGCGCCCCAAGCCGCTGTCCGTGACCAGGGTATCGATCTCCGACAGCTCGGCGAAGGTGACGAAGGAGTTCTGGCCGATCTTGTTGCTGCCGCAGAGGATAATCACTTTGTCGGCCACGGAGAGCATGGTTTTCTTGATTTCCGCCTGTCCCACGTCCGGGGTCATGGCGCCGCGGGACAGGGACAGGCTGTTGGCCCCCATAAAGGCCTTGTCCACCACAAGGCGGCGGAAGGGTTCGGAGCCAAAGCTTCCCACCGTGCAGTTGTAGTGCTTGCGAAGCACGCCCCCGATAAAGTACAGCGTAATATCCTCGCAGGGGTCCAGCAGCAGGGCGATTTTTAAATCGTTGGTGACTACCCGCAGATTGCGTTTTCCGGCCAGAAGCTTGGCAAATTCCATACAGGTGCTGCCGGTGTCGATGATGATGGTGTCTCCATCCGTCACCATCTCCGCGGCCACGGCGGCGATGGCCCGTTTTTGGTCCGTGTTTTCGTCGCGTTTGCTGGGTTCCAGCTCATAGGCGGAGCTGGACATGCGGATCGCGCCTCCGTGGGTTCGGCGGAGCTGATTTTCATTCTCCAGGTCCCGCAGGTCGTTGCGGGCGGTAACAGGGGAAATCCCAAATAAATCGCATAGCTGTGCCACAGTAACCTTTTCCGAATCTTTTAACAGTTGAAGGATTTTATCTTTGCGCTCTTCTGCGAACAGCGTTTCTTTTTCGTTCATATACGACCCCTCCTCTTTTTATTAAAGTATACCACAAAAATCGGAAAGAATAAACCGATAAAAAATGAAACGAAAGTAAAAGACGAAATAGATAAAAAAATATCGAAAAATAGTGATTACATATTGACATAACGAAAAAATATGATAGAATAAGAAAATAAAACGAAAATAAAAGAAAGGAAACAACAAAATATGGATGTAAACGAGCTGACCAGAGAACGCCTGGCGAACATGTTCGACCACACCTGCTTAAAGGCCTTCGCCAGGGAGGAGGATTTCCGAAAATTATGCGAGGAGGCAAGGGACAACGGGTTTAAAATGGTTGCCATCAATTCCTCGCCGGTCCGGTTTTGCAAGGAGATCTTAAAGGACACGCCGGTTCATGTGGGGGCGGCCATCAGCTTTCCGCTGGGCCAGACCACAATCGAAACGAAATGTTTCGAAACCCAGGATGCAATTGACAACGGTGCGGATGAAATCGATTATGTGATCAATGTGGGGGAGGTGAAAAACGGGAATTACGATTACATTGAGGAGGAGATGCGGCGGATTACGGAAATCTGCAGAGCCGCAGGCGTCCTGGTGAAGGTGATCTTTGAGAACTGCTATCTGGAGAAGGACGAGATTGTGAAGGTGGCGCAGATCGCCAGCCGGGTGAAGCCGGACTTTATCAAGACCTCCACCGGATTCGGCAGCGGCGGGGCCACCCCGGAGGATGTGAAGCTGATGAAGGACACGGTGGGGCAGGACGTGAAGGTGAAGGCGGCCGGAGGGATTCGGGACTGGGAGACCTGCAGGAAGATGATCGAAGCCGGCGCGGAGAGAATCGGGACCAGCAGCAGTTTCAAGATTCTGGAGGGCTTTGACGCAGCCAGGTGACAACGAACGGAGAACTGAGGGGGAACAGACAAAATGCAGAATATCGAAGCGCTGATGACGACGGATTTGATTCTGTTTGACTTGAAATGTGCGGACAGGGAGGACTGTATCCGCCAAATGGCGGAAAGGCTTTTGGCGGAAGGACGGATCACGGCCCTGGAGCCGTACGTGGAAGCGGTTATGGAGCGGGAGCGCCTGGGCGTGACGGGGATTGGAATGCAGGTGGCGATCCCGCACGGCAAGAGCAGCGCGGTGCGCACTCCGTCCCTGGTGTTCGCGCGGTGCGACGCCGGGGTGGATTTCCGGGCAATGGACGGCAGCTTGGCGAATCTGATTTTTTTGATCGCGGTGCCGTCCGAGGCGGGGGACCTTCATCTGCGGATGCTCAGCCAGCTGGCCCGCAGCCTGATGCACGAGGCATTTCGGGAAAAGCTGTTGAGCGCGGAAACGGAAGAAGCGGTATTGGATTTGTTGAAAGGAGAAGGATGAGATGAAAATAGTTGCGATTACATCATGTTCTACCGGAATTGCCCATACATACATGGCGGCGGAGAAGCTCCAGATGGAAGCGGAGGCCATGGGACACCAGATCAAGGTGGAGACCCAGGGCTCCATCGGAGCGGAGAACGTGCTCACGGCCGAGGATATCAGGGAGGCGGACGCAGTTCTGATTGCGGCCAACACCGGCGTGAACAAGGAACGGTTTGTGGGCAAGCGGCTGTACTCCACCAACGTGGAGGATGGGATTCAGAAGCCGCGGGAGATCATTGAGAAGGCCCTGGCCACGGATTACATTTACCGGGATGAGAAGGCCGTCTCTGCTCAGACGGAGAGCAAGCCCAAGGTGGGCGTCTACAAGCATCTGATGGCTGGCGTTTCCTATATGATTCCCTTTGTGGTTGCGGGCGGCATCTGCATCGCGCTCTCCTTCGCGTTCGGCGGGATCAACTCGGAAGGAGCCATCGCCCAGGCGTTCCACAAAATCGGCAGCGGCGTCTGTATGGCCCTGATGTTCCCGATTCTGGGCGGCTATATCGGCCACTCCATCGCAGACCGGCCCGGACTGCTGCCCGGCATGGTGGGCGGAATGCTTGCCAGCGCGCTGAACGCGGGCTTTCTGGGCGCGCTGATCGGCGGCTTTTTGGGCGGCTACGTGGCGTTGTTCCTGAAGAATAAGATCCATATGCCCAAGGGTCTTGAGGGGCTTATGCCGGTTCTGATCGTGCCTCTCCTGTCATCGGTGACGGTAGGGTTGACCATGATCTTTGTGGTGGGAACGCCTTTCACTGCTCTGAACAACGCCATTACCAATTTCCTGAACAATTTGAGCGGCGTCAACTCCGCTGTTCTGGGCCTGATCCTGGGAGCCATGATGGCCATTGACCTGGCGGGTCCCATCGGTAAGGCGGCTTATTTCTTCGGCGTGGCGTCCCTGACCACCCTGACGACCGGACAGACCGCGCCGGTGATGGCGGCCGTGATGGCTTCCGGCATGGTGCCGCCTCTGGCGATGGCTCTTTCCACCCTCATTGCAAAGGACAAATACACGGTGGATGAGCGGGAGTCCGGAAAGACCGCCTGGGTGCTGGGCGCCTCCTTTATCAGCGAGGGAGCCATCCCGTTTGCCGCCGCCGACCCGGTTCGGGTACTGTTCTCCGTGACCATCGGCTCGGCTGTGACCGGAGCGCTCTCCATGTTGTTCAACTGCGGGCTGGCGGTGCCCCACGGCGGAATCTTCGTGTTCCTGATTCCGGGCGCGGTGAGCAATTTAATGATGTATTTGGTCTCCATTGCGGTGGGAACCGTTATCTCGGCTGTGATTGTCAGCGTAATTAAGAAAAAACTGTAAGGCCCGTCAGGCCAGGGGAGGAATTTTATGATAAAGGACAGAGTGAATATCTGCTTGATCGGAGCGGGACGCGCCGGGATGATCCACGGAAGGAATTTTGCGTCCAGAGTGCCCGGGGCATGTATTGTTTCGGTGTGTGATCCGTCGGAGGAGGCCTGCGCTGCGGCCGCCGGGGAGCTGGGGATCACGGACACCTTTACGGACTACCGCGAAGCGCTGAAGGACGAGCGGGTGGACGCGGTGGTGGTGGTGACGCCAACGGCCTACCACCGGGATATTGTGATTGCGGCGGCAAAGGCGGGCAAGCATATTCTGTGCGAGAAGCCCATGGCCATGAACGTCCGGGAGTGCGAGGATATGATTCAGGCCGCCGAGGAGAACCATGTGAAGCTTCAGGTGGGATTTATGAGGAGGTTTGACGCCAGCTTTGTCCGTGCCAAGGAGCTTCTGGATTCCGGGACGGTGGGCGATCTGGTGCTGGTGAAATCCCTGACCCGCGGGCCCAGCATCCCCAAGCCCTGGATGTACGATATCCACAAAAGCAACGGTCCGCTGGCGGAAGTCAACAGCCACGACATCGACACCATGCGCTGGTTCTCCGGCTCGGAGTTTCAGACCGTGTACGCCCTGGCGGGGAATTACCGCTGCGGGGACGCCAGGCAGGAGTTTCCGGATTTTTACGACAACGTGATATTGAACACACGGTTCGCCAACGGCGTGCTGGGCTGTCTGGACGGGGCCCAGGGCGTGCGTTACGGCTATGACGCCAGGGTGGAGATTCTGGGGACCAAGGGCTCCATTATGCTGGGGGACCTCCAGGACAAGACCACGGTGGTCTACACCAAGGACGGGGGCAAAACCGCCGATGTGGTCCAGAGCTGGATGCACCTGTTCCGGGAGGCATATTTAAATGAGGATATCAGCTTTGTGAAGGCGGTCAGGGAGGACGGCCCGGTACTGGTGACGGGGCGGGACGGGCTGATGGCAGTGCGGGTGGTCAACGCCGGCAACCAGTCCATTGTAACTGGAAATGTTGTGGAATTATAGGAGACGGAACATGAAAGCAGTGCGTTTGTATGGAGTATGTGATTTGCGGCAGGAGGAGATTCCAACGCCCCACGCGGGTCCTGGAGAGATTCTGCTGCGGGTGAAGGCGACGGCCCTGTGCGGGACCGATGTGCGAATGTACCTCAACGGCGCCGCGGGCATCGACCAGGATCATCCCCGGGTGATCGGCCATGAGATCAGCGGCGTGATCGAGGAGATGGGGGAGGGGGTGCAGGGGTACGAGCTGGGCCAGCGGGTCTGCGTTGCTCCAAATTTCGGCTGCGGCGTCTGCGATTCCTGCGTCAGCGGTAATACCCACCTCTGTGAAGGCTATCAGGCGCTGGGTATCAATCTGGACGGCGGCCTTGCGGAGTATGCTCTGATTCCTGCGCGGGCCGTGTCACAGGGAAATGTGGCGGCCATGGCGGACCATGTGAGCTTTGAGGAGGCGTCCATTGTGGAACCCCTGTCCTGCGTGTACAACGGCCAGGAGCAGGTAGGAATCCGTCCCGGGGACAAGGTCCTGGTGATCGGGGCCGGACCCATCGGGGTAATGCACGCGCTTCTGGCAAATATGCAGGGCGCTGGCCTGGTGATGATGAACGATCTGTCGTCGGACCGACTGCACACGTGCAGGGAGATTGATCCCTCCATTGTGACTGTGGAAGGGGACCTGAAGAGACAGGTGATGGAGCGGACCGGCGGAAAAGGGTTGGACGTGTGCATCGTGGCCTGCCCGTCCCCCCAGGCCCAGACGGAGGCGGTGGAGCTCATGGGCCTGTTCGGCAGAGTCCTGTTCTTCGGCGGTCTGCCTGCGTCCAGGCAGCCGGTGCCCATTGACACGAATCTGGTTCACTACCGGCAGTTGAGCCTGCACGGCAGCACCAGGGCCAGCCTTCTCCAGTACCGGAGGGTTTTGGAGTTTGTTCAGAGCGGTCGGTTGAAGCTGGGAAATATGATCACCAGGACGTATGGGCTGGAGGAGATCGAAGATGCGTTCGCCGCGGCCAAGGGCGCGGTGGGCATGAAGCACGTGGTGGTATTTTGATGCCGGGATATGAGGCCGGAGCGGGCTGCCCCGGCCTCATGCCTCTTCTCGGCAGACAGCGCCGCAGGCGTTTACAGAGAAATGCGCAGTATAAAAAGCGTCCGTATTCCAGGGCCGGAGCAGTTTTGCGGCTCAGGGATACGGGCGCTTTCCGTCCGTGCGGCTTTTACAGCAGGTCCATTTTCAGAGGCATCATCAGATGGTCGGTCAAAACCTGATAAGCCTGCGTGGCGTCCCCGTTTTTTAAATGCTCCACCAGGGCCAAATGCTCGCTGTAGGTGGCCTGGGCGCGACCGGGGATGGACAGCGCGTTGCAGGTGGTCAGATGGATCATGTACAGCAGGCGCTGGAACAGGTGGTTGAATTCCTCGTTCTGCGCGTAGTGGACCAGCAGCAGGTGGAACTGGTGGTCCTCCTCGGTGAAGGCATCCGGAAACCTCCTGGAGGTCAGGGCCGCCTTCTGCCGGTCCAGGGATTTTTCCATATCTTTAATCAGCTTTTTGCAGGGCTTTTCATCCTGCCGGGAGGCGGCTGCGTACACACAAAAGCCTTCAATGGCGCAGCGCACCTGGATGGATTCCCGCATGGTGTCCTGGTCCAGGCAGCGGATCTTAAAGCCTTTGCTGGGGATGATGGTGATATAGCCGTCCTGGGACAGGCATTGCAGGGCCTCCCGCAGCGGCGTGCGGGAGATTCCCAGCTCCTTTGCCAGCCGGGTCTCGGAGTAGAGCACCCCGGAGTCCAGGGATTTTGAGAGAATCTGTTCTTTTATGGCGTTATATGCCTGTGATTGCAGGGAACTTGTATCGTTCATTGGCAACTCCTTTGAACGGCCGTGGCTGGGGAATCTGGCCGTTATATTCTGAAAATATCATAACCCAGAAAAACGGGAAAGTCAATGAAAAAAGGACTTGACCGGTATACCGGTATACTGATATAATGGCATCAGAGTAAGAAAACAGGGTGTTACTTTGAAAAATGAGGAGGTATTTGTTATGAGCGCATGTGAATTGGGCAACGGACTGAGAGTGATCGATCTGACCAAGCAGCTGGACCCGGAGACTGAGACCAGGCGGTGCCATCTGTTCCGCTTTAACACCGGAGGACCGATCCCGGATTTCCACACCATCATGGATTTGACCAGCCATCTGGGGACCCATGTGGAGTGTCCCTACCACCACAACGATAACTGGACCGACGTGCAGGGCCTGCCCATCAGCACCTTTATGGGGCGGGCAATCTATGTGGATATTACCCATATGGAGCCCTGCGGCAAGATCATGGAGGAGGATCTGGAGAAGGCCTGCGGCCACAGGATCAAGGAGGGAGATATCGTGATTCTGGATTCCCCCTACAAGATTCCGCCCTTCACGCCGCTGACCAACACGCCGGAGGACAAGCGCCTGCTGATCGGCCGGGAGACCGCGGAGTGGCTGAGGGAGAAAAAGGTGAAGTGCGTGGGCTTTGGGGACGGCGTTTCCATCGAGAGCAACAACACCGACGTCTCCGCGTTCCACGACGTGCTGATGGAGGTGAACGTGGTGTTCCTGGAGGTGCTGCAGAACTTGGATCAGCTGACCACCGACACGTTCTTCATGTCCTACGCGCCGATCCCGATCAAGGGGCTGGATTCCTGTCCGATCCGCGCGTACGCCATTGAAGGGCTGGCTGAGTTTTCCAAGTGAGGGAGAGTGAGAATCATATGAGAATTGCTGTTATCGGAGCGGGGGCCATGGGGTCGATCTACGGCGGACGCCTGTCCCTTCACAATGAAGTGTATATGGTGGATACCTCGGCCGCGGTGGTGGATCACATCAGCCGGGAGGGCATCTGTCTGGAGGAGCCGGACGGGGAGCACATTTACCGGCCGAAGGCGGTTACCTCCACCGAGGGCATGGAGCCGGTGGATTTGGTGATTCTGTTTGTGAAATCGCTGTTTTCACGGGCGGCATTGTCCGGAAACAGAAGCCTGATCGGGCCGGACACATACATTCTGACATTACAGAACGGCTGCGGCCATGAGGATATCCTGGGCGAGTTTGTGGACCGGGATCACATTATCATCGGCACCACCCAGGACAACGGCGCGGCGTTTGGCATCGCGCACGTCCGCCGCGGCGGCACGGGACATACCAACGTGGGCATGCTGGAGGAGGACCGGGGCGGGTTCTTTCCGCGGATGCGGGAGGCCTTCGGAAGCTGTGGGTTTGAGCTGGAGATACACGAAAATATCCAGCAGCTGATCTGGAATAAGCTGTTCACCAATGTTTCGCTCAGCGTGGTGACTGCGGTATTGCAGGTGGATATGGGGTATATTACAGAGAATGAACACGCTTGGAATATGACGGTACAGCTGATCCGCGAGGCCGCGGCAGTGGCCAGGGCCATGGGGCTGAAGGCCGTTGACGAGGAGATTATAGAGGAGATTAGGATGGTCTCCCAGAGAACGCCCCGGGGCTGCACCTCGATCCGGGCGGATTTGAGGGATGGGAGAAAGAGCGAGGTGGATACCATCAGCGGCTCGGTGGTTCGGGCTGCGAGGAAGGTTGGTGTGACGGTTCCGACGCATGAGTTTGTGGTGGAGATGGTGCATGCGTTGGAGGGGAGAGGGTAGGTTCATCCGTTCGTGAGGGCCAGGGGCCGCGAAAGGCCCGGGGGCTGGGTTGCGAATCAGGGAATCCTAAGGCTCCGACAGCACAAAATGGGGGGCACCGAGGACAATCGCAGAGAATTTCTGAGGAAATTCTCTGCTTAGATCCTCTCGAACGCTTGCTTTGAGGCAAGCGTTCGTCCCCCCATTTTGCACTGCCGGAACCTAAGGATTCCTCCTGATCCTCCACCACGCCCCCGGGCCTTTCGCGGCCCCTGGCCCTCACCCGCTGGGTACTGGGGAGGAGAGAGGGGCGGGAGGCTGGATTTTTTTTAGGCGGGGAAATAGGAGGGTTAGATGAGGCCGGCGTTTTTTTCTTCCAGGACGTGGATTGCGTGGTATAGGAATTCGTTGTAGGGGGTGGGGATGCCGGTTTCTTTTCCCAGGCGGATGACGGTTCCGGCAAACATTTCCACTTCGGTTTTACGGCCGTGCTCTATGTCCTGAAGGGTGGAGGGCTTGTTGGCGTAGGGGACGTTTTTGAGGTGGTCCAGGTGCTTTACCGCGTAGTCGTCGTCGATGTCGATGCCTTTTTTGTGGGCGATGTCGATGACCTCTTTGGCGACCATGAGGCGCAGGGTGTTGGCGTGTTCGCTGGCGCCCCAGGCTCCGAAGGGGATTTTCAGGACTGCGCCCACCTGGTTTTCGCTGACGTTGCAGATGAATTTCATCCACAGCGCTTTTTCCATGTCGGGCTGGATCACAGGCCGGATGCCTGCGCGCTCGAACAGGGCTTTTACGGCCTGGACGCGCTCGGTCAGCTCCTGGTTGCGCTTTTCGCCGAATTCCACGGAGGCCATGGAGGGATTGAAGGATACCTGGTTGCCGTCCATGACCACGCTGATTCTCGCCAGGGAATAGAGCACCCGCTCCCAGCCGTAGGCCGCGGCCACCCGCTCCTCGCTCTCCACGCCGTTCAGCGGCGCCATGATAATGGTGTCGGGGCCGATTTGACGCTTCATGTCCTCAATGGCCTGGGCGAGACCGGTTATTTTGGTGATGAAAATGGCCAGGTCCGCGTACCCGGTTTCTTCTTCCGGCGAGACTACGTGGAAGCGGCAGGGAACGCCGTTGATCACGATCCCGTCCCGCTCCAGACGTTCTTTCCGCGCGCCTCCGGCGATCACCCGCAGGTCGTCACCCAGCACCTTTTGCAGGTTGCCGGCAAGAAAACTTCCAATTGCTCCCAGTCCGATCAGTGATACGGTTTTTATTTCTCTCATATCGATACCTCGCTCTCCTGTTTTGTTCTAGTATAAGCACTGGAAAAAACGATGTCAATGCCGCTGGAGGAATAAAGGGGCGGGATGTCTGCGGGGTACCCGCTGGGCCGCAGTGTTTGCTGGGAAGCGATTTGGGAGGCCTTTGAGGCGGCGAATCATATATAGAGGCGGATGAAATAAAACAGAAGCTTGCGGTGCGGGATGAAATATGCTCTTCTCTGAGGCGGACCGGCCAGATTTGGCCGGCCCGTTACAGGGGGGAGCATATTTTTGTGTAAGCTTAATAAAACGCCCGTTAATCGGCGGATAATTTCCCGCAGTATCCCAATTTTTGGGATATGAGGGCCGATATCTGCCGCAGATAATCGATGGTCTCGGCGGTGTCTAATTCCTGGATATGGAAGGACGGCCCGCTGATGCTGAGACCTGCGATAATCCGCCCGGTATAGTCGCGCAGCGGAAAGGAGATGCAGCGCACGCCCAGCTCGCACTCTTCGTTGTCGTAGGCGTAATCGCGCTGGCGCACCAGCTTCAGCTCGTTCAGCAGTTCTTCCTTGGTGAGCAGCGTGTGATTGGTGAACCGCTGCATGCCGTGCTGCTCGATCATCTGGTCAATGTAGGACTCGGAATGGTCCAGCAGCAGCAGCTTCCCGATTCCGGTACAGTACAGGGGGGCGCGGTTCCCGATCCGCTGGGTGGCTTTGAGAAGTTGGTTGGGTCCCTGGACCACCTCGATGTAGACCACGGACATATCCTGTTCAATGGCAAAGCAGACGGACTCCTTCAAGGTTGCGGAGATTGTCTTTAAAAATGGGCGGACAATATCGCGAATCTCCAGACTGGAGCTTACCTGGTTGGCGACCGAGCAGATTTTCAGGGTCAGGTAGTATTTGGATGTCTCTGACTCCTGATCCACATAGCCCAGATCCTGAAGTGTGGATAGAAAGCGCAGGAGCGTGCTCTGATTCATCTGTAAATCTTTAGAAATATCCTGGAGGCGCTGCGGTGCGCCTTTTTGCGCCAAATACTCAATTAACAGCAGCGTTTTTTCAGCTGACTGATTTCTGGAGGTAGCGTTCTCTTTGCTTATCATGAATGTCTCTATTCCTTTCATCTGACATTAAAAACGGAACCGATTATAAAACTCCCCTGGCAAAAAGGGCTTATTTGATAATGGGTCCGGCTATCGTTATTGTAACATATAACGAATGAGAATGATAGTTTGTGATCCAACACGGATATGAGATTAATGAAAATAATATTTCAATTATTGAAATATAATTCTCGCTTTGAATCATAACATATTTCCCAAACAAAGTAAATATAAACAAAAAAATAAAAATTATTTTATATATTGCAATATTTTGCCCATAGTGCTATGATAAAAAAGTAAAATGTAATTTCAATTATTAAAACATAATTTCAGGAGGAGTCATATGAATTTGTCACAGGCGATTGTAGAAATTCTGAAAAAAGAGGGAGTTACGGATGTGTTCGGTATTCCGGGGGCCGGGTGCAATGCGCTTTACGCGGCTTTGGATGAGGCAAAGGACGAGATTCATCATATTACGATGCGGCATGAAGAGTGCTGCGTCCACGCCGCGGACGGATATTACCGGGCCAGCGGGAAAATGGCGCTTGCCATCTGCACGTCCGGACCGGGAGCCACAAACTTTACCACAGGACTTTACACCGCGAACATTGACAGCATCCCGCTCATTGCCATTACCGGCCAGGCCGTGCGCAGCCAGCTGGGAAAGGATGCCTTCCAGTGCGTTGACATCGCGTCCATCGCCAGGCCGGTGACAAAGCTGGCGGTCTGTCTGACCAACCCCAAAACAGCCGTGGACCAGGTGATCGATGCCATCAGGGCGGCGAAGAGCGGCAAACCAGGACCTGTGCTGTTAGATATTCCGCTGGATATGCAGAAGGCGGAGGTGGACTTTGACAGCAGCGCGTATACGCCGGTGGAGATTGAGAAGCCCAAGGCAAAGCCCGCCGCCTTAAGAGCCGCTCTGGATCTGCTGCTCCAGGCAAAGAACCCCATTATTCTGATGGGGGGAGGCGTTGTTTTGGCTAAGGCGGAAGCGGAACTGGTGGAATTTGCAGAGCTGATGAATATCCCGGTTGCGATTACATATATGGCGAAGGGAGCCATCGCGCCGGATCACCCGCTGTTCGCCGGGATGCCGGGGATTCAGTGCGGGAGCCCGGCGGGAAACCGGCTGTTCTCCGAGTCCGATGTGGTGCTTGCCGTGGGCAACCGGTTTACGGACCGCCATACGGGGGACGTGGCCGTGTACCGGGGGGACAGGAAGTTTATCCACATCAACATCGAGCGGTCCGAGATCGGTAAGATCATTGAGCCGGATATCGGGATTGTGGCGGACGCCGGGGAGGCCATCCGCCAGCTTCTGGCGATGGCTAAGGCGCTGAATCAAAAGAGCGCTTCGGAGCGGGTGGCGGAAATACCGGCCGTCCGGGAGAGTATGAAGCGCAAGGTGGACCAGGATACCGTGCCCATGAATCCCCACCGGGTGTTCGGCGAGATGAACCGCGCCTTTGGTCCTGAAACCATGTTTACAACCGGCTGCGGAATCACTCAGATTTGGTCCGGACAGCTTCAGGAGATCAGCCGGCCGAGAAAATACATGCCCTCCGGCGGCGCGGGCTGCCTGGGGTGGGATATTCCCGGAGCCATCGGAGCCATGGTATCGGTGCGGTGCAGGGACAAATGCGTGTGCGTGATGGGCGATTTCGGCTTTACGTTCCACGCCCAGGAGCTGGCCACCGCGGCCACCAACGGGGTGCCGCTGATTGTCTGCATCATCAACAACGCATATTTGGGCCTGATCCGCCAGAATCAGAAGTTCGCCTACGGCTATGAGTACGGCGTGGCGATGCCCGAGAATCAGGGGGATGTGGATTACGTCAAGGTGGCTCAGGGATTCAACTGCGAGGCGGAGCGGGTGTTCCAGCCGGAGGAGCTTGCGGCGGCCTTTGCGCGGGCGATTGAGTCCGCAAGGCCCTATGTGATCGACATCGTGTGCGATCCCCAGGCCCACTGTTCCATGGGAAATGATATTCTGCATGTGAAGGAGTTTAATGCGGAATAAAAACAGACGGCGCGGGGGAGCGCCGCCGAAAGGAGAGGGGAAACGCCTATGACAATGAAAAATGGAAATACCGGAAAAAGGAAAAATTTATTTCCGTATTTATTGATACTTCCTACGTTATGTTTCCTTGGGGTATTTTGTTTTTATCCGATGATACGCGGCTTTGGTTATTCCGTAACCAATTACGACCGGAGCTATCCGGGGCGCTATTCGTTTATCGGGATGAAAAATTTTGTGGAAATTTTCACGGAGGACCGGGTATTTTTTACAGCGGTGAAAAACTCCGTGAAGTGGGTGGCGGTGGAGGTGGTGCTGCAGCTGTTTTTCGGCATGATCTTTGCGTTGATTCTGAATCAGAAGTTTAAGGGGCGCGGCCTGGTGAGGACGTTCTGCTTCGCTCCCTGGGCGGTTTCCGGGGTGCTGACCACCATGCTGTGGTTCCTGATCTACAACGAGCACATCGGCCTGCTGAACCAGGTGCTTGGACAGTTGGGGCTGGGAAGCTGGCAGAAGGCGTGGGTGCAGAACGCCGGCACCGCGTTCCGCTCCGTGGCGCTGGCGGAGCTCTGGCGGGGGATTCCATTTTTTACCATCACACTTTTGGGCGGGCTGCAGACCGTGCCCACGGAGCTGTATGAGTCGGCCAGGGTGGACGGCGGAAATGCCTGGAAGAATTTCTGGCTGATCACGCTGCCGTTTATGAAGGAGTCCATCGTATTTGCCACGCTGATGCGCTCCATCTGGGAGTTCCGCTCCGTTGACCTGATTATGACAATGACGAACGGAGGTCCGGTGAGGCGGACGCTGACGCTGCCGATCTACATGTACCAGGAGTCCATTGAGAGCGGCAAATACGGCTACGGCGCTGCGCTGACCGTGATCCTGTTCGTGATACTGAGCTTTTACACCGTGATCTATCTGAAGGCGAATCAATTCGGAAATGGGGTGAATGACGGATGAAACCAAAAACAAAGAGGAAGATAATACGCGTGTTAGTGCTGTGGCTCCCCATGATGATGTTTTTGATTTTTATCGGCATTCCGTTATTTTGGTCGCTCTCGCTGTCGTTCCGCCAGGGCAGCTCCATCATCAGCAAGGAGTTTCGGATTCTGCCCGTGCCGTTTACCTTGGGCAACTACTCCTACGTGTGGAACACGGTGCGCTTATCGCGTTTCTTCAAGAACAGCCTGATCACGTCCTTCGGGGCCGTGTTTATCATCGGAATCTTTTCACTGTTCAACGGGTACGCGCTGAGCAGGTTCAACTTCCGGTTTAAGCGTCTGTTTATGGTCCTGCTCATGATGACGCAGATGGTGCCGATCATATTTAACATATCGTCCATATTTTTGATGATGACGAAATTCAAACTGACCAACAGCCTGTTTGGCATCATTTTGCTTCACATCGCATCGGGGCTGCCTTACAACAGCCTGATGATGAAAAGCTTTATCAGCTCCATTCCCAAGGAGATCGACGAGGCCGCGGCCATCGACGGGTGCAACCGCGCTCAGATTATCGCCAAGGTGATCCTGCCGTCGGTCAAGCCGGGGTTCACCACCGTGGTGGCTTACGCGTTTATCACCTGTTGGAACGAGTATCTTTTGTCGTATACGCTGCTTACGGACTCAAAGAAATTTCCGATTTCAGTGGGGTTAAAGTATCTGGTGGGAGAATTCAGCACGGACTACGCCTCGCTGGCGGCCGGCTGCATTATCGCTCTGATACCGCCGATTCTGCTGTTTGCCTACGTGCAGAAGCATTTGGTGTCGGGATTGAATGCAGGCGCTGTGAAGGGGTAATGAAGCGTGCGCTGAACACATTAAAGAAGGGAGAAGAAATTTATGAAGAAGTTGTGGAAACGGATCGTGGCGTTGGGGCTGATCGGCTCGCTCACAGGTCTTGCCGGCTGCGGCGGCGGGGGGAGCGGCGCGCCCAGCGCAGGGGGAGAGACGCAGCAGCAGGCTAAAACAGAACAAAAGACAATCACGCTTTGGCTGGACTTTTCAACGCCTGAGCGCGAGGCATACCTGGAGAGCACCGTGAACGCCTACATGGCGGAGCACCCGGACATCAATGTCCAGATAACCGCGCTTCCCAACAAGGCTACCGACAAGGTCCAGGTGGCCTTCGAGGCGGGGCAGGGGCCGGACATCTATTTCTCCAGCGGCCCAGACATCACCACCTACATAAACGGCAATTACATTATCCCTCTGGACTCGTACTTCGACCAGTGGGCGGACAAGGATCTCCTGCTTCCGGCCTCCGTCGGGGATGTGCGCAAGGCCGACGTCACCGGCAAAGAGCAGCTGTGGTATCTGCCGCTGGGAACCGCGTTTTACTGTTTGTGGGTGAGAAGCGACTGGCTGAAAGAAACCGGTTCCTCCGTGGATACCTGGGAGCACCTGTTTGAGGCGGTGCCCAAGATGACGGACAAGGAGCAGGGCAGATACGGAATTGCCATCCGCGGCGGTTCCGGCGGCTCAAAGTTTCTGGAACGGATGATGTACTCCTACTCCGGCATTATGTCCGTATTTGATGAAAATGGAGTCTGCACCATCAACGCGCCTAAAAATGTGGAATTTGTGGAGCGCTATCTGGGAATGTACGGCAAGTATACGGCAGAGGGCGATATCAACTACGACTGGACCGAATTGTCGGCAGCCTTTGACTCTGGCTCCGCCGGGATCATTATCCACAATCTGGGATCGGCTGAGGATCACATGAAGGCATTTGACAACGATATGACAAAGTTCGAGGCCACCCCCCTTCCCGCCAATGACCAGGGAATCAACGTAACACAGCTGCAGCAGGAGGCGGGACTTTGCATCGCAGCCACCTGCAAATACCCGCAGGAAGCCTTTGACCTGGCGACCTATCTTGTGACCGGGGATTCCATCAGCCGCTACTGTGAGCTTTACGGTCTGGTTCCGGTGGACAAGCAGGTGCTGGAAACCGCCGGGTGGATCAAGGAAAAACCGTGGTATAAGCTGGCCGCCGAGCAGCTTCAGGATCCCAACGTTCAATTCTACGATTACTATCCCTGGATCACCGGCAAGGAGGAGGTCTACAAGGATATGATCACGGAGATGCAGTACGTGATGACAGGGGAAGCGACGGCCCAGGAATTCCTGGATATGTGGGCGAAAGATTTCCAAAAATGCTATGACAACTTTTACATCGAATCGAAACGCTGAGACGGCGGAGGAGACCCATGATCATAACGGATAAAGAAGGATTGTTGTTTTATGTGTCAGGAGAAAGCTTTGCGGCCGATTTCTCCAAGGGCTGCCCGGAACCCACCTTCTGCAAGGACGTTACGCTTGTGAAGGACTGCGACAAAACGGCGGCCATTGAGTGCGGCAATCACCAGGCGCTGGCCTGGAAAGCGCCCCACAATATCTATGCAAAGCGCGGCACGCTCTCATTTTTCTGGAGATCGCGCTACCCGGTGGGACCGACGGAATTTCCGTTATTCCGGGTGGGATTTGCGGATCACACCAGCTGGGACGCCACATGGCTCAGAATTGATTATAACGGACACGGATTTGACGCGATGATCACGGATATCAACCTCTCCCGGGCGCGGGTGAGCTGGCGGGAGGAACCCTTCCCGCCCCCGGACCGGTGGACGCACCTGGCTCTCAGCTGGGATCAGGACTACGGGATTCGGTTTTATGTCAATGGCAGATTCGTGGCAGAGGAAATCCGGCCGGCTGTTTACGACACCGGGCTGGATCAGTTCGGCCCCCACAGCCGTTCCGTGTCCAACTGGCGCGTGATCAACGACTTCAACTTTATCCGCGGCGGGGATATCCGGGAAATTGCCATCTACGACCGTATGCTGTCCGATGAAAATGTGGGCCGTCTGAGCCGCAGCCAATGCCCCCAGGGCGTGGCAAGCTGCGGTGACGGGCTTATAATGGGAGGAAAAAACTGGAAAATACAGCACGGTTTCGCGGCGCCTCCGCCCTGCATCGGGGCTGTGACCAGCGTGCGCAAGGTTGAGATTCACGAGGCGTACGATTTGAAACGATGGTACTGGAAGGCCTGCGACGGAATCCGCGAAACCACCTGGCCGGGCGTTCACAACCGTTCCAGGCTGAAGGGGAGAAACGACTATTTCCAGCTCCCGGATTGGGATTGCTATTTCTCGTCCGGCAAGTCTATCGTCTTTACCGCCCCGGAGGAGCCCTACAACTGGATTGAGATTTCCGGGTCCGCCCGCGGGACGGCGGAGTATTTAGAGCAGGAAAGCAGCGAATTAAAAAGTGAGCGGCTGTTTGTCAGAACGCCGGAGCAGGACCGCACGGTTCACCGGATCGCCACGCATTTCGGCGGGAAAATCCGCTTTACCAACGAGGAGGCGGAGGAGCCCATTGGAGATTTCTCTCTGTTTTGCGTGGGAACAGGGGAGGCGCCGGAGGGAAGGCGCCGGGAAGTCTATTATCCGCGGGCTGCCGGCAAAGCGCTCTCAGCCAGGGAGCAGGAGCTGGCGGACTTTATCCGGGGGCGTTATCTGCCCGAAGAGCGCAATCTGCTTTTGGCGGGGCCGCAGCCGGAGACGCAGCGGACCGAAGAGGGGCAGGCGTCAGCAGCCTTTTATCAGATCATCATTCCCTACGAGGCGGACGAGACCTTGGGGCTGGACGGAGTCGAGGTGCTGATCCCGCCGGACGAGCAGGGAAATGGGCACTGCTTTTCCGTGCAGGTGAAAGATCCGCTGTGGTATTACCGGAACCTGATGCAGTTCACGTTCCAGGTCAACGGCTCGGGAAACCGCCTCTGGCTGGATACCAGGGACCGCATTCTGCCGAAGGACCGCTGCCTGTATGTAACCGTGGCCTGCGGCGACGGCGGATTCCGCCTGAGTCAGCTTCTGAACTGGAAATTTACGCTGGTGTACAAGAGCCGTGAGAGCGCGAAGGCGGAGCACTGCGCGGACCGGTTCACACAGATTCGGGACCTGTACGGCCACATGGTGGAGGAGGCTCCCAACCGCTCTGAGTACAATATGTTTAACCGGTTTTCCAGGGACGTGGAGGATCTCATGCGCGTGGACCCGGATCACATACCCGGAAAGTACTATCAATACGAAAAATATCTGCTGGTAAATGGGAAGAGCACCCACGTGGCGGTGAAATATCCCGGGGACGGGCAGGCGCAGAGCAGGGAATACGACCCGGGCTACCGCACGGACGCCGTGCCGGAGGGGATTCCGCCCTGGGCCTACAAGCAGATTGAATTTTTAAAGAAATATAAGTATGTGATCAACTGGTACATTGACCACCGGCAGATTGCCAACGGGGAGTTCGGCGGCGGACTGTCCGACGACGGGGATTTCACTTCCTGCTGGGTCGGGCTGACCCTGATGGGCTGCAATCCGCAAAAGGTGCTGGAATCCCTGGAGCGCTGCAACGACGCGTTCTACGAGCAGGGGATGTTCACCAACGGGCTCTGTTCCATTCAGGCGGACGAGCTACACAGCGCGGAGGAGGGGATCATTTCCCTGGCCCAGTGCTGCATGGCGGACTACGGCAGCCCGAAGTTTTTGGAGCGGGCCATGGAGAACGCGCGGGCGGGGTTCTGGCTCACCGGGATCAACCCGGCGGGACACCGGCA
Organism: Enterocloster asparagiformis; assembly: GCA_018380885.1. Lineage (GTDB taxonomy): Bacteria > Bacillota > Clostridia > Lachnospirales > Lachnospiraceae > Enterocloster. The sequence continues at coordinate 57,665 of JAGZSY010000027.1, forward strand.
TTTTAAGAGCAGCTATTTCAGCGGTTCCAAAATGGCGCTGGAGGAGCCGTGGGGCTGTCAGCAGTCCCTCAGCGGCTTAGCCCTCTGTCCAAGCTGGTATGTGGCGCGTTTTAACCGCAATCCCAAGGCGATGCAGCTTTTGACCGAGCTGGCGGACGGCCTGGCCGCCCATTATAACCCGGAGGAAAAGATCATCTACGGGCAGATTCGCTTTTCGGACGACAGCGCGTGCAAACCATATTTTTCCAATCGCTCCAGAGGGGACTTGTTCACCCTTTACCCTGCGTACCGCCTGACCGGCGACCGGAGATACTATGACATTCTGGAGGAGAAATACAAGGAGATCGACATCTCGTACGTGACCAGGATGAACGAGTGGGAGGCGGAAAGCGCCGCTCATATCGACAAGGACGCGGTGGCCGCTGAGTACGACCGGCGCTGTTATGTGGCTGGCATTCGGCAGTATTATAATACGGAAGGATCGCCATGGATTGACCGGGTGGAGATCAAGTACCAGGAGATTCAGTACGACCGCCTGGCTGGAATCGGCTACGAGCGGCGCTATGTGGTGTATCCCAGAAACAGGGTGGCCTGGCGATTTGAACGGGAAAATGACGATGAGCGGATCGCGGTGCTCTCGCCGGTGGCGCTGGACGACCGCCTGAAGCTGATTATCTGCAACATCAGCCGCTCCGACGTGGAGGCGGATCTGATGGGAGGGGAGATTCTCTCCGGATTGTGGAGCTATGAGCTGGGGATCGATGAGAACGACGACGATATTCCGGAGCAGCTGCTGGCGAGCGGATCGTGCCAGTGGAGGCGGGCGGAGCCGATCCGGCTGAAGCTGCCGGCGGGCAGGACCTGCGTGTTGAATATGCGGCTTGAGGAGGCGGGGGAGGTTGTTGAGAACCGCTGCGACTTGGGAATCTGCCGGGAGGATGTGCGCCGGTACGCCCACGGGCTGAACGTGAGGGTGCACTCTCTGGGACATGAAAATTCTCCGGCCGCAAAGATCGCGCTGAAGGCCCCCTCCGGGGAGATCGTCCGGCTTGCGGATATTCCGCCCATGGAGGCTCCGGCGGATTTGTATCCCAGAACCTGGGACGTGATTTTCCCGGTGTACGACATCGCAGATTTGAGCGGTTATACGGTGGAAATTGATCCGTTTTCCCAGCTGGAGGAGATCACCCGCCGTAACAACAGCGTGCGGCTGTAAACGAGAAAGGATTTGTCATGTATCAGATTCATGAAGATTTTAAACCCTATCAGGCTCCGGACCGGGAGGCGCTTCTGCGGGCCGGCCGGGCGAGGGTGCTAAAGCCCTGGAAGTCGGCCGAACCGGTTTGGATCGCGCGGATTGAGCTTCTGCGAAGCCGCACGGAATGGATGGTAAAGACCACGTCAGTTTGCGGACTGGTAGGAATCAGCGTGTCCAACGAACGCCTGCAGTACGTGTATCCCATATTGGAAAAGCTGATCGCTCCCTGGTTTGTGGGAAAGGACGCCCGGAATATCGAGGAGCTGATCGAAGAGGTTTACGTTTACAAGAATAATTACAAGCTGGCGGGGCTGGCCTACTATATTGCGCTTTCCGCGGTGGAGCTGAGTCTGCTGGATATGCTGGCCAAGGCGGAGCAGGTTTCACTGGGCGCCTTGTTCGGGGAGCGGCAGAGGGAGCGCGTCAACCTCTATATTGCCAGCGGGAACCGCGGTACGACTGCGGACGAGGAGCTGGAGATACTGGCAAAGCGGGTGGAGCAGGCCGGGGCCAGGGCGATCAAGTTCAAGATCGGCGGGCGCATGAGCCACAACCGGGATTCGTTGGCTGGACGCAGCGAGGCGTTGATCTACAAAGCGCGGGAATTCTTTGGCGACCGGATGATTATCCATGCGGACGGAAACGGCTCCTACGATGTGCAGACCGCGGTCCGCTATGGGCGGATGCTGGAGGAGATCAATGCCTATTTTTACGAGGAGCCATGCCCCTTTGACGATCTGGAGGGCACCCGGAGGGCTGCCCAGGAGCTTGATATTCCCCTGGCATTCGGCGAGCAGGAGACCAGCATGAGGCGGTTTGAATGGCTGATCTGGAATCACGGCGCGGATGTGCTGCAGCCGGATATCCTATACAACGGAGGCCTGATCCGCACCACGCGGGTGGCGCGGATGGCCCAGTGCGCGGGTTTGACGGTCACGCCCCATGTGTCCACCGGGTTTGGTTTTGTGTATATTCTGCATTTCTCCTCCTACACGCCCAACGTGGGCATGTATCAGGAGTGCAAGGAAGGATTCGGGATGGCGTGCGATTTGCTGGACGGTCATCTTGAGATGAAAGACGGCTGTATATCCATTCCGGATACAATCGGCGTGGGGATTGACTGCAGGCACCCGCGGATACAGGAGGCAGAGACCGTATGCTGTGTCAGCAGCGGCGTATAAAATGGAGAGGTGAAAAATGAAGGACCCGATTCAAACATATTTTCAGGTCGGAACGATCCAGTGGATGACCCATCCGCCCAAGTCATATCCGATTCTGGATTCCGTAAAGACAATTTGCTGTGACGAATATTTTGACGCGCTGGAAATCACCAGAATTGAGGACGAGGAGACGCGCAGGGCGGTGAGAAGCCTGTTGGCGCAGTCCCACATGCGCGTGTGCTACGGCGCCCAGCCCAGCCTGCTGGGGCCCGGTTTAAATCCCAACCATTTAGATGAGGAGGAGCGGAAAAAGGCGGAAAAGGTGCTTCTCTCCGCGCTGGACGAGGCGGAGTACATGGGCGCGTCGGGGATCGCGTTTCTGGCGGGCAAATGGGAGCCGGAGACAAGAGATCAGGCGTATGAACAGCTGCTGGCCACCACCAGGACAGTGTGCAGCCGCGCGGCACAAAAGGGGATGACGGTGGAGCTGGAGGTGTTCGACTTCGATATGGATAAAGCAGCCCTCATCGGCCCGGCGCCCTATGCGGCGAAATTCGCGGCGGACATGCGCACAACCCACAACAACTTTGGACTTTTGGTGGATTTGTCCCATTTTCCCACCACCTATGAGACCACGAGATTCGTGGTGCGGACGCTGCGCCCCTACATCACTCATTTCCATATCGGCAACGCGGTGGTGGAGAAGGGGGCCGAGGCGTACGGGGACCAGCATCCCAGGTTCGGGTTCCCACAGAGCGCCAACGACGTCCGGCAGCTGGCGGAGTTCTTCACCGTTTTGAGGGAAGAGGGATTTTTCCAAAAGGACAGCCCCTACACGCTGTCTCTGGAGGTCAAGCCCTGGGCGGACGAGGATGGGGACATTGTGCTGGCGAACACCAAGCGGGTAATCAACCGGGCGTGGGCGCTGGTGGAAGATTAAAGCGGAGCTTTCGGGAGGAGCGCGAAGATGAAAATTGTCATATTGGACGGTTATACGGAGAATCCCGGAGATTTGAGCTGGGAAGAATTGGAAAAGCTTGGAGAGTTGACGGTGTACGACAGGACTCCGGCGGATCTTGCCGCGCAGCGCATCGGAAACGCCCAGGCGGTCTACGTCAACAAAACGCCGGTGACGGAGGAAACCCTCAGGCGCTGTCCGGAGCTTAAGTTTATCGGGGTTCTGGCAACCGGGTATAACATCGTGGACGTGGCGGCGGCGAAACGGGCGGGAGTCACCGTGTGCAATATCCCGTCCTACGGCACGGATGCGGTTGCCCAGTACGTGTTCGCGCTGCTGCTGGAGCTGTGCCACCACGTGGGGGCACACGCGGAAAGCGTGAAGGCCGGGGAGTGGACCGGCTGCGCGGACTGGTGTTACTGGAAGTATCCGTTGGTGGAGCTGGCGGGGAAAACCATGGGAGTGGTCGGACTGGGCAGGATCGGCCGCAGGGTGGCGGAGATCGCGGCGGCCTTTGGGATGCGCGTGCTGGCCTGCGACGAACGCCAGGACCCTGATCTGGAAGGGGGGAACTGTCGGTATGTGCCGCTAAGCGAGCTATTGGCGGCCTCAGATGTGATCAGCCTGCACTGCCCGCTGTTCCCCTCCACCCAGGGTATGATCAACCGGGAGACGATTGCCGCCATGAAGGACGGCGTGTTCCTGATCAATACCTCCAGGGGACCGCTGATTGTGGAGAAAGACCTGAGAGCGGCGTTAGACAGTGGAAAAGTGGCGGGCGCGGCCCTGGACGTGGTGTCCGAGGAGCCGATCCGCGGGGACAACCCGCTGCTGGGCGCAGACCGGGTGCTCATCACTCCCCACATCGCCTGGGCGCCGAAAGAGTCCAGGCAGCGCCTGATGGATCTGGCAGTGGAAAATTTAAAATGTTTTCTCGCAGGCAAGCCGCAGAATGTGGTGAGCTGAGCGGTGGAGAAGGCCCTCCGGGCAGCGGATTGTTTGGCTGCTCGGAGGGCCTTTTTGCGCGGTCTGGGGAGGGGGGAGGGGAGGAGTGGAATGGGGGAGCTAACGGCGGTCTGCCTGCGGCATGGTAATCTGCGGGCCGGAGAGCTGCGGTTTTGTGGGCCGTGGCTGGGGAAATTGCGGATTGGTGGGGTTGCGTCCCGGTGAGATTGCATCCCGGCGCTCCGCGCTCATGGCTCATAGTAGGCGCTTTTCACCAGCCGGATCAACTCCTCCAACGCGCCGGACGGGACGGTCTGGCTTTTTGTGATGGCGGTAAAATGCCACTGGATCCCCCGGTCGTCGTCAAAGGACAGGTAGCGCAGGCCCTGGCCGCCCTGAGGCAGGGGCATGGACGGGGCGATGGTGATTCCGATTCCGCGCCCCACCGCGGAGTAGATATACTGCAAAGATGCGATCTCCAGCACCGTGTTGGGAGTGAGGTTGTAGTGGTCGAAGAGCATCCGCACATACTGCCCCGTATTCATGCGGATGTCCGACATGATAAAGGGAAATCCGGCCCAGTCGGACATGGACACATAAGGGTAGGAATAGCCGTCCCTGAGCACGGCCTTTTCCAGCAGAGGATGCCCCTCAGGCACCACCAGCACCATTTCCTCCCTGGCAATATCCGTGTACCGGAGATAGGGCCGCTCCGCTGAATTGCTGGCGAACACGATATCCAGCTCGTCGTTCTCCATCTGCTCCAGAAGCTGTGTTTTGGCGTCCAGGCGCAGGGTAAAACAGGCCTGTGGATAGCGCCGGGTCATCTCCCCCAGGATCCGGTCGATAAAAAACTCGCCCCGGCCGGCGGAGGTGCCGATGCGCACGGAGCCGCGGCTGTGGTCCCGCAGGGATTCCACATTTTTGTTCAGCTGGTCGTTCAGCTCGATGATCCGTCTGGCCTTCTCCACGCAGGCCTGTCCGGCGGGGGTCGGGATCATTTTCTTGCCCACCCGGTAAAACAGGGGCGTGTCAAATTCCGCCTCGATCTTTTTCAGGAATTTTGTCAGGGTGGGCTGGGAGAGGTAGAGGCGGGCGGCGGCCTTGGAAATGCTCTCCTGAGCCGCGATCTCCGCAATGTACTCGAAATCTTTGATATTCACGGCAAGCGCTCCTTTTTATATTACTTTTAGCTATTATATCATGGTAATAATGAATTTGATTTATAGATAAGCCTATTTTATAATAAACGTGAGGAAAAGGAAAGGAGATTGCAATGGATTTAGAAAAATATAAAAAGAGTTATCAGGAAATCGAAGCGTTCCAGCAGACCAAAAATCTGGACTACTATGCCCATCCGGCAAGGTATTACGTGAAACCGTTTAAAATTGTGGGAAACGTCTACTATATTGGGGACTCCAAGGTCTGCTCCCATCTGATCGACACGGGGGACGGGCTGATCATGTTCGACAGCGGCTTCCAGCACTCCGTCCACCTTCTGGTGCAGGCAATTTGGGAGGCGGGCTTCAACCCGGCGGATATCCGGTATCTGATACACTCCCATGAGCACTTTGACCACATCGGGGCGGCGAACGAGTTCAGGGACCTCTACGGCTGCAAGCTGGTCATCAGCCGGGCCGGAGCGGACGTCATGCGGGAGCGCCCGGAGCTGGTCTATTTGAAGGCCTGCCCGAACCCTTACGCCACGCTGTTTACGCCGGATCTGGAGCTGGAGGACGGACAGGTGCTGACGCTGGGAAATACCAGCATCCGCTGCGTGCTGACGCCGGGGCACTCTCCGGGAGTTATGAGCTTCTTCTTCGACACCTGCGAGGGCGGGCGGACCTACCATGTGGGGTATTTCGGCGGAGCCGGGTTCAACACGCTGTACCGGGAAAAGCTGTTGGAGGACAAGCTTCCCCTCACCATGCGGGAGACGTTCCTGGAATCCTTGCAGAAGGTGCGGGAATATCCGGTGGACGTGGTGCTTGGAAACCATCCGCGGCAGAACGAGACGCTGGCCAAGCGGGAGCAGATGCTGCGGCAGCCTGACACCAATCCGTTTGTGGATCCGGAAGAGTGGAAGCGGTTTGTGGACGAGCTGACGGGGCAGTTTAAGGAATTTATGGAAGCGGGAAATTAGACAAGGGATAAAAGGGGGATATTTACCATGACAATGCAGGCGGTTTTGACGGCAGTAATTTTGTTGGTTGTAACTTATATGTTTTTCAGCCCGCGTTTTCCCAACGCGGTGGTGGCCACGGTAGGCGCCCTTGCGGTGGCGCTGACGGGCACGGTGGAATTCAAGTCCGTGTTTACCTACTACGCGTCCACCTCTATCGTGCTGATGGCGGGGATGATGATCATCGGCGGAGGCATGTTTCACACCGGATTCGCCGGCTGGATGGGCAATTCCATTGTAAAGCTCACCGGAAAGGGAGAGCGCAGTATCCAGATCGTGGCCATTCTGGCAGGCGGGATCATGTCCTCCGTGTGCAGCGGCTCGGCTTCCCTGATGATCCTGTACCCCATTCTCTGTTCCATCTGCCTGGCCTCGAATCTGTCCATCAACCGGGTTCTGCTGCCCATGTTTGCGGGTATCGGCTTCGGCAGCTTTATGACGCTAGCCGGGTCCGGCATGTGCTCCACCACTGCCTCCATCCTCATTGAGAGCGGCTATCAGGGCTGGGAGTTCTTCTCGCCCACCACGGTGGGGCTTCCCAAGGCCGTGATCTACTTCGTGATCCTGCTGGTTTTCATGGGCCGGGTGCTGCCGGACAAATTTGTGAAGCCGGATGCGGCGGAGGCCGCCAAGTCCGCCGGGCTTCCGGACAAGCTGGACGGGAAAATGATCATTTCCGGCCTGATTCTGGTGATCACGGTGGCCGGTATGGTGATAAACTCGCCGGCATGTCCCATGCATATCTGCGCCGCCATCGGCGCGATGGCGGCGGTGCTGACGGGCTGCCTGAGCCAGAAGCAGATGTTCGCCAGCATCAACTGGTCCACGGTGTTTATGATCGGCGGAATGACTGCGGTGGCAAAGGGAGTGGAGGCCAGCGGCCTGGGCGCGGTGATTGCGGATTCCATTATGAGCCTGGTGGGAGCGGACTCTTCTCCAATTCTGATCGTGTTTGTGATTTTCCTGGTGACCGGCATTATCACCCAGTTTATGTCCAACAATGCGGCGGTGGCTCTGATGGCGCCCATCGGAATCGCCATCGCCGAGGCCATGGGCATCGCGCCCCACGCATTTGTCATGGCCGCGCTGTTCGGCAGCGGAATCTGCTGCCTGACCCCCATGGCCACGCCGATCATGGCCTTTGTCATGGAGGGCGGACATTATACGCCCAGGGATATCTTCCGCTGGGGACTCTTAGAAGGTCTGGCCAGTTTGGTGGCGGCGATGGTGTTTATCCCGATTTTCTGGCTGTGATTGGGGATAAGTGAAAAAAATACCGGAGGAGCGGTGGATTCCTGGAGAGGAAAGCCGCTTTGCCGGTTTGTTGAATGTAATGGGCCGCTGGCGCAGCCTGGGGGCGATTGCAGTGAAATCTCTTGCATTTCCCAAATCTCTGTGATATTCTCAGATTACAACGCGCGGGGAGGTCGTTTCCCGCAGACATTCGGGATAATCTGGCAGGTCTGCCATATTTACCCTTGATTCGGTTGAAAATTTCATAAGAGAAGGAGCGGATGATGTGGCGGAAGAGGATTACAGCGTGAAAAAGCTGCTGAGGGACTCCGTGCGGTTTGCCGACCTGTACAACGGCACCGTATTTCACGGAAATCAGGTGCTGAGGCCCGAGGACCTGTCGGATGTGCCCGATGAAAACGGCATTGCGATCGTGGGACTGGACGGTAAGCGGCGGCTGGTCAGGCGCAGCCGGGACGTGATCAAGAAAGCCTCGTTCGGGGCGTTTTTTGTGCTGCTGGCGGAGGAAAATCAGGACAAGGTGCATTATGCCATGCCGGTGAGAAGCATGCTTTACGACGCCCTGGAATACACCGAGCAGGTGGAGGCGTTAAAGCGGCGGCATCGGGAGCGAGGGGACGTGTTGGACGGGGACGCGTTTCTTTCGGGGATCGCTGGGGACGACCGGCTTATGCCGGTGGTCACTCTGACCGTATATCACGGCCAAAAGCCCTGGGACGGCCCAAGGTCTCTGTACGACATGCTGGAAATGGACCGGGATTCCAAGGCGTGGGAGGCGCTGAAAGAAGTGCTCCCGGATTACCGTCTGAACCTGGTGGAACTGAACAATATGCAGCATTTGGAGCGGTTCAGGAGCAGTTTACAACCTATTTTTACTGTGTTACAATACAATCGTAAAGACAAACGTAAATTCTATGAGTATCTGGAGAGCCACCGGGAGGAATTGCGTCAGATGGACGACGATTCAGTGCGCGCCATGCTGGCGCTTCTCGGGGAGCAGAAGCGCCTTTTGAAGATGCTGGAGCTGCCCGGAGATGAGGGAAAGGAGCGGATGGACGTGTATAATGCGATAGACGAGTTGATTGCGGACGGTAGAGAGGAAGGCAAGGAGCTGGGACTGGAACTGGGCCAGAAGCGCGTAAACGAGTTGACTCTGCTTCTCATCAACGCCGGTAGAACGGAGGATTTGATTCGGGCCGCCGGGGACCGGCAGTATCAGGAA
>JAGZSY010000028.1 GCA_018380885.1 Enterocloster asparagiformis
CCTAACCTCCCTCCAGTTGTGTAATTGTGCATAATACAACTGTTTGGGTATTTTTAGCACTGCTATGATTATAGCATAAAAATACCGTACGTCAAGAATAAATTAATAAAACTTTCATTTATTTTGTTTTTTAAGGGAAACAGGCGCTATTTTGTCTGTTCTCCGACTACCTCGACTGCCTTTTTGAGGGCCTCCTCAACGCCGGCCGGGTTCTTTCCGCCGGCCTGGGCCATGCCGGGACGGCCGCCGCCGCCTCCGCCCACCAGGCCCGCGATGGCCTTGATCAGGTTCCCCGCGTGAGCGCCCTTCTTCTGCGCCCCGTCGGTGGCGGTGGCCATCAGGTTCACCTTGCCGTCCATCACGGAGGCGATGAGAACCACGCCCTCGCCCAGCTTATCCTTCAGCTGATCGCCCAGGCCGCGCAGGCCGTTCATGTCCACATCCGCCACCTGGCTGGCCAGCACCTTGACGCCGTTCACCTCTTTTACCTGGCTCATCACGTCGCCCAGAGAATCCTTGGCAAGCTTGCTCTTTAACTTCTCGTTCTCAGCGCCCAGAGCCTTGATCTCCTCCAGCAGCGCCTCAATCTTCGCGTTCAGGCCCCCAGGGGTGGTCTTGGCCGTCCTGGCCGCCTCGTGCAGCTCTCTCTCAACTTCCTCATAGTGCTTCATCAGCCCTTCGGAGGTCAGAGCCTCGATACGGCGCACCCCGGCCGCAATACCTGTCTCGGACAGAATCTTGAAGGAGGAGATGCTGCCGGTGTTTGACACGTGGGTTCCGCCGCAGAGCTCTGTGGAGAAATCGCCCATCTTCACAACGCGGACCTCGTCCCCGTACTTCTCGCCGAACAGCGCCATAGCGCCGGTCTTTTTCGCCTCGTCCAGGGTCATCACCTGGGTTTCAACAGCCAGGCCAGCCCGGATCTCCTGGTTCACCAGCTCCTCCACCTTCTTGATCTCCTCGGGAGTCATGGAGGAAAAATGGGTGAAGTCAAAGCGCAGACGCCCGGCGTCCACGTAGGAACCGGACTGCTTTACATGCTCGCCCAGCACCAAGCGCAGCGCCTTCTGAAGCAGATGGGTGGCGCTGTGGTTCTGGCAGGTCAACGCGCGGTTTCTGGCGCAGACGGACAGGGTCACGGTGTTGCCGTTCTGCAGCATGCCCTTGGTCACCACGCCCACATGGCCTACCTTGCCGCCCTGAAGATGAATGGTGTCCTCGACCTTGAACTCGCCGTTCTGGCCGGTAATCACGCCCACATCGCCCTGCTGGCCGCCCATTGTGGCGTAGAACGGAGTCTGCTCCACGATCACGGTGCCTCTCTGGCCGTCGGTCAGAGCCTCCACGATCTCGTCCTCGGTGGTGAGAACGGTGATCTTAGAATCCGCCGTCAGCTGATTGTATCCCACAAATTCCGTGGTGATGGCGGGATCGATGGACTGGTATACCGTCACGTCCGCGCCCATATAGTTGGTGGTCTTTCTCGCGTTTCTGGCCTTATCCTTCTGCTCCTTCATGGCGGCGGCGAATCCGTCCTCGTCCACTCCGTAGCCTTTTTCCTCCAGAATTTCCCTGGTCAGGTCCAGGGGGAAGCCGTAGGTGTCGTACAGCTTGAAGGCGTCGGCTCCGGCCAGGGTTTTCTCACCCTTTTCCTGCATCGCCTCCACCATGTCGTTCAGGATGGACAGACCCTGGTCAATGGTCTTGTTAAACTTGTCCTCCTCCTGCTCGAGCACCTTGAAGATCATGGCCTTGTTCTCCTCCAGCTCCGGATATCCGTCCTTGGACAGCTCGATCACGGTGCCGGCCAGCTCCGCCATAAACTTGCCCTCTATCCCCAGCTTTCTGCCGTGACGCGCGGCGCGGCGCAGCAGGCGGCGCAGCACGTATCCGCGGCCCTCGTTGGAGGGCATGATTCCGTCGGAAATCATAAAGGTGCAGGATTTCACGTGATCCGCAACGATGCGCAGGGATACGTCGGTCTCATGGTCCTTCTGGTATTCCGTGTGTGCCAGCTGGCAGACGCGGTCAAGCAGCGCTTTGTTGGTGTCTACCGTGAACAGGGAATCCACGCCCTGGACCACCACGGCCAGACGCTCCAGGCCCATGCCTGTGTCGATATTCTTGTGCTGAAGCTCTGTGTAATGGCCCTTTCCGTCGTTGTCGAACTGTGTGAACACGTTGTTCCACACCTCGATGTAACGGTCGCACTCACAACCCACGGTACAGCCGGGCTTGCCGCAGCCGTACTTCTCTCCCCGGTCGTAATACACCTCGGAGCAGGGGCCGCAGGGGCCTGAGCCGTGCTCCCAGAAGTTGTCCTCCTTGCCGAACTTGAAAATGCGCTCAGCCGGGATGCCGATCTCCTCGTTCCAGATGCGGAAGGCCTCGTCGTCCTCCAGGTATACGGAAGGGTACAGTCTGTCCGGGTCCAGGCCCACCACATCGGTCAGAAACTCCCAGGTCCAGTGGATGGCCTCGTCCTTAAAGTAATCTCCGAAGGAGAAATTGCCCAGCATCTCAAAGAAGGTGCCGTGGCGGGCGGTCTTTCCGATATTCTCGATGTCGCCGGTGCGGATGCATTTCTGGCAGGTGGTCACGCGCTTTCTCGGCGGAATCTCCTGGCCCGTAAAATAAGGCTTTAAGGGCGCCATACCGGAGTTGATCAGCAGCAGGCTGTTATCATTATGCGGAACCAGTGAAAAGCTCTTCATTGCCAGATGGCCCTTGCTCTCAAAGAATTCAAGGAACATCCGGCGCAGCTCGTTCACGCCGCGGTACTGTGGTTCTTTCACTTTATTTTCCTCCATATCTTTACATCATAAATTGGCGCAAGCCACAGCCTGGCCGCGAATCACCTGCCGCCGGCCGCCGGACATACGCCGTATTTCATAACCGTCATTTTACCATATCGTTATCTATTAATCAAGCGGGAATTGCAGAAAGAAATGCGCTTTCAGGGCCATTTTGCCTGTGTTTTGACGGTTTTCCCGCCCTCTTTCCACACGGCCGTTTTTACAGACGCAGCCCCGTCCCAGGCCCGCCCAGGCAGATCCCCCGGCTTCCCCAGACGAAAAAAGCCCGGTTTCCCGGGCTCAGAGTGCCGACAACGGCCGGGACTCTGTGAAATTCATGGCTGCTTTATGATCAATTTTCCCTGCCTCAGCTCTTCATAGCGGTCTACCAGATCGTAGGCCCGGGATCTGGTGAGAGCCGTCAGGGAGGCTGTGACGCCCACTCCCTCCAGGCTGCCCGCGTTGTTTTTGGCGTTGTTCTCCACCGCCCTGGCCTCCCGATTGCGCATCCACTCCTGCTGCTCCGCGGCCAGGGAGGCTGCGCCGTCCTGATCCAGCGCGTCCAGAAGCGCGTTGTATATGATATTCATCTCGCCCTCCCAGAGCTTCAGCTCCGATTCCGCCGCGGCCTTTAGAGAATAGGCGCTGGAATCCTTATCCTCCTCCCGCAGCTTCTGAATCTGATTGTCCAGGTCCACAAGGCGCTGCCGGTAGTCCGTATCCGGAGACAGGGTTGTATATTCCGCCTGTCCGTTGGCTCCTTCCAGCGGGGAGGCCGGCATGGAGGAGGATTCGCCCTCGGCGGCTCCCGGCCCTGCACCCGGACCTGTTCTCGCCCTCGCTCCCGGACCGGCCCCTGGCCCGGCTGCGGTCTCAGCCTCCGCGATTTCCGACGCAGGCGCCGCCTCCTGAGGCGCCGCGGCTGCCTCTGCTTCCGCCGAGGTCGCCTGGGCGTCGGCCTGGACGCTCTCCTCCTGTGGGAGCGCCCTTCCGCTTTGATCCCGGCTCTCCCCTGCCGCCGCCATGGCAGGCGCAGCAGCCTGGGCCGTGGTCTCAGATGTCCCGCCCCCGCCGGCCCGGGTTCCTTCCGCCTGTCCGGCTGCGGCTTCATCGGCCTTCCCGCCGGCATTGTTCACCGTCTCAGGGACACCGGCCATCTCCTGCTTTGACTCCCTGCTGCTGATCACTGAGTTCGTATACTTGGTCACCAGCACGCCCACAACCAAAATACACAGAATCACCAGCCAAATCCGTCTGTTTTTCATATGCCTCATTCCTGTTCTCACACTTCAATAACTTTACCTTAGCACAAAAAAATCCGAAAGGGAATAGCAATAAAAAAGGAGTAATAGATCGTAAGAGATATGTAAGAAAATACCGGCGGCAGCCGGGCAGCATGCGGACAGGGCGCAAAAGGGCCGGAGGACAGCTCCCGCAGGCGCCGCCTCCAGCCCATATTTTGCGCTGTTCGCGCTATTCGACCCCAAACATCACGGAGGTCGCTTTGATCACCGCCACAGCCTCTTTTCCCACCGCAAGGCCCAGCTCTTTTACCGCAGCCATGGAAATCGTGGCCGAGATACGGTTGTTCCCGGTGATATCCAAGGTCACGACGGCGTTCACAGCGCCCTCGCTGATATTGGATATCACGCCTTTGATCTTATTTCTGGCGCTCAGAGTCAGATCGCCCAGGCCGATCATCACCTCGGTGGCCTTCACCACAGCCACCGCCTCCCTGCCCGGAGCCAGCTCCAGCTCCCGGATGGCGGCCATGGAGATAGTCCCGGTAATCATTCCGCCCAGATATTCCATGGTTACAATGCCGTTCACTGCTCCCTCCTGGACCTTCACCACTTTGCCTGCGATCTGATTTCTTGCACTTAATTTCATGTTCATCCCTCCCGCGTCGGTTTGATAGAATGTGACCTGAATCACATATTCCGATTTTACTGTTCCAGCCCCTGGTCGACCATCAGCTTGTCCCCGTCCGCAGCACTGGTGGCCAGCTGGTCGCAGCGCTCGTTCTGGGGATGGCCGGCGTGGCCCTTAACCCAGATAAAACGCACCTGGTGGTTCTCCTTGGCCTTCAAAAGGCGCTTCCACAGGTCAATATTTTTCACCGGACCGCTCTTGCCGCGATTCCAGTTTTTGGCAATCCAGCTGTCGATCCAGTGCTGGTTGAACGCGTCGGTCAGGTACTTTGAATCGGAATACAGCTCCACCGAACAGGGGCGGTTTAACGCCTCCAGCCCCACGATAGCCGCCATCAGCTCCATCCGGTTGTTGGTGGTCCGCACATAGCCTCCGGACATGGTCTTTTCGTGGAGCTGCCCCTGGCTGTCGGTGAAGTGCAGGACCACCCCGTAGCCCCCGGGTCCATCCGGGTTGCCTCTGGCCGATCCGTCCGTATAGATCTGTACGTTCGTCATGTGTTTTCTCTCCTGTCTGTTCTATGTTCTGATTTCTGTCTTTTATGGCTCAGCGCTCCCACTTCTCGCAGAGCGCCAGGATCTGATCCGTAAACTTCTGCAAATCCTTGTTGGCGCCGCCCTCGTTGCTCCGGATTACCTCCATCAGCTGCTGCCCCGCATTCACCAGCCTGGTGTAGATACCGGTGGCCTTGCGGCGCTTAGCCGTCTCCTTCTCGATGAGCACAGGCTCGGCTTCCTTGATCCAGCAGCCGGCAATCAGGTCGAACTCGGAACCCGAGTACGGCGCTTTGGCCCTGTAGCCCATTTCCTCGGCCAGCACGCGGGTGAACTCCGTGCAGTTTTCCTCATCCCCGTGGACCGTAAACACATACTGGGGCCGTTCCTTAAAGGAGAGCAGCCAAGTCAGCAGGCCGTCCTTGTCGGCGTGGCCGCTGATCCCCTCCATGTGGGCGATATTGGCCCGCACGTCGATCTCCTCGCCGAAGATCTTCACCGCAGGCGCCCCGTCCTCCAAAAGGCGTCCCAGCGTGCCCTCTGCCTGATATCCGGCGAACACAATGGTGGACTCCGGCCGCCACAGATTGTGCTTCAGATGATGGCGGATCCGGCCTGCATCGCACATTCCCGCCGCGGAGATAATCACCTTGGGCGTGGTGTCGAAGTTGATATTTTTGGACTCGTCGCTGGTGACGGAAAGCTTCAGCCCCGGAAAATCGATGGGGTTGATCCCCCGCTCCACCAAAGCCTTGGTCTCGTCGTCGTAGCACTCCGCCATATTCAGCTTGAACACGTGGGTGGCCTCCACAGCCAGCGGGCTGTCCACGTACACGTCGAAGCCGTCGTGGCCCTGGATCATGTTCTCTTCCTTGATTCGGCGGATAAAGTACAGCAGCTCCTGGGTTCTGCCCACCGCGAAGGCGGGAATCACCACATTGCCGCCCCGGTCCAGGGTCTCCTGGATAATCTTGGCCAGCTCCGGCACGTGATCCACATTTTTCTTGTGATGGCGGTTTCCGTAGGTGCTCTCCATGATCACGTAGTCGGCCTGGTCTATATACTGGGGATTGCGGATCAGGGGTTTGTTCTGGTTGCCGATATCGCCGGAGAACACGATTTTCTTCGTGACCTTGCCCTCCGTGGCCCAGACCTCGATGGAGGCCGAACCCAGCAGATGCCCCACGTCCGTAAACCGCAGGGTGATATCGCTGTTCAGCTTAAACATCTGACCGTAAGCAACCCCCTCAAACAGCTTCAGCACGCCCGCGGCATCGTCGATGGTGTACAGCGGCTCAACCTCCCCCTTGCCTGCCCGGCGCGCCTTGCGGTTCTTCCACTCAGATTCCATTTCCTGGATATGGGCGCTGTCGATCAGCATAATGTTGCACAGGTCCGCCGTGGCGTAGGTGGTGATAATCCGCCCCTTAAAGCCCCTGGCGTAGAGCCAGGGAAGCATTCCCGCGTGGTCAATGTGGGCGTGGGTCAAGAGCACGTAGTCGATCTGGTTGTAGGGCACCGGCAGGGGCGCGTTCTCGTACACGTTGTTCCCCTGCTCCATACCGCAGTCCACCAGAAGCTTTGTGTTCCCCGCTTCTAAATAGTGACAGCTTCCCGTAACCTCATGATCCGCCCCAATAAATGTCAGCCTCATCTGCATTCTCCCCTCTGTCTCTGTTTTTTCCGGGATTGACAGTCGCAGCGCTTGAATTTTCTGTCAATTCTGGTTCTAGTATAGCATAATCACTGAGAACAATGCAAACATTCTTTTGTGAACAAAGATTGTGTTTGATCACAGCTTCCCATGCCCGGTCAAATGATGATGCAGATCATGCCGCCGTTGCTGTCGTTGATGATTTTCTGCAATGTATCCTGCAATTTCAGCTGGCAGTCCTCGGTCATCTGGGATATCTTGGCCTGGATTCCGTCCTCCACAATCTGCTCCACGGACTTCCCGAAAATATTGGCATTCCAGATTCCGTCGTCGCTGTCCTTGGCATTTTCCTTTATGTAGGCGATTAAATCCTCGGCCTGCTGTTCGCTGCCCACAATGGGCGCGATCTCAGTCTCGATATGGGCCTTGATCAGGTTGATGGACGGCGCCTCCGCCTTCATCTTTACCCCGTATTTGTTGCCGTGTTTGATCACCTGCGGTTCATCCAGCACGATCTCCGACCGCTCCGGCGTCACTACCCCGTAGCCCTTTAAACGCACCTGGGTCAGGGCGTTCTGCACCTTCTCGTACTCCTTCTGCATGGCGGCCAGATTGCTCAGGGTCTGCATGAGCTGGTACTCTCCCTCGATGGGCAGGCCCACATAATCGCTGAGAATCTGATAGTAATAGCTGTCGTCCATATCCACCTGCACGGCCACGCTGCCGTCGGCCATGCGCATGTTCTTGACGGACATTCCCCGGATCGCCTCCGCGTTCTGCCCAGCCAGTTCCGCGGCCACATCCTTCATGTGGGCAACCTTCTGGACAACGCCCTTGGCGGCCTGGATCACCTGGGCCTTCAGCCAGTGGGTGGAGGGCAGGATTTCCAGCCATTTGGGGATGTGGAAATCGATCTCCGTCACCGGAAATTCCTTCAGCACGCGTTCCAGGATATGGAAAACGTCGTCCTTTTTCAGCTGTTCGCAGTTCACCGGCAGCACGGACACCTGGTAGGTCTCCGACATCTCCTTCGCCAGCTTCGCCGTCTCATCGGAGTAAGGTTTGACGGAATTCAGCAGCACGATGAAGGGTTTCCCCAGCTTTTTCAGCTCATCGATGGTCTGGTTTTCCGCCGCTATGTACCCGGGCCGCTTTAACTCGCCGATGGAACCGTCGGTGGTCACCACGATTCCGATGGTGGAGTGGTCGTTGATCACCTTGCGGGTGCCGATCTCCGCTGCCTGGGTGAAGGGAATCTCGTTCTCGAACCAGGGCGTTTTCACCAGCCGCTCCTCGCCGTTCTCAATGTGTCCCGCCGCGCCTTCCACCATAAAGCCCACGCAGTCGATCAGCCGCACCTTGGCCTCAATTCCGTCCGCCAGGCTGATGCTGGCCGCCTCCTTGGGAATGAATTTGGGCTCCGTGGTCATAATCGTCTTTCCTGCGGCGCTCTGGGGCAGCTCATCGCGGCTTAAGTTGCGCATGTTCTCGTCCTCCATGGCCGGAAGCACCAGAAGCTCCATAAAGCGTTTGATAAAGGTGGATTTACCGGTGCGGACCGGGCCCACAACGCCGATATAGATCTCCCCTCCTGTTCTGGCCTGGATATCTTTGTATACATTAAAATTGTCCATAAATATACCCCCTTGCTATGCTGATATAGTATATGCAAGAGGGTATGACCGTATGCTGTAAAGTGCGCCGGGCTTTGCGCGGCCGCCGCCAGTGCAGGCCCGTGGGACCTGATCCCCGCCGCCGGAGCGCGTCTGCGCGGCCCTCCTGCGGGCGCAGCGCTACGCGTGTTCCAGGAGCTTGAGAGATTTCTCCGCCCGCTCCTCCAGGGAGAACGTGCAGAAGCTCATCTTGTTCACCCGAACCTCGTCCAGATTGTCACGAATCTCAGCCGCTTTGACCCTGGCGGCCAGGCGGTTGCAGCTGATATCCTCTATGTAATCAAAATACGTGATGTCGGGACGCTTGGTCAGCTGGCCCACCGCCTGCACCACCCGATAGGGGAAACCGGCGTCCTTCAATTCCCGCAGGGAAATGTCGCCGTCCTCCACCACATCGTGCAGAAGGGCCACCATCTTTTCATCATCTGTCTCCATCCGCTCCATCACACGGATCGCGTGATCCAGATATGGCTTGCCGTCCGGCCCGCACATAGAGCCCAACGCCTCTTTTGCGATTTCCATTGCACGCTTTATCATACTTGCAGCCTCCTCCCGTTGGCAGCGCACCGCATCTGTTGGAAGCAGCCCGCCGCGGGCTGCCCATTGCGTCCGACAGAAATGCGCCCTGCCGATATATTTTATTATACCAGCAGGGCGCACAAAAATCTATTGAATTTCCAAAAATCGGTCGACCAATTATAACATTTTTTTAACGGCGGGCATCACTCGCTGAGGTAGGCCTTCTTCACCTGGTCATTGTTTAAAAGATCCTTGGCAGCGCCGCTCAGCACAATATTTCCCGTCTCCAGGACATAGGCCCGGTTGGCGATGGAAAGGGCTTTCTTGGCGTTCTGCTCCACCAGCAGCACCGTGGTGCCGTCCCCGTTGATCTTCTGGATAATGTCGAAGATTTCGTTCACGTAGATGGGCGAGAGTCCCATGGAGGGCTCGTCCATGACGATCAGGCGCGGGTGGCTCATCAGGGCTCTGCCCATGGCCAGCATCTGCTGCTCTCCTCCCGACAGAGTCCCCGCCGGCTGGTTCTTGCGCTCCTCCAGACGCGGGAAGCGGTGATAGACCATTTTTAAGGTCTCATCCAGCTCGCTCTTGTCCTTGCGGGTGTAAGCGCCCATCTTTAAGTTCTGCAGAACGGTGAGGCTGGAGAACACGCGGCGTCCCTCCGGCACATGGGCGATGCCCATGCTCACCAGCTTGTATCCGGGAATCCGCGTCACATCCGTGCCCTCGTACACAATAGAGCCGGCTTTCGCGCTGATCAGACCGGTGATAGTGTGCAGCGTCGTGGTCTTACCCGCTCCGTTGGCGCCGATCAGCGCAATGATCTCCCCCTGGTTTACCTCGAAGGAGATTCCTTTTATAGCCTGGATCACGCCGTAATATACCTCCAGACCCTTGACTTCCAACATAGCCATCTGATTCTTCTCCTCCTTATTCGCCGAGATATGCCTTAATCACTTCCGGGTCGTTGAGCACAGCCGCGGTATCGCCCTGGCACAGCACCTGGCCGAAGTTCAGCACAGTCAGCTCCTCGCAGATGCCGCTCACCAGCTTCATATCATGCTCGATCAGAAGGATGGTCATGTCAAAGTTGTCGCGCACAAAGCGGATGGTGTCCATCAGCTCCGCCGTCTCGTTGGGGTTCATGCCCGCAGCCGGCTCGTCCAAAAGCAGCAGCTTGGGATCGGTGGCCAGCGCCCTGGCGATCTCCAGCTTGCGCTGCTGGCCGTAGGGAAGGTTCGACGCCTTGTAGTCGCAGTACTGGTCCAGATCGAATACCTTTAACAGCTCAATGGCCTTCTCGTCCATTTGGCGCTCCACCCTGCGGTATCTGGGCAGGCGCAGGATTCCCTCGATGGTGGAGTAGGGATTGTTGTTGTGAAGTCCCACCTTCACGTTGTCCAGCACGGTCAGGTCCTTGAACAGACGGATATTCTGGAAGGTCCTGGCCACCCCGGCCTTGTTGATGTCAATGGATCTCTTGCCGGTGATGTTGTTGCCGTTTAAAACAATGCTCCCGGCATTGGGCTTGTACACACCGGTCAACAGGTTGAAAATCGTAGTCTTGCCCGCCCCGTTGGGGCCGATCAGGCCGTAAAGCTGGCCCTTCTTCACATTGATGTGGAAATCGTCCACCGCCTTCAGTCCGCCGAAGGAGATGCTCAAATGGATTACATCCAGCATATTCATTTTTAAGCGGCCTCCTTTGCTTTCTTTTTGTGCAGCTTCTCCATAATCCGCTCCCGCATGGCGATGGCCTTGGGCGCGGAGTTAAAGAGCATCATCACGATCAGCACCACCGCGTAGATCAGCATGCGGTAGTTGTTGAGCCCGCGCAGAAGCTCGGGGAGCAGGGTCAGGATGACGGCGGCGATAATGGAGCCGCGGATATTGCCGATACCGCCCAGCACCACGTACACCAGAATCATGATGGACATGTTGTAGCCAAAGCTCTTGGGCGTGGCAGCAAGGCTGGAGAGGTTGTGGGCGTAAAGCACGCCAGCCACGCCAGCCAGCGAGGCGGAGATGCTGAAGGCCATCAGCTTGTATTTGGTGATGTTGATTCCCACGGACTCCGCGGCGATGCGGTTGTCGCGGATGGCCATAATGGCGCGCCCGGAGCGGGAGTTCATCAGGTTCAGCACAATGAACAGGGTCAGAAGCACCAGGATGATGCCGAAGGCGAAGGTGGAGGCCTTGGGCGTGCCTGTGATGCCCTTGGCGCCCTCGATGATCACCTGCCCTCCCTCCTGGAGGTTTAAATCTGCCTTTTTCATGGCCACATGGAGGCCGTTTCCGTCAGCTCCCACATACAGCACATTGATTACGTTTTTGATGATCTCGCCAAAGGCCAGGGTCACGATGGCCAGATAGTCGCCGCGCAGGCGCAGCACCGGGATGCCGATGAGGATGCCAAACAAGGCCGCCACCAGGGCGCCGATGATCAGAGCCAGGACAAAGCGCACCTGCAGGCTGGGAATAGCCTGTGCTGTCAGCTTGGTAAAGAACGCGCCGCTGAAGGCGCCCACGCACATGAAGCCCGCGTGTCCCAGGCTCAGCTCGCCCAGGATACCCACCGTCAGGTTCAGGGACACGGCCAGTATCACGTATATGCACAGCGGCACCAGCAGGCCCTTCATCAGGCTGGTCATGTGGCCCGAGGCGGACATGATCTGCACGATCACCCAGCAGGCGATCACCAGACCGTATGTAAGCGTATTGTCAATCAGTTTTTTCTTTTTCATGCTATCCATCTCCCGCACCTACACTTTCTCGTTGATCTTCTTGCCGAGAATCCCGGTCGGCCGGACCAGCAGAACGACAATCAGCACGGCGAACACAATGGCGTCCGAGAGCTGGGAGGAGATGTAGGCCTTGGACAGCGCCTCGATCACGCCCAGGATGATACCACCGATAAACGCGCCGGGAATGGAACCGATTCCCCCGAACACGGCGGCCACAAAGGCCTTGATGCCGGGCATGGAGCCGGTATAGGGTGAAAGGTTGGGGTATGCGGAGCAGTACAGCACGCCCGCCACAGCCGCCAATGCGGAGCCGATGGCAAAGGTCAGGGCGATGGTGCCGTTTACATTAATTCCCATCAGCGTTGCAGCGCCGTTGTCCTCGGACACGGCCAGCATGGCCTGTCCCATCTTCGTCTTGTTGATAAAGGAGGTCAGGGCCACCATAACCACTATGCAGGTGAGGATGGTAATAATGGTGACGGCGGAGATGGATAGGGCGCCGTCTGCCAGCTTCAAGGTAGGCAGGCTCACCACGGAGGT
Source organism: Enterocloster asparagiformis (assembly GCA_018380885.1). Lineage (GTDB taxonomy): Bacteria > Bacillota > Clostridia > Lachnospirales > Lachnospiraceae > Enterocloster. The sequence goes on from JAGZSY010000028.1 coordinate 12,352, forward strand.
GAACTGCTTCGTGTTGGAACCAAAGATCAGCAGCGCCAGGTTCTGCAAAAAATAGCTGACGCCGATGGCAGTGATCAGAACTGCCAGCGGGGAGGCGCCGCGCAGCGGCTTGTATGCAATCCGCTCAATGGTAACGCCCAGAACCGTGCAGACGATGATTGACGCCAGAACTCCCAGCACCGGCGGCATCCCCAGGGTGCTGATCACGGTGAAGGCGGAAAACGCGCCTACCATTATAATATCTCCGTGGGCGAAGTTCAGCATCTTGGCAATGCCGTATACCATCGTATAACCTAATGCGATGATCGCATAGACGCTGCCCAGGCTGATGCCATTGATTAAATAGGACAGAAAACTCATAAGTGCAACACCTCTCAACTTTTTCTTTTTTCGCAGAGCTGCAAAACAGATTAAAGGGCCGTGACCCGCCGGCGGCTTATTACATTCAACAAGAGGGTTGCCGGTCCGACAACCCTCTTTTGGGTCCTTTATGAATTAGATTACTGCATCACGTACGCGCCGTTCACAATCTTGGCAGCCTTGGGAGCCTTCTCGGGCTCGCCCGCAGCGTTCCAGGTCATCTGAGCGCCGGTCAGGCCGTCCACTGTGATCTCGGTCATAGCGGTCTTCATGGCTTCGCAGATATCGGATACGGACATATCCGGGGTGATTCCAGCCTTCTCGGCAGCCGCTTTGATCGCGTAAACCGCGTCGTAGGCGCCGGCGCCGAACTGCAGCGGAACCTCGCCGTAGGCATCCTGGTAAGCTTTTACGAAGTCCTGGCTTCCCGCCTCGTCAGCGGAGAAGGGAGTTAAGAGCATAAGTCCCTCGGCCAAGCTGGTGTCAAAGTTCTCAACGCTCAGGATTCCGTCCATACCGTCGCAGCCGAAGAAGATCGGTGCAAATTCCTTGTCGGAAGCCTGCTTTAAGATGATGGAAGCCTCCTGATAATAAATGGGCAGGAATACCAGTTCTGCGCCAGCCTCTTTACACTTGTCCAGCTGTACGGAGAAATCGGTGTTGCTGTCAGCGGTGAACGCCTCCTCGGCCACAACCTGAAGGCCCTGTGCAGGAGCCTCTGCCAGGAAGGACTCGTAGATGCCGCTGGAGTACTCGGTGGAGCTGTCGTAGATCACGCCGATCTTGGTGGCCAGCTTGTTCTCGCCGATGTACTGAGCGGAAGCTTTACCCTGATCCGGATCAGAGAAGCATACGCGGAACGCGTTGTCGTTGGCAACACACTCCACCGCGGAACCGGAGGGGGTGATCTGGAACATATTGTCGTTCACGGTCTCGGCCGCCACTGCAATACAGGGCTTGGAGGTAACGGTGCCGACTAACATCTGCATTTTATCGTCCTTCAGGGCATTGTAAGCGTTCACGGATTTCTCGGGATCGTTCTCGTCGTCCTGGAATTTATACACAATCTGATAACCATTGATACCGCCGGCAGCGTTGATCTCCTTCACCGCCAGGTCAATACCGTTCTTTACGGCGTTGCCGTAAGCTGCCGCAGCTCCGGTGATCGGGCCGATACCGCCGATCACAAATGCGGAACCGTCTGCCGCCGCTGCCGCAGTGGTCTCGCCCTCTGCCGCGGTGGTATCCTCCGCCTTCGCATCTTCCGCTTTGCTCTCCTCAGCCTTTGTGGCTGCTGCTGTCTCGGTCTTGGAGCCGCCGCCGCATGCCGTCAGGGATGCCGCCATCATAACTGCAAGGCCAAGACTTAAAAATCTTTTCTTCATAACTGTGTCCTCCTCTTTTTGCTTTTTTGCTTCCCAGCTTCCCCGCGTTAAAATCGAATAAACGCGAAGGGCCTTAGGAAAAATATAAAGCTTTCTATATTATAGAAAGTCCGGGAAGGATTGTCAACCACTTCCCGGAGAGAAAAAAGAAATTTTTTGGGTTTTCATGGGGATTCCGAAAAAAATATTGTCGTTTTTTCCGCACATCCATTAAAATTTAAAGCGGACTACTCCTCTTCCCAGTCCATTCCCGCATTTTCGATGCGCTTATCCCGCAGCATGAGCTCTGTCACAGACTCCCTGGCGGGCTGTCCGTCAAAGAGCACGGCGTTGACCTGCTCCACAATGGGCATGGATACGCCGTACTGTTTGGAGAGCGCCAGGGCCGCCTTGGCGCTGTACACGCCCTCCACCACCATGTTGACCTCCTTCATGGCCTCCTCCATGGTGTAACCCTTGCCCATCAGGATACCAGCCCTCCGGTTGCGGCTGTGCATGCTGGCGCAGGTGACGATCAGATCTCCGATGCCGGTGAGCCCGGCAAAGGTCTCCGCGCGCCCGCCCATCTCGGTGCCCAGGCGCCCGATCTCCGCAATGCCCCGGGTGATAAGCGCCGCCTTGGTATTGTCGCCAAAGCCCAGCCCGTCGGCCATACCGGCGGCCAGGGCGATCACGTTCTTTAAGGAGCCGCCCAGCTCTACCCCCTTTAAGTCAGGGCTGGTGTACACGCGGAACACGCGGCTCATGAACAGGCCCTGGACATACTCCGCCACGTGGCGCTTATGGGCAGCGGCCACACAGGTGGTTGGAAGTCCCAGACTGACCTCCTCCGCATGGCTGGGACCTGACAGGGCCGCCACCTGGACTCCGGGCAGCTCCTCCTCAATGATCTCCGTGAGGGTTTTCAGCGTGTTCTCCTCGATTCCCTTAGCCACATTGACCACGATCTGACCCGGACGCATAAACCGGCGCATACTCCTGGCCGTGGAGCGCACGAACACGCTGGGCACCGCCAGAACCAGCAGGTCGCGGTCCTCCATGGCGGACTGCAAATCCCCTGTGATCTCAATCTCCTGGGGAATCCTGGCCTTGGGAAGGTTCCGGTGGACGCGGGAGGACCTAAGCTCCTCCACCTCGCCCGGCAGAACCGACCAGATGGTTACCTGATTTCCGTTTCCGTGTAACAAGATTGCCAAAGCCGTTCCCCAGGTCCCGGCTCCGATTACGCTGATTTTTGCCATAATACGCACGCTCCTCTCCTGATATAACATACGCCGCAGCGCTCATCCTCCCCGCCTTCATCAGGCCCTGCGGGAGGCGCGCGCGCCCCGGCGTCAAAACATTCTTCACTTTATTTCTTGTTGCCCCAGAGCTTGTTCTCCGTCCCGTGGGCAAGCCGGACGATATTGGCCTTGTGGCGCCAGAACGCCAGTGCCGATATGGCTGCCGCGACTATGTAGTAGTCCGTCAACCCGGCCTGGGGAATCCCGTAGGACCCGGCCATAACCCAGTTCCAGACCAAAAAGATAAAGGCCACCACCAGGGATCCCAGCGACACATACCGGCTCACCGCCACCACTAGCACAAAGCTGATCAGGCAGATCACCATCAGCCGCAGGTCCAGGGAGGTGAGAATCCCGGCCGTGGCCGCTATGCCCTTGCCTCCCTGAAATTTCAGATAAAAAGGATAGTTGTGGCCCAGAATCACGCCCAGACCAGTGTAAAGGGTCAGTAGATATCCCATGGGCGCATCGTCGCGAAACAGCAGGCGTACCGCCACACAGGGAATCATGGTCTTTAATACATCGCCGATAAACACCACCAACCCGGCCTTTTTACCCAGCACCCGCAGGGCGTTGGTGGTGCCCGAGTTGCCGCTGCCGTGCTGGCGGATGTCGATGCCGTTCATTTTCCCGTAGAGATAACCGCTTTCGATGAGTCCAAAGGCATATCCGACTACCAGACAAATGATTCGTTCCATAAACTCACACCTCTCAGTTTTATTGATCCTTTTCCTTGCGCTCGCGGATCACGAACTTCAGGGATGTTCCCCGGAAGCCGAACGCGTTGCGGATCTGATTTTCCAGATAACGGACATAAGAAAAATGCATCAGCTCCTTGTCGTTGACAAAGGCCACAAAGGTCGGCGGCTTTACAGCCACCTGGGTCATATAATAAATCTTCAGGCGCTTGCCCTTGTCGGAGGGCGGCTGCTGCATGGCCACAGCCTCGGCCATAATCTCGTTGAGCACGCCGGTGGAAACCCGCAGGTTCTGGTTCTGGCGCACCGCATCGATCACTTCAAACAGCTTGGGCAGCCGCTGCCCCGTGGCGGCGGAGATAAAGAGATACTCCGCGTAGGGCATGAAGGACAGGACCTCCTTCAGCTTGTTGGTGTACTCGTAAATTGTCTTGTCGTTCTTCTCAATGGCGTCCCACTTGTTCACGGCCACGATGATTCCCTTGCCGCGCTCGTGGGCGATTCCGGCGATCTTGGCGTCCTGCTCTGTGACGCCCTCCTTGGCATCGATCACCACCACCACAATGTCCGCGCGCTCCACCGCAGTCACGGTGCGGATGATGCTGTAGCGCTCCAGCTCCTCGTGGATTTTGCTCTTGCGCCTGAGGCCCGCGGTGTCGATGAACACGTAGGGCGTGCCGTCGTGGATGATCTCCGTGTCCACCGCGTCCCTGGTGGTTCCCGCGATGTCGGAGACGATGACCCTGTTCTCTCCCAGCAGTTTATTTATAATAGAAGATTTGCCCACATTGGGCTTGCCCACCACCGCGATGCGGGGGCGCTCGTCCTCCTCTTCCTCCAGCTTGGTGCAGTCAAAATACTTGACCACCTCGTCCAACAGGTCTCCGATTCCCAACCGGGAAGCTGCGGACACAGCCACGGGATCGCCGATGCCCAGATTGTAAAACTCATAGATGTCATTGCCGAACTTTTCAAAGCTGTCCACCTTGTTGACAGCCAGCACCACCGGCTTGCGGGACTTGCGCAGCATGTCGGCCACCTTGGTGTCCGCGTCCACCAGCCCCTGGCGCACGTCCACGATAAACACGATCACGTCCGCGGTGGTGATGGCGATCTCCGCCTGCTCCCGCATCTGCGACAGGATCACATCGCTGGAATCCGGCTCAATACCGCCGGTGTCGATCAGCGTAAAATTCATGTTCAGCCAGCTGCAGTCCGCGTAAATCCTGTCCCTGGTCACGCCGGGCGTGTCCTTCACAATGGAGATCGTCTCCCCGGCCAAAACATTAAACAACGTGGATTTGCCCACATTGGGGCGCCCCACGATTGCTACCACTGGTTTACTCATCTTAATTTTCCTCCAATTTCTCGGTCCATCACATCTGCTTGCGCACGATCCGGTACTCGTCGTCCGGCTGGTAATAGGGGCAGGCAAAGTCCCGCCCGCTCAGGAAGCGAACCATCTCGTCCTCGTCCAGATTCACCTCGCAGACATAATAATCATTTTCTTCGTCATATGCGTAATTGCCACAGCACTCACAGCTGGTCCTCTTCGCACTCTGTCTCGTCATATCCGGCATCTTCCTCCGTCTGCCAGGCATTATCCGCTTGATTTTACTATATCGTTCCACACTTGTAAAGCCTTTTTCCAAATACGCCCGGCTGTTTGCAGCGCGCTTTCTACTATATAGGGGCGCGCTACCATGATTTCTATCATACCAATTCTGCTCATTTTTGTAAATGCCTGTTTTTCCCGCAGCCTGAAATTTCCCGGAATCCATAGCATTCTGTCAAAAGCTTTTGTATTTTTAAAGAAAATTATTACAACCACTTGACGTTTCCGATTGATCGATGGTATAAATCATATGTGATTATGGCTTACTGTCGGAACACAAACATTTTACAATTCACATAAAGGAGCATGCTCTCATGGCAAACAATTTTGTTTTCAATGATTCACTTCCTGTGGCCCCCTTAAAAATCGCCGCCCTGGAAAGCTGCAAGGAGCTGGCCGGAATGGTCAACGACCACATCGTCCGCTTCCGCAGAAACGACATGGAGGAACTGATGCGCCGCAAGGAGGATCTTCACTACCGCGGCTACGACGTCGATTCCTATCTGTTAAACTGCCGCTGCCCAAGGTTCGGCACCGGCGAAGCCAAGGCGGTGATCAATGAATCCGTCCGCGGCACCGACATCTACGTGATGGTGGATGTGATGAACTACAGCATTCCCTACACGGTCAGCGGATACACCAACCACATGTCCCCGGACGATCATTTCCAGGATCTGAAGCGGATTGTCGGAGCCTGCGTCTCCACCGCCCACCGCGTGAACGTGGTGATGCCCTTCCTTTATGAGAGCCGCCAGCACAAGCGCAGCAAGCGCGAGTCCCTGGACTGCGCCATGGCGCTGGAGGAGCTGGCCACCATGGGCGTGGACAACATCATCACCTTTGATGCCCACGATCCCCGGGTGCAGAACGCCATCCCTCTGATCGGATTTGACAACTTCATGCCCACCTACCAGTTCGTGAAGGCCCTGTTCGCCCACGATCCCCACATCCGGATTGACCAGGAGCACTTGATGATCATCAGCCCGGACGAGGGAGCCATGAACCGCGCCGTATACCTGGCCAACAACCTGGGCGTGGACATGGGCATGTTCTACAAGCGCCGCGACTACTCCCAGGTGATCGGCGGGCGCAATCCCATCGTAGCCCACGAATTCCTCGGCTCCTCCGTGGAGGGCAAGACCGTGCTGATCATCGACGATATGATCTCCTCCGGCGAGAGCATGCTGGACACTGCCAAGGAGTTAAAGGAGCGCAAGGCTGAAAAGGTGATCGTCTGCTGCACCTTCGGCCTGTTCACCAACGGTCTGGACAAGTTCGACGAGTTCCACGCCAAGGGCTATTTAGACTACGTGATCACCACCAACTTAAACTACCGCCCCGCGGAGCTTTTGAGCCGCGACTGGTATCTGGAGGCGGATATGAGCAAGTACATCGCCGCCATCATCAACTCCTTAAACCACGACCGCTCCATCAGCGCCACCCTCTCCCCCACGGAGAAGATTCAGCGGCTGGTGGCCAAATACCAGGCCGGCGGTTACGAGTATTTCCAAAAATTGGTATAGCCACATCATTCATCAAAAACGGGAGACACCGGAGGCAATCGATCCGGTATCTCCCGTTTTTTACCGCTTGGGGTCGACCCCGCGCTTTTTTCAGTCCTTTAAACACAGGAACGCGGCCAGGTTTCCCCGCTCCTCCCCGGACCTGCGGTGGGAGAACAGGTAATCGCTGTTGCACCTGGTACAGATGTTGGTGGTGTGGATCCTGGATTGGGACACGCCGGCCTCCTGGAGGATAATCCGGTTGGCCGCCCATAAGTCCAGCTGGTACTTGCCGGGCCGGACTCCCCGCTCAAAGAGCGCCTGGTGGTGCTCAGGCGCAAAGGCCCGGCTAAAGGCCTCCACTACCTCCTCCCCCACCTCAAAGCAGTCCCGGCAGATGCTTGGGCCGATACAGGCCACGAGATCGCCCGGGTCCGTGCCGAACTCCCGTTCCATGGCCTCCACCGTTTTCTGCCCCATCCGCGCCACGGTCCCTCTCCAGCCCGAATGGCTGAGGCCGATGGCCCTTTTCACAGGATCCACAAAATAGAGGGGCACGCAATCCGCGTAAAAGGTCACCAGCGTGACGCCGGGAATGTTCGTGATCAGCCCGTCCACGTCGCGGTAATCCCTGGGCCTCACCACGCCCTTGCCCAGATCGTCCTCAGTCACCCGCCGCAGATTGGTGGTGTGGGTCTGGTAGGAGACCACCATCCGGTCCCGCTCCACCCCGATTGCTCCGGCCATGCGCGTGAAATTCTCCAGCACGTGATCAGGATCATCCCCGCGGCTGTAGGAAAAGTTCATGGTGGAGAATTTTCCTGTGCTGGCTCCTCCCATTCGGGTAGAAAATCCATTTTTTACCATTCCCAGGCCTTCTAACGCCCGGAAGGACAGAAAGGGCACATCCTCCTGTCCCATGGTATCGAAAATCTCCTGTTCATTTTTATAATTCCACTGTATCATTATCGCTTTGTCTCCTTCCACATCATTCAACGCTCAGAACGCATCGCAAATCAGCGCCGTTTCACCGCCCGTGATGGAAACCACGTCAAAGCGGCAGGGCGTGTCAAAGGGCAATCCCCTGCTGTAGAGATAGAAGGCCGCGGCCTGGCGGATGCGCTTCTGTTTTAAAGGCCCCACCGCCTCGGCAGGATCCCCCTTGGACAGGCTGCTCCTGTATTTTACCTCCACAAAGACCAGGTAACGGCCGTCCCGGGCGATCAGGTCGATCTCCCCCTGGCGGCAGCGGAAATTGCGTTCCAATACCCGGTAGCCCCTGCCGGTCAGATAGTCTGCCGCCAAGGCCTCGTATTCGCTTCCCGTCCGGCGATTGTTCATCACTGCCTCCATTTCCCCATGCGTTCTTCGTCTTAATAGTTTACTGTATCTTTCGTTCCGGGGCAACCCTTTTTTGGCGGCGGACGGCGCAGAAGGGGAGCCGGACGATACCGGTTCCCCTTCTTTATCAGTAATAATTGAATTGTCCTATGCAGGAATGTGCAGCATGGAGTTGGCTACATTGATGGTCACGACCACCAGGCAGCTGAGCATGGATCCCAGCCACACCTTGCCGGTGAGCTTAAACAGGTAACGGCTCAGGTAGGGCACGATGAACAGGAGCACCAGCAGCTGATAGGTCTGGATGCAGTTTAAGCAGGCTGTTCCGTAGGGATTGATTCCGTTGGAGTACACGTTGGTGTACATTACGGTCTGCATAAGCGCCAGTCCCAGGATATTGCCGATGCCGCAGATCAGCAGGTTCACCCACTCCTTCTGTCCCGCCACGCGCCTGGAGCTGTTGGTGGATACGGAAACCATAAAATAGTAAGGGAAGAACATCACCGCATAGCTCAGGGCATAGGGAATGTGGATCGGCTTAAACACCTTGATCGCCAGCACCCAGAGACGGAAATCCACCACGAAGAAGTAGTTGGCGAGAAATACCACGGAGAAGAAGCACGCGCCCACGGTCAGCGCCAGCAGCAGCGTTTTTAACAGCTCCTTGGCATTGGTCTTGATCCCCCACTGCTTGGGAGTCACGCCGTTCTTCGATCCGTTAAAGCGGTAGCTGAGCCAGAACAGCAGCAGGCCTACAATGGCGTTGAAGATTGCCCACACCCACACGAAATTTGTCATTTTCTGTGGGAACAGCCAGGTCAGGACGGACTGCTTGGACTGAACCGGGAAAATGGCGGTGGATATCTTGATGGCCGGCAGGAAGAACTGCCAGGACACAAGGGCGGAAAATATCCAGGTTCCCCAAAAGATCAGCTTGCTCTTGGTGCTCTTTAACGCGGGCAGCTTCTCCGGCACCGGGGTGGCCAGGGTGGCAAAGAACGGAAGCCGCATGAACAGGGAGGCCAGGGGCACCAGCAGCAGGAACATTCCGATAAAGCCCAGGAAGTTGAACATTTCCTTTACCAGCCAATACTGGTTGGAGGGCACGATGGGATTTTCCATCTCAAACGCGTGGGTGAAGAAGTCGGACAGAGCCGCCGCCTCGGTGGTGGAGAAGCGCTCGTAGGCGTGAACCTCCGGCGGGTTGTACACGATGCGCAGGGTGTTGTCCTCTGCGCTCCCGTAATAGTGTTCCATCTCGATGGTCTCCAGCTTTTCGTCCAGCACGCTGTTTACCAGAGAGATCATGTCCGGGTGCACGGTCAGGTCATAGGCAACGCCGTCCACCTGATAATTTCCTCTGCCGAATTCGTCGTTGTAGCCGTTGTAAACCGCCACGCTGGAGTAGGCCCGCTTGGGCATTTCCTTGTCCTCCGGAGCCCCTACGATGCCGTGAACGGCAAAGGTGTCGTCCTTGATTCCAAAGGCGATCTCGCTGGTCTGCACGCCGGCGGCAAAGGCCGCGGCCACTTTGTTCTGGGATTTGGCATAGGCCAGCTCCGCCTCGGTGATCTCTGTGCCGCCGTCGGAATCCTCAAGCGTGGCCGCCTCCAGCGCCTTCTCGTACTGTACGCCGTAGTGGGCCAGTGTGTTGGAGATGATGCGCCCGCCCAGGGAATGTCCGGTGACGCCGATGCGCTCTGTATCCACGAAATCCAGGTTGGCGGAGGCGTACTCCACCAGGGCGATCATACCCGCATCCGTCCAGGCAAATTCGCTGTATGGCTCCGTGCCGCCGCTGGACAGGCCGTGCATGTAGGGGTCAAAGGTGATTACCGCGATCCCTCTTCTGGAGAGCTCGATTCCCGGTATGTCCATCTGCTCCTTGCTGGCATAGGTGCCGGCGGTGGCGATTACCAGGGGAACCTTGTTTTCCGCCGAAGCAGTTTTCGGCCGGTAAAGATTGCAGGACAGATACTTTCCCCCGCTGGTGGGAACCTTGAAGGTGTACACCTGGGTTTTCTGGAAATTCGTCTGCAGCAGGGAAGCCCCGAAGCAGCTGATCAATATCAGCACCAGGCCGATACACAGCCATTTTGTGGCCCATTTCTTGCTCCTCACCCGCTCTTGTCTCTGAGCTGTTTCATTCGTATTCATGCTCATCCGTCGCATGAAGCTTCATCCTGTGAAGCTAACATGCTCTCCTTTCTCGTTTTTTCATACCTGCTCGCTTGTTCCGCAGATTCTGCGAAAATGCCCCTTACTTCTTCCCTGAGGAGGCGATCACGGACACCCCGTCCGGTATCACCACAGTCCGCCATCGCTCTGCTCCCAGCAGCGCTCCGGCTTTCTCCACCGCCTCCTCCAGTGATCCGGCCGGGATCATCTGGAAATTTTCCACCATCTCGTCCGGAGCGTCGGAGACGAAAATCACCCGCGCCCGGCACAGAACCCGGGCAAAAATCTGGGACTGCCATTGGTCCACCACGGTTTTCTCCGGCGGCGTGGCGATAAAATTCTGAATCATGCGCCGCAAATCCCGCTCCTCGGCAAAGGATTTGTAAAATCCGTCGCCCCCGTGCCCGTCCTCTGACTTGGCCACCATGATGATCACTCCGTTTTCCCTCACCACAGCCTCGGCGGCCGTCATACCCTTGACCGCCTGGTAAATGTTCTGGTCAAGCGGATAACCGCCGTTTGTGGTGACCACCAGATCGGCGGGCTCGCACTCCACCCCGCAGTATTGCTTCAGGAACCGGCAGCCGGCCTCATGGGCCCGTTCAAAATCTCCGGCCACCGCGCACACGATCTCCTTGCGCTCATTGATCACCACATTGCAGATAAAGTCCAGCCCGGCCTTTCTGGCCGCGTAAACCATGTCGCGGTGCATGGGGTTTCCCTCCACGATGCCCGCTCTGGCGTTGGGACTGTCGATAAACCGCCCGTTGTGATTGTAGAGGACTGTGCGGCGGTCCGCCACCCCGGGGAGAACGCTCTTTCTGCCCCCGGAAAAGCCGGCGAAGAAGTGCGGCTCGATGAAGCCCTCCGCCACCAGCAGGTCCGCTTCCACAGCCTGACGGTTGAGGATCATCCGCCCTCCCGAGGGAAGCACGCCCAAATCCACCATCTCCGAACAGTCGCAGTCGTGAACCACAATCTGCTCCCGCGCTACAATCTCCCGGCCAAACTTGGCCTCAAGCTCCTCCCTAGAGGTCCCCCTATGGCAGCCGGTGGCGATCATCAGGGTGATCTCCGCCTCCGGGTTGCCGGCCCGGATCTCCGCCAAAAGCTGCGGAATGATAATCTTGCTGGGCACCGGTCTGGTGTGGTCGCTGGCGAGAATCACCACTCGCCTCCTCCCCGCGGCCAGCTCCCTAAGGGCCGGTGAACCCACCGGACTGCTAAGGGCCCGCCGCACCAGCTCCTCCTCCGTTGTCCCCGGATGGTAATCATTGATTCCTGAGGTCAGCACTTCCGGGTCCAGTTTCTCAAGAACGCTGCTGTCGATTGTTCCTCTCCCGTAGGGCAGAGTGTTCAAATTTGTCATTTGGTCTCCTTTTGGCGCCGATGCGGAGCGCATTCCGCCTGGCTGCCGATTGTTCTTTGCTGCGTTTGTTCATATTTTGTTCATACGTATTATCATATTACCTTTTAGAGTATCGCTTTACTGTGCATTGCCTGCAATAATATCCGCGCCATATCCCGGGCGCTTGTCCGCAGAAGGCTTGGTGCTTTTTGCCGCTGCCGCCCTTTGCGCCGGGCGGCGCGGCTTCCTCCCCGGTCTCAGCGCAGGTAAACCGGCACCTCTCCGGCCTGGATCCGCTGGATCAGGTTCTCCTTGGTGATCTCCACATGCTTTTCCATCAGAGCTCCGGCCTCCCGCTCGTCCCCTTTCCCGATGGCCGCCACAATGTCCCTGTGGTACTGCTGGGAAATGGCCACTGTCCTGGGAGACAGGTTGCTGGTAGTGATGTACTTGGACAATATGTTTTTGATGGTCCGGTAGGTGGCAGCCAGTATGTGGTTCTGGGACATCTCGCCTATGTATTCGTGGAACGCGATGTCCAGCTGGCTGAAACGGCCCGCGTCGTTGTTCTCAACCTCCACGTCCATCTCGTGGATCAGCTCCTGCAAGCGCTCAATCTGCTCCGGCACCGCGTTCTTGGCCGCCAGGCGGGCCATGCCCGACTCCACATACAGCCGGGCGTCGTAAATCTGCGCCACGCTCAAGTTATCCAGCACAATAGAGGAAAAAAGAGGCTGCATCATGGTTCCCAGGTTCACCTTGTTTACAAAGGTCCCCTCCCCCTGCTTGATCCGGATCACACCCAGCATGCTCAGCTTTTTAAAGCTCTCCCGGATGGTCACCCTGCTCATACCGAAGTACTCCACAAAATACCGTTCCGGAGGCAGCTTGTCGTTCTCCTTGTATACGCCCTTGGCGATCATGGACAGAATTTCATCCACCACAATATCGCACTTGGTTTTAGATTGATTGGCAGTGTACGTCATAGCGATTCTCTTCTCCTATCTGACGAAGAAATATTATCATAATATGTTTCCCATGTCAATATGTCTGGTTTAAAAAAGTTTTTTCACTTTTTTTGTGCGTTTTGCATGGTAAAAGACAAAGGCCTGGCTGGACAGCGCCTGATTTCCTGCACAATGCGTAAAAATCCCCGGCTATTCCGCCGGGGATTTCTGTCCATCGCTCCATATTTTTTTGATAAAGCTGCGCCTGTGTATGGGACAGGGGCCCAACTCCGCGATCGCCTGGATATGGGCCGCGGTGCCGTAGCCCTTGTGCTTGGCAAAGCCGTATTCCGGGAACAGCTGGTCGTACTCCTCCATCATGTGATCCCTGGTCACCTTGGCCATGATACTGGCCGCGGCGATGGACACGCTCTTGGCATCCCCCTTGATGATGGGCACCTGCATGATGTCCACCCCGGGAATCTCCACCGCGTCGTTGAGCAGAATATCCGGCTTCACGCCCAGTCCGGCGATGGCCTGGCGCATGGCCTCATAGGTGGCCTGCAGGATGTTGATCTCGTCGATGCGCTCCGGCCCCACGATCCCCACGCTCCAGGCCACGGCCTGCTCCTTAATCTGCACAAACAGCTCTTCCCTGCGCTTCTCCGAAAGCTTTTTAGAGTCGTTTAAATACAGCAACCGGCAGTCCTTTGGCAGGATCACCGCCCCCGCGGCCACCGGCCCGGCCAGCGGGCCCCTTCCGGCTTCGTCGATTCCACAGATGTATGCGCAGGCCGCGTACGTGTTTTCATACTCGCGCATCTGCTCCAGACGCGCCAGCTCTTTTTCCAGCTTTTCACCGCTCAGTGCTCTCGCCATCCCGTCACTTCTCCCCTTTATCTTCCGCAGTCTCCGGCGCCTCCAGCGTGATCCGTCCCAGACGGCCGCTGCGGAAATCGTCCAGCAGCAGCCTGGCCGCCTTGGGCAGATCCAGCTCGCCGCCCTTTGCCAGGCAGGAGCGCTGTCTGGCCACTTGCTCCAATACCTGGACCGTATCGCAGTCCCCGGCGCTCTCCAGGTGGTATCGATCCGCAAGCACGCCGGGATACTGGCTGTTCAGGAAGCTCACCAGCTCCAGAGCCAGCTCGTCCCGGTTTAAAATCTCGTCGTTGATGGAGCCGATCAGGGCCAGCTTGAGCCCCACCTGCTGGTCCTCGAATTTGGGCCAGAGGATTCCCGGGGTATCCAGAAGCTCCAGCGTCTTGTTCAGCCGGATCCACTGGTTTCCCTTGGTCACGCCGGGCTTGTTGCCGGTTTTGGCGCAGGCCTTTCCGGCAAAGGAGTTGATAAAGGTGGACTTGCCCACATTGGGAATCCCCACCACCATGGCCCGGATCGGACGGTTTAAGATGCCCCGCTTCCGGTCGCGCTCGATCTTCTCCTTGCACGCCTCCTGGACCACTGCCTGAATCTGTTTTAACGTGCCCTTGTTGCGGGCGTCGATTTTCACCACGTGCATGCCGCGGTCCGTAAACCACTGGGCCCAGCGGCGGTTTAAACCCTCGTCCGCCAGGTCGGCCTTGTTTAACAGCACGATGCGCGCCTTTCCGGCCCCCAGGTCGTCGATATCGGGGTTGCGGCTGGAAAGGGGCACCCGGGCATCCACCAGCTCGATCACCAGGTCGATGAGTTTTAAGTCCTCTTTCATGGCCCGCTTGGCCTTTGTCATGTGTCCGGGATACCATTGTATATTCATTCTGAATTCTCCTGTTCTCTATCGCTGCGGCCCGCCCGGCATGTACGAAAACCCCTTTGTGTCCTTTATTCCCCAGAGGCGCCAGGCAGCATCTGAAACGCCTCCCGGGCGGACGGCGGCGATTTTCGGACAAGCCTTAAGAGCGGATCAGGTCCAGCTTGAGCAGGGGCAGGATGCGAAGCCACACCTTTCCCTGAATCTGTTCGCGTTTTACATTGCCGATATTGGCAAAGCGGCTGTCCTCGCTGCTGTCCCGGTTGTCGCCCAGAAGGAAATACTCGTCCTCCCCCAGGCGTATGGGCGTGTCCGCCATCCCGGCCAGGGATACCTGCTCCAGCCCGTCCTCGGCGGCCAGAAGCTCGCCGTCGATAAAGACCATGCCGCCCTTGATCTGCACCGTCTCGCCGGGCAATCCGATCACCCGCTTGACATTCTTCTGCTGGTCCTCGCGCTCAAACACCACCACGTCAAACCGCTTGGGCTTTCCCAGATCATAGGCCAGCCGGTTGACCATGACCACATCCTCCGCGTCCAGAAGCGGCTGCATGGAATTGCCTAAAATGCGCACCTGTCCGCAGAAGGCGTACACCAAAAACCATGCCAGCGCCACCGCCACCATCAGGTCCACGGCCCAGTGGACAATCCGTCTGAGCCACGCCGTATCCTCATTCATAAAATATTCCACGTAACCACCTGCCTACTGTGACTGTGCGCACCTGTTCTACGTCTAAAAAAGGGACAATTTTCATTGTCCCTTGTACCGCACTGCCGAATTATTTAACTAATTCTTTAACCTTCGCAGCCTTACCAACTCTGTCTCTCAGATAGTTCAGCTTCGCGCGTCTTACTTTACCCTTGCGGACAACCTCAACGTTGTCTACGTTTGGGGAATGTAAGGGCCAGGTTTTCTCAACGCCGATTCCGTTGGAGTTCTTGCGGACGGTAAAGGTCTCTCTTGCGCCGCCGTTCTGTCTCTTGATCACGGTTCCCTCAAATACCTGGATTCTCTCGCGGGTACCCTCTTTGATCTTGTTGTACACGCGGACGGTGTCGCCAACATGGAATACGGGTACGTTCTCTTTTAACTGAGCTGCTTCAATATTCTTGATAATGTCGTTCATCGTGTGAACCTCCTTCATGTATTGGATGTTCTTAATACGTCCGGCAGTAAGTTTCCCATTCACCGCCCAATCTGTAACAGAGGACCATCTCTTTCTTAGTCACAACGACTAATTTTATCATACCTTGTCTTAAAAAGCAAGCGTTTTTTTAAGACGCCTGCTGCTGTTTTTCGCTGGTGGGCAGGTAAATGCGGACCTTGTCGATGCGGTTGCGGTCCACGGCATCCACCACCATGCGGATTCCCTCGTACTCCATGGACTCTCCCGCCTCCGGCAGATGGTCCAGCTGCTCGATCATAAATCCGCCGATGGAGTCGTAGTCCTCGGAGTCCAGCCCCAAATCCAAGCGGTCGTTTAAATCGTCCAGCTTCATGGCTCCCTCCGCCACGTACTCGCCGGGCGCCACCTCCACCAGCTCTTCCTCCTCGTCCCCATCGTACTCATCCCGGATATCGCCCACGATCTCCTCGAGAATATCCTCCAGGGTGGCGAGGCCGGCGGTGGCGCCGTACTCGTCCAGCACAATCACAATGTTGTTGGAGGTTTTGCGCAGCTCCAGAAGCAGGTCGGAAATCTTTTTGGACTCGTAGGTGTAGATGGGCTGGCGCAGATAATCGCGCACGTTAAAATGCTCCCGGTCCTCCACCAGCAGCAGGTCCTTGACGTTGATGATGCCGATTACGTTGTCCGTAGTCTCCTCATAGACGGGCAGGCGGGTGTAGTGCTCCTCCCGGAAGGTCTCAATCACCTTCTGATAGGTGGCGTCCACGTCCACGAACACCATGTCGATGCGGGGCACCATGATATCCTTTGCCACGCTGTCGTCTAAGTCGAACACGTTGTTGATCATTTCCTTTTCCTCGGACTCGATCACGCCCTTCTCGTGGCCCACCTCCACAATAGTCCTCAGCTCATCCTCGGTCATATCGTCGTTGCGCTTGTTCGGGTCCACGTGCAGCAGCTTTAAAACGCCCGAGGACATCCAGTTGACCAGCAGGATCACAGGGGTCAGCACGATCATCAGCGTGTAGATGATGCGGCCGCACCGCAGCGCATTGCGCTCCGACTCCAGGGTTGCCACAGTCTTGGGCGTAATCTCTCCGAAAATGAGAATCAGGAGCGTCAGAACGCCGGTGGCAGCGCCGGCGAAGCGGCTGCCGAACACGTCCGTCACCAGCACGGTCACCATAGAGGAGGCCGACAGGTTCACCACATTGTTGCCGATCAGAATGGCGCTGAGCATGCGCGACTGGTTTTCTCCCAGCTTCATCACGTACCCGGCCTGCTTATCGCCCGCCTCCGCCAAATTGCGGATACGGATCCTGTTGACCGTGGTCAATGCTGTCTCCGAGGAAGAAAAAAAGGCGGACAGCGCCAAAAGAATCAAAATCACAAACAATCGTATGCCTACTGTGTCACTGGACAAGTCCATCATCAACTCCTGTATTCTCAAAATTTTTAGTTTATCCCGGTTTTACGGGCAGTTTTGCCGCCTGAGGCGGTGGTTTTCATCCGATTCTACATCATTTGCGCTTTTCTGTCAATGGATATCCGGCCCGTTTTCCTTCAAAATACAAGGAAAAACGAATTTTCCAGGGTCAGAGCCGGCGAACGCTGTTGTCAGCGCGCTTCTGCATCCTGGGTATCTGCGCCCTGGGGTTCTGCGCCTTCGGCGGCCGCGCCCTGGGGTTCTACGCCTTCGGCGGCCGCGCCCTGGGGTTCTGCGCCTTCACCCTGGCCCCTCTCTGGCTCCCTGCTCTCAGCCTCGGCCAACTCCCGCTCCCACAGCAGCTCATGTAAATATTTCTGCTCTTTTTTGGAGAGATTCGCCCCGGCCAGCAGGTCCGGGCGGCGCTCCAGCGTCCGCTTGATGGACTGCTCCCTGCGCCATTTCTCGATATTTTTGTGGTGGCCGCTTAAAAGCACCTCCGGCACCGCCAGCCCGTTAAACACCTCGGGTCTGGTATACTGGGGGTATTCCAGCAGATTGTCGTGGAAGGACTCCACCTCGGCGCTGACCTCGTTGTTCAGCACGCCGGGCACCAGCCTGGAGATGCAGTCGATCATCACCATGGCCGGCAGCTCTCCCCCGGTGAGCACATAGTCCCCGATGGACAGGTAGTCCGTGGCCACCAGCTCCAGGGCCCGCTCGTCGATGCCCTCGTAATGGCCGCAGAGGAACACCAGCTCCTCCTCCTTCGCCAGCTCCTGAGCGATCTGCTGGTTAAACACCCGGCCCTGGGGCGTCATGTAGATCACCCTGGGCCTGCGGCCCGCGCGCCGGCACAGATCCTCATAGGCGTCGCAGATGGGCCCCGGCTGCATGACCATGCCGGCGCCTCCGCCGTAAGGCGCGTCGTCCACGTGGCGGTGCTTATCCTTCGAATAGTCCCGGATGTTCACGGCCTCCACGGATATAATCCCCTTCTCCATGGCTCGGCCGGTGATGCTGGTGCTAAGCCCTCCCATCACCATCTCGGGAAACAGTGTCATTATATGAAAATTCATGGCTTCTCCTAAATCGTTTCAGTCTACGGCTCCGTGGAAATGAATGCTTCCGGAAGTGCCGGCGGTAAGCAGCTTTGCCGAACCGTCAGCTGTCCTTCCACCTGTTTTTCAACTTGTTCTGCAAGCGGTACAGCGTGTTCATGGCGTCCACCGGAGTCATGCTGTTGATCTCCAGCTCGCTCAGTTCCCTGATAATATCGTCGTCCTTCACCGTGTCGAAGAAGGTGAGCTGCTGCATATCCACCTCGTCGGGCTTGGGCACCACCTTGCGCTGGGCGATGTTGGAGCTGACCTCCGCGATCTCCTTGGCCCTGGCGGTGATGTCCGCGTTGCTCAGCTCCTCGGCGATCTCCTTGGCCCGGACGATCACCGACTCCGGCACCCCTGCCAGCTTGGCCACCTGGATGCCGTAGCTCTTGTCCGCGCCGCCCCGGACGATCTTTCGCAGGAACACGATATCGTCCCCCTGCTCCTTCACGGCGATGCAGTAGTTCTTCACCCCTGCGATGGTGCCCTCCAGCTCCGTCAGCTCGTGGTAATGGGTGGCGAACAGCGTCTTGGCCCCCAGAAGTCGGGTGCTGCTGATGTGCTCGATCACCGCCCAGGCGATGGACAGGCCGTCGAAGGTGCTGGTTCCGCGTCCGATCTCATCCAGCACCAGCAGGCTGTTTCTCGTGGCGTTGCGCAGAATGTTGGCCACCTCGGTCATCTCCACCATAAAGGTGCTCTGACCGCTGGCCAGATCGTCGGACGCGCCCACGCGGGTGAAGATGCGGTCGCAGATGCCGATGTCCGCCTCGTCCGCGGGCACAAAGCTGCCCAGCTGGGCCATGAGCACGATCAGGGCCACCTGGCGCATATAGGTGGATTTTCCGGCCATGTTGGGGCCCGTGATCACGGACAGACGGTTCTTTCCGCTGTCCAGATAGGTGTCGTTGGCCACGAACAGGTCGTCCCGCATCATCTGCTCCACCACCGGGTGGCGCCCGTTCTTGATGGAAATGGTGCCCTTCTCGTTGATGGCCGGCTTCACGTAGTTGCGCCGCGAGGCCACGGTGGACAGGGAACAGAACACATCGGCGCCGGCGATGGATTTGGCGGTTTTCTGGATGCGCACCACCTGGGAGGCGATGTGGTCCCGAACGCCGCAGAACAGGTCGTACTCCAGAGATACCAGCTTGTCCTCCGCCCCCATGATAATCTCCTCCAGCTGCTTGAGCTCGTCGGTGGTGAACCGTTCCGCGTTGGTCAGGGTCTGCTTGCGCACAAAGTAGTCGGGCACCATGTTCTTAAAGGAATTGGTCACCTCAAAGTAGTAGCCGAACACCTTGTTGAACTTGATCTTCAGGCCCTTGATGCCGGTCTTTTCCCGCTCCCTGGCCTCCAGCTCGGCCAGCCAGGTCTTGCCCTCGGTCTTGGCCGCCCGCAGCTTGTCCGCCTCCTCGTTGTAGCCGTCCTTTATGATGCCGCCCTCCCGCAGGGTGATGGGCGGCTCCTCCACAATGGCGGAGCGGATCAGGCCGAACAGGTCCTCTAACGGGTCCAGGTCATCGGCCAGGGCTTTTAACACCGGGCTGCTAAACTCCTCCAAAATGCGCTTGATATAGGGCAGCATCTCCAGGGAGTTGCAGAAGGAAATCAGGTCCCGCGGGTTGGCCGTCTTGTAGCTGATTCGCCCGATCAGGCGTTCCAGGTCGTAGACCGGGTTTAAATACTCCCGAATCTCCTCCCGGGAAATGTAGTTCATGTTCAGCTCCTCCACCGCGCTCTGGCGGGCGATGATCTCCTCCCGGTGGATCAGGGGCTGCTCGATGTAATTGCGCAGCAGGCGGGCCCCCATAGCTGTCTTTGTCTTGTCCAGGACCCACAGCAGGGTTCCCCGCTTCTGCTTCTCCCGCATGGTCTCCACCAGCTCCAGGTTCCGCCTGGTGGAGGTGTCGATGATCATAAACTGGCCGGTGGAGTAGGGCTTGATGGTGGTGATGTGCTCCAGGGTGCTCTTCTGGGTCTCGTACATGTACTGCATCACCGCGCCGGCCGCGATGATGCCGGTGCCGTAGTCCTCCAGCCCCAGGCCGGAGAGGGAGCCCACCCGGAAATGCTCCTTTAACACCTTGTGGCAGGACTCCTCGCCGAAGAAATGGCTGTCCAGGGCGGACACCGCCACCTGGTAGCGGTTTTTTAACTCCTCAATGTCCACGCCGGACACGTAAAACGCATTGTTGCAGATGATCTCCGAGGGTGAAAACTTGTTGATCTCATCGAACAGCTCCCGGTCCGTCCCCACCTCCGTCACCAGGAAATCACCGGTGCTGATGTCGGCCGTGGACACGCCGTAGCCGCCGTCCGTGCACACGATGCCCATCAGGTAATTGTTCTTGGTCTCGTCCAGGGCCTGGACGCTGGTGATGGTGCCGGGCGTCACCACCCGGATCACCTCCCGCTTCACCAGGCCCTTGGCCTGCTTGGGGTCCTCCATCTGCTCCGCGATGGCCACCTTGTAGCCCTTCTGGACTAAGCGGTTCAAGTAGGAGTCCACTGCGTGGAAGGGCACGCCGCACATGGGCGCCCGCTCCGGCAGGCCGCACTCCTTTCCGGTCAGGGTGATTTCCAGCTCCTTCGACACGGTCAGCGCATCGTCAAAAAACATCTCGTAAAAGTCTCCCAGACGGTAGAACAGAACGCAGTCCGGATACTGTTTCTTAGTCTCCATGTAGTGCTGCATCATCGGGGATAATTGTGACTGTACCAACTTTATGCCTCTCTTCTCTTGTATTTTGCAGTGCGGCCTTCATACCGGCCATAATCCGGCGGGACTTGGCCGGCACGAAAGCTGCTTACGTAGTTTCCGGGCGTCCTATATAGTAGAAGCCTTTGCTCTCCTCCAGATATACGTCCAGATACCTGCCGATCATGGACGCATCGCCGGGAAAATGGACCACCGTGTTGTTGGAGAGCCGTCCGGTCATGAAGCCCGGCGTGTGGTCGTTGACCTCCTCCACCAGCACACGCTGCACCGTGCGGACGTCCCGACCGCAGACCCTGGCGGAGATCTTCTGCACCTCGGCCAGCAGCCGTTCAAAGCGGTCCTTCACCTCGGCCTCGGGCACCTGGTTCTCCATGGCGGCCGCCGGAGTCCCCGTGCGCTTGGAGTAGATAAAGGTGAAGGCGCTGTCAAATTCCACCCGCTTCACCACATCCATGGTCTCTAAAAAGTCCTCCTCGGTCTCCCCGGGGAAGCCCACAATGATATCCGTTGTCAGGGAAATTCCCGGAACAGCGGCCTTGATTTTCTCCGCCAGCGCCAGGTACTGCTCCTTGGTGTAGCGGCGGTTCATCTCCTTCAGGATGCGGCTGCTACCGGACTGCAAAGGAAGATGCAGATGGCGGCAGATCTTTTGTGACTCCGCCATCACCTGGATCAGCTCGTCGGAGAGGTCCTTGGGGTGGGAGGTCATAAAGCGGATGCGCTCCAGCCCCTCGATCTTCTCCACCTCCCGCAGCAGCCCGGCAAAGGTCATGGGCTCCTCCAGGTTCTTGCCGTAGGAGTTGACGTTTTGCCCTAAGAGCATGACCTCCGTCACGCCGTCGGCCACCAGCTTTCTGATCTCCCTGATAATTTCCTCCGGCCTGCGGCTTCTCTCCCTGCCGCGCACGTAGGGCACGATGCAGTAGCTGCAAAAATTGTTGCAGCCGAACATGATGTTGACGCCGGATTTGAAGGAATATTTGCGCTCCACCGGCAGGTCCTCCACGATCTTGTCCGTGTCCTTCCAGATATCCACCACGGTGCGGTGCCGCTTCTCCTCCCTGGCGTCCAGGCAAAGGCTCACCAGCTCCGCCAGCTTAAAAATATTGTGGGTGCCGAACACCAGGTCCACAAAGCGGTAGCTTGTCCTGATCCGCTCCACCACCTCCGGCTCCTGCATCATGCAGCCGCAAAGTGCGATGATCATGTGGGGATTTTTCTTCTTGTAGGCGCCCAACTGGCCCAGGCGGCCGTAAACGCGCTGGTTGGCATTTTCCCGCACCGTGCAGGTGTTGTAAAGCACAAAGTCCGCCTGCTCGGAGTCCACGGCCTCATAGCCCATGGCCTCCAGGATGCCCAAAAGCTTCTCCGAATCCCTGGCGTTCATCTGGCAGCCGAAGGTGGTCACGCAAATCGTCCCGTGGACCTGCCTGGCTATCATATCCTGAAGCTTCTCCCGGCCGTACTGTCTAAGCGCCTCCCCGGATGCTACTTTTTCTTCAAATTGTGACAGTAAACGGGCGCGGACGTGTTTGATAAAGTATGCCTGGCGCGCCGGCTCTTCCGCCGGGGCCTCACGTCTGATCTGCTCCGGATCATATTCATAATTGCCTGTTTTCATATTAATCATCATTCCTTTCGCTTCGCTCAAAGCGCAGAACATCTTTTGCGAATTGGGTTAAAAAGCTCAATGTATTATATCACAAACGGGTATTTTTGCAAACCCAAAACCACAGTTTGGAAAACCGCGGCGGCGATACCACACGTCAAAAAACAGGTATCAACGAAAATACCTGCTTTTCGCAATACCTGTTTCTGAAAAAGCCCCTTACTCTTCTATGTGTTCCCTGCCCTGGTCGATGATGGTCCTCACATGGCTGTCCGCCAGGGAGTAAAAAACAGACTTGCCGTCCCTGCGGGACTTCACCAGTTTATTCTGCTTCAATATTTTCAACTGATGAGAAATGGCGGACTGGGTCATGTTGAGCGCCTGGGCCAAATCGCACACGCACACCTCCGCCTCAAAGAGCACAAAGAGGATGCGGATGCGGGTGGAATCTCCGAACACCTTGAACAGCTCCGCAAGGTCGTACAGCTCCGTCTCCTCCGGTATGGTTTCCCTCACGATCTTCAGCAAATCCTCATGTATTTCGTTGACCTCACATTTTTCTAATTCCTCCACCGCTTTTCCCTCCTCTCCGGGCCTACAGCTTCTTAACAAACAGCGCGCGGATCGCATTGATCACCGCAATCACCATCACTCCCACGTCCGCGAAAATAGCCACCCACATATTGGCGATTCCCAGAGCGCCCAGAATCAGGCAGACCACCTTTACCCCAATGGCGAAATAAATATTCTCATAGACAATGCGGAGACATTTTCTGGAAATACGGATCGCCTTGGCGATTTTTAAGGGATCGTCGTCCATCAGCACCACGTCCGCCGCCTCGATGGCCGCATCGGATCCCATAGCGCCCATGGCAATGCCGATGTCCGCTCTGGACAGCACTGGGGCGTCGTTGATACCGTCGCCCACAAAGGCCAGCTTCGTTTTCTCCGCTTTGGCGGCCAAAAGCTCCTCCACTTTGCTCACCTTGCTGCCCGGAAGCAGCTCGCTGTAGACCTCGTCGATCCCCAGCTCCCGCGCCACGTTTTCCGCCACCCTCCGGCTGTCGCCGGTGAGCATCACGGTACGCTGGATGCCGATCTTTTTGAGCGCCTGAACCGCCTGCTTTGCGTGGGGCTTGATGCGGTCGGATATGAGGATATGGCCTGCATAGGCGCCGTCAATGGCTATATGAACAATGGTTCCCACGTGGTGGCAGTTGATATACTCCACGCCCAGATATTCCATGAGCTTATCGTTGCCCACCGCAACCTTTTTCCCGTCCACTGCCGCCAGTATGCCTTTACCGCCCAGCTCCTGCACATCGGCCACCCTGCCCCGGTCGATCTCCCTACCGTAGGCCTTCTGTATACTCTTGCTGATGGGATGGCTGGAAAAGCTCTCCGCCAAGGCGGCGTACTCCAGAATCAGACTCTCCTCCTCGGAATTGTGGTGGATGCCCATCACCTCAAAGACGCCCTCGGTCATGGTGCCGGTCTTGTCGAACACGACAACCCTGGTCTGCGCCAGCGTCTCCAGATAGTTGGAGCCCTTTACCAGCACGCCCTCCTTGCTGGCTCCGCCGATTCCGGCAAAGAAGCTCAGGGGGATGCTGATCACCAGCGCGCAGGGGCAGCTGATTACCAGAAAGGTCAGCGCCCGGTAAATCCAGCTCCCCCACTCGGGCGTCAGGTTCAGGAACAGCAGCCTGGCAAGGGGCGGAAGCAAGGCCAGCGCCAAGGCGCCGTAGCAGACCGCCGGCGTGTATACCCTTGCGAATTTTGAGATAAAATTCTCAGACCGCGATTTCCGGGAGCTGGCGTTCTCCACCATATCCAGGATTCTGGAAACCGTTGAATCCCCAAACTCCTTTGTGGTGCGGATCAGCAGGACCCCTGAGCCGTTTATGCACCCGCTGATGATCTCATCCCCGGCAAAGGCCGATCTGGGGAGGCTCTCGCCGGTCAGCGCGCTGGTGTTCAGGGTCGTCTTGCCCTCTATGATCACGCCGTCAATGGGCACCTTCTCCCCGGGCTTCACTAGGATGACGCTGCCCACCGGCACCTCGTCCGGATCAACCTGCTGAAAATCCTCGCCGGTTTTAAGATTGGCGTAATCCGGGCGGATATCCATGAGCTCGCTGATATTTTTCCTGCTCCTGCCCACCGCGTAGCTCTGAAACAGCTCGCCGACCTGGTAGAACAGCATGACGGCCACGCCCTCTTTGTAGTCGCCCAAGGCGATTGCGCCAACCGTAGCAACCGCCATCAGGAAATTCTCGTCAAACACCTGCCTGTTTAAAATCCCCTTGACCGCCTTCTTTAAAATATCGTAGCCGATCACCAGGTAGGGTATCATATATAACACAAATTTCAGGTACCCTTCCGCGGGGAAGAATCCCAGGGCGGCCATCAGGATTGCCGACAAAAGAATCCGCAGGAGAACCTTTTTCTGTTTCTTATTCACAACGCCACCCTCTGCCTTTCCGCCGCTGCTCTATAAGAAAATCTCACAGTCGTCCTCTACCTTTTTGCAGTTCTTAAGCACCTCCTGCATCACGGCCTTAGGCTCCCTGCCCTCCTCAAATTCCACGGACATCTTGAGCGTCATGAAATTGACGGTGGCATCCTTTACGCCCGCCGTCTTTTTCGCGGCCTCCTCCATCTTGTTTGCACAGTTTGCACAGTCCACCTCGATCTTGTAGGTCTTTTTCATCGTAATTGCGCTCCTTATTTTTTATTTATGAAACAATCTTTCATTTGAACGATTGTTCATTTGTTGTTTTCATTATAGCGCAATTCAGGGGGATGTCAATACCATTTTCTGTAATATTTTTTTGGACTGCCATGGCGCTTTCATACGCTCCCGCTAGGCAGCGGCAAAAAGGCGCTCAAAATGAAACTGAGCGCCTTGCAGACATACTGTTATGATTATTTTACTATTAAGCAGCTGTTTATCCCGGCAAGCAGATCCTCCCCATACATGCGTTGTCTGCTCCTTTTGGCTCATAGCAATCCCCATCACACTAATGATTATACTAACACAAAAACAAATCCTATACAACCGGTTATCTGTTGCATAAAACCGGATTCTGATATATAATAATCTGGATTAGGTACCAAGTTTTACAGATGGGTTCAAAGGACTCGCCATCATCTACCGATGCAGCGCAGTCTGTGAAATATACAGGTATGGCGAAAGGAATGCAGGATTTTGAATAAGAATAAGCAAAAGGCGCTCCCAATGTTGGCATTGATTGTTGTGATCCTTTCCCTCATTTCGATCAGCTATTTAATTTACCAAAAAAGCGTCCGGGATGTCATATATGCCACGGCAGTATCCTTTATGGAACAGATTGCTGAGCATGACCAGCAAAATATGGTGAATCAGATGGACAGCAAACGGCTTGCCCTTGAAACGATCACCAACCGCGTGGAGGCCTCCAGGGAATATACGATGCAGGAGCTGTTTGCCGACCTCAAGCTCAATGTGGTCTCCGGAGTATTTCAGAGATTATATCTGGTCACGGACACCGGAACGGTCTATTCCCACACGGCGCTGAAAACGAACTTGGCGGACATGACATGGAAGGACTATTATTTAAACTCAGAGGATTCCTTTGCGACGATTTACCGTGAAAGCACCAGGGAACAGTGGGGTGAGTTTGTGGTATTCGGAACACACCTGTCCGAACCCGTTAGATGCGGCGGCGAGTCCATAACCGGTATTGTGGGCCTGGTTCCCATCATCTCCATCGAGGAGCAGATGCGGCTGACAAGCTTTGACCAGCTGGGTATGACGATCGTGATACAGTCCAGCGGAGACATTGTGACCGCCAGTACGGTGTACGACAGCGATATCTCCAACAACTATCTGCGTTTTCTGGAAAAGGCGGACTTTCAGGAGAATTACACCCAGGAGGATATTCGATCCTGCATTCAGAAGGGGGAACGGCAGCTCTTCCGCTTTTCCATGGACGGCGAGGGCTTTTATACATTGATCGAGCCCTTAAATGATTCCTATCATTCCGGCTGGTATCTGGTTGTCCAGCTTTCCGACAAGGTCACGACAAATCAGGTGCGCAGACTGCTGCTGCAGTCGCTGGTGTTTTTTGCGCTGATCGGAGTTGCATGTCTGGCAGTGGTATTTTTTATCTACAGAAAGATAAATGAGATAAAAACGCTTCGCATTGTCGAGCAAACCAAAACCAGCTTTTTGGCCAATATGAGCCATGAGATCCGAACACCGCTCAACGGCATTTCAGGTCTCTGCTATCTGATGCAGGAGAATCTGAAGGATCAGGAAAAATTGACGGAATACCTGCAAAAAATGTTGGTTACAATCGGATTTTTAAAGGACATTATCAATGATGTTCTGGATATGTCCAAAATTGAAAGCGGGCAGTTGGAACTGATCTGCCGGGATTTAAATTTGGAGGAGCTTTTATCTGAAGTTACAAATCTGCTGGAAACACAGGCTCATGATAAGCACGTCGCCCTAACGATGGAATATCAGGGTATTACACACCCTTGGGTCACAGGCGATCAAATCCGCCTCAAGCAGATTCTTATGAATATCCTGAGCAATGCCGTCAAGTTCACGCCGCAGGACGGATCGGTGACCCTGACCGCCACCCAGGTAACAGACGGCGGTATTGCCAACACCAAATTTGTGATTAGGGACACCGGCTGCGGAATGAGTCCTGAGTTTCTGCAGCGCATTTGGCAGCCCTTTGAGCAGGAGAACCGGACAATCTACAAAAATGGCACAGGACTTGGAACCACTATCAGCAAGAACCTGGTGGAAAAAATGGGGGGAACCATTACCGTAGACAGCGCACCGGACCAGGGATCCACCTTCACCATCTCAATTCCATTACGAATCTCCGATCGCCCCGTCCCTGGGAACGGACAAAACGCCCGGAAAATCTCGGTGGATTTAAATGGCCTCCGCGTTTTGGCGGTGGAGGATAATGAGCTGAACAGAATGATCATCAAAACAATTTTAGAGGCGCAGGGCTGTCTCCTGACAGAAGCTGTCAATGGAAAAGAGGCCGTGGACATTTTTCTGGATAGCCCGGCTCATACCTTTGACTTGATTTTGATGGACGTGCAGATGCCGATCATGGACGGATATGAGGCTGCCGGCTGCATCCGCCAAAGTCCCCATCCTGACGCCAAAACAGTTCCGATTTTCGCGGTAACCGCCAACGCGTTTCAGGCGGATTTGGATAAGGCGCTGGAAGCGGGAATGGACGACGCGATCACAAAGCCGCTGGATATTGCCAAGCTGCTGGACAAAATGGCACGATTAAACACGAGGTAGATGAATATGAAAAAGAAATTGCTGCGCATACTCCTGATGATTGCCGCTATCCTCCCCATAACAGGCTGCCTGTCACAGGGATCCTCAACTAAAACGGATGAGCGGAAAGCGCCCCTAACCATTAGAATCACAGCTCCGCCCATCGGCCTGGGCAATGTGCCGGGCGTGGGGGAGGCGGAGGCGATTGATCTGCTGGAGGCCGCCGCCGAACGGTTCAGCGCCCAATATGATAAAGAAATGGTCTTTGAATTTAACCGTTTTAATTACACGGATGAAAAAGAACAGGTATTGGATAAAGTCGGCACGCCGGAGGCAGTGGATTTATTTTTCGCCGGCTCCTGGAACACCTCCGCCTGGGCGGATCAGGGGCTGCTTGTTCCGCTGGACGACATCATCGACGAGGAATTGCGCGCCGATATCAGCGAAACCATCTGGAAACAGAATACCTACAATGGACACGTCTATGTCATGCCTTATCAGCAGCTTCAAAATACGCTGGCCGTCAACAAAACGATGATGGAGCGGGCGGGCCTTAAGAATTTTATTCCGGAAAAGGATACGATCGCCCATTGGTCCACTGAGGAATTTACAACGGTGCTTCAGGAGCTGAAGGCATCCTTTGCGGATGAGAATACCTACGCCTTTATGATGTATGCCCGCAACAATCAGGGCGACAGCCACATCATGACGCTGCTCCAGGCCATGGGCGGCAGCCTGTATGACAAAAACGGAAACTTTTCCGTAAACACCCCGGAGGGGATTGCTGCCCTTACCTGGCTCAAATCCCTGGATGAGCGCGGCTTTGTGCCCGAGAATGCGGAAAATCTTGAATTTATCGATTCTGTCAACCTATTCTACAACGGTCAGCTGGCCATCTGCATGGCAAACCTGACAAATTTGGCGGATTGCCGCTCCCGGGGGCTGGAGGTGTTTTTGGTCAATTCTCCTTCCCTGGACGGAAAAGGCTATGCCACCACCTCCACCAATGGTTTCTGCATATTCGATAACGGCGATGAGGAAAAAATACAGGTGCTCAAGGATTTTATCCGCTATATTTATACGGATGAGGACTTGATGAAATACACGCTGGGAACGCTCCCGGTAAACCAATCGGTCATGGATCAATATAAGGATGACATCTGGATGCTCAATGCTTACAGCGAGAACACACAAAATCTGACAACAATCGTCCGCCTGGACAATTTGAACTGGCAGGGCGTGCGGGATGTGTTCTATCTCATCATTCAGGATTTACTTAAAGGTACGAAAACCCCGGCAGAAGCCGCCTACGCCATTGATCAGGCCTGCAATGCAGCGCTGGAACAAGGCCGGACGCGCAAAGCAGGAGAATAATTTTAATCGCGACACACCAAAAGAACCCCGGCAGCTCCTGATGGCATTGCCGGGGTTCTCCTGATTTTATCCCTCTGCGCTCTATACGTTGCAGAAGCGCCTGCGTATCCCGCTTCTCGACCTCCTTCGTCACGCTTTCCCCTGCCCGTAATACGCGCCGGCCCCGTGCTTGCGGAAATAATGCTTATCCTGAAGCTCCTGGGGCGCCGGGGACACCTGGGGGTTGATCATCTCGCACCGCGCCGCCATCTTTGCGACCTCCTCCAGGACCACCGCGTTGTGAACCGCCTCCCCGGCGTCCCGGCCCCAGGCAAAGGGACCGTGGTTTTTGCAGAGCACGCAGGGCACGGCCTCCACATCCAGATTGCGGAAATGCTTTGCGATCAGCTTTCCGGTGTTCGCCTCATAGTGCTCCAGCTCCTCCCTGGTCAGGTTGCGCACACAGGGCACCTCCCCGTAGATGTAGTCCGCGTGGGTGGTGCCGTAGCAGGGGATCCCCCTTCCCGCCTGGGCCCAGCTGGTGGCCCAGGGGGAGTGGGTGTGCACGATGCCGCCGATGCCCGGAAACGCCCTGTACAGTTCGCAGTGGGTCGCGGTGTCCGAGGACGGATTCAGCCCGCCCTCGATTTTGTTCATCTGCAAATCCATGACCACCATGCTCTCAGGCGTCAGTTTGTCGTACTCCACGCCGCTGGGCTTGATGACAAAATATCCGCTCTCCCGGTCAATGGCGCTCACGTTCCCCCAGGTAAAGGTGACGAGGCCGTAGGCGGGCAGCCGCATATTCGCCTCGTAAACCTGTTTTTTCAGCTCTTCCAGCATCTGCTCATCTCCTCTCAGGACACTGCGGCCGCGTCAATGCATTCCGCCGCCTTTCGCTCCACCGGCAGGCCGCGCTTAAAACGCCCGATAAACTGTTCAAATCCTTCTATATCTTCCTTCACCGGCTCCATGGTCACGCCCCTGCTGTCCTGAAAGATACGCCCGGAAAGGTAAGCCCCCAGGGTTTCATCCGCCTCCCGGCCCGCCATATAGGCGGCCAGAATCGCGATTCCCCAGGCTCCGCCCTCCCCTGCCGTCTCCAGCACTGATATCTTCGTGCCCATGGCCGCGGCCATGATCCGCTGGCCCACCACCGGCGTCTTAAAGAAACCGCCGTGCCCGTAGATCTGATCCACCTGCACCTGCTCCTCCTTCACCAGGATATCCATTCCCACCTTTAACGCGCCCAGGGCCGCATACAGGTTGGCGCGCATGAAGTTGGCCAGGCTGAACCTGCTCTCCGGCGTGCGCACCACCATGGGCCGCCCCTGGTCCACGTCCACAATGTTCTCTCCCGACAAAAATCCGTAGGCCAGCAGGCCGCCGCAGTCGCTGTCCCCCTCAAGGGCCTTGTTGTAGAGGGTGGAATACAGCCGGTCCATGTCCACCTCCACCCCAAGGCTTTCCGCAAACTCCCGGAACACCCCGGCCCAGGCGTTTAAGTCGGAGGTGCAGTTGTTGGCGTGCACCATCCCCACCAGGCTGCCGTCCGGCGTGGTTACCAGATCGATCTCCGGGTGGATTTTCCGCAGCTCCCGCTCCAGGACCACCATGACAAAGGCCGAGGTCCCCGCCGACACGTTGCCTGTGCACACCGACACGCTGTTGGTAGCCGTCATACCCGTTCCGGCGTCTCCCTCAGGCGGACACAAGGGGATGCCGGCCTCCAGCAGGCCGCTCCCGTCCAGCAGCCTAGCCCCCTCTTCTGTCAGACAACCCCCGGGCGCTCCCGCGGGCAGAATCTGCGGCAGGATATCCCGGAGCTTCCAGGGATACCCCTCCTTCGCCACCAGCGCGTCGAATTTCTCCACCATTCCAGCGTCGTAATCCTTTGTCTTGGTGTCGATGGGGAACATGCCGGAGGCGTCGCCTATGCCCAGCACCCTGCGGCCGGTCATCCGCCAGTGCACGTACCCGGCCAGCGTGGTCAGATAGCGAATCTGCGGCACGTGGTCCTCTCCGTTTAAAATCGCCTGGTACAGGTGGGCGATGCTCCATCGCTGGGGGATATTATAGCAAAACAGCTCCGTCAACGCCGAGGCCGCCGGGCCTGTGGTGCCGTTGCGCCAGGTGCGAAACGGCGTCAAAAGCCGGCCGTCCCCGTCAAATGCCATGTAGCCGTGCATCATGGCGGAAAACCCGATGGCCCTCAACCGCCTGATCCCTACGCCGTACCTGGAGCGGACATCCTCCGCCAGGTCACGGTAGCAGTCTTTGAGCCCCGCCCATATCTCATCCAGCGAGTACGTCCAGAAACCGCCCTCCAGCCGGTTTTCCCAGCCGTGGCTGCCCGCGGCCAGGGGCGCGCCGTTCTCATCGATCAGAACGGCCTTGATTCTTGTGGAGCCAAATTCGATGCCGAGAACAGCGCTTCCGCTCTCGATGATTTCTCTCTGTGACCTCATGTCTCTCTCCTTCGACTATTTTCTGTAGGCGATACTGTTCCAGCGCAGCTCGTTTTTCAGCCCGCGGATGGTGGTATCGCGATCAATGTACACCGCCTCGATCCCCATGGCCTCGGCCCAGTCGCCCATCTGCTCCGCCGTCAGATCGTAGGTGAAGGCCGTGTGGTGGGCGCCTCCGGCGATAATCCATGCTTCCGCCCCGGTCTTGAGATCCGGCTCCGGCGTCCAGAACGCAGTGGCCACCGGCAGCTTGGGCATGGGTTTTTCCGTTTTTTTACAGTTCACATTGTTGATAATCAGGCGGAACCGGTCTCCCAGATCGATCAGGGAGGTGGCGATGGCCGGCCCTTCCTTGGCGGTAAACACCAGGCGCGCCGGGTCCTCCCTGTCGCCCATGGACAGGGGCTGCACCTTGATGCCCACAGGCCCGCCGGCGATGGTGGGGCACACTTCCAGCATGTGGGCCTGCAGGATGCCCTCCTTGCCGGGCACCAGATTGTAGGTATAGTCCTCCATAAAGGAGGTCCCCTTGGCCTGCTCCATACCGCCGGTCATAATCTTCATGATGCGCACCATGGCGGCGGTTTTCCAGTCGCCCTCGGCGCCGAAGCCGTAGCCCTTTTCCATCAGCCGCTGGATCGCCAGCCCCGGAAGCTGTTTAAGCCCTCCAAGATCCCCGAAATGGGTCACGATGGCCTGGTAGTTTTTCTCCTCCAGGAAGCGCTCGAAGCCGATCTCAATGCCGGCCTGAACCGCCACGTGCCGCCTGAATTCTGCGGCGTCCCTGCCCTCGGCCAGGATGTCGTACTTGCCGTAATACTCATCCACCAGCGCGTTGATATCGCTCTGGGATACCGCTGCCACGGCCTCCGCGATCTCCGTCACCGGGTAGGCGTCCACCTCCCAGCCGAATTTGATCTGGGCCTCCACCTTGTCGCCCTCCGTGACGGCTACGTTGCGCATATTGTCCGCAATGCGCATCACTCGCACATGGCTGCTCTCGATAACGCCCACCGCGGTTCTCATCCAGGCCGCGATCTTTCCCTGCACATCCGCGTCCGCCCAGTAGCCCATCACCACCTTGCGCTCCATGCCCAGGCGGCTGAATATATGGCCGTACTCCCGGTCCCCGTGGGCCGCCTGGTTCTCGTTCATAAAATCCATGTCAATGGTGTCGTAGGGAATCTCGCGGTTGAACTGGGTGTGCAGGTGCAGCAGCGGTTTTCTGTACTCCTGCAGCCCCAGAATCCAGGACTTGGCGGGCGAGAAGGTGTGCATCCACGTGATAACCCCTGCGCAGTTCTCGTCGTTATTGGCCTCGTTCAGCGTTTTGCGGATCAGCTCGTTGGTGATCAGCGTGGGCTTGCACACCACTTTAAAGGGAAGGCGGCCGGATCTGTTTAACTCCTCCACCATGATCTTGGAATGCTCCGCCACATGGGCCAGGCACTCGTCGCCGTACAGGTCCTGGGAACCGGTACAAAACCAAAATTCATATTTTTTTGCGTTCAGCATGACAAATTCTCCTTTTCTACGTTTGTTAAGCGCTGCGCCCGGCAAGGCCGGAACGCGCAGCCAATCAGCGTTTGCGTGCCAGAATCACGCTCTGGATAACGAGGAACAGGCACAGCATGGCGGCCACGGTGATCCCCGTCCACCACGCCTGGTCCAGGCCGATGGAGGAAACGATGTTCTGGATCGTGCTCAGCGACAGCACGCCCACAAACGTGCCGAAAATGTTGCCCACGCCGCCGGTCAGCAGCGTCCCTCCGATGATGGAGGAGGCGATGGCGTTCATCTCCATGCCCATGGCGTGGGAGGCGGAGCCGGAGCCCACGTGGAGGAAGTAAACGTATCCGCCGATGCCCGCCAAAAGCCCGCAGAGCAGATGGGACAGGAATCTGGTCCTCTTCACGTCCACGCCCAGCATCAGGGCGCTCTGGCG
Organism: Enterocloster asparagiformis; assembly: GCA_018380885.1. GTDB lineage: Bacteria > Bacillota > Clostridia > Lachnospirales > Lachnospiraceae > Enterocloster. Next base: position 45,820 of record JAGZSY010000028.1, read on the forward strand.
GCTGCCGCCCACCGCGTAGAAATTGCGTCCCAGCTTCGTCCATTTTAACACACAAAACAGGATAACCACAATCAGGATGGCCACAATCACGCCGATTTCCACATAGGCGTTTACATATTTTCCCAATTTATTGACTGTCCCCAGACCAGGCACATTGATCCTGGTCCCCTTCAGCTGGGCAAACGCCTCGTTGGCCACATTGAACGGAGCCGTGTGGACAATGGTCGTCATGCCCCGAGCAAAGAACATGCCCGCCAGGGAGACGATAAAGGGCTGAATATCCAGATAGGCCACCAGGAAGCCCTGCACCGCGCCGAAGGCCAGGCCGATGCCCAGGGCGATCAGAAGCGATGTGAACACATTTCCCCCGTGGTAATCCAGATACACGGCGCAGCTCATGCTGACCAAGGCCACCACGCCGCCCACGGATATGTCGATTCCGCCGGTAATCATCACCAGGCTCATGCCGCAGGACGTGATGATCAGCGCCGCGTTGGCGTTCAGGATGTTGAAGAACGTCTGGGGCTTTAAAAATCCCTTCTGCAAAAACAGCATCGCGCCGATATACATGACCAGGAACACCACAACAGTGATGGACAGGAGCAAATTCGTGTCAGTCAGCCGTTTGGTCCGGTTGGGCAGCGCTTTGCCGCCTGCATTTTTTATCTTTGCCATATCAAGCGACCTCCCTCTGCTTTATGAATCTCTTCCCCATGCCCGAAAACTTCTCTTTGACGGCCGGCGCGCTGATCACCACCAGGGCGATTACCACCACGGCCTTGTAGGCCGGAAGGGCGTCGGAGGAAACGTTAAACTTGTAAAGGGTCGTGGTGAGGAACTGGATAACGTAGGCGCCCAGGATGGAGGCCATGATGTTGAATTTGCCGCCGCTGAGCACGTTGCCGCCCAGAGCCACCGCCAGGATGGCGTCCATCTCAATATCCTTGGCGATCACGGAGTAGTTGATGGTGGAGAGCCGGCTGGTCTTGATCAGGGCCACCACCGCCACGCACAGGCCCAGAATCACAAAGCTCAGCCACTTGATAAAGGTGGGGTTTAAGCCGTTGAGCCGTGAGGAGCTGGCGTTGATGCCCACCGCCTGGGTGTAGAGGCCCAGATTGGTGAATTTCAGCACCAGCATGGTCAGAATCACGCACAAAACAGCCAGGAAAAAGGGCGTGGGAACCGGAATTCCCGGGATGAATCCGCCGAAGTAGGTAAAGGCTTTGTCCGTCACAATGGGGAGCTCGTTGTTGTTGATCCAGGCGGCGATGGAGCGGCCGGCCGTGTACAGGATCAGGGTGGCAACCATGGGCTGAATCTTAAAGACAGCCACCAGAACGCCGTTAAACGCGCCAAACAGCATCGCCACCACGCAGGCGGCCAGAAATCCCACAATAATGGGCGCTTTTAAGGTTCCGTCCCCGCCAAGCCCCACCAGGACCCGCAGGATCACAGAGCCCGCGATCGCCACCGCAGCGCCCACGCTGATATCCTGCCCTCCGGAAGCGGCCGTGACCAAGGTCATGCCGATGGCGAGAATCGCCACCTCGGAGCCGTAGTCCAGGATGGTCATCAGATAGCCGGTTAAAACGGGATTCCCGGCGCTGTTGGTTCCCAGGGTGACTTTAAAAAAGGAGGGGTCCAACGCCAGATTGAATACGGTGAGCAGCAGCAGGGCCGCGATGGGAATAAAAATCTGCTTTCTGAATAAATCGACCAGCGGGCTTGCCGCCGCTGTCTTTTTCTGATTCGTCATTCCATCTCACCTCCTGCGATTGTCTCCATAATTTTCACCTGATTTAAGTCGTCCCCGGAGAGCTCCCCCACCACCCTGCGGTCGCGCATGACAATCAGGCGGGAACAGGTGTGGAGCATCTCGTCTGTCTCCGAGGAAATAAAGGTCACGCTCATCCCCTCTGCGGCCAGCTTCAGCACCAGCTTCTGAATTTCGATCTTGGTGCCGATGTCGATGCCCCTGGTGGGCTCATCGAGGATCAGATATTCCGGGTGCGTCAGCAGCCAGCGCGCCAGGATGACCTTCTGCTGGTTTCCGCCGGAGAGGGACTTGATCGGGGTATCCGCGGAAGCCGTCTTGATCTCCAGCAGTTTGATGTACTCCTCCGCCAGCTGGTTGGCCTCGGCCTTGGAGAAGGGCTTGAAAAATCCCTTCAGGACCTGGGCCGCCAGGATAATGTTCTCTCTCACCGAGAGATCCCCCACGATGCCGTCGTTCTTCCGGTCCTCCGGGAGGTAGGCGATGCCGTTTTTCATGGCGTCCAGCGGTTTTGTAATCTTCACCGGCTTCCCGTTCTTTTTCACGGTTCCGGCCGTCACCCTGTCTGCGCTGAAAATGGCGCGGACGCACTCGCTTCTGCCCGAACCCAACAGGCCGGTGAAGCCGTTGACCTCGCCCTTTTTGATATAGAAGTCAAAGGGCTTAATGCCGCTGTCGCTCTGAAGTCCTTCCACCTCGATCACGCGCTCATCCGGGCCGCTGTAGCCTTCCGTTTTCTCCTTGATGTTTTCCATATCGTTCAGCTCTTTGCCCAGCATCTTGGCCACCAGCTTCACGCGGGGAAGTTCCTCAATCACATACTCTCCCACCAGCTGGCCGTCCCGCAGGACCGTGATCTTGTCGCACACCTCGTAGACCTGGTCCAGGAAGTGGGTGACAAAGATAATGCCCACGCCTCTTGCCCGCAGATCCCGCATAAGGCCGAAGAGCTTTTCCACCTCCGACTCGTCCAGGGAGGAGGTGGGTTCATCCAGGATCAGCACCTTGCAGTCCATATCCACAGCCCGCGCGATGGCCACCATCTGCTGGATCGCGATGGAGCAGTCCGACAGCTGCTGGGAGGCCCTGGCCGGTATCCCCAGATTTTCCAGAATCCGGTCCGCGTCCGCGTTTATCTTCTTCCAGTCCATCACCCGGCTTTTCCCGCGGCCGATGTACATATTTTCAGCCACCGTCAGGTTGGGGCACAGGGTGATTTCCTGGTACACCGTGCTGATACCCAGGTTCTGGGCATCCCGGGGCGATTTGATGGCCGCGGCTTTGTCCAGGCCCTTCAGATAAATCTCGCCCTCGTCTTTTTCGTAAACGCCGGTCAGCACCTTGATCAGTGTGGATTTTCCGGCCCCGTTTTCGCCCATCAGCGCGTGGATTTCCCCCTCGCACAGCGTAAAATCCACCGCCTGTAAGGCGCGCACCCCCGGAAAGCTCTTGTGTATGTTTCTCATTTCCAGTACAGAATTCTCTTTCACCAGCGATATTCACTCCTTTTTATCACGAAAGAGCGCGAAGCGTCCATATCAAACTCTTTATGCCGCGCCGCGCTCTCTCAATTTTCGATCACCGAGCTACTCGGTTCTCCGGTTCCTTAGATCCCGTATTTCTCCACGTCGTCCGCCGTAATGGTGGTGGCGTCAAAGCCCTTCTCGTCCATGATGATGGTCTTTTCCGTAAGCGTTTCCCCGTTCTGCACCTTTTTGATGATCTCGTCGATGTAGGAAGCCTGGAAGGGGTTGCACTGTCCGTCATAGTTCCAGTTCTGATCCAGCAGCTCCTGCAGCGCCCACTTGTTGCAGTCAAATCCCATCACGATCACGTCCTTGCCCACGCCGTGGGAGATATTCGCCTTGTCCAGAGCCGCAACAGCGCCCTTGGCCATGTCGTCGTTCTCAGCGTAGATCACGTTGAAGCTGGTGCCGGAATCGATAACGGACTGCACGATCTGCTGCGCTTTCTCGGAGTTCCACTCTGCCGTCTGCTGGGTTACCAGGTTCCAGGAGTCCTCGGCCGCCACCTTGGCGTCCAGCGCGCCGGTACGTCCCTGCTGCGCCGCGGAGCCCATCACGCCCTGGATATGGATGATGTTGTACTCGTCTAATTTCTGGTCGGCCAGCCAGTTCACCGCCGTCTCGCCCTCTTTGTTCATGTCGGATACGATGGAGGCCAGGTACAGATCGTCGCTGGCGTCGATGGTGCGGTCGAACAGGATCACGCCGATTCCCGCATCCTGGGCATCCTTTAACACGCTGTCCCATCCGGATGTATCCGCTGCGGACAGAAGCAGGTAATCCACCTCATCCTGGATAAATTTCTGAGCCGCGGTAATCTGCTCGTCGTTTTTCAGGCTGTAGGCAAAGGAAGCGTCATAGCCGTTTTCCTTGGTAAACATAGCCTTCATATCCGCGTCGTTGGCCGTCCGGTATCCCGACTCATTGGGGTCGTTGTTAATGATTCCCACCCGGATCAGCTCGCCGTCTGCCGCTGCCGGTGCTTTCTCAGCCTCGGTGGCCGCCTCGGTCTCAGCTTCGCCAGACGCTGGCGCGGCCGCTTCTGCTGCCGCCGCCGTGGTGGTGGCCGGCGCTTCCGTCGCTGTGGTCTTGGACCCGCCGCAGCCTGCCAGTCCAACCGCCATCATGGATACTGCCAGCATTGTTACAAGAGCTCTCTTTTTCATGTTACTACCTCCGCTTTTATAATTTTTTGACTTAAAACTGCCGTTCCCTTATGACTCAATGTTAACAGGCCCGGCGGTTTGTTTCAATTCATTTTTTCCCTTATAATCGCGGTTTGTGAGTTCTTTACAATACAAATTTATCGTGTTATAATCTAAATAAAGTACAAATTTTAGCCACAGTGTGATTTCTTCATCCGATTGGTAGAAAAATTTTAGATTTCCGCCTGTTTCAGCGAAAAGAGAAGGGAATTTCCTGTTGTGCATCTTGACGTTTGCGGCAAAAAACGTTGTTTTTTTATGGTATATCTACATTTTTTACCTTTTGTCCCTGGATTATTTGGGCAATTTTTTCATATAATGGGGGTGCCTGATGGCGATCAAATACAAATGGGTTGCGGAGCGTCTGGAACAGATGATTGAAAAACAGATTCAAAAGGGGATTCACAAGCTGCCCACCGAGCAGGAGCTCTGCGGTAAATACCGGGTGAGCCGCCAGACCGTCCGCACAGCCCTGGGCCTTCTGGAGCAGAGGGGGCTGGTCACAGGAAAGCAGGGAAGCGGCTACTATATCACCGGGCGCTCCGCCAGGCCCCAGGGAAATGTGATCGGCATCCTCATTTCCAGCGACCAGGAATACATCTATCCCGGCGTGATCAACGATATCAGCAGCACACTTTCCGCCTCCGGTTTCACCGGCCGCGTTTTCAACACCGACAACTGCGTGTCCAGGGAGCGGGAAATACTGCTGCAGCTCTTAAAAACCCCGCTGCGGGGAATCATAGTGGAGGGCTGCAAAAGCGCGCTGCCCAACCCCAACCTGGATTTGTACCGCAAGCTGATCAAAAACGGCTGCCGGGTCGTATTTTTGTTTAATTTCTATCCCGGCCTGGAGGACTGCCTCTGCATCAAGGACGACAATTACTACGGCAGCGCGCTCTTAGTCCAGTACCTGGCCGCCCAGGGACATCGGGAAATCGCCGGCATTTTCAAGGCGGACGACCTCCAGGGAATCGAGCGCTACCAGGGCTTTATGGAGTCCATGCGCGATCTGGGGCTGCCCATATCCGACCGCAATGTATGCTGGTACGGCTCCCGTGAGCTGGACGGACTGCTTCACCGCAAGGACACCCAATTCCTGCGCCGTCTGACGGCGGATACCTTGTCCCAGTGCACCGCCGTGGTCTGCTACAACGACATCATCGCCTACTATCTGGTGGACGAGCTGCTGCAGGCAGGCTACCGGCTTCCGGGTGACATGGCCATCACCGCCTTTGACAACACCTATTTCAGCAACTCCGACGTTCTCACCGTAACCACGCTGTCCCACCAGCCCCACGAGATGGGCACAAAGGCCGCGGAGGCGGTCATAAAACGGCTGAACGGGCTCCCCGTGTCGTCACAGGAAGCCCGTTGGAGACTGAATCTGAAGGAGAGCACGCAGACGGACGTGTAGCCCGCCTCAGCGCCTCTTTTCCGCCCTATATTCCCTGGGGCTGCAGCCCTGAAGCTTTTTAAACACAAAGCTGAAATAGTGGGAATCCTTGTACCCCACCTCCTTTGCAATCTCGCCGGAGGTTTTTTCCGTCTGCTTTAACAGCTTTTTGGCCTTCTCTATCCGTTTCTCCGTCACATACTCCACAAAGGTCTTTTGCATGCTCTGGCTGAAAATGGCGCTGAGGTAGTTGGCGCTCACGCCGATCTGCTCGGCCACAAGGTTTAAGGACAGGGCGTCGCTGTCATAGTGGCCGTCGATGTAATCCAGGGCCTTTTTCAGCATCTTTCCGCCCTGATAGCTGTTGATCCGGTCGCGGATGCCCATGGCGGTTCCCAGCATATCCGCGAAATACTCAAACACCTCGGTGTCCTCGTTGCGGATGACGCGCACCGCGTTCTCAATCTCCTCCAGATATTCCGCCTGCTCGGCCCCGATGGACTCCAGAAACGCCACCACGGCAAAGCGGATATTCAGGATCACATAGCTGCGGAACATTCTGGATTTCAGCGCGTTCTGGATATTCTGGAGGTAGGCCTCCACGAAATCGTGAATCTCCTTCTCCCCGCCCCGCGCCAGAAAATCCCGGATGATCTCCGGGTCCATCTGCATAAAGTCCACCGCTCCGATATTGGCCTCCTCCTGCTCCGGCAAATGATCCGGCAGCGTGGCCCCTGAGAGGATGTGCCGGCCCGGCGTGATGAAGCGGCAGGCGAAATAATGGTTCACCCTCTTATAGCACTGGGGCAGCAGGCTTAAGCGCTCCACCGGCGTGCCCACGGCCACATACCAGTCCAGGCGCGGCTCCTGGGGAGCGCAGACCTTTTTGAAGTGGGCCAGGCTGTTCTCCACCAGCTCCTCCATCTGCCAGGGCTCCGACTTCACCAGGACCCCGTAGCTGTCGATGTTCAGGCGGAACAGGATGTACTGGGGGTGGCGCTGAAAATAGTGGAACACCTCCTCCTGCTTCCTGATAAACTGCTCCCTGGACTCCCTGGACGACTGCTCCCCCTTCTCATAGATGGAAAAAAGCAGAAGGTTGTAGCAGGCGGCCTCAAGCTGCAAGGACTGTCCGGCCGCCTCCTCGTAAATTTCCTTCACCGTAAGCTTCCCGTCCAGAAGCTTCTCAAAAAACCTGCGCAAGGAAAACTGCTCGAACTCCCGCACCTCGTCCCGGTACTGGGTCTGGTAATCCTTCTGCTCCATATCCTGTTCGATTTTTTCCTTCAGCTCCAGCAGCACGTTGCGCAGGGTCATCCTGGTCACCGGCTTTAGCAGGTACTGGTCCACCCCCGCCTTGATCGCCTGGCGGGCGTACTCGAAATCGTCGTAGCCGCTGATGATAATGATCTTTATTTTGGGAAACTCCTCTTTCACAATTTCGCTTAAGGACAGGCCGTCCATAAACGGCATCTTGATGTCCGTGATCAGCACGTCCGGCTTCATTTTGCGGATCAGCGGCAGGGCCATCTCCCCGTCGCTGGCATCCCCCACCAGCTGGAAGCCGTACTGCTCCCAGGGAATTTTGTCGCGAAACCCCTCCCTGATGACGCGTTCATCCTCAACCAGAAATACTTTTAGCATTTTATTCCCTCTTTTCCGTCAATAGGTTCTCTCCTCCAGGGCTTCTTTTACATTTTCCCCGGTAAATACGGTCTCCGGGACAACGTACATTTTCGCCACCGCCTCGCCGTTCTCCAGCTTTTTGATCACAGTCTCCACGTACTCGCCCTGGTTGGGGTTGCACTCCACGTCCGCGGTTATGCTGCCGCTGTCCACCAGCTGCAGGCCCGCCTTCACAGCGTCAAAGGAGATGACGATGATATCCCCCTTCTCCCCCGCCTTCAGCCCGGCCTCCCCGATCGCCTCCAGGGCGCCGAAGGTCATGTCGTCGTTCTGTGAAATCACCACGTCTATGTCGGGATAGGCGCGCAGCAGCCGTTCCATCTGCTCCTGCCCCTTTGCAGTTGTGAACTCCGCGTCCACCTGGTCCAGAATCACCCAGTTCTCATGTTCCCTGGCCACCTCGTTGAAACCGCTGGTGCGGCCGATGGTGGCCGTGGCCCCCTGGGTGCCCTGCAGCACCACGATCCGAATCCTGTCGTCCTGCCGGTTATTCCGTTTCAGGCAATCGTTTAACGCGTCCGCGGCCATCCGCCCCTCCTTGTAGAAATCGGAGCCGATCCAGGTGGTGTACAGCGACTGGTCCCTGACGTTCACCTTCCGGTCAATCAAAATCACCGGAATCTGCGCCTCCTTTGCCTCCTGGAGCACGGTCTCCCAGCCGTCCTCCGCAATGGGCGAGAACACGATGTAATCCACCCGCTGGGAGATAAAGCTGCGCAGCGCCTTGATCTGGTTCTCCTGCTTCTGCCTGGCGTTGTTGAAAATCAGGAAATAGCCGTTTTCTTTGGTAAATATCCGCTGGAGCGAGGCCGTGTTGGCTGTTCTCCATACGGATTCGCTGCCCACCTGGGACACCCCCACCACAATCAGGTTTTCATCCACAGGCGTGCGCGTGTCCTCGGTCTGCTCCACCCCGTAGGCCCCGGCGCAGCCGGACAGAAGGAGCGCAGACAACAGCGCGGCTGTCACAAGCCGGCCAATTTTTTTCCCTGTCAGTTTCATGATCCATCTCACCTTTCGCCTGCGCCCGGCGGATTGTCCTTTGCCTTGACCGCCGGTATCGTCAGTGTCACCACGGTTCCCCCGCCCTTTTCCGACCGGATATCCATCCCGTATTCCGGGCCGAAATACATGTGTATCCGCTCGTTCACATTTGCCAGGCCAAAGCCCTTCTCCGTCTCGCGGCAGGGCCTGCAGATCTCCCTTCGCAGCTGCTCCAGGTCGGACTCGTCCATCCCCACCCCGTTGTCGCCCACCGTCAGGCGGAGGACCTCCCCCGCCTTCTCACCGCGGACGCGGATGCAGCCCTTGGCCCTCTTGTATTTTATCCCGTGATAGAGCGCATTTTCCACCAGAGGCTGCAGCGTCAGCTTCAGAATCTGGTAATCGTAGAGCGCGGGGTCAATCTGGATATCATACTCCAGGATATCGTGGTAGCGCACCTCCTGTATCTCCAGATAGCTGCGGATGTGCTGCTCCTCCTCCCTCAGTGAAATGAACTCCCGCCCTCTGCTGAGCACCAGCCGGAAAAAGTTGGACAGCGTCACCACCATGCCCACCGCCTCGTCCGCCTGATCGCCCTCGATGAGCCAGACAATGGTGTCCAGGGTATTGTAGAGGAAATGGGGATTGATCTGCTCCTGCAAAAGGCGAAGGTCCAGCCGGCGCAGCTTCTGCTCGTCCTCCTTTGTCTTTTGCACCAGCTGCTGCATATTTCCCGCCATGTCGTTAAAGCTCCTGGCCAGAATCTCGATCTCATCCCCTGAGCTGACGTCGGCCCTGGCGCTCAATTCCCCCTGGGATACCCTGCGGGTTGCGTCGTAGAGCACGTTTATGGGCCGCAGGATATCCGCCGTTATCAGGTATGTGACCATCACGGTCAGGATCAGCAGCACCAGCACCAGCAGGCCGCAGGCGATGACAAAGTTGTGAATCTGGCGGTTTAAATCCGTTGTCACCGCCTCCATGCTTTTGGTCTGGTAATAGATGTAATACTGGATATTGTCCTGAATCAGCTCGGTGAGGATGTAGATGTTGTTGTCCAGCTCCTGGATGTTCTCATCGTACCGGCCACCGATGGAGATATTTTCCATTATATCGTCCACCCGCTTCTCCAGGGTGTCGATATTGCGCAGGAGGCTTTCCAGCCACACCCGGCTCTCCGCCTCGGTGGTGATATCCCTCAGGGTCGTGAACTCGCCCCGCAGCTCGTGGATCAGCGCGTAGGGGTCTTTCAGCGTCTCGTCCTGCGATATGTCCTCGTACCCCACATATCCCACCACAAGCTTGTACAGGCTCTCGTCCATCTCCTCTTTGAAGTTTAAGTTGTAGTTGTTGGCGATGGTCATGCTGCTGACGATTTTATCGTATACCCGGCTGTATCTCGTCATGGAGACCAGGAGAACCACCACGAAAATAAGAAACGGCAATACAATCGCCGCTGAGAGAATCAGTATTTTTTTGTTGATTGAAAATCGGACGCGGCTTTTCTCCGCCGCCTTCGGTTGGAAAATATTGGAATCCATTTGTCTGCCTGTCCTCGATGGGTGCGTGATTGATTATAGCTATTATAAGCGGATTTGCCCATCGGGGCAACCGGTTTTTGCGGGGAATGCGGTCAGAACGGAAATATCCGCCCATTCCCCGTTTCCGGCTACCGGCGGCAGAGCAGCATACCGGCCGCCATTCCGGCCAGGACCGCGGCCGCGAAGGCCCTGTCGTACCAGCGCACCTGCGTCACGGCGTAGTAGGTGCGGTCCCCGTCCCCGGAAAAGCCCTTGGACTCCATGGCCATGGCCACGCTCTCAGACCAGCGGATCCCATTGACCAGGGCGGTAAACACCGGCTTCAGGGACAGAGGAGACAGCTTCATGCCGCGCACCTGGCAGGCCAGCCTGGCGTCGTCGTACTCCTTGCGGATTTCCGGCAGCAGGTGGAAGGCTGCCAGCACGCCGTAGGCGAACTTGGGCGGGATTTTACCCTGGTGGATCAGGCTGGCCACAAAGACCTCCCCATCCGTGGTCAGGGCAAAGAGGATGCCCAGGCCGGCAAAGGCCAGCACGCGGCTTCCCAACTGCAGCGCATTGTACAGGGAGCGGCTGGAAGCCGCCGCCAGGGCGAAGTTCAGGCTGCCCTGCGCGGCCGGGCCCGCCGTCCCCCTGGTGTTCCAGAGACCGGCAAAAAACAGGCTCAGGGCAGCGGCGACGGCCGGAATCAGAATTTTTACAATGGACGCGGCCCTGGCCCGGGAGGCAAACAGCAGGGCCGCCAGGCAGAGCCCAAACACGGCCAGGCTCAGCTCCACCGAATAGGAGAAGGACATGACCAGCCCGCACACCAGGATGGTCACGGCTTTGTAAAAGGGATTTAAGCGTTCCATATCATTCTCCTCCTCTGTTCGCCTGCGGCCGCGCTTGCGGCACAAGCGTTTTGCCGGTCAGCCGGTAAATACGGTGCGCGTAGGCCCCGGCCAGCGCCTCGTCGTGGGTGATCATGATCACCGTCAGGCCCCTGCGTCCCACCTGGTCCATGACCCGCTCCATCAACGCCCTGGTGGAGCGCTCGTCCTGGCCGTAGGTGGGCTCGTCCAGCAGCAGAATCCGCTGGCCGCCGGCCAGCATGGACAGGACGGCCAGGCGCCGCTGCTGCCCCTGGCTCAGCATGTAGGGCGAATATTTTTCGTACGCGCCCAGCCCGAACTCTTCCAGCAGCTGCCGGGGTTCCTCCGGCCGCCCCCAGAGCTTAAGGCCCAGGGCCACCTCCTCCAGAACGTTCTGGGTCACAAACTGGCTGCCCGGATTCTGAAACACCATACCCAGCTCCAGATATAGGTCCCGGGGCCTGATTTTGCTCAGCTCCCGCCCGTCCACGCGGATGCTGCCCCCATAGGGGCGCCGCCCCAGCAGGGTGTAGAACAGACTGGTCTTGCCGCTCCCGCTGGGCCCCAGGATGGCCGTGAGCTCCCCCCTGTTAAAGCGCGCGCTGGCGGACTCAATGAGGAGGGCCTGCTGCGCGTCGGCCCCAGACCGGCCCGTTCCCCACAGCCTTCTGCCGCCGGAACCGTCCCTGCGCAGGCTGACCCCCTCCAGCACAATGGCGGGCTGTTTTCCGGCCGTCCGTGCCTCCGCTTTCCGACCTCCGGCCGTCTCTTCCTCCGCCGTCTCTTCCTCCACCGCCTGTCCGCCCGCGCGCACTGTCGGGCGGCCCGCAGGGCCCTTGCGCAACTTCTGGGGAAACGAAATTCCCAGGCGGTGGAACAGTTCCTCAAACCCGCCCATGTTTTCCGGGGTGATCCCCCGTTTCACCACACGTCCGCCCTCGCCCAGGACCACGAACTCGTCGGCCAGGTCCAGCCACAGGTCCGGCCGGTGGTCGATGGCCATGACGGTGAGCCCGTCCCGCTCCTTCCGCTCCCGCAGCAGGCCGATCAGCCCTCTGGCCGCCTCCCCGTCTATATTGGCAAAGGGCTCGTCCAGGAACAGCCCCCTGGACCCAATGGCAAAGAGACAGCACAGGGCCGCCTTCTGCTTTTCACCCCCGGACAGCGTGTGCAGCTTGCGGTCCAGCAACGGCGTCAAGTCCAGCTCCGACGCCAGGGCATCCATGCGGCCGTCCATCTCCTCCGGGGGCAGCGAGATATTCTCCATGCAAAAGCGCAGCTCGTTTCGCAGCGTATCCATGCAGAACTGGAGGTCCGGATTCTGAAAGAGCATGGAGAGTAAGCCCGCCCGCTCCCCCGGCTTTAATTCCCCCACGGGACGCCCCAGAATGCGGATGCTGCCGCCCGCCAGCACACCGCCGTTCTCCGGGTAAAGCCCGGCGCAGACCGCGGCCAGCGTGCTCTTGCCACAGCCGCTTGGCCCGATCAGCACCGTGGTTTTCCCCTGCCCAGCCTCCAGGCAGGCGTGGTCCAGGATATTGCGCTTAGACTGTTCAAAATAGCGGAAGCAGACGTCCTCCGCCTCTAAAAATGGGACCATTTTCATTTACACCTCGTCGAAATCAAGCGCCCTCTGCCCCAGGGCGTAGCCTCTGAGGATGCCGGATTTGGCCAGGCCGTCGGCCAGCAGCTTACATCCAACGCCGCAGAACAGGAAGGAGCTGACCAGCCGGACTGCAAAAATCGTGAGCACCAGCCATGGGGCCAGCGTCCAGTACCTGGAGCGCAGACCGGTCCAGAGAAAACTGAGTACCGTACAGCCCACGCTGGCCAGGGCCATGGTGCCCATGTTGAAGCGGCGGTAGCCGAAGGCCGCAAAGCCCAGCTCAGATCCCAGGCCCTGGATAAATCCGCTGATGAAGATAATGGGGCCGAACATATTTCCCATCAGCACCTCCAGCAGCGCGGCCAGCATCTCTGCAATGATCCCCACTCCGGGCTTGCGGATCACATAGGTGGTAAAGGTGGCGGCCATAAACCACACGCCGTAGATCGGCTCATAGCCTAAGATTCCCAGACCAAAGGGCGTCAGGGCCGTGGTCAGCGCCGTGCCCAGATAGACCATCCCCAGATAAACCACCGCAAACAGCACGCCCGCGATGCCCACCATCAGAATATCCTTTAATTTCCATTCATATGTACGTTTCATGTCTCATACCTCTCTTTTCCCGCGTTGTATAGCGTGCTTTTTCTCATTCCGCCGTGGGGCTGTTCACCGACAGGGTGATTTCCATCACATAGTGGCTCAGGTTCTCGCCGCAGTATTTTGCCGCCTCGTTGAAATAGGCGAACAGGTCCTGCACATCCCCCTCCAGCACGGTCACATAGTGGGAGGAATGGGAGTAAAGCCCCCTGTCAATTGCCAGGTTCACCACATTGGCGATGTACTCCATGTAGTTGGCAACGCCCATGGGATAAAGGGAAATCTTGCAGGCCGCCGGAAAATGGATATCCCTTGCGGCCGCCTCGTTGGCCGGGTCGTCCCCTGCCGCCAGAAAGGCGTCCGCGTCCGTGTCGCCCGGACAGCCCTTGGACAGGGTGGCCTCCATCGTCATGTGCACGCCCTCCCGGTAAGCGTGGACAAAGCAGGCTTTCACGGCGTCCAGCACGTGGACGCGCTTGCCTCGGTAGACGGTGGACAGCTTGTCCGTCATCACCCAGACATTTTCCGTGTTCACCTTGCCGATCGCGCCTAAGATTATGTCGATAAAGTGGTCGGACATGGGGGAGAGGCTGAAGCGGCAGCCGGTGATCTCCTGTCTGGCGCCGCAGGTCCCGCAGCCGCAGGAGCCGTAGGTTACATATGGTTTTTCATTTGTTTCGGGCATAAAAAAAGACCTCCTTTTTGGTTTCCCGGGAAAACAAACAGAGATCCTCTGAACATGTATTCTCTTCCTACGCCGGCATTATCCGGATCAGGTAAACGGGTCAGGCAGAACCACTCTCAGCCGCGTGCGCGGCCCCCCGGGAATCAATCGTTATATTTAATTTGCTCTGCAAAGCAATTTTTATTATAGTAGCATTTTCTAAAAATGTAAAGAACCTTTTGGGGAGGCTTTTGACCCGCGGGCAAGGCACAGGGCCGAAAGCGCCAGGGATATGGTCCAGGTGAGCGCCGCCACCAGCGCCATCTGGCCGATACCCGGCTCCCACTTGAAAACATTTCTCATCAGAATATCCAGGGCTGAGAGCACGCCGCCGTGGAACAGATAGATGTAAAACGTCAATCTGCTCAACCCGCTCAGGTCCGCGGCCACCGGCCGACCGGCAAAACCGGCAAATACCAGAAGGCTGCTGAGCACAATCAGGCCGGACAGGGGGTGGATCACCTGGTATCCCGGCAGAATCTCGTACCAGAGCTTGCGGTGAAACAGCCAGGCGGCCGCGGCCAGGCAGACCAGGCCCACGGAGAGGCAGACGTTTTTCCAGGGGTTTTCTCCCTTTTCCCTGAAATGAAAGCGGATTGCGGCCCCCATCATAAAATACCCCAGGTATATAAGCCACTGGAGATACCAGGGCAAAGCGGCGCGCGCCGACAGCGCCATCCCGGCCAGAGTGCAGGCCGCCCCGGCCGCGAACCAGGCCCGCTCCCCCATCCGCTCCCGCAGGCGGACCAGAACCGGCGTCACCGCGTACAGCCCTGCCAGCATGTACATGAACCACATGTGAAAGTACGGCACCCCGTTCAGCCACAGGAGCAGGGGCTGCCCCAGCTGGTCCGTTCCCGCGGTGTGCTTGATGTAAATCTTCGCCAGCAGCACCGCGTAGGCGTAAGCCACGTACAGCGCGCTGAACACCAGGGTGGGAATCCCCATTTTCCTCATGGATTTCCGGTAAAACCGCCGGAAATCCATGTTGCGCCGATCCGTCAGCAGAAAGGCGCCGCTGAGCATCACAAACAGCGGCACCGCATCCCGGGTCAGGCTCTGCATGAGGGCGGCCAGGGTCCGCCGGGCCGCGGGCATACCGGGCTCCCACCCTGCCAGATAGATGCTGCCCGTGTGCAGCACTACCACCGAGGCGCAGCAGATCACCCGCAGCAGGTCGTATTCCCGTTCCTTCACTCTCTCCATCTCGGCCCTCCGGTCCCTATATCTGAAATTGCGCCTGGTACAGGCGGTAGTAAAATCCCTGCTGTTCCATCAGCTCCCCGTGGCGCCCCTGCTCCACGATCCGTCCCTGGTCCACCACCAGGATCGCGTCAGCGTTGCGGATGGTGGAGAGCCTGTGGGCGATGACAAAGCACGTCTTGTCCCGCATGAGCCGCC
The DNA here is from genome assembly GCA_018380885.1 of Enterocloster asparagiformis. GTDB lineage: Bacteria > Bacillota > Clostridia > Lachnospirales > Lachnospiraceae > Enterocloster. The sequence continues at coordinate 61,114 of JAGZSY010000028.1, forward strand.
GCATGGCCGCCTGTATCTTAAGCTCCGTCTCCGTGTCCACGTTGGAGGTGGCCTCGTCCAGAATCAGGATGCGGGCGTCTAGCAGCATGGCCCTGGCAATGGTCAGAAGCTGCTTCTGCCCTTTGGACAGACTGGCCCCGTCCTCGGTCAGCACCGTGTCGTAACCCTGGGGCAGCTTCTCGATAAAGCCGTCCGCCATGGCCATCCGGGCGGCTCTCCTCACATCCTCCATGGAGGCGTTTGGGCTCCCGTAGGCCAAATTTTCGTACACAGTGCCGGTGAACAGCCAGCTGTCCTGCAGCACCATGGCGAAATTGGCCCGCAGGCTCTTTCTGGACACAGACCGCACCGGCTGCCCGTCCACCAGCAGCAGCCCCCGGTCCGTGTCGTAAAAGCGCATGAGCAGGTTGATCAGCGTGGTTTTTCCCGCCCCGGTAGGCCCTACAATGGCCACCAGCGCCCCGGAAGGCGCGTGGAGTGAGAGGTCGCGGATCACCGGCCTCTGGGGCTCGTAGCCGAAGGTGATACGGTCAAAATCCACCTCCCCCTTCCGGCAGGCCAGCTCCCCCGCGTCTCCGCCCTCATCCGCGGTCTCGGCCGTCTCATCCAGCAGCATAAAAATGCGCTCCGCGGCCGCCAGAGAGGATTGCAGTTCTCCGATGATGTTGGCGAACTCATTGATGGGCCCGGAAAATTTGCGGGAGTACAGCACAAAGGAGGAGATGTGCCCCACGGTCAAGGAGCCGCCCAGGTACAGCAGCGCGCCGAACACGCTGATCAGCGTCAGGGAAAGGTTGTTGACGAAATTGACGCAGGCGCCCACGATATTGCCGTAATAATCCGCCCGGTATCCGGCCCTGGCAGCCTCCCCGTTCTTCTCCCCAAAGGTCTCCACGGCGCTCTCCTCCCGGCAGTAGGCCGCCAGCGTCTCCTTGCCCGTGACCATCTCCTCCGCATACCCGTTCAACTCCCCCAGGGAGACGGAGCGCGCGCGAAACAGCGGGCGGGTCCTGCCCGTAATCTGTTTGGTCATGAAAATGGAGAGGGGCACCGTGACGGCGAACACAAGCACCAGCTGCCGCGAGATGCGCACCATCATGGACAGCGCCCCGACCACGGTGATGACCGTGGTCATCATCTGTACCGCGTCGTGGGACAACGAACTGTTGATGGTGTCGATGTCGTAGGAGATGCGGCTGATCACATCTCCGGTAGACCTGGTGTCAAAATACCCCACTGGCAGATCCATCAGATGGTCGAACACATCCTTGCGCATGCGCCGCACGATGCGCTGGCTGACGTGGATCATCAGGGCTGCCAGGCTGTAGGAGCAGACAAAGGCCGCCCCGTAGCAGGCGATCATCCATTTCGCATAGTAGAACACCCGTTCAAAATCCACCCGGCCCGGTCCGGGGCTGATGGCGTCCACCGCGTAGCCGCTGAGCATGGGGCCGGCCAGGGCCAGCAGGTTTCCTACCACCGCCAGCCCCACGGCCAGGCCCAGGTACCACCGCTCCGCGGCCAGGTAATTGCCCAGCCTTTTTAAGGTTTTCCAGTTGAGGCGTTCCCGATTTTTTCTCTCACCCATCCCCGTCACGCTCCCATCTGCGAGCGGACAATGCCGCGGTATGCCTCGCAGTCCGCCAATAGCTGTTCATGGCTCCCCAGGCCCGCCGCCCTGCCGTTCTGCAGGACCAGGATGCGGTCCGCGTGGAGGATGGAGCTGACCCGCTGGGCCACGATCACCTTGGTGGTGAACGGATAGCGCTCCGCCAGGGCGGCCCGCAGCCTGGCGTCGGTCCTGTAGTCCAGCGCGCTGGAGGAGTCGTCCAGAATGAGGATTTCCGGCTCCCCCGCCAGGGCCCGGGCGATGAGCAGGCGCTGCTTCTGACCGCCGCTTAAATTGGCGCCGCGGATATTTAACGCTCCCTCCAGCTCCCCGGACCTGCCCCGCACAAACTCCTCGGCCTGGGCCGTCTCCAGGGCTTTGTCCACCGCCCCGGCGGGCAGGTTCCGCCGCAGCCGCACATTTTCCAGGATGCTGTCCTTAAAAATCACATCGTTCTGAAATACCACGCCGAACTTTTCCCGCAGCTCCTTTAAGCCGTAGGAGCGCACATCCCGGCCCCCGATCTGCACCTGACCGCCGGTGGCGTCGTAAAACCGCAGCAGCAGCTTGAGCAGCGTGGATTTCCCCGCGCCGGTGGCGCCAATGATGCCCAATGTCTCCCCACGCTTCAGGCAGAAGCTGATGTCCTCCAGATTCTTTTTTCCCGGCGTGTAGCCGAAATCCACGTGTGAAAAGCGGATGTGCCAGGAAGTCTCCTCCTGTTTTTCCCCCTGCGTCACCGGCAGCGCGTCCTCCATGGACAGCACCGCCTCGATGCGGTCGGCGGAGGCGATTCCCCGGGAGAGTATGGCGATCATCTTGGAGATGGACAGCAGCGCGTTGAGGATGATGGTAAAATATGTCAAAAAGGCCAGTATTTTCCCGATCTCCGTGGCGCCTGAGCTGACCCGGTAAGCGCCGGCCACCACCACGGCCACCAGCCCCAGATTCAGCACCAGATTCATAACCGGGTTGATCACCGCCATGGTCAGTCCCGCGGCCTTCTCCCGCTGCACCACCTGGTCGTTGACGTCCGCGAAGCGCTCCTTCTCCCAGTCCTCCTTGGACAGGGCCTTGATCACCCGGATGCCGGCGATATTTTCCCGCACGGACATCACCAGCCGGTCCAAAGCCTTTTGCAGCTGACCGTACATGGGCACGCTCTTTCTCGACACCGCCACCACCACCACGCCCAGGATTCCCAGCGCTGCCAACAGAATACAGGCCAGGTGGGCGTCCAGTGTCATTGTGATAAACAGTCCGCCGAGCAGCAAAAGGGGAGCCCGCACCCCCAGGCGCTGGACTCTCCCGATTACGTTGTATACATTGTAGGTGTCCGTGGTCAGCCGTGAGATCAGGGAGGGCTTGCCAAGCTCCCCTGACTGGCTGTCCGCCAGATACATCACCTTGCTGAACAAGTCGGCGCGCACGGCCTGGGTTGAACCGGCCGCCACCCGGGCAGCCATGCGGTTGGCCGTGATATTGCAGACAGCCGCCCCTGCCGCGAGCCCCAGCATCACAAAGCCCCAGACAAAGATCAGTTGCCGCTCCCCCTGAGGGATCACCACGTCGATCATCCTGGCCAGAACCCAGGGCAGACATAAATCCAGGCAGGTGCCGCTGAATTTGATGGCAAAGCCCACCAGCATCCTGCCGTAATAGGGCCGCAGATAATGCGTCACAATGCGTTTCATTTTCTACCTCACGCGATAAAGGAAATGAGCGGTATGGTCACCATGGACAAGAGGGAGGTCAAAGCGATGCCGCCGGCGGACACCCGCCCGTCACCGCCGCCGTACTCCATCTCGATCAGCGTCACCGTGCTGCCCACGGGCATGGCGATCAGCAGAATGAAGATGCCGTAGGACATGGGGTCAATGGGCAGAAGATGGAGAAAGGGGATGCACAGCAGGGGCACGATCAGCAGGCTGAAGGCTGTGAAGCTCAACTGGCAGCGGTCCATAAAAATGGACTTCAGGTCCGCCTGGGCCACGGTCATGCCCACCGTCATCATGGACAGCGCCACCGCCGCATCGCCCATGTAGCCGAAGAATGTGCCCACCGCCTCAGGCAGGCGGATGTGCAGGGCAAATATCAAAATCGCCAGCGCGCTGGCTCCCATGCCGGGGTTGAGCAGACGGCGGAGAGGAAAATGCTCTGTTCTCCCGCCCTTTCCTGAGCTCAAAAGGATGCCGTAGGAGTAGATGAGAAGATTGTAACCCACAATGTAGAAGGCCACAAAGATCACCGAGGCCTGTCCGTAGACGCTGGTGATCAGCGGAATCCCCATGAAGCCCAGGTTGGGAAAAATCACCATCAGCCGGTAAGTGTTCTCCCGCTCCTTTCCCGGCCTGGCCAGGCGCACGAACAGCAGGCTCAAGCCAATGAGCAGGGTGAACATCAAAAGCACCAGGAGCAGGTTCTCCGCAATCAGCCGCGGGCCGTAGGCCACCTCCTTGTTCATCACCCCGTTCAAAATCAGACAGGGATTTAAAATATTTACGATCAGGGAGGAAAGGCTCTTCGTCCCCTCCCTGCTGACCATTCCCCCTTTAAATGCACCGTAGCCGGCCACCATCATCAGGAACAAGACCATCATCTGTTTTGCGATTATCGATACGTTCATCTGTTTGCCACCTTATTTTCCATACATAATTTATTATTTTAGACCATTTCCCGGCGTTTTTCAACCGAAAGGTGTCTGACCTCTGGAATCATTTTTTCCCGGCGGCGGCTTTCGCGTAAAAATACGGCGCGGTACGGGCAGAATAAAGCGCCGCGGCAGGCGGCGCTTAGGGTCTTGTTATTGCCTGATGGCCTTGGAAGGCCGGCCCGCGGACTCAGTCCCCGGAATCCTCCTGTTCGTCCTCCTCGAACTCCTTTTCCAACCGCTCGGTCCGTTTCCCCTCCAGGGTGACGATCAGCGCGCGGATTGCCTGGAAGGAGACGATGAAGGCGACGAGGGAGATCAGGGCTTCCTTCACATTTACCTCCGTCCGGGTGAACATAACCAAAAGATATACGGCCACGACCACCAGCATCACAATCAACTCCCGCTTCCAGTAGCCGCGCTTTTTCAGCGAACCGCCGAAGGCCAGCTTTAGCTGGCGCATGCGCACAAATTGGTACACCGGCGCGCCGATCATGATCACATACTCCACAATCCAGTTTTCCATTTTGAATCCACCGATTAAAACCTTTACCACAAAGGAGGCCACCGCCAGATAGTAGGTCAGGCGTCCGATCTCTCCCCAGATTTTGTTCATCGACTGCATAATTCTCTCATCCTTCATAGTGCTCCATCCTTTCACTCTTCCCAAAACAAATCGTCCAGCGTCTTTCCCAGCGCCCTGCAGATCGCAATACACAGATTCAGCGTGGGGTTGTACTTTCCCGCCTCTATCATGCCGATGGTCTGCCGGGTCACTCCAACCTGATCCGCCAGCTCCTCCTGGGATAAATCCATGGCGGCCCGGGCGGATTTCAATTTCAGATTCTTCAAATATCCTCCACCTCCTCTATATTGCATATTATAATATATATAATTCTAAATGTCAATTATATATTGCATTTTGTTTG
>JAGZSY010000029.1 GCA_018380885.1 Enterocloster asparagiformis
CTGCATAAGAAGAACGAACCCATCCGCCCAGATTATTGCCACGTAAATAAAGATCGGTAGCAGTAGGTACCCACCCTTCCCAAGTTCCCGTAATACCCAAAAAAAAAAGAGCAGAACTAGTATTCAAATCAATTTTTTGTATATTTTATTCTATCCAAATTCGATATACGTATCCCTCCCACCCCTGTGGGCCGACTTCTTCGTTTACATTATTTATTCTGTAATGGGGTATTTTTATTATAATTGGAGATGTAAATGATGCATTTGTTAAACTAGTAGTTATGGTATAAGTTGATCCTACAGTAACATTATTTGCTTGGCCTGTTCCGATTATGCTTTCGCTTGCATTTTTTCTATGTGCCACAACTTTTATTCTGGAAGAATAAGTATTACTTGCTGTCAGTGTTAATCTGGTTATATATATTTGCGTTTTTAAATATTTGTATCCAGAATAATTATATGATTTTCCAGACGTAAGAATTGGCATTCCATTACCGGTGTTTAAAATCCCTCCACTCTCAAAAGAAATGTTAAAATTTGCAGTAAAATTTGCAGCATTATTCCCACGAATGTAGAGATCTGTGGAGGTAGGAACATACCCTTCCCAGATTCCCGTAATACCCAAAAAAAAAATACAGAACCTCGTTTGAACTATCCTATGATAGCCATATGCGATAGATATTATATTTGAACGTTACTTGGTATGGGTTGTTGTGGCCAATTAAGATATATCTAGTTGCTGCAAAATTTTGGCAATTTAGAGATAAAGTAAACCCTCCAGCAATTCCTAAACTTCGTTCAATTATAAGGTCTGGTGTGCCATCATAGTTTCCATATGAGTTGGCTTTTGTTTGTGATACCATAATAGCAACAACTCCACCTCCTGGTTGGGTCACATATCCTTCTAAGTTAATATAATTGTATTTGGTCAGGTCGATTTGATTAAAAAAATATATACTTGGATAGTATGCACCCTGACCATTTATAGAATACTTTTGCGCAGATATCATCCCAGATTCAGCTACAAAATAAGCAGATACTCCTGTTTTCAATCCTACTATACTTCCTGCAATGCTAGATATAATACCCCTTATGTATAGGTCGGTCGCAGTTGGTACATATCCCTCCCAAGTTCCGGTAATACCCAAAAAAAGACTAACAATTTTGAACTAACTTAACCAGATATGATAAACCCAAAAATCACATCCACGTTTAGTCATTGATCCGTCTGGCATTACTCTGGAATGTGAAAAATCAATATATATTGGAATAGTGAATGAAGCAACTGCAAGGTTGACGCTCATATCAAATATCTGACCTGTGGTAATGTCTTTTTTTAGAGAAGTTGAAAAAAAATCAGATGAACTTTTCCCTACTTTAAGCTCAATGGCCGAATAAAGTGAACCTGATAGTGAGCTTGAATTATATAAATATATTTGAAAGTTTAGGTAGTTATAAGATGATAAATTATATAATTTTCCTGTAACGAGGTTGGCCACAGAAGTTCCTGTGCCATGATGAATACCACCACTTTCAAAAGTAAAATTGCTTCCTGTAAAATTAGCAGTATTGTTTCCTCGTAAGTACAGATCTGTAGCGCTTGGTACATATCCCTCCCAAGTACCTGTAATACCCAAAAAAATAGGATAAAAATGTTGGCTGAAACGAATCAGCTCAACCAGACACGATATAGATACCCATTGAATCTACCACAATATGGATATCTCCCTCCATTAATTTGAGATATATTTATAGAATACGTATTTTCTCCTATGGGTACTATAAAAGACTCGGTACTTGCTCCATAGTGTATATAATCTAAAATGTTGCTTGTATGCCATCCGAAAATTTTTGCACTAGTGGTAATTGATGTCGATGAATAGATCTTAAAGTTCAAATAATTATATCCTGTAAAGTCAACTATATTTTTAGCAATTATAAGCATTGAATTATTAGAAGTACGGAAATAAACCTGTCCTGACTCAAAAACAATATTCTCCACATCTGCCTTACTTCCAGGCATGAAGTTGGAATAGTTGTTTCCATAGAGGTATAGATCAGTCGAAGTTGGAACCCAACCCTCCCAAGTACCGGTAATACCCAAAATAAAAATTAAAACAAATCAACTAAGCCATATACGATAACAATAACCCGAAATACTAGTTGAAGTATGTGATCCAGCGGTGGTATACCCACCATTAACTTTTATACTCAGTCCATTGGCGACATACGACACGCTTGCTATATTAAGACTCATTATATATGATCTATTAATATCAGTTGATAGACCACTGAGATCAACACTTCCAATGATGTTTCCCGATGAAGTACTCGTTGATTTGTATATCTCTAAATATAGGTATTGTGACACTGCTGTGGTTGCCCAAAAAGTAATATACATTTCAATATTTATTCTAGTGTATGGTGTTAGATTGTATGACCGAGAGGTTGTTACCCAAAGTGTGCCTCTATTAACCATAATACCTCCCGATTCTAAGGTGGTATAACTATTGCTTGGTTTAAAACCCGCAATGTTATTTCCTCTCAAGTATAGATCTGTTGCTACCGGTACATACCCTTCCCAGGTTCCTGTAATACCCAAAAAAGAAATATATATTACGAAAGCCAAATATGAGATATTCTTGTGTGTGCGTTCATGTCAGGATATTCCCCACCAGTAATTCCACCAATCGATAAATAACTGTCTAAATTAAAGGCTGTTAACTGTGAAATATCAATGCTCCATACGCTCCACACATTTCCTTGTGCGCTTATCGTTACCATGTTGCAAATACCTGCAACATTAGCTAACGATAATGTGCTTGTACTTGGATAAGAATTTATTGCACCGTATATATTTAACATGCTGTAGCTACTTACATCTTTGGAACCTAAATTTATATGGATAAATGAAGTTGTTTTATTATGATATATCCATGTATTACTCACAATACAATTGGCTCTGCAGCCTGCCCCTGGAGCGAAAATTCCATTATAAAATATGTCTGTAGGCACAGGAACCCACCCTTCCCAGGTTCCCGTAATACCCAAAAAAAGATTAACACGTACTAGAATTATGATAAATAAATTCTTTGTATGTAAATCTGTGCAGCATCCGCATTTGAAGTGCCACTACTCTCTGCATGCATAGTAAAATTTATATTAGAAGTTAATTGATAGATGCTAATATCAAAAAATACAGTTTGAAAACCATTAACTACAATCGGAGCTGTTATTAATGATAAATTGAGATTATCAAATTTAATATTAAAACCTTTTGACCATGCTCTAACACCTACAAACTTTATATTTAATTTGCTATAAGGTGTTAGATTATATGAATTGCTGCTTTTAAGATAAGCATTATTATTACCTCCACTTCCTATATAAATTTGGTTACTATCAAACCTAACACTGGCAAGGGCCATACAAGTACCTGCGAATTTTGCATTATTTGCACCATTGTAATACAGGTCATTTACACCGCCAATGTACCCTTCCCAAGTACCGGTAATACCCAAAAAAAAAAGAATAAGCAAACATTGACTATGTATACCAAATCTTGCAAATATCAATATATCCTGCTCTTCCTACATACTCTCCAAATAGAATATATTGATTATTGGTTAGCGCTGATACATTTATTGTTATTATTTTTTCGGAATTAACCGAAGCGTCTCCTCGACTTTTAATGATAAAAGATGAGTCATCTAATTGGCCGGAAGAACCCATTTTCAACATTGGCGCAACTCCAATTTCAACAGCAGTACTGCTTTGATATGCTAAGTTTATTGAATTAATATTATTCATCGATCTCAATGAAAAATAGCAATATGCGCCACCACCGTTTGCATCTTGGATTCTAATACAGTTACTGAGGAAGGTATATCTAGCTAGATTTCCCCCCGCCCCACTTGGAATAACACTGCCAGCGATTCCATATCCAGGACCAAATACTCCTCGATTATACGGAATTGTATTAGTTGGGACATATCCCTCCCAGGTTCCTGTAATACCCAAAAAAAATATATATAAGTAGAACTAACTAAGCCAAATTCTATATATATAGCCTTCAATCCCATAAGTAGCAGTATAGGCTCCGGAATCATATCTTCCATAGAAACTCATAGATAGTCCTGCTGCTGTATATGAAATTGTGGAAAGACTAAACGAAAATGTTGTATCTACATTTAAAGATAATTTTTTATCAAGAGTGCCTATTAGACGACTTGTGGTATCCGATGAATATGATAAAACGGTAGCTCTTACTGTATTATAGTTGTCAGTGGATGTTGTCCTTATTAACTTAAATGAAACATTGAGATTTTTGTATGGTGTCAAGTTATATGATTTGGTTGTTTTTATTTCTCCTGATTGTCTTTTGATAAAAATACCTCCAGACTCAAATGAGAATCCTTCAACAGAGATCCAATTCGCAATATTATTTCCTCGCAAATATAAATCTGTTGCTACTGGAACGTACCCTTCAAATGTTCCCGTAATACCCAAAAAATAGACTAAAAGCTAATAGAACCAAACACGATAAACGTAGACAACAGCATTTACACTACCAATGTGTATATATCTGCTTGCATTGATTGCAGAGATATTAAGTTTTGCTACAAAACTTTTATTTGTTTCAACATTTGTATCCGCACTAGCCTCTTCCTCATCTTGGCAATACACGCCGTTTTGAGTGTTAACACTCATCCGAATAGTACTATCAGTCAAAGAATATCCTTCACACGCTATTCCATTATGACCAGTTAAATTTTGAGCTGTATCTGTCGCAATATAGCCACTCATACCTGCAAAGCTAGCAGTAATTTGACCACTTTCAAAAGCTAATTTGAATCGATTATTATTGCCAGCTCTCACTAGATTTCTAATATTATTACCACGTAAATATAGGTCAGTAACAGTAGGAACGTATCCTTCAAATGTTCCCGTAATACCCAATAAAAAATTCTATCACGTTTTCTGATTATTAAAATTTACATTTCTCAAACATATCTAAATTATATCCTATCTACCACAGTTCTACAAGGTGTTCCGTACATCATCAAAAATCACAACATCTTTTCAATTTTTATCAAATTACATTTTTCAATGAAAGGAATCAAATTATGGACAATGCATATGCAAAAGGAAAAAAATTATTTTGGGGAGACTATTTTCAGTATACCCCCACAGGTGTTAATCTCGCCAAAAGAGCCAATAAATATATTACCGACGGATCAAAAGTTAAAAGAGGTGATCTTGCCTTCTTGTACTATTCTTCTCTTGGCCGGGTTGGCCATGTCCTGGCAGCTTATGTTGTAGCTGTAAATACATCTAATAAAACTATCCATGTTAAGTCAATTGAAGGTAATACTTCTGGAACTGCTTACGAACGTAATGGTGGAATGGTTGCCATAAAAGAGTATACAATTAAATTCAATGAAATAGGTGGCAAAAACAAATTCAACGGATTTGCTCGCCCAATGTATGGAGATGATACTTGCACAGCAGATGAATTTATTGAGGTTTTGGAGGGTGAAGTAGGCTATATCGAAAAGACTTCAAACAGCCACTTAGATGATAAGACCGCCAATGCTGGTAACAACAATTATACAAAATACGGAAAATGGTATGGTTACAATGGCGTCGCCTGGTGCGCACAATTCCAATCTTGGTGTGGCTACATGGCGTGTAAAAAACACATGGAACGTACAAGAACCGGATGGGAGCTACAATCAAATGGAACTTGGAAATATCAAATTAATGGAACATATGTAAAAAATGCATGGAAACAAATTAATACTGTCGCAGGACTGCAATGGTTTGTCTTTTCTGGAGACGGAACTATGGTTACGGGTTGGTTTGGGAACGAAGCAAACGATTGGTACTACATGAATCCGGCAGATGGAGCTATGCTCGCAGCGCAGTGGTTTGAAGTCAATGGGAAGTGGTACTATGCAACAAAGTCTGGACAGACTGCAAAAAATACATATGTTAAATCTACAACTCCCGGAGTCTATTGCTGGATTGGGGAGGATGGATCATGGGATGAAAAATTTGATACTACATCTCCAGATTTAATGAAATACGAATTAGCTGAATAACAAAGAGGATATTTTATAATGGACATACTAACATCTTTTACCGATTTTTATGATGTATGGAAAAGAATTGATAAGTGGTTATTGATTTCACTTTTGATTTTAGGTTTCGAAATCGTCAAAATTATTATGGGGCATTTACATAAAGCGGGAGCTGGAAGTTTCAAATTTTTGGAAAAGTATCGCGAATTTATGAATCGCCGAGAACATAACCAAAAAAATATAGAAATGATTGACGAGTTAAAATCTGAAATCAAAAAATGCAATGATAAAATGAATGTAATTTCCACTATGATGGTTGAGCTTAAAACAATAATTGAACAGAATGATAAAAAGAATAGTGCCGAACACATGGAAATGGAACTTCAGAGAAATAATGCCCGTAGAGAAAATCTAAAGCAGGAACTCTACGCTGCTTATTACAAATACAAAGATCGAGCCGAGCGAGAAGGAAAACGCGAACTATCATCTGTAGAATATGAAGGTTTTTGGTCTATGTTCCATGAGTATGAATCGCCACCGTTAAACGGAAATGGACAAGTTCACTCCGTTATAGAAGTTTACATGAGAGGTTTTATTGAAAATCCAAATCGTGAATAAGTTGGGGACATTTAGTCCCCATTTTTTACGCGGTCACCATGTTACGATCCTGTCAATAAGCGCTCTTTGTTCCTCTGACGATTTTGTTAAGTATATTTTTGTTGTTTCAATACTGTCATGTCCCATTAGATCGGCCAGGAGCGATATATCATTAAACCGACTCAGAAAATTAAGCGCAAAAAAGTGTCGAAATGAATGAGGATATACTGTCTCTTCCGATATTTTGTATTTTTGAGCGAATCTTTTTAGTTGTATTCTTATTCCACGAGGAGTAATTTGCTGCCCTCTCCTATTACAAAATATAAATCCGCTGCTTATATTCCGGCTTTTTAACCATTCAAGTGTTTCATCACAAAGTGCATCCGGGAAAAATATGCGCCTCACTTTCCTTCCCTTTGAACATAAATCCATATAATTTTGTTCAATATGTTCCACCTTTATTTTTGTCAATTCGCTTACTCTGACACCAGTCGCCCCAAGGAAGCGCACGATAAAATACCATTTCATATTCCCATCTTTTTTAAGACGTCTCTTCAATTTTTCAAAATCCTTCTTAGATATTACCTTGTCTAAATAATTACCATTTTGTTGCCGGACAGACGAAAGCCTGTAGCCTGGTGTGCAATCTTCCGGTTCTAATTCTTCCAGAAATTTCAAGAACCGATTCACTCCATACACTCTTACATTCACAGTATTAACCGTATATCTTTCCAAGAGATAGTTTTTATAAGATTGCAGATTATCAACCGATGGCTCATTATAATGGGAGTAAAATATGTCAACACTTTTACAGTAAGAACTAATGGTTTCCTTGCTGGCTCCGTGCCGTGCCAAATCATCAGAAAATGCTTCGATCATCTTTTTGCTATTCATTACCAGTTCACCACCTTGTTTACAATTTTACATTGTTCATTGCTACTCCGTCTCAGATATATTCTTGTCGTTTCAAGACTCTCATGACCCAATAGATTACTTAACAATGTTATATCGCCACACTTTTCCAAAAATGTTTTGGCAAAATAATGTCGGAATGAATGTGGGTATAATCGCTCTGGATCTAATTGATATAGGCCAGAGAATACTTTTAGTTGTCTGCGAACTGCAGATTCACTCATCGGATCGCCTATGTTGTTTAGAAAAACTTTACCGTGATCCCTTCCTTCTTCGTCCAGCCAGTTCAATATTTCTGCTTTCAGTGTTTTTGGAATATAAATCCGGCGAACCTTGTCGCCTTTTGAATAGATATCTTTATATCCCCTCTTCACATCAATAACAAGCGTTTTGACGAGTTCGCTAACGCGCACCCCAGTGGCTGCCATAAAGCGAATCGCATAATAGTAATTGTATTTCTCGTCCTCTTTTAGTCTCCGCTTTAAATACTCATAATCCGCCTGGCTTATAACTTTGTCGAGCTGCATACGGCGTGTAACTTTCATCGGCTTTAAAGTTATGTCTAATTCCTGGAATTCGAAGTAATTATTAAGTCCTCTTATTCTTATATTGGCAGACTGAGGGCTATATTCTTCAATTAGCTCTGCGCGGTACATCTGAACATTCTTAGAAGTAATCTTGCGATATTTCTTATGATACTGTCTTACGGCAAATAAATAGGATTGAATTGTGCTCTCAGATTTGTTGCTTTGATATAAGTAATTTTGGTATAGTTCAAGGTCATGATAAAGGTTACTTCTTTTGTCTACGTTTTTTGGAATATAATTTTTCACGATAGCCTCCTAATTATCTTTGATAATATGAATATACTCGATATGTACTCAAATCGCTACTTATAAATCAGTATGGAAATTTCTACGAATAACAAAAAAATAGAGAATAGCAGACTGTCGATAAAATCAGTCTTTTATTCCCTATTTTTTACGATTTGACTCGCACCTAACGTTTATCTTTAAAATTATAGCTGTAATCCGTATTAATCTCAAGCTGCATTCCCATATGCGTACTGCTTAATTCTCTTATGTTCCTGATACGTTTTTCCATTCAGCGCCTCAGCGGTTCCGCATCCATATACTGCTCCGTGGGGCTGGATCATGATAGCAGGATTGTATTTTGTTTCAGAACATTGGGCAGTTGGCCCCACCCTCCTGATCATAGCCGCAGCGGGGCATATCCGAACGTCCTCCGCCAGCTCCATTATGCACTTCGCGCATCTTGTCGCTTGTATACTGATTCCTCCCGATTTAATCGTAATATGCTATTTCCACGTCCTCGGCAAAGGCTGTTTTGTCAATCTGGCAGTTCCTGCTAACGGTAACGGATTTCAGGCTGTCGCAATAGTAAAATGCAGATTCGCCGATTATCTTCACACTCGCGGGGATAGTGATTTCACTGAGTGATCTACATGACCGGAAGCAGTCGTCCTCCAATTTTTCCGTGCCTTCCCCAATCACAACTTTCTGCAAGTTGGTGCAACTTGAAAATGCTCCCGAGCCGATACTCTTTACACTTCCAGGAATCGTAATTTTTTCAATATTCTCACAGTTCATAAAACTCATATCCCTCAGTCCTCCTACTCCCTCTTCAATTACCACCTTTTGAAGTTCATATCCGTTACAAAAAGCACCCTCGTCAACAACGCCAACACTCCCTGGTATTATAACCTCTGATAAAGATGTATTATAAAATGCATACTTGCCAATAGAATTGAAATCCGCCGGTATCACAAAGCTTCCTTTTCGGGAACTTGGAAAAGCTGTCAACTCACCATCAAATTTACATATTAGATCCTCTTTTTTCATAAAGGTCTTATTACCTTCGGCAATATTCACTTGTGGAATCTCTAAAATAGTAGCTCCGCATTCTAAGGTATCAACTGTGGAAGGAATCGTAATTTCGAGAATACCAGTACCGCTAAATGCACGATAACCAATGAATTTCAAGCCCTCCGGAAGATCTATTTTCTGCAAGCTAGAGCAGTTACTAAAAGCACTCCTATAAATACTTTCTACCCCCTCTGGTAACTCTATTTCAGTTAAATTCTTGCACCCAGTAAAGGTCTGATAATCAATAAACTGTGTTTTTTCCGGCAAGATAACTCCCTTCAAATTTTGAGCCTCGTAGAAAAGCTGCGGACTCATCGATACTACCGGCAATCCATCCTTCTCATCTGGCAGCCTTATATAGCCCTCTTTCCTATCACATCTGTTCAGCACAAGCACGTTTTCATTAGACGCCAAACGGGTAAAGAACATTTTCGACGGCTCCACATCCACATATTTTGCAGGGTCGATTGGCTCCCAGGCTGCCGTTGTCTCTGGAACAGATGTTGTCTCCGAAGCAGCAGTCGTCTCCGGAGCAGCAGTCGTCTCTGATACTACTGCCGGCTGTGTCGTCTCGGCCTTCGCAATACTCGTCTCCTTCATACCAGACGAACCTGTGCCGTTACCCGGATTACGTACGAAAAACATAATTACCAGAATTACGCCTGCTGCCATACTCCAATACATAAATACTTTTTTATTTTTAGATGTTTTTTCCTCCAGAACCGGCGTTTTTTCCTCCCGTATCGCCTCCCCCGTATAGGGAGCCGTTTTCATCTCATCATCATTTCCCATAAAAGGCGTAGTTGGCGGTATCTCCTGAAACGGCATGGTCGGTGGTATCTCCTGGAAAACGGTCTGCGGCTCCGGCTCAATCTCCGGTCTCTCCGCCCGCGGCCTCTCCACTTCCTCACCCCATCCCTGTTCCCGCGTCTGGCTTTCTCCCTTCGCCTCCCAAAGCCTCCTCTTAAACTCCCGCATATCCCGAATCCGCTTCTCCGCGTGCAGCTCCAGCGCCCCATTTAACGCCGCCATCACCTGCGGCGGGATATTCAGTCCCGGCTCAAAATACAGCGGCGTTTTCTTAAACTCCCGCTCCAGCGCCTCGGGGACCACCTTTCCCGTCATGCAGTAGTAGATCGTGGCCCCCATTGCGTACACGTCCGTCCAACTTCCCAAGCTCTCCGACTCCATGTACTGCTCCGGCGCGCTGAAATTTCGCTTCACCACCGCCATGGAGGCGTGTCCTTCGTTGGCCGTCACGTCCACCGCAGCTCCCATATCCAAAAGCCTGGCCGAGCCGTCAGGCCGGAGCATAATGTTGTCCGGGGAGATGTCCCGGTGGATGAACCCGTTATCGTGGATCACCGCCAGACTGTCCAGTATGGGGGACAAAAGTTTCATACACTCCTCATACCGCAGCACACCATGCCACAGAAGATATGTTTTCAGGGTAACCCCCTCCACAAAATCCATCACAATATACGCGGTCCCGTTCTCGCCAAAGGCGTCCCGCACGCGCACGATAGATGGTACTTCGTCCAGTTTTGCCATCTTCCGGGCCTCTTTCAAGAATCGATCCATACCCTCTGAAAGATTTTTTTCTCCAGTTTCAACGGAATCCCATTCTATCTGATTTGAATAACTGTTGGTACGGGAAGCAGAACCGGAAGGAAAGTATTCCTTAACCGCCACCTTCATCTCTAACAGTAAATCCCACCCCACATACGTAATACCAAAACCACCCTGACCGATAACATTACCAATGTAATACCTGCCGTGGAGGATTGTATGCCGCTTCAGGGCCTTTAATGGCTGTGTAGTGCTATCCTGCTCATAGCCGCAATTCGGACATATGTGGACACCATCCTCTAGCTCCTTCATACATTTGGTACACCTTGTCATTACACATACCTCCCCTTACTTTTTCAAAGCTTTATGGATTACACTTCTTACATGGTGTATAACCATCAGCAATAATTTCTTCTCTACTCATGTCAGTATCTTTTCGATTTTTTGTTGGGAGCGAACCACACCATGGATTGTGGAACTTTTTGGTCTTGGTGTTCAATACATAGGTTAATCCGCTCTTCTGTGCTTCTGTGATAGGAACAGCCGTTGTTTCTGGCGCAGTCGTTGTTTCTGGTACTGTCTGAGCCTCGGTTTCTTTAGCTGCTCCTATGTTTCCGGATGTGCTTGGCTCTGTACTCCACGTGATACCATTTCCTGAAGATGTTGCAATTATAGTCCCCTGCTCATCTGTTCGGAACACCTGGATTCCTCTAGCCGATAATTTATCCATGGTCTCCTGGTGCGGATGTCCGTATGAGTTTCCCATGCCACAACTAATAACGGCATATTTGGGATTAACCGCATTTAGAAATGCTTCGCTAGATGATGTGTTGCTACCATGATGCCCAAGTTTTAATACATCAGCGGAAATATCGATTCCATTAGCACAGATATCTGTCTCAGACTGGCTTTCTGCATCGCCGCACATCACGAAACTATCATTGCCATTCGTTAGCTTGATTCCTATCGACCAATTATTGAGGTCATCGCCATAACTCTTGTTCGGTGCTATTATATCAAAAGAGGCAGAGCCAATCTGATAACTTTTTCCGACTTTCGGCTCAGTGAGATTCAAGCCCTGATCTGAAAGCGCATCTATGACATCCTCAAATGTTTTCGTGGTATGTTCTACCGGAGGCATGATGACTGTGCCAATACTAAAATTGTTAATTACATCATCTAGGCCGCCAATATGGTCTGAATGCGGATGAGTACCAATAACATAATCTAATTCAGAGATTCCCAAGGAATGTAAATATGTAACAACGCTATCTCCCTTGTCATTCTCGCCAGCGTCGATCAGCATATCATGATCACCAGACTGAATTAATATGCTATCTCCCTGATCTACATCGATGAAATGTATCTTCACTTCTTCTGATTGTACTGGAACAGATACCGTTTCAATATTCTGTGGTGAGGTTTCAGCTATTTCAGTCGTATTTTTAGCTAGTTCAACAGTTGTACTTTCGACATTTACTGTTTCCGGTATACTTGTCTCAGCTATGGCGGATGGCTCGGTAATAGATTCGGGTGTTACAAATGCTGTCAAAAACAGCAAAGCTATAGAAATCAATATTTTTATTGGCTTTTTAACAGGATTCTTTTTATCGATAAACCTCCAGACCAATGGACATAATGACCCTGCAAATAATAAAGACACAATCGCCGCAAGAATTGAAATTTGAAACATCGATAGTGAATACAATAAAAAGCTAATTGCTAAGACCCATAAAATTACGTTTCCTATACCTTTTCCGTTTTTCTTTTTCATAACCTATCCTCCCATATTTTGTTAATGATATTATAGCACTCAGCTACAAAATCATCAATTAAATATAGCTTCTATCAACATTTGTAACAAAAAACAGGACAGCAAACTTTTATAGTTCACTGTCCTATTTTTTTACGGTCGCCATTCATTTTTCGAAATCTTTGATATAGTCTTTCAAATCCTTCTGGATCTGGTTCACAATGGTCTCCTATTTCAGCCTCAACCACCTTGAACTCTCGCAATAAATCTTCATCTGAATTTTGATAAAGGCGTTGTATCAACTCATCAATCCAATGTTTCATCCTAATTTACCTCCCAAACATAATTTTAGTGTTTATTACACTAAAAGTCAATATATTTAAAATTTTAGGATAGAATAATAAATTAGCCTTGGAGGAATGAAGATGCACTATATCGAACGTATACGGGGATTACGCGAAGATCGTGGACTTACCCAAACTGAGATAGCCAAAATCCTAAATATTACACAACGTACCTATTCTGACTACGAAATAGGACGAACAAGAATTCCGTTAGATTCTGTAATATTATTAGCCAAATATTATAACGTAAGTATGGATTATATTTGTGGATGCAGTGATCTCAAAAAACCATTTCCGGCTATAAATAAAAAATAAGATTTTGCAAACATCAGCGAGGAGACAAATTCTCGCTCTTTTTATTCTTAGGCTCCCGCATCATATCCCAATTTAAGTGTCACTAATGCATCATCGATAATTATTTCATCTGGAGGAGCCACATATTTTTCAATTACTTCTCTAACTTTTTCTGATACATTCGGATTGTTAGTTTCTTCCAAGCATTTAGCTCTACATTCTTCTATTCCCATTCCGATCTGCAAATCCGGACAAGACAAACCAGCTTGCTTGTAAGCAAATCCTATCGCACAAGAAAATTCTTTGACATTGATCAATTTTGCTGGTACTTCGAATATTGTTGTTTTGATATGCACTGATTGCACGGTAAGCTCATAAACCATTCTGGCACTCTCCTAATTTCTAACTCATACCATTCTATCATTTATACTTTATAAGTGCAATCCAGAGTTTGTTATCCTTACCATATGCATTATAGTGTCATTACCCATTTACACTCCTCCAAGAAAAATACAAGTTGAAAGCTATTCCTTAATCCGCCAATAATTGCTTCGCAGCCATATACTTTAGACGGAATCCCTGAATAATTTTTGCTATCAACATATTTTACCGTAAGGTTTTCAACTGTTTGAATCTGCCCGTCATCTCCTTCAAACTTGAACGATAGAGGACGAACAGCGCCAGTGGATGTAAACCACGTTTTACAGGCAACAGGATATATCTGTCCTTTTAGCTCTCCGCTATCGCTTTTATTTTCATTTGTGCCGATTCCAAATATAGCCATAACACGACAGCTCCTTATACGATAATCTCTTTACTGTAGTCTACAGAACGTTTCTCCCTCGATATACCTCCACTCATGTGATCAATATATTTTCCCTTCTTGTTGGCCGATGGAGATTCTATAAAACTTGCCCTCTTTATGCAATCAATCCCATAACGCCGTCTAAGCTCATCTACGGCCATTTCCGCGCGTTTTTGTTTGCCATAGTCTATTTTATCGAATAAACTTATTTGGCGGCATTCTGAGCCATCTACGCGCTCTGTATGGACTCCAAGGTGTCTAATAGGTATTCCACTCCACAGTTCATCAAAACAACGACATGCCGCTTGGTAAATTTCTATGGTTAGATCGGTTGATGTAGAAAGTGTGGTCTGACAACTGGAATAGTTTAAATTATAATCGCGAATTCCTACGGCCACTACTGATATTTTAGCGTTGTCTGCTCTTAACCTAGCCGATACTGTTTCTGATAACGATAGCAGCACCAGCTTGGCGGTTTGTGCATCTGTAACATCAAATGCTATAGTCGTCGAATTCCCATACCCTTTGTTGGGTGGCGCTATGTCAATAACATCTGTTATATCCTGTCCATTCGCATATTGCCATACTAAAAGTCCATGTTTGTGCATATGAGCTTGCAAAATTGCCGGATCATACACTGCGATGTCTCCAATTGTCCTGATTCCTAAACTATGAAGTTTGGCTTCAGTAGCATGACCTACAAAAAATAAATTTCGGACTGGCAATGGCCACATTTTCTGTTCAATTTCATGCGGCCAGAGCGTATGTACTAAATTGGGTTTTCTAAAATCCGATGCCATCTTTGCTAGAATCTTATTGGATGATACCCCAATATTAACGGTAAATCCTAGTTCTTTGTATACTGTTTCTCGAATTTCGTTTGCAACCTTTTCTGGGTTACCGAATATTTTCTCTGTTCCGGTTATATCCATAAATGCTTCGTCAATGCTATACTGTTCTATTTTCGATGTGTAGCGTAGTAAAATTTTCATTAGTGCTTTCGACGACCGCTGATACAGTCCATAATTTGGGGGAACTAAAATAATTCCAGGACATTTACGTTTTGCGTCCAATACTGATTCGCCTGTATGAATTTTATACTTCTTGGCCGGAATTGATTTTGCCAATATAATCCCGTGGCGCTTTTCTTGATCTCCTCCTACAGCACTGGGAACTTCTCGTAAATCCAACGTTCCTCCCAAATGATGAATCCTGTACACAGCTTCCCAGGATAAAAACGCGGAGTTAACATCTACATGTAATATGGCGCGTTCCATATAATCACCTCTTTATATCGATTATATCAGTACATATGTTCGATTGATAGTGGTAAATAATGGAAGCCTACGCTCCCCGATAATATCTAGCACTATAATAATTTTCAATCCCCACATTAGCCTTGCGCCAGATAGCCAACGCGCGTGAGAACTTCATCTCTGACCCACGAAAAAGTTCAATCCTAATTTCCGGATTTTTACTAACGACATCCCGAATCAATAGCTCGGTGTCATAATTTTCATACAGAACATCGTTTAGATTGTTTGGCGTTATTGTCATTCTCATAGCGGATCTCCTTTCAGCGCAGGATTAATGTTTCTTGTTAAAATGACCTCAGTAATCCGATTACTTTCCCCTGTATCTCCACATGCTCCACGATAATAGGCTGCATAGTATCATTTTCTGGCTGCAAGCGGTAGTAACCATCCTCCTTGAAGAAGCGCTTTACAGTGGCTGAATCGTCCACTAACGCCACGACGATATCACCGTTCTCAGCAGTATCGCACTGTTCCACAATAATTTTATCTCCATGATAGATTCCGGCGTTGATCATACTGTCGCCTTTGACACGGAGCATAAACACAACCTCATTTGATTGGCGGCTATGAAGCGCATCTACAGGAAACGAAAAATAGTCGTCGATGTTCTGATCTGCCAGTAAAGGTTGCCCTGCAGCGACGGTTCCAACTACGGGAATTCTTATTAATTCGTGCTCCTGGAAAGAAGCTTTTTCAACAATCTCAATAGTACGCGGCTTTAATGGGTCCCGCCGAATATATCCTTTGTGCTCCAGTGTGTTCAGGTGCGCATGTACACTGGAAGGTGATGTTAGCCCCACTGCAAGGCAGATTTCTCTTACGGTTGGACAGTATCCTTTTTCACGCACGGCTAATTTTATATACTCATACACTTCTTTTTGTTTTCCTGTAATTTCTTGCATATTGTGCCTCCTCTATCAGTTACAAGAACACTTGTTCGGTATGTTTTTATAGTAACACGAACATTTGTTCGTGTCAATACAAATATAAAAGGAATTATCCAAATTTGAATAATTCCCTGACTATTTTTACTTATTCATTTGATTTTCGATCAGTTCACGCACATCGTCTATTGAAATACCATTTTCATCCATCAGTACACGAATCTCAGTGAGTTTCATATCATCAATCTGTCTCAATAATTCGGCCTTTTGTTCTTTGTATTTTGCTATGTTCCCTTCGGCCTGGGAGATTTTCTCATCAATAACGTTGATTTTCTTCTTAAGACTATCGATTGTAATTTTTGCCATATTCGCTCCTCCATTGGGCTGTTTTCTTAATTGTACAACATCGTGTGTGAAAATACAATATTATCATCGCTTTTTTCTGAACGGTAATGGAATCGCCTGACATTGACATTTTTCAAAAGTAAAGCAGAGTGATTTACGCACTCTGCTCAATAGTATTATTTTCGCAAGCATATGAATTTATTAATGTTTTTAAATCATTAACATTCATATTTTGGTTCTTCAGTAATTCCATGATAGATTTTAACTCTTCCATTTCTATCTGTTCCCTAAGCTGGCGCTCCTTATCTTTTAAAGTTTCCATGCAACTCTTATATTGTTCCAGTGCTTCCTCTACCTGGACCAGCTCCTCGTTCAGTTTCTCTAAAGTTGTTTTGCGAACTCTACGTGCCATAATTATGTGCTCCTTTTTAATTGATTATGGATATAATTAGTATGTCCATATATTACCAGTATATTCATAAATCAGAAAAACATTCAAATTAGGCAGCATTCAAAAACGAAAAATATGAGCCACATTTATCTCAGCGGCTCATATTTATTCATGCTCATAATGTGGGCGCAACTTAAGGGATTTGGTCCACTTTTGGTCCAAATGAAAAACGATGTGCTGCAATCCTCCTTTTTACGTTGTTTTTTTCACCCTTCGAGGGTTCGAGTCCCTTCGGTTCCACTCTATTAAAAAATGACTTTTCTTTGGAAAGGTCATTTTTTTGTTGTCCGAGCCAATCCCGGGAAAACCCGGCGTGCTTTGCAGGCCGCAACGGCAATTTAATTTGACACAGCCCGCCTGATCGGGTAAAATGGATTCATATAATCAGAGAGGAACGGTGATGGCAGTCCGGCATGCCAGATGTGGTTAACAAGCGGCATTGGCATGGCTGGAGACGAGTAGATAAAATCAATTCAACAGGTGAATTTCAACTGCCCTGGCAGTTTTGTTTTTGCGCCTGCTATTTGATTTTATTTTACTCCCGCCCTCCCCCACCCCCTGGAGCGAACAGCCGCGGAGTAAAATCCGCGGCTGTTTTTCTATGGCGAAAGCCCGGCAGACAGCCGCACTCCGGCGAGGCGTACGGAAGGCATGACATCCCAACGCCCGCCAAGGAAATGTTCCTCATCCCAATATAAAAAGGAGAATTACTATGTACAGACACCTATTGAAGCTGCTGGAAAAACCTGCGCCCTACGCCAAAATGACGGTCCCCTTCTGGGACGGCGACCACATCTCAGAGCAGATGCTGAGGGCTCATCTGGACCCTGACTTCGAGGGCGCGAGCAGAAAGCTGCCGTTTATCCACAAGTCAGTGGAATGGATCCGGAACCTTCTTCCCCCTTCCCAGTACAGGAAGCTGATGGACATCGGCTGCGGCCCCGGAATCTACGCCGAGAGATTTGCCGCCGAGGGATATCAGGTGACGGGCATCGATCTCTCCAGGCGCTCCATCGCCTACGCCCGGGCGTCCGCGGAGCGCAAAGGGCTCCCCATCCGTTACCTCTGCCAGAATTACCTGCAGATGGATTTAAACACGGCCTTTGACCTGGCTGTTATGATTTACTGCGACTACGGCGTGCTGTCCGCCGGGGACCGGAAAAACATCCTGGAACGCGTATACCGGCACCTCAGGCCGGGAGGCAGGTTCCTGTTCGACGTATTCACCGCAGCCCATTACCGGCAATTTGAGCCCTCACAGACATGGGAAATCTGTGAGAACGGCGGTTTCTGGAGCAAGGAAGCGTACTTAGCGTTCACCAGCCGCAGCCAATACCCGGACGGCGTCACCCTGGAGCATATCACGGTGGCCTCTGACGTCGGGATCAGCACCTATTACCTCTGGAACACCTGTTTTACCAGAGAAGCCCTGGCGAAGGAAGCAGCCGCGGCGGGCTTCAGGGTAATTGAATTTTTCGCCAATGTGGCCGGGGAGGCCTGGAGCGTGGAAGATCAGACCATGGCCGTGCTGCTGGAAAAATAATCAGCCGCCCCACTCCGCGCGCAGCCGCACCGGCCGCAGGGCCAGAGCCACCGTCACGCCGTTTTCCGCCTGTTTTCCAAGGATCAGCCGCCCGCCGCAGGCCGCCGCCACGGCGGCCCGCTCGCATACGCTGCCCACGCCCACCGTCTCCCGCACAAAGGCGGACTCCGAAAATTTTCCCGGCACCCGCTCCAGCTCCTCCGCTGAATATGTAATAAATTCCCAGCCATTGGCCCTTGCCAGCTCCACAATCGCCTGCTCATCACGTTTCACATCGATGGAGGCCACACAGGCCACCGCCTCCCTCATAATCCCGGCCCGGGCCAGCGTCCGCTCCAAATGCTCACACAGCGCAGGGAATGTTGTCCCCCGGCGGCAGCCGATTCCCACCACAACAGACCTGGGCACCAGCCGCAGCGTCTCCCCCGGAACAGCCGGGCGGACCTCCACGCCGATGCAGATATTTCGCTCGCAGGCCCGGGGCAGGCAGCCCTGCGGCGTCCAGCGTCTTATCACCTGCCCGCCAAGCTCCACCTCATAGGGGTTAAAAAAGCCCACCGCCCTGCCCTCCAGAAGATCCATGGCCACATGCCGGGCTGCGGCCCGGTCCGCAATGGCCAGGCCGTTTCCCGCCGCGAACACGTCCACCGCGAACACGCGATTGACGTCCGTGGCTGTGGTGATCACCGGCTGCGCACCGCAGGCTCCGGCGATGAGCCGGGCCAGCTCATTGGCCCCGCCCACATGGCCGGAGAGAATGGGAATCACAAACTGTCCCCCCTCATCCATCACCAGCACGGCAGGGTCCGTCATCTTGTCCTTCACCCAGGGAGAGATGGCGCGCACAGCGATGCCCGCAGCGCCCACGAACAGCATAGGCCGCCCCGCCGCGAACATTTCCTCTGCAAAGCGGCCCGCCCCCCCGTCTCCTGACGGGGTTATCCCGGCCGCCGCCATCTCCGGCGTCACAAACCGCCCCGGAGCGCGGCCAATACACGCCGCCTTTCCCCGCAGCCGCTGCGAAAGCAGGTACAAAAGCCCGGTTCCCCGGGCCGTAAAGCTGATCATTCCCAATTCCATGCCGTGTCTCCTCCGCTCCCGGCCGGAGGGCCGGGTTCATTTCTCATCTAAGTATACGCGATGCGGCCGATATTTTCAATCTCCGCCGCAAAGCCTACGCCCCCTGCTCCTGCTCCAGGGCTTCCCGCTTCATCTCGCGCTTTTTCTTGGTGATCAGCCCGCCGATCTTGCCGCTCTCCTTGGCGGTGAGGCTTCGCCAGCCCCCAGCGATCACCTTGTCGCCCAATCCCAGCTCCTGGGCAATCTCAAATTTCAACTGCTCCTGAGGGGTTAAGTCCTTGGGGTCAAACGGTTCATTCTTCTTTGCTTTCGGCATATTGTAAATGCTCCTTTCCAGGCTTTCTGCGGGCTCCAAAACCAGGCCCTGCGAATCCTAACCCAAGTATGCCCAGGCCCGCCGCATGTATACAGGTTTCCCAATAATCCTTGCTTTTTCATTGGTTCTATATTATAATTAGTCTAATATTATGCCAAACATTTCACCACTAAGCGGCAGTGCCGCAGCGGGATTTTGTACGAAAGGATAAAAGTCGTGAATATCGCAATAATAGACGATTCCATAGAAGAAGCGCGCCAGTTATCCGGTTACGTTCAAACGTATTTCAATTCCGCGCATATCTTTCAGCGCACGGAGCTGTTCACAGCCGCAGCGGAGTTTTTACAGGTTTGGAAAAAGGATTCCTATCAGCTGATCCTCATCGATATTTTTCTGGGTCATGAAACCTTAGGGCTGAGCATAGCGGAGAAGGTTCGCACGGAGGACAGCCGCTGTATCATTATCTTTACCACCACCAGCCGCGATTTTGCCTTAAAGGGATATGAGGTGCGCGCTCTGGACTATCTGATCAAACCCATCGGCTACGAGCGCTTCTGCCGCGCTATGGATTACGCCCGCAAGGAACTGGAAAATTCCGGGCAGTACATAGAGATCAAGGAAAGCCGCATAATGGTCAAAATTCTGCTGGACGATATCTGCTACGCCGATTACTCCAACCACTACATACAGATTCACACAGCGAAGCGTATGCATCGCACTTACATGCGCTTTGAGGATTTTTCTCATCTTCTCCTCTGTTATCCCCGCTTTCTCTGCTGTTACCGCAACTGCATCATCAACATGGACAAGGTGTCCGAGATGGAAAAAAACGAATTTTTTCTCACCACCGGGGACCGCATCCCCATCTCCCGCAGCATGCGGCTGGCCATCCACCAGCAGTACACGGATTATCAGTTCCGGCGCAGCAACGGCGGTATTTAACGCTGAATACCATATAGCAAAAAGGCAGCTCCCTTGCGGGAACTGCCTCTTATTTTTGTGCTGTTCAATTACTGGTAGCTGTTGATGTCAACATCCGCTACGTCGGAATCGTCCATGCGCTCCTGACCGCCGCCCAGCAGAGCTTTGATGCTCAGGCTGATCTTGTGGTCCGCCTCATTGAAGTCCACGACTCTGGCCTCGATCTCCTGGCCGATTCTCAGAACGTCGGAGGGCTTCTCCACATGCTCCCTGGAAATCTGGGATACGTGAAGCAGCGCGTCCACGCCGGGCTCCAGCTCGATAAATGCGCCGAAATCGGTCATACGGGCAACACGTCCAACTACAATGTTGCCGGCCGCATACTTCTCAGCAGCGGTCACCCAGGGATTGGCCTCCGGGAACTTTAAGCTCAGGGCAATCTTCTCGCCCTGGATGTCCTTAATCAGAACTCTCACCTGCTCGCCGGTCTTGAACACCTTCTTCGGGTTCTCAACTCTGCCCCAGCTCATCTCGGAGATGTGCAGCAGGCCGTCCGCGCCGCCCAGATCGATAAATGCGCCGAAGTCGGTCACATTCTTCACAACGCCGTCGGTCACATCGCCGGGCTGGATTCTGGAGAACAGCTCCTCCTTCATCTTCGCCTTCTGAGCTACCAGCAGCGCCTTGCGGTCGCCGATGATTCTTCTTCTCTTGGGGTTGAATTCAGTGATGATGAATTCAATGTCCTGTCCGGCATACTTGGACAGGTCTTTCTCATAGCTGTCGGATACCAGGCTTGCGGGGATAAATACCCGTGCGCCTTCCACTTCCACGCTGAGTCCGCCGTCCAGAACCTGGGTAACCTTTGCGGTCAGAACTTCCTGGTTCTCAAAGGCTTCCTCGAGACGACGGTTGCCTCTGTCGGCAGCCATACGCTTATAGGATAATGATACCATGCCCACGCCGTCGTTCAGCTTGATGACCTTCGCTTCCATCTCGTCACCAACCTGTACCTTGGTGGTCAGGTCTACATTGTTGTCGTTGCTGTACTCGTCCCGGGTGATTACGCCCTCGGACTTGTTACCTGCAATACTCAGAATAATCTCATCTTTGCTGACTTCGATGACCTGACCAGTGACTATCTCTCCTGTACGTATTGGTTTGGTGGATTCTTCCTCTTCTTTTAATAACTCTGCAAAACTCTGCTCTGCCATTCTGGTATGAACCTCCTCAATAATCTTTTTTGGGGTGGATGCCCCAGCTGTAATACCTACGCTGCGCACAGAAGATACACTATCAGGATCTAAATCGCCGAGTGTCTGAATGTAAAAGGTGTTTTTACATTCCTTGAGACAGATCTCGTACAGCTTCTGGGTGTTGGAAGAATGCCTGCCGCCTATGACGATCATGGCTTCCACCTGCGAAGCGATGCGCGCTGCCTCCACTTGTCTTTCCTGTGTTGCATTGCAAATCGTATTTAAAACACTACTATCATAACCCTTTTTCAAAAATTTTTCAACTAATTCTTTAAATTTGTTGTAATTAAATGTCGTTTGGGACACGATACACAGCTTTTTGCCCTCCGGGAGATTAAAATCTTCCGTCTCGGCTTCATTTTCCACCACCTGCGTGTCCTCGTTGCCCCAGCCTCTGATGCCCTCCACCTCCGGGTGTGAGGCGTTGCCGATGATCACCACCGCCTCCCCCGCCCTGGAGTGCTCGTCCACGATGCGGTGGATCTTTTTGACAAAGGGACAGGTGGCGTCCACCACCGCCACGCCCCGCTCCCGCAGGATGTCGTAGATGTGGCGGCTGACGCCGTGGGAGCGGATGATCACCGTGCCCCTGCCCTGGGGCAGAGCCCTTAAGTCCTCCTCGGTCTCCAGCACCGTCACGCCCTTTTCCGCCAGGTCGCGGACCACTTCCTCGTTGTGGATAATGGGGCCGTAGGTGTAGATCGGCCCGCAGGCCTCTCCCCGGCTCACCAGCCCGATCTGCTCATAAACCTGGTCCACGGCCCGCTCCACGCCGAAACAAAAGCCGGCGGTCTTTGCCACCGTCACGTCGCGGCCCATCATTCCACCTCAAGTCCGCGGCTCTTTGCCGCTTCCAGAATCGCGGTGATCACCTGCTCCACCGTCATCTCGGAGCTGTCCACCAACACGGCGTCCCGGGCCTGGCGCAGCGGGGAATTCTCCCGGTGCATATCGCGGTAGTCCCGCTCGATGATGTCCCGCTCGATCTCATTTAAGTCGCAGTCCACGCCCTTCTCCGTCAGCTCCCTGTAGCGGCGCTTGGCCCGCACCTGGCTGGAGGCGGTGAGGTATATCTTGGCCGGAGCGTCCGGCAGCACGCAGGTGCCGATGTCGCGGCCGTCCATAATCACGTTCTCCCGCGCGGCCAGGGCCTGCTGCATCTGCACCAGCTTCTCCCTCACCGGCTTGTATATGGAGGTTGCGCTGGCCATCTTTCCCACCTCCTCGGTGCGAATCTGGCTGGTAACGTTCTCCCCGTTTAACAGCACCTGCTGGACTCCGTTCTCATAGCGAAGAATCACATCCACGTCCCGGCAGGCCGCGGCCACCGCCGCCTCGTCGAGAGGGTCGGTTCCGCTGCGGATAAAGTGCAGCGCCATGGTCCGGTACATCGCGCCGGTATCCACATACACAAATCCCAGTCTCCTGGCCACCTCCTTAGCGATTGTGCTTTTTCCGGCCCCCGCGGGGCCGTCGATTGCAATATTGAAATGCTTCATCGTTTCATATCTCCTGTTAAAATTCGATTTTGCTGCCGGCCGCCCAGCCTGTGGACCAGGCGATCTGGAGGTTGAAGCCTCCGGTCACCGCGTCCAGGTCCAGAACTTCACCGGCAAAATACAGCCCCCTCACCAGCTTCGACTCCATGGTGGAGGGATTGATCTCCTTCACCGACACGCCGCCCTGGGTGATGATGGCCTCCTTGTAGTCCCGCAGGCCGGTGAGCGTCATGGTAAAATGCTTTGTCAGGGCGTTCAGCCGCTCCCGCTCAGCCTTGGTAATCTCATTCACCTGCTTATCCGGGGAAATGCCGGAGAGCCGGATCATGACCGGAACCAGCTTGGCCGGATAGAGGTGGCTTAAGGTGTTCTTAAACTGCTTGTTCCTGGCCTCCCCGAAATCCCGGAGAATCCGCTCGTCCAGCTGCTTTTCCGACAGAGCCGGCTTTAAGTCGATCTCCATGGTCAGGGGTCCTCTGCGGATCGCCCCTGTGCAAAAGCTGCTGGCCGAGAGCAGCACCGGGCCGCTGACTCCGAAGTGGGTGAACAGCATCTCGCCGAACTCCCTGTACAACTCCCTCCTGCCGTCCAGAATCGTGACCTCCACGTTCTTTAAGGCCAGTCCCTGGAGCTCCTTTGCCAGCTCGATCTCCCTGACATTAAAGGGGACCAGAGCCGGCGACAGCTCCGTAACCTTGTGGCCAGCGTCCGCGGCGAAGCGGAATCCGTCCCCGGTGGAGCCGGTCGTGGGATAGGAGAGACCGCCTGTGGCAACCACCACGGCATCAGCGGCCTCCTCCTTCCCGTCCCGGATGCGCACGCCCCGAACGCGGCCGTCCTCAAGGATCAGGGAGTCCACCGCCGTGTTCAGGCGCACCTGCACACCCATGTCCCGCAGCCCGTCCCCCAGGGCCCTGGTCACGTCTGAGGAATGGTCTGACACGGGAAACACCCTGTTTCCCCGCTCCACCTTGGTCTGGCAGCCAAAGCGCGCCAGCAGATCGATCACATCCTGGTTGGTAAATCCGTAAAAACTGCTGTAGAGGAACCGGGCGTTGGTCACCACCCCGGCCATCAGTTCTTCCATATCGCAGGCGTTGGTCACATTGCAGCGCCCCTTGCCTGTGATAAAGAGCTTTTTCCCCAGCTTTTCATTCTTCTCATAGAGCCGGACACTGTGTCCGCTGCCCGCGGCCGCGATGGCGGCCATCATCCCGGCGGCTCCGCCGCCCACTACCACTACACTGCTCATTCTGCCGTACCGTTTACTTCCTTTATCTTTTGTTCCAGGGCCTCCACAACAGTCCTTAAAACCTTGACCCTGGCGTAATATTTGTCATTGCCCTCCACGACGATCCACGGCGCGTAGGTGGTGGAGGTGCGGACCAGCATCTCGTTGACCGCCTCCTCGTACTCGTCCCATTTCTCCCGGTTGCGCCAGTCCTCGTCCGTAATCTTCCACTGCTTGGCCGGGTTGTTCTGCCGCTCCGTAAAGCGGCGCTCCTGCTCGTCCTTGTCGATGTGCAGCCAGAACTTCAAAATCACCGCCCCGGCGTTGGCCATGTGGGACTCCATCTCGTTGATCTCCTGGTAAGCGCGGCGCCACTCAGCCTCCGTGCAAAAGCCCTCAATGCGCTCCACCATGACCCGGCCGTACCAGGTGCGGTCAAAGATCGCGATATGGCCGGCCTTGGGCACATCATTCCAGAAGCGCCACAGATAGTGGTGCACCTTCTCGATGTCATTGGGCGCCGCGGTGGGGTTCACCCGGTAGCCCCGGGGGTCCAGATGGCTGGTCAGACGCTTGATCGCGCCGCCCTTTCCGCCTGCGTCCCAGCCCTCGAAGCCGATCACCACCGGAATGCGGGACAGATAGATCTCGCTGTGCAGCTCCTCCAGACGCTTCTGCAGCTTTTTCAACTGCTTCTTGTAGTCGTCCTTCTCCAGCTTCTTGGACAGATCGATGCCGGAGAGCACGCCGTTTTTAAAGCGCTGCCTGCCGGGCATCTCCGGCCGCTTTTCCCCGCTCTGGGCCTGCTTTTTGCGCCGCTCCAGCTCATACTCCAGCCGGTCCGTCACCGTAGACACGATCTTTAAGGCAGCAAAGTCCCGGTCCACCGCCTCGATAATGGTCCAGGGCGCGTAGTCCGTGTCCGTGTTCTCCAGCATCTCCTCGTTCATTTGCAGATACCGGTCAAATTCCTCGTTGCGCTTTAAATCCTCTTCCGTGACGCGCCAGGAGTTCTCCCTGGAGGCGGTGAGCTTCTTAAAACGCTTGTCCTGCTCCTTTTTATCGATGTACAGGAACAGCTTGATGATCACCGTGCCGTCGTCGCTCAGTTGCTTCTCAAAGGACAGGATGTCCTGGTAGGCATCCGCCAGGCTCGTCTCCGGCGTCAGCCCGTCAAAGCGGTCCACCTGGACGCTGCGGTACCAGCTGCGGTCAAAGATGGCGATGCGGCCCTTGGCCGGCGTCTTGGTCCAGTAGCGCCACAGAAACGGGCGCATCTGCTCGTCCTCCGTGGGCCTGTTGCAGGCGTAGACATCGAAGCCCCTGGGGTCCAGCGCCTGGATCAGGCGGTTGATCTGGACGCCCTTTCCCGCCGCTCCCATACCCTCAAACACAATGATCACAGGTATTCCCGCAGCCTTGCACTCCCGCTCCAAAAGCCCCAGCTTCTCGCCGGTCTCATCCATCCCCTTCTTATAGGTATCTTTCTCCACGCGTTTGGATAAATCAATTTTTTCCAACATAGTCCCTGCCTCCTTCTAAGGATCAGTCTGCCCCAAAAATGACGCTGCATATAGCTGATTGTACCACGATCCCGATGGATTTACCATATTTTTTGCCGGACAGGCCGAATTTAGCCCGAAAAGCGGGCGCTGCGGCGCAGGGAACGCCCAAGCCCGGCGGGCGAAAATTTGCAGCAAAAAGGCCGGAGCGCAGGGACCTGCTGCTCCGGCCGGGCTTTCGCTACAGCTCCGCTGTCACGAAAATATCGTAGATGGCTTTGATCGCGGTCTCAAAGTCGTCGTTCTTCACGCCGATGATGATATTCCACTCGCTGGAACCCTGGTCGATCATCTTGACGTTGACTCTGGCATGGGCCAGGGCGGAGAAAATCCTCCCCGCAGTGCCCCGGGCGGAGCGCATGCCCCGGCCCACCACGGCCAGCAGAGCCAGATCGGACTCCATCTCCAGGGTGTCCGGCTCCACGGCGCGGTGGATGCCCGCGATCACGGACTGCTCGTAGTCCTCAAACTCAGACTGGTGCACATAGATGGTCATGGTGTCGATGCCTGAGGGCATGTGCTCGAAGTTGATGCCGTACTGCTCGAACACACTTAACACCTTGCGCCCGAATCCCACCTCAGAGTTCATCATAGCCTTCTCGATATTGATGGAGCAGAAGCCCTTCTTGCCCGCGATGCCGGTGATGGTGTGGCGCGGCTTGCGGCAGGTGCTCTCCACGATCAGGGTGCCCTTGTCCTCGGGGCGGTTGGTGTTGCGGATGTTGATGGGGATGCCCTCCTTGCGCACCGGGAAAATGGCGTCCTCATGGAGCACGCTGGCGCCCATGTAGGCCAGCTCCCGCAGTTCCTTATATGTAACGGTCTCGATTACCTCCGGATTTTCCACGATGCGGGGATCGGTCACCAGCATGCCGGAGACGTCGGTCCAGTTCTCGTACATATCGGCGTGGATGGCTTTTGCCACAATGGAGCCGGTGACGTCGGAGCCGCCGCGGGAAAAGGTCTTTACCGAACCGTCGTGTTTGGCGCCGTAGAAGCCCGGGATCACGGCCCGCTCCACGTTGGCCAGGCGCTCCGACAGCTCCCGGTCCGTGTACTCGGCATCCAGATTGCCGTTTTCGTCAAAGAAGATCACTTCAGCGGCGTCGATGAAATCATAGTTTAAATAGCAGGCCATCACCAGACCGTTTAAATACTCGCCTCTGGAGGCCGCGTAGTCACGCCCGATGCCGGCCAGAAAGTTCTCCTCGATCCGCTCAAACTCGTGGTCCAGGTTCAAATCCAGGCCCAGGCCGTCGATGATATCATTGTAACGGTTTCTGATCTTTTCCAGGATCTTTTTGTAGGACTTGCCCTGCGAGGCCGCATCATAGCACTGATACAGAAGGTCGGTCACCTTTTCATCCTTGTCGTTGCGCTTGCCGGGCGCGGAAGGGACTACATACCGTCTGCTTTTGTCCGACCAGATGATCTCCCCCACTTTTTTAAACTGTCTGGCGCTGGCCAGCGAGCTGCCGCCGAATTTCACCACTTTTTTCATCTTTCAAGTCTCCCTTTTCCATTCTTAAAACCGTACAACCGCCTTGGAATCGAACCGTATTTGCTTTAAGGCGTTACAAGTGCAAATAATACCGTATTTCTCAGGGGATGTCAATAGGTTGCGGGCAAAAAAATTTGCCCACGACCGACATTTGTCCGTCATGGGCGTACTTTTGTAAAAAAACGTATGTGGACGGCGCAGACCTGTCAGCTCACCCGGCTTCAGCCCATGGCCTCCATCTCAGCCGCCACCTGGGCCTCGCAGGAGCGCATGGCCTGAATCGTCTTGTCCATCAGCTCCTCAAGGGTCCAGCCCAGCTCCTCGGCTCCCTTTGCGATCACGTCCCGGGAACATCCCGCGGCAAAGCGTTTGTCCTTGAACTTCTTTTTCAGACTGGACACCTCCATATCCATCACGCTCTTGGACGGGCGCATGCGGGCGGCGGCTCCGATCAGGCCGGTCAGCTCGTCGGCGGCAAAGAGCACCTTCTCCATCTGATGCTCCGGCTTGATGTCCACCATGATACCGTAGCCGTGGCTGCAAACCGCGCGGATCAGCTGGTCCTCTGCCCCTCCGGCCTTCAAAAGCTCAGGCGCCTTGATGCAGTGCTCCTCCGGGTACTGCTCGAAATCGATATCGTGCAGCAGCCCCACCAGGCCCCAGAACTCTTCCTCCTCGCCGTACCCCAGCTCCTTCGCGTACCAGCGCATGGTCCCCTCCACCGTCAATGCGTGCAGAATGTGGAACGGCTCCTGATTGTAGGTTTTTAAAAGCTCCAGAGCTTTCTCTCTCGTCATCTGTGTCGTCATATGTCTCTCTCCTTTTCCGTATTCGTCCGGGCGCGTCTGAAACGCACTATGAAATTCAGTATAGCATTGCGGGAAAAAAAATCAAGTCCCCGGCGAAAAAGCCGGGCCAAAACAGGCAATATCCGCGGCTTCCGGGAATATACTGTACTGTATGGCCGCAGCTGCGCCGTCTCACAGGCCGGCCGCGGCGAATGAACACACTTTGGAGGTTTCATATGAGCCGTTTTCGCTCTGTTACAGGCACAATCAACAACATAAATCCCATGCACTCCTGTTCCCAGGAGTGGTGCAACTGCGCTTCCCTGATTTCCCTTCAGACGGAACAGGGGCCCGTGGACCTGGTGGTTTTCTCCGACACCTACGTTCTGGGCTGCGAACCCCTGCACCCGGGCCAGCGCATCGCCGCGTTTTACGATGCCAACGCCCCGATGCCCTTAATCTACCCTCCCCGGTACAATGCCCTGGCCGTGGCCCGTTTAACCCCCGCCCAGTCCGCTCTGCTGGCCTATTTTGACGAGCAGCTCACCGACGAGGACAATACGCTCCACTTAAACATCAGCCGCTCCACCAAGCTTTTGACCCCCAACGGCCAGCTCTACTACGGCCCTCTGGGCAGGCAGGTGCTGCTGGCTGTCTACTCGGCTTCCACCCGCAGCATCCCGGCCATCACCACCCCTGAGATCGTGATTGCCTTCTGCGGCCGTACCCCGGCGGAAAACAGTTGACGGGGCGCGCCCTCCGTCTGTATACTAAAAGGAGTCCCAGAGCCGCAAGCCCAGGGCCCAATACGTTCGGAATTCGGAGGAATACCCCATGATATACCGTTTGGCAGTAAAAGAGGATTTGGACCGGATGACGGCCATGGTAAACCAGGCCAAGGCCGCCTTTCAAGCGCGGGGCATCGACCAGTGGCAGAAGGGGGAACCCAACGAGACGGACCTGGCCGCGTCCATAGAGGAAGGCCGCATCCGCGTGCTGGAGGAGGAAGGGCGGGTGGCCGCCATGATCACCCTGCAGGAAGGCGCCGATCCCAGCTACGGCCAAATAGACGGAGCCTGGCTCAACGACCGCCCCTATGTGGGCTTCCACCGCGTCTGCGTGGAGGAAGCCCTGAGAGGGCGCGGCCTTGCCGCCAGGCTCTTTTCCCTGTCCGAGGACTACGTCCGCAGCCTCGGATATGAAAATATCCGCATCGACACTCACCCGGACAACCTGCCCATGCAGCGCGCCCTGGCAAAAAGCGGATACAGGCTCTGCGGCTCCATCCATCTGGCGGGAGGCGCGGAGGACAGCGCGCTGCGGCTGGCGTTCCAGAAGGTGCTGGTCCCGGCGCGCTAGGGCGCGCTCCGCCTTAAAGCGCGCTGGGAGCTGCCCGGCGGATTTCTCAGGACAGCGCGCGCAAACGCATTGCTAGAAGAACTGGAAGGGGCTCGCCAGGTTGTCCAGCAGCGCCACCACGCTCCAGGCCGTCATCACGCTGGATTTGGGATTGTCCGAGTCCGGCTTGGAGGAGATTTCCACCACCGCCTTCACGCTGTCGTTCTCCACCACGATCTTGTGGACATTGTCCTCCATGCCGGGGCAGCTGTCAATGGTCACCTGCATCTGATCCACCCCCACGCTGGCCAGCGCGGAGGCCACGGCCACGTTGACGTTCTTGGGAAAGCCTGAGATGGCATCCCTGGCCGTGCCCTCAAAAATCCGCTCCTGCTCTTCCTCGGACAGGGCGCGCCCGTTTAAATAGGGGGCGCCGTTTAAGCTGGCGGGGGCCTTGTAGTTCTCGATCCGCCCTCTGGCGTTTCCCATGGCCGTCACGGTCTTTAGGACGTCAAAGCCTCCCACCGCCCCGGAGGTCAGATAGACCGTCCGCCTGTTTTTCTGCGCCGCATTGTACATCTGCCTGTACAGGGTGCCTTCCACCAGCGCCCCCACCGAGGTGACCACCAGATCGATGCCCGCCTCCAGCACCTGCGTCCCGTACGCCTGCACCGCCTGGGCGCTGGCGATCTCCACCACGTAATCCGGCCGCTCCTCAAGCAGCTCCTCAAAGGTTCCGTAGGCATTAAACCCGGCTTCCACAATCTCTTTCCAGACCAGGTTCATCCTGATGTCCCAGATGCCGGATACCTGGTAAAGCCCGTTCAGCTTCTCCCGAATTCCACCCGCCAGGATTTTCCCCAGGGCGCCGTAGCCGATCACTGCAACTCGTTTTTTTCCCATCGCTTCCTCCATAATTTTTTCTACAGAAATCCCAAAACTTTTTCTAAACACATCATTTTCTCATTGATTTCATAAATTTTTTTCTATATACTGGTAGTATAAAACATTCCGATGTGAAAATCAATCCACTTGTACAAGGAGAAACCCATGCATCCCATTTTAGAGAACTATATTCCGGTGGCCAAGCTGATCTCCCAGACCTTCGGGAATCACTGCGAGGTCATTATCCATGACTTCAACAAGCCCCAGAACTCCGTGGTCTACACGGAGAACAACGTGGTCACCAATCGGGCGGTGGGCGAGAGCTTTACCGAATACTTTGTGAAGGAGGTCCTGCTGTCCCGCAAGTTCAACCACGACTGCTGCGCCAACTATATTATGGAAGGGAAGGACGGCAAGAAGATCAAATCCTCCACCGCTCTGATCCGTGACCTCAACGGCAAGGTCATCGGCGCCCTCTGCGTCAACATCGATCTTTCCAGGATTTCCCAGTTCATGGTCGATATCGGCGCGCTGCTGGGCATGCCTGACACAGTCGTGTCCCCGGCCGAGGAGGTGGACGTGGTGTCCAGCATCCGCGAGATCGTGGACGATATCATCGACCGCACCATTGGAGACCAGGACGTGGAGTCCATGACCCGCGACCAGAAGATCGCCCTGATCCGCTTTATGAACGATAAGGAAATCTTCACCATCAAGGGCACCCTGGACAAGGTGGCGGAGCGCATGAAGATTTCCAAGGTCACCGTGTACAGCTACCTGGACGAGATCCGCAAGAACGGAGGGGGACGGGAAGCGTAACGCTCTTCGCTCCGCTTCCCATTCAAATGCAAAGAGAGCCTGCGCGGCAGCGATCATCGTGCCGCCGCGCAGGCTCTTTTTTTCGCAGTACTATTGCATGTTCCCGTAATGGTGCTGCTGCTGGGTGTCCAGCAGGTAGCGGAGATACTCCTCCTTGCTCATCACCGGCTCAAAGTTCTCCCTGACCTCCCTGGCCAAGGCTGCGCCGTCCGCCAGCAGGTCGATCAGCGTGCAGGCCATGATCTTCATGGGCGTGATGTAGGCGTCCTCCTCGTCCACAATCCTGTAGTCCTTGGAGTGCAGGCCGCCCTCGATGCCCGAGGTGATGCCGTGGAGTACCGGCATAAACAGCGACAGGTCGCCCATGTCAAAGGAGGCTGTACTCTTTAAGCAGGGCAGAATCTCCTCCTCCCGGTAGAACCGCAGGGCGTTTTCCTGAAAACATCGGGCCAGACGGGGATCAGCCTTCAGGGGCATCTGCCCCGGCATGTCGGTCACCTCCGCCTCTCCGCCCAAAGCGATCACCGCCCCCTGGATGCAGCGGTTGATCTTCTCGTTGGTCTCCTTTAGCGCCTTTAAATTCCCGGCCCGCACCGTGGTCTCCAGGTGCACGTCCGCGGGAACCGCGTTGACGATGTCCCCGCCCTTGGTGATAATCTGATGGACCCTGACCGTATCCTCCTCACGGAAGGTCTCCCGGCAGTAAGCCATGGCGTTCATCGCCAGGCTGGCCATGTTGAGGGCGTTGATCCCGTCCCAGGGCGCGGCGCCCGCATGGGACTGCCTGCCCATGAACACGGTATTCTTGCCGATAAAGCCGTTGCCTGTATTGCAGGGCGCCAGGCGGTAGCCCTCCGCCCTGATGGGGAAGTTGTGGACCATCATGCACATGTCCACGTCGTCAAAGGCTCCCCGGTAGGTCAGCTCCGCCTTGCCGCTGAAATAGTGGAGCCTGCCCTCCCTCCGCAGCCCTTCCCGGTAGTCCATCTCAATGTACTCCTCCGCCGGAACCGCCATAAAATCGATTTTCCCGTCCAATTCCCCGAACAGGCCGGCGTGGGCAAACGCGTCCGCCACCCCGTACATCACCGTGGTCTGGATATTGTGTCCGCAGGCGTGAACCGCTCCGGTCCTCCGGTCGCAGTCCGGGTGGTCCAGGCAGATCACGGAATCCAGCTCCCCCATGACCACCACCTTGGGCCCTTCCTTGTCCGCGTTGGCGTGGGCTCTGCACCCGGTTACCGCGATATCCCGCTCCGTCTCAAGCCCCAGGGCTTCCAGGGCCGAGGCCAGCGTCTCCGTGGTCTTTACCTCCCGGTAGCCGGTCTCCGGGTTCTCATAGATTTTCCTTCCCAGCGCCAGGTAAACGTCCCGCCGCTGATCAATCATGGCGATGGCTCTCTGTTTTAATTCCTCGATCTTCATATCCTTCTCTCCCGTGAGGCCCGTCGGGCCCTCATCAAATAATTCCCTGCAGCTTCAAGATCATTTCCGCCACAAGGGCCGATCCGAAGAATGTTCCCACGAACACCACAAACGCAGTCAGAACGATTTTCCAGCTGAGCTTTTTGATGTCGTCCAGCTTACAGCCGATGGAGACGCCCGCGATGGCCAGAATCACCGTACCGATCTGGCCGGCGGAAATCTGCTTGGTCAGGTCCAGAATCAGTCCCTGCACCGGGCTCCAGGGCGTGGTCAGCAGCAGGGAGAGCAGGGAGGCCCAGGCAAAGGCCGGAATCTGTAAGGGCAGCGCTTCCTTGATCTTTAAGGCCACGATGGACACGATAATGATGATGAACATTCCGGCGGCCGCGGGCAGGATATCCAGCTCGCCCTTTAAGTTGACCGCCTGAGTGGCCAGGACCGCCAGTCCGCAGAGAATCAACACCTTAAGCTGATTTAACATATTTTCAAGTTTTGCCGACATATCTGTTCCCTCCCTTTACGCTTCTTTGCGCCGCAGCACGCGGCTGTAAAACCGATACAATTTGTTCGCCAGCGGAATCGCGATAAAGCACTCCATGTACAGGCCGGTTACGTTGGTCATAATATTTGAAGTGGCCGCATAGGCCAGAATCTCGTCCTTCATATTAGGAAGAATCTCAGCCAGGGATGTGCTGGCGGCTGTCATCATGGAGCCGGAGCCCATGCCGCTGGCCATGGCCAGCGCATAGGGGTGGATTCCCGTGTTCACGGCCAGAGAGGCCATAAGGCCGAAGAACAGCGTACCGAACAGGTTGCCCACCATATAGGTTCCCATAACGCCCAGCCCCTCGGGGGAGTTGATGCCGTATTTCTCACTGATCAGGCCCAATGTGGGTTCGCGGCAGATGCTGACCGTGGCGCCCACGGCCTCCCGGCGCATGCCCAGGATCATGGCAAAGGGCAGGCCGATGAGCATGGTTCCCAGGTTGCCGAATTCCTGGAAGATCAGGGCAGGCCCGGCCTGGATGATCTTGAGGATGTTCGGCCCCGCGCTGGTTCCCAGCTTCACGCCCAGGATCAGCAGCATCAGCATAATCGCGTTCTCGCTGAGCTGTACCTCCTTCTCACTGCAGAACTTTTTTAAAGGCTCGATCACCCTGCCCAGGGCGTCCGGCGTGAACAGCACTGCGATGATCATGGAGAAGATCATGGGGATGATGCTGATCTTGCCGATGGGCCCTAAGGGGATGGTAACCGTGCCGATCAGCTCCGCCAGCACGCTGGCCCCGATCAGCAGAATAAACAGTTTGATAAAAATCGGCCAACGGCCGTTCTTTGTGCTCAGTACCGGATCCACGGCTTCCGCCTTCTGATTCGTATTTGACATTGTGTAACCTCCGTTCTCACATTTTCTTTTTCCTGCGTTTCCCTATTACCCCTCAGCACTCCTCAAGGCGGTACATATCCTTTCTCCTGTGCTTTAACAGCGGCAGCTGGTCCCGGACCTCGCCCACACGGTCCAAATCCAGAGTGTTGATCATGTACCCCTCCCGCTCGTCCATCTGCTCCATGATATCGCCCCAGGGCGACACGGCGATGGAATGCCCCCAGGAGGTGTAGCCGCTTTCCGGGTCCCTGGCCGGGGCGGTGCCCAGCACGTAGGCCTGGTTGTCCAGCGCCCGGCAGCGGAACAGGATCTCCCAGTGGGCCGGGCCGGTGGTCATGTTAAAGGCCGCCGGCACCAGCAGCACCTTGGCCCCCCTCTCCACCATCAGCCTGGCCAGCTCCGGAAAGCGGAAATCGTAGCAGATGCACAGTCCCATGGCCCCGAATTCCGTGTCGAACACGGTCGCCCGGCTGCCTGCGGTCAGGGTGTCGGACTCCTTAAAACACTGGCCTCCCGCCACGTCGATGTCGAACAGATGGGCCTTGCGGTGCTTGGCGATCTGGCGCCCCTGACGGTCGAACACATAGGCCGTGTTGTACACGCGGCCGGCCTCATCCACCTCGGGCATGGACCCGGCCGAGAGGTAAATGTTGTACTTCCTGGCCAAATCCGCGCAGGCCGCCCACGCCGGCCCGCCTTCCGGCTCCGCGTAAACCGGGAAATTGGGCGTCTGGTACGGACAGTTGAACATCTCCGGCAGCGTCACCAGGTCCAGCCCCTCACCTGCCAGGGATTCCAGCCGCCGCTCCACCTCCTCGATGTTTTTCATCTTGTCCGCGTACACCCGCGTCTGCAGCATGGCTGTTTTGATTTTTGTCATCAGTTTCCTGCCTTTCCCCAGAGCATTTTTCCTGATGCTCCGGTATATTGATTCACTTAAGCTTACCTCTGCAGGCCACAGGGATCTCTTCCACCACTTCCCCGCCGCTTACCAGATAAGCCGTCTCGTGCAGATTCACCACCGGGCAGATATGGTTGGGGATAATCTCCACCTTATCGCCCACCCGCACCGCGTCCCGGAATTTCTTGTTGTAGATAATGGCGTGTTCATCGTACACGTCGAAGATTTCCACCTCCGGCCAGCCCTTGATCAGCCCCAGCCCTCTGGTGGCGCAAAAACCCTTGCTCCTGGTCTGGGCGGTGATCCCCTTGGCCCCCACATCCGTGATCACCCGCTCCGGGGTGGGACGGCTGATCACCGTGGTCAGGATCGTGGCCGCGTTCCGCTCCAGGCTTCCGTAGGCGTTGGCCTGGGAGGCATCCATAAAGATGTAGGTGCCCGGCCTGATCTCCGTGACGCCCTCCAGAATCGGGAAATCGTGCATCATAGACGGCGTGGAGCCGATGCTCACGGTCTCCAGCTCCATGCCCGCCTCCCTTGCCAGCTGGGCAAACCGCAGGGTCCTTCTCTGGGCGGTCAGGTGAATCTCGCTGCACTCCCGGACGTCCTTTGCCTGGTAGGAATTTCCGTCATGGGAGAAAATACCCTTCAGGCGGATATTTTTACAACCCTTCAAATATTCCAGCAGCTCCAGGTAGTCGCTCTCCTCAATGACGCCGGAGCGCTCCTCCCCCACCTCGATCTCGATCAGCACCTGAGCCGGCTTTTCCGCCCCCAAAAAGGCCTCTTCCACCATGCCGGCCTGGGCGATGGAATCCAGGCCAAAGGAAATGTCCACGGTCTTTGCCAGCTCCCGTATCCTGGCAAGCTTCGGTGCGCCCACGATCTCGTTGGCGATAAAAATATCCCGCAGCCCCGCGGCTGCCATCACCTCCGCCTCCCCAACCTTGGCCACCGTGACGCCCTTAGCGCCCAGCTCCTCCTGGATCAGGGCCAGCCTTGGCATCTTGTGGGTCTTGGTGTGCGGGCGCAGCGCCACACGGCGCCGGTCGGCGTACTCCTGCATAAAGCGCAGGTTGTCCATCATGATTTCCCGGTCAATGATCAGCGCCGGAGTGTCCAATTCCATGTAATTCATAAGCTCAATCCTTTCTGCATGCCGCAACCGCTTCCACCTCCACCAGGCAGCCGTTGTAAAGCTTGTTGGTCGGCACCACGACTCTGGCCGGACGATGGGCGCCGAAAAACTCCCCATACACCTGATTCAAGTCGGGCCAGTACGCCACATCCGGGATGTATACGCGGCAGTGCAGCACGTCCTCCCGGGTGGCGCCTGCCTCCCGAAGCACCAGGTCCAGGTTCGCCAAAGCCTGCCTGGCCTCCGCCTTCACCCCTCCCTCCGGAACTCTTCCCGTCTCCGGGTCAATGGACAGCTGGCCGGATATGTACAGCACCTCGTTGTACTTGACCGCCGGCACATAGTGGCCGCCGTCGCGGACGGAGAACTTTGTCTCGACTGTTTCTATCACCGTCTCTCCTCCTTTCTTTGTTATCTTGATTATAGAATATTTTATATGTCATGTCAATAATAATTTATATATATCTTCCAATCATTTCGGTATATTTCAATTAATATTGACCTATTCAACATTTTTTGCCGCTATAATATATATTTTTTTCTATTTTCGTTCCGAGGAGGGTTAGAATTTTTTATAACACCATGTTTTTGCAAAAAAGCGGGATTAGTATGGAAACACTCAGATTTAATTATAGAATTTGTAAGATTACCGCCCGCGCAAATATGGTAAAATGAGAAAAACAGAGGAGGGCGGTCTATGGGCGAATACACAGTGATTTTGATCTGCATTTTAGTAATGGCTTACATCCTGAACCGGCTGGAGAACCGGCGCGTCTCAAACAAGGGCAAAAAGGCGCTGCTGCGGGAGAGCTTCGGCTCCATCCCAAAGCCGGAAAACCGCGACTACGGCGGAATCGAGTACGACTGGGATTTTGAACGCGCGAAGCTTCCCCAGTGCCAACAGGTAGACGACATCACCTGGAACGATCTGGAAATGGATGCCGTGTACCTGCGCATCAACAGCTGCCAGTCCTTTGCCGGCGAGCAGGCGCTGTACGCGGCCCTCCACCGCCTCCGCAGAAGCGGGAAGGAGGAGGCTGTCCTGAATGAGACGATCAACTTTTTCGGAGAACAGGAGCAGGAACGGCAGCAGGCCATGTACCTGCTCCACTGCCTGGGCAAGCAGCACAACAATTACTACCTGCCCGTGTTCATCCGCAATTTAAGCGGCTTCGCCATCCCCAACATACAGTTCTACCGCTTTATGAGAGGGCTGCTCATCTGCTCCGTCCTGCCCTGCGCGCTGCTCCTGGACACCCGCTATCTGGTGCTCCCGCTCTTCGCCGCCCTGGCCAACCTGGTGATCTACTCGTTCCAGAAGTACAAGTACGGCATCAACCTGGCCATGCTGCGCAGCACCCTGGGCATCATCCGCACCGCCAAGCTGCTGTCCGACCCAAAAAAATCCGGCTACGAGGATCACTTTCACGACCTTAGCGACCTGGCGGACCGTTTTTCCCGCTCCGCCCGCAGGATCATGCGGCTCAATACCCGGGAGCAGGGCGGCCTGTCCGGCGATCTCTTCAGCCTGGCAAACGCCTACCTGGTGGGGATCACGCTCAGCGATTTCATCCAGTACAACAAGCTAATCCGGGAGCTGGAGGGCAAGAAGGAGGAGCTGCTGGCCCTGTACCACCGCATCGGGGAGATCGACATGGCCATCTGTGCGGCCTCATTCCGCGCCAGCCTTCCCCACTGGTGCGAGCCCTGCTTTGAGGAGGAAACTTCCGTCTGCTCTCTGACGGCGGAGGAGCTGTATCACCCGCTTCTCGGCCATCCTGTCAGCAACTCTGTTGTCATCGGACGAAGCTGTATCGTCACCGGCTCCAACGCTTCCGGCAAATCCACCTTCATCAAGGCTGTGGCGGTGAACGTCCTGCTGGCCCAGAGCATTTTCACCTGCTCGGCCAAGTACTTCTCCCTTCCCCGGGCCAGCCTGATCACCTCCATGGCGGTGCGGGACGATATCCAGTCCGGCGAAAGCTACTATATTAAAGAAATCAAGTATCTGAAGCGCATCATCGACGGCCTGTCCCCGGATACGCCCGCCATCTGCATTGTGGACGAAATTCTGCGGGGAACCAACACCCAGGAGCGCATCGCCGCCTCCTGCGCCGTGCTGCGTTACCTGGCGCGGCACAACTGCCTGGCCATGGTGGCCTCCCACGACATTGAACTGACGCAGCTCTTGAAGGACCAGTACGACAACTTTCATTTCAGCGAACAGATCACAGACGGCGGGATCACGTTCTCCTATCAGATCCAGCCCGGCCCGGCGGATTCCAAAAACGCCATCCGCCTGCTGGAGTTCATGGGCTTTCCCGGTGAAATCACCCGGGAGGCCAGGATACTGGCGCAGCTGGAGGAACCGTAGCCGCGGCTGTTTTACGCCATCTGCCTG
Source organism: Enterocloster asparagiformis (assembly GCA_018380885.1). Taxonomy (GTDB): domain Bacteria; phylum Bacillota; class Clostridia; order Lachnospirales; family Lachnospiraceae; genus Enterocloster. The sequence goes on from JAGZSY010000029.1 coordinate 39,231, forward strand.
GCCAGCAGCAGGATCAGCCAGGGGGCTGTCAGCGACGTCATGATCACCAGCCAGGCCAGGCACATGGAGATTGCGGCCCAGACGAAGAAGAACACCCAGGAAAATACGATGATCCTGGTGATTCTCCATGGGAACAACAGCCCCTTGACCGTCAGAACGGCGATAAATTTCCACACGCCCGCTCTGCTGTACAGGATCACCACCCCCGCAAGATAGCCCAGCACCACCACCATGCCGGCCGCCACGCCGATACTCCCGAAAAAGCCGCCGATATTTTCCAGCGCTGTTGTCAGAAAAACTCCCGCCAATCCCGCCAGGGACAATAAAAATCCTTTTTTCACCAGATTGTTCCCGTCAATTCTCTCCGCTGCGCTCATAGCCATTCCTCCATTATTCAACATTTGTTTTCTCTCCTTTGTTTTTATTTTGAAGGCCTTTTATCAGCCATCTGATTACAAGACGATCATGGGCGCGGGTCGGTTTTATTTTTTTTAAATATTTTTAAATTTTTTTTAAAAGTCAAAAAAGCAGGGCCGAACGGGATTGTTGCACTCCTGTTCGGCCCTGCCGGGCTTTTTATACGATTTGATTTATATGGGACCGGGCGGAAACATCAGATTTCAAAATACTTCACGCCGGACTCAAATATCTTCATATCCTGCTCCCCGTAGATATTCACGGCCACCGCCTCTCCGCGGCGCTCGGAGTGGGCCATCTTGCCCAGGATGCGGCCGTCGGGGCTGGTGATACCCTCGATGGCCATATAGGAGCCGTTGGGGTTCCAGTATTCGTCCATGGTGGCCCTGCCTTGGTCGTCCACGTACTGGGTCGCCACCTGGCCGTTGGCAAACAGCCTGGACAGCCACGCCTCATTGGCCACAAAGCGTCCCTCGCCGTGGGAGGCGGGATTGCAGTACACGCCGCCCAGCTTCGCCCCCGCCAGCCAGGGGGACTTGTCGCTCACAACCTTGGTGTAGACCATCTTGGACACGTGACGGCCGATGGTGTTCATGGCAAGGGTGGGGGAATCCGGGCCCTGGTCTTCGATTTTGCCTCCAGGAACCAGGCCCAGCTTGATCAGCGCCTGGAAGCCGTTGCACACGCCCAGCATCAGACCGTCCCTCTCGTTTAACAGCTTCTCGATCTCGTCCCTGATCACCGCGTTGCGGAACACAGTGGCGAAGAACTTGGCCGAGCCCTCCGGCTCGTCTCCCGCTGAGAAGCCGCCGGGGAACATGACGATCTGCGCCTGGGCGATCTCCTTTTTGTACACCTCCACGGACTGGCGGATATCCTCGGCGCTCAGATTGCGGAACACCCGGGTAACGGCCTTCGCCCCGGCGCGCTCAAAGGCCCTGGCGCTGTCGTACTCGCAGTTGGTGCCCGGGAACACGGGGATGAACACGGTAGGCTGCCCGATCCTGTGATCGCACAGGTAGACGGCGTCCGCGCTGTAAAGGCGTTCCGGAAGCGCCGCCTCCTCCCCGCTCTTCTCCCTTCCGGTCCCGGTGGGGAACACGTCCTCCAGGGTCTTTGTCCAGCTCTCCAGCGCCTCGTCCAGGGAGATGCGAACGCTGCCGTACTCAAAGGCCGCGCTGTCGGTGACCTGGCCGATCACGGTGTAGGGGATGGACAGCTCTCCAACCTTTCCGTCCGGCACCTCGCACACCAGATTGCCGTAGCCCGCGGCAAAGAAATCTCTCGGGTCCACATTGTGCTCGATCTTCACGCCCAGCTTGTTGCCGAAGGCCATCTTGCTGACCGCCTCCGCCATGCCGTGGCCCTCCACCGCGTAGGCGGAGATGATCCGGCCCGCCCCGATATCCTCGAACAGCTTGCCGTAGCCGTCCATCACCTGCCGATACACCGGCAGGTCGTAGCCGTCCCGGTCGACCTGAAATACCACGATCTTGCTGCCCGGCTTTTTGAACTCAGGGGTGATAATGTTCTTGCTGCTGTTCACGTCCACCGCAAAGGATACCAGGGTGGGCGGCACATCGATCTCGCCGTGCTCGTCGTCGAAGGTCCCGGACATACTGTCCTTGCCGCCGATGGAGGGCAGGCCGAAGCCCATCTGCGCGCTGTAGGCGCCCAGCAGAGCCGCAAAGGGCTGGCTCCAGCGCTCTGGATTCTCGTTCATCCGGCGGAAATACTCCTGGAAGGTGAAACGGATTTTGCGGTAGTCGCCGCCCGCGGCCACGATCTTGGCCACGGAGGACATCACCGCGTACACCGCGCCGTGGTAGGGGCTCCAGCTGGACAGATAGGGGTCGAAGCCGTAGCTCATCATGGTCACGGTGTCCGTATGGCCCTTTAACACCGGAAGCTTGGCAACCATGGCCTGCGTCTCGGTGAGCTGGTATTTTCCGCCGTAGGGCATAAACACGCTGCCCGCTCCGATGGAGCCGTCGAACCGCTCCACCAGCCCCTTTTGGGAGCACACGTTGAGCCCGGCCAGCATGTCGGTCCAGGCCTGTTTCACGTCGCCCACCTCCCGGCGCTCCAGGGGGCTGTTCTCACGCCCGGGCACCTCCAGGGTGACGTCCGCCTCCTGGTGGGCGCCATTGGTGTCCAAAAACGCGCGGCTGATGTCCACAATGGTCTTGCCCCGCCAGTTTAACACCAGCCTGGGCTCCTCCGTCACCACGGCAACGGTCACGGCCTCCAGGTTCTCCTGGGCCGCGAAGGCCAGGAACCGGTCCACATCCCCCGGGGCCACCACCACGGCCATGCGCTCCTGGGACTCGGAGATGGCGATCTCCGTGCCGTCTAAGCCCGCGTATTTCTTCGGCACCTTGTCCAAATCAATCTGAAGGCCGGCCGCCAGCTCTCCGATGGCCACGGACACGCCGCCCGCTCCAAAGTCGTTGCACTTCTTGATGATCCGGCTCACCTCCGGGCGGCGGAACATGCGCTGAATCTTGCGCTCTGTGGGCGCATTTCCCTTCTGCACCTCAGCGCCGCAGACCTCGATGGAGGCCGTAGTGTGCACCTTGGAGGAGCCGGTGGCCCCGCCGATGCCGTCGCGGCCGGTGCGCCCGCCCAGCAGGATGATGATATCGCCGGGATCGGAATTTTCACGGATCACGTCTTTTCTGGGGGCGGCTCCCATAACCGCGCCGATCTCCATGCGCTTGGCCACATAGCCCGGATGGTAAATCTCCTTCACGTAGCCGGTGGCCAGGCCGATCTGGTTGCCGTAGGAGGAATAGCCCTGGGCGGCCCCGTTTACGATCTTGCGCTGAGGCAGCTTGCCCTTTAAGGTCTCGCTCAAGGGTCGGGTGGGATCGGCCGCCCCGGTCACGCGCATGGCCTGGTACACATAGGTGCGGCCGGACAGCGGGTCGCGGATGGCTCCGCCCAGACAGGTGGCCGCGCCGCCGAAGGGCTCGATCTCAGTGGGGTGGTTGTGGGTCTCATTCTTGAAGTTCACCAGCCACTCCTCGGTGACGCCGTCGATCTCCACGGGCACAACGATGCTGCAGGCGTTGATCTCGTCGGAAATCTCCATGTCCTCCAGCTTGCCCTCGCTCTTTAACTTCTTCATGGCCATCAGGGCCAGATCCATGAGGCAGACGTACTTGTCGTCCCTCCCCTTGTAGATCACTTCCCGGTCCGCCAGATACCGGAGATAGGTATCCTCGATGGGCTTTCTGTAGTCGCCGTCCGTGAACCGCACGTTCTTCAGCTCCGTGGAGAAGGTGGTGTGGCGGCAGTGGTCGGACCAATAGGTATCCAGCACCCGAATCTCCGTCACAGTGGGATCCCGGCGCTCTTCATCGCGGAAATATTTTTGAATATGAAGGAAGTCCTTGAACGTCATCGCCAGGTTCAGGGTGCCGTAAAGCTCCTTAAGCTGTTCCTCGGGCGCCGAGGCAAAGCCCTCAAAGGTTTTGATGTCCTCCGGGACCTCAAACTCCGCCACCAGGGTGCAGGGCTTGTCCTCCCCGGCTTCCCGGCTGTCCACCGGGTTGATGCAAAAGGCCTTGACGGCCTTCTCCTGCTCCGGGGTCACCGCCGCGGTGATCACGTAGGTGGTCGCGGAGCGGATCACCGGCTCCTCGTCCTCCTTTAACAGCTTTACACACTGCTCTGCGGAATCCGCCCTCTGGTCGAACTGGCCGGGCAGGTACTCCACGGAGAACACCAGATCGCCCGGGTTCTTCGGAAATTCCTCCTCGTACACCTCGTCCACCGGCGGCTCGGAGAAGATCGTCACCAGCGCCTTTTTGTAAGTCTCCTCGGACAGATTCTCAATATCGTAACGGATCAATACCCGCACATTTTCCACGGTGTCGATTCCCAGATAACTCTCCAGTTCCTCCCGCAGCTCCCCTGCTTTGACCGCATAGGCCGGTTTTTTCTCCACAAAAATACGTTTTACACTCATTTATAAACCTCCTGCTTTCCATAGAACCATAAAAACATACCATCTACGCCTATCATAGCACAGGAAAAATAAATTAGTAAAATTAATATATTTAATCTCATTCCCCATGTTTACTTATAAGTATTCAGATACCCCGGCTGCTCTTTAAGGGATACACCCTGGGCTCTTCCCCATCCCCCTCGCGAACCAGAAGCAGGAGGTTCTCGCTGGCGATCTCCTCCCCTATGCTCCAGGGCACCCACAGCTCCCGCAGCTTCTCCCCGTCCTCCGTGCGGACGTTGACGTAGAAGCTGTGCCAGGACCGGCGGCGGACCTCCTTTGTCCCTGTGCAGACCGCGTTCTGGACCATGAGAGGGGCGGCCAGATACTTCCGGTTCCACCGGCAGGCAAAGTAATAGTAACCCGCATAGCCGGCCGCCGCCATGGCGCACTCAGCGATATAGAGTCTCCGGTACATCAGGTCCACACGGGCTTCCCACACAAGACGCAGCTGCGCGGCCGGGCTTTCCTCTCCCCCCTGGCCTCCGCTTCCCAGGGCGTAGAGCAGTTCCATGATCATGTCCTCGTTGCTCACCGCATTTCGCTCCCGGTCATGGCCGGCCGCTGTCAGCAGCACAACAAAAAGCAGGGCAAAAACCGTGTATCCCAGCACCGCGATTCTCCGCCGCCTCCACCGCTTCATCTCCATCCGCCGTACATGGCTGCGCTCCCGCCTGGTGATCTCCCTCCACATACTCCGCCCTCCTTTGCTCACCCCCATTATAGCGGACGCAGCCGCCAAATGCAACGTTCCCGGTCCGCCGCGCCCGGACTCCCTTCGCAAGAATAAAGAATTGATGGCACACGCGGCGGTTTTATGTTATACTGAATCAGTATGGTCAATTTCAAAACAGGAGATTACGAAAAGATGAAAACCGGATTTGACAATGAAAAATACCTGAAACTCCAATCAGAACACATCAAACAGCGCATCGGCCAGTTCGGCGACAAACTGTACCTGGAATTCGGCGGAAAGCTCTTCGACGACTTCCACGCCTCCAGAGTGCTCCCTGGCTTTGCCCCGGACAGCAAGCTGCGGATGCTGCTGCAGATGGCCGACCAGGCGGAGCTGGTCATCGCCATCAACGCCGCGGACATTGAAAAGAACAAAGTGCGCCACGACCTGGGAATCACCTACGACGTGGACGTGCTCCGCCTGATCCAGGAATTCCAGGACAAGGGCCTCTATGTGGGCAGCGTTGTGATCACCCAGTACAGCGGCCAGAGCGGCGCGGACCAGTTCAAGGCCAAGCTGGAGCACATGGGGATCAAGGTGTACCGCCACTACTGCATCGAGGGCTATCCCAGCAACGTGTCCCTCATCGTCAGCGACGAGGGCTACGGCAAGAACGATTATATCGAGACCACCCGCCCCCTGGTGATCATCACCGCCCCCGGACCGGGCAGCGGCAAGATGGCCACCTGCCTCTCCCAGCTCTACCACGAGAACAAGCGGGGGATCAAGGCCGGCTACGCCAAATTCGAGACCTTCCCCATCTGGAGCCTGCCGTTAAAGCATCCGGTAAATCTGGCCTACGAGGCCGCCACTGCGGATTTGAACGATGTGAACATGATCGATCCCTTCCACCTGGAGGCATACGGCAAGACCGCGGTCAACTACAACCGCGACGTGGATATTTTCCCGGTGCTCAACGCCATCTTTGAGGGAATTTACGGCGAGAGCCCCTACAAGTCCCCCACGGACATGGGCGTGAACATGGCCGGCTTCTGCATCGTGGACGACGAGGTGTGCTGCGAGGCCTCCTACCAGGAGATCATCCGCCGGTATTACCACGCCTTAAACCGCCTGGCCAAGGAGGAAGGGTCCGAGGACGAGGTCTACAAGCTGGAGCTGCTGATCAAGCAGGCCAAGATCACCACCGGTATGCGCCGCGTCATCGCCCCCTGCATGGAGCGGGCGCAGCTGATCCAGGCCCCCGCCGCCGCAATGGAGCTGAACGACGGAACCCTGGTCACCGGCAAGACCAGCAACCTCCTGGGCGCTTCCGCGGCCGTGCTGCTAAACGCCATCAAGGTTTTGGGCGGCATCCCCCACGACCTGCATCTGATCGCGCCCTCGGCCATCGAGCCCATTCAGACCTTAAAGACCAATTACCTCGGCAGCCGCAACCCCCGGCTGCACACCGACGAGGTGCTGATCGCCCTGTCCATGAGCGCGGCCACGGACCCCATAGCCAAGAAGGCCCTGGACCAGCTGCCCCGCCTGCGCGGCTGCCAGGTGCACACCTCGGTGATGCTATCGGACGTGGATATCAAGGTGTTCAAAAAGCTGGGCGCGGAGCTGACCTCCGAGCCAGTCTACGAGCACAAAAAGCTGTACCACTGATTTTTACAACGCAAAAGAGCTGGCGCCCGGGAAGCCGTTTCCCGGCGTCAGCTCTTTTCTCAAAGCGCCGTATTCTCCTCTGAAGCAAGGCCCGTCTTACAGCACGCCCTTCAGCCACTCCACCGACTTCGCAATGGAGTCATGGGGATCGTCCCAGTAGATGGAGTCGTTGATCTCCAAATCCACAATCCCGTCGTAATCGTACTCCTCCAGGGTCTTTAAGTAATCCGCCAGCGGCAGCTCGCCGTCGCCCAGAATGTAGTGGCAGGTATCCGCAAAGTGGATCAGCTTGATCTTGTCTCTGCCCAGAATCTCAAAGTAGTCCTTGAGCTCCTCTCCCGCCACGGCCATCGCCACCACGTCCACGCAGACGTACAGGGCCTTGGAGTCCACCTGATCCAGCACCCGCTTGATATCCTCAAGGTTCAGCACCAGATTGCTCTCATAGGGCTGGAGCTGTTCCAGCACCAGCTCAATGCCCTTCTGCTCCGCGATGGCGGCGATCTTTTTGTAGGTGTCCACCAGGCGGGCAAAGGATTCCTCCCTGGGCCGGTCCAGCAGGCCGCAGCCGGAGTTTAAGAACACCTTGTTGGTGCCAAACAGCAGGGCGTCGTCCATGGCCATGCTGAAATAGTCCACTGTGCGCTTGCGCACCTCCTCGTTGGGGTCGGAAAAGCTGTAGGGGTAGGAAAGGGTCTCCGGGGTGTAAACGGATACGTCCAGCCCGCGCTCCTCCATCATCGCCCGGATAGAGCTGATCTTCGCTCTGGCGTCCTCTGCGAACGGATAATCCAGACGGCAGTAATGGGGGATGCCACCCCACAGGTCAACGTGTTTCAATCCGCATTTCACCATGGAATCCAGATAGTATTCCAGGGAGTAATGCACATACTGTACGCTCATCACCGCAAAGCGGTCCATGGTTATCTTCGACATTTCAAAATACCTCCTGATTATGTTTTTTAATTTTATCCGGCCGTAGCACCCCCGCTCAGCCGATTCGTCGGCGATCCGCCAGCCGCCGTTGCTGATCCCGCCGCTGACATTTTCGCCGGAGCGGGATCGCCGCCGCAATTGGCGGCAATAGATTACAAAGTCTCCCGGAACTTATAAACCACGTCCATGAACTCCTTCACGCGGTTGACGTCCACGCGCACGTTCTCCAGCCGGTCGTTCTCCAGCTTTCCGCCTTCCTTAAAATAAGTTCCCACCACGGCCGCATCCGCCGTGGCCAGCTTGCGCTCGATGGTGTCCGGGCGGCAGCCGGTGTTGCACAGCACCACCACGTCGGGAGCCCCGGATTTCACGCTGGCGATCAGCTCGTCGTCCACATCCTGTCCCGCCGCGTTGGCGGAGATGCAAAGCCCGTCCGGATGAGCCTTGAAAATGGTGGATTTGGCGATGTCCACCAGAGGTCTGGTGTCCAGGCTGCGGTCGGACTCGGGGTTGATGAAATAGAGCATCTTCAGGTCATCCAGATGCAGAGCCGCCTTGCGGCGCAGCAGGAAGGAGAAATCGTTGTTATAGAACCCGCCGTCGCCCACATACACGCCGGAGAAGGTGCCGCGGATGAACTTAGCGTCCACTGCCGCGGCCAGCTCGATGCTCGCCTGGCCGTCGGAGATGCAGTCCACCCCGTAGGGCACGCGGATCTCGGATTTGAGCTCGCCGATCACGCGGGCCATGGCGGCCGGGGTGATAAAGCTCATGTGCCGCTCGTAGGGCAGGCTGAACTCGTTGCTGAACATAATCCCGTCCACGCCGCCGTCCTGCAGCGCGCGCAAATCCGCCCTGGCGTGCTCCACCACGCGCTCCATGGTATCGCCGTAGTGGAAGCGCGGGTCTCCCGGCAGCGGGTCTAAGTGCAGCATCGTGATAATCGGTTTCTTAACCCCAAACATTTTTTCAGTCCATAACATGGTCGTTTTCTCCTTATTTTTCCAATTTTTTCGAAATCCCGGTAAAGCGAAAGCGGGAGAGTCAAAATCATGCACTTCCCGCTTTTCGCTTTTCATTCAATATTCGCTATATCGTATTAAATCAATAATCCAGCTGACGGTAGTAGCGGCGGATCTCCAGCGGATGGCAAAGCTCTGCCTCCATGTGAGCGTCCACGCGGTTGTTCACGGCGTGCATCACCAGGTGGGAGATGGACCCGCGGAACTCCTCGCTGATTCCCTTTAACTCGTAGTCCTTGGTATCGATAATCGTGTAGTTCTTGCAGATTCTGGGCAGGAAGTTCTTCACGCGCTCCGCCAGAGGTCTCTGCTCATCCTCGCCGATAAACAGGGTGACCGGCGTCTCGGCTTCCACGATCTCCAGCATGCCGTGGAAGAACTCCGGGCAGGTGATGGATTTGGTGCGGATCCACATCTGCTCCTCCCAGTAGCACATAGCGTAGGAGTAGGTGGCTCCCCACTGGTTGCCGCTGCCCACAAAGTAGTGAGGCATATCCGGGTTCGCTCTGAAATACTCATATTTCTTTTTGGCAAACTCAGCAGCCCACGGGTCGGCTTCTTTTTCCACCTCCACCAGGGCCTGGGCCAGATGCGCTTCCATCTCGGCGTTGTACTTGTCGTACTCCGGGAACTCGCCGTTGTTGTACATCAGGCGGTTGGCCACCATGTAGAACTTCAGCTGCTCGTTCATGGGATAGGAGATGCACCAGTCGCACTGTTTTACCATGGGAGCCTCGGGCTTGTCGATGAAGCCGAACACCTTGGCGCCGATCTCATGGGCCTTGTCGACGGCCTTCACCATCTCAGAGGTGCTGCCCGTCACGGATGAAAAGATTACGATGGAGTCCTTGGTAAAGCGCTTGTTGCCGGTGGTCAGAAATTCCGCCGCGTTCTCAACGTATACCGGAATGGAGCTTCTGCCCCGCATATAAACCTCAACCTGCATGCTGGAGGCCCAGGTGCCGCCGATGCCGATAAAGAAGATTCCGTCAAAGCCGCGGTTCTGAATCTCATCCACAACCTTCTCGATCTGCGGTCTCAGCGCCAGCGCGCCGTTTACACTGTCAATCTGTTTCTGCTCGTCAAATTTTAACATAGCTAATTGTTTCCTTCCTCTATTTATGAAAATGTACCGTAAAGTTGCATTTGTCCCCCCGCGTATAGGACTTGGAATACTCGATCACGCGGTTGTGATCGTCATACGTGGTACAGCCAAACAGGAACACCGTCTGATCCTTGTTGATGTTGATCAGCCGGGCGTCCGACTGGGTCAGCTGAACCAAATCCAGCGTCTGCCAGGCCCGCACGGGGTTGATGCCGTAGAACTTATATATCTCGTACATGCTGAACACGGACAGGTCGATGCCCTCCATCTTGGGCACAAGATTGTAGGGGATATAAATCTCCTCTATGGCGATGGGCTCCTCGTCCGCATAGTCCAGCCGCCTGATATAATACAGCATATCCTCAGGGTCGATTCCAAAAATCGCCGCGTACTTCTCTCCGGCCTTGCGCTGGCCCTTCAGCAGTGTTTTCCTCCAGGTCTCCACATTCTTGGCATTCATGGTCTGTGTAAACCCGCCCAGCACCTCTAAATCGCGCTCGATCTGCGCCACAACGTACACGCCCTTGCCCTGCACGCGCTTCAACAGCCCCTCGTTCACCAGCGCGTCGATGGCGCTGCGGACGGTCAGGCGGTTGATGCCGTAGGTGCTGGCCAATACGTTCTCCGAGGGGATCGCCGTTCCGGGCGCATACTCCCCGTCCTCAATTTTTGAGCGCACGACCTCCCTGAGCTGCAGATAGATCGGTGCATTATAGGAAACCTCTGCTTGTTTTGACAACGCAATAACCTCCTTTACGCTTTTACCAGGCGCCGTTGTACTCCAATGTCACGCTGGAATTGGCCGCGCCCATTTCCATACACGCTTCCACCTCTTTTTCTTCCAGGACTCCCTTTAAGAACCCGGCGATAAAGCTGTCCCCGGCTCCCATGGTGTCCACCACATTGCAGGGGATGATGCCGAAGGTGGTGAATTTCTCCCCGTCGTATACAATACTGCCCTTCTCGCCCAGGGTGGTGATCACCAGCTTGGGACCCCTGGCCTTGATCTGTTTCATGGTCTCGCGCAGCTCCGGGGTATCCCCGTCGTCCGTGGCAAAGAACAGGTAATCCACGGAGGGGATGGCGGTGACTGCCGCCGGATCCTCGGGGCGGGTGGCTGCGTCAAAGGCAATCTTCACGCCTCTGGCCTTGATTTTCGCCAGGTCGTCGTGGACATTTCCCCAAAGGCCGGTCACCACCATATCATGGCTGCAAAGGAAATCGATCTCCTCGTCGGTGAGCTTAAAGTCCGCCAGAACGCCTTCCTCGTACTCGCCGAACACGCGCTCTCCGTCCACCAGCTCCACGTGGGTGATCGCCGTGCTGCCTTCCATAAAGCGGATATGGGAAACGTCGACGCCCTTCTCCGCAATTTTTTCTTTCATCAATTTTCCGTACTGGTCTGTTCCGACCACTCCCGTGTAAGAGGACTCGCCTCCCAGCCGCACAAAGTAAACGGCCACGTTGACGGGATTTCCGCCGGGATATGCTTTTCCGATATTTTCGTATACGTCCATACAGTTATCGCCAACTGCAGCTAACTTCATTTTAATACCTCCCTAATTCCGCCCTGCACTAGACGCGGCGAGGTTTCCTAACGCCTCGTCAGTTCGCTGGCAAAGCAGATGTACTCCGAACGGGTAATCTCCTTAAAATACTCGAACACAACATCCTGCTCATCCATGGTCACGCCGGACTGGTAGATCACAGGGGCGCCCTCCTCCATTTCCAGATAACCGGCTTCCTGGGCGTCGCAGTAGGTGATGCTCAGTTTTTCCTGGCCGCCTGAGACCTCCACGCCGTAATGCTCCTTCAGCAGTCCGTAAAGGGAGCTGTTCTCGAAATCCAGCTCTTCGATCCCGGCAAAGCGCTCCGCATCCAGGTAGGCGGTGGAGATCATCACCGGAATCTGATCCAGGTAGCGGACGCGCACCAGGTGGAACAGCTTGTGCCCCAGCGGGAGCTTCATCTTCCGCCCGATGTTTTTCGGCGTCTCGCAGAAATCCATATGGACCACTTTGGTGGTGATCTCCCGCCCGGACCGCTTCACGGTCTGGTAAAAGCCGTCCGCATCCTGGAGGTTGCGCACCAGCTTTTGACCGGAAACGTAAGTGCCCGAACCGTTTTTATTGTAAATTTTCCCCTCGAGAATCAGCTGTTTGATGGCGCTTCTCAAGGTGGAACGGTTGAAATCCCACATGTCGCACATGCTCCGCTCCGACGGAAGCCTGTCACCCGGTTTTAAATGGTTGTGAATGATATAATTTTCAATTTTTTCAATAGCCTCGTCCCGAGGCTTCTGGTGCTCTATATTCATGGCAGACATTCCTTTTTAAAGTCGAATTTTGTAATACTACATCGTTAAACGTATTCATATAACTCAATCTTAGAACATCTGCCACGAAGTGTCAACCTTGCCGTTGTGAAAAGTTACTTGCCGGCTGCTTTCTTATTCTTGCTCTCCCAGAAGTAGTATACCGGAAGTCCTGTCACCACTGCGATCACCGCGCAGGCGATACCAGCCAGCGGCGCCCAGATAAAGGTGGACCAGATCAGGGTGCCGGTGATTACCATGGCGATGCCGACCATCAGAGGTCTGGCGGGCATACGGTACGCCGGTTTGTAATGAGGCTTGTTGCGCAGCACGATGATGGTGCCGAAGGTCAGGAAGTTTTTCAGCAGCGCTACCAGGGTGAAGTATCCCAGCAGATCGGAAAGGGAGCTTGCAAAAATCAGGACAATCGCCACGGCGCACTGTACCAGGATGGAGAAGTACGGAGTCTCATATTTGGGATGTACCTTGCCGAAGGACTTGAAGAACAGGCCGTCCTTTGCCATTGCGTACTCGATTCTGGGCTGGAACATAATACAGCTGGACAGGGAGCCAACCACCACGATAACCGCCATGATCGCCACGATGGTTCCGGCGTAGCTGCCGATCACCGGGATCTTGGAGGCCAGAAGCGCGATGGGCGCCTCGGAGGCTGCCAGCTCATCCACGCTCAGCAGGCCGGAAGCCACTACCGTCAGGCCAACATACAGGCCGAGCACGATAAATGCGGTCAGGATCAGGCCCTTGGGCAGGTTCTTCTTGGGCTCGCGGATCTCACCGGACATGTAGCAGGCCGCCGCCATACCGTCGAAGGACCAGGTTGTAGCGGAGATACCAGCCATCAGAGCGGTAAATCCGGTTGCGGTCACGGTCGCCAGCGGTGCGGAGGACAGGAACAACTCTCCCTTGATGAAGAAGATACCGATTCCGATGATCAGCACGAAGGGAATGATCTTCAGGGCCGTGATAACGGTCTGGAACTTACCGCCTCCCTCCACCGAGCGCAAATGCATCATCATGAAGATCAATACAAAGGCAACGGCCACCAGGCGCAGCACAAGTCCGTGTACCGGGATAAAGAAGGCCAGGTAGTTAGCGATGGCCAGAGCCATGATGGAAATGCTGGGCGGGTCTGTGGCCCAGAAGCTGATCCATCCGCAGAGGAAGGCCAGGGGCCTGGATCCCGCTTCTTTAAAATATACGTACTGTCCGCCATCCTCAGGGAAGGCGCTGGCAAGCTCGGCGTAGCAGAAGTTTGCCGGAATCTGCAGCAGGCCTCCGATCAGGAAGGCCAGCACCAGGAACAAGCTGCTTCCTGCGGCGTTTGCCACCTCTCCCAGGGAGGAGAAGATACCGGAACCTACGGTGGTGCCAACGCCCAGGGCGATTACCGCGCCCAAGCCCAGCTTTCTCTTCAGTTCATTTGCACTTTGTTCCGGAGTTTTTAGATTTGACATACTCATATCTCCTTTTTTTGTATTTGGTTTTTAGGAACCTTAACCATATCACACCGCGCTTATGCGCGTATGCTTCGTTGTTTTGCGGGCCGTCATTCGCCCATGATCTGCACCATCACGGTCCGCTTGGCCGGACCGTCGAATTCGCAGAAGTATACTTCCTGTGCACCGCCCCGCTCCAGTTCGCCGCCGCTCACCACCAGGTGGCAGTGGTTTCCGGTCATCAGGGACTTGAGATGTCCCGTGGGATTACCCGCCGTGGAGCCGTAATCCCGCAGCATGCGCGCGTGGGCGTAGGGCCAGTCCTCAGGCGCCAGCCGTGAAAGAAATTCCGACATGTCGCTCTCCAGGCATTCCAGCGATTCGTTCACCGTGACGCCGGTTGTGGTGTGGCGGCTGATCACGTTGATGATGCCGTTCTGCACGCCGCTCTCGGCTAACAACCGCTCGATCTCATCCGTGATCCGAATCCACTGGTTGTACTGGGTTGTCAGCACCGTAATCTCTTTTAAAATCACCATTGCGAATCACCTCCCTACAGCCCGCCCAGGAACTCGACGGCGTTTTCGCCCTTGATCAGTTCCAGGGTGCTCTCTCTGAATCCCAGCTTGCCGATGGCGTCCGCCATGCGAATCTGCTCAAACCGCGGATTGTTGCTGCCGAACATCACCTGATGCCGCAGGCTGCGGTCGATCCAGGTGGCGGGCAGGTCGTGGTTGAACACCCGCTTGTAGAACTCCCAGGCGTTGTCAAAGTAGAGGATGCCGGTGTCCGCGTACACATTGGGGTACTTGAGCATCAGCATCGCCGTCTCCTGCACCCAGGGCCAGCCGAAATGGGCCAGGCAGATTTTGAGGTTCGGCCGCGCGGCGGCCAGCTCCTCAAACTCCGTGGGTCTGGAATACTTGGTCAGCGTGTTGGGCTCCCAGGAAAGTCCGCTGTGGAAAATAATAGGCTTCCTGTAGGACTCGCAGACGTCGTAGACAGGGTTCAGCCGCTGGTCCGCGGGGTAAAAATGCTGTCTGGAGGGGTGCAGCTTCAGCCCCTTTAAGCCCAGGTCGCCAAAGGCATATTCCAGCTTCTCCGCCGCGTCGGGCAGGAACGGGTCAACGCTGGCAAATCCGATAAATTTGTCCGGGGCCAGATCCACGAGGGTTTTTACCTCCTCGTTGGTCACCACCGGCCTGCCCAGCTCCGTGGTGTAATCCTCGGGCAGCAGGCAGAGCCTGTCAAGTCCGGCGCAGCGCATCTGGTTGAAAATATGTTCCAGCGGCGCGGTGCCGTTTTTGTGGATATCCAGGGCGCTGTGCCGCATCTCCTCCACCGCTTCGTCCCCGTTTATGGGATCATAAAAGGCCGGATGCACGTGAATATCAATAAACATCGTATGTCTCCCTTCCAAGCTGTTCTGTCATTGTATCAAACTAAAATCCCGCCTCTTTCATGTACTCTCTGGCTCTGTCGATGGCTCTTCTGGCGTACAGGCGCGGCTCATTGATATAGCCGGTCACCAGCTCCAGGGTCGCGGTCCGCTCATAGCCGGCTTCCTTTAACTCCTTAAACAGCTCCGGCAGCGGAATGGAGCCCTCGCCCGGAACGATGTGGCTGTCCGTGCCCTGATCGCCGTCGATGATGTGCATATGGTACATCTTGTCGCCCAGCTTGCTGAGATAGGCCATGATGCTCTCGTGCTGTACAAAGGGAGGAACGATATCGCACATGCCCACCACATAGGGGGAATCCACGCGCTTAAACAGCTCCACCGCGTCGTTGGCGCTCTTGAAAGCGTTGCTCTCATAGGGAGTCAGCGTCTCCACCACCAGCTTCACGCCCACCTTCTCGGCGTGGTCGCCCAGCTCCCGGACAGTGTTAACCATGCGGGACCAAATCTCCTCGTAGGTTGTCTCATAGCCCGCGTGGGCCGGGGAAATCAGCATATAATCTGATCCCAGCTCCTTGGCCATATCCAGGCTGAGCTTTAAGTATTCCACCGCGTCCCTTCTCTGCAGCTCGCTGCCGATCATGAAGTTGTACGGATAACCGTTGTGCTCCGGCGTGTATCCCAGAACCGGCATCTCGTACTTGTCGATCAGGCGCTTCACATCGTCCAGCTCTCCCGCCTTCAAGTCGGGCGCGTAGGCGTGCGGTCTGCCTCCCCAGAGCTCAATAAAATCGTAGCCGAAACGCTTGGCGTCCTGGAAGCAGTGTTCCAGCGGGTTGCGCTGATAGCCGGATGTAAACATACCAAGTTTCATAATAAATTACCCCCTTTTATTCATTCTCTTTTATCATTGCTGCAATCGCCCTTCCAAGGGCGTTGTGCGCGTTCGCGGTCAGATGGATTCCGTCCTCTCCGACCTCCCTGGTCACGGTTTTTGCGTCCAGGAACATACAGTCCCAGTTGCGGGCCAGCTCCCGGTACACATCCCCCAAAGCCTCGCTCTTCTCCGCGGACTCCCGGTCAAACATAGGGTCGTCCTCCGGATGAATGGGGACCGGCGCCACCAGTAATATCTTCGCGCCGGACCCGCGGATTTTAAGAATATGCTGCGCCTTGATGATCAGCTCCTCCATCCCGTACCCGATCTCCTTTGCGTTCACATGGAAATGGGTCTTGGTGTCGTTGGTGCCCAGCATGATGACCATGAGCTCCACCGGAAGCTGCGAGAGGATAAAGGGAAGCAGATGCTCGATTCCGCACCGCTCCGGCTCCATCCTGTCGGAGAATACGGTTGTGCGGCCCACCAGGCCTTCCTCCACCACCCGGTAATCTTCGCCCAGCTCTCGTTCCAGAACCCCGGTAAAGCGCTCATCCTCATCGTAGCGCTCCCCGGTCACCGGCTTGTATCCCCAGGTGTTGGAATCTCCGTAGCAAAGAATCCGTTTCTTCATATAATTAGTCCTCCCAGGGATTAAAGGTGCTGACAACCCGGGCTGACACCCTCGCCCCGGTGTCCAGGCATTTCTCAATGTCCGATCCCATCAGGATCTCGTACAGAAAGCCAGCGATAAAGCTGTCCCCAGCGCCCACGGTGTTCACCAGCTTGGCCGGGTAGATGCCGCCCTCGTAATACCGGTTGCCGTCGTAGGCCAGGCTTCCCTTGTCCCCGAAGGTCGCCACCGCGATCTTCATTCCGCGGTCCACCTTGTCCTTCAGATAACCCTCGATAAAGGAATCGCGTTCTTTGTGGTAAGAATAAAATCCGTAATCCACGTAAGGCAGCGTTTTTTCCACCAGCTCGTGGTCCAGGCGGTCCGCATAGTCAAAGCTGATCTTCGTCCCGGACAGCGCTTTGATCTTCGGCAGGGTGTCCTCCGCCTTCCCCCACAGCGCGGTATGTACCAGATCGTGCTCCGCGGCAAAGCGCACGTCCTCATCGTCAAACACGATGTTCTCCAGCACGCCCTCCACATAGTCGCCGTGCACCCGGTCCAAACCGTCCATATCCATGTATGTGATGGCTGTGGCTCCGTCCCCCACCTTAAAGTGGCTCAAGTCCACGCCTTCCTTCTTCAGAGTCTCCACCATCCAGGCGCCGTTCTCATCCGACCCGGTGGTGCTGATCACGGAAACCGGTATCCCCAGTTTCTGAATATTGACGCCGGTATCCACCACATTGCCGGTGGGATACTTTTTGCCGATCCGCTCGTATACGTCAATGCAGTTATCCCCTATTGCCGCAACTTTCATCGTTCTCCTCCTCAATCTATATATGTTATTCTGTTTTTTATACCACTTGAAGTATATCAGATTCGTTTGCTTGTGTCAATTTATTATTTTTGACATAATTAAATTTTATTTATATGCATATTGCACATAGTTTTTTCCATATTTTCACACCGTTGCGGTTTTTGATAAATAGGACTCCAAATATTTTATACCAAAAAAGGCCACGGCCGGAAAGCGGCGGAATCCCGTTCCGCTCTTCCGGCTGTGGCCCCCGACGACCGACGCCTATGGTTCGTTCTTAACGCACAGCCCCAAGGCCCTGCCCAGAACCAGCTCATTGATCATATCCGCGGCAGCCCCGGCCTCATTATCCCGTACCGTCACGTAATCCGCCCGGGACTTCACGCACTCCCTGGCATTGCCCACCGCAACGCCGATTCCGGACTGCACGATCATCTCCAGATCGTTGTCGTAGTCCCCGATGGCGATCACGTCCTCGCGCTTAATGCCGATCAGGCGCAGCAGCTCCTTAAGCCCTTTCCACTTATTGACGTCAGTGTTCATGACGTCCACGCAGCACGGCTCGGAGATCACGGCCCGCAGCCCGAAGCCCTGCTCCGAAATGCCGGCGCACACCGGCGCGGCCTCGCCCAGTATGGTCATCCCCTCCACCCGGTCCGTTGGAACCTGGGACACTTCGTCAAAGTAATGGGGCCTGCAGCCGATGGAATCCATATAGCGGGCAAGTCGATCGCTGTACATACTGGCGTAGCACTCACGGCCGCAGATCACGTACACCTGAATCTCCCGCTCCTGGCAGAACCGGATCAGCCGCTCCACCTCGTCACGGTTTAACACCTCGTTCTCCAGCACGGCCCCGTCGCTCCCGCGCACCAGCTTCGCACCGTTATTTAATATAAGATAGTCCACAAAATCATACCCGCAGTCCAGGGGAGCCATATCCGTATCCGCCCGCCCCGTCACAAAGGCGACCATATGGCCCGCGGCCCTGGCTGCCGCAATCGCATCCTTCACGCCCGGGGCCAGCCTGCCCTCCGAATCCACCGACGTTCCATCCAAATCCATCGCAATCAATTTCCGTTCCATTTCAAAATCTCCTCATCCCTGTAAGCCGTCACCCGGAAGCTTCAGATAATTCCAAAATTATACATGTTTGATTATTTTTCGATCCGCTTCGAGCATACCATGTTCCCTATTTTTTGTCAATTGCCGGCGACTTTTTTCAACCACTTTCTCATATCAAATGCGCATATTGCACAAATATCACGTGTATTTTCGGCCATTTTTACAATTTTTCCGCCAAACGCCTTTTTCCGATTGAATCTATTCCCGGTCTGTGTTATGATTTGCACAGAATTGGTATGAAATATGTTTTATCTTATTCATCTCACCTATCTTACTCAAAGGAGGCAATTACATGCAGAAAGCAGACCTTTTATTACGTTCCAACGCCGTCTTCGACGGAACCGGCTCGGAGCCGCAGCCCGGTTTCGTGGCGGTCTCCGGCAGCCGCATCCTGGCGGCCGGCTCCGGGGACGGCGCTGAGTACGCCGGGGAGGGCACGCAAGTCCACGAGCTTGGGGACCGCCTGATCTGTCCCGGCTTTGCGGACGTGCACTGTTTCTTCACTGGCTATCTCCTGACCATCGCAGGCGCCGATTTGGGCGGCTGCAATACCCAGGAGGAAGCGCTGGCCGCTGCCAAAGACTATCAGAACACCTTAAACCCCGGCGCCACCGTGCTGGCCCGGAATGTGAGGGCCGGTTTTGACGGCCTGAGCGAGGAAAAGCTGAACCAGGAATTCGGCGATACCCCGGCAATCCTGTTTATGGAAGGCGGGGAAACCTGTTATATGAACAGCGCCGCCAAAGAGACCTACGGCTTCACCCCCGACACCTGCTGGTCCGAGAGCTATTGGAAGCTGCTCAGATATGTGCTGAACGACCGCAGCTTTTCCGTGCCGGAATTCAAGAAATACCTGGCCATGATGAACTCCCGGGGCATCACCTCGGTAAAGGAGATGGGCTTTGACGATTTCTACGGCTTCACCGAGGCCCTGGCCGAGCTGGAGAAGGAGCAGGCGCTGACCGCCCGCGTTCACTTTATGAGCCAGCCCGTAGGCGCCCCCATGAATCTGGAATACGGGAAGTCCATGCGGGACAAATTCCAGGGCGATTTTGTCCGGTTCTCCGGCTACAACCAGATGACCGACGGCTCCATCAGCCAGCTGGAGGGAGAGATGAAGAAACCCTATCTCTGCGCCGACACCTGCTGCGCCAAGGATATCGACTGGGAAGGCTTAAAGCGCGACGCGCTGGCCGCGGACAAGGAGGGCTTCCGTTTCTCCCTGCACGCCCAGGGCGACGGGGCCATCGGCAAGACCGTGGACATTTTTGAACAATGCCAGCGGGACGAGAACGGGAAAATGAAGAACCGCCAGGCCATCACCGATCTGGAGTGTTCCGATCCGGCGGACCTGGAGCGCATGGGCC
This sequence comes from Enterocloster asparagiformis, assembly GCA_018380885.1. Taxonomy (GTDB): domain Bacteria; phylum Bacillota; class Clostridia; order Lachnospirales; family Lachnospiraceae; genus Enterocloster. The sequence goes on from JAGZSY010000029.1 coordinate 59,042, forward strand.
GGCTGGGAATCGTGGCCGAGGTTTACCCGCAGATCATGTCTATCGCGGACCGCGCGGGCAAGGTGGCTATGATCGAGGAGAAAATCGGCATGGACCGGGGCCGCTTCTACTGGAACCGCCGGAAAATGGCGGACAGCGGCGTGGTGATCTCCTGCGGCACCGACCTGCCCCTGCTCTACGACGACATCCCCGAGTCCGTTTACCACACCGTGGGCGGCCTGTTCCCCGAGGGCGGCGAGCCATTTAATAAAGAAAACACCCTGACCACCGCCGAGCTGCTGAAGGCCTGGACAAGCAGCGGACAGTACAACTTAGGCTGCGAGAAGGAGCTCGGCACCCTGGAAGCCGGAAAGATGGCGGATATCGCTGTCCTGGACGGCGATCTGTTCAAGGTCGATCCCGCGGACGCCCGCGGCATGAAGGTATTTATGACCATTGTGAACGGCCGCGTGGTCTATCCGACAAATTAGCAAAATCAAGACTAAAGAAGCAATGGCCCGCGGGCTGTGCCGGCGGCCCATTGTATTCAATATATAAAAGGAGATTGGAATTGTGGAACCATATTACGCTGGGTGGCTATCTCTTGTGCCGCCTGTACTGGCAATCGCTTTAGCGCTCGTATCAAAAGAAGTTGTTTCGTCGCTGCTGGTCGGCATCATGGCCGGCACCTTTATCTATTCCATGGGGATGGGCATCAACCCCATCGCAGGCACGGTGGGCACCGCCTTTGACCTGATGGTAAACAGCGCGGACCTGTACATCATCCTCTTCGTCTGCATGCTGGGAGGGCTGGTGTTCGTGATCTCCATGGCCGGCGGCTCCAAGGCCTATGGGAAATGGGCGGCGACAAAAATCAAATCGAAGCGGCTCTCGCTGCTGGCCACCTCACTGCTCGGCATCGTCATTTTCATCGACGACTATTTCAACTGCCTGACCGTGGGAACCGTCATGAAACCGCTGACCGACAAATACAAGGTATCCCGCGCCAAGCTGGCCTACATCATTGACTGTACGGCAGCGCCCGTGTGCATCATCGCGCCCATCTCTTCCTGGGCCGCCGCTGTGGGCAGCAATCTGGAAGCCACCGGCTACTACAAAAACGGATTTGAGGTGTTCCTCTCCACGATTCCTTTAAATCTATATGCCCTGCTGTCCATCGCCATGATCTTCATCATTATCATCACAGGCCTGGACTACGGTCCCATGGTGGACGCGGAGGCCATGGCGGCCAAAGGGTACCTGGGCGCCGTCAAAACGGAGAACGAGATGCTCTCGGAATCCTCAGACCGCGGCACAGTGGCGGATATGCTGCTGCCCATCGTGCTTTTGATCTTCTTCGCCATCGCCGCGATGCTTTACACCGGCGGCTTCTTTGTGCCCGGCAGCGAGTCTTACATGAACCTGGGAAGCGCCTTCGGCAGCTGCGAAACCTCAAAATCCCTGGTGTGGGGAGGCTTCGGAGCCCTGGCCGCCGCTCTCATCATGTTCGTGCCCAGAAAGCTCATGACCTTCCGCCAGTTTATGAACGGCGTGACCGAGGGCTTTAAGACCATGATCCCGGCCTGCTGCATCCTGTTTCTGGCCTGGACCATCGGCTCCGTGTGCCGCGACATGCTGCAGACGCCGGAGTTTGTCAGCGACTGCCTGGCAAAGGCCAGCTTTCCCATTTTCCTGCTGCCCGCCATCGTGTTTGTGATCGCGGCGTTTTTGAGCTTTTCCACAGGCACTGCCTGGGGCACCTTCAGCATCCTGATCCCGATTATCGCGCCGGTGGCCCACGCCCTGGCCCCGCAGCTTTTGACCGTATCCCTGTCCGCCACCCTGGCCGGCAGCGTGTTCGGCGACAACTGCTCCCCCATCTCGGACACCACCATTCTTTCCAGCGCCGGGACGGAATGCAACCACATCGACCACGTGACAACCCAGCTGCCCTACGCTCTGACCGTGGCTGGCTGCTGCTTCGTGGGCTACATCACCGCGGGGCTCTCCGGCTCCAACGTAGTTTTGACACTATCTGTCTCATTCGCCTGCCTGGCAATTGCCGTCAAGCTTCTCCACAGCTACTATGGCAGGAAAGCTCACGGCAAAGCCGGACAGAGCGGATCGCAGCGCACTTAAACCGCTGCATACAATTCACTATTTTGGGAGGTTACTATGAATCATCAAAAATACTTTATGGGCATCGACACCGGCACCAACTCCAGCAAAGGCGTAATCATTGACCAGGACTGCAACATCATCGCCACAGCCAGCGCAGAGCACGCCATGACCAACCCCAAACCGGGCCACTACGAGCACGACGCCGACGAGGACTGGTGGGGCGATTTCTGCCGGATCAGCAACAAGCTGATCGCGGACAGCGGCGTGGACCCCAAGGACATCCTGGCCGTAGGCGCCAGCGCCCTGGGAGCCGACTGTCTGCCTGTGGACGAGGAGTGCCGTCCCCTGCGCAAAGCGATTCTCTACGGCATCGATTCCCGCGCCACCAGGGAGATGGCGGATTTGACCGAGCTCTACGGCGAGGAGCAGATCAAGAAATGGTACGGCAGACCCCTGTGCTCCTCCGACGTCATGCCAAAAATCCTCTGGATCAAGAACAATGAGCCGGAGGTGTACGCCAGGGCCCACAAATTCATCACCGCCTCCACCTTCATCACCGCCAAGCTCACCGGCGAGTACGTGGTGGACCGCTTCCTGGGCCTGGCCAGCTTTAACCCGCTGTACAACAGCGACGGCACGCCCAATCCGGAGCTGTGCAAGCCCATCTGCCGTCCCGACCAGCTGTCCGCGATCAAGGAGGCCAACGACATCGCCGGCACCGTGACCGCCAGGGCCGCGGCTGAGACCGGCTTAGCCGAGGGCACGCCGGTGATCACCGGCACCGACGACTCCGGCGCCGAGGCCATCAGCATCGGCGTTGTGGCCCCGGGCAAGATGATGATCCAATTCGGCTCCTCCATCTATATGATTTTGGGCACCAGGGAGCTGGTGGACGACGACCGCCTGTGGCGGGAGGAATTTATCGTTCCCGGCCTGTGCGACATCTCCGCGGGAACCAATGCCGCCGGCTCCCTGACAAAATGGTACCGCGACAATCTGTTCCCGGATGCGGTTGCCGCAGAAAAGAGCGGCGGCCCCGACGCCTACCAGACCATGATGGAGGGCGTGGACCAGATCGCCCCCGGCAGCGACGGACTGATCACCCTGCCCTACTTTGCCGGAGAGCGCACCCCCATCAATGATCCTCTGGCCTGCGGCTGCCTGCTGGGCCTGACCCTGGCCCACACCCGCGCCCATCTCTACCGCAGCGCCCTGGAATCCGTGGCCTACTCGGTGAACCAGCAGATCCGCATCATGGAAGCCCACGACAACGTGGACATCGACCAAATCTTCGCAGTGGGCGGCGGCGTGCAGAACCCCCACTGGATGCAGATCGTGGCCGATGTAACCGGCAAGGAAATCAACACGCCCTTAGTCACAATCGGAGCCAGCTTCGGCGACGCCATGATGGCGGCCACCGCCGTGAAATATCCCGGATTCGAGGACTTCGCCTCCCTGACCAAATTCATCAAGCCCGGCTGCACCTTCTATCCAAACAAGGAAGCCCACGAGCAGTACAAGGCGTTCCAGGAAGTGTACGACAAACTGTACCCGGCCACAGTGGAGCTTATGCACGCTCTGGCGAGACAGTAAATAAACTACCGTTATCATACACAAGCCACTCTGTGAAATTCATGGCTACGCCATAAATTTCAGTTCCGAAAGGACGAAATGCCGATTTCCTCGTACAAGGGCTTTCAGCCCCTAGAAATCGGCAT
>JAGZSY010000030.1 GCA_018380885.1 Enterocloster asparagiformis
ATTATACTATAGGAACGTTTAAATGTAAATTCGCCGGCCGGGCGCTTGCATCCGCCGCGGCTTCATGTTATGATAAAAACACTTCTGCGGAAGTTCTTTCCGCGTGATGCTTCTGGTTGAATCCGCGCGCAGATCGCCGCATTTTCACAGAAAAGAATTGTAAACGACAGAGCGAAAGCGGGAGGTGGTGCGCCTATGGCCGGATGAAATTTGTGGTTGACATTTTAATGGAACTATACTATGATGATAACTAGAAAAAGAACATTTGTTCGCATTGGAGGACGCTATGGCGAAAGAAGAGAAGGTAATGGTCAACAACCGCAACATGAATCGTGAAGATAAGCTGAAAGCGCTGGACGCGGCGCTGACTCAGATTGAGAAGGCATATGGCAAGGGCTCTGTGATGAAGCTGGGCGATTCCGGAGTCAATATGAACATAGAGACAATCCCCACCGGCTCCATCAGCCTGGACATTGCTCTGGGCCTGGGCGGCATACCCAAGGGCAGAGTCATCGAGGTTTACGGACCCGAGTCCTCCGGTAAGACCACGGTGGCCCTGCACATGGTGGCCGAGGTGCAGAAGCGCGGCGGCATCGCCGGCTTTATCGACGCCGAGCACGCCCTGGACCCCGTGTACGCCAAGAACATCGGGGTGGATATCGACAACCTGTACATTTCCCAGCCCGACAACGGCGAGCAGGCCCTGGAGATCACTGAGACTATGGTGCGCTCCGGAGCGGTGGACATCGTGATCGTGGACTCCGTCGCAGCCCTGGTTCCCAAGGCCGAGATCGACGGAGAGATGGGCGACTCCCACGTGGGCCTGCAGGCCCGCCTGATGTCCCAGGCCCTGCGCAAGCTGACCGCCGTGATCAGCAAGTCCAACTGCGTGGTTATTTTTATCAACCAGCTGCGTGAGAAGGTGGGCGTGATGTTCGGCAACCCGGAGACCACCACCGGCGGACGCGCCCTGAAGTTCTACGCCTCTGTGCGCCTGGATGTGCGCCGGATCGAGACCTTAAAGCAGGGCGGGGAGGTGATCGGCAACCGCGTCCGCGTCAAGGTTGTGAAGAACAAGATCGCGCCGCCGTTCAAGGAGGCCGAGTTCGATATCATGTTCGGCAAGGGAATCTCCCGGGAGGGCGATATCCTGGATCTGGCGGCCAAGGACAACATCATTGAGAAGAGCGGCGCCTGGTTCGCCTACGGCGGCTCCAAGATCGGACAGGGACGCGAGAACGCCAAGCAGTACCTGGCGGACAATCCGGACATTCTGGCCGAGGTGGAGGAGAAGGTCCGCACCAAGTACGGTCTGGCTCCGGCCCACGACAGCCTGCCCAGCAAGGACGAGGAGCCCAAGCTGCTGTTCGACGAGTCTGAGGGAGAGAAGTAAGGACATACCTGACCCGGCGCCGTCCCGAGGAGGGAGCGGCGCCGCCGGGGATTTGGGCCTGCGGATGAAAAATTGAGAGGAGCGTGGAAGATATGAGGATCACTTCCATTGCCCCGGTGGACAAACGAAAGTGCAAAGTCTTTGTGGATGAAGGCTTTGCCTTTGTTTTATACCGGGGGGAGATCGAACGCCTGGGGCTTGTGCAGGGAGGGGAATTGTCCAGGGAGCTGTACCGGCAGATTGAGACGGAGATATTGAACCGCAGGGCCAGGGAACGCAGCGTGGACCTGCTGAAGGCCTCGGACAAGAGCGAGGGCCAGATACGCAGCCGCCTGGAGGAGGACGGGTTTCCACGTCCCGTGATCGACCGCACCATTGACCTGCTAAAAAAGCACCGTTACGTGGACGACGAGGCCTTTGCCAGGCGCTATGTGGAGAACGGAGGGACCAGAAAGAGCCGCCGCCAGCTGGCCTACGAGCTGCGCCAGAAGGGCGTGGACAGCGAGCTGGTGGATGAGGCACTGCGGGAGTCGGCCCCGCCTGAGGAGGAGACGGTCCGCCGTCTTGTGCAAAAAAAAGTGGGGAATCCGTCGGAGCTTTCCCGGGAGGAATTACAGAAATTGTACGCATTTCTGGGCCGCAAGGGCTATTCCTACGAGGTGATCCGCCGGGTGATCGGCGAAATATGCGATGAATATCAGTGATGGACCGCCAGGAGCGCCTCTGACGGTTTTGTTCATATTGTCTGGATTTGTGCGAAAACAGGGTGAATATACTTGACACAATACTGAAAAACGTATAAAATTAATATGTTGTATTTCGTACAATGAAAATCAAATAGAGGAGGTGCTCCTGTGTTGCAGATAGTGGTCCCATCACTGATAGTCGGGATAATAGTGGCTATTATTACCTGGTTTGCCGCCCGTTCCTACGAACGGAAACAGTACGACTGTAAAGTTGGAAGTGCGGAAGAAAAATCCAGAGAAATAATAGATGAAGCATTAAAAACTGCGGAGACAAAGAAGCGAGAAGCTCTCCTGGAAGCCAAGGAAGAATCCTTAAAGACAAAGAATGAACTGGAAAAGGAAACCAAGGAGAGAAGAGCAGAACTTCAACGTTACGAGAAGCGCGTGTTGAGCAAGGAAGAGAACGTTGAGAAAAAGGCAGATGCCCTGGAAAAGAAGGAGGCTGACCTTGTCAGAAGAGAGAATGTTCTGAGCAAGCGCAGTGCAGAAGTGGAAGCCCAATATGAAAAAGGCATACAGGAACTGGAGCGGATATCCGGTCTGACCTCCGAACAGGCAAAAGAGTATCTTTTAAAATCTGTTGAAGAAGATGTAAAGCATGACACAGCGAAGTTAATTAAGGAACTTGAACACAAAGCAAAGGAAGAAGCGGACAAGAAGGCAAGAGATCTGGTTGTGACGGCGATTCAGCGCTGCGCGGCGGATCACGTGGCGGAGACCACCGTTTCCGTCGTACAGCTTCCCAATGATGAGATGAAGGGCCGCATCATCGGCCGCGAGGGACGCAATATCCGTACCCTTGAGACTCTGACGGGCGTGGAATTGATTATCGACGATACCCCGGAGGCAGTGGTGTTGTCCGGGTTTGATCCCATTCGAAGAGAAGTTGCCAGAATTGCTCTGGAGCGCTTGATTGTGGACGGGCGTATTCATCCGGCCAGAATCGAGGAGATGGTAGAAAAAGCACAAAAAGAAGTGGAGACCAACATGCGCGAGGAAGGCGAGGCGGCATGTCTTGAGGTTGGCATCCACGGCATTCATCCTGAACTGATTAAGTTGCTTGGTAAGATGAAGTTTAGAACAAGCTATGGACAGAACGCATTAAAACATTCAATCGAGGTTGCACAGCTGTCGGGACTTTTGGCGGCGGAGCTTGGAGTGGATGTACGTTTGGCGAAACGTGCCGGTTTATTACATGACATTGGTAAATCCGTTGACCATGATATGGAAGGCACACACGTGCAGCTGGGCGCAGATCTCTGCAAGAAGTACAAGGAGTCTGCAACCGTGATCAATGCGGTGGAGTCCCATCATGGCGATGTTGAACCGAACAGTCTGATCTCCTGTATTGTGCAGGCTGCGGATACCATTTCCGCGGCAAGGCCCGGTGCAAGGCGTGAGACGTTGGAGACATATACAAACAGATTGAAACAGTTAGAAGATATTACCAACTCCTTCAAGGGAGTGGACAAGTCTTTTGCCATTCAGGCAGGTCGGGAAGTTCGAATTATGGTGGTTCCGGAACAGATCAATGACGACGGCATGGTATTGCTGGCCAGAGACATTTCGAAACGCATCGAGAGCGAACTGGAGTATCCGGGACAGATCAAGGTGAACGTGATCCGTGAATCGAGAGTGACGGATTACGCGAAGTAATTGCTCAAAGTGAAAAAGATAAATGCCCTAAAGCTGTAGAAAGCTAGTATTTCTACGGTTTTAGGGCATTTTTTGCTTGTAATTGGCCGGGCCGTTTTATTCGGCGCTGCCTCCCGCCAGGGGGCAGAGGTCCCCGGGGCCGGGAATCAGGATGGCGTCTGCACCCGCGATTCCCAGCTGCAGCAGCTCCTCCCTGGTCACGCGCAGCTCGTGGAGCAGAAGGCGCTCCATGGCGGAGGAAAAGACCGCGATATCCCCCTGCTCCAAGGCGTCGGTCATGCGGTCAAAACAGGGGATGAAATGCAAGTTGACGTTTTCCTGCTTTTCCCTCAAACCGCGCAGCGGATATCCCCAGAAGAGAAGCCGCAGAAATACGGAATACACGGTCCGTATGGTCTCGCAGGGGGCGTGCTCTGCCAACAGCTCCAGCGAGGCGTACGCCACCAGTTCATAGTGCCCGCCGCTTTTTAAAGCCTGCAGGCGTTTCTTCCACCGGCAGAGCGCGCCTGCGTCCAGACGGGCCAGGGTGATCTCGAACACCGCTCTGGCGGACAGCGCGAATATCTGCAAGCCCTCCGCCATATCGCAAAGCCGTCTCTGGATAACCGGATGGGTGAAATCGCAGTTATCCGCGCTCTGGGCGGGCGGGAGCACGCGGGCTCCAAGGGGGCGGGACGATTTGACCGCGCCGATGCTGTTTAACAGGCAGAGCGCCCGGCGGATGGTGCTGACGGAGACGCCCTTTTCAGCCGCAAGCCGCTGGGCCGGGGGCAGGTAGCTCCCCACGGGATATATGCCGCGGCTGATTGCGATTAAAAGCTCGATTGCCAGGGAATAGCGCAGCTGGGAGGCTTTCTTGTAGGCATCCCAGCGGAAGGCCGCGGTTTCTTTTGGGGGCTGGATTAAATCCGTATCCTGGTATAACCGGGTCAGGGCGCCGGCGAACTGGTCGTGCAGGGCGCTTAGGACGCCGGGCAGCGCGCTCCACTCCCCGCCGCGGCGCAGGGCCGCAGCATCCCGTATCCGGGCCAGGACGTTTTCCCGGAACCCGGCGTCGCCCATGAAGCCGAAATAATAGCCGTGATCCAGCAGGTAGATATACCGGATCAGCCGCATAAGAAGCTCGTTTCCCAGGCAGCCATATTTTTCTTCCACATAGCTCCACAGGTCATAGGGGGTGAGTAAATCCCCGGCGCCAAGCCGCGCTATGCGGTCCAGCAGGTCCGAGGGCCCGCGCTTTAAGGCAAAGTATTGAATCTGCCCGAACAGCGGCCACATGGAGCTGCTCAAATCGGCCAGCGCGTTTTTCCGGCAGGCGTAAAACATCCCGATGTTCCGTCTGATATCCTGGGGCCCATAGCTCACCGCCACCCTGGCTCCGGCCTTTTGGGACAGGGAGATATAGCCCTCCTGCCGCAGGCGGTGGTAGGCCGGGTTCACGGTGTCCAGGGATACGTGGAAATGCCTGCACAGCTCCTCCATGGAGGGCAGGGTTTCCCCATATGAGTAGAACCCAAATTGAATTTGCGTCAGAAAAAATTGATAGATTGCCTGGTGCAGCTCCAGCTCGTCCTCCACGATTGCGAATCCTCCTTCCGGTACATATCAAACATTTTAACATTTTCCGGCGCTTTTTTCCATGATGCCCAGCATATTATTGCTATTTTCGACAACCTTTGCTATACTCTGATTAATATTGAATGTGAGCGATTGCCGTAAAAGAATGGGTTGTATCGGAAAAAGAGCGGTCTCGCATGCGCGCAGGTGAAAAGAGGCAGGAAATGTGTAAAAATATGGAAACTCAGTGTTCTGTGGGAGAAGCGGCGGGTGCGGCCGTTTTATGTCCGGCGGCGGTCAACAGGCTTAAAACCGGAGTGATCTGCTGCCTGTTGGATGAAGGGCTGACGTTCCTGTGGGGGAACGCGAGCTTTTTTAAGCGCATCCGCTGCACTGAAAGGGATTACCGTTGCCGCTATGGCGGGCTGAGCCGGTATTACGCGGATTATCCCGAGGATTTGAAACTGATTGAACAGGCTCTGGCGCTGGCGAAGGACGGCGGGGATCCCAATATTGAGCTGACGGTCCGGCTTCCCCTGAAGGAGGGCGGTTTTCTTTGGACCCAGCTTTCCGGGACGGTGATGGACGACCCGGCCGCCGGGGGAGCTGTGTTCCAGGCCGAATTTGCGGATGTCAGCGCCCTGACGGCTCAAAAGGAGGAGCAGACCCGCCTCCACCACCAGAAGCTGGGCTATTTCCGATGGATGATGGACACATACGTGGGAAACGTCTACGTCAGCGATATGGACACCTATGAGCTTCTGTATCTGAACAAGAGCTCCTGCGAAACCCTGGGGCTTACCTCCTATAAAGCGCTGGGGCGCAAATGCTACGAGGTCATTCAGGGCAGAACCGCGCCCTGCCCGTTCTGCACCAACGACAAGCTGCGGGAGGAATCGGTTTACGAGTGGGAGTTCGACAATCCCGTTTTAGGGAAAACCTTTATGATTAAAAACCGGGCCATTGAGTGGGAGGGGCGCAGGGTGCGCATCGAGCTGTCCCACGACATGCACAGCGCGGAGTTTAAGCTGGCGAAAAAGGACCAGGAGCGGGATGCGATCATCCAGACCGTGCCCGGCGGGTTCGTGCGGGTGGACGCAAGGGATATGCGGACCGTGCTCTGGTATGGCGGCGGATTTTTGGATATGATCGGGTTCACCAGGGAGGAGTTTGAAAATGATCTGCACAGCCAGTGCAGCTATATGCACCCGGACGATGCCCAGCGGGCCGTGCAAATCATGCAGAGCGCAAAGGAAACTGGCAGAAAAACAGCGGTGGAAGGCCGCATCATCACCAGGGACGGGACGATCAAAATCCTGACCATGACTTACAGCTATGTCAGCGCAGAGGACAGCTGGGACGGCATCCCTTCCTTTTACAGCGCGGGAATCGACGTGACCAGGGAGCGGGAGGAGCAGGCGCGCCAGCGCCGGGCCCTGGAGGACGCCTACCAGGCTTCGCGGGTGGCAAACGAGGCCAAGACAAACTTCCTCTCCTCCATGTCCCACGATATCCGCACGCCGATGAACGCGATCATGGGCATGTCGGTGATCGCCCAGGCGAACATAAACACGCCGGAAAAGGTGGAGGACTGCCTGAAGAAGATCAGCTTGTCCAGCAAGCATCTGCTGGGGCTGATCAACGAAGTGCTGGACATGTCCAAAATCGAGAGCGGGAAAGTCGATCTGTCCTCGGAGGAGGTTTCGCTGCCGGAGCTGATCAAGGGAGTTATGGACATATGCCGCCCTCTGGTGACCCAGAAGAACCAGGACCTGCGCATCAGCGCCGACCATGTAAGACATGAGAAGGTGGTGACGGACATGGGGCGGATGCAGCAGGTTCTGATGAACCTGCTCTCCAACGCGGTGAAATACACCCCGGAAGGCGGTATCATCAGCCTGAGACTCAGGGAGCGGCCGTCCACGGTGCCGGGGCGGGCCCAGTATGAGTTTATTGTGGAGGACAACGGAATCGGCATGTCCGAGGAGTTCGTGAAACACATTTTCGAGCCCTTCACCCGCGCGGAGGATTCCCGTATCAGCAAAACCCAGGGAACGGGGCTGGGCATGACGATCACGGAGAATATCGTGCGCATGATGAACGGCACCATTGAGGTCAAGACCAAGCTGGGGGTGGGAAGCCAGTTTATTTTCGCCGTCGCCCTGGAGCTTTGCCAGGAGGAAAACAGCTGCGGCGAGGAGCTGGCTGGCCTTTCCGTGCTGGTGGTTGACGACGACCAGGTGGTGTGCGAGAGCGCGGCCGAATTGTTGAACGAACTGGGGATGCGCGGGGACTGGGTCCTGTCCGGAAGGCAGGCGGTGGCTCGCATTGTGCAGGCCCACGACAATGCGGAGGACTATTTTTCAGTTATCGTGGATTGGCGGATGCCGGAAATGGACGGGTTGGAAACCGTACGGGCCATCCGCAGGAGGATGGGCCGCCATGTGCCCATTATTGTGATTTCAGCCTACGACTACTCCGATATAGAGGCGGAATTCCGGATGGCGGGCGCGGATGCCTTTATCGCCAAGCCGCTGTTTAAATCAAGGATGGCCTGCACCTTTCAAAAGTTCCGTCAGAGCAGCCAGGCGGAGCCGGTGGTACTGCCGGCAAGAGAGCGGTCCGCTACTGCGGGGAAGCGCATCCTGCTGGTGGAGGACAATGAGCTGAACCGGGAGATCGCGGACGAGCTGCTCCAGATGCAGGGATTTCTGGTGGACTTGGCTGAGGACGGACAGCAGGCGGTTGAGAAATTCCGGGCTTCGTGCCAGGGGGAGTACGGCTGCATCCTGATGGACATCCAGATGCCGGTTATGGACGGCTATCAGGCCACGGAAGCGATCCGCGCCATGCCGCGGGCCGACGCGCACAGTATCCCCATTATCGCGCTGACAGCCAACGCCTTCGCCTCCGACCTGGGCAAGGCTCACAGCGCCGGCATGAACGATCACATCGCAAAGCCGATTGACGTGGATCAGCTGATGGAGATTCTGCGCAGATGGATGGGGTGATCCATTTTGCTGATATCATATTGGGCGCCGGCAGCGCCGGGAAGGGAATTGATCGATATGTTATGGGAAAATCCGTTTGCCGCGGGCTCCTCCGGGAAGCCTGCGGCAGTGTTGCGCGACGCCCCGGTGGCCGTTGTTGTCAGCTCGCAGGAGAGCCGGACGCTGCTCTATGCCAACGATCTGGCGTGCAGGCTGTTTTTGCGGGGTTACCGGCCTGGAATCACCTGTTATGAGGCCGCCGGTTACGACCGGCCCTGCCCCTTCTGCGGGCAAGGGGATCCGGACCGGCCGGAGCCCGCGGTGGAACATTTTTTTGACCGGGAGAGCCGCCGCCTCTATCAGATCAACGCGAAGCTGACGGAATGGGAGGGGGAGCCGGCCCGCATTGAATATATTACGGATGTATCCGAAAGCCGGACAAAGGAGGAGCCGGCAGGGAGCCGTCAGGAGGACTATGAGCGGACCTTCGGCAGCCTTCCCTGTGGCTTTTGCATTTACCGGTATGAGAACGGCCAAATCCGGCCGCTCTATCACAATCCGGCCTTTTACCGGATCATGGTATACTCGGAGGAAGATATACGCTCGGTGAAGCGCAGAACGGAATTTCTGGGCGTCCATCCCGACGACCTGGCGCCTCTGAAAGCGGAGATCGGCCGGGCGGTCCGTTCCGACGCGGAGCTGGAGTTTGACTACCGCGTGTGGAACGCGCGGAGACAGGCGTATGGCTTCATCCATTTGCAGGGGGCGGTGGAGCCCCGGGAGGACGGCACCAAGCTGCTGTACGGCGTATTCAGCGACGTCAGCGAGCAGCGATGGCTGGAGGCGGCCCTGAAGGAAACAAAGCTGGAGATGGATCACCTGGTCAACTCTATTCCGGGCGGGATTGCCAGTTACCGGATTGAGGGGACGAGGGTCATTCCGGCCTTCATCTCCGACGGCCTGCCGTCCCTCTCAGGCCACACCAGGGAGGAGTACATTGAGCTGGTGAAGGACGACGCCATCCAGGCCGTTTACCAGGCGGACCGTGCCCGGGTGATGGCGGCGGCGCGCGCTGCGCTGGAGAGCGGGCAGGCCCTGGACATTTCCTACCGGATCAGGCACAAGGACGGACATTTGGCCTGGGTTCACGTCAATGGCCGCCGCATCGGGCCGAAATCGGACCCCATGGAGTTTTACGCCGTTTTTACCGGAATGTCCGCCGAGGTGCAGCTGTTCCAGAATATTGCCAACGAGATCGCGGACAGGATCTATGTCATCGACAAGGAGACCTACGAGCTGCTCTACGCCAACGAATCCAGGGAGTTTTTGTGGGGGGAAACAGACTGCGTGGGTCAGAAATGCTACGCCGCGCTCTACGGCAAGGACGGTCCCTGTGAATTTTGCACGCTGAAATGCCATGCCCCGGACGGGGCCGCCCACGATATGGGGTATTGCGGGAACGGCCGGTTTTACAGCACGCGCTTTAGGGAGACCGTTTGGAACGGAATCCCGGCCTATGTCAAATACGTCCGGGACGTCACCGAGGAGGTGCAGGCCCAGCGGGAGAAGGCGCATCTGGAGCAGTATTTCGAGAACATGGTCCGCAAGCTGCCCGGCGGGGTGGTGGTGATCCGGGTGGAAAAAGACGGGCGCAGGGTGCCGGAGTATTTTTCCGACGGGTACGCCCAGCTCTGCGGCATGACCATGGACGAGCTGTGGCGGGATTACGGCATGGACGGTATGGCGTGCGTGCATCCGGACGATATCCGGCAGCTGGAAGAGGAGCTGGAGGCGTTCATCGACGGCGGCGAGGATCACCGGGAGTTTATCTATCGGATTAAAAAGGGGGACGGCAGCTACATCTGGATCAAAAACAGCGCTTCGATGATTCAGCGCGCGGACGGCGAATTTATTATCTATGCCAGCTACCACGACATGACAAGGGAGCGGGAGAAGCAGCAACAGATACGCCGGCAGTATAAAGAGCTGATCCTGCAGCACTACCGCACGCCTGGCCCCAACGCGCTGATCGTGGGCCACTGCAATGTGACCCAAAGCCAAATTTTGGAAATCAGCGACAGCACGGGCTCGGAGCTGCTGAAACGCTTCGGCTCTGAGCGGAATGGTTTTTTTATCGGCCTTTCCAATTTGATCGAGGACAGAGGGGAGCGCCGTGCGTTTCGGGATATCTATCTCAACGAACCCACCCTCGCCGCGTTTGAGGCCGGGATAACGGAGCTGGAGTTTGATTGCTTTATCAGGCTGCCCGGGGAGGAGAGGGGGCGGTATGTGAAGTTTTGGGTGAACCTGGTGGAGACCCCGGACACGGGGGATATCACCGGAATCCTGACCGTGTCCGATATCACGGAGCAGACCGTCTCGGACCGGAACCTGCAGCAGCTCTCTGTATTAAGCTATGATCTGATCGCGGACGTCGATCTGGGGAAGAATACCGCCACGATCCTGGGCGGGCGGAGGGAGGATGGGGAGACGGCCGGGGTGACCCGCCGGTACACGGATCACCTGGCCTTTATGCTGCGGGAAAAGGTGGTTCCCAAGGACCGGGAGATGGTGGCGTACATGCTGGAGCCGTCCCGCATGATGGAACGGCTTGGCAGGAGCGGCGCCTACTCCTTCTTTTACTCAATACTGGGCAGGGAGGGGGAAGTCCTGACCAAAAAGCTCACGGTCTCCTCCGCCGACCTCAGGCTGGGGCGGGTCTGCCTGGCCAGGGCTGATATAACGGATTCCGCCCGGGAGCAGCAGCGGCTGCTCAACGTGGTGGCCTATACCTTTGAGCTGCTGGGCATCGTCCATACGAAGAGCCGGCTTCTCACCCTGTATACCCGCCGGACGGTGCTGGAGGCCTTGCAGCCCGAGCAGTACACCCACGACGGCTGGCTTGAAGAGATCAGGGAAAAATATGTCCCGGACGGGGGCGGTGAGGAGTTTGAACGCCGTTTCGGCCTGGAAAACATGCTGGAGCGGCTGGAAGAGCAGCCCGAGGGGTACGAGTTTGTCCTGCCCTACCGGGCGGAGGAGGGACTGCGGTACAAGCAGCTCAACGTGCTGTGGGGCGGCGGGGACCACAAGACCATCTGTATTGTGCGCCAGGATGTGACCGATATGCTGGCCGCGGAGCGCCTCCACAAGGAGAATCTGGAGAAGGCCCTGGCCCTGGCCGAGGAGGCAAGCCGGACCAAGAGCGATTTCCTCTCGTCCATGAGCCACGATATCCGCACGCCCATGAACGCGATCATCGGCATGACGGTTTTGGCGGAGGCCCATCTCGACGACCGGGAGCGGGTGGCGTTGTGCTTGCAGAAGATATCACTCTCGTCCCGCCATCTGCTGAGCCTGATCAACGATATTCTGGATATGAGCAAGATCGAGCGCTCCAAAATTACCTTAAATCATGTGAAGGTATTCTTCCCTGAGCTGATGGAGCAGCTGGCCTCCATGATGGGGCAGCAGGCCGCGGAAGCGGGGCTGGCCTTTGAGGTGCGCGCCGGGGAAACCGCGCATCCGCACTTTTATGGGGACGCTCTGCGGATCAACCAGATACTGATCAACATTCTGAGCAACGCGGTCAAATTCACGCCTGAGGGCGGGCGGGTCGTATTTTCCGGGGAGGAGCTTGCGCACGCAAGGGAGGCGGGGAAGGCGCGCTACCGCTTTACCGTCAGCGATACGGGGCTGGGCATGTCGGAGGAGTTCCTGTCCCATTTATTCGAGCCCTTTACCCGGAGCCGGAGCGCCACGCGGATCGAGGGCACGGGCCTGGGACTCAGCATCACAAAGGGCCTGGTGGACCTCATGGACGGGGAGATTTCCGTGGAGAGCAGGGAGCGGGCCGGCACCACGTTTTGTGTGGAGCTGGAGTGCGAGATCGCCCGCGAGGAACCGCAGACGGACGGGGAGGAGGCGCGGGCGTCCGACCGCCCCCGGGGCAGGACCATTGCGGGGCGCCGCTTCCTCGTGGCCGAGGACAACGAGCTCAACGCGGAAATCATCAGTGAGCTGCTGCAAATGCACGGCGCCAAGTCGGTGGTAAAAGCCGACGGGGCCCAGGCCGTGCGGGAGTTTTGCAGCAGGGCTCCCGGGACGTATGACGCCATTCTGATGGATATTCAGATGCCGGAGATGAACGGCTATGAGGCCGCCCGGGCCATACGGAGCCTGGGGCGGGAGGACGGCGGGCGAATCCCCATTATCGCCATGACGGCCAACGCCTTCACCGAGGACATACAGGCAGCCCTGCAGGCGGGAATGAACGCCCACGTGGCAAAGCCCATCGATATGCAGAGGCTGATCGATACCCTGGTGGAGCTGACGGATGACCGGAACAGTTAAAGAATAGAGAGGAGTGCTGCCGTGCAGAGGAAAAAACTGCGCGGCGGCGCTCCTTTTTGTGTGGCGGGCGCGCGGTATGCCAACACCTCCCGTTGTTTCTGCTAACAGTTTTTTTGCTGGCAGGGTAGCGAGTATACATATTATACAAAACACCTGTCAATCATTATAATTTAGTTATACAAAGCGCGCGCTGGTAAGTAAAGAGGAAGGGGTTATAGTATGAAGCAACAAAAAGAGGAAAAAAGAAAGGACATGGGCTACTACGTCAAGTCGGTGATCGGGCTGCTGCTCATGTTCGGATTTGGCTATCTGCCGCCCATGGGCCCGCTTTCCCCGCTGGGGATGCAGATTTTAGGGATATTCGTGGGATTGGTATTCCTGCTGTGCACCGTGGACATCGTGTGGCCCAGTATGGTGGCGCTGGTGGCCTTCGGCATGACGGACTACTGCACGGTCACGGAGGCCATCGCCTCGGGCTTCGGCAGCGACATGGTCTGGATGATGCTGGTATTGCTGGTTTTGGCTGAGGGCATCGGCCAAAGCGGTATGGGCGAGATCGTGGCCCGCTGGATCATCACGCGGAAGGTGCTGAACAAGCGGCCGTTTTTGTTCACCTTTGTCTATATGATGGGATTCGGCGTATGCTCCCTGCTGGTTACCTCCAATGTGACGGTGATCATGTCCTGGGCGATTTTCTACAATATTGCGGATATGGTGGGTTACAAGAAGGGCGAGCGCTACAGCACCATGATGATCATCGGCTGCTTCCTGTCCTGTATCATGTACGAGGGGCTGTTCGCATTCCAGAGCTGGCTGCTGGCCTTGAGCGAAACCTTCAAGGGTATGACCGGCTATGGGATCAACTACGTGACATACTTTGTGCTGGGCTTCATCATCCTGGGCATCATGCTGGCGCTGATCACCGCGGCTATGAAGTATGTGTTCAAATGTGATTTTGACAAGCTGAACAACGTGGACTTCGCTCTGCTCAAGGGCGAGGGAGAAATGAAGCTGAATTTCCAGCACAAGTTCTATTTCCTGTGCTTTGGCCTGATCGTGGCCTACGTGTTCACCACCACCCTGCTGCCGGCGCAGTGGCCGGTGATCGCGCTGTTAAACAAGATTTCCCAGGCGGGCTGGTTCGCGTTTGTGCTGTGCCTGGCCATGATCGTCCGCTGGAAAAACAAGCCGGTTCTGGATTTCCCGGAGATCGCGGCGGCCGGATTAAACTGGAACATTCTGATGATGTGCGCGGCTATCATGCCCATCGCCAGAGCGCTGACCTCCGACGACACAGGGATGAAAACGCTGTTGAGCAACGTGCTCTCCCCCGTGCTCAGCGGCATGTCCCCGGTGGTATTTTTGATCTCCATTATGGTGATCATGATGATCCTGACCAACGTGGGCAGCAACATGGCCACCGGAATCGTGATGGTGACCGTGGTTATCCCCTTTGTGCAGGGCTACTACTTCTCGCCGGCCCTGGTGGGCATGATCATCATTTTTATCGCCAACATGGGCTTTATTCTGCCCGGTTCCTCCGGAATGGCCCCTTACCTGTATGGTAATAAATGGGTGACCGTGAAGGATATCTACAAATATGGCCTGATCTACTGCGGTTTGTTCCTGCTCAGCGCCATCCCGGTGTACCTGATCGCCAGCTACATCATTTAAGATTCTGGAAAAACCTGCGGATTTCCCGGATCAGCATGACCTCCTGGATGCTGAAGCTGGAACAGACGTCGCACATCATGAAGATGGTGAGAGCCGTGTCAAAGCCGGTGATCGTCACGGTGGTCAGGCGGTCCGTTTCCACCAAGTCGTCCTGGTACACGGCAAAGGACGGGGCGATCATCACCATGTCCGGATTGTCCGCCAGGATGCGCTTGGCCGCGTCCAGGCCGCTGAGGACCGTGAAGCGGCGGAACCTGTGGAGCACATGGCCGATGGGCTTCTCCTGGGGGCTGGGAAAGTTGTGGGTCAGCAGCAGGTGGCAGTCCAGGATTTCTTCCAGGTCCACCTCTCTGCGGCCCGCGAAGGGCGACCGGGAGGAGACGATGAGGCAGAAATGGTCGGCGTACAGGGCCTCCACCTGGGTCCGGCCGTCTTTGGTGGAATACTTGGGGTTAAAGTATTCCGTGGTCTCCGCGCCGATCACGATGTTGGCCGTGTGGTTGTTGATACAGCTCTGCACGTTCTCATAGCCGATCTCGTAGATATGCAGGTGAGCGTCCCGGTGCTGCTCGGCCCAGATTTTGGTCAGGTAGCTGGACAGGGCGCAGATGCCTGAGGGGAAAATCCCCAGATTGATAATGGGGCACTGGCGGCTGAGGTCGGAGTAGAGATAATGCAGCTCGTCGTTTTTCGCCAGGATGTCCTTCACCAGCTCCAGGGCGCGCTCCCCCTCGGGGGTCAGCACGGTGCCCTTGTTGGTCCGCCTGAAAATCTGAATGTTCAGTTCCGTCTCAATGGAGTTGATGATGGCGCTGAGGCCGGTCTGGCTGATGTACAGCTTTTTCGCTGCCGTGGAGATGGATTTTGTTTTGGCGACTTCCGCCAGAAATTGTAAGTGCTCTATGCGCATTTAAATACCTCAAATAAAGGAGAGTTGACATGAAAAAATATACAAAAATTATAGCAGATTATTTATCCGAACTCAAGTACGAAGCGATTCCCGCGGAGGTGATTGAGCGGGCGAAGCTGGTGACCTTACATACGGTGGGCGCGGCCATCGCGGCGGTTAAGACCGAGGCTGGGGCCAACATCATCGACGTGGCCAAAAGCCTGGGCACTGGAGGCAGGGAGGCCACGATTATCGGCGACGGCTCCAAGGTGAGCCTGGGCAATGCGGTATTGGCCAGCGGCACGTTGGCGGACCTTTTAGACTGGGAGGACTGCAGCTGGACCGGCCATCCCTCGGCCGGCGCGGTGCCCACGGGCCTGGCGGTGGCCGAGGCCTACCACAAGACGGGGAAGGACTATCTGACCGCTCTGGTGGGCGGCTATGACGTTTACCAGCGGATCGCCATGGCGGTGCAGCCGTCGCCCAAACGCTTTGAGGAGGGCTGGGGCCTGCACTGCTGGCAGATTTTCGCGCCGGCGGCCGTAACCGGAAAGCTTCTGGATATCAAGGGCGACAAGATGAACCAGCTCCTGGGCGCGGCGGGCCACATGACGCCGGTAGCCATCAACCTGATCCACTCCAGCTTCAGCGATTTCTATCACTACACCCACGGCCTGACCGCTCAATCGGCAGTGGAATGCGCCCTGATCACGGAGAAGGGCATCTCCACCCTGATGGGGGTTCTGGAGGAGGACACCGGCTATTACTTCGGCGTCTCCGACCAGTGCGACTGGGATTGGTATGACAAGGATTTGGGCCAGCGCTACATGATCATGGAGCTGATGCTGAAGAACTGGCCTGTGAACATGTGGATTCAGACCCCCATGGATATGATCCACTCCATCACCACCAAAAACAGCGTAAATCCCGACGAGATCGCCCGCATCGAGGTGAGCCCATACATCCCGGAGCGCAGCGAGGACAGCCCGGCGGAGGGCTACGACTCCCTGGTGGCGGCGCAGTTCAGCATCCCGTTCTGCATGGCCATGTATTTGAAGGGGCCCAAGGTGGGCACCCAGTGGCTGGATGAGAAGTACCTGCGCGATCCGGAGATTTTAAAGATGGCCTCCAAGGTAAAGGGCGTGGGCGAGACCTCCCTGATCAGCTCCAATTTCGACACCTTCCAGCAGGGCTCCTATCCCTCCTACACCATGAAGGTGATCATGGAAAACGGCGCGGTCTACGAGGAAGCCATCCAGTTCCCCAAGGGCCATCCCCAGAACCCCTATACCCGTGAAGAGTGTATCGACTGCTTTAAGCTGGCCACCGACGGGCTGATGAGCGGGGAGAAGCAGGAAGCGCTGTGCGACTTTATTCTGAACAAACTGGAGCATGTGGAGGATATGGCAGAGCTGGGCGCATATCTGACCATCTGATGAGAGAACAGGGAGAGGCGAGACCATGATAAAACAGATTACGGTAATCGGAGGCGGCTCTACGGGGCACGCCGCCTCCGCCTTTTTAACTGCTAAAGGATTTGAGGTGACCCTGTGTGACCATGAGGGATTTGAGCGGGAGCTGCGCCAGGTGGAGGAAGCCGGCGGCATCCTCCTGCACGGCCGGGCGGGCAGAGGGATTTACATGCCCGCCCGGGTGACCCATGATTTTAAGCTGGCTGTGGAGAGCGCCCAGCTGATCATGGTGTGCGTGCCCGCGGCCAGGCACGGGGAAGTGGCGGAGCGCATCGCTCCCTGGATGAAGGGCGGGCAGAGCGTGCTGATCGTGCCCGGCAACCTGGGCTCCTTCCTCTTTCAGGAGACGTTTAAGCGCTGCAATGTGCCGGAGGATGTGATCATCGCGGAGATGGAGGGAAATCTCTGTCCCTGCCGCCTGTCGCCGCCGGCCGAGGTGACTGTGGGCCTGCCCATCAGGACCAAGAAGGTGGCAGCGCTGCCGGGCTCCAAGACAGCCGAATTTATTGAGCGCAACCAGGGCGTTCTGGACTTCGCGGCCAACCGCCACGTGCTGGAGGGAGCGCTGCTGTCCGACAACTATGTGCTGCACATCGGCACCTCCCTGCTGGCCTCCAGCACCATCGATCAGATGGGGGAGGAGTTCATCCTGTTCCAGCACGGCCTGACCGACTATGCGGTTCACTGCACGGAATGTATCCGCCAGGAGCGCATCCGGCTGCTGGCCCAGTTCGGTCTGGAGGAGCGCGACTCGGCCACGGAATTTTTCGAGGAGCTGCGGGACTGGCAAAATCATCCCGAGTACGGCGTGTTCCGCACCCTGAAGGGGCCGGACAGCTTAAAGCACCGCTATGTGGAGGAGGACGCCGCGGCCTGCGCGTCCATGGCCCTCTCCTGCGCCGGCCGCTTCGGCGTGGAGATGCCCGTGCTGCGTGCTGTGATCACCCTGGCCGGTGCGGTGAACGGGAAGGATTACTATGAGAGCGGGCGGACACTGGAAAATGTGGGCTTTGGCCCGGAAATGACAATGGAAGAGATTATTTCCCAGATCAGTTGAGGAGGAATATGCGATGTTATATAACTGGAGAGCAATGATCGGCGTGATCGCCCCCACCACAGGGGTGGCTATTGAGGCGGATTTCCACAGGTTCGCGCCCGAGGGCGTGGCCACGGTGACCAACCGGATTCCCTTTTCCGGCAACCCCACGCCGGGGGAACTGATGGACATGGTGGATTGTCTGGCGGGCTCCGCCAAGATATTCGACCAGGAGCTTCCCTTTGACGTGGTGACCTTTGGCTGCACCTCCGGAAGCCTGGTGGGCGGCAGCGGATTTGACAAAAAATGTATTGAGACCATTGAAAAGACCTGCGGCTACCCGGCCCTGACCACCAGCACCTCGCTGCTGGACGCCTTTAACGCCCTGGGTACAGGCCGGGCGGCTGTGGTCACGCCCTATCCGGACGAGACAAATGTGCTGGAGAAACAGTTTTTGGAGGACAATGGGATTCAGGTGACCACCATCCAGGGCATGACCTCGGAGCGGGTGAACCTGGATGAGCTGGGGGACCGGCCCTACGACATTTACCAGCATGTGAAAAAGCTGGATCTGACCGGAGCCGACTGCATTTTCATCAGCTGCACCGGCATGAACGCGCTGGATATTATTTCCACCATTGAGACGGATTTCGGGCTGCCGGTGCTCACCAGCAACCAGGTGACGCTGTGGGGCGCGCTGAGAAAGGCCAGGGTGGGCGATAAGATCCCCTACCTGGGTAAGCTGTTTACCATCGCGTAATGGAGGATTGAAATGTCGGATATAAAGGAACTGGAAAAGGCCAAGATCGCCTGCGGGGAAACTGGCATCGAGATAAAGAGGACACTGTGCGACATCTGCTGCCCCGGCATGCACTGCGGGGTGGACGCCTATGTGAAGGATGGCAGAATCATCAAGGTGGAGGGCACCAAAGGGCATCCGCGCAACCACGGTAAGCTGTGCACCAAGGGGGCAGCCGGCCGCCAGTACGTGTACCGGGAGGACCGGCTGAGGACTCCGCTGCGCAGAGTTGGGGAGCGGGGCGAGGGGAAATTCGAGCCCATCTCCTGGGATGAGGCGTACCGGATCATTGCGGATCAGCTGCTGAAAACGAAACGGGAGTACGGGGCGGACAGCGTGGCGTTTTTCTCAGGCTACACCAAGTGGTACCGCCAGTACCTGCACCGCTTCGCCTACTCCTTCGGCACCATCAACTACGGCACGGAGTGCAGCACCTGCTTCAAGGCCAGCGAGATGGCCTGGGAGGCCACGGTGGGACTGAACTCGGACCCGGATATGGAGAACTCCAATGTGATTCTGGGCTTCGCCTTAAACGGCTTTCACTCCAACCACCTGATGTCGGCCCGGCTTCTGCGGCTGAAGGAGCAGGGAAAGAAGTTCATCATCATCGACCCAAGAAAGACCCCGGCCACCCAGAAGCTGGCGGATATCCATCTGCAGCTGCGGCCGGGCACGGACGGTGCCCTGGCCCTGGGCATGGCCAACCTGATCATTCAGAACGACTGGCACGACAAGGAGTACATCGCCAAATACACCTACGGCTTTGAGGAGTACGCGGCGTATGTGAAGCAGTTCGACCTAAAGCGGACCGCTGAGATCACAGGGCTTAAGGAGGAGGATATCTACGCGGCCACCAAGCTGTATGCCACCAGCGGCCCGGCCTCCATCACCGAGACCTCCTGCTCCATCACCCATCACATCAACGGGTTTCAGAATTACCGGGCCATGATCTGCTTAAACGGCCTGACCGGGAATTTTGACCGTCCGGGCGGACAGATTCCGGAGAAGTCTACCTTCTACGACATGCCGGCGGGCTATCACATGTACGAGCACGAGTATTACCTGGACGTGCAGCCGCCCAGAAAATCGGACGCCGTGGGCTGCCGGATGTATCCGCTGTGGAGCAAGTTTATGGATGAGTACCAGGCCATGGATTTGTCCAGGCAGATTCTGGAGGGCACGCCCTATCCCATCAAATCCCTGTACGGGGCCGGGATGAACGCCAAGATGTTCCCGGATACCCGGAAAATGTACCGGGCCTTAAAGTCACTGGACTTTTTTGTGGATGTGGATTTGTTCATGACGGACACGGCGAAATACGCGGACATCGTGCTTCCGGCCTGCACCTCCTACGAGCGGGGGGAGTTCAAGGCTTACATGGGCGGATACGCCGCCTTCACCAAGCCGGTGATCGAGCCCCTCTACCAGTCCAAGAGCGACGTGCAGATATTAAAGGAGCTGGCGGACGTGATGGAGCTGGACGATGAGCTGCTGCGCCGGGGATACGAGGCCATGATCGAGTATATGATCCGGGATTTGAGCGTCACCATCGACGATATGAAGGCCAGCGACCTGCCCATCCGGGTGCCGGAGGCCAGGGACGTGGTGCCGGGGGAATTTACCAGAAACGGCATGAATACGGCCAGCGGGAAATTTGAGTTTTACTCCAACTATATCGCGGAGTTCAAGGACCAGGGCTTAAGCCCCATCCCCACCTACCGCGACACGCTGGAGGACGAGGGCGCCGATCCGGGGGACTACCCCTACATACTGGTGACCGGGTCCCGCCTGCCAAACGCCATCCACTCCCGGCTGCACAACCTGGCCTGGACCAGAAGCCTGCGCAAGGACCCCATGGTGGACATCAGCGTGGAGGACGCGGCGCAGCTGGGGATTGAGAAGGGCGACACGGTGCGGATCGAGACCGTCACCGGCGCGGTGCAGATGAAGGCCAACCCCTCGGTGAAGATACGCAGGGGCGACGTGCAGATGTACCACGGCTACACGGAGGCCAACGCCAACGACCTGATCGGGAGCGCCCACACGGACCCCTACAGCGGATTTCCCGGCTTTAAGTCCAGCCGGTGCAGGATTGTGCGGGTGGATTCAAAGTGAGCGGCAAAATGGGAGGAAAAGCGATGGAGCAGAGAACAGCGGTGGTGGGATTCGGCTGCGCCGGCTTCCACGCGGTGAAGGCCATGCGGGAGCACGGCTATGAGGGTGCCATTGACGTGTACACGGATTCCGGGTGGGCGCCGGCCAACCCTATGCTGACAACCTATTATATATATGGAAAGCTGCCCAAGGAGGGCAGCCTTCCCTTTGGAACGCTGGAAGAATTGGCGGCGCAGTACCGGTTCCGGGCGCTGGTGGACCCGGTGAAGCGGGTTTTGTCCCGGGAGAAGGGACTTTTGCTGGAGAGCGGGGAGGTGCGCGGCTACGACCGGATTCTGATCTCCACCGGAGCGGGGGCCTTTGTGCCGCCCATACCCGGCGCTGACGGCGCAAGGGTGTTTGTCATGCGCACGATTGAGGACGCCGAGGCGGTCAAACAGGCCCTGGAGGCCGGAGAAATCGGCCGCGCCGTGGTGGTGGGCGCCTCCATGGTGGGAATCAAGCTGGTGGAGCTGCTTCACGCCCGGAAGGTCAAGTGCACGCTGGCGGACATGGCGCCGGGCATTTTCCCGGTTTCTGCCGTGCCCGGCGTAGCGCGGGAGATTGAGCGCCGTCTGGAGCGCATGGGGGTGGACCTGGCCTTTTCCAAAGGGCTCAGCGCCATTGAGGAGGATCACGGCGCCTTGAACGTGGTGTTTGCAGACGGGGAGAAGATTCCCTGCGACGCGGTGATGATGTGTATCGGCACCAGGGCCAACACCGGGGTGGCGGACGAGGGCATCGCCGTGAACCGCGGCATCGTGGTGGACACCGGGATGCGCACCAGCGCGCCGGATATCTACAGCGCGGGCGACTGCTGCGAGGGCAACAACCTGCAGACCGGTAAGACCCAGATCATCGGCATCTGGGACAACGCGGCCCGCCAGGGAACCACCGCGGGAATCAACATGGCCGGCGGCGATTCCGTGTATGACGGCAATATGCTGCACAATATTACCCATTTTATGGGAATGGATTTTATCGGCTACGGGGATGTCCGGGCCGAAGGCACGGACCATGTTTACGAGGACAGGGAGCGCGGGCAGATGTTCGCGGTGCGCTTACGGGACGGCGTTCCCGTGTGCATGAACCTGCTGGACTCCTACGGAGCCAGCGGGGTGTTCAAGTCCTACATGCTCCAGAAGATCGGGGGAAAGCCAGGCGGGCTAAGCCCGGTGGCCCGGGTGCGCATGATTCGGGAGGGCGTCCCTGAAAAACTGATTGAGCTGTTGACGGACGGTCAGCCGAATAATCCGCGTTCCTGCGCGGAGCAAGGATAAGGAGTGGAGAAATGGGCAAGGTAATTGATTTGGATATTCAGAAGTGCTCCGCCTGCGGAGCCTGCGCCGTGGCCTGTATGGACCAGAACGATCTGGATATGACGGCGGGAGTTTCCCCCTTCCGGGTGGTCTGCGACCTGGAGGAGCGGGACGGAGGCTTCCAGTACTATTCGATCGCGTGTTTTCACTGCGAGGATGCCCCCTGCATCACGGCATGTCCCTGCAACTGCCTGCGAAAGGATGAGGAGACTGGCTTTACCGTTTACGACAACGCCAACTGCATCGGCTGCCACAGCTGCGCCATGGCCTGCCCCTTCGGAGCGCCCTGCTACGGTCCGGACGGGAAGATGGTCAAATGCGACGGCTGCGCCAGCCGGGTGAAAATGGGGCTGGAGCCGGCCTGCGTCAACAACTGTCCCACCGGCGCTCTGCGCTGTGTGGACGAGAGCGAGCTGAAGGATGTCAAGATCAGCCGGTCGCTGAAAAAACTGTCGGAGCAGATAAAGTAGCCGGACGGCGCGTCCGGGATCAATGGGATCGGGAGGTATGGGTATGCCGCACATTACGGTGCAGATGTTTCCGGGCAGAGACGACGGAAAGAAGCGGGAGCTGGCCGGCCGGCTGGCGGAGACGGCCGCCCGGGTGCTGGGGGTGCCGGAGGCGCTGGTCTCGGTCAGCATCCGCGACGTCTCCGAGGAGGACTGGGACGAGAAGGTTTACGACGTATTTATGAGAGAAAAGGAGTTCCTGTACAGGGAACCGGATTACGGAGCGGAGTGACGATGGAAGAGAAACTGTTATTTTTAAACCGCAGCGACGTGAGGAGCTGCCTGTCGCCCGCCCAGGTGATCGGCACAGTGGAGGACTTGTGGAAGCACTGGCGGGACGGCGCTGTGATTGAGGGGCAGCGGTCCTTTCTCCAGGCGGGCTTAAATCCGCAAAATGAGTTCCTCCACATGCCGGTGTGCCTGCCCGGGCTGGGGGTGCTGGGGTTTAAGTGGATCAACTGCTATATGGAGCCTGCCCCGGGATATCCGTTCACCCACGGCAGCCTGATTGTGCTCAACGATATTGCCACCGGCTCCCCGCTGGCCCTGGTCAACGCCACGGATATTACCGCCATGCGCACGGCGGGCGGACACGGCGTGGCCGCGGCCAGGCTTTTGGCGAAAAAAACGGTCCGGCAGCTGTCGGTGATCGGTAGCGGACTGCAGGCGGAGAACGGCATCGCCGGCTTTCTCTGCGCGTTTCCCGAGCTTGAGAGGGTACGGGTCTGGTGCAGAAAGGGGGAGGCCTTTGAGCGCCTGGAGCGCCGGTTTGGCGGGCAGGTGCGGATGGAGCGCGCGGAGGATTGCCGGATGATCGGCCGGGGCGCGGACGTGATTTTGGCCGCCACCAGCAGCCCGGACGTGCTTTTGTGGTATGGAGATCTGGAAAAGGGAACCACGGTCATCGCCTTGGACGGCTTTATCGACGTGGACCCGGCGTTGGCCGGGCTGGCGGATAAATGGTACGTGGGCAGCCGGGAGACGGATTGCCGGGAGATCATCGACAGCGGCGTGATGTCCCACGGTGTAAAGCTGAACCGGAAGGATATTTTCGGGGAGCTGCCGGATGTGGCCTGCGGGCGCACGCCCGGGCGGGAGCGCGAGGATGAGATTATCGTCTGCACCCATATGGGATCAGGGGCCTACGATATCGCCTGCGCCTGGGCGGTTTACCGGCAGGCGCGGGCGGAGGGCAGAGGGCTGGAGCTGACGCTGTAGAGACGGAAAGGTGGAGGAGAGATGAAAACTGGGGAACGGATTTCGCTGGAGCAGGCTTACGCGCTGCACAGGGCCTTGATTAAGCCGCTGGCGACGGAGGAGGTGTCCCTGGAGCGGGCGCAGGGCAGGACGGTGTGCCGGGATATCCTGGCCTCTATGGACCAGCCGCCGTTTCCGCGCTCCCCCTACGACGGCTATGCCCTGATCGCCGCTGATGCGGGGGAGGCGGGGCGTGACTGTCCCGCGGACCTGCTGGTGGTGGGAAAGAGCCGTGCCGGGGTGCCCTGTCAGACGCCGGTGCGCCGGGGCCAGGCGGTGCGGATCATGACCGGCGCGGTGATCCCGGAGGGGGCCGACTGCGTGGTGCCTCAGGAAAAGACGGATATGGGCAAGGACCGGGTGCTGGTCTATACGAGCCTGAAGCCCTACGACAACTACTGCTTTGCAGGGGAGGATTTCAAGACTGGGGAGCTGCTTATCCCCAGAGACCGGAAGCTGGGAGCGCTGTCCGTGTCCGTTGCCGCCCAGTCCGGCTACGCGGTTCTTCCCGTGTACCCGGCGCTGAAGGCCGCGGTGCTGTCCACCGGGGACGAGCTGGCCGAGGCGGGCGGCGCGTTGAGGGCAGGGCAGATATTCGATTCCAACAGCCTGTGGCTGAAGGGCAGGCTGAATGAACTGGGCGTGACGCTGACCGGGGCCAGGAAGGTGCGGGATGAGGGCCGGGAGATCGCCGGGAATCTGGCGGAGCTTTTGGAGGAGGCGGATTTGGTGGTGACCACCGGGGGAATCTCCGTGGGCGAGTACGATCTGCTGCCCCAGGCGCTGGGGTATCTGGGGGCCAAAATTCTCTACCACGGCGTGGACATCAAACCGGGGATGCCGGCCATGACGGCGCTCTGCGGCGGCAAGCCGGTGGTCTGCCTGTCGGGAAATCCCTTCGCGGCCATTGTGGATTTTGAGCTGCTGGTCCGCCACGTGCTGTTCACCCTTTCACGTGATCCGGCCTTTCTTTTGAGGCGGGAGACCGCCCGGGCGGGCAACAGCTTTTCCAAGCGCTCTCCGGTCCGCCGCTTTCTCCAGGGCCGCGCAAGCGGCGGGGATATCCAAATCCTGTATCAGGGCAACGGGCTGCTGCGGGACTTGGACGGGTACCAGTATCTGGTGGAGGTCCCGGCCGGCTGTCCCGGAGTGGAGGCAGGGGCCCAGGTGACGGTTTACAGGGTTTAAAATAGAATAAATTGGAAAAAGGCAGGGCCTGCGGAATTTATCCTCCGCAGGCCCTGCCTGTCATACTGGAAGGCCGGTCAACCTCTAACCGGCAGATACACGCACAAACACGCGCCTCCGCCCTCCGCGTCCCGGGCCTCGATGCCGCCGCCGTGGAGCTGCACCAGCTCTTTGGCCACCGACAGACCCAGGCCGTAGTGCTGCCTGTCGGTGCGGGAGCCGTCCGCCCGGTAAAAGCGGTCGAACACGCGCTTTTTGTCTTGGTCCGGGATGCCGCAGCCCTGGTCGGAGACGGCCAGGACCAGCCGGCCCTTCCGGCGCTGTTTGGTCTCGTCCAATGCCGCGGACAGGGTCACCTGCTTTCCGGCCGGGGTGTAGGTGAGAGCGTTGTCCAGCAGGATGGATATCACCTGCTCCAGACGTCCGCTATCCCCGCAGATGTGGGGCAGCGGGTTCTCCGGCAGGTTCAGGCGCAGGCGGACGCCCTGCTCCCGGCAGAGGGGCTCAAAGCGCTCGTACACGCTGATCAGCAGGGTGTCCATATCCAGGTCCTCCCTGCGGATGGTCCAGGTCCTGGCATCCGCGGAGGCCAGGAGCAGCAGGTCGCCCACCAGGCCGGACATCCGCAGGCATTCCCGGTCGATATTGGCCAGAAACTGGTCCCGCCTCTCCGGGGCGGCGGCCATGGCGGACAGGCTGGAGCGGATCACGGACAGGGGGGAGCGCAGCTCGTGGGAGGCCGCGGCGATGAACTCGTTCTGTTTTTTCCGGCTCTCCTCAATGGGCTTTAAGGAGCGGCCCACCAGCACCCGGCACACCAGGTAGAGGGCGGCGATTCCCACCGCGTCCAAAAACAGGAACAGAAAGCGCTGCCGGTAAATACCCGCGTCCGCCGGATTCTGCCAGGCCAGCAGGGTCAGGCTCTGAAAACCCTTGGCGGAGGGGATCACCAGCACGGAGCCCAGATAGGTGTCCCGGTTGCCGCCGTCTAAGGTGAAAACGGAGCTGCGCACCAGGGAGGAGGAGACGGGGCGCACCCCGCGGTGTACGGATTCCTGCTCAGCCCGCTCCCAGGCCCGGGCGATCAGCTCGCCCCGGTCCGAGGGCGGGGTCCAGGCTCCACGGAAGAGCAGAGGCCGACCGTTGTCCTCGATGTGGATGATCAGCTTGCCGCCGCTCTCCATCCTGGCCAGCCAGGTGCAGTCGATGGTGCCGCCGGACTGAAGCCGGGAGGTGACGGAGAGCAGCGTGTTCTGGAAGGTTTCCAGGTTCTTTTTCCGAAACTCCCCGGTGCCCACCGCCAGCACGCCCAAAAGCACGGCGGTGAGGATCAGCCCGGTGGTGACGGTGTAGAGGGCGGTCAGCCGCCTGTGGAGCCGTTTAATCATGTTCATGGTTTTCCTCCAGCCGGTAGCCGGTTCCGTGCACGGTCCGAATCTGCGCCGAGGCGTTCACGGATTTCAGCCGCCTGCGCAGAAAATAGATATAGTTGTCCAGATTTCCGTCCTCCACCTCCGAGTCCACGCCCCAGACGTAGGTGATGATCATCTCCCGGGGGAGAATCTGCCCGGCGTTTCGGATCAGATATTCCATGAGGGCGGACTCCCGCTTGCTGAGCCGCACCGTGCCGCCGGCTCCGGAGAGCTCCCTCCTGTCCGGGTCCAGGCGGATATCGGCGAAGCATTTCCCGGCCCCTGTGTTCAGATTCCCCGGCCGCCTGGTGACGGCGCGGATGCGGGCCAAAAGCTCGCCCACGGCGTAGGGCTTCACCAGGTAGTCGTCCGCCCCGGCGTCCAGTCCGTCGATGCGGTCGTTAACCCCGTCCAACGCGGTGGTGATGATCACCGGG
Organism: Enterocloster asparagiformis; assembly: GCA_018380885.1. Taxonomy (GTDB): domain Bacteria; phylum Bacillota; class Clostridia; order Lachnospirales; family Lachnospiraceae; genus Enterocloster. The sequence goes on from JAGZSY010000030.1 coordinate 26,842, forward strand.
GTTGTGATCTGCCTCCGGCGCAGGCCCTGCAAAATGGTCAGCCCGTCGATCTGAGGCAGCATCCGGTCCAGGACAATCACATCGTAGGGGTATTGGTTGGCGTAGAAAAACGCCTCCTGGCCCGAGGAACAGACGTCGGTCTGATACCCCGCGTGTTCCAGCTGAAGTTTTACCGTATTACAGAGGTCGCGGTCGTCCTCTACCAGCAGTATTTTCATAGGTTGGTTCCTTTTCTGATATGAAGTGGTTGTGGATCTGTTTTCATTATATCAGACAAATCTCTAAAAAACCTAAAAGAAATATTTCCAGGTTTCCAGGTTTTTTAGAGATTGCCCTGCTATGATGGAGCTATACGATATTGCAGAAAAAGGGAGTGGACAAGGATGAAAAAAAGATGGATGTGCGCGCTGATGGCCGTGAGCATACTGGCCGGAGCCCTGTCCGGCTGCGGGCAGTCCTCCTTTACGGAGACAAGGGGCGCTTCCGGGGCGGGAACAGGGACTGAAGTCCCGGCGGGGGACATGGTGCCCATGGGCCGCTACGTGGAGGAAGAGATCGGGCTGCCGGGTGAGAGCCGGGAGAAGGTTTACGATATCATTCAGAATGAGAGCGGCGCCCTGGAGCTGTATACGAAAAAGGACGATGAGATCCGCCGCTATACCTTTGAGGGCGGGGAGTGGAAACGGGAGGAGAAGAGCCTGCTGGAGGGCATGGAGGTGCCCTTCGGTTTCCATATTATTGTGGGCGGAGATGGGAACCGATACGCCCTGTATCCCCTGGCCGACGGATACCGTTTTCGCCTGATGAAGCTGGCGGAGGACGGGGAACCCCGGGAGCTTTTGGAGGAGCTGCTCTCTGAAAAGCGCGAAAACGGCTCCTACAAGCATTACCCGGACTTTGCCGGGGTCACGGCGGAGGGAAATATCCTTCTGTCCCTGCAGGACATGACGAAAATCTACACGCCTGAGGGCGAGCTGCTGATGGAGCTGCCCCAGACCAGCTGCTCCTCGGACTGGAGGAGCGCCGCCTATTTAAAAGGAAACGAGTATCTGACCATCGGGGATAACGGATACCTCCGGTACGACGTGTCCGGGCCTAAAGGGCAGCTGATGGAGGAGATTGCTTACCAGCAGGGGAGTTCCGATCAGTTTGCGTCCGTGGCGCCGGACAAAGACGGCGGCTTCTTTGCGGCTAATCCGAAAGGAATTCACCACATCGGCCAGGGCGGAAGCATCTGGGAGACGGTGGTGGACGGGGGATTGAATTCGTTAAGCCAGCCCAGCGCCGCCATCGTACGGCTGTTTGCGGGGGCGGAGGACGATTTCTACGTGTGGCTCAACAGCGCGGGAGCCAACCTGCTCAAGCACTATACCTATGACCCGGAAATCCCGTCCGTGCCGGGAAAGACCCTGACCGTGTACGGCCTGGATTTGAGCTCGGCGGAGACGGTCCGCCAGGCCGCGTCCATGTTCCAGCTGGCCCACCCGGACGTGCGGGTGGAGCTGATCGACGGCCGGGCGGATGCGGGAAGCACCACGGTTTCCGATACCATCCGGGCGCTGAACACGGAGCTGCTGGGCGGAAGCGGGGCGGATGTGCTGGTACTTGACGGCCTGCCTGTGGATTCCTACATTGAGAAGGGCGTGCTTCTGGATCTGCGGCAGGCGCTGAAACCTATGCTGGAAGCCGGGGAGCTGGGGGATCATATCATCGGCCCGTTCACGGCCGCGGACGGCGGCATTTACCGGATTCCGTCCAGGATGACCCTGCTGACCGTCTACGGCGACCCGGAGGCCCTGGCGAGCCTGAAAACCATGGAGACGGCCCGCAGCTACCAGAGTGATTCCTCCCATTTGCCTCTGCGGCCCAGAACCACTTATGAAAAGCTGCTGCGGCAGATATTTACTCTGTACAGCGGGGAGATCGTGGACGGCGAGAGCGGAATGCTAAAACCAGGTAAGACCGCGGAGCTCTTAGAGACTGTGAAGGTGTTGGGGGAAGCCAACGGCTCCCAGGTGTCCTTTGACGAGTCCGTGGACGGCGGACGCGGGTTTTACTACAACATGTCCAGGGGGGCGTCGGCCCTGAACGGGGACGAGTACATGGAGCTTCAGAACGGGTCTGTCAGCGCGGCCATGGAAGCGGTGAAAGGTATGTACAGCCTGATGCTGTCCCTGTCGGTAGCCGATCAGATGGGGTGCGAGATGGAGGGCCTTAACGGCTCCTACCTGCCCTCCCAGATGCTGGGGATCAACCGCTCAGGCGGGCAGATTGAGCTGGCGGAAGAGTTTGTCCGCTTTGTGCTGGGCGACCAGGTGCAGGACGGCGATCTGATGGACGGCCTGCCGGTGAACCGGACGGCTGCCGCTCACTGGACCAGCGAGGACTGGGGAAATCCGGAGATATCGCTGGTGGTCAGCGGCGGGGACGGCTACAGCCTGTCCGGCGTGTTCCCCACAGTGGAGCAGCGGCGTCATATCTTCGCCCTGGCCGAGGCAGCGGACCGGCCTATCCTGACGGACCGGGTGCTGTTGGACATCATTGTAGCGGAAACGAAGGGATTTTTTGATGGAACCTTGTCTTTGGAGCAGGCGGCGCAGAACGCCGAAAGCAAAGCGAACCTGTACTTCGCAGAATAGGGCGGCCTTCCTGTTTCTGGCTCCCAGCGCGGCCGGGACAGCGGTGTTTACGCTGATCCCCTTCGGGGCCGTGATCGCGGAGGCATTTACCGGCATGGCGGACGGAACCTTCGCGGGATTTGAAAATTTTGTGCTGGTGATCCACAACGCCGCCTTCCGCCTGGCGGCGAAGAACACCCTGCGCTTCACGGCTGTGTGCATCCCCCTGCTGATGGCCGTGTCCCTGTGGACCGCGGTGCTGGTGAAGGCTGCGGCGGACCGCTCCGGGGTGTTTAAGACCACGATGCTTCTGCCGATGGCGGTGCCGGTGGCCTCGGTGGTCTGCCTCTGGAACGTGGTGTTTCATCCCCAGGGACTGTTAAATCAGCTCCTGGGGAATACAGGGGGCGCTGGTATCGATTTTATGCGGCGGAAAAGCGCGTTTTTGGTGCTGGTATTTACCTATATCTGGAAAAATAACGGATACGACATGGTGCTGTGGCTGGCCGGGCTGGACGCAATCTCAGAGGAGCTCTACGAGGCGGCCAAGGTGGATGGAGCGGGGGCGTGGGAGAAATTCCGTTACATCACGGCGCCGGGGCTGAAGGGCACGGCAGGTCTTGTGGCCCTGCTGTCGGTTATCAACTCCTTCAAGGTGTTCCGGGAGGCGTACCTGATCGCAGGGGATTACCCCCACGAGAGCATCTACATGCTCCAGCATCTGTTCAACAACTGGTTCGTTTCCCTGGATATCCGGAAAATGAGCGCGGCCTCGGTGCTGCTGGAGGCGGCCGTACTCTTCGGAGTTCTGCTGTGGAGTTTGAGGAGGGCAGGGGATGATTAAACGGGCGATGGTTCGGGGGATTCTGGCGGTTATGTGTCTGTTTGTCTGGCTCCCGCTGTTTCTGATGGCGGGAAATTCCCTGATGGGCGAGGGGGAGATGCTGGAGCGGTTTGCCGCGGTGTTTGGCGTGGCGGACCGTCCGGTGAGGGCGGCGCTTCTGCCCTCCTACCCGACTCTCCGGCCGTATGTGGAGCTGCTGCTGGACTCCCCCGGGTTCTATGTGATGTTCTGGAATTCCTGCCTGCAGACGGGGCTTGCCGTGGCCGGGCAGCTTCTGGTGGCGCTTCCGGCGGCCTGGGCCTTCGGGGCGCTTTCTTTTAAGGGCAGGAGAAAGCTGTTTTTGCTTTACATCATCCTGATGCTGCAGCCCTTCCAGGTAACCATGGCGCCCAGCTACCTGGTGCTCAAGCGGCTGAGCCTGCTAAACAGCCATCTGGCGGTGATTCTGCCCGCGGCCTGGTCGGCGTTTCCGGTGTTCATCATAGCCAAGTTTTTCGAGACCGTCCCCAAGCCGCTTCTGGAGGCGGCCAGGCTGGACGGGGCCGGGAACTGGATGATCTTCTGGCGTGTGGGCGTGCCCCTGGGCAAGCCGGGCATCGTCTCGGCCGTGGTGCTGGGCTTTCTGGAGGCATGGAACGCTATTGAGCAGCCCATGACATTTTTAAAGGAGCGGCGGCTGTGGCCCCTGTCCCTGTATCTGCCGGAGATCACGGCGGACAAGGCGGCTGTGGCCTGGGCGGCCTCCGCGGTGGCCATGATCCTGCCGGTCAGCCTGTTTCTGATGGGACAGGGGGCGCTGGAGCAGGGGATTGCGGCCGCGGGAATCAAGGAATGAGCGGGAAGGATTGCAATTTACAGACAACGCCCCCTGGGAGAACCGCTGTGAGGGAAAGGAATGGTGAGCGGCGATGAAGCGGTTTACAGCCAAATTTCTGCTTGTGATGGCGATACTGACATTTTTATCCAGGGCCCTGGACTCCGTGACCGTTGCCAGGATTCAAACTGTATACGGGAAACAGGGGGCCGTGTCCTACCGCATCACCGGCGAGGGGACCTTTGGGGCGGAACGGCTGTCCTACCGCTCCCTGCCGGAGGGGATGTTGGTAGCCCAGGTCCTGGCCCGGCCCGGCGATGTGGTGCAGGCGGGGGATACGATCCTCACATTGCAGATGGAACCGCTGCGGGAGAAGCGGGAGGAGCTGTCCGCGGAGCTCAAGAAAGCTGAGCTGGCCCTGGAGCAGGAGCGGCTGTCCGCCCGGCAGACGCCCCGGGTGACGCAGGAGACGCTGGCGCTCCAGCAGCTGGAGGTGGACCGGCGGGCGCTGGAGCTGGGCAGGCAGGATCTGGCCGACGCGCAGGAGGCGTACAACGCAAATGTGGACGCCCTCAGGCTGGAATATGACCGCAAGGCGAACCGCTCCGAGGACGAGATACGCCAGGACGCTAAGGCCGCGCTTAAGAGCGCCCGGCGCGTCTATGAGGCCGCCAGGCTGGACCGGGACGCCGCGGTGAAAAAAGCGGAGCGGGATGTGAAGGAGAAGCAGAAAAAGCTGGACCGTCTGAACGCCCTCGACGACCCTTCCGAGGAGGAGTTGACGGACGCGCAGGAGGCGCTGGAGGAGGCCGAAGAGGATTTGGAGCAGGTGAAGGAGGAGCAGGAGATTCTGGTGGAGGAGGCCAGGGCTTCGCTGCGGGCCGCCGAGGAGGACTACGACGACCGCAGCTACAACACGCTTCAGGTCCAGGAGGAATGCAGGAAGGCCTACGAGGACGGCGTGAAGGCGGAGGACGAGAAGCTGGACCAGGCCCAAAGGCGGGTCCTGGAGCTGGAGGAGGCGCTGCGCCAGTCGGGCCAGAAGCTGGAGAACGCCAGAATCGCCGACGCGGGAACGCGCTCGCAGGAGGAAAACGCCAGGGAAATTTCGCGCCTGCGTCAGGAATCCATGGAGCTGGATTTGCAGAGTATACGGCGCAGGCTGGAGAAGGTGGAGGAGCTGATCGACCGGGAGGGCGCTGTGAATGCGGTTTCCAGGGCGGTGGTGGCCGGTCTGGACTTGCAGGAGGGCGGGCTCATCGGCCCGGCGGACCAGGTCCGGCTGGCTGAGGGAGACCTGCTGTTCCAGGCCCAGGTGGAGCGGGAGGATGCCGCCCTCCTGAAGCCGGGGGACAGGATGGCGCTGAAGCGGGCCGGGGTGGCCAAAGAGCTGAACGCCGTGGTGGAATCGGTGGACCGCCTGTCCGCGGACGGGAAATGCGCGGTAACCGCCTCGGTGGAGCCGGGGCAGGGCTTCCTGGGGGAAGCCTGCGGCTTTACGGTGGTGCTCCAGTCCGGCGTCTACCCTCTGGTGATCCCCATTGAGGCGCTGCGGGAGGATACGAACGGTTATTTCTGCCTGGCCGCCCAGCCGGAAAAAACCATACTGGGAGAGGAATTGGCGGCGGTGCGGATCGACGTGGAGGTGCTGGAAAAGAGCAGCGCGTCGGCGGCCGTGTCGGGCGCGGTGGGCGGCGGAACGCCGCTCATCGTTTCCTCCAATAAAGAGGTGGCCGCGGGAGACCGGGTACGGGTGGTGACGGAATGAGAAAATGGATGGCGATCCTGTTGACAGCGGGGCTGTGCGCAGCCGGACTGCTGCAGTGGAGAGGACTTAAGGAATACGGCGGTCAGATTTTTTACGGGTACGGGGAGAAAGCTGCGCCGGACCGGGCGCTGCTTAATCAGCTGGCGCGGCAGGAGAAGGAGGCGGGCGATTCCCTTCCGGGTATGGCGGCCTGGTCGGTGGAGGAGGGCGTGGAGGTGGAAAACCGGAGTCTGGGCAGGGTGGGCTCCGCCGCCCGCATGGTGGTCTGGGGCGACCGGGAGCTGGCGGCCAGGCGCAGACTGGCCGCGGGCAATTACGGTTACAGCTCCGACGCCGGGGCCTGCGTCATCAGCCGGGGCCTTGCCATGGAGCTGTTCGGCTCTGTCTCCGTGGTGGGCATGGAGGTGCGCTGCGATGGCGCGGACTACATTGTGCGCGGCGTGACGGAGGACGACCGGAAGGTGGTGATCCTGCCGGCAAGCGTCCATCCGATGCGGTTTTCATACCTGCTGCTGGATTTTGGGCGGGACCGCGCCGCCAAGGCCGGGGCGGATCAGCTCTTGTACGGATACGGGGCGGGAGGGGCGCGCTGCCGGATGGATGGGGAGGTCTGTCTGGCGCTTGCGGGCCTTTTTGCGCTTCTGCCGGTTTTGACGGCCCTGGGGCGCGCCCTGTTTCTGTACTGCCGCAGAGAGCAGAGCGCTCTGCGCCGCGGGGCCGCCTGCGGGGCAGCGGCGGCCGCGCTCATGGGGATTTTTTTTATGATGGGAGCCGGGGGGCTCCGGTTCCCGCCGGATCTCATTCCGTCCAGGTGGTCGGATTTCGCCTTCTGGGGCCGGCGGTGGGGGGGAGCTGTCCGCGTCCCTCAGATTCGCCGGCGCCGCCGGCTGGGCGGAGTGGCCGGAGTTTCTCAGAAAACGGACGGTCCTGGGAGCCTTGTGGGGCTTTTTTGGCGCTGTCGCCGCCCTGTTTACGGGAAACGGGATTGTAAGGAAATCGTTATTGACACTCAGGTGCAAAGTGAGTAAAGTAGGGATAGGAGTAAATCTGGAAGAGGGCGTATCGCGTGAGGAGGATACAGTTTGAAGAAGAGCAATATGAAACACCTGGGTACCGCGGCGCTGGCAGTGGCGCTGGCGATTTTAACCGCCTTCCCTGCATTGGCGGCCAACACGAAAAAGATCACGGCCGTTTCCCTGAAAATTGAGGCGGATATACAGCCGGGGATGGACTTCGGCGAGGAGGACATCGACATTGATGCGACAGGAGATAAGTTTTCCGTGGGGGACTACGTTGTAAAGAACGAGGGCTCAGAGTGGGAGACGGACACGGTGCCCCTGCTGGAGGTGACGCTGGACGCCAGCGAGGACTACCGTTTTTCCACCGCCATCAAGCGAGACAAGATCAGGGTCAAGGGCGCAGGGGCCGTCTGCCAGCGCGCCCTACGCCAGGATTCGGGACGGCAGCTGGTGCTGACCATTGAGCTGGATTCCCTGCAGAAGTCCCTGCGCCCGATTGAGAACGTCCGGCTGACCTCCGACGGCGTGGTGAGCTGGGACACGGTGAGCACGGCCGGAAGCTATGAGTTCCGCGTGTACCGCGACGGCAAGTCGGTGGGAAGCGCGATCACCACCACCTACAACAGCTACAACTGTTCGGAGAAGCTGACCAAGAGCGCCAACTACAGCGTAAAGGTGCGCGCCGTCAACAAGGTGGATTCCACGATCGTGGGCGATTGGTCGGAGTCCAACACCATGTATGTGGACTCCGCCATGGCCGAATACTTCAAGGCCAACCCCGTGGAGAACCCGGAGGGCGTGTTTCCCAGCAGCTCCTGGAAGCAGGCGGAGGACGGCAGATGGTGGTACGACAACGGGGACGGAACCTTCCCAAAGTCGGGCTGGCAGGAGATCAACGGGAAGTGGTATTTCTTTGACGACGATGGTTACATGGTGACCGGCTGGATCGAATGGGAAGGCAAGCGGTACTTCTGCAATGAAAAAGGCGAGATGCTGAAAAACTGCATCACGGAGGACAATTACCGGCTGGGCGAGGACGGCGCGGTGATCAACCAGGACCCAACCCCAGAGGGGGAGGAGACTCCCGGTGACTGAGTAGTTGGGAATCAATATCATATGGCTGTCGCGGACCCTTTGTCCAGCGGCAGCTTTTTAAAGGTGGAGACAAGAGACGTGGAAGAGTGGGAACAACAATTTACGGATGCCTTGGAGATCGGATATTCCTATGAGCTGGCGAAACGGATGGAGCAATTCAAGACCAACCCTGCGCTGGGATACCGTACGGCGGGATCAAAGGCCGAGTTTGAGACGGGAGAGATGCTTTGCCGGGAGATGGAGGCCATCGGCCTGGCCGACGTGCGCAAGGACCGGGTGACGGTGGATGCCTGGGAGTTCGAGAAGGCCGAGATGCGCTTTACGGACGCCGCGGGGACGGAGCACTGCTTTCAGCTGGGGGCATACCAGACTAACTTTGACACACAGGGGCCCAGGGAATTTCAGCTGGTGTACCTGGGCAAGGGCACGGCCGACTGCTACCAGCGCGTGGACGTGAAGGGAAAGCTGGTGCTGGTGGACATCAACCAGCGGGACGAGTGGTGGATCAATTTTCCTGTCTACCAGGCTTGGCTGCGCGGCGCCGCGGCTCTGGTGGCGGTTCAGGAACAGGGCTATGGGGAAATACACAACACGGCCTTAAACGCCCAGGACATCGCGGGACCGGCGGACGCTCCGGCGTTTTCCATCTCCCAGGCCGATGCCTGGGTGCTCAAGAAGGCCATGATGGAGGCGGGCAGCTGCCCGGATGAGAGCGAGATGGAGCCCGGCAACATGGGCGGGATCGCGGTGCGCTTTGAGGCCAGGACCACGGTGGTCCCGGACCGGGAGACCTACAACATCACCGGAACCATACCGGGGCGGAACACGGACAGGATGATCCTGCTCTCCGCCCACTACGATTCCTACTTCAGCGGCTTTCAGGACGACAACGCCGCGGTGGCCATGATGCTCGGCATCGCCAGGGCGTTTCTGAAATGCGGCTACAAGCCCAAATATAACCTGGTATTCTGCGCAATGGCAGCGGAGGAGTGGGGGGTGGCCAACTCCAAGTACGACTGGTCCACAGGCGCCTACGAGCAGGTGTTCACCGCCCGCCCGGAGTGGCGGGGCAGGACCGTGGCGGACTTGAATTTTGAGCTGCCGGCTCACGCCCACGGGCGTAGGGATGCGGTGCGCTGCACCTACGAGTACGAGGACTTTCTGAGCCGGTTCCTGGAGGGCATCGAGGTGGACCGGGCGGCTTATCCCGAGGGGGTGGAGGTGCTCTGCCCCATCCAGACCTGGTCCGACGACTTTTCCATGGCGGTTGCCGGTATCCCCTCAATGGTCAACGAGTTCTCCGGCGGGGAGTTTATGGAGACCCACTACCACTCCCAGTTCGACAACGACAACGTGTACCAGGAGCCGGTTTACCGCTTCCACCACATGCTCTACGGCCGTCTGGTGATGGCCTTTGACCGGCTGGTTCTGCCGCCTATGAATTTCGAGCGCCTGATCCTGGCGGTGGCGGACAGCGACGATGTGGGGGTCAGGCGCAGGGCGGAGGCGGATTTCTGGGGAATGAAGCACGCCCTCAAGGGCGCCAGGGAGGTTTCCCGGGCGCTGTACCGCAGGATCAGGCAGATCAACCAGGAGTACGGGGCGCTGCTGGCGGCCGGGGATGTGGAGGAGGCGGACCGGATGTTCGCCCGCTATGGGGCGCTGCAGGAGCGGCTGCTGTACATATTCCGCAAGGAGCAGGACTACTTTGTGCGGCTGAACTGGCACGACGAGGTGCTCTTTCCCCAGGAGGCGGTGCAGGACAATCTGCGCGCCCTCTACAAGGCCCTGCGCCACGTCGAGGAGGGGAACGCCAGGGCGGCCCTGGAGGACATATACGGCATCGACAACAACCGCTACGCGTTTCTGTTCGACGAGCAGACCTTCGGCTATTTCACCCAGTACGTGCTGAACCAGCCGGACAGCCGGCTGAAATGGGGCGCCGGCCGCATCGTGCACCACGAAAACCTGTTCCACCTGGTGCAGAGCCTGAAGAGGAAGCTGGCGGCGGAGCGGGAGAGCGGTGCAGCCGCGGCGGAGACGGCCGCTGCCGCCCTTTCGCACCGGGTGCCGGCGTTCCGGAAGCCGGAGGCCGCGCCGGCTGTGGACCTGACGCCGGAATACCAGGAGCTGAAGCGGGTGACGGACAACCAGATCGCCTGCTACCGGGACGACATCCGCTATATGACGGAATCGATTAAAAAACTGACCGCATGGATGCAGGAATGCCTGACCATGTGACGGGAGGAAATACAAAACGATGGAAAGCCGAACTTTATACCGCGTGCAAAAAGAGGACCTGCCGAAAATGGAGGAGCTTCTGACCCAGTGCTTTGCCCGGGACCCGCTGTATTGCCAGTTGATCCCGGACGAGGAGACCAGGAAGCGTTTGCTGCCGGAACTGTTCAAATGCGACCTGTCGGAGTTTTTCGAGTTTTGCGAAATATACTCCGACAGCCCGGAGTTAAACTCCATTATCGTGGTGTCCGACGAGTCGGAGCCCTACGATCCGTTCCGCTACTACCTGACCGAGGCGCTGGCGGCCCTGAGGACGGACGAGTACTTGATCCGGGAGGACCCCAGCCTCAGGACCTTCTGGAATTTTCTGCGGGGCAAGGACTATTTGAACTCCCGCTGGACGGCCCAGCTGCACCAGGAGGAGCGCCTGCACATCATCTATCTGGCGGTGCGGCCCAGCATGCAGCACCACGGCCTGTCCGCCCTGATGCTCAACGAGGTGATCGCCTACGCGGAGAGCCGGCGCCTGATGATCTCCCTGGAGACCCATAACCCGAAAAACGTTCCCCTGTACGAGCATTTCGGTTTTAAGCTGTTCGGCGTGGTGGAAAAACATTTCGACCTCAAGCAGTATTGCCTGGTGCGCGAGGTACAGTAGGGACAACATTTCCGTAGACTCCATTCCGTTCACAGCCCCGCGTTTTCCCGCGGGGCTGTGAATTTCAACATAACCTCTGTTTATAATAATAATTCCAAACTTGTATATTCCATAATCGGAAAATTCCCCTGCAACTGTTGAAATCCCCCATTAAATGAGATATGATGGAAAGAAATCATATTTGTTTGTTTAGACATAACTAAAATGAATAACAGAATGGGAGAGATATGAAGATGAATTATAATGTGACAGCCATACCCGGAGATGGGATCGGCCCGGAGATCGTGCGGGAGGCCAGAAAAGTGCTGGATCAGGTGGGCAAAGTCTACGGCCATACCTTCCATTACACCGAGGTGCTCATGGGCGGCTGCTCCATCGACGCACACGGCGTTCCGCTGACCGACGAGGCCCTGGAGACGGCGCGAAACAGCGACGCGGTGCTTTTGGGAGCCGTGGGCGGTAACGTGGGCAACTCCAAATGGTACGACGTGGCTCCAAACCTGCGGCCCGAGGCCGGGCTTCTGGCCATGCGCAAGGGACTGGGGCTGTTCGCCAACATTCGTCCGGCCTACCTCTACGGAGAGCTGGCTTCCGCCTGCCCGTTAAAGGATGAGATTATCGGCGGGGGCTTCGACATGGTGATCATGCGGGAGCTCACCGGCGGCATCTACTTCGGGGACCGCTGGACCAAGGAGGTGGACGGCGTGATGCAGGCCACGGATATCCTTACATACAATGAACATGAGATTCGCAGGATCGCCGTCAAGGGCTTCGAGATCGCCATGAAGCGCCGGAAAAAGGTGATCAGCGTGGACAAGGCCAACGTGCTGGACTCCTCCCGCCTGTGGAGAAAGGTGGTGGAGGAGGTGGCGAAGGACTACCCGGATGTGGAGCTGAGCCATATGCTGGTGGACAACTGCGCCATGCAGCTGGTGATGAACCCGGGCCAGTTCGACGTGATCCTGACCGAGAATATGTTCGGCGACATCCTGTCCGACGAGGCCAGCATGATCACCGGCTCCATCGGGATGCTGTCCTCGGCCAGCTTAAACGAGAGCAAGTTCGGCCTGTACGAGCCCAGCCACGGCTCGGCGCCGGATATCGCCGGCAAGGATATGGCCAATCCCATCGCCACCATCCTGTCCGCGGCCATGATGCTGCGGTACTCCTTTGATCTGGACCGGGAGGCCGACGCGGTGGAGCAGGCGGTGCGCCAGGTGCTAAAGGACGGCTACCGCACCGTGGACATCATGTCCGACGGCTGTGAGAAGGTGGGAACCGCCCGCATGGGAGATCTGGTTGCGGAGCGGATTGGATAAAGGAGGAGAAAACAGATGAAAAGTGATGCAGTGAGAACCGGTATGCAGCAGGCGCCCCACAGGTCCCTGTTCAACGCCCTTGGCATGACGGAAGAAGAGATGAAAAAGCCCATGGTGGGCATTGTGAGTTCCTACAACGAAATCGTACCCGGCCACATGAACCTGGATAAGATCGTGGAGGCGGTGAAGCTGGGCGTGGCCATGGCGGGCGGCACCCCGGTGGTGTTCCCGGCCATCGCGGTCTGCGACGGCATCGCCATGGGCCACGTGGGCATGAAATATTCCCTGGTGACCCGGGATCTGATCGCGGACTCCACGGAGTGCATGGCCCTGGCCCATCAGTTCGACGCTCTGGTGATGGTGCCCAACTGCGACAAGAACGTGCCCGGCCTTCTGATGGCCGCGGCCAGAATCAACGTTCCTACCGTGTTCGTCAGCGGCGGTCCCATGCTGGCCGGACATGTGAAGGGGCATAAAACCAGCCTTTCCAGCATGTTTGAGGCCGTGGGCTCCTACGCCGCGGGCACCATGACAGAGGAGGACGTGCGGGAGTTTGAGGAGAAGGCGTGTCCCACCTGCGGTTCCTGCTCCGGCATGTACACGGCCAACAGCATGAACTGTCTGACCGAGGTGCTGGGCCTGGGCCTGAGGGGCAACGGGACCATCCCGGCGGTGTACTCCGAGCGCATCAAGCTGGCGAAGCACGCCGGCATGCAGGTGATGGAGATGTACCGCAAAAATATCCGTCCCCGCGACATTATGACAAAAGATGCGTTTATCAACGCTTTGACCATGGATATGGCCCTGGGCTGCTCCACCAACAGCATGCTCCATCTGCCGGCCATCGCCCACGAGGCGGGCGTGGAGCTGAACCCGGATATCGCCAACGAGATCAGCGCGAAGACCCCCAACCTGTGCCATCTGGCCCCGGCGGGCTCCACCTACATCGAGGATTTGAACGAGGCGGGAGGAATCTACGCGGTGATGAACGAGATCAGCAAGAAGGGCCTTCTGAACCTGGACTGCATGACCGTCACCGGCAAGACCGTGGGCGAGAACATCAAGGGCTGCGTGAACAAGAACCCGGAGGTCATCCGTCCGGTGGAGAATCCCTACAGCGAGACCGGCGGCATAGCCATCCTGCGGGGCAACCTGGCCCCGGGCAGCGCCGTTGTGAAGCGCTCCGCCGTTGCGCCTGAGATGTTAAAGCACCAGGGCCCGGCCAGGGTGTTTAACTGCGAGGAGGACGCCATCGCGGCCATCAAGGGCGGCAGGATCGTGGCCGGCGACGTGGTGGTGATCCGTTACGAGGGCCCCAAGGGCGGCCCCGGCATGCGCGAGATGCTAAACCCCACCTCCGCCATCGCGGGAATGGGGCTGGGGTCCTCGGTGGCCCTGATCACGGACGGGCGGTTCTCCGGCGCCTCCAGAGGCGCTTCCATCGGCCATGTGTGCCCGGAAGCCCAGGTGGGCGGTCCCATCGCGCTGGTGGAGGAGGGCGATATCATCTCCATCGATATCGACAACCACAGGCTGGATCTGCTGGTCTCCGACGAGGAGCTGGCGGCCCGCAAGGCCAAGTGGAGCGCCCCCACGCCTCAGGTTACCACGGGTTATCTGGCGCGCTACGCCTCCCTGGTGACCAGCGCGGACCGCGGCGCGGTGCTGGAAGTGAAGTGATTCCGGACAACGCGGACGGGGTGATGTAAATCGAAATGTAATGAGATAGAAAACGCGCCTGGAGCAGTACTGCAGGCGCGTTTCGGAAAAGGAGTGCGGGATACATGAGCAAAATGACAGGAGCAGAGATTGTAATACAGTGCCTGAGGGAGCAGGGAGTGGACACGGTGTTCGGCTATCCGGGCGGGGCCATTTTAAATATCTACGACGCGCTGTACCAGCATCAGGATGAGATCACCCATATCCTGACGTCCCACGAGCAGGGCGCGTCCCATGCGGCGGACGGATATGCCAGAGCCACGGGAAAAGTGGGCGTATGCCTGGCCACATCCGGCCCGGGCGCCACGAATCTGGTGACCGGCATCGCCACAGCTTATATGGATTCCGTTCCGGTGGTGGCCATCACCTGCAACGTGACCAACAGCCTGCTGGGCAAGGACAGCTTCCAGGAGGTGGATATCACGGGCGTGACCATGCCCATTACCAAATACAACTTTATCGTCAAGGACGTGAACAAGCTGGCCAAGGTTATCCGCCGTGCCTTCACCATCGCCCAGACCGGCAGGCCCGGCCCGGTGCTGGTGGATATCACCAAGGATGTGACCGGAGCTGTCTGCGACTACGAGTACCAGGCGCCGGAGGAGATCGTGCGCCAGAGCGACACCATCACCGAGGAGGCCATGGACCGGGCGGTGGAGATGATCCGCAATTCCCGCAAGCCCTTTATCTTCGTGGGCGGCGGCGCGGTGATCGCCAACGCCTCCGACGAGCTGCGTGCCTTCGCCCACAAGATCCAGGCGCCGGTGGCGGACAGCCTGATGGGCAAGGGCGCGTTTGACGGCACCGACGAGCTGTACACCGGCATGGTGGGCATGCACGGCACCAAGACCAGCAACTTCGGCATCACCGAGGCGGACCTGCTGATCGTGGTGGGCGCGCGGTTCTCCGACCGCGTCACCGGCAACGCCAGCAAATTCGCAAAAAATGCTAAAATTTTACAGTTAGATGTGGATCCGGCGGAGATCAACAAGAACATCAAGGTGGACGCCCACATTATCGGGGACGTGAAGGTGATCCTGCGCAAGCTCAACGCGCGCCTTGACCCGGTGAACCACGACGAGTGGATCGCCCACATCGAGCGCATGAAGGATATGTATCCCCTGCGCTATGACAAGCGGCTTTTGACCGGACCATACATCGTTCAGGCCATAGACGAGGTGACGGACGAGGACGCCATCATCGTGACCGAGGTGGGCCAGCATCAGATGTGGGCTGCCCAGTATTACAATTACCGCAAGCCCAGAACCCTGCTGACCTCCGGCGGCCTGGGCACCATGGGCTACGGCCTGGGAGCCGCCATCGGCGCCAAGATGGGGTGCAAGGACCGCACGGTTATCAATATCGCGGGCGACGGCTGCTTCCGCATGAACATGAACGAGATCGCCACGGCGGTGCGCTACAACATCCCGGTGGTGGAAGTGATTGTGAACAACCATGTGCTGGGTATGGTGCGCCAGTGGCAGACCCTGTTCTACGGCAAGCGCTATTCCCAGACCGTATTAAACGACGCGGTGGATTTTGTGAAGCTGGCCGAGGCCATGGGGGCGAAGGCCTACCGCGTGACCCAGAAGGATGATTTCATCCCGGTTTTAAAGGAGGCCATTTCCCTGAACATTCCGGTGCTCATCGATTGCCAGGTGAGCTGTGACGACAAGGTGTTCCCCATGGTGTCGCCCGGCGCGCCCATTGCGGATGCTTTTGATGATACGGACTTGAAAATCAATTAAAAAGAGTGTATGATAGTCTTTAATACTTCGGGGACGTTAACACATTATCATGTTAAAGTGTCCGCCCGGCGTTAAAGGCGACGATACAAAAGTGCGTTTGGATGACTTTCCTGTGTGCGGCCTTTTAAGCCGGCCCGCATATGGGGAAGTCATCTGTATATATATTTATAGTACGCGGATGTATCACACAACATTGAAGGAGGAGCGCGAAAATGAGCAGAGTTTACAACTTTTCAGCAGGTCCGGCCGTGCTGCCGGAGGAAGTCCTGGCGGAAGCGGCGGCGGAAATGCTGGACTACAGAGGAACCGGGATGTCCGTGATGGAGATGAGCCATCGATCTAAGGCTTATCAGACGATCATCGATGAAGCTGAATCAGACCTGCGCGGGCTTTTACATATTCCGGACAATTACAAGGTATTGTTCCTGCAGGGCGGCGCGTCCCAGCAGTTCGCCATGGTGCCCATGAATTTAATGAAGAACAGGACGGCGGATTATATCGTGACCGGGCAGTGGGCCAAGAAGGCGTATTCCGAGGGAAAGCTCTACGGCACGGCCAACGCGGTGGCATCCAGCGCGGACAAAACCTTCAGCTACATTCCCGACTGTTCCGACCTGCCGATCTCGGAGAATGCGGACTACGTGTATATCTGTGAGAACAACACCATTTACGGCACAAAGTACAAGACCCTTCCCAACACCAAGGGCAAGCTTCTGGTGGCGGACCAGTCCTCCTGCTTCCTGTCCGAGCCCGTGGACGTGTCCAAATACGGCCTGATCTTTGCCGGAGCCCAGAAGAACGTGGGGCCGGCCGGGACGGTGATCGTGATCGTGCGCGCGGATCTGGTGACCGAGGATGTGCTGCCCGGCACTCCCACCATGCTGCGCTACAAGACCCATGTGGACGCCGGTTCCCTGTACAACACCCCGCCCACCTACGGCATCTATATCTGCGGCAAGGTGTTCAAGTGGCTGAAGGCCAGGGGCGGATTGGAGGCCATGAAGCAGTATAATGAGGAGAAGGCGAAGATACTCTACGATTTCCTGGATCAGAGCAGGCTCTTTAAGGGCACAGTGGTGAAACAGGACCGTTCCCTGATGAACGTGCCCTTTGTCACCGGCGATGAGGAGATGGACGCCCTGTTTGTGAAGGAGTCCAAGGCCGCGGGCCTGGAGAACTTAAAGGGCCACCGGACCGTGGGCGGCATGCGGGCCAGCATCTACAACGCCATGCCCATGGAGGGCGTGAAAAAGCTGGTTGAATTTATGGACGATTTTGAGACCAGACAGGGCAAATAAAACTGTTTTTGTAAAAAACTGGGAGCCATGTCCCGCCGGGCGCGGGGCGGTTCCGGTGTTGATAGAGGAGAGAAGATTATGAAAAAGATCCATTGCCTGAACAATATTTCCAAGTGCGGCACAGACCGCCTTCCCCAGGACTATGTGATGACCGACAGCCTGGCGGAGGCGGAGGGCGTGTTGGTGCGCAGCGCTTCCATGCACGAGATGCAATTGCCGGAGAGCCTTTTGGCCGTGGCCAGAGCCGGGGCCGGAGTCAACAACATTCCCCTGGACGCCTGCGCCCAGGAGGGCATCGTGGTGTTCAACACCCCGGGCGCCAACGCCAACGGCGTGAAGGAGATGGTGCTGGCCGGTATGCTAATCGCCTCCCGCGATCTGATCGGCGGCATCGAGTGGTGCAGGAGCAACGCGGAGAATGAGGACATTGCCAAGGCCACTGAGAAGAGCAAGAAGGCCTTCGCAGGCTGCGAGATCAAGGGCAAGAAGCTGGGCGTCATCGGCCTGGGCGCCATCGGAGCCGAGGTGGCCAACGCCGCGGCCGCCCTGGGCATGGAGGTCTACGGCTACGACCCCTACATATCGGTGAACGCGGCCTGGATGCTCAACCGGGACGTAAAGCACATCACCAGCGTGGACACCATTTACCAGGAGTGCGATTATATCACCATCCACGTGCCGCTCTTAGACGCCACCAGGGGTATGATCAACAAGGAGAAGCTGGATGAGATGAAGGACGGCGTGGTGGTGTTAAACTTCGCCCGCGACGTGCTGGTGGACGAGGACGCCATGGCCCAGGCTCTGGAGAGCGGCAAGGTGCGCCGCTATGTGACGGACTTCCCCAACCCCAAGTCCGCCCACATGAAGAACACCATCGTGATCCCTCACCTGGGGGCTTCCACGGAGGAGTCCGAGGACAACTGCGCCAAGATGGCGGTGAAGGAGCTGGTGGACTACCTGGAGAACGGCAATATCAAAAACTCAGTCAATTACCCAAGCTGCGACATGGGCGTGTGCCAGTCGGCCAGCCGCGTGGCGGTGCTGCACATGAACATCCCCAACATGATCGGCCAGATCACGGGAATCCTGGCGGAGCAGGGGGTCAACATTTCCGACATGACCAACAAGAGCCGGGATAAGTACGCTTACACCCTGCTGGATCTGGAAAATGTGCTGGAACCCATCACGCTGCAAAAGCTCAACGCCATCAAGGGCGTGCTGCGGGTGCGTGCGGTAAAGTAAGGTTCGCGGCCCCGGTGAGGGCGGGAGCCGCCGCGGCGGTTTGGCGCGGGCAGAATCAAAGGCGAGAGGCAGACCAGAGAGAATCAAGGATGAGATTCCTATAAGAGAGAACGCTTGACAGCGCTTTCATTCCGGGCGGTACCAATGCGAACAACTGCGGACCCAGGCGGGTGGAGGCGCTGTCTGCGCTATAACAGGAGGAGAAACAGATGGCGGCAGTGAAACCATTTTTATGTATCAGACCCAACCGGGAGGCGGCGGACAAGGTGGCCGCTCTTCCCTACGATGTCTACAACCGGAAGGAGGCCTGCGCGGCGGTGGAGGGAAATCCGCTGTCCTTTTTGAATATCGACCGGCCGGAGACCCAGTTTTCCGAGGATGTGGACACCTACGACGACCGCGTTTACCAAAAGGCCAGGGAGCTGCTGGATAGCCGCATCGGGGACGGCACCTTTGTGTGCGACGGCCAGGAGTGCTATTACATCTACCGCCTGACCATGGACGGCCGCGCCCAGACGGGCATCGTGGCCTGCTGCTCCATCGACGACTACGTGAGCGGGGTGATCAAGAAGCATGAGAACACCCGGGAGGACAAGGAAATCGACAGAATCCGCCATGTGGACACTACAAACGCGCACACCGGCCCCATTTTCCTGGCCTACCGCGCGGACCAGGCGGTGAACCGGGTGGTGGACCAGGTGACCATGGGTCAGCCGCTCTACGATTTCGTGTCCGGGGACGGCATCGGCCACACGGTCTGGAAGGTGGAGGACAGCGGTCAGAACGCGCGCATTGAGGAGGCATTTGCGGCTATCCCGGCCACCTACATTGCGGACGGGCACCATCGGGCGGCCTCGGCGGTGAAGGTGGGCTTAAAGCGCAGGAAGGAGAACCCGTCGTATACGGGGCGTGAGCCTTTCAACTATTTCCTGTCCGTGCTGTTCCCGGATGAACAGCTGATGATTCTGCCCTACAACCGGGTGGTGAAGGATTTGAACGGCATGGACCAGGCAGGCTTTCTGGCCGCGGTGGGGGAGCATTTTACAGTGGAGAAAATGGACGGCCCCTACGAGCCGGACGAGAAGGGCGTGTTTGGAATGTACCTGGGCGGAAGCTGGTATAAGCTGGCCGCCGGGGAGGAGTGCCGCAGCGGCGATCCGGTTAAGGGGCTGGACGTGTCCATTCTCCAGGACCGGCTGCTGGGGCCGGTGCTTGGCATCGGCGATCCCAGGACGGATAAGCGCATCGACTTTATTGGCGGAATCCGGGGCTTGGGCGAGCTGGAGCGCAGGGTGAAGGAGGATATGACCGTGGCGTTTTCCATGTACCCTACCTCCATCGGGGAGCTTCTGGCCGTGGCGGACGCCGGGCTTTTGATGCCGCCGAAATCCACCTGGTTTGAGCCTAAGCTGAGGAGCGGATTGTTTATTCACCGGCTGAGCTGAAGGCATGGAGGCTGTATGAACATAGCACTGCTTGACGGCGTTATATCCCTTGAGAATGGGATGACGCTTGACGAGGCAGAAACGCAGATGGGGCCGCGGGGATTTTGCCTGACGCCCGCAGAGGGCATCCTGATTTACCACGGCGAAATCCGGCCGGAGTTTGCCGGGAGGGCTATAGTTCACCTGTACTTTGATCCGGCAGACAGGACGCTTTTATCCGCGGTGATCCACATTTTTCCTGTGAACTTTGACCTTGTACAGCGGTGTCTGGAAGAGCGCTACGGTTCGCCGGAGGAGAAGGAGGGGAGTTTGGCGGTCTGGCGGTTTGCGGACGGAATGATGAAGCATGCGGTGACGGATCGGTTTGGAGATGAGGAGGAAATTTATCTCTCGTTCGACGGGGGAGAAGTGCGATAAGTCAGCGTTCGGGAGCGAGGGAACCTTGGGGACGGCGTCTCCGCCGGCAAAGCGGCGGGAATGCCGTCCCTGGCTCTCCTGCCGTCCGCGCACGTCTGCGGCCGCCGCGCCAATCCATGGCCTACCGAATTAAAACATATTCTCAAAAATGGACGTATTGCTAGCTTTCGCTATTTCTGTTATAATAAAAAGATATACATAAAAAGGACCCGCACGATGAGACGGTACTGCCGGGGCCTGTGTCAATGAGAAAGGAAGTAGTGGGATTGGTAAAACTGAATAAGGAATCGATTTTTAAGAATGTCCGGGCAAACTTTGCCCATGCAACCTTGAACTTTTTGTTCATCATCGCCTTTGTCAATGTGTTCCAATGGATCTTTGGCGTGGAAAATTCCATTGTGGGGGTGATCTTTACGATTATGATGTCGGCCTCCATGGTGCGGGACATGACGGCGACCCCAGTTAAACATCTGCTGATCCAGGCCGCGGTGCTTCTCTGGATGGGGCTGTCCGCCTATCTGGTCACCACGCTGAATCCTCTGGCCGCATTTCCGGTTAATCTTGTGACGGTGTTTTTCATTCTCTACGCATTCACCTATGAATACTCAAACCATATGTATTTCCCTTATATTCTCTCCTACCTGTTTCTGATCTTTATCTCGCCGGTGCAGTCGGCGGGGCTTCCCAAGCGGCTGCTGGGGCTTTTGGTGGGCGCGGTGTCCATTATCCTTTACCAGCTCTTTATGGGGCGCAGGCGGGCGGCCAGGACGGCCCAGGATGTGCTGAGCGCCATGGCGGATGAGGTAGCGTCGACCATCGGATATCTGCTGACGGGCGAGGGGGAGCCGGCGGACCCGGAGAAGGTGCACCGCACGCTGTTCGGTCTGAGCCAGACGGTGTATGACCGGCGCAAAAAGGCACTCTGCGTATCGGACGCCGGGTTTTCCATGATCGATGCGGGCAGAGGACTGGAACATATCACGCTGCTTCTGGCGGATATCAAGACGCCGGTGGGGCCGGAGATCAGGGCTCTGCTGGAGAAAACCGCGGAAACAGTGGCGGATTACCGGGCGTACATCATGAAGCAGAGCGGGCGGCTGGAGGCTCCGAGGCGGGAGGATTACGCCTGCGGCGGGGACGGGAAGGTGGAGACTGACTTTTACAACGCGCTGCTGTATTTGTACAACCATCTGATCCACATGTCCGATCCCCAAAAGCGCACCCATTACCGAAAGACCGTACTCTCCGTGACCGTGCGCCTGAAAGCGGCGCTGGATGTCAGCTCCGTGCGGGTCGTGTACGCGCTGCGGGTGGCCCTGCTGCTGTCGACGTTCACCCTGGCGGTTCAGGCCCTGGAGCTGCCTCACGGGAAATGGCTGCTGTTCACCCTGGCCTCCCTGTCCGTGCCCTACGCCGACGATGTGAAGCAGAAAACGCGAAAAAGGCTAGCCGCCACCCTGGCCGGCGGCCTGGTCTCCGTGGTATTGTACGCGGTGATTCCGTCCATGGCCGGGCGGACGGCGGTCATGATGCTCTCCGGCTATCTGAGCTTTTACTGTACCGATTACACGGGAACCTTTACCTGCTCCACCGTGGGCGCGCTGGGCGGCGCTATACTGATGAGCGCGTTCGGCTGGTCCGATGTGGGAGCCATGGCGCTGGTGCGCTTGGGGTATGTCTGCGTGGGCGCGGTGCTGGCCGTGGCGGCCAACTGCCTGCTTTTCCCCTATAAGCGGAAAACGGCCATCCGCCAGCTGCTGAAAAAGTATGCGGCCACCACGGACCTTCTGACCAGAGTCTGCGGGGAGCACGAGGTGGACACCCAGCTCTATTACAGCCTGGTGATCCAGGCCCACCTGCTGGAGGCGAAGCTGCTGCAAAACGCCCGGGCGGCCGGGTGGGACCAGCTGGACGAGATTCTGACCAGGTGCAGGGCGGCGGTGAGACACGCCCACCGGCGCAGGGCGGAGGCCGTCGGCTGGTAGGACAAAACTGGATATAAGACGTAAAAATCCCCCTTGCCGGAGGAAATATCCTGCGGCTAGGGGGATTTTTGTCAGAGATCGCGGTGTTGATGCTCCTTGATGCTGTCGTAGCTGCGGATGATATGTAAGGTGATGGCCTCATAACTGGCTTCCACATCCCGCTTTTCAAGGCTTTCGATGATCTGCCTGTGCTCGGCATTGGACTGGATGGCGGTTTCACGGGCGTAGCTGTCGATGTTCATGGTGTGCCACAGCTGCGAGAGCAGGCAGCGGCTGATGGATATCGCCGTGGAGAATCTGAGGGCGTTTCTGGATGGCAGTCCGGTCAACGTGGTGAACTGAAAGGGGCGTCCCGGATTACCGGAATCCGGAGGATGGGGAGCGGATTGCCGCCGCGTTCGGCTGTCTGCTCCGTTTGCCCGGCGCCAGCGGGCTGTTGGAGCCGTTGGCGCGCCTTTGGGCGGGAACAGTGGCCGCGGGGAAGAAGGTTCCGGAGAGCGCCCGCATCGCCTGGGAGCTGTAACGGGCGGGACCGGAGGAAAATGACGACCGCTCATAAAACTTATTCATGGGAGTCATGAACAAATGGAATTGCCGTTAATGCGGGCTGCGTTGACGGCTTTTTTTGTCCGTGTTAGAGTGAAATCATCAATTGGCAGCAAGGAGGAGCGCGGATGATTAAGTATGCGTGCGACAGTAAAGAGGAATCGCAACGCCAGGCTGCCCCAGGCGGCGGAGCTCTATTGGGATACGATGATTGAGGCAAATTACGTTGGAAATAAGGGGGCGCAGCCCCCTGGCGTCTGAGTTGTCTGCGAGTTGGTGCCCTGAAGGCCGCTTTCGGCCGGATGGGCACTTTGGGGTGTGGGCTTTAGCCTGCAGCGCATGTCGAAGCTTTACAGCCCTACGGATTACTCTCCGGCGCCTCCGGCAATTTAGCCGGGGGCGTCTCCGGCACTTGAGGATCCTTGGTCCCGTAGACCCTGGTCCACTCCTTAGTGCCCTCCACCTTCACTGTCTGGCTGCGGTTCATGGACAGGAACTTGACCAGCTCGTAGCAGCTAACCCATATCTCGTTGTTGCCCTCCTTCTGGGACTCGTCGAAGATCAGCTGCAGGCCGAAGTGCAGGTGGGACTCGTCGATGTTGTTGGTGTTCTCCGTCCGGCTGTACCCGGTGCGGCCCATGTAGCCGATCACGTCCCCGGCCTGGACATAGCTGCCCTCCTTCAGATTGGACTGGTAGGGGTAATCCTTGCGCAGGTGGGCGTAGTAGTAGTACCGCTTTTTGTCGAAGCTGCGGATGCCCAGCCGCCAGCCGCCGTACTGGTTCCAGCCCATGGCCTCCACGTAGCCGGATTCCACGGCGATCACCGGCGTTCCCACCTGGCCCATGAGGTCGTGGCCCAGGTGCTGGCGGCGGAAGCCGTAGCTTCTGGCCACGCCGAAATCGTCGAAGTCGCTGTAGGGAAAGCCCTTGGCGATGGGGGAGAAGGCCTTTAAGCCGTATTTGGTGACCCAGATGGTCTCAGGGTCGCCGGGAGCCCCGCCGGTGACCCCGGAGGGCAGGTAAGCGCCCGGGGCCTCGCTGGAGGGAATCTGGGCCTCGAACTGGCCCACCATGCCGTCCAATACCGCGCCATAGGCTTCCCGGTAGTAGCGGTAATATTTCATGTCCTTTGTCAGGGCTTCCATGGTGGTCTCACCGTTTTTGAGCTTCTCGGCCACCTGGGTCATGTCCGCGGGCTTATAGCGGGAGAAGTCGCCGCCGTAGCGCGCGCCTAAATAGGCCAGAAGGTCCACCCAGTTTAAGTGGACGTCAGCCTGGCAGGTGTCCACGTCGTAGCGGAAGGCCTGGTTCATGGCCTCGCAGGTCACGGTGAAATCCACCCATTTTATGTAAGCTTTAGTTTCCGACGGGCTGGCCGTCTCCTCCTTTTGGGGAAGCATTTTCTCCAGTCCCAGCGCGGAGGCCGCCTTGTTGGCCTTGGCCACTGCGGCCTGCCCCGGCTCTGTGTGAAAGAGAAAAAAGGAGAGGCACAGCAGGCAAAGCAACAGCGCTTCCGCAAATATGATGGTCTTTTCCCTGTTGGGGCCATGGGCCCGCAGACGTTTTTCTCGGTCGTTCCACCACATAATTTCATTACCTCCTTCAGTTCCGGGGCGGAGCCAGGCGCGGCAGCCAAAGCCGCCGCGGGATGCCGCGGCATGGGACACCCGCTTATGGTAATCTTATGCCGGCGATGGCCTGTTTATGCCTTGGAGGCGGGCTGCGGCAGAGGGGAGTCACTGTTTTGAGATAAAAGGCAGGGAGAAAGCTGGAAATTTGCAGAATAACCTGTTATGATAAGAAAAAACCATAAACACAAGGGAAACCGGAGGTAGAGCATGAACAATTTTGAATTTTACGCCCCGACGCGGATGATTTTCGGCAAGGGAACCCATCTTCAGGTGGGAAAGATCATCAAAGAGTACGGCTTTAAGAAGGTTCTGGTTCATTTCGGCGGAGCCAGCGCCAAAAAGACAGGGCTGCTGGACGCCGTGTGCGGCGCCCTGGAGGCGGAGGGGATCGCA
Source organism: Enterocloster asparagiformis (assembly GCA_018380885.1). Classification (GTDB taxonomy): domain Bacteria; phylum Bacillota; class Clostridia; order Lachnospirales; family Lachnospiraceae; genus Enterocloster. The sequence continues at coordinate 51,641 of JAGZSY010000030.1, forward strand.
TGGGTGCAGCTGGGAGGCGTCCAGGCCAACCCCACCCTGTCCATGGCGAAAAAGGGCATCGAGCTGTGCCTTGAGGAGCAGGTGGACTTTGTGCTGGCGGTGGGCGGCGGCAGCGTCATCGACTCATCCAAGTGCATCGCGGACGGCGCGGGTAATCCCGGTGTGGACGTGTGGAAGTTCTTCACCAAGGAGGCGGCTCCGGCCGGAGCCCTGCCCGTGGGCACCATCCTCACCCTGTCCGCCTCCGGCAGCGAGATGAGCGCCTCCTGCGTGATCACCAACGAGGAAAACGGCTTAAAGCGCGGCTTCAACAGCCCCACCCACCGGCCGCTGTTCTCCATCTGCAACCCGGAGCTGACCTACACGGTGAACCGCTTCCAGACCGGCTGCGGGACCGTGGATATCATGATGCACACGCTGGAGCGGTACATGGGCGGCGTGACCAGGGATACGCCGCTGACGGACCGGATGGCGGAGGGACTGTTAAAGACCGTGGTGGAGGCCGGACTGACGGCGGACCGGGACCCGGAGAACTACGAGGCCAGGGCGACCCTGATGTGGGCAGGAAGCCTTTCCCACAACGATCTGACCAGCGCTGGCCGGGATTTCATGATGCAGGTGCACCAGCTGGAGCATGAACTGTCCGGCATGTACCCAAAGATCGCCCACGGCGCCGGGCTCTCGGCCCTGTGGCCCTCCTGGGCGCGCTACGTGTGCGCCGGCTGGCCCGAGCGGTTCGCCCAGTACGCGGTGCGGGTGTGGAACCTGGAGATGAATTTTGAGAATCCCATGGAGACGGCGCTGGCCGGGATTCAGGCCACGGAGGACTATTTTAAGGGCCTGGATATGCCCACCAACCTCAGGGATCTGGGCGTGGAGCCGGAGAAGCTCGGGGAGATGGCTGAGAAGTGCACCAACTTTGGGACGCGCACCCTGCCCGGCATCAGAGAGCTGGGAAAGCAGGAGATGATGGAGATTTACCGCCTGGCAATGGAGGCGTAAGGTGAAAAAATAACAGAAAACGCCGCCCCGCCCCGGGACATGCTGCGATTGTCCCAGGGTGAGGCGGCATTTTTATTGGATGCAACGGGCCGGGGGCAGAGCCTGCGGCCGATTGCTTGGCTGGGGCGGAGCGGACGGGCGGCCCCGGCCTTCTCACAGTTCGATGATTTCCCGGTCGTCCGGCACCAGCAGGTTGCCTCGGTAATACTCCCGGCCCTCGGCGGTGTAGAGCTCCTTGCGGCGGGCGAGCTGTTTGTCCTCCGTGTGCCACAGCACCAGGTTCGGAATGTCCAGCTCGGCAGCCAGCTCGCAGGCCTCCTTCACCGTGCTGTGGTGCTTCTCATAGGGCTGGAAGCGCTCCCGGTCCCCGTAGAGGCAGAACGCCTCGTGCAGCAGCCAGTCGCTGCCCTCCACGTAGGCGCGGCAGCCCGGATTGTAGGGCTCGTCGCCCGCGCAGGTCAGCCGCTTGCCGTTCTTTAACTGGGTGGTGAACCCAAACTGCTTGGCCTTGGTGGACAGGATGTCGAAGAAGGTCACGTCGTAATCCAGGATGTGTACGGTCTCCCCGTCCTCCACCGGCACCAGGAAGATGCGGTCCCCGATCATTTTGTAAAATTTTCCCTGCACGGTCAGGCGGCAGATGGTCTTGATGGTCTCCACCAGGTCCGGATGGCAGTAGATTTGCAGATCTCCCTTAAAATTGCCCTTCTTCATACCTGTGGCGATCATGCGGATCATCCAGACAATGCCCAGAATGTGGTCCGTGTGCTCATGGGTGACGAAAATGTGGTGGATGTGGTTTAAATCCACCTTCATCTCGTCGAGAATTTTTAAGATACCGTTGCCGCCTCCGGCGTCCACCATGAAATACTCGTCCCCGTCCCGGAGGGCGAAGCAGGTGTTATAGCAGTGGATTGCCTGGGCGTTTCCGGTACCGAATACATAGAGCTGTTCCATTCTTTTTTCCTCCGTTCTGAAAATCTGCGACCCTCAGAAAATGATCATGATTTTAAGATAATGTTACTATATTTCTCAGAATCCCGCAAGACTTTGTTTTTGTCCGGAGGCGGGGAAACACGCCGCCGGGCGGGCTGGCGGATGGCGGGATACAAAGCTTAAGCGCAGGCTAGGAAACCCAGATCACCTGCTCATGCTCCAGGACGGCGTCCCCGGTCCCGGAGAATACCAGATCGTAGGTAAGGCCGCGGCCGAACCGGGGGCCGGCCTGATAGATCAGGCTGGCCGTGCGCTTTCCCAGGTCAAAGCTGATCCAGAAAGCGGCCTGAGAGAAAAACATGCCGGATAAGGGCTCCTGCCGGTGGCGGACGTCGTTGACGGTCACGGTGCAGCCGCCCTGCTCCAGCTTCCAGGTGTGGAGTGTTTCGCTTTTGAAGTGGCTGGCCGGGTCCGTGTCCCCGTGCTCGTCGTATTTGACTATTGCGGAGGAGGGAACGGCGCCGCAGCGTTCCTGTCCGATCTGCCGGAACGTCTCCCTTATGGAGTCGAGGATGGAGGCGCACTGGTTCAACAGCGCGGTCAGGGCGGCATCCGTCTTTGCCATGTTCAGGGTATACGTGACGTCTCCACGCAGCTCAGGCTCCACCTTCTCAAGGCCCTGTTCCAGGATGGAGAAGGGCGGATACCCGTAATCAGTCAGAAGCCGCAGCGCGTCCTCCTTCACGCTGAGCGGATTTTGGGAAATGATCACGGTCTGCAAAAGGCCGACCAGCTCCCGCTCATAGTCCAGGCGGCGGCCGTAATACGGGTCCATGTAATAATCCAGGCAGAGCAGCAGGCGTTCCTTGGCCTCAGAGTCCTCCCCCATGAGGATTTCTTCCACCCCGGGCAGCCCATTCGCCACAATTTCAGCTTCTCTGTCCGTGTAATGTACGGTTTTCATGTAATCCCTCCCTTTTTCATTCGATCCGCTTAAACCCGGGATAATACCGGAACAGCACCTTGGCCGAGATGGCGGATTCCGGGACATAGGGATCGGGCCATTTGCGGGCGTCCGCGGAGTAGTTGCGGTTGTCTCCCAGCATCAGGTAGCAGCCGTCCGGCACCTCAAAATGGTAATCAGCGGACTCCATGGGCTCGGCCAGGTAGGGCTCGTCCAGGGGGATTTCCGAACCGTTGATGTAAACCAGGTTGTCCCGGATGTCCACGGTTTCGCCCGGCAGGCCGATGACGCGCTTGACCAGCCTGGTGTTCTCCCTGCCCGGCCCTGTCTCGTGCTTAAAGATCACGATATCGCCCCGCTGGGGGTGGGAGCCGAAGCGGTATGCCAGCCGGGAGCCCAGAATTCGGTCCTTTGTCATGATGGTATTTTCCATGGAGTTGGACGGGACCCGGCTGTTGGAAATGATACAGGTATTTAAAAACAGGGCGATGGCGGCGGCCGTCAGGATGATTTTGATCCACTCCAGCAACTCCTTTTTCCAGCCGGCGGTTCCGGTTTGTTTTTGTTCACTCATATAAAATCTCCTTCACAGTGGTATTTTATCAGTGTACCACCGGACAGGCTGAAAGTCCTTACCAAATTGTTAATACTCCATTTCACTTTTTTCCCGGGCATCCTGTGGGGGAGGGAGGAAAAGGGCGGCCGGGAATCAACGGGGCTTACAGCTTTCTTAAATTGTTTGAAAACTGCGGTTTTTTATGATACTATATTTCTAAACTATACAGCGATTATGGAATAGAGGGAGGCGGAAGAAATGAGGGATTTGGCGTACTTAAAGCTATTGTCCAGAGAATATCCCACAGTGCGGGCGGCCACCAGCGAGATCATCAACCTGATGGCGATCTGCGGCCTGCCTAAGGGTACGGAATATTTCTTCAGCGACCTGCATGGGGAATACGAGGCGTTTGTCCACCTGCTGCGCAGCTCCTCAGGCATCATCCGCGAGAAGATAAGGGAGACCTTCGGGCATCTGATTCCCGAGGAGGAGGAGATCCAGCTGGCGAACCTGATCTATTATCCGGACCGCAATCTGGGAAAGATCCGCAAGAGCGGACAGTTTACCGAGGACTTCCAGAAGATCACCATCTACCGTCTGGTTCAGATTTGCAAGGTGGTGTCCTCCAAGTACACCCGCTCCAAGGTGAGAAAGAAAATGCCCAGGGAGTTTGCCTACGTTATAGACGAGCTTCTCCATGTGGATTACAACGACGACAACAAGCGGATCTATTACAGCGAGATCATCCACTCCATCATTGAGAATGCGGTGGCGGACAAGTTTATCATCGCCCTGTGCGAGCTCATACAGAACCTGACCATCGACAATTTGCACATTATCGGGGATATCTTCGACCGCGGCCCCCGGGCGGATATCATCATGGACGAGCTGATGCATTTCCACGACGTGGACATCCAGTGGGGCAACCACGACATTTCCTGGATGGGAGCCGCCACGGGGAACCTGGCCAGCATCTGCAGCGTTCTGCGCATCGCCATCAGCTACAACAGCTTCGACGTGCTGGAGGACGGCTACGGAATCAACCTGCGGCCCCTGTCCATGTTTGCGGCCAAGGTGTACCGGGACGACCCCTGCCAGCGGTTCGTGCCCCATATATTAGATGAAAATGTTTACGACGCCGTGGACCCGGGCCTGGCGGCCAAGATGCACAAGGCCATCGCCATCATCCAGTTCAAGGTGGAGGGGGCCATCATCAAGCGCCATCCCGAGTACGGCATGGACGACCGGATTCTGCTGGAGGCCGTGGACTTTGAGAAGGGCACGGTGACGGTGGAGGGCAGGGAATACCCCATGCTGGACACGAATTTCCCCACCGTGGATCCCAGGAACCCGCTGGAGCTGACCGACGGGGAGAAGGAGCTGTTAAAGACCCTGAAGGCCTCCTTTAAGCACAGCGGCAGGCTGCACAAGCATGTGAAGTTCCTGTACTCCCATGGGGCGATCTACAAGTGCTATAACTCCAATCTGTTGTACCACGGCTGTATCCCCATGAGGGAGGACGGTTCCTTTGATAGTATTGTGGCGGGCAACGCCATCTATTCCGGCAGAAGCCTGATGGATTATTTCAACTATCAGGTGCAGAACGCATATTTTATGCCTGAGGGCACGGTGGAGAAGCAGTGGGCCATGGATCTGATGTGGTACCTGTGGTGCGGCTCCAAATCTCCGGTGTTCGGCAAGGATAAAATGACCACCTTTGAGCACTATTTTATTGCGGACAAGAGCACCCACAAGGAGACGCTCAACCCCTACTACAAGCTCAGCGTGCAGGAGGAATTCTGCGACCGCATTCTGGCGGAATTTGATCTCCCGGCCAAGGGGTCCCACATCATCAACGGACACGTGCCGGTGAAGATGAAGGACGGGGAGACGCCGGTTAAGGCGGGCGGCAAGCTGTTCATCATCGACGGCGGCCTCTCAAAGGCGTATCAGGCCACCACGGGCATCGCCGGGTACACGCTGATCTACAACTCCAACCATCTGGCGCTGGCGGAGCACATGCCCTTTGACCCCAACAAGGAGAGCTCGCCCAAGGTATCCGTGGTGGAGAAGATGCAGAGCCGGGTTATGGTGGCGGACACGGACAAGGGCAGAGAGCTGGCGGGACAGATCGCAGATTTAAAAGAACTGGTGGCGGCCTACCGGGAGGGCGCGCTGAAAGAAAGGGTAGAATAAATGACCAAGACGGAATTTTTGCAGATTCTCCGGGAGGAGCTGGACGGGCGCGTGCCTTACTCCGTGATCCAGGAGAACCTGAACTATTACAACACGTATATTGACGGGGAGACGGCCAAGGGGACGCCTGAGGTCCAGGTGATTGAGGAATTGGGCGGCCCCAGGATTATCGCCCGCACCATCGTGGACGCCACGCTGGACACGGAGGATCGCCCCGACGGCTTCCAGTCCTACGGGGGAAGCGAGGAGTACGACGGGGCCTCCAAGCGTACGGCCCAGAAACAGTGGACGGAGTACGGTGACGGCCAAAAGCGCTCGGTTCACTACGTGGACTTCAGCAAATGGTATGTGCGGCTGCTGGCCGGCCTGGCCGGCTTTGTGGTGATATTTCTGCTGATCACGCTGCTCCTTGGCATCATGGGCCTGGCCGGATGGATACTGTCCGTGATCTGGCCGGTGCTGCTGATTTTGCTGGTGATCTGGTATATGAAGGGTCCGAGACGATAGAAGGTAAATTTGAAAGAGGAGGGAATCCGGTGTTGCGCCCGGATGCCCTCCTCTTTTGATGGTGATTCGTAATTATTTCCAAATATCCAGCTGCGCTTTGAGGCCGGCCAGATAGCGGGCGGAGAACGCGGCGTCCTCCCTCAGGCCCTTTAGCACCCGGCCCTCGATGGTGATGGTGCCGTCGTAGCAGAGGCCGTCCAAAAGGCGCATGATTCCGGCAAAGTCGATGGCTCCGATGCCGGGGAAATACCGGTTGTTGTCGGATACGTGCAGGTTATGGTAGTGGCCGTGGTACCGGGTCAGGGCCGCGGCGGTGTTCGTCTCCTCGATGTTCATGTGGTAGGTGTCCGGGAGGATGTACACAGGTTGGGAGAGTCCGGCGGTCAGGGCCGCGCCCTCCTCCAGGGTGTTGACCAGCAGGGCTTCGTAGTGGTTGGTGGCTTCTAAATAGAGCGGGGCCACGGCGGTTTTGCCCAGGCGGTCCAGCTCTTCCAGGGAGCGGCGCAGCTGCCGGCCGGCCGCCTCCTTGTCGCCGGAGGGGCCGCCCTTGATGAACCCGCAGATGACGCCGGCCTTAAAGCGCGCCGCGCAGTCCAGCATCATGCCCAGGGCCTGCGCGCTCTCTGCGCGGACCAACTCATCCGGGCTGCTGAGGGACAGGCCGTTGCGCCCCGCGTAAGCGCCGGAGGCGATCATGGTCAGCCGCAGGCCGCAGCGTTTAAGCACGGCGCTCAGCTCATCCGTGTAGGGCTGGGAAAAGTCCAGCAGATTCAGCTCCACGCCGTAGAAGCCGCAATCGGCGAGCAGCTCCAGGGTATCCAAAAATTCCGGGCTGTCGGGAAGCTCTGGGGCAGCCAGCTGGATACAGAGGGGATAGGGGTAACGTTCAGTGTGCATGGAAAATACCTCCTGTTATGGATTCGCGTGCGCGCCGCGGCCGGTCCGGGAACGCCCGAATCTGGCGGCCTGCCGCGGAAAAATTGACATTACCTATATCATAAACGATCCATGTAAAAAATGCAATTTAGAACGCTTCTGACATGGATCGCGCGCTTTGCACCTTGACAAAATTTCAAAAAAGAAATATACTGTATAAGAAATGTAACATTTGCGTAACAAATTTGATAAAACTGTAATTTTAAAATAGATCAAGACAGATTTGCGAGGTGCAATGAGCGTGAGAACAATATGGAAAATGGCGGGAACAGCCTGTGTATGCGGCCTGCTGCTGATTGCCGGACCGGCGGAGGCGAAAGCCGCCCAGTTCGGGCCGGAGGTGACCAACACATCCAGCTACGTGGTGAAAATCGAGGCCCCCGAGGTGGGCATACATACATCGGCAAACGAGAGCTCCGCCAAGGCGGGAACCGTGAAGCGCGGCGAGACCTACCAGGTGCTGGCTCAGGCGGACACGGGCTGGGTCAAGATTCAGACGGAGAACGCCGCGGGTTACATCCGCGTTCCGGGCAACGCCTCCCTGGTGGAAAAGACCAGCGAGAAGGTGGACCAGTCCGTGAAAAAGCGCCGCGAGGCCGTGGAATACGCCCTTCAGTTCGTTGGCGGCAAATATGTGTACGGCGGAACGGACCCCCACAGCGGCGTGGACTGCTCAGGGTTTACCCGCTACATCATGGCCCAAGCCGCTGCCATCAGCCTCCCCCACTCCTCCGGAGGCCAGTCGTCCTACGGCAGGGAGGTGACCGTGGATCAGATGCGCCCCGGCGACCTGCTGTTTTACAGCAGCGGCAGCCGGATCAACCATGTGGCCATGTACATCGGCGACGGCCAGATCGTGCACGCGTCCACGGAGCGGACGGGAATCAAGACGTCCCCCTATAATTACCGCAAGGTAGTGAAGATTGTCAGCCTGCTATAGAAGCAGGCTGATTTTTTTGAATGCAATGGGCGGCGGGCGCAGCCTGTGGCCCATTGTTTGCGCCGATGGGACGGAGGCACTGCGGCGGCGGGCGCTGTCCCGGGATGGCCTGGAATTGCAACAGAAATTTAATAAATCGGTAGCATTTGCGGGGAATGTCCGGCGGCGGCAGCGCGTTTGCACGGAAAAACGCCTGCTTTCACCCGGAAATGCGTGCATTGCCGTAAAGTGATCGTAAGGATTTTGTAAAAAACGACTAAAAGATGTTAAATAATTCTAAAATAGTTGACGAATGCTGAGAACCTGCTATAATAAGTTTGTAACGAATGTAATATTTGCGTAACAATTCAGTACAAGCAAACGAAACATGAAAGGCAGGAGATTTTGTTGAATACCAGGACCTTTAGATATTTTTTGCGGATTGGTGCCGTGTGCTCGATACTTACGCTGGCGGCGCCCCTGACAGCTCTGGCGGCCATCGGCCCGGGTTTTGAACCGGGAACTTATGTGGCCACTGTCACAGCCGACAGCGTGAACATCAACAAGAGCCGGGACAGCGAAGAGGTCCTTGTCACTGCGAAAGCAGGCGATACATACGAAGTGTTGGAAGATATGGGAAACGGATGGATGAAGGTCAGGGTTATGGACTCGGAGGGCTATATGCCGGTGTCCGGCAACGCCGCGGTGGAGGAAGTCGCCGGGGATGAGATGGCCGAGATCCAGGAGGAGGCGATCACCTCGTCCAACAGCTACCGCCGCCAGCAGGTGGTGGATTACGCGCTACAGTTTGTGGGCGGGCGCTACCGCTACGGCGGGTCGGATCCCCACAGCGGCGTGGACTGCTCCGGCTTCACCCGCTACGTGCTGCAGAATGCGGCCGGCGTTGGCATGAGCCGTTCGTCCGGTTCTCAGGCCGCTCAGGGCTCGTCCATCAGCGTGGATCAGATGCAGCCCGGGGATCTTCTGTTCTACGGCAGCGGCAGCCGCATCAACCATGTGGCGATGTACATAGGCAACGGCCAGATTGTCCACGCATCCACCGAGCGGACCGGTATCACCATTTCGCCGTGGAACTACAGGACTCCGGTCAAAATTACAAGCGTGCTGGGATAGATAAATTTCAGATAAAGGATATTCAAGAAGGATTGAGAAAAGCCGGGAGCGGTGTGCTGCTCCCGGCTTTTCCCTATTTAAAACCGGAAATGGGGTGAGGAGAGAATTAACCGTTTCATCCGGAAAATGTAAGAAATAAGAAAAGAACGCGGACGGAATCCCTGTTATGATAAAATTAGATAACCGGAGGGAACGTGAGTTGGAGAGAGGAGGAATTGCTATGAGGAAAAGCGCGGTATCCGTGCTTGTGGCCGCGGGTCTGATGTGCGCCGCGCTGTCCGGCTGCAAGGCGGGCGAGTCACCGCCGGCGGAGCCGGTGACCGGTGCGGAAGCGGTGACCAGTGCGGAAGCAGAACACGCCGGTGCGGAAGGAACGGCGGGAGAGGCCGGGGCGGAAACGGCAGACGGGGCGGAGGACCAGGAGACAAAATCCGAGGAAGAGCAACAAATCTTGGCTCTGCCGTATCAGTTTGTCAGAAAATATGGAATCATCAAGTCGGAATATCCGGTTTATGAACTTGATGCCCCTGTCGAGCACAGGCTGCCTGAGAAAGAAAAGAACGTATCTCTTACGTTCGCGGTCGGTCAAGGGCGGGAGTTGATCGCCAGCATGGTTATGATGGACGATTCGGAGATTGAGACCATGGGGGCGGATGAGGAGCCGCCGGCGGACGGCATGTATCACACGCTGCTGGACGGGACCAAGGTGATATCGGGCAGATACCAGGACCAGCTATGGGAGTCGGGCGAGGGCCTGTTTCTGACGGGGCCCGGTCTCCCGGAGGATGGGATCAAACCCCAGAAATCCATGTATGTTACTGACGTTGAATATTTTGGGGCTTACGGGCAAATGCGCTACATCATCTTAGCCAGGTTTGAGATTCCGCCTGTCCCTGGTGATGAGAACGAGCTGTCCGGTTATGCCCTCCGGCTGCTCGATTTTGAAAAACCGCTGGAGTTTACCATGAAGCGCGCGCCTGAATATGGGACGCTGGAAGAATTGGCGGAAAAGGAGCGCGCAACTATGGATACCCATGACGGAATTTCGATTATAAGTATGGGCGAAAGGGTAAAAGAGGGGATTCTGGTTTCCTGGTATCTGTACAGCGAAGAGGAACGCCGGGTCAGTATTACCTACACGCCGCCGTTTCAGAAGGTCGATTGGCCGGTCATCACCAACCAGGGCAAGGAATATCCCATCAAGCAATTGCGCACCAATCCCTATTTGGACAATCCGGGATTCTACCGGCTTTCGGAGGTCAGGCGGTATGGGCTGCGTTTACAGTGTATGTTCGACGTTCCGCCGGAGGAGCGGAGCAAGGAGTTTCAGATGGAGATTCCGGGAATCACGTTTTTGGACCATGGGGAGTCCCGGCAGGTTACGCTGGCGATCCCTGAGGATTATGAAGCGCTGAGCGAGGATATCACCTGGAAGGAAGGGTCTGTGCGCATTCTTGGCATTACCAGGATGAAGGAGCCCCAGACCGTGGAGAGCGCGTCCGGCCAGGGAGAAACCCAGGCAATCCCGCGCCCAGCCGTGTACATCGATGTGGCGGCGGTGCATGGGGATAAGAACCTTGCGTTAAGGCGCCTGTTCTGCCAGAGAAAGCGGCCGTGGACCGGATGGGAACATGAGCGCTACGACTTTGACGATCAGGGAAACCTGAGCGGTTTCCGGGTCTTTTACGAGGAGGGCGACGAGTCGGTCACGCTGAAATTCGACGAGCCCGCGTTTTATTGGAACCAGCCCTATGTGATGGAGCTTGTGCTGCCGGATTAGACGCCGGCAGAGTGTCGACAAAAGTCGACACTCTGTGAAATTCATGGCTACGCCATAAATTTCAGTTCCGAAAGGACGAAATGCCGATTTCCTCGTACAAGGGCTTTCAGCCCCTAGAAATCGGCATCCTACGTGAATTTAGTTTCAGGACTCTGTCCTCGAGCTCCTGTCTCAACAATTTGACTTTGTCGATATTCTGACGGCAGGCCCGTGTATGGCCTGCCGGTTTTTCGACTGGTGAGTATTGGGGGGGGGGGGGTATACCTTTCCCGGGATGGACAAATTTCGACGGGATGGTGCGGCTTTATCAGGACAGAAAAAACGCCGAGATAGGGGAGCTATCCGGCGTTTTCTCAAGGGGAGTATAAATAATTAATAAGGATGAGGCAATGGTTTAAGGGAAACCATTTTTCCTCATATTAGTTATAATATATTTTCCGCGAAAAAGCAATACCTTTTTGCCGGTGGGAGCGGGTGGAAAACCGCTTAAAACGGTTATTTTTCAATAGCAGCCTTCAAACGGGCGGCGTCTGTGGGGCTTCTCTGCGACATTATTCCGTTCTGGAATAATTGTTACAACTTATCCGAATTAGACATGAGAGCCAAAAGATACTATGCTTAAGAAAAAATAAGCTTACAGGAGGTATCACAATGTCGCAACCGCAATACGGCGGCGCTTCCCTGGCGGAGGCTGTCAAAGGCGCTTATGCTAAAGGAATGGACGATTATCATATGGAACCCTTGGTTTTGACGGAGGGCGGAAGGCCTGTGGGAAGGATTGCAGACGGGGACAGCGTGATTTTCTGCTGCCGGCGCGGCGAGCGGGAAATCGAGCTGACCGACATGTTCACTGACCCTGGGTTCGACAAGTTTCCCTGCCGCCGGCTGAAGGGCCTGTATTTCGCGATCATGACCCTGTACCATGAAAAATTTAAGGATTTACCCATTGCATTCGCGCCCTCCCATGTGGAAAAGCCGCTGGCGCAGGTGCTCTCCCAGGCGGGCAAAAGCCAGCTCCACTGCGCGGAGTCCGAAAAGTTCGCCCATGTGACCTTTTTCTTAAACGGCGGGGAAAATGCTCCGTTTCCCGGCGAGACGGACCTGTGTATCCCGTCCCCCAAGGGTATCCCCTTTGACCAGAAGCCGGAGCTGGCTCTGCCGGAGGTGGCGGACACGGTGATCGGCGCCCTGGGCCGGTACGACTTTATCGTGACAAATTTTGCTAACGGGGACGTGATCGGGCATACGCTCAATTCTGACGCAAAAATTACCGCATGCGGCGATGTCAGCCGTCACTTGGGCCGCGTGGTGGAAGCTGCGCTGGGGCAAGACTATGTGGTGGCGATCACTGCGGATCACGGGAACATCGAAAATCTCCGCACCCCGGATGGCAGGCCGGACGGCGCCCACACGGACAACCAGGTGGCCTTTCTGCTGATGGATTCCCGCGGCGGTGCGCCGGTGGCGCTGAGGGACGGCGCTCTGTCCGATGTGGCGCCCACTGTGCTGGACGTGATGGGCATCGAGAAACCGCGAGAGATGACCGGCCGTTCCCTGGCCTGCGGCCACAGCTTCGGTGACGGTCGCAGGGCGCTGCTTATTATTCTGGACGGCTGGGGGATTGGGGATCAGACCGCCAACGACGCCATCTATTCGGCGGACACCCTGTTCTGGGATTCCCTGATCAGCGGGCAGCCGTGGTCCAGGCTTTACGCTTCCGGCGAACACGTGGGTCTGGGCCCCGGAAAGGCGGGCAATTCCGAGGCGGGGCACACCAATCTGGGCGCGGGCCGCCTGGTGCTGCAGGACGACGTCCGCCTGGATGCGGCGGTGAGGGACGGCAGCTTTCAGAAAAATCCGGTGTTTCTGGAGGCCATCGACCGCTGCCGCAGGTCCGGCAAGGCGCTGCATCTCCTGTCCTACCTAACGCACAAGTCCTCCCACGGTTCCATCGACTATCCCCTGTCCATCTGCGAGATGGCAAAGGACCTGCCGGAGGTCTATCTGCATATAATCTTTGACGGGCGGTCCACACAACCCGGCTCCGCGCCTGAGCTGCTGCGGGAGTTGGATGAAAAACTGGGAAAAATAGGGGGAAACTTCCGCGTGGTGGACGGCGTCGGCCGCGGCCTGGTTCTGGACCGGGATCAGAACTGGGAGAGCGTGGGGCGCGCCTACAACGCGTTTGTGGACGGCAGGGACGCGAATCAGTACGAGGCGGTCTGATCGGAGAACAAATCTAAAAATTTTCGTTCCCACCAGGTCAGCGCTGCGTTTTTGCGGTATATGCAGTCCACGATGCGCTCCATGCAGACATCCTCGATCCGGCACTGGGCCAGTTCCCCGCGTTCCAGCTCCCGCCGGACCGTGGCCTGGGGCAGGATGGACACGCCCATGCCGCGCAGGATGCCCTGCTTGATGGCTTCGATATTACCGAAGTCCAAAAGCCGCGCCGCGTCCGTTCCGCTTTTTTCTACCAGGGCCGCGATAAACTGCCTGGTGGCGGAGTCCTTCTCAGGAACCAGAAGGGGGAGCCGGCTGACGTCCTGAAAAATGGCAGATTTTCCGGCCAGGGGATGATCAGGCGGGACGACCAGCGCCATCTCTTCCCGGAAAAGCGGCGCGGCCAGATAGCCGGGGGGCGGCGGCTCCTCCCCGGACCGGGGCAGGATTGCCAGAGACACTTTTTTGTCCGTCAGGAGTGAAATGATCTTGGCGCGAAAGCCCACGGTGAAGCGGATTTCCAGCTCCGGCAGCACCGAGCCTGCTTTCTGGAGCACCTCCGGGAGCAGGTAGACGCCGATGCTGTTGGTGGTGCCGAGATACACAAGCCTGGCGCTGTGTTCCTGCAGCGCGGCCAGCTCCTCCTGGAGCTGCTCGTAGCCGCTTAAGCACAGGACCGCGTAGGCGTATACTTTTTGGCCGTTGCCGTTTAACACGAGACGGCTGCCCTTTCGGTCAAACAGGGAGCAGCCCAGCTCCCGTTCCAGGGTGTTGATCTGCTTGGAGAGCGCCGACTGCGTGCAGAACAGCTTTTCCGCGGCCCGAATCTGTGTGCCTTCGTCCGCCAGCGTGCGCAGGGCAAGCAGTTTGTCCATATCCATCTGTTGTGCTCCTTTCAAAATTTCAATTCGGAGGATCTTTAAATATGCAGAATGATCAGTTTACCGTCGCCTCTCTGGGCGGCAGCGGCGAGGAAGCGCGCAACTGTTTTCTGGTAGAATCCGGCGGCCGCGCGATCCTGCTTGACTGCGGCGTGCGCCGGGAGGCGCTGGGCGCAGTGGACCGCGTTTATCCGGCGGTCACCGAGAACATCGCCGCGCGGCTGGACGCGGTATTCCTGTCCCACGCCCATGAGGACCATGTGGCCGCGCTGCCGTATCTCTATGAGCTGGGCTACCGCGGCCCTGTCTACGGGACCGGCGAGACCATCCGCCTGGCCGGCGGCTTTATGAAAAAGTGGGCGGATTACGTGACCTCCGCAGGAGGGACGCTGCCCTTTTCTGGGGAAGCCGTGGGAAGGATCAAGTTTTGTCCCCTTTCGCTGGGGCCTCAAATCATAGACGGCATCCATGTAGTTGCCGGGCGCAGCGGTCACATGCTGGGAAGCTGCTGGCTTCAGTTTGAGTTCGGGGATAAAACCCTGCTGTACACGGGCGACATGGCCCTGGACGGGCGGCTCCTTGCCACTGATCTGCCGCCGCAGTCCGACGCGGCTGTGATCGACTGCGCCTACGCCGGAAGGGTTATGTCTCAGGACGGCCAATATGGCGCGCTGCTGCAGCGGGTCAGGCAGGCTGTCGCAGCCGGCGGGAAAGTGCTGCTCCCTGTCCCGCCAAACGGCCGAGGAAGCGATATACTGCTGTACCTGTGCGGGCATCTGGCCGATGTCACCATTTATGCGGAGGCCAACGTGGTGTCCCTCTGCGGGGAGCTTCTGCAAAAACGCCGATGGCTGCGGGAGGGCGCGGGCGGTTCTATAAACGCCGTCAGCCTGGAGGACGGGCAGGCGCGCATGAGGGCGCTTTCCGCGGACGGCCCGGCCGTCTATCTGACCGGCGACGGGATGATGTCCGGCCCCACGGCCGCGGTTTATTTCGAGGCGTTAAAGGGCGCTGCTGAGAATTGTATACTGATTACCGGCCACACCGCCGAGGGCGCTCTGGGCTCAAAAATCTTCGATCCGGCCTTTTGCGCCCAGGCGGGGATGACCGCGGCGGCGGAACGCCTGACCATCAAGGTCCACTTAGACAACCAGGATGTGATCGCCCTCAATCAGGCTGTCCGGGCGAACCAGGTCCTGCTGTTCCACGCGCCCCTGGAGAACACCCAGGGACTGGTCCGGGAGCTACGGCAGGCGGGGGTGGACGCCCGGTGCGGCCTGTGGCCGCAGCGCCTGGAAATTTGAGCGCCTGGAAATTTGAGCGCCTGGAAATTTGAGCGCGTGGAAGTCTGAGCGCCTGGAAGCTTGAGCGCCTGGAAATCTGAGCGCCTGGAAATCTGAACGCCTGGAAGTCTAAGCGCCTGGAAGTCTATGCGCGCAACCTCAAGCGTCCCGCTGCCGCAGCTGATATTGCTTGGGCGTCAGCCCGGTGGTCTGTTTAAACAGCATGAAGAAATACTGTTTGTTGTCGATGCCCACCTGCTCAGACACGTCCTTGACCTTTACCTTCGGGTCGGACAGAATCTCCCGGGCCCGGGCGATGCGCAGCTGGTTGATGTAATCGGTCAGCGAGCAGCCCTTTGCCTGGCGGAAAATGCGGCACAGATACGCGGTGGACAGGTTGAACCGGTCCGCCAGAACCTGGGAGGACAGATTAGAATCACAGTAGGAGGACTCGATGGCCGCGATTACCTGATCCAGGGTGCTGCCCTTGCGGCTGATTTTCTGCTGCTGGATGTGCTCCGCAATCCTGGAAAAGACAGCTTCGCAGCCGCTCTCCAGCGCCCTTGGGGAAAAGCGCAATTCGTCGGACAGGGACTGGTAAGCGCCCTCCGAGTCGGCTTGTTCCGGGAAACACTCAAAATATAGCTTTAATATCGCGTTGGACAGCGAGGACCACGCATACTGGACGCAGCGGCCGCTCTTGCCGTAAAGGGCGGCGAGAAATTCCTGGTACGCCTTGCTCGCCTTGCCGCCATACCCCTTCTTTAGCGCGTCGGTGATGTCCGAGACCAGAGACTCAAGCTCCGACGGCGAGTCGTCTAACGGCTGGAAATCCTGGATAAAGAGCGGCCGCGTATTCTGATACAGGAACCTGAGCTCGTAGAAATCCAAAAGCTTTGCGTAGATGGCCGGAAGCTCCCCGTAATCGTCCGTCTCCGACCCGACCACCAGCCAGCAGGAGGAAAATTGCTTTAAAAAACGGGCCCAGATTGTTTCGCGGTCCTGGGTAGACTGCAAAAACAGGACGGTGTACTCATTTCGCACAATAACCCCTTCGCATTTTACGGATTCATCCCGCAGGCATTCCAGATATAAGGGCAGGCGCAGCCCGTCGATGAGACAGAGCCTCACAGGCTCCCCGGCGCTGAGCTTTAAGTCGTATTCCCGGATCAAAGCCTCGGGGCTGTCGTACTCCTGGCTGCCGAACAGCAGCCCCTGGAGAACCTCACCGCGCACCATGGACCGGAGCGAGGCGTGGATTTGCCGGGCATTGGAATTGCTCTCGATCAGGCGGTTGAGGCTCTCCAAAATGGCATCCGCGTTTTGCGGCGAGCCGGGCTCGATATCGGATATACGCTTGGTGATTTTCCGGAACGGCAGATAGATATCCACCGAGATCATGGTCCCGGCAAACAGGAGGATGCCAAAGCCCGCGATCACGAACAAAAACGTCTGCTCCGCCGTGCGCTTTAAATCCGCCAGGCACTGGTCGTAGGAGAGGGACTTCACGTAATACCAGGGATGGTTGGGCATGCGCGCAAAAAAGCAAATCTGTCTGCCGTCCTCCTGATAGATAAAATAATTGCTGTCCGTGCCCGCTTCGGCCATGGACAGTATTTTTTGCGAGAGAAAGGGGTAGCGATCCGGCGCTGCCTGGGTCGAGGAGGCGACCAGCGCGCCGTCCTCTTTTATAATGAAAGCGTTCTCGCCGCCGAAGTAAAGCTGGTTGAGCCAGCTTTTGCTGATGTTGAACATGATGGCGTTGTCCTTGGGGCGCCCCATCTTGTCCAGCTCGAAAAACAGGAAGGAGTAGAGCTCCCGGTTGCTGTAGATATTGGACGCGTCGGAGTGTCGCAGGATCGGAACCAGGCGCTCCGCCGCGGAGCGGTTCTCAAAGAGCCGGACCGCATCCCGGTCGGCAAATCCCGACAGGGAGTCGCTGACAGCCCCGTACGACGAGGTGCTGTATACGTGCTGCTGCTTTCCGTTGAAAATATAGATGGAGTCGATGATGGTGCTGGAGGCCGAATAGGTGTTCAGTTCCCGCACGCCGTCCACCATCTGCCAGTTTGTAAGCTCCTCGTAGGAACGCAGCTTGGAGACATTGTTGCTGTAAAAAATCTGGACTGCCATATTTTTTAAAAATTCCTCGGTCGAGGAGGAGGTGGAGCTGACCTGGAACACGAACTCCTCGTTGGCCCGGTTGATGGAGGACAGGAAAGCCTTCTGAAATTGATGATACAAAAGGCCCAGCAGTGCCAGGATCAGCACAAAACTCATCAGTACGACCGATACGAACCGGATGGAGACGATATCGCTTTTCAGGCCGGCTTTCGGCTCTTTTTTCATGATTTTGTACACTCCTTTCTACGTAATCACTATATCATATGGGCAATATGTTTGAAAAGAGCAAAAAGATTTGAAATTCGAACATCGCAGAAAAAGTCATATTTTTGTACTTTACACAATTTGAGGGACAAACTAAGATGAGATCATCAGGAGCTCACACTCCAAGGTGTCTCAGATACCTGTAATGTCAAGACGAATACAAAACTATTAAAGGAAGAGAAAGGATTTGATCGTATGAAAAAGAGATTTGTGTCAATCACTCTGGCCACAGCTATGCTGATGTCCCTGACCGCCTGCGGAGGCGGGAAATCCAGCACCCCAGCAGCACCCGCTTCTTCAAAAAGCGAGGAGACGGCAGCCGCGGCCGAGGGGGCGGCCGGTTCTTCGGAAGAGGCCAAGGATTACAAAGGCACCGTGATGCTCTACTCCTCCACGGACGAGGGCGTCATCATCGCGTTAAAGGAAGCCTTTGAAAAGAAGTACCCCAATGTGAAGCTGGACTATTACGCGGCGACCTCGGGCAAGTGCGTGACAAAGCTTGCCACGGAGTTCCAGTCCGGCACCGTCGCCTGCGATCTGGCATGGCTGGCGGACCCCTCCGCCATGATCAACCTGAAGGACGATGGGAACTTAAACGCCTACCAGTCCCCCTACGCGGCGCAGGTCAACGACAAATTTAAGGACCCGGACGGCTATTACTGCGGCGCCCGCCTGCTTCTGATGGGCATCACCTACAGCACCATGACCTGCTCCGACGAGGAGGCGCCCACCAATTACGACGGCATTTTGAGCGATACCTTCCAGAATCAGATCGTCATGACCGATCCCACCGGCTCCGGCTCCACCAAAGCCCTGGTCTACGCCATGACAAAGGATGAAAAGTATGGCTGGGAGTATTTTGAGAAGCTGAAGGAACTGGGCGTTGAGCTCCAGTCCAGCTCCGGCTCCACCAACAACGGCATCGCGTCCGGAGCCTACAAGCTGGGCTTCGGCGTAGACTACAACACCAAAAACCTGATGGCGGACGGTTCCCCCCTGGGTTGGCACGACACCAGCGATATCGTGGCGGTTCCCTGCCCCATCGGCATCCCCAAGGGCGCTCCCAACGAGGAGCTGGCGCAGCTGCTCTATGATTTCATCCTGGACCCGGAAGGCGGCCAGTCCATTCTGACCCAGTACAACATCACCCCCATCGTGGACGGCGTCGCGCTGCCCGACGGTATGATGAAGGCTTCCGACATCGCCAACCTGGCTCTGCCCATTGACTGGGAGGACCTGGCCGTGGTCAGCAACGAGCTGCTGGACCGGTTTGACGCGATCTTTAAGAACTAAGCGCCTCTTAAAAACGTAAGGCGCGCGGCGGATATGTTGCCGCGGCCGCGCGCCTTTCCAATATTGACTGAAAGGGGAATCATACATTGTCTAAAGTGAGTATGGAACATATCCGCGTTTCCTACGGCGGACACACCGTGTTAAAGGACTTTTCCCTGACCGTGGAGCCCGGCGAAATCGTGGGGATTGTGGGCCCGTCCGGCTGTGGAAAAACCACCGCCATCCGCGCGCTTTGCGGTTTTTTAAATCCTGAAATGGGGGAGGTCACGGTCAACGGAAAGACTGTTTTCAGCAAAGAAAAGCGCATAAACGTTCCTCCGGAAAACCGCAAGATCGGAATCGTGTTTCAGGATTACGCAGTCTGGCCCCACATGTCCGTGTTCGACAACGTGGCCTATCCGCTGAAAAAGAGAAGAGTTCCCAAGCCGGAGCTTACAAAACGGGTCAATTACGCCCTCAGCCAGTCCCATATGACCGGCTACGAAAATTATATGCCATCCCAGCTCTCCGGCGGTCAGCAGCAGCGCGTGGCTATCGCCCGCGCCCTGACCTCCTCGGACGACATCATCGTTATGGACGAACCCATCACCAACCTGGACGCCAAGCTGCGCGAGGAGATGCTGGTGGAGATACGCCTCATGCAGTCCAAGCTGAATACCACCATCATTTATATCACCCACGACCAGGAGGCGGCGATGCAGCTCTGCGACCGGATCGTTATCATGCAGAAGGACGGCAGCATCTGCCAGATCGGCACGGACGAGGATATCATCAAGAACCCGGCCAACCGCTTTGTGTTCAGCTTTATCGGCGTGTCAAACTTCATTCCCGTGACCGAAAAGAACGGCGCCTGGTGCCTTGACATCGGCGAGGGCATTCCCTACAGAAAGGAGCGCCCCCAGGGGATTCTGCCCTACGTGAAAAACGTCATGGGCATCCGGCCCATGGATATTGTGTTCGACGACGACAGCCCGGTGCGCGCAACCATTGAGCAGTCCGTGTTTCTGGGAAGCCTTTTCAACTACTTTGTCCGCGTGGGCGACAGGGAGCTCCGAGTCCAGAGAAGCACGCTGGATTCCCTGGACGGCCGGGAATATGTTGAGGGCCAGGAGGTCGGCCTGCGCTTTCTCAATGAAAAGTATTACGATGCAGAGGAGGAAACAGTATGAGCATGTTCAAGCGGAAGATAAACAGCGACCTGGAACGGCTGGAAGGCGGCAAGCGCCTGAGCCTGGACCGGTTCATGACGGTGCTGTGCTATCTGATCCTGATAACGGTGGTCATCCTGCCTGTCTTTATGATCATCTACTACGCCTTCTGGGACGGCACGAAGATCGATTTTCAGATGTTCTTCAACGTCCTCATGCAGAAGGAAAACCTGGCCGCCATGCGCAATACTCTGATCATCGCCGTGTTTTCCACTCTGCTGGCCACAGCGGTAGGGGTGTTCTTCGCCTGGCTTTTAGGCCGCAGCGATATCCCGCTCAAAGGCGTGATGAAGTTTTTGTTCTCAATCCCGTTTATGATCCCGCCGTTTCTGGCGGCGATGGCCTGGGACATGATGTTCTCCGGCCGCGGCGGATATGTGAACCGCTGGCTCATGTCAATGTTCAATTTAAGCAACGCGCCCTTTAACATCAACAGCGTGGCTGGCATCATCGTCATTGAGGTGGTGTACTACTTTCCATTTGTGTATATGCAGGTGGTCAGCGCCCTGGAGCGCATGGACCCGACCCTGGAGGAAAGCGCCCGCATCGCAGGCGCAAAGCAGCTCTACGTGATCCGCAAAATCACGCTGCCGCTGACCATACCGGCCATCTCCTCCGGCGTGCTGCTGGTGCTCATCACGTCCCTCTCCAACTACGGAATCCCCGCCATGCTGGGCTTCTCCCAGAATATTTTCACGCTGCCGACTATGATTGTGGAAAAGATGAACCGGGCAGGCGGCAGCTTTGAAGGCATAAGGCAGGCCACCGCGCTGTCCATAGTCCTGGTGGTGGTGGTGTCAATCGCCCTTCTGGTGCAGCGCAAGCTGCTCTCCGTGGGCCGCTACGACATCATCAAGGGCAAGAGCATGCGCCCGGCCCTGATCAAGCTGCGCTCCGCCAAGTATCCGCTGCTGGTGTTCTCCCTGCTGTTTTTGATCCTGGTGGTGCTGGCGCCTCTTGCCATGATCGTGCTGGTCAGCTTTATCAAGGCTTACGGATTGAATTTCACCTTTGAAAACTTTACGCTGGCCAACTACCACCGCATCCTGGTGGGCAACAAGATGGTGACGGACTCCGTGGGCAACAGCTTGTTCTTGGGATTCTCCGCCGGTATCATCTGCCTGTTCCTGGGCACTATGCTGGCCTACGTGATCTACAAAATCCGCCCCAAGGGCAAGGGCATCCTGGAGCTGCTGGCGGTTCTGCCGTACTCCCTGCCCGGCACGGTGCTGGCAATCGGCTGTATCCTGGCCTGGAGCGGAGCGTTTATGGGCATCACGCTCTACAACACCATCTGGATCATCCTGGTGGCCTACGTGGCGCGTTACCTCACCTACACGCTAAAATCCAGCTCCGCGGCGCTGCAGCAGGTACATATCTCCCTGGAGGAAGCTTCCAGAGCCTGCGGCGCTTCCCACCTGGAATCCCTGCGGGATATCACGCTGCCCTTAATCAAGCCCGCGATGGTTTCCGGTTTCTTCCTGGTGTTCCTGCCCGCGATGCGCGAGCTGACCACCTCCGTGCTGCTCTACGGGCCTAACAGCCGGACGCTGGGCGTGGCGATCTATCAGCTGCGCATCAACGGCCAGATCGCGCCTGCGGCCGCGCTGTCCGTGATCACCATTCTTCTGATTATTATCTGTAACAACGTCGTCAAACACATTACAAAGGACAGAAAGGGGAGCTGAGCCATGGACCAAATCGTACTGGACAATGTCACCAAGACATTTACCACCAAGGCGCTGGGCACGGTCACAGCCGTCGACAGCTTCAATCTGACCGTTAAGCAGGGCGAGTGCTTCTCCTTTTTGGGCCCGTCCGGCTGCGGCAAAACCACCACGCTGCGCATGATCGCCGGCTTCGAGGACCTGTCCTCCGGCTCCATCTATCTGGGGGGCAAGGCCGTGTCCGTCAAGGACAAAAATATCTACGTGCCGCCGGAGGACCGGGGGCTGGGCATGGTGTTCCAGGCCTTTGCCGTTTGGCCGCACATGACCATTTTCGACAACGTCGCGTTCCCGCTGAAGGTGCAGAGGCGGCCGGAGGCGGAAATCCGCCAGCGCGTTTCCCTGGCCCTGAAGCATTGCAGCCTGGACGGAATGGAGAAGGTGTTCCCTTCCGATCTGTCCGGCGGCCAGCAGCAGCGCATCGCGCTGGCCCGGGCGATTGTGGTGAATCCCAAGGTCATGCTGCTGGACGAGCCGCTGTCGAATCTGGACCCGCAGCTGCGGGAGACCATGCGCTTTGAGATCAAAAAGCTGCAAAAGGAGTTTGGCTTTACGATTATTTTCGTCACCCACGACCAGTCCGAGGCCATGGCTCTCTCCGACCGAATGCTGGTGATGGATATGGGCAACATCCAGCAGATCGGAACGCCGCTGGAGCTTTACAACAATCCCAACAGCCGGTTTGTGCACAGCTTCCTGGGCCAATCCAATTTCACCCATGTTACGGTCAGGGGCGGCAGGGCCTACTGCAAGGGAGGCGGTTCCCAGGTGGTGGGAAACGCCCCCTCCGGCACAAAGGACGGGGAGCTGCTTATGGCGACCCGCCCCAATACCATCGACATCAGCCGCACGGAGGGATTTCGCACCAAGATCATCAAACGCGTGTTCCGCACCGATTTCGTTGAATATCTGGTGGCAGTGGGCGATGACGTGCTTCGCGTTCAGACGCCGCACCGCAATCTGTTCAGCGAGGGCGAGGAATGCTTCCTGCGCTTCCCGAGCATCATGTGGTATCCCGCGGAGGACGGCGCAACCGAGCAGGAGCGCGCAAAGCGCATGGTGGTTTAGTTCAGATGCCGGTTATAGGGTGATAGTTTGAAAATTTAAAATGTTGTCTCAGCGAGGGCGGGGAGGATGGTTTGCTGCCCTCGATTTTATCACTTTTCGTAATTTTTTCTGAGAAGGTGTGCAGGGAACGTTCACAGAGCGTTTTTACCTGCCAACTTCGAGACTTCATCGCTCATAATGGCCATATAAGCGCAAAAATGCCGAAAACCCAGGAGAACAGGGGCTTTCGGCATTTTATTTTCTATATTGGCAGTAAAACCGTCTATCACAAAATTTAGAAAATATTGTAAATTCCTACAAATGCGAACACCACACTGACAAGAACGCTGACGATGGAGGTCAGGAACAGACGGACAAACAGCTTGTTGGTGTCCTGGTCGCCTTTGTCTTTGGTAAAAATGGCGTACTGAGCCATAATGCCGGCGCCTCCGGTGGATGCGGGGCTGAAGGCCGCCAGGAAGGACGTGATGGTGATGCTGGTGATAAGCGGCGCATAGCCTGCGTTGGGGAATTGTTCCAGGATACCGGTAATGGTAGGGATCAGAGCCGGCATAACCACACCCGTGGTGGAGCTGAACCAGCTCATGACGCCGGCTGCCAGGGCCATAATGGGCCTTACTGTGGCGCTGCTCATGATGGAGGTAAGGCCGTCGACCAACAGGTCGATGCCACCCAGGGCTTTGACCACGGCCATCAGCATATTCACGCCGCAGACCAGGATAAAGGTACCCCAGGGCATGATTTTAATCGCCGCTTTGTCATTTGCCACGCCGAAGATACATAGGATGATGGCGGCAAGAGGAGCGGCCAGACCAATGTTGACGCCGAAAGCAAAGACAACGACAACCACAGCCAGGCAGGCCAGAAGGGTGAGCTTCTGGTTCCGGTCAAAGGGATGAACATCGCTCAGCATTGCCAATTGCTCCGTTCCCGGCTTGTAGAGCTTGTAGAAGAAATAAAATGCCAGAGTGATGATCAGCCATACCAGGGCACACTCACCGAACAGAGACCAGGAGAACTGCCCGGCGTAAGGTGTTTCCGCGATCAGGCCGGCTGCGATGATGCCGCCGTTGGCAATGGGCGACATACAGCCCAGATTACAGGCCAGGGTGATGATTAAACCCATGGCGATCACGTCGATTCCAAGTTCAACAGCCAGGGCGATGCCCAGAGGAAGAATGATGGAAAAGGTGGGGATATTCCCACAGCCTGCGGCCGCCAGAAGAAAGGTCAGGGCGGCGAGGAGCAGGGGAATGCACCAGGTATTTTTGCCTACCAGGCGGAGCATTTTTTTCGCCAGCAGGTCCATGGTCCCGTTGTTGACGGCCATGCTGAATAAAAATGCAGGGCCTACCAGCGAGATAAACAGGCTGGTGCTGAAATTGGCGATTACGGTTTTGTCCGGTATCCCGCCCAGACGGGCGATGATCAACGCCATGCCCATGGCGAGAAAGCCCATATTCACCTTTTTCCAGAAGCCTAGAAACAGAACGGCGATGAGAAACAGCAGAGACAGTAAAGCAAGACTATTCATACGTATACCTCCCAATTTTGCAGAGGCCGCGCAGCTGCACGGCTCCCTTTTTATATATCCTGACCGTCAGAAGCCAGGGCAGCGATTTTCGCGTCAAAGTCCAGAATACAGCGGTTGAATTTTTCCGCCTCTAAAAGCGGGAACAGGTGATGGTTGCATTCGGTAAATTCGTAGCAGAGCGCCAGCGGGGAATGAATCATGCGCCGGACGGCCTCATGGCCGGATTCCCATGCGTCGTGGTAAGCGGAATGGGAGACAAAGGCGGCCACCGGGATCGTCCTGTGTTCCAACGGTGTCATATTGTCCGTAAAATAAGTATCCAGGTGGTACTCCACGCCGACCCACGGCGGAATCTGAAGCATACTCTCCTGCATATTGTCCGCATCTTCAGGCTCCAGCGGCGATCCGGCCCGGGCTTTTGCGGCGTAAGACACAGGATCATTGATGTATGGCATCATGCGCTCATACCAGCCGTCGATATTGTAATGGTTCGCCTTGTGGTGGTTCCAATCCGCATCGCTGAATGCGAACAGGGAAGCGTCCGCCAAGATCATACCCCGCAGCGCGTGCTGTTCCTGGGTGTCGGCGTAGGTGGCGGCCACAGCCCCGCCCAGGGAGTGTCCGACTAAGAGCACGTCCTCAAGTCCAAGATAATCGATCAGTTCCCGTACATCCTGGGCCATGCGGACCTGGCGGTTGCCGCCCGGCACCTTCATGGAACGTCCGTGGCCGCGCAGGTCCAGACAGATGACCTGATGCGTTTGGGCGAGTACCGGAACGCTGTGGCGCCACATTTTCAGCGATTCTCCAAAGCCGGGGAGAAACAGGATCGGCTTTCCAAAGCCTGTCGTTTCGTAGTAGAGCCAAATACCGTCGGATGTCTTAAAAAAGTTGTTTTTCGTAGCCAAGTTATCCCCTCCAAAATGAATTCATATTGATGAATTGCCTGTGTAAACAAGTCGCGACTGTCTGTCTACAATTTCAATATAGCACGCTGCGGTTTGTGAATCCAATTCATATTTAACATAAAAACTATGAATTTAAACTATAGTTTTCCTGGCCGGACCATCAAATAAAGATCCGTGGGACCGGCCGGCGGCCGTAGAATGGCCGTTTTTACGGCTAAACTGCCTTTACATTTTATACGCCTCTTTTTATAGAAGGAAAGTCCCCCCTCGGCGCTTGAAACTCCGAGGGGGGACTTAAAATTATGTAAAATCTTTGACGATTTTTATATATTCCTGAGCGTGATAGGGAAGGTAGCTTCCTTTGCGGTGGGCGGCCACAAAGTCTACCGTGGTGCTGGGCGATCCGACCGAGAAACAGCGGATCGGATTTGTCAGATGAATGTGTTTTAAGTGGGTTTCGCAGACAAAGGAGAGGCCGTAATGTTTGCTGACCAGCTCCACACCTGCGCTGATATTGCGGGTTTCCAGCTTGATCTGCGGCTGCATGTGGTATTCCTTGAAAATCCGGTTCACGGTCTGGCGGGTCCGCTGGAGCGGAAGCTGCAAGATGAAAGGCTCCGAGCCGGCCAGGCTTAAGTCAAACCAGGGATAGCGGCAGTCCTCCCGGACGATGCCGCGGCTGGCCAAGGGGTGATCGTCCGGCATAATCAGGAGCATCTCCTCACGGCTGATGATCTGGCATTCGATATCCGGGCTCTTGATGGGGAGATTGAAAAAAGCCAGGTCGATCTCGCCGCTTAGGATCATGGATTCCAGTGTGCTGGAGTT
The DNA here is from genome assembly GCA_018380885.1 of Enterocloster asparagiformis. GTDB lineage: Bacteria > Bacillota > Clostridia > Lachnospirales > Lachnospiraceae > Enterocloster. The sequence goes on from JAGZSY010000030.1 coordinate 77,912, forward strand.
GGCCTCCACGATATCGATGCGCACATTTGGGTACAGGCTGTTGAAAATGGGCAGGGTGCAGGGCAGCATATAAGTGCCGCGCATGACTGGAAACGCCACCTTCAGCACGCCGATGTTAGATTTGATAATGTCGTTCATCTCCTGGTCCAGCTCTTTTTTCAGGTTAAGGATTTCCGTGGCTTTGGCCACATACTGCTGTCCGGCGTAGGTGAGCGTGAACTTATTGCCCAGCTTTTTAAACAGCTTTTGTCCCATCTCAGCCTCCAGCTTCTGGATAAACTTTGTCAGGGTGGGCTGGCTGACATAGAGAGACTCCGCCGCTCTGGTGACGTTCTGGTATTTTGCGACAGCAATTATATAGGTGAGATCTTTAAAATCCACGGCCATTCCCTCTATTCTTAAAATGATTTAACTATCATACCATAAACTATGGTAAAAAACTATAATATTTATAGAAAACATGAATTAGACTTCTTTGGAGCGTGATTTTATAATAAAATCGTATCAGATGAATCGATTTCTCACAATGAAATTTAATAACCGAAGGCAGCGCAATGATAAGGATATCAGGTCCCGGCCGGTGCTTCGACCATGTCTTTGACGCAAACAGCTTGTGATACGGGAAACAGGCATTGTCAAAGATCGCCTGGGGTACGCTGCTTCCGACCTGCGGCGGCCTGATCCTGGCGGCAGTGGGCGTTTACGGAATTATCAAATAGAGCGGAGGAAACGGAAGATGGATAAGACAAATCAGATTCCCTGTGTTGTGATGCGCGGCGGAACCAGCAAAGGACTTTATTTCTTAAAGAGGGATCTGCCGGAGGACGAGAGGCAAAGGGATGCGCTGCTTTTGCGGATTATGGGAAGTCCCGACCCAAAGCAGATCGACGGCCTGGGAGGGGCTGCCTCCGTGACCAGCAAGGTGGCCATCGTCTCGCGGTCGGAGCGGCCGGGGATCGACGTGGATTACACATTCGCCCAGGTGTCGGTCGACAAGCCGTTAGTCAGCTACCGGGGAAATTGCGGAAATATTTCCTCCGGCGTAGGGCCCTTTGCCCTGGAAATGGGGCTGGTGAATCCACGCAAACCGCTGACCACCGTGCGGATATACAACACGAACACTGAAAAGGTCATCGAGGAGCAGGTGCAGATCGAGGACGGCCATGTGAAATACAGAGGCAGCTACGCCATTGCGGGAGTGCCCGGCACGGCGGCGCCCATTAAAATGAGCTTTCTTGAACCCATGGGTTCTGTGACCGGAAAATTGCTTCCCACGGGAAACGCCTCCGATGTGCTGGACGTCCCCGGCTTTGGCCCTGTGGAGGTTTCCATTGTGGACGCCGCCAATCCTCTGGTATTCGCGGCTGCCTGCGATCTGGGCCTTTCCGGGGCGGAGCTCCCGGGACAGATTGACGGAAACGAGGAGATTCTGGGCCGGCTGGAGGCGGTGAGAGGCGCGGCAGCTCTGAAGCTGGGCTTTGTCCAGTCGGCCGCCCGCTCCGCCTGGGACAGTCCCACCATCCCCAAGATGACCATTGTATCTGCGCCGGGAAGTTATGTGACCACCGCGGGCGCAAAGGTGGAGGGGGAGCAGATCGACCTTTTGGCGCGGATGATGTCCATGCAGAAAACGCATCCCACCTACGCCATGACCGGCGCCATGTGCACCGCGGCGGCGGCGGTGATCCCCGGTACTGTGGTCAGCCGCGTGCTGGGCCCGGATGCGAAGCCGGAGCGGCTGCGCATCGGCCATCCCGGCGGAGTGCTGGAGGCCGGAGTGGAATTTGACGTTGCGGACAATGCGGTGCATATTGTGAAAACCTCGGGTTACAGGACCGCGAACCTTCTGATGAAGGGCGTTGTATGTTGTTAAAAAATTTTAAAAATTTCCGTATAGCGGACGGAAACTTAGACATACTAATCGTGTAACCAAAAAAGCTTTTTAGGAGGTAAAACATGAACAACAGAAATAACTTCAACAACGACGCTGAGAATTATAGCAGCCAGAACAGCTCTCAGAACAGCAGCCGTAACAGCTCTCAGAACAATTCTCAGAACAGCAGCCGCAACAACAGCCAGAACAGCTCTCAGAACAACAGCCAGAACAGTTCTCAGAACAGCAGCCGCAACAGCTCTCAGAACAGCTCTCAGAACAGCAGCCGCAACAGCTCTCAGAACAGCTCTCAGAACTGCGATCGCTAATAACAGCGGATTATCCGACGGTTTTTCAATCGAGAACATGATGGGCGAAACCCGGTTTGTGATGAAAATCACAGGCCGGGTTTTTGCCGTCTCACGCTCAGGGGACAGGTCTCATATAATGGTAGTAGTACAGGGCCTGTCTCGGACATCCGGGCCAGGCTGGAAAGGATGGAAAAATATGGGATTTCCGATGATATCATACAGACAACTGGATCAATGGCTGGAACAGGGGGGAAACTTTCTGCTGGTGGATTTGAGGGAGCCGTTTGAATATGAGCGGGAACGGATCAGTGGCAGCGTCAACATCCCCTACGAGGAGCTGGAACAGCGTCTTGGCGAGCTGCCGGAGGAATCCGTGCTGGTATTTTACTGCGACCGGGGAGCCAAGAGTATGCTGGCCTGCCGGGATCTGAGCAGAATGGGCTACCGCTGCGTGGATCTGGCGGGAGGAATGCTGTATTACCGGGGAAAATTCATTGACAGAAGGGGTTGTGGGGCTATAGAATAGAGAGGTGAAAAATACGAGAAAAGAGGAGAAAACACATGAAACTCATGTTTGCATCCGATATACACGGCTCCGCCTTCTATTGCAGGCGGATGCTGGAAATCTATAAAAATTCAGGGGCTGAGCGCCTGGTGCTGTTGGGAGACATCCTATATCATGGTCCCAGAAACGACCTTCCCAAGGAGTATGCGCCCAAGGAGGTCATCGCCATGCTGAATCCGCTGAAGGATCGGCTGCTGGCGGTCCGCGGCAACTGTGATACCGAGGTGGACCAGATGGTGCTGGAGTTCCCGATCCTGGCGGACTACGGCCTGTTTCTGGTGGATCAGAAACGGCTTTACGCCACCCACGGCCACGTTTACAACGAAAACCATCTGCCGCCCCTGGCGGACGGGGATGTGCTGATCCACGGCCACACCCACCTGCTGGAGGCGAAGGAGATCGTCACTGAGGACGGAAAACACATCAAGATTTTAAATCCCGGCTCCGTGTCCATTCCCAAGGGCGGGAATCCCGCCACCTACGCGCTGCTGGAGGACGGGGTGTTTACCGTTCTGTCCCTGGACGGCGTCGCGGTCAAGCAGATCAGCCTGTAGAGAAAGAGTGAGGAACGAAGATTGAAACGTACATTTGAACTGATCGCCCCCTGCCATTTCGGCCTGGAGGCGGTGCTGAAAAAAGAGATACTGGACCTTGGATACGAGATTTCCCTGGTGGAGGACGGAAGAGTGACCTTCATCGGCGACGAAGAGGCCGTCTGCCGCGCCAACGTGTTTTTGCGCACCGCGGAGCGGGTGCTCCTAAAGGTGGGCAGCTTTGAGGCCAGGACCTTTGAGGAGCTGTTCCAGGGCACGAAGGAGATTCCGTGGGAGGAGTACATCCCGCAGGATGGAAAATTCTGGGTTGCCAAGGCGTCCTCCATCAAGAGCAAGCTGTTCAGCCCATCGGATATCCAGTCCATTATGAAAAAGGCCATGGTGGAGCGGATGAAGCATCATTACAATGTGACCTGGTTCCCGGAGGACGGGGCCAGCTTTCCGCTGCGCGTTTTTTTGTACAAGGACGTGGTGACAGTGGGCATCGATACCAGCGGCGACTCCCTGCACAAGCGGGGGTACCGCACCCTGACGGCCAAGGCGCCCATCACGGAGACGCTGGCCGCTGCGCTGATCCTGCTGACGCCCTGGAACCGGGACCGGATTTTAGTGGACCCCTTCTGCGGCAGCGGCACCTTTCCCATCGAGGCGGCCATGATGGCGGCCAACATGGCGCCCGGGATGAACCGCTCCTTCCTGGCGGAGGACTGGAAGAGCCTGGTTCCGCGCAAATTCTGGTATGAGGCCATGGACGAGGCAAACGACCTGGTGGAGCAGGACGTGAAGGTGGATATCCAGGGCTACGACATTGACGGCGATATTGTGAAGGCGGCCAGGGCCAACGCGGCCCAGGCGGGGGTGGACCACATGATCCATTTCCAGGAGCGGCCGGTCAGCGCGCTGAGCCATCCCAAGAAATACGGGTTTGTGATCTCCAATCCGCCTTACGGCGAGCGGCTGGAGGACAAAGCTAGCCTTCCGGCCCTGTACCGGGAGATCGGGGAGCGCTACCGGGCGCTGGACGCCTGGTCCATGTACCTGATCACATCCTACGAGGAGGCGGAGAAATACATCGGACGGAAGGCGGACAAAAACCGCAAGATCTATAACGGAATGCTAAAGACCTATTTTTACCAGTTTATGGGTCCCAGGCCCCCCAGACGGAATCAGGAGAACCGGACGATTGAGACAGAAACAGAATAGAAGGAAATTCAGAAAATGCAGCCTGTGTCTGGCCCTGGCCCTGAGCCTGGGGCTGACCGCCGGGTGCAGCCGCTGGCAGCCGAAAAACGGCGTCACTGAGGCGCAGCAGAATGGTACCGGAGGCGCCGGCGCGGAAAATACGGCCGGGAAGGATGCGGGAAGCGGAGCGGCGGACGGCGCAGCCGGAACAAACGGCGGAAGAGGAGCGGCGGACGGCGGAGTAAACGGCGGGGCCGGAAACGGAAGCGCAGGCGGCGCAGGAAATGCGGCCGGAAACGGAAACGCGGGCGGCACCGGAAGCGCAGGAGGAAGTGCGGCCGGAACGGATGCGGGAAGCGGCGCAGCCGGAACAAACGGCGGAAGAGGAGCGGCGGACGGCGGAGCCGACGGAGCGGCCGGAAACGGAAGCGCGGGCGGTACCGGAGGCGCCGGCGCAGGAAATGCAGCCGGGATCAGTGGGGAAAACGGTGGAAACGGCGCGGCAGGCGGCGGAAACGGGCAGAACTCAGGCGCAACCGGCGGTTCGGGCGGCCGGACGCCCAGCGCGGAGATCATCCACCGGGATCAGGAAGGGGCGGGAGGCGCGGATGTGAAGCTGCCGGCAGCCTACGATTACCGGAAAGCCGGCCGCGCCCCTCAGATCGGCAACCAGGGCTCTCTGGGAACCTGTTGGGCGTTCGCGTCCTTAAAGGCGCTGGAGTCCTCCCTGCTTCCGGGCAAGTCCCTGGAGCTGTCCGTGGATCACATGACCATGCACAACAGCTTTTCCATGCCCCAGGACGCGGGCGGGGAGTACACCATGTCCATGGCCTATCTCCTGGCCTGGCAGGGGCCGGTGCTGGAGTCCGAGGACCCCTACGGGGACGGCTACTCCCCGGACGGCTTAAAGCCCTGCCTGCACGTGCAGGATATTCAGATTCTGCCCTCCAAGGACTACGAGGCCATAAAGCGGGCGGTGTATCTGTACGGGGGCGTTCAGAGCTCGCTCTACACCTCCATGCGCAATTACCAGAGCGAATCGGTGTACTATAACCGGGGAACCAATTCCTACTGTTACATAGGCGATGAGAAGCCCAACCACGATTCCGTGATCATCGGCTGGGACGACAACTACTCCAAGGACAACTTCAACATGGGCCTGGAGGGGGACGGCGCTTTCATCTGCACCAACAGCTGGGGGGAGGATTTCGGGGACCAGGGATATTTTTACGTGTCCTACTATGACACCAACATCGGCGTGCACAATATTGTCTACACGGGCGTGGAGCCGGTTGACAACTACGATCGCATCTACCAGAGCGATCTGTGCGGCTGGGTGGGGCAGATCGGCTACGGCCGGGACAGCGCCTGGTTCGCCAACGCCTACACCGCCGGGACGGGGGAGAATCTGGAGGCGGCGGGATTTTACGCCACGGACCAGAACACGGACTACGAGGTGTACGTGGCCAGGCGTCTGGGCAAAAATTCCTCCGGAAAGCTGGGGGAGCGGGTGAAGGTGGCCCAGGGACGGCTGCGCTATGCAGGTTTTTACACCGTGCCGCTGGATCAAAAAATAATGTTGGATGACGGCGAAAAATTTGCTATAATAGTGAAAATAACAACCCCGGGAACCGTCCACCCCGTGGCGATCGAGTACGACGCCGGGGATGGGATGGCCGAGATTGATTTAAGCGACGGGGAGGGGTATCTGAGCTTTGACGGGGACAACTGGGAGCATGTTGAGGAAACCCAGAAGTGCAACGTCTGCCTGAAGGTCTACACCTCCCAACGATAGAAAGCAGGATGATACCGATGGAAGATAAAATTGTATTTGCCACAGGGAATGAGGGGAAAATGCGGGAGATCCGCAGCATTCTGGCCGATCTGGGCCTGCCGGTGCTCTCCATGAGGGAGGCCGGCGTTTCCCTGGAAATCGAGGAGAACGGCGCCACCTTCGGGGAGAACGCCGAGATCAAGGCCAGAGCTGTCTGGGAGCGCACCGGCGGCATCGTGCTGGCCGACGATTCCGGGCTGGCGGTGGACTATCTGGGCGGTGAGCCCGGAGTCTATTCCGCCCGCTATATGGGCGAGGATACCCCCTACGAGGTGAAGAACCGCGCCATCATCGACCGCCTGGAGGGAGTACAGGGGGAGAGGCGCAGCGCCCGCTTTGTGTGCAATATTGCGGCGGTGCTGCCTGACGGGAGCGTGCTTCACACCGAGGAGACTATGGAGGGGAGAATTGCCGGGGAGCCGGCGGGAAGCGGGGGCTTTGGCTACGATCCCATTTTGTGGCTTCCTGAATTTGGAAAAACATCGGCGGAGATTACCATGGATGAGAAAAACCGGATCAGCCATCGCGGCAAGGCGCTGCGGGCGATGAGAGAGGCGCTCGTTTGCTGGCTGGGAAAGGATAAGGGATGAGGATACTGATAGTGAGCGATACCCATCGCAAGGACGTGAACCTGAAGGAGATACTGGCCCGCAGCGGCCCGCTGGATATGCTGATCCACCTGGGCGACGCGGAGGGGAGCGAGCAGGAGATCGCCTCCTGGGTCAACGAGGGCTGCGACCTGGAATTTGTGCTGGGAAATAACGATTTCTTCTCCAACCTGGACCGGGAGAAGGATATTATGATCGGCAGGTACAGGGTGCTGCTGACCCACGGCCACTACTACAGCGTGTCCCTGGGGCCGGAGCGCCTGATCAAGGAGGCTCGGGCGGTCGGATACGACATCGTCATGTACGGCCATACCCACCGTCCCTTCTTTGAGGTGGATCACAAGGAGGGGGACAAGGATCTGATCGTCCTGAACCCCGGCAGCCTTTCCTACCCGCGCCAGGACGGACACCGTCCCTCCTACATGCTGATGGACATCGACCGGGACGGGGAAGCCCATTTTTCTCTGAATTATCTGGAGCGGTGAAGGTTCCTCGGCCGGAGGTGGCTGCGGAAAAAATATTTGAAATCCGGTTGACAAGAGCGAAGGCATGGTATATAATAATTTTTGCGTCGCGAGACGGGGAAATTACAGGTATACCTTGCCTGACACCGGGGTGTGGCTCAGCTTGGCTAGAGCGCCTGGTTTGGGACCAGGAAGTCGCAGGTTCGAATCCTGTCACCCCGACTTGATTGATATGCAGGTGTAGTTCAATGGTAGAACACTAGCCTTCCAAGCTAGATACGTGGGTTCGATTCCCATCACCTGCTCTATTTTTTTGCCCGGGAGGCCTCAGATGGAAGGCCTCCCGGGCTTTTTATATACAGGGAGCGCTGTAAATGGGGGGCAGCTTGAATTAATTGTGAAGAAAATGTGAAATTAGCACTCGCCTCTTGACAGTGCTAACAAAAAGCGTTATAACGTAGCCAGAACAAAGAAAGAGGAATCAAGGAAGGGCGCAACAAAGAAAACCCCTGCAAATCCAAATTCCGAGTCCAAAGAAACAAGGTAAACAAGCATAGATAAAAAAGGAGAGATGACTTATGTTGATGCCTAGTATTTTTGGAGAAGATATGTTTGATGATTTTATGAGAGACTTCCCGTTTTTCGATGATAGAGACCAGAAGCGGCTGGAGAGAAAGCTCTACGGCCATCACGGCAAGAATCTGATGAAAACCGATATCCGCGAGACCGATTCCGGCTACGAGCTGGAGATGGACCTGCCGGGCTTTACCAAGGATGAGATCAAGGTGTCGTTGAAGGACGGCATCCTCACCGTCAGCGCCGCCAAGGGGCTGGACCAGAGCGAGCAGGATAAAAAGACCGGCAAATACATCCGCAGGGAGCGCTACGCCGGAGCTTGCGAGCGCTCGTTCAACGTGGGCAAAGAGCTGACCGAGGACGACGTCAAGGGCGAGTTCAGACACGGTATACTGAAGCTCTTCGTGCCGAAGAAGGAAGCAAGGCCCGCCGTGGAGGAGAAGAGATATATTACCATCGAATAGTCATGAGAAATCGTGAAAACAGTGAGGGGTCAGCCGGTCTGACCTCTCGTTTCGTATAAAATGAAAGCGGAAGGGAGTGATACGGTTGAAAAGAGATTACTATGAGGTGCTGGGTGTTGATAAACACGCGGATGCGCAGGCAATTAAAAGAGCGTACCGGAAGCTTGCAAAGAAATACCATCCGGACAGCAACGAGGGAAATACGCGCGCGGAGGAGCTTTTTAAGGAAGCCGGCGAGGCGTACGATGTGCTGAGCGACGAGAAAAAGCGGAAGTTGTACGATCAATTCGGGCACGCCGCCTTTGAGGGCGGCGCCGGAGAGTATGGCGGCGCTCAGAGCGGCGGACAAAACGGGTTTCACGGTTTTCGCGGCTCCTACGGCGGCCCGGCGGGCGGTTTTCAGGAGTACCATTTTGAGGGCGGCGAAAATGTGGACGATATCTTAAAGAACCTGTTCGGCGGGGATTTGGGAGGAGGATTCCATGGCCGCGGATACAGGGGGGCGGATTTTGGCGGAGGATTTAAGGCCGGTTCCCACGGCAGCTCCTGCGGCAGAGGCCCCGACTTAGAGGCGGAGATCGAGGTGGACTTCGACCTGGCGGCCTTTGGCGGAGAGCAGCGAATCAAGCTGCAGGACGGCGGCGGGGCGGTGAAAAACCTGGAGGTCCATATTCCGGCGGGCATCCCCTCCGGGAAGGTGATACGCCTGAAGGGCAAGGGGAATCCCGGGGCTCAGGGCGGGGAAGCGGGAGACCTGCTGCTAAAGGTCACGGTAAAAGACAAGCCGGGATTTCGCCGGGAAGGCCAGGACGTCCACACCACCGTCACAATCCCGTTTGCCACCGCAGTCCTGGGCGGGGAGGCCACGGTTCCCACCATCTACGGGGACGTTGTGTGCAAGATCAAGGAGGGCACGCAGTCGGGCAGCAAAATCCGCCTTAAGGGCAAGGGGATTGTATCCATGAACAATCCGTCCGTTTACGGGGACCAGTACGTGACGGTGGAGGTCCAGGTGCCGGTAAACCTGTCCCAGGAGGCCAGACAGAAACTGAGGGAATTTGAGCAGGCGTGCGCCAAAGACGCGGGCCGCCGCCGGAGCGGCCACGCGGCGTAACAAGGGAAAATGAGCACAATGCATAAGCTTATTCCCGCCGCGGGCGCGTCGGATTTGGGTGTCGCCATTTTAGCGGCAGAGGCTGCGGTTTGCGGGGGCCGGGGATATCCTGTTGGGCGGGAAACGGACCCGGCCTCCCGGGGATCGTGGGACAGCGGGAGGCCGGACCGGCTTGTTGTCTGAAAAATAATGGTTTTCAGCACAAAAATTCCGGCTTAAAAAAAATATGAAAAATAGCTTGCAATCGGTAAAAAAGTATGATAGACTATAACACGTTGACACGACAGAAGTGTGTACCGCTGTGGGTAAAACCTTCGGACAAGTGCCAGGCGACGGTTGTATCCTTCGGGAGGCTGCCGGGATTGAGTCTGTAGCTCAGTTGGATAGAGCAACGGCCTTCTAAGCCGTGGGTCGGGGGTTCGAATCCCTTCAGGCTCGTTCGGACGAGAGTCCGGCAAAATTGAATATGGTGGGTATGGCGAAGTTGGTTATCGCGCCAGATTGTGGCTCTGGAGGCCCAGGGTTCGAATCCCTGTACTCACCCTTTGAGAAAGCTGCTGCTTGTAACTGATGATCAGTTATGAGCTGCAGCTTTGTTTTTGTGCGCGCAAATGCCGCGGCCGCGGTCAAAAAGAATTTGCAAATACCCTTGACAAATTGTTCTGTAACAATTATGATTACAGTATAAACTGTATTTAAAAAAGTAACAGATTGTTTTGCACCGAAAGGAGAAGGGGATATATGAACACAAGAGAGCACAGAGAGATGAAGATCAGGGGCAGCGCGGACGTTTCTTATCTTGGCAGAAGTGTGGATGAGATGATCTGGGAATTTATGGAGGAGAATGAGATCCCGGGCCTGACGCTGGCCATTGTGCAGGCGCCCTATATCCCCAGGGTGGCGGGGTACGGCCTGTCCGATGTGAAGCAGAGGCGGCTGGCCTCGGTCAACACCATGTGGCCGGCCGGGCCCATTTCCCAGGCGTACGCGGCCGTGGCGGCCATGCAGCTCTATGAGGCGGGAACGCTGGATTTGGACGCGCCGGTGTCGCAGTACATAGACGAGCTTCCCGGGCAGTGGCGCGGGATCACGGCCCGCCAGCTCCTGCGCCACTGCGCCGGCCTGGCGGACTATCGGTCTGCAAAGGGCTACGATCCACAGCGGGAGTGGAGCTTCGGCGATCTGGCCGGCCTGGTTGCGGGCGAGCCGCTGCGCTTTGAGCCGGGCACGGAGGTGGAGCAGAGCGCGACCAACTTCCTTCTGCTGACAGAGGTGGTGGGGCGAGCCGCAGGCATGGACTACGAGCGCTTTGTGGAGAAGAACCAGTTTGAGCGCCTGGGCCTGCGCCATACCTCCTTTACCGGCGGCCTGGACCAGTATCCCAGCGAGGACGTGTCCCTGACCGGCAACGTCCATCAGCTGTTTAAGAAGGACGGGCGCTTGATCGACCCGGTGGAGACGGCCTCCAGCTACCGGGAGGACGGCAGCCGCTGCAGCGTGATCCCGTCCTCGGCGCTCAGGGGCTTTGGGGATGTCTGGGCCTCGGCCCAGGATATCTCGTTCTGGGATATCGGGCTGGCCGGAGGCGTGCTTATTGAGAAGCCGGAGAACCGGGCCCAGCTCTACGGGCCGTGGCATTTAGCCGGCGGGGAGAGCGTGCCCGCCAATGCCGGCTGGCAGTTCTACCACCACCGGGGCCTGATGGATATCAAGGGCTCCACGCCCGGCTTTTCCACCTTTTTGAGCCGTTTCACCCACCCGGAGGAGCTGGTGTGCGTGACTCTGATGGCCAACAAGGAGGGCGTGGACTTTACCAACCTGGGCAGGAGGATCGCCGGGGCGTTCGGGGACCTGATGTCCACCAACTACGACGACACACGGCTGTTCCTGCTGGAGGGGCAGTACCCGGCCGAAAAGACGGTGCGGCGCCTGGAGCAGTCCCTCAACAAGCGGGGTATACCGGTGTTCGCCAAGTTTGACCACGGTAAAAACGCTCAGGAGGCCGGGCTGGAGCTGCGGCCCACCACTGTGCTGGTGTTCGGCTCCCCCAAGGTGGGCACAGGACTTATGCAGATGGACCAGAGCATCTCCCTGGAGCTGCCGCTGCGAATCTCAGTGTGGGAGGACGAGGCGGGAAGCACCTGGCTGGCCGCGCCCAGATTCCGGCAGAGGGCGGCGGAGTACGGGTTGGAGGCGCAGCCGGCCGTGGCGGGTATGCAGAAGCTTTTGGAGACGCTGATCCGGGAGGCGGCCAACGTCTACGGGGCATAGGCGGGATTAAGAGGGCACGGCGCCGGCTTTTACGGCGGGCGCCGGGCCGCCGGTTCAATGGGGCCGGGAAAAGGGGCAAAACGGGGACTTGCCAAGAGGCGAATTCTATGATATTATGTTTTAGTATGCCGGATGAATTGCGGCTGATGGGCCATCGCCAAGCGGTAAGGCACAGGACTTTGACTCCTGCATTCGAGGGTTCGAATCCCGCTGGCCCAGCGATAAAAAGGTTCTGAAAACGATTGTTTTCAGAACCTTTTTGCGTTGGACGCGCCGGAGGCGAGGGCCGCCTTTATGTTCTGGTCTTACATCCATGTCCGAAAATGGCGGGAATTTTTCCGGGAATCTGTTATAATAGCATTCAGGAGGGCAGGCTATGACAACAGACAACCACGCCGCCTGCTATGCGGCGTTAAAATCCAGAGATTCCCGTTTTGACGGGCACTTTTTTGTGGGCGTGACTTCCACGGGGATATACTGCCGCCCTGTGTGCCGGGCGCGGCTGCCCAGGCCGGAGCACTGCGTGTTTTTTCAAACCGCTGCCCAGGCGGAGCGGGCGGGCTTCCGCCCCTGCCTGCTGTGCCGTCCCGAGCTTGCGCCCGGCGCGGCGCCGGTGGACGCCTCCAGCAGGCTGGCTTACCTGGCGGCCAAACAGCTGGAGGAAAATTGCGGGAGCATCGAGAGCCTGGGAGAACTGGCCGCGGCCCTGGGCTGCACGGACCGCCATCTGCGGCGCGTATTTCGCCGGGAATACCGCGTCTCACCGGTGGAATACCTGCAGACCTGCCGCCTGCTGCTGGCGAAAAGCCTGCTGACGGATACAGGTCTGCCGGTTTTGGAGGTGGCTATGGCCGCGGGCTTCGGCAGTCTGCGCCGGTTCAACGACCTGTTTCAGAAGCGATACCGGCTGTCGCCCACGGCCCTGCGCAGGCAGGCTCACGGGTACCCGGGACAGATCGGGCAGGATGTGACCCTGACTCTGGGCTACCGCCCGCCTTACGGGTGGGAGGCGCTGCTGGCCTTTCTGGCGCCCCGGGCGATTCCAGGCGTGGAGGCGGTCCGGGACGGCGCTTATCACAGGACGGTGCGGCTTTTCAAGCGGGACGGGACGGAGGTGTGCGGGTGGATCAGGGTGGAGAACATGCCCGGGAAAGACGCGCTGGGCCTCACGGTCTGCGCTTCCCTTCTGGCGGTTCTGCCCCAGGTTCTGGCGCGGGTAAAGCAGATGTTTGACTTAAACTGCGATCCAGAGCAGGTGGTTGAGACACTGGGGGCCATGGATGAGATCAGGCCGGGGCTGTGCGCGCCCGGCACGCGGGTGCCGGGCTGTTTTGATTCCTTTGAGATGTCGGTCCGGGCCATACTGGGGCAGCAAATTACCGTCAAAGCGGCGGCCACGCTGGCCGGGCGTCTGGCGCAGGCTGTGGGAAGGCCCGTTTTGACAGGCGTCGACGGCTTGACCCATGTGTTTCCCACAGCCGGGGAGCTTTGCGGGCTGGGGGAGCCGGTTTCCGACAAGCTGGGGCCCCTGGGGATTACCTCCGCCAGGTCCGGCGCCATTTTCGCACTGGCAGAAAAGCTGGAGAACCATGAAATCCGGCTGATCCCTGGCGCCGACCCTGAACGCGCCATGGAGCAGCTGACGCAGATACCGGGCATCGGCGCGTGGACGGCCGAATATATCGCCATGCGGGCCCTGGGGTGGACGGACGCGTTTCCGGAAACGGATTGCGCCATCAAAAAGGCTCTGGCTCCCAGAACAGGAAAAGAGATACGGGATCTGGCCGAAAAATGGCGTCCCTGGCGCAGCTATGCGGCGATGAATTTGTGGAATTTACATTAGCCTGCAAATAAAAAGTCAATAGGAAAATGAAAAATTATCAAAACTTATTGTTGATTGAATTTCAGGTACAACAAATAGACCACCGTTATCCGCTG
>JAGZSY010000074.1 GCA_018380885.1 Enterocloster asparagiformis
TTGGTTGGTGTTGCCTTTTTGCTGTCTACACAGTGCTTTTTACTCTGTTTCGCTTAAAATTTTCTTGCATCACCTACTTGACTTCATACCATTGGACTTGTTGGTTTCGGCGTAGTTGGGCCGGAGCTGCGCAACCGAATTTTTCTCGTTCAGCCAGACGTAAAGCCCCTGTTGGAAAGCTGCTTTTGTTACCGGCTCCAGCAGAAAATAATCTGCACGCAGTCGGAAAGCATGAAGCGAAAAATCCAGATCGCTGCACCAGATAATGCGCGTATTGCGGTAAAGCGCACGCAGATGTTCCACCGCATTCAATCCGTCGACACCCGGCAGGGCGATCACCGCATTGGTCGGCGGCGTTTTCCGTGTGGTTTCAAAAAACTGTTCCTGATCGCGGAATGTTTCAATTACGGGAAACCGTTCACATTCGGCGCAGAACTGCGAGATCTGCTCTGTAAAAAAAGCTTCTTGCGCTTCACTATTTATCAGCACGGCAATTCGGTACACAGCGCTCCTCCTTTCTGCCGTCGTTGACGTTTTCTGCTTGTCAGTATACGAATGCGCACACGCTTTTCAAGCTGTTTGGCACGAAAGCCCCGTTTCCGACACGAAATCTGGCTTTGCTGGTGTGCCGGGGCAGGACATCTGTGATATAATCATACTGGAGTTTTTTACGGAGGGGAGGAGTAGGTCAGCATGAGGATTGCAATTGTGGATGATCTCAAGACCGAACGCGCACTGCTGAAAGAACGCTTATCGCAGCAGTTGGCGCTTCGCGGTGTGGAAGCGGATATTTTGGGATTTGAAAGCGGCGAGGCTTTTCTCGCGGCAGAAAAAGAGCGGCGCTTTTCGGCCGCGTTTCTCGATATTTACATGGAGGGCTTAAGCGGCATGGACGCAGCGAAGGAGCTTCGAAAGACGGACACAGACTGCCTTCTGATCTTCACCACGACGTCTACCGATCACGCGCTCGAAGGCTTTCAGGTACGGGCACTTCACTATCTCGTGAAGCCCTTTTCCGAGGAAGAACTCTCCGGTTTGCTTACCGAAATGCTTGCAAAACTGCCGCGTCCTGAGCCGGTTCTGACTGCGAAAGTCAGCGGCAGCGACGTTCGTCTTCGCTATCGGGACATTATTTCCGCCGAGCATTTTGCTCATAGGATCAACATCCGCACCACCGCCGGAAAAACGCTGGCCACGCGCCAAAGCTTCAAGGCGTTCACCGAGCCGCTTAAAAAAGATCCGCGCTTTTTCGTCTGCGGCCGCGGTGTGATCGTCAATTTAGAGCACGCCGCTGATTTCCGGGATGCCGCCTTCTGTATGACCGACGGCAGCCGTGTCTATGTCAACCAGGAGCTTTTGAAGCCTGCCCGGCAGGCGTTTATGGAATTTCTGCTGCAAGGGGAGCGTATGAGATGAAAGATATTCTGCGTCCGATGCTGGAACTGTTCGTCGCACTCCCTGGCCTTTTGCTTGCATATTTCCCTGTAAAATCCTATCTGAAGCAGTCGCCAAGAAACCTTGCCGCCTGGCTTCTGCCGCTGATGGCGGGCCTGGGCGTCGGCGGCGGGCTCGTCTGCTATCGGCTTCGCATTTCTACTGTTTTTGTCCTTGTGGGTATCACGCTGCTTGCGATTGTCCTGTATACCAGAACGCTCCGGATATCCCTCTGGAAATCCAGAACGATCGCGCTGTCGATCTGCGCGGTATTTGCCTGCCTGAATAGCCTTTCCAGAGCCGTCAGCGCGGCGATTGTCCTGCATATGCAGCTGCCGCCGGATGGGCCATGGTTCTGCTTTGCTGCCTGCGTTTTTTATAACGCAGTTTGCTGGGTTTTTGTGCTGGCGGCATCCTATCCGTCGACCCATGCGGTGCGTGCGATGGTCGAGGACGACAATTTTGCACAGACATGGTATGTGTTCTGGGTTTTACCGCTGGGGTTCATCCTTTTAAACCTGTTCATGATCCCGCGTTACCAGACAACACTTCAGACAGGAAGGGTCCTGCAGGGTTACATTGTGCTCAGCATCGCGCTTCTGGTGCTGCTTCTCTGGTTCAACACGATTTTCCTTCTGATGGCGAACAGCCTCAACCGCAACGCAAGATTACAGCAGGAAAACCAGCTGCTTTCCATGCAGCAGCAGCGCTATGAAAGCCTCAAGACCGCCATTGAAGAGGCCCGGCGGGCGCGGCACGATATGCGCCATCAATTAAATCATATTTCTGTGCTGGCCGAGGCTGGTGAACTGGAGGACTTGAAAAGCTACCTTGCAAAAACTGTCTCCCGCATCCCGAATCTCGATATGTGCTTCTGTGAAAACCGTACGGCGGACAGTGTTGTCGGCTATTACTGCGCTCTTGCAAAGCGCGAGGACATTCCCTTCCGCACCAAGCTCGATTTGCCGGAATCGCTTCCGATCGATGAGGTCGATATGTGCCTGATCTTATCCAATCTACTGGAAAATGCGCTGGAAGCCAGCCTTCGCACCGCACCCGCCCGCCGGCAAATCGAAATAACAGCATATGTGCATGCCAAGAGGCTTCTTCTGATCGAGGTCGTAAATGCATTTGACGGTAAAGTCAACGAAAAAAATGGCGTTTTCCTCTCATCAAAGCGAAAAGAAAGCGGAATTGGTATCCAGGCTGTCAACCATATTGCGGAAAAAAACGGCGGAACAAGTACGTTTACCCATCAGAATGGCGCTTTCTCCGCCAAAGTCATGCTCTGTGGATAAGTGGAAATCCATAGTGTATCTTTTGGTTACATATTGCGTCTGGAGGTGTTGCTTGGGGGAGAATTACAGCAAGAAATGCACCTGTCACCGCGAACGCTGATCAAGCGCAGAGATGACGGTCTGGACGGACTTGCATCTATGTATTCCTATCTGGGGCAGGTGAAAGGGGGCTGCGGAAACACATGACAGTATCCTTTTATGATGTCGCACATGAGGAGTTTTTCCAAGAGAACTTAAAGCGATCGATGGCATCCGGTCATACTCCGGACAGTTATTTTCAATCGTTCCTTTACCTGTGCGGATTATGCGCGGATACTCGAAATCACTTCCACCGCCTGTTTGACTGGCAGGAATGGTGCATCCGCCCAGAAGGACTCAGCGAAGGGTGGCAGACTGGGACAACCCGCAAAATCACCCGACTTGCCTTTAGCCTCTGGAACGGTTACGGACAGGAAATTCCAGACAGGAGTGACATATCCGCATCTTTTCTGCCGGATGAAGTGTTTTGCTGCCCCTTTCAACCATACTTTTTTGATGCGATCCGTCTCCGTTTCCCAGAATATAGTAAATCGGTCGAGTAAGCCTTGGTTTATTCAGAAAAGCCTATCATATATCAGCAAGTGAATAAAAAACCAGGGATGGCAATGCTCCGGCCTGATAAGGGTATCACCGAAACCGTCCAGAGCAAAAGGAACTGCCACATTGCCGTGGCAGTTCCTTTTTATATGCAAGTAATTTGAACAGGCAAGGCCTGCTATTATTATCCCCAAAGGTCACTTCATTGTCATAAAGACTGGCACCCACCCCATGCAGACCCGGCAGTGGCTCTTTCTGGAGTGGGGGATTATCTTCGGGGAGCCGTACAGCATCCCGGAGAAAGCGGCCCGCTCTGTGGCCTATGCCAATAAGCAGGAACTGGAGCTTGCCATCATGTGCCGCCATGTGCGGATGCCTGCGGCAAGCGGCGCGGCGCCGGTATCCAAAAAGCGGCTGCCAGACGGGGGCATCAGGCCGATCCCTCAGCAGACCATCCCGGCCAGGAGCCACCTGATGGGCAGAAAAGCCTGCGTCCATGAGGGTATCGTGTATGGCTTATTTTCAGAATATCTACCATTCCGACCTGAGCCACAGGGCCAGAGCGGTCTATATGTATCTCAAAGATCACGCCGACAGTGAGGGCCGGTGCTGGCCGGGGATCCGGACCATAGCCGCCGAACTGGGTCTCTCCCGCTCCACGGTCAAGCGGGCGCTGGACGATCTCTACGGAGCCGGTCTGCTCACCAGAGAGCCGCGCTGGCGGGAGAATGGGAGTCTCAGTTCCGATCTATACCGGCTGGTGTGAATTCAAAATAAAAAGATCCACCGCCAGGGGGAGATTTTGCCCTGGCGGTGGACCGAGGATAGGTTCATGATGAACCAACCAGAAGATCCCACTCTACTAAGGAGAGACTAAGACAGAAGAGAATTGAGCGAGGAATAGAAATTACATCCAATGCCCTCGCAACTTTTGCGATGTATGACAAAGTATGCTCAACGAACTCATCAACCGCATCGGCAAGGAGAAAATCATCACAATCTACTACAAGTTTGTGGGCGCGTTACAGTAATCTTCTCTTTACTAATTTGAGTGTTCATCATCTGTTGTGAATCGGCAGGGTGATCCCCACCTGAAAGACATCCTCTCCGGGGTAGAGATCCATCGTCCCGCCGTGGCGCTCCACCGTCTCCCGCACCGAGCTCAGGCCGATGCCACAGCGGACACCTCCTTCCTTGCGGGAGAGGATATGTCCCTCCGACCGGTCAAACCGGCCGTCGTAGGTGTTCTCCACCAGAAGGAACAGGGTCCCCTCCGTGGCCCGGCTTGTGAGGGACAGCCGCCGCTCCCCCCGGCTCTGGCGCTGGCAGGCCTCCAGGGCGTTTTCCAGCAGGTTGCCCAGAACAGTACACCACTCCACGTCCCCC
>JAGZSY010000031.1 GCA_018380885.1 Enterocloster asparagiformis
GAGGAAGTCAATCGAGAATGATTTTCTCCTGATTTTTTTCTATATACAGAGCGAGGGTGCCGCTCAATCATCTATTTTGATGATTTTGCGACACCCTCTGCGGTTGTCCTCGGTGCCCCCCATTTTGCGCTGTCGGAGTCTTAGGATTCCCTTATCCGCAACCCAGCCCCCGGACCTTTCGCAGCCCCTGGCCCTCACGAACGTGAAAATCTCCCCTCTCTCACCCAAAATACCTCAAAACCACCACCGTCCAATCCCCACTCTGTCCTTCTCCCCCTGAAAACTCCTCCAAATCCCTATAAACCCCCTCCACAATCCCCTTCAGTGATATCTCCCGCCTCACCAGTTCATCAACCTTCCGGTTCAAATACGTACTGCTATACACATTCCCCTTCTCATCCTCCGCCAGCGCAACGCCGCTGGTGTAAAGAAACAGCATATCCCCCTGAACCATCTGAATCTCCTGCTGCCAGTACGGCACATTTTCCATGCTGGCCAGGGCAAAGCACTGCCTGCTCTTTAACGGAATGAAATCCTGCCCCGAATGCTTCCAAAACGGTTCCTCATGCCCCCCGTTCACATACTCCATCACGCCGGTGCGCAGGTTTAGTATGCCCAGAAACACCGATACGGTCAGGGCTCCGCTGTTCTGCCCGGCCAGCTGGTTGTTGGTCTCCGCCAGAATGCGGGACGGGCTATAGCCCAGCTTGGCGTAATTTTTGATGTGGGTCATGGCGATCACCCCCATCATAATAGTAGGTATGCCGGAGCCGGAGGCCTCCCCCGCCACCATACACAACCGCCTCTGGTCGATGAGGAAGAAATCGTAGAAGCTGCCCCCCTTGCCGGACACCCGGATGTCCGCGTAGAGGTCGAAATCCCTGCGGTCCGGAAACGCCGGGAAGCGTCTGGGCAGCAGATTCAGCTGAATCTCCCGGGCCACGTCCAGCTCCGCGGAAATGCGCTCCCGCTCCGCCGTCATTCTCTGCACGTTGCCCATATACGCCTTTAATTCCGCAGTCATCTGGTTAAAGCTGTCCGCCAGCTCCCCGATCTCATCCCCTGTGCGGATGTCGATCCGCCGGTCCAGCTGTCCTGCCCCGATGGCCCGCACCTCCTCCATCAACCTTTGAATGGGCTTTACAAATGTGCGGGAAACGCCGTTGCCCACCACAGTGGCGCAGACCGCCGCAACCAGGGAAATTCCCGCGAACAGCACCAGGCTGTTGTGGATGCTGTCCGAGAGCATCCCCGAAACCTCCTGTCCGTTCTGCTCAATGGAGGCCGCCACAAAATGGGACGCATCCCGTATGGCCTCCTGCTGGAAAATCAGGCAGAGCTGCCAGCCGTTTTCCTCCAGCCTTGTGAAGGTGACAATATAATCCCCCTGCACCGCCACGTCGTCCGTTATGTTCAGGCCGGATACGTCCGGGTATCCGCTGGGGTTGAGCATCAGATCCCCGTTTTCATTGAACAGCAGGATATAATCGATCTGGGCGTTCTCAACCTGAAGCACCGTGTCCTGTATGTGATCCTTGGTAACGTCCGCGGCTGCCGCGCCCATAAATCTGCCCTGTCCGTCGTAAAAAGGCACGGCGCAGGTGATTTTTTCCTTACCCGTAGCGCTGCCCGTGAAGATGCTGGCCCAATAATACGGCTTTTCCCTCACAGACTGGTACCAAACGCTCTTGCGCAGGTCCGAATATCCGCCCTCCGGCAATCCGTGAAAGGCGCTGCCGTCCGTGCCGTCCAGACAAATTCCGCTCTCCGTGGCAATGTACATGTCCAGGGCGTCCAGATTGTCCGGGTCATAGCTGGGTATGGCGCGGATCACGTCCCGGATGTTGCGGATGGCGGAAAACTCTTGGCGCACGTTTTTCCAGGTAGCGCCGGGCATCAGACCTGCATTTTGATCCGGCGCTGCGGACGGGTCCGGCCCGTAGCTGTAAAAAACCTCCAGCATGTTGGCCACGTCCTGCACATTCTCCCGCATCCCCCGGAAATTTTGGTTGATGCGCTGGCTGAACGAAGCGGAGATATCCCGGGCAACCTGCTTGTTCATCTCCTGGAGCTTGCCGTCCACCTCGGCGGAAAGGCGGCTTTGCGCCTCCTGGTTTAAATGGTTGATGCGCTGCCTTTGCCCGTACATCTGCGCCGCAGAGACAGCCGCAATGGCGAAGGCCAGGCTGAAGGCCACCCCCAATATGGTTCTCAACAGCCGCTGCCTGATCGATCTCTCTCTCATCCCTTATCCCTCCTTCAGGCGTACTCCCAGCCTCTTTTGCCTGCCGCCCATGAGCAGGAAAAACAGCACTGCCACGCCGATGTAGCACATGCCGAATAGCTTCAGAAGGCCTGTCCCGCCTTCAGGCTGCACCAGCACGTTGTAAAGCATGGGGCAAAGAATCTGGACGCCGCTGCCAACGCTGTTAAAAATGGTCAGCATACCGGCCGTGTCGCGACTGCGGATTTCCGGCATCCCGGTAAAAAAGCCTGTTACGCTGGGCGTTCCGAATCCGTCGAACAGTCCCATAAGGCCTGCTGAAAACATAATCACCGCCAGACCGCCGCTCACCGTCAGCGCCAGGATTCCGGCGGCTCCCAGCAGCATGGTCAAAACCACGGCTGCCTTCTGGGACAGCTTCTTTAACAGCGACACCATCACCACCCCCAGATACACGCCGGAAAGGCCGTTGACCAGATAGGCGTAGGAGGTGGCAAGGGCGGGCTGCCCCACGCTGTCCATGTAGACCGGCAGGAACGCCACCACATACATGAGGCCGATGTTCAGCGGGATGCAGCCCAACAGCAGCACCTTCAGAACAGCCGTATTTGTAAAAATCCGCTCCCCCTTCCGCTCTCCTGCGCAGTCGTCCCCAACTGGCCCCAGCCTGGCGTTCAGGAACTTAAAAGGCACGCACAGCAGCATGACCGCCATGACCCCTGCGCAGATCAGCACCGTAAAATAATAGTTTGACTGGTATCCCATGGCCTGGGCCAGAATGGCGCCCAGGGATGCCCCCACGGTGATTCCGCCCAGGAGGCCGCCGTTGAGCTTAGCGTAGTTTTCGCCCACCGCCCTGGCATCCTTAGACCCCGCGGCCACCAGCAGGTTCATCCAGTATTTCAGGAACGCGAAGCCAATGCCGCAGAAGGCCCTCAGCCCGATCAGGGCGTAGGGGGAGCTGACCGTGGTGCAGGCCAGGTTGCCCAGGATCAGGAACGGAAATATCATCATGCCCATCCTGCCTGTTTTCTCCCCCTTGAACACCTTCTGGATCACCACGGAGCTCAGCATGATGCAGAACAGCTCCACCGTCAGGGGCAGGGAAGCGCTCACGCCGGGCGGGAGGCCGAACACAGAAGCGCCCCATCCCCTCATGATAACGGCGGTGTAGGACATGCTGGTATAGATGGCCGTGTAGGCGGTAAAGGACAGCAGACGGATCATGGAGGAAATACTCTCATACTGCTGTGGACAATCCTGATTGAACTGATCGCTCATCCTTACGGAAATGATCTCCCCCAGGTACGTCAGCTCATAAGTGATCATCAGACAGATGACAAAGATTACCGCAAATGTCAGCGTCATGGTCATGATCCGCCCCTGGACATAGCTCTGGCTGAGCTGCACATCCATCTGAAGCTCCGTGTTCTCAATGGGCAGATGCAGCACGCTGTCCTCAGAGCGCGCATTCTGATGGTCGGAGGAATTGTAGTAGACCCGGCTGATGCTGATATTACCGATGGAATCGTTGTCCGCCACCTTCTGGCTGATATAATCCGAAACTGCTCCTATGCGCTGTGGTGAGAAGCCCTTGTCCAGCAGGCTGTCGATGGATTCCCGCACAATACCGGCGGACGAGGCGGCATTTTTTGCAATAATCTCGTTGTACCGGTTCTGGTACAGACCGAACATCCCCACAATGTAGACCATCATACCGCACATGATGACAATCACCGGCATAAACCGGATATACCACGGCTCCGACCGCTCTTTCCGTTTCATCCAGTAGAACAGCGCCAGCAAAACGGCCACCACCGCCCAAATCTGCAAAAGGCCGGACTGCCCTGTTTCAAATTCCGTTGGAATCAGGCTGCCGGGCTGGTAGGCCACGATCATATGGCCCAAAAACTCCTCCCCGTTTTTGTACATGGGAAACACCATGGTTTTAAAGCCGCCGCACTTGATAAAGGCCGCGCCGTCCGTTTTATCCGTGATCCGTTTTAACTCCTTCCGGTAATCCCCGGAATAGATCCGCTCCAGAATGTACAGACCTTCCTCGTCCGCTTTCAGCGTGGTGTAAAGAATGCGGCCGGAAGCGTCCGTCAGGGCAGCCTCCACCGGCGGCTCGTTCACAGCGCTGATCCTGTTTAAAATCTTGTCCATACCGTAATAGCTTCTGATGTCCTTGCCGAAATTGACGCTGGTCTCGATGCTGCTGATCTCATCCTTCACCTGGACCGATATGTATTGCTCCTGCAATTCAACGCAGGTGTTCCGAAACGCCATCCCGCAAATCCAGTTCACAAACTCCAGGCTCCCCAGGGCAATCAGCGCAAACACCACTGCGATGTAGACCCGGCTCTTCCTATGTCCCATTTCCAGCTCCCCCTGTCATTGATATTATTTCGTGTACAGCTTCTCCGCAGAGAGAATCAATTCCTCGCCCACCTGATAGTGAAGCCGGTCCGCCACCGCCAGATTAATGCTCAGATAGGGCGGGGTGATAAAGATCTGGTTGATCTCCCCCGGCTTTTCCCCGTTCAAAATGCGTGCGCATACGTCCGCCACAAAGGGCGCCTGTTCCTTTGCGTCGCTGGCCGTCACCACCATCAGCGCGCCGTTTTCCACATAATACTCACCGTTCTGCACAAAAACCGGGATACCCCGCTCATAAAATACTTCCAGCATATCGCGGATTCTCGTCTCATCCTTGATGATATCCGTGCTCAGCATAAACGCGTCGATCCCGCTGCCGCACAGCTCCTCAAAGGCCCGACCCAGCATCCCGTAATACGCTTCCACGCTCTCCGGCGAGGAATCCTTCAAGGTCTC
Organism: Enterocloster asparagiformis; assembly: GCA_018380885.1. Taxonomy (GTDB): domain Bacteria; phylum Bacillota; class Clostridia; order Lachnospirales; family Lachnospiraceae; genus Enterocloster. The sequence continues at coordinate 5,060 of JAGZSY010000031.1, forward strand.
AATCTGTTTCTCCGTAATCTGAAAACCGTTTTCCCGCGCCTTCTCACGGTATGCCCTCATGGCAGCCACATGTTCGTCGTAGTAGATCATGCCGATATTGGTAAAGGGATAATTGTCGTAATAGAACTGAATTTGATTGTTGTACACCGTGTAATTGACGTGGCACCAGACATTTTCCCGCCCCGAATACGCGTCGGACAAGGAAATCCCCGCCCCCACGGGATCCACACAGAAATACACCATCACCGGCACGTCCTGGTTCTCCAGCGTCAGGGCAAAGGTCCCCGGCCAGGTTCCGTTGCAGAATATCAGATCCACCTTCCCCTCGTCCAGAAGCCCCTGCAGGCTATCCCGGCAGGCCTCCTCCCCGTCCACCGCCAGATAATAGCAGGCTTCCCTGGAAAACTCCACATAGCTTCCTAAGTCCCGGTCCGCCAGATATCCGATCAATTCCCTGGCGTCCGTATTTTGAGGATCAAAGGGCAGCTCCCCGTCCAGGTGAATCCATCCCGTATCCGCCATCTGCCGGATAAAGTAATACAGCATCTCGCCGGAAGCCGGGTACGGGTCTATGTCAATGTACGCGATCCTGTGTCTGCCTCCGTCCTCCCTGGTTTTCGGCGCGTTGACATTTTCCTGTGTTTTGAAAAATGCTTCCGCCTCGCGGATTCCCTCCTCATCCACAGACTTCCGGGCGGAACACAAATAGACACCGGCCGGGAACAGCATGAGAAGGCACAGGAACATGACTACAAATTTCTTCATCATAATCTCACCTGCCCGACTCTTCAATTTTGCCCAGATGAAACAGCACATCCTCCCCGCCTAGCCGCAGGGCAACCGTGCCCTCCCGCCGGTCAACCGCCACCGCCGGACCCTCTTTTGCGGAAGGCGCCCTGCCGATCACGCGGTCCACATAATACCGCCGGCCGTCCTTTTCCACAAACGCCCCGTGGTGCATGGAGCGGGCCAGCACCTTGCGCAGCGCGCAGCCGAAGTCATCTGTTTCCGGGTGAATCTCATAGTCGCCGTACGTCATTACCCGCCTGTAGCCCCCGCCGTGGATCACCGCTTCCGGCGCGGTTCCCCTTCCGGTGCGGTAGGCGTACAGCGCGCTTAACAGCTCCGGGATATGGTCCTCCAGCTTATTCAGCACATCCCCCGCATTGTCGTCCGGCGCGATATCCACCTCAACGGATTTGACCACCACTCCGTCGTCAATCTGGCAATTCACCTGGTGAAGGGTGATCCGGGACGTTTTCTCCCCCAGAAGCACGGTCCACAGATGGGGATGGTGCCCCCGGTTGTTCTCCAGATTCCCGGGATGGATATTGAACACATCCATCAAATCCAAAACCTCCTGGCTGAGAATAATGGGGCAGGCGTTCATCACAAAACAGTCCACATTGTGAATCTGCGCAAAGCGGGCCGCTAAATCCCGGTTGTCCTCCACCACCGCATATTCCAGCTTCCCCCAATACCGGTCCCGCGCTTCGCAGACCTCCCGGCAGATTCTGGATTTTGGCGCAAAAAAATACTTCACCTCAAAATCCGGGTGCTCCATCAGGGCGTCCAAGCCTCTCGTTCCATATCCTAAAAAGCCCACGTTTAACGGTTTCTCCATTCCACCATCCTCCTTTGTATCCTGTATACATGTAAAACCTGCGGCTTAAACGCGCTCAGTAAGCTTCAATGTAAATATCGGCTTCGCCGCGCTGCCTCGCTTCCAGATTTTTCTCGCACAGATGGACATAGCGGCGGGCCGCCAAATCCTGCTGGTCCGTCTTTAACACCTCGATAAAACAGACCCTTGCCTGAGGGAAATCGCCCTCCGCAAATACCTTGACCCCCTTTTCAAACGCAGTCTTTGTCCTGCGCTTCTGATTTCTCACCTCCACCGGATCGCCGTCAAATACATCGTAGATTTTCTCAACGGTGTTGGCGCTTCTGACTGAGATATAGCCCAACAGGCGGTAATGAAACTGGCGGTCGAACTGCCCGTTGAGCTGCGCGTAATTTCCCGTGACCAGAATCCGCGCATAGTATTTTCCCGCAATGGACTGGAGGAAAGCCGCGAACCCGGTGTAAACGGAGAGCATAGACAGCGCCATGCGCCGGGGATGGCCCACCACCCCAGCCATGACCGGTCCGTAGCATATGCCGATGCCAAAATCCTTGTATTCCCCATGTTCCCGCTCCTGCTCCCGGACGTACTCGCACATGGTGACCGCACCGCCCAGCGCGCCGGCATAGCCGGAGAGAAACAGGGCTTCGAAGCCTCCGTTTACAAAATCGATGATCTCGCCTCCGTTTTCGTATACCGGCGGGACGCAGCCTTCCATGATCCGGTTGATCAGTTCGTACGCCCTCTGGGTATCCATCAGCCGCAGCTTCCGGTCAAAGCCCGCCACGTCCGCCCTCAGAATGACCCCGTTCATCTCGCGGAACGCGTTCAGGCTGAGATCGGAGAGGCTCTTAAGATTCAGCGCGCCCAGCAGCCCGGCCGGGAGCAGACGCCGGAGCGTATCGCTTCCCTCCCCCCACGCGGCCGCCGTCTCCCTGACCGCCTGAACGCCGTCCATATCACGTCTAAGTTTCTTTAATCTTGCCGTCTGCCACAGAGCGGCGCCTCCCAGCAGAACTGCCAGAATGCCTAAGCCTGCGGCCAGCACGGCCGCTGCAGCCGTGTGCTCCATCCCGCTCCCCTCCTTTTACGGAACCTGTATATTCATAACGCCCGGATTTGTGATCTGTATCACGCCGCCCCAACTGCATGTCAGCTTAGATGTCTGATTTAACGCCGGTTTGTTCCCGATCAGAACCGTTGGGCTGCCCGGCGCCCATGGGACCATAATCACCGGCAAACAGGGCATCGGGGTCAGCACACCCAGGGCCGCCGCCGTCGCAGCAGCCACCTGTGGGTTGGCCATGGACGTACACATGCCAAAAGGCATGATATTAACCATGGGCTTCTGATCCATGACGGTGGCCAACGGCATGCTGCTGGCCGCCTTATTGTCGGGCAGCACCGTAAATATGGACGGTACCGCACCAAAGCTGCACGCGATCACCGCCCCGCCGCACACACACATTCCCATACCGTTATTCCTCCTCCAGTAGAATTTCGTTGATTTTTCCCGCCTCCAGCTTCACCACAGACTCACGGCTCCCGGAGGCGCCCACGCTTACGGCGTACTCCCCGCCCCCGCTCTCCCCCTGGGGCAGAAGGAGAAAAAAATCTCCGTTCCGGTCCGTGCAAGTCTCATACACCGGGATCACCCTGGTCCCGATTTTCTTGTAGCTGTTTTGCAAGGGCCTGTCCATCAGTGAGAATTTGTCCTCCCCGCCGGCCGTATGCAAAATTGTAAAATATTCCCAATCACTCCCGTCCCGGCCCTCGATCCGAAAACGCCGCCCGTCCAAGTCCGCGCCGTCGGGGTTATAGATGGCGATGAATCGCTCTTTGCCGGGATTGCCGTATTCCAGCAGCAGCTTGTAATATCCGCTCTTTTCCCGGCAGACCAGCTGTACCGGACACTCACGTTTTGCCCGGCCTCTGACGCCGGTTGCCCCGCGGGGAACCGGATAGGTAATATCCGGGCTCATTCTGACTTTCATCACCGGTTCGGATAGTTCCGGTCTCCCGAACCTCGCCGTGAGCGACCGCGGGGAATAAAAGGGATGTTCAATATGAAGCGTTCCCGTCCCCTCGGGAAGATTTACAAACACATAATATCCGTCCCGCCTGATAAGCGGCGGCCCCGCCCCATCGATCCACAGCCTGCAGCAGCCGCCCTCCACGGGCCTGTCCGTAAAATCATCCAAGACCTGAACCACCAGCCCGACCCTCATCCTCACCCGGTCCATAGCAGCCATATGCCCGCCTCCTTCACACCTTCTCTTCCAGGACAAAATCCAGATCCATAACCCGCCGCACGTCCCGCGTTCTGCGGGAGGCAACCTCCACCGGGTAAATTTTATAGTACAGCGACGGCTTATATGGGACGTTGGGATAATTCCACAGCCGCACTTTTTCATACCGGTCGATTTTCTGCAGCTCCACCTTGATTTTGTAGGCGTTCTGTTCCGTCCTCTCGCCCAGCATTTCCCGGGAAATAACCGGGGTGTCGTTCAGCGTCTGGACGATGCGCCCCATGATCCGCTGTTCCTCCATCTGCCGGAATTTCAGATCGCTGATGGAGTAGACCGTTATCATGTAATAGAGAGAGAGAAAACAGGAGGGAAATACCTGGGTGGCGAAATCCCGGTTCGTCACCCCCAGGGATACAATTTCCTCCGACTCCTCCAGGTCGTACAGGTTGATCCCCACCACAAAGTCTCCCCGCTCGTCCGGGCTGCACAGGCCGATGCCGTCCTCGTTTGGCACAAGATCCGGAACCAGATCCCCGCGCAGCAGACTGACCAGCGCGCCGCTGATCTCTGATATAATCGAATAGCCCATTCCCACACTCCTTTCCCGTTGCGGCGCGGCAGAAGCACACGGCCGCCAGGGACGTACGCTCAGCGGCCGCTGACCGCCTGCGGAACGCCGGAACGCCTCGCCGCAATACCGGGCGTCCGGATGCCGGTCATCTCCGCCTGCTCATCTTTCAGCGCTGCCAAATCCGCTACTCCGGCTTCAGCTCCTCCGCCGCTTCTTCCGATCCCGCTGCTTCGCCTGCGGTCTCTCCCGCTCCGGCTGCTTCGTCTGCGGGCCCTCCCGGCCCGGCCGCTTCGCCTGCGGTCTCTCCCGCCCCGGCTGCTTCGCTTGCGGGCCCTCCCGGCCCGGCTGCTTCGCCTGCGGTCTCTCCCGGCCCCGCTGCTTCACCTGCGGGCCCTCCCGCCCCGGCTGCTTCGCCTGCGGGCCCTCCCGGCCCTTTCTCCCCGTCTCCCGCAATATCTGCGTTTTCCGCCTCTGCGCCGTCGGCCGGCGGCTCCGTCCTGACGCCCTGGATGAACAGGCCGTCGAATACCACCGCTCCGTTGGCGGAATCATACAGGGTTCCCCTGCCGTTGTACACACCCAGCAGAAACTCCCCTTCGTACAGCAGAATTCCGTTGGCGTCGTACAGACTGCCCTGGCCGTCGTACAGGCCGTTTCTGAAGCTGCCCTCGTAGAGAAGCGTCTCCGTCTGGGGATCGTAGCGCTTTCCGGCGCCGCAGTACTCGTCCTGGTAAAAGGCGCCCTCATATATCAGCTTTCCCTCCTGGTCAAAGGCCTTCCCCTGCCCGGAGCGCCGCCCCTGCTCCCACTGGCCGTCATAGAGCAGGACCCCTTTCCGGTACAGCTTGCCCGAACCGTGGTACTCCCCCTCCTTAAACTCTCCGTCATAGGTCAGGACCCCTTCAGAGTCAAACTGCTTTCCCGCTCCGCTTTCCAGGCCGTCCAAAAAGGTCCCCTGATAAATCAATACCCCCTCTGTCCCGTAAAGCTTCCCCTCCCCGCTAAAAGCCCCGTCCTCAAAGCTTCCCTGGTACAGCTTCTTTCCTTCCCGGTACAGCGTGCCCCGGCCGTGGTAGCTTCCGCCTGATATCCCGCCCTCATAGAGCAGGTTTCCCGACTCGTCGTAGAGCGTGGTGGTGCCCTCAGACAGCTGCCCCTCCTCAAACGTGCCCTCCTCCACCAGGTTTCCCCGGCGGTACGAGCGTCCGCCGCCCTCCGGCATACCGGCGCTGAAAGCGCCCGTATACAGCGGGTCTCCTTTGCCGTCGTAGGACGTGCCCTGGCCCTCAAACATCCCGGCAGAGAAATCCCCCCTGTAACGCACCGTCCCATCCGCCCGGTACAACACGCCGTTTCCACTGTACAGCCCTTTTTCAAAACCGCCCGTGTACTCCAGCGCGCCGTCCGCCCGGTACAGTCGGCCTTCCCCGTCATAGAGTCCCTGGGAGAAGCCACCTTCATACAAAACGCCTCCCGCCTCGCCGTACAGCTTCCCAAGGCCCTCGTATTTACCGGCGGAAAATTGGCCCTCGTATTGAAGGGAACCGTCCTCGCGGTAGAGAATGCCCTGCCCCTGGTACAGGTTCATGGAAAATCCGCCCTTATAGCAGGTGTTTCCTCCGGGGTAAAAGGTCTCCCCAAGGCCGGAATACATCTCCAGCTCAAAATTGCCCTTGTAGCGCAGTTTTCCGTCGTAGCCGTAAAGGGTGCCGGGGCCGTTGATTCTGCCCTCCTCCAGACGGCCCTCGAACAGCACCAGGCCCGACTCCCGGCTGTCGATCAGCTTCACCTTTCCCGTATAGCCGACCATACCCGCCGTGTTGATCACCATGGTTTTTGTAAAAAAACGGGCCTGAATCTGGGGAACGCCAAAACGGATCAACAGGGAAACAGCTGCAATCAAAAGCAGGGTTCCCAGAAAAAGCAGCTTTTTCGCCACATAGCGGTCGCCGAACAGAACGTACTCCTTCAAAGACGCCGGTTTCTCCCCCACCCGCTTGATGCCCGTGCGGATATCCTCGGACATTTTTAGCATCAGATTGTTGGGGCTCAGCAGGCGGACCGCTTTTCGGTAAAGCATCTGAAATGGCGCGCACGCGATGCGCACAATCCGGCCGGCAAATAAACGAAATGCCTGAAAGAGATCAAATTGCCCTGAAAATTTCATGTCAGCTTCTCCTCATTTACGCTCTACTCCCCGATTTCCAAGGTGCCGATATAGCGGAACACCTCCCGGCTTTCCCCCGGAAGCCCCGCCTGTCTGACTGTGAAAATCAGGTATATCACCGCCGCGGCCAGGAGCAGGGCCGCAGCCAGCTTTTTGGCGGCCGCGGCCGCAGCCTTGATGCGCTCCCACAGCCGAAACGGCCACGTCCGGGGGCTTTTTAGATCGTCCGGCGGCAGAGAGCTGAAGCGCTGCGCCAGCTCCCTGTACCGTCGGTAAATATCCATATAGTCCTCAAACAGCTCCTCTCCTTGCTCCAGCTCCCCGCAAAATTCCTGCATTTCGGGGAGCACCCTGCGCCGGAATTCCTGCTCAAACAAACGCTGCAGGAGAACAGACAGCCGTTTGCAGGCCTGCTGCCGGCCGTATTGTCCGCAATTTCCCAGATCCCGCAGCCTGTAGTTGAACTCCACCTCCAGGCTTGGGCTCACTGCGATCTGGTCCTGATCCGCGGCATCGCAGAAAAAATACCAGGGCAGCTTTAACAATATTGCTTTTTCCAACAGCCGCAGTCCCACCTGAAGCCGCTCCTTGAGGGTGCTGTTCTCCCGCTCCAGGCGCTGCCTCAGCGCCGCGCCCCCGTGGTACGCCATAGCCACACAGAAATATTCGCCGCTGACAAAGCAGCCCTTAAAGTCCGTAAACGTCTCCGGGGCTACTTCCCTTGAAATATAGTCCATGGCTCCGGCAATCACCTGCCGGTCCTTTGTGCGCAGCAGCGTCACAAGACCGCTCTTATCCCCGTCCCTGCAGATAAAGCGCTCCGTCCCCTCTTCCGCTCCGCAGCGCTTCACCACCGTGTAGCTTGTATCCAACGTCTGAATGACCATACTTCCTCACCGCCATCTGAATCCATTGTCTTATGTCTCATACTCCCGCACGACCACAAAGATAGACGCCCGAACCTCCGGGAATGCCGCGCTCTGGGCCACTACCTCGTACACGCCCGGGACGTTGGGGGCCGTGTACAGGCCCTTGGAATCCACAGTCCCCGCCTCATCCTTCACGCTCCAGCACACCGCCTTTTCCAGCATGTTCTCGCAGACAGCTTCCAGATAATGGGATTCGCGCACGTGAAGCTCCAGAATCCCGGGCGTAATATAGATCCGCTTGTCGCTCTTCTCCCGGACAGCGTCCCGCAGATCCCGGACAGCCGTCCAATGAACCTTCAGATTTCCCTCCCTGGCCGGGGCCAGAAGCCTGGCGCCGATCACAAAGCTGCCCTTATTCACATCCAGCCTGGCGGCGATCTCCGCCTCCACCCCCTCCTTCTCAAACACCTCGGAGGAGCCGTAGGTCACCATGGTCTCCTCGTCCCGCTCCATTCCCAGCACGATAGCCGTCTGTCCCAGACCCAGGCCGTGAATAATCTCATCCGAGAAAAAGCGCTCCCCCCGCTGTGCCGCCGCGGCCAGGGGAATCACCGCGACGCCCTTGCTGACGGCAATTCCCGGGACCTCCTCGCTCCCGCTGCCCTTTCCCCGCTTTCCGTCTCCCGGGCTTTGCCGCCCGCGTGCGGCCTCCAGCTCCCTCATCATCATCTGGTCCAGCGCTGTTTCCAGATACCCGTTCTTTACATACTGCCGAAAGGGCACATTGTCGATGCGTTCAATGATATAGGAGTCCCCTGCCGTCACAAAGAAAATCCTGGCCAGGTAGATGGGCTGGCGCGATCCGGCCGCCGCGATATGCTCCATGGCCGTCCGGTAATAGCTGCGCACCATCTCGGCCTTCTCCTCCTCCTTGCCGATGCGCACGGTCTGTCTGCCCTCCCAGGTCTCCTTCTCACTGCGCCCGGAGATATGTAAACGCACGGAATCCGGGTCAATGGCAGCCGTACCCTCCACATTTGCGGAATCCGTAGTGTCCAGGCTGTACTCCAACTCATAAAAGCCCGTGCGCTCCACCAGCATCTCGTCAAACGTCACTTTGAGCTTTGTCTGGTTCTCATACAGCAGACAGGTCAAAATCAGGTCATAGGAAAACGACAGGGTCTTTCTGCTCAGGTTCTCCACCTCCACCCGCAGCCTGACCCGTTCTCCGGAGCGCACGTAGCGGGGCATGATCTGGCGGATGCGCACGCCGTCCTTCCAATAGACGGTTTTTACGTCCTCGTACAGGGCGGACGGGGACATGTTCTCCACCTCCGGCTCCCGGTCCGTCAGATACAGGCGGCAGTCCTCCCGCACCTTGTTGTAGTCCACATCCCCGTCCCCCGGGGCCGGCGACACGTTTTTCGTCACATTGTGCACCCGGTCCGTTTCCGTCTCCCCGTATTCCAGGCACAGGTATATGTAAGGCCGGCCCGCCCCGCTGCGGCACGATTCAAACCCGTCCAGCATGGACAGCTTTTTGACCACCGGAGCGTCCAGCGCGATCTCCCGTCCCGTGGAATCCAGGGCGATTCCCGCCTCCACGGAAACCGTCTGCTCATCCAAGCCCACCACATACAGGCCGGCAACCACGCCGCAGCCGCTTAGATATCGGTTCAACATCCTGCGTTTGTTATTCATGTAGTCCTGCTCCAGCTCGAAATCGTCCACCGACAGCAGCTTTCCATAAAAATAATGATTCCGCTCAAAGGGAAACAGCTTTGTGTTCTTCATACATATATGCTCCTCTCAATGTATTATAAAATCCCCTTACCCACCGACAGGAACGGCACCATAGACCGCCCGTCCAAAGCCGCCGCCTGATACCGCCCCAGCACGCTGTTCACCCCCACATAAGAATGCCCGTTCAGAAATATATACGGTCTCAGGACCGTCAGCTTCACATCCGTCTGGGCTGGTTTCATCTCATCTATGATCTTCATCAGAACTTTGTAGGCTTCCGTTGTGGGCACCACCCTGTCGCTTACCAGGACGGTCACCTGCTCCGCCCGGTTCCCGTAAAGCGCCTGAAGGCGGTCGTAATATTCCCGGTCCCGGGCGTATGCCTCCAGTTGGAAATGCTCCGCGCAAAAGGGAACCTCGCCATTGTAGAGCGCGATAAAGTCCATGAGCCCCTGCCTGGTGCCCCTGCGCCGGTAGAGGGCGAGTCCGTGCCGCAACAGCCTTCTCAGCTTTTCTTCCGGCCAGACGTCGCAGCTGCCGATATCCAGCCATCGGGCCAGGAAACCCAGATACTCCCTTTCCGTGGATTCCGCGTCCAATAGCAGGGCGCTTCCGCCGATTCTGTCGTTCAGGTCCTCATACATGGTCTGAAACAGGGCCAGATAACGCTCCAAAAACATGGTTTTGCGGTCCGACTCCCGGTAAATCTCCGGCAGCTGCAAAATCCAGCTCTGTCTGGGAAAGCTGATTTTAATCCGGTTGATATAGGATTTCTCCTCCTGGCCGTACATCTCCAAAAGGAACCACAAATACCGCCCCGCCACCTCGTGGAGCAAAATATCCCCGGTTCCATCCGCGGCCTTTTGCAGGCAGGGGGACATCATTTCCCGCCGCTCTTCAATGGATCTGCCGTTGTCCGCAGCCAGCTCTTTTAAAGATATCCTGCGGCCCTTCCACACCAGCTCCTGTTCGTCCCAGGCGTAGATGCTGATCCTCACAGGAACCTTACCGCTGCCGCCGTACTCCATGGTCAGCCGATGCCAATTCATCTGCTCCTCCCGGCTGTCCAGAATCCTGGAGAGGAACGCGCAGCGCTCATGGCCGTCCTGCGCGGGCCTGAGGCCGTCCGCATCGTACTCCATCCGCTCCATATAGCCTCTGCGGTAATCCTGGGCCTTATTAAAAATAAAATAGTTCAGTCCCCGGTCCATATCCGCCCTCCTTTACGCCGCAATACACAGTTATTCGTCGATGGAAAATACACACTTGACCCCGGACAGCCACAGCACCCCGTTAGGCGGAAGGAGGAGATCCCCTCCGGCGCTGTAGCGCACTCCGCTTCCCCTTGTGTCAAAGGCCAGGGCCCTGATCCCGGCCACCTCCTCCATATGGTCCAGCGCACCATAGAGGGCGCAGTGGGAGACAACCGCCCCAAATTCCCGCTCATACCGCCTCATAAAATCCCCGATTCGCCCCTCGACCTTGGCCCTCAGATTGGCGTACTGTGATTTCAGAACAATCTCGCAGAATACGGAAACTTCAATATATTCCGGCTGGATAACCGCGATGCCGGTTCCCAGCATCCGGTACTGCTCCAGATAATTCAGGATATTCCGTTCATAAGCGCGACTTAAAGTCCCCTTGCCCGAGACGGCGTAGGGCTTCACCACAATGTTCACGCCGGCGCTGCCGCCGGCTTGGGAAGCCCCCTGCCTCTGATCCGCCGGAATCACCCGGCAGCTCTCGATCATAAGGCCGGGCGTCATTCTCACCCTCCGCTCATAATCCTCGTCGGACACGGCGCAGCCGCAGGCCCTCACCGCCCGTTTTGCCCGGGCAAAGCTGTCCTCCAGCCCTTCCTCGTCCTCCCCTCCGGCTCCGTCCCTTATGTTGGTCAGGCGTATCCCGTCCGCCGCCAGCCCCAGCCGGTTTAACTTCCCGGCCTTTATATTGCCGCCGCTTCCCCGGCTCCTGGCGCAGGCGATCAGGAGTATCTCCCCTTCCGGCGCCATGCCGTGGACGCAGTCCCCGAAGCGGATGATCCCTTTCTCCGAATCAAATATATAGTCCCTGCTCTCCGGCCGGGAGCAGCTAAAATCCTCCACCTTATTCCACTGGAAGTACGCTTCCCGGTCCGGCCCGTCCCCGACCATGATCTCAAAGGGATCGTACAGCAGTTCCCGGTCCTCCAGGTCAATTTCCTGTCCGGGAAAACCCGTGCCCTCCCCGACCGCCTGGGACAGCGGGACCCCGTACTCCACGCTGACGATGCGGATGCCCATGACAGCGCCCGGTAGCTTGTCCCAGGGTATCCTAACCACGGCGTTTCCCCGCTGCGCATCCACATCCTTCTCAAACTCCTCCCAGGGCTCGTACCCGCCCTTTCGTTTGACAAACACCCTGGATACTCCGGTGATACCCAGATAGGTGTCCAACACCAGCTCCGGCCTCCCATCCGCCGGAAAATCCCGGTATTCCGCCAGCGTATCCTGCTGGACCACTTCGCCTACATTCGCGCTCGCAGCCGTGATCCATGGGGGCACATCGTATTCCTGATGCGTGAGGACGCCGCGGATATAGTATCCCGGCCGCTCCCTGACCGGCGTTTCTGCCATATCCTCCGGCAGCGTAAACCGGAGAAAACCATCCTGGAGAAGTCCCCGGGTACCATCCTCACACCAGGGGATGCCCTTCCAGCCCCCCTCTGCCCCATATTCCCAGGAGATGGAGGCCAAAGGCTCATACAGCTCGCCCACGATATGGCCGCGGGCCACCGGATAATTGTTGAAAATCTCCAGGTATACGGAAATCAACTCTTTTTGCGGAAGAGGGCGGTCAAAGCGGATATAGAAGGCGTTCCCCTGCATCGGCTCCCTGCCGAAGGGGTAAAACCGCAGGGAATGGCCGAACTGAAGCTGTTCTCTTTCCATATAATCCCAATTTCCATCCTGCGTCCCGCAGGCGCAGCCTGCTATATCCCCGGCAATCCGATAGCTTTGTTCCCGGGCTTCAAAACAAATATCCCCGGCGAAGAACTTCATCCCGGCCATGACCGAGAGATCCTCCGGCACCCACATACAGCTTAAGGTGCGGGCCGGTATTTTTTTGCGGCGTCTGATTCCCAGAAGCTTCAGATATTTCAGCTTGTTATCGATCCCGATCTGATCCATATAATACTGCTGGCTCTCTTTCATCCAGGCAAACAGCTCGATTAAGGTGATCCCCGGATCGTGGTAATTGTAATCCGTCCACTCAGGATACAGGCTGATGATCATGTTCCGGGCCGCACTGATGATATCCTCGTAATTTTCGTTATCCAGGTTAATATTCGGCAGCATCCGCCCCGCCCTCCTATTCTACCGTAATCATGACCGCGTGCTCCCCGCCGACCGGGTACGCGTACCGGCGGCCCGGGACGTGGTCCGACTCAACCCACCTGCCGTTTTCCAGCACATACATACTGACGTACACCTTCCTGATGCGGGCCACGTCCTCCACGCCATTTACCGCGCTGCGTATCTGCATGGCGTCGGGCAGGTCGCCGATCCGCCACCTGCTCACGCCTCCGGCCGGACAAAAGAAGTCCTCTAACGCCTGCAGAATCCCACGCCTGGCCTTAAAAATCATGTTGAAATCCCGGACCGCAGCCTCCACCCTGACCTGCAAACGCACGTAAACAGGCTCCACGATAAAAAATTTCCGCTCCGCCAGAAGGCTTCCGCTGATCTGATCCTTCATGCCGCGAAGCACTTCCCCCTTGATGCGGGCGAACTGCGTGTGCTCCTTTTCCCAGTTTTTAGGCAGAAGCACAAGAGTCAGCGCCCCTGTCATGAGTTCCCCGTCCGGGCCCAGGCAGGAAAAGCATTTCGCCTGCCGTATCTCCCTGGAGGCCAGCATGGCCAGCTCCTCGTAATCCCTGAGGGTCACCGCTTTTTTCTGGGTCCTGACCAGCGCAGCACAGCGGTTTAAGGCCTCCTTAAGGGTCTCCCTGTCCTCCCCGCCCGTCAGCGGCTCCGGGTTTTCCACCCCGCTTATAAAACCCATGGCCCGGTTCAGCTTATTGACCCGTCCGGCTCCCAAATTCCCCCGCGTTCCGCCGCCGCTGGCATACCGCACCTGGATATTAGGTTCCCTGGAAACCGGCGGAATCCTCCCCCGGCGGCCGTTGCCAAAGAGAATATAGCCCTCTGTGGGATTGTACGTGTAGTGACGGTCGTCCGCCGACGATTCCATGAAATCCTCCACCGCCGTCCATTTCACCCAGGCGTTTACCACCATGCCCGTGTCGTCCCGCGCGATGCGCGCCAGGCCCAACTGCCGCAGCCGCTCCATTTCCTGCTCCGACAGCGCGGACTGCTCGTCCACAAATACCTCTACCTCCCAGATATTGGGATGAATCAGCTGAAACCTGGTATTTTCCTGGTAAACCGTCATGGTGAAATACTGGTTTTCCCTCCAATCCACATTGACAATCTTGGTGGTATTCTCAAGAATCCCGGAGAGGACCGGGCAAAAGGCCTGCCCCTCTCCCTCGTAGCGTCCATTTTCATCGCGGACGCGTATCCAGCAGAACTCCTGTCCGAAGAGCTTTTTAGGCCGCATGTCCCCGGCTCCGGCCATGGTGATAATTCCTGTTTTTGAGAACGCCTCCGTCTCGTCCGCCAAGTTCACCGGCAGCCATTTCCGGCCGTTAAAATACTCCCAGGCCAGCGGAAAATCCCGCCTGTCCGCCGGATTCTTCACCTGCATCAGAAACTTCACCGGCCCGCCCGCAGGCGGAAGGGAAAAACCCAGATACAGCGCCGGACGGTCGCAGCCTGTCTGGTAAAAGGGCTGAAGGGTGTTCTTTAAGACATCCTCCCCCCGGTATGAAAGCCGCTCCAGATTATTGTCCGTCACGATCCCATTGGGTTCGGCAAAACGGCTGCCGTAACGGTAGCTGAGAACCGTGCCGCTCAGGAGCGGGACGATATAGCTTCCCATGGTCTTGTAGAGGTTATTGACCTTCAGAATCCGTGCGCGGATATAGCAGGTTTCCCTGGCGTTGACCAGAATCGGGCTCATATCCCCGGGGCACCGGAAACAGAGGCTTCGATACTGTCCCATGGTCCCGTTTTTCACGGAAAACACGTCGCCTCCCGTATCGCCGGCAAACAGCCTCGCCCAGCCGCTCCCGTTAAAATACTCCCAGATCACGGCGTCGATGGTGATGTCGTATTCCAGATTCGGCTTGAAATCACTGCGCTTCATCACCCATTCCCATTCCACCATATCACGCTTGGCCTCCAGGGGTATTTTAATAAAATCAACGCCAAAAGCCAGCTCCACCTCAGCCCCCCGTTTGCCCAAGACCTCGCCGGAGCCGAAATACACCTCGCTGTAGGGGCTTAAGCTCTCTCCAAACGGGAAATACCGGGCCAGGCCGCACTCCGCGCCGTTTCCGTAAACCGTGTCCGGTTCAATATCCTCCCCCGCGGATTCCAGGTACAGCCTGGCGACGGACATTTTTTTGAGCAGCCTTACATCCAAAGCCTTCAGGCGTATCCAGAAGCTTGTGATTCCGCCGATCTCGGCCGCCTCAAAGGGAGGCTGCCCTCCGCCCTTTTTGCACACCACCTTCTTGTCCCTGACAAAGCATTGCTCAAAGGGGATAAATCCGTTCCCGGAATGGTATTCAAAACACGCCTGATCCTCCCGGGCCAGGGCCTCCAGGAGGCCGTCCTCCATTTTCCGCCCTTCTTCCCCCAAAAATTCCAGACAGATCGTCCCGCTGTGACGTATATCCAGGACCGTGTCGTGGGAAAAATACAGCGCGTGCCGCTGTAAATTGCCGGATTGCAGGGAGAATACCGGGATATCCCCGCCCTCCCGTCCCCCGCCCATGCTGCAGCCGATGTAATCCACATCGTCGCAGGCCTGGTAGACGGCCTCCACCCGGGCCGGGGTTACATACAGATCGTCTACCGTCTCATACCGGATGATGCCGTTTTCCTCATCCGCGCTATCCGCAGACACAGCGGTTCCCATGGGCACCTCCACCCCGCCCCATTCCCCGCTGGACAGGGAAAAGCGGACGTAGCCCCTGGCGGGGACCGCCGGAAGAAGAGAGGCTCCCAGACAATTAAAAAAGGCAATCTCATTTTTCAGCGCGATCCGGCTCATCCGTTTCAGGGTACCGGCGAACAGGTCAGCGTACACCAGCGCCAGGGCGGTGCCAATGTCCGGATTTTCCTCATCAAAGCGCCATTCCGGCGTGTAGCTGGCTGCCTTCTTTCTGATCTCTTCAATTACCGGCCTCTTTTCCAGGCCGTCCATCCCCGTCACGTTCAACCGCCGCGTCCTCCTTTTACATTACAGCTCTGTTCCAAAGCCCTCGTTCAGGTAGTAGGGAAACACCATATTGTAGGGATTGTTGGTGCTCCTGACCCTGTAACTGATCCGGATGAGAAGCATCCCCTCCCGCTCCCGGGCCGTGTCCATGACGACTTCAATCTCGTCGATCCGCGGCTCCCACTGGACCAGGGCCCGCTCCACCTCCCGCTTCATGGTATTGATTGTGGTATAATCCATATCCGCAAAGGCGTACTCATGAATCCGGCAGCCAAATTCCGGCATGCGAACGCGCTCTCCCTTCCGGGTCATGAGGATAATCCGAATCGCCTCTTTTATATCCTCCTCGTAGGAAACCGTCATCATTCTTCCCGTGTTTTCATCCACCTGGATGGGGAATTTAAAGCCGCAGCCCAAAAAGCCTTTCGGCAGCCCGTATTGTTCCATATCCGTCCCTTTCCGGCCTCCGCCTGCAAAGGTCAGTTAATCTTTACCATAGTGCCCTTCACCTCGGTTACCGCACCGGACTCCAGCTTCAGGGCGCTCTGCCCCTTGACCTGCGCGCTGGCACCCTCAGCTTTCAGGCTCTGCCCCTTTAGCTCCAGCCCCTGGCCCGCATTCACCTTGATGTTGTCTCCGTCAATCCTGACCGCTTTTGCCCCACCGTCCAGGCAGAGCATAACTTTGCCTCCCGCCAGGAATTCGATCTTCTGATCCGCAGCCACCGTAATCCCGCCCTTATCGCAGTCCAGCACTACCTTGTTCTTTCCGTCTGAATCCGCAACGGTGATTACCTTCGCCTCATCCTCCATCCGTATCGAAAGCCCGGCCGGGGTGCTGATGTTGATTCTCTCCTTTTTCTCCTCACCGTCGAACACGATCTGGCAGCCGCCCTTCGTTTTCAGGCGTTTCACCGTATTTTTCTCCACCGCGGTCTCCCCGGGCAGCGTATTGACGTGATTCCACAGGCTTCCTATGACGATGGGACAATTCCTGTCCCCCATATTGAAGGCGATCACCACTTCGGAGCCTATTTCAGGCAAAAAATACATGCCGTGCTCCTTGCCGGCGTAGGGAGCCGCCACCGGCAGCCATCCCGTCACATTTTTCCCCTGCTCCCCCATGAACATCTCGACCTTCACCGATCCCGGACAGTCCTGGTTCCAGTTCTCCTTGACGATCCCGGTGGCAATGCTGTACATCCGGTCCCGGGGCAACTGCGCTGTCAGCCCATCTAAAAATCCGCCCATTATTACCATCCTCCAATCGTAAACGACGTGAGATAACTCTCATGATTCAGCGTGTGGACCACCTCGGTGACATAGTAGCTTTGATCGGCCATCTCCTCCAGGCCGGAAACCTTAACGTATCTGCCCGGCACCACCTCCGGCAGCCCGATGGCGCCGCCCTCTCCCCTGCGGTTCTGCCACAGCTGCCTGGCCGCAATGGCTGCGGCCCTGTCTCCCGCCTTCTGCTGGCTGTCCGCATCCGGATCTGTAAGGGTGTAGGACGCTTTTTGGGAGACTGCCTTTTTCTGCCGGGACGAGCTCTTGGCCGCAGCCTTTCCCACAAACGTTTTCTGTTCCATGGAGTTGTAGCCGATGACCTCAACGTCCAGGTCCAGGTATTCCTCCTGAATGTACAGAGACAAAAGCACCTGGCCGTATTTCATATTCATCACCGGAGTTTTCACGCTGCGCGGCTTTCTGAAATAGGCCGTGCCGCCGAAAATAAAAAATTCCCGGTCCGCCTTTCCCTCTCTGATCAGTCCGTCCATAATAAACTCATAGTCGCTGCCGTTTTGGGAGAGCGGCCGCTCCAGCTTGTCGTCGGTCCCGTCGATCTTTGGCGTACAGAGTGATGAATAGCCGCCGATCACGGTTCGGAAGGCATCTGAATAATTTTTCACGTCATGGAGCACCTGTTTGACCCCGCTGACCATCATCAGACGCCTTGCGTCCATCAGTGTGACCACGAACAGGGGAAATTCCTCAAATTCAGCGCCCACTAAGGCCACGTAGCCTTTAAATATGCTGCTGGTGTTTGAGCCGTACCCCATTTCCAGCTCCACGGCCGTACCCAGAACGAACTTGTCCTTCAATCTGCGGTCAAAGGCATGCTCCCGGTCCGAATAGGCGTCGCCGATTTTGATCTCCACGATGCTCGTCCCTTCCAAAACCAGCTTGGCCCTGATCTCAACCACCGACAGCTTCATGGCGGCGGCCACATCCACCCCGCCCACCTTGATTTTGTATGCAGGAACACAAAAATTGCCGTAGCGTTTGCACAGTCCCGTATAGTCACAGGTATCCGACATCAAATCGCCCATTGTTTTCTCCCATTTTTTTCCTTTTTATTTGCTGTGCTACAGGGCCGGGACCTTCAGCACCGTGCCCACCGGGACGGACAAGGGATTCATGATGCCGTTGGCCCTGGCGATCTCACGCCAGAGTCCCGCATCCCCGTATTCCGCCTGGGCGATGCTCCACAGGCTGGTTCCCTCGGACAGCACCTTGCACTTCGTCCTGTCCGGAGATTCCAGGGGATTGGCGCTCTCATGGATCGTGGTCGCATTGGGCGAAATGATCATCAGATTCACTCTGGCCCGCACCGGCATGCCGCCCTTCTCAAACATGGTGTATTTCACATCAATTTTCTGCGTCAGGCCTATGATATTCAGAGAACCCCAGGAGAACTCCACCATGGGCGGGTGGTGAATCTCCCCGGAAATCATCACCAGCTGCAGCAGCACGTCGATGTACTGCGATACGTCCGTGGCGCTGTTGTGCTTCACCGAGGTGCTTGCAAGGCCCAGGGTGACCTCGGAAGTGTCGCTGGTGTCAAACAGCAGGGAGAGGTTGAGCGTGGTAATGTCTCCGCCTATGTACTGGATAATGGGTGAATCCTGCTGAGCCCGCTGCTGTGTGCTGTACTTTACCTGGGCGGTGAGCTGATACTCATCCGGGTTGAACTGGCATGCGAGGCTGTTCACCTCGCCCTGGGCCGTATAGATCGTCAGCACGGCATTTCCCGACAATTTCCGGGTGAGATTCCTGACCTTTGCCATAATGGAGGCCATATGTACTCCTTTCCCGCTGCGCCCTGGCCTATTGGATGCCAAAGCGCTTTTTCTCCATGGAAATTTCCCTGCGCAGCCGCCGGATCACTTCGTCGGCCGGCTTCTTTCCGCCCGCGATCCGCTCCACCTGCTCCTTCAGGGATTTCTGCCCCTTCTCCAGCTCCTGCACCATCGTTTCCTGCCGGAGGAGCTTTTCATTTAAAATGTTAACCTCCCGGGATTCCCGCTCAAACTGCCGTGCCCTGTATTCCATCAGGTCCGGCTCGTCCCCGCTCTGCCCGTGGGTCTCATTGTACGCATTATAACGGGCAAAGGGATCACCGGGATCGCAGGCCACGGTCCGAACCACTGAGGCCCCCCGTGCCATTTCCGCTTTGGCCGCCGATTGTCTGGGAAACACGAAATCCACAGGCGCGTTGGCGGTAAGCTGGGACTGGGCCGTCAAAAGCCGCTCCGGGAAGGCAGTCCCCCGCTCCTCCGGTGAAGGGTGCGGGTGTTCCGGACCTGAGGGCGTGGTGATTGTCCTTGTGGAACGCGTCATGAACGATTTGACGGTCTCGGGCAGGCAGGCACTGCCGGAGATGCGCGGCAGGCGGGCAATTATTGGGACACAGGGCGGCGAGACGCCCAAGACGCTGGTCCGCCCCGCGGGCCGCGGCGCTGCTGCGCACCTGAAAATTACTTGCAGTGCCTTTAGGCTGCAGAATGGGGGGCTGGGCGAAACCTGATGAATGGCCGGCTCCGGCGCAGCGGACAGCGGTATCATCGGGGCCGGCAGACGGGGTCCGGCGCGAAATGCTTGGGATGAAGGAGAGAGCGGGGCTTGGTGGGAGGAAAGCGCTTTGTTTAGGTATAAGGGCTGCGCTTGGCTTGCGCTTGGAAGCTGCGTTTGGTTTGGGTATAGGGACTGCGCCTGGCTCGGGCTTGGGGACAGCGCCTGGCTTGGGTATAAAAGCTGCGCTTGGCTTGCGCGTGGGGGCTGCGTTTGGTTTGGGTATAGGAACTGCGCCTGGCTTAAGCGTGGAGGCTGCGTCTGGCTTGGGTATAAAAGCTGTGCTTGGCTCGCGCGTGGGGGCTGCGTTTGGTTCGGGTATAGGGACTGCGCCTGGCTTAAGCGTGGAGGCTGCGTCTGGTTTGGGTATAAGGGCTGCGCTTGGCTTGCGCTTGAGGGCTGCGTTTGGCTTGGGTATAGGGACTGCGCCTGGCTCGGGCTTGGGGGCTGCGTTTGACTTAGGTATAAAGGCTGCGCCTGGCTTAAGCTTGAGTGCTGCGTTTGGCTTGGGTATAAAGGCTGCGCCTGGCTTGCACTTAAGGGCTGCGCCTGGCTTAGGTATAAGAACAGCTCTTGATTTGAGCGTAGGGTCAACGCCTGGCTCGGGCGTAGGGTCAACGCCTGGCGTAGGCGGAAAAACATCGCTTGGCCCAAGCATATGGAAAGGGCCCGGCTCGAGCGGAAGGGCAGCGTTTGGCTCGTATATGTGAGCCGCGCAGAGCTTTGGCGTGTAAAGAGCGCCGAACCCGTACGTGGGGACTGGGCGATATCTGCCTGTGAGGGCAATGCAGAACCGTACCGCGGGAGCAGACTTACCCCCGGCAGAGAAACTGTATTAACGCCCGGCTGCGTAAACCGGCCCCCGCCTGTCCACATCGTTAAACTGGAAGCGCCCCGCCAGGATGGATTAATTTCAGGCTGCGCTGCCGAACCAATATCTGACTTCAAGAGCGCGCAGACGCCGGACTGAAACCGAGCTGTAAGGCCCTCCCCCAAAGGCTGACCGCCGTCTGGCCGTAGTGGTAAACTAAATCCGAACTGCCTGACTGAACTGATACATGCCTGGGAAGGCAAACCAAAAGCGTACCGAAAGCGCAGTATAAGCTCACCCCGTAGCGCCCCAACCGCTCCGAACCGGGAGTGAAAGGCCTCAGTGCCAGGCAGCGCAGCCGGCAGACCGGATGGAAATGATAGGAACCGTACGGACTCAGGAGGCCTGATCGCAGACGGCAGACTATATAAGGCTGTCCCAGACGGGCAGGGACCGGCCACTCCGGTGTTTCCGGCAGCAGCCCGCATGCTGAGCACAGCCGGCTCTGTGTATCCCTTAATCTGCCCTTCCGGCGCCCCGGCACTTGCGGACAGTTGGGACAATTCTGCGCACGGTTCAAGCCTGGTACAGAGCTGCACAAAATCAGCGGTCAGACGGGACGGTTCCGTGCAGATTCCGGCCCTGACACAGCGCGGCACAAACGTGGCTGTCAGACGGGGCGGTTCCGTATGGGCCGCTTTTCTCCTTTGGCTGGGACAACCGTAAAACTGCAGCTCAGTGCCCACGGACGGACAAAACACGTTGGAATCAGGGACCTCCCCCTTTCCAAACATCCTTAAACCGTTCCACAGATTTTTCTGCGCCGTAGCAATTGACCGGAGAGGGGATTCCCCGCAGCGGTACAGCCATTGCTGCCGCAGGCCGGAGCTATCTGATAAACAAAGCGGCTTAAAAGATAGGGCTAACCGGCGTACAAGCGACAGTTTGCCAGTCACCACGCCGGTGACCGTTATCTCCCGCGGTAATATAGCCTTTGGCATAGCATCCGATGAAACGAACGGAGACAGCGCCGCCGGCTTTCCATTGCGCGATACGCCGGCGGCTGCTCCAGACGCAGGCGGGCCGGTTATGGTTCTATTTTTTGGCAAAAACGGTGACTCACCGGACGACGGCTGAGCAGCCTTCTCTCTATTTTGCGGCAAAAACCATGTCGCTCCGGCCAGCGGCCGGACTGCGAACGCTCTATCTTCCATCCAACGGGCGATTGTATCGTACCTCGGCAAACCGGCTGCCGCTCCATCTTGCGGTGAAACCGGCATCATTCCGTCTTGTGATGAAACCGGCATCATTCCATACTGCCGCAAACCGGTCGCCAGTCCTGTCTCCGGGCGGACAAACTGCCGATCCACCGATCCGCCCTGTCCCAGGTCAGCCGCCAAGCCGCTGAATTTCAGGCGTTCATGCGCTCTGTGATGCCGCGGCCACAAGCCGGCCGCCAAATCCAGCTGTCCAGGCCAGCAAAAAATATGCCGGAATTGCCGATCAGAAACAATCGGACCGAAAAGCGGCTCTAAATATATGCCGGACTGTCGCTCTCCCCTCACCCGCTCCTGTATCGGCGGAAGCCACCACTTCGACGCGGTCTGCGCATACATCGGTGCTGCTGTCTGCCCGAAGCCCGGCCGCAGTTTCACCGAGGAAGCGTTGCCCGCCTTAAAAAGCGCTGCCAACGTTCCTTTGGCCCGGGCGCTCCATTTTGTCTCACCCTGTATTCGGCATAAGACCATATCCCCGAAAATCCCGGCCGCTTCCCGTTTTCCGGTCTCAAAATCATTTCCGGCGTGTGACCCGCCATAAATTGAACTGCAAAAACGCGCTTCTGAAGCCTTGACGCCCTCTGACTCCGCCGTATAGTACTGGTTCTTTGATCCAAGCTCATGTTTCACCGGCAGACCGGTTATACACGTTGGGCCGGTCACGGAATTTCCCTGTTGCAGACTTACAAGCAGCCCAGGAGCCATGGAAAGCCGCAATATTTTTTTCCACCTCAGGTTTTCCCCAAAGCTTTGCCCTGCTGTACTTTCTGAAAGGCCGGTGAAAGCCGTTTGCCAGGCAAACAGTTTCCCAAAAGCATACTGCTTTTCCTGCCCCGGAAGCGCTATCTGCATACCGTCAGCGCGCCCCCTGGCCTCCCGCTTCCACGACGGATATCCAATGGTTGCCTTCAACTCCGCTTTCCCCGGAAACGTTGCCATCGCTGTCTCAGACCGTCCGCTGTTCAAAGGCGCTGCGCTCAGATTTCCCTCGGGTAAGACCAATTGTGCCGCCTTTGTCCCCGTGCTTATCCCGGTCAACGCGTCCCGTGCGGTCAGCAGCCTTCCCCCCTGTTTCATGGACCGCAGCGCAGTTTGTTCCACAGCCCTCAGAACAATTTGCTCCGTAGACCTCAACCCCCTGCGCTCTCCGGGCCACAGCCCCTCGCGTTCCCCGGCAACCAGCCACAGCCCCCCGCGCTCCTCAAGCCTCAGCACCTCGCGTTCCGCGGGCCACAGCCTCATGCGCTCCACCAGCTCCGGCCTGGCGCATTCCAACGCCTCCCGCTTCTCTGACCAACTCCCTTCGTATGCCCCTGTCCTGGTCAATATTTTACAACTATTTCCAAATATCGCTGTTGAAAATCTCGCCAATCTCCCGTATCCGCCCGCAGCCCCCCGCTCTGCCGTCCCCGTCATAACAAGGCCAAAGCCGGCTTCCCCGGACCGGACTCCTATGTCTCCATCTGCGGACTCTTCCGCCGCGCTTCTTAGCGGAGCACAGGCCGCTCCTTTTCCCGCCAGGAAAAACCGCAGCTCCCTGGAAACGGACAGCGCCGGCGTCCATACCTCTTCCAAACAGCCTGCGGCCTCCCGCCTTCTCCCCGCTCCGGCCTGTTCTTCCTCCCGCCCGCCTAAAATCCATCTGTCTAAAATCCGCCGGTCCAAACCGTTGAGAAAAAAGCTGTTCCTGCGCCACCGGTTGAGTACCCTCACATTCCGGTTGTACCTGGCCAAAATCAGACGGCAGATGATGGCAAACGTTTTTTCTCCTCCGGCCTTTGCCGCAGCTTCCGCCGGGTGGGGACTGAGAAATACCAGCTCCACCGGTTCCAGGCCGCCATCGTCGGAAACGCCGTACCTGCGCAATAACTGCTCGCCCCACCCTGTCAGGCGCAGCCCGCAGCTCCCCATCTGAACCTTCTGATTTGTCAACGATACCGCGCCGCATAGCGCCTGCTTTCGCGCCGCGGCAGCTTTGATGATTGACGTTCTCTCCATAAGCCATCTCCCAGCCGAGTTTGTTTAGACCGCCAGCTCTATGAGGCCCGTATGCGCCAGCTCCATGGACTTGATCAGGATCGTCCCCTTCATCGCGTCCAGGTCGGAAAAACTCCGTTTGGTGACGATTCCCTGGTCAATCCAAAATATTTTCTCCGTCTTGGAATCCTTTTTTACAAAAATCATAATATTGTTGATCTTAACGCCCTCGGCAATAAAAGCGTAAACCGCGTCCATGGCGCCGGTCTGCAGGCCCTTCTCAAATACGATTCGGTCCGGCCTGCGGTGGGGCTTGTTGAGAAATACCATCTTGTCGTTATTTCCTCCCTCACCTATGGTCTCGTACTCCAGCTCACTGGACAAATTGGAAATCCTGGAAAAACTTAAACTCAAAAAGATCCCCAGCTTTACCTCAAACGTGTAATTTCCCACATAAGTGTTCTGAGCCGTAATCCTCGCCTCCTCCTAAAACATGTTCAGATTCTGAACGCATTTTCAGGCTCCTGATTCAGTTTTGAATTGATCCGGGATATTTCCCGGCACCACCGCAGCCGTTCCCGGTGACTCATCTCCATAATATCGTCGTGGCTCCAGTGCATGTAATACGCGATAAAGGCCGCCTCCTCATAGATCCTGTCGGCCGGATACGTTGTCAAAGCCCGGCTTCCATAAAATTTACCGGAATGTCGATCTTCTGACCGCAGTGGGGACAGACGCCCTGGTAACTGGGCATATCCATGGTATTGATCCGTTGATAAAGGTCCTGGAGATAGGCCAGATCCATGGTGTAGAGCTTTTCAATAACATTGGTATCCACAGCCGGAAGGCTCCCCAGCTTTGTGATGACCCTGGACAGCAGGATAATGCTCAGGTATCCCGGATTTTGCTGGACCCTGGGATCCCGCATCGGCAGGATCTCGTCCCCCGCGTTGGCCAGGCGCATGATGCCCTCCCTGTGTAAATTTCCGTTCATATCCACAAACCCTCTTGGAAGCGTAAATTCAAATTCTGTTTGAAATGCCATACTCTAATTCCTCCTGACTGTATTTTTTGACGGCCGCCCGGCGCGGGAAAACGCCCCGGCGGCATTGGATTCACACGGCTGACGTCCTGTGATATATGCGGACAGTATAGCATATTGCTTGCAACAAACCCGCAACAAATTATGTTTCAAAACCGTTACAAATTCTTTTCCAGTTCGCCTATGGAAAATTCCGCCCAGCTGTAGCCGGGCATATAATCATGGCGGTAACGTCTCACCGCCCGCAAATCCCCCTCCAGGAAACGATAGCTGTCGCAGTCCAGCAGCTCCGGGACAATGGCCAGGCTGTTGTGGCCCCTGACCAATATTTCTTCCGTCCCCGCTGTCCGCAGCGTTGCCCGCAAATCCGCCACAATGGTGCGGAAATAGCTCTTCTGAGCCGCGCTGTCCGCCCCATCCTCCCACAGCACCGAGCGGGCACCGTTATTGGATACGCTGGCTCCCCGCCGGTCCACCAAAAACGCAAGCAGCTCTTTTGCTTTGGAACGCCTGAACCGCAGCGGACGGCTGTCCACGAACACGTCAAAACCGCCGAAGGTCTGAACGCGCACTTTTTTTACAGCTCCCGTCTCCCCGTACAAAAATGTCAGCTCCCGGCGCAGATCGTCCGGCCGCACCGGCTTGACCAGATAACCGTCCGCGTGGATGCGAAACGCCTCCACCGCGTATTCCGGCCCTGTGGCCACAAATATAATATGGATCTGCGGCTGCAGCGCCTTCAGCTCCAGCGCCAGCTTAAGCCCGATCCCCTCCCCCGGTTCCATTTCCAGAAACGCGATGTCCACCCTGTTTTTTACCGCGTATTCCAGCGCCGGCTCCGGCTGATCGAAGCTACATATCCGCCGGCCGGGAGAAACAGTTTCCAGAATTTCCTCTAATTTTTTTGCTTCAAAGGGTTTATGATCAACTATCATACAATTCAATGTATATCCACCCCCATCACACGCTTTTCCCAGATTCGCCTCAAGGCAGCGCCCGGGCGGGACACCCGGCGGCAACTGTACTAAAATTGGAATGAGGAGGACACCTCGGACGTCCGTCTCCGGACGGCAGCCGCCGCATCCTCCTCATACGCTTCGTTCAAACTCGGTTCATTTAAGATACTCTCGTCATTCCCTCATGGGCAATCTCAAGCGTCTCAATCGCCACCTCCGAGGATGTGGCGTTAAAGTCGGGAGCCGTATACTTGGTTGGCCACGCGTTAATCACCTGCCAGGACGCGGCCGGCGTCTCCTCCTCGTCCAGCAGCGTGATGGTGATGGTCTTTCTCTGCACCGCACCGTTGACCCCCTCCGCAATCCATTCATAGAGCACCATGGAATCCGCCAGCCCCTGCTTCAGGGTAATGTTACCGTACTTCTTCAATCCCGGAATCTTCATGGGGGTCTGGACCATGTCTCCCTCCCTGTATTCCATCACGTCCACCGAGGCATCAAATCCCGTCACCTCGGAAAATCCGCCGGCTTCCAAGCCGTCAATCTCGACTTTATATCTAAAACGTCCATGTGGATAAGCCATCTATGCTTCACTCCTCTCTCTGTTTACTCTGCCGCCTCGTTGGTTTTCTGGGTAATCCGGAAGATCACAAATTCAGCAGGCTTCACGGGCGCAATACCGATCTCGCAGATCAGGCGGCCGTTGTCGATGTCGTCCTGGCTCATGGTTTCCCTGCCCACGTTCACGTAAAATGCCTCGTCGGGGGTGGAACCGGCCAGGGAACCATTTCGCCACAGCCCTGTCAAGAACACGCTGATGGTCCTCTTCACCCGCACCCACAATGTCTCGTCATTGGGCTCAAATACCGCCCAGCCGGTGTTGGCCTTGATGGACTCTTCCACAAAAATGAAGAGGCGGCGCACATTGATATATTTCCAGGACGGATCGCTGCTCGCGGTTCTGGCACCCCAGACCCGGATCCCCAGACCTGCGAAGGCCCTGATCAGGTTTACGCCCCTGGGATTTAAAATGTCCTGCTCTCCCTTGTTAAACTGGCAATCCAGCCCCACGCAGGCTCTCACCACTTCGTTGGCGGGCGCTTTGTGAACGCCTCTTGTGTTGTCGCTTCTTCCATAAATTCCCATCATTGCGCCCGACGGCGGAATCATGATATTTTTCTTGTCCAGCGGGTCAAATACCATCAGCCACGGATGATACAGGGCCGCGTATGAAGAGTCGAATATATCCCTGTGGGCGATAATATCGCTTACCTTTTTCGCCTCTCTGGGTACGTCCAGAACGGCAAACCGGCTGGCCAGGTTTTCACAGTGGGCCACCAGGGTCAGCTGCACGTTGGGGTCCGTCACCCCGGGCACCGCCATAATGGACACCACATCGTTATCGATAAAGGACTGGATGCCAGTGCGGGCCCCCGCCCCGTTGTCCGTCCCCATAAAATCCGCCGCGGAAACAGAGGAAACGGAACCGTTGCTGCCCCCCTCAAAGGACACCAGACCGCCCATGATCTCTGTGATGGGAACAGCCGTCTCTCCTGCCTGGCAGGATACCGTCACCAGATCCGATTTCGCCATTTTCTTTCCAATATAATTCACCGCGTTGACATTGAGGGACACGTTCTCGTATATCTCGGTGATATCCTTGTACCGCACCTCGACCACAGCCTCGCAGGTGGCGATCACCTGCAGCGGCAGCAGATTTGTATCCACAATTGTCTCCGGTATTTCATGTTCAAAGGTGAGCACATTGTCCTGGCTCTTTACAACCTTGGTATACGCTGTGCCCTCCCCGTCGGGATAGGCCACCACATCGCCGGGGTAAAAGCCGGCGCAGTTTTTTACGCTGTATTTGCCGTTTTCCACCTTCAAAACCTGAGTTTTAGCTTTGCTCGAGGGGCGGACCGTGATCGTGATGTCGTTCCCCCAAAGTCCTGGATTCCTGGCAATAAATGAAACGTCCCCCGCTTTCCCAGACGCGCATTTGGCATCCCCGGGCGCCACCCGCATCACAAAACAGCGCGAACCGCCGTTCACAAAAAACGCCTCCACAGCGTAGGCCAGGAAACGGTATACACCGAATTCATTTTCGGATAAATAGCCGCCGTATATCCTCTTAAAATCAGAAAAATTCGTGACCAGCTGCGGCAGGCCCGCAACCGGCCCTCTTTCCGCCAGCCCCACAAATCCGGCCGTGCTGGTTCCAACGCCCTCCATCGGCTTTCCTCCGGATTCGAATTCTTCTACATACACACCTGGTGATAAGTATTCTGCCATACGTTCCCGGCTTCATCTTCCATCTTACCCAATGAAACCAGTTGCCCCCTTTCTCTTGTACAATTTAACTATGATTATACGGACTGCTTCTAAACATTTTTATAAACAATCTGCGGGTTTAATCCGATTTCTTCTTTTTTCTCCCCGACGGCCCGGTTCCATCCTGATCCTCCTCCCCGTCCGCTCCGCCGCCCTTTTGCCCGTCCCCGCTTGCCCTCGGTTTTGTCCCAAAGGCCGCCGCCAGAAAGTCCCTGAGCTGCGTCAGATCGTCCAGCCACCGGGAGGGATTTTGCATCGCGGCCTTCAGCCTGCGTTCAATCTGCCGCCTCATACGCTCTTTTTTCCACATCTCGCTCCGCAGCACCTCCAGGCGTCCCTGCACCCGGTCCGCCGCCTCCATGGATTCCCGCGTGCGCTCCCTGCGAAGCTCCCCTGCTTTGGTTTCCAGCAGGCGTTCCTGCTCCCTGTCCGCGGGCAGGACGGCAAAGGGGAGCGCCTCCCGGACGGCCTGCTGATCCCTTTTGGCCGCAAACCGCCCCACCGACTGGATCAGCCGGTCCGGCGGCTGTCCCCGCCTGGTCCTGACCGCCGCTGCGCTCTGCCTCTCGTCGTGGCTGTTGGTCATAAACAGGCCGTTGCAGGTGGAAAACACCTTTTTCCGGTCCCCGTCTATGATTTTCTGGTCACGGGTGAGCTGCGGGGCATTGAGACGCTGCTTTTCCCGCACCAGAAAGGTATACTCCTGCCTGCGGTTCACGCCCAGCACAATGCTGCCGAAAGCGTTTTCCAGGTTCATGATCTCATGGGGCGCGTTCTGATACGACCGTTCCGGCTCTCCCGGCTCAAATCCCGTCATGTGCTCCTGCCTGGCATCGTCGATTTGCCGCTCGTGCAGGACGGCCTGTGACTGCATAAGCGTCTCCCGCCTGCGTTTTTCGGTGCGCTCCCTTCCAGTACCATCATACATCCCCTCACTCCTCCCTGTCCAGAAGCAGATAGTATTCCCCCATCTCCTTTTGGGTCAGCACCTTCCCGCTCTTGGCAAATTCCTGCCGGATTCCCCGGAGAAGCTCCGCCATGCCCACCGCCTTATGGGAGGCGGCGGCCAGGAACGCGCCATAGAGCACCGCGTTCTTGATGTTGCTGCCGGACAGGCCGAAGCGGCTTAAATACTCCCAGTCCACCTCCTCCAGCGGCATGCGCTCAGGGACCGCCAGCTTCCATATGCGGCGTCTGGCCTCAAGATCGGGCAGCGGAAAATCGATCAGAAATTTCATTCTCCGCTTAAAGGCCTCGTCGAAATTCTGGAGATAATTGGTTGCCAGAATCGTCACCCCGTCGTATTCCTCGATTTTCTGGAGCATGAACGCGGCCTCCATATTGCTGTATTTATCGTTGGAATCCTTGATCTCCGTCCGCTTTCCAAAGAGCACGTCCGCCTCGTCAAAGAACAGGATGAACTGCCCTCTTGCGGCCTGCTCAAATATCTCCTCCAGATTTTTCTCCGTCTCCCCTATATATTTGCTGACCACGGCCGCCAGCTCCACCTTATAAAGCTCCAGGCCGATTTCCCTGGCCAGGACCTGGGCCGCCATGGTCTTTCCGGTTCCCGGCGCCCCCGCGAACAGCAGCGACACGCCCCGCCCGTAGGCTGTAGTTTTCTCCATTTCCCAGACGCCGTACACCTGGTGCCTGTAGATCACCTGGCTGCAGGCCCGTTTGAGCTGTTCCATCTGCTTTGCCGGCAGGATCAGCTGATCCCAACGGTAAGCCGGTTCGATCCTGACCGCCCTGTTGTTCAGCTCCTGTCTTAAAACCAGGCCGCAGCTCCTGTTTAACATTTCCCGGGTGATCTCCCGTTTTCCCTGTAAGAGGCACAGACTGTGGGCCTCCTCCAGCACACGCCTGATCTGTCCGGGGGAGAGCCGGTATTGATTGCCCATCTCCCCCACCGACGCATCCGCTGCCACCGGATAGCGTTCTGCCAATTTTTTCCACATAGTCCTGGCCTCCAGCAGGCTTAGGGGTTCAGCCCTGACGCGGAATATCCGCCTGCAGGGCAGCTCCTCGCCGGGAAATATCTCGCATTCCGCCACTGACCAGGCGCTGCCAAATTCCCCGCAGACCACCCGCCACAGCTCCTTCATCCGCCCTTCCGCTTCCCAGTGCGTCCTCCGCTCCCCACAGAGCACGGGAATCGCGCCCTGTAATCTGCACTCCAGGCAAAATGCCTCCGCCTGCTGCCAAAACTTGTCGCCGTCCCACGCCAACGCCTCCAACTTCAACAGCACAAGAGGCGCGCTCAGACGGGCCGCCGTGTGACGAAGCAGCAGGCGCCGGCCGGAGCCCGGCAGCCCCCATACCCTGAGCACCGCACCGTCCTTGCCGGCCTCCTTCCAGAGGCGTTCCAGCCGGGCGGCAAGCTCTTCCCGGCCCGTCATCTCCTCCCGCTCATCCCAGGGGTAAACCACCTCCAAAAAGCGCTCCCAGGGAGCGTAGCTAAGGCTTCCGTCCAAAAGAAACGCTCTCATCCTGGGATTCAGCCTCAGAGGCTTTAACGCCTCTCCCAAAAGCGGGACGCCGGATGTAGAAAGAAGCCGTTCCAGCCGGGACTCCCCGCAGAACGCCCGGCGGAGCTGGTCCTCCTGCAACGGGCCCGGAAACGTCAGCCAGGCCATATACGGCGTCACGCCGCTGACCCCCGCGCGTGGAAACCCTTGCCTGTGGACAGCCTCAGCGGCCGCGGCCGTTTTAGGGTCCAGCTCGTACGCCGCCAACAGCCACAGCACATGGCGTTCAAATTCGTTGCAGCCGAAACATTCAAACACGTACTCAAAGGGCAGAAACCCGGCGTTTTCCCCAGCTCCGCCGGAAAACTGCGCCAGGGACTGTCCGGCTTTCTCCAGCTTTGCGTCCAGCTCGGGCTCCAGCTCCAGCGCGCCGCTTTTCGCCATTCCCAGCTTTAGCCTGAGTCTGATTAATTCAAGCATTTTACCCAGATATACCTGTTCTGCCGTCATTGCGCTTTCCCCGCCTCTCTGCTGCATTTCCGGTAAACCGCCTCCAGCTCCGAGCTGGGAGGTACGTCTAAATCCCTGATACAAATTTTCTCAAACGCCTCATACTGCCGCTTCATCTGCCGGACATCCCCTATCCCCTTAAAACACTCCAACCGCTTTTCCTCCAGCTCCTCCGAATACGGGTTCAGCAGGGCGGCGTTTCTGTAAAATATTTCGGCCCGCTCATACTTCTCCTCTTCGAAATAGCCGTCTCCCAGCATCCGGCACCCCATTGCGTAAATCCTGTCGTAATAATTTCCCAGCTCCTCGGCCCACTGGTTGTCTATATCCTCCAGATATCTGCCCCAGTAGCTTGTAAACCTCCCCTCCTTCCCGTAGAGCTTTCCCACGTCCCCGCTTTCCACGAGCCTGCAGATTTCCTCCAAATCGGGAAATTCCTGCTGGATCACCTCCATTGGCAGGCTGTATTTCTTGTCCTGATAGCGGATCAGCCCTTCCAGATGATAGGCGGAGAGCTCCTTGCGGATGTTGTAAATCATGTTGTGGAGCATTGCCACCGCATGGTCCGGCATCTCCTCCGGCCACAACGTCCTGATCAACTGCTTGCGCTCCACGGGCTTTCCCCTCATCTCCATCAGGTAGGCGAACAGCTCCCGGCCCTTTTTCGTCCTCCAGGACAGGGGCTTTTTGCTGTCGGGAAAAAGGATTCTAAAAGTACCGAAGGTATAGGCCAGCAGGCGGGCGCCCTCCTTCTGTTCCCTGTCCCGGTATTGGGCTTCCAGCTCCCTCAGTACCCTCTGGTCCCTCTCCCTGAGATACGGAATTTCCAGGTTATTTTCCCGCAGGAAAAACAGCGCGTTGTTGATCTGTGTGGCATAGCGCTCCCTGTCCTCCTCCAGATGCAGGAGCGCTTTGTAAAGGCTCCTGTATACGCTGAATTTATTCTCTTTGCCAAATTGGATATCGCCCTGATTCAGGTATGATTCCATCCTGGAATACCTGCCGGAGGCAAATGCGTACTGCGCTGCGATCTCCAGATTCCGCAGATCCAGCTCCACCTCCCGCCCCTCCAGGAAGTCCAGCATTTCCCCCAGCAGCTCCAGACGTTCCTCCCCGAGCAGTTCCTGCCCGCAAAGGCCCAGCAGGCCGGCCAGCTCCTCGGTGAGGCCTCCCTCCAGGCCGCAGCTGACCGCCCGGATATATTCCCGTTTCTTTACATGGTGTGAAAACAGACGTGAAAGAATTTCCCTTTTGCGCTCCATCTGGCATTTCCGGTTCAGGTATTCCCGGAAAAAGGGAATATAATGATAGACGCCTTCCCGGTACTGTAAAAATAAATTCCCGCGGAATATGCATTGCAGATGCTCCACAAAGCGGTCGTCCTCCAAAGCGGCCATCCCGCTCTCCTTTGTGAAGGACGTCGGCACAGCGGAGGACACGATAAAATCCCAAATTTCCGGTTCCAGCTTTCTCGCGGTTATCTCCTCCTCCAGATAATCCCCGAAGTATGTGCTGAGAAATATCTCGTCCCAATCCGGACTTTCTTCCCCAAAGCCCTGCTGTCCGCCGCGCCGTTTGAGATATTCGGTCAGGAAAATGACTCCCGCAGGCCAGCCCTCCGTCTGGCCGTATACCCAGTCCGCCTGTTCCCCGCAGACCCCGGGCAACTCCCGGTTTACGAAAGCGCACGTTTCCTCCCGGGTCCAGAACAGAGCTTCCCTGCCCAGCACCATACATTCCCGGTTCATAATGGAGCGAAACAAAAAGCCCGGTATTTCCCGGTTGGTGATCAGCACAACGGACAACCTGTCCGGGCGGTATTTCACCAGCTGGGCGACCATGGCCCTTACCCCTCTGCCGGTAATATGCTCAAAGCTGTCCAACACCAGGCAGTACCGCTCCCCCACGGCGCTCAATATCTCCGTGAGCCTGCCCAGCAAAAAGCGCAGACGTTCCGGAGGCGATATGCTGGGGCGGATTTCTCTGTAAACAGCCGTATCCCTTGGAGTACACTGGCCGGCTGCCTGAGCAAACAGGTATTCGATGTATTCCAGAAAAACAGATTCCTGATTGTCCATGGCATCCAGACTGTACCACAATACGTGGGCGCCGTATTCCCCCGCATACCGGGAGGCAAACACGGTCTTTCCGCTTCCAAAAGGCTGCGCGATCACGCAGAGCGGAAAATAATTGCTCCCCATCGCCGGGGGAACCAATTTTTCCACTGCGTTCGGCCGACTAACAGGCGGTTTTATCTTCTGTCTCAATAGCATATGTTCAACTCCTTGTCAATCCCTTGAAACACCCGGCTCTTCTTCTATGGAGTGTCGGGATGTTTGGGCTGGTCCCCGTCCAGGTCTGCGATCTGATAGTCATCGGGAAGCACAAACGAGTCGGATTGGCTCTCATAGTCCGATACAACCTCAGACAAATTCGGTTGCGCGTCTGAGGATTGGTGCTGGCCTTGCGTCCTGCCTGCGGTGTGACCCAAATCGCCGGTTGGGGCTTCGCCCTGATCCGAATTATCGGTTAGGGCCAAAGCCGCTGCCTGGCCCAAATCGCCGGTTGGGTCCGGGCCTGCGTCCTGATTCTGTTCCGGCGGCGTGGAATTAGTGACCTTTGCCGCTTTAGGCGGAATCGCCATTCCGACATTGAACGCCGTATCCACAAGCCCAATCAGATTGCCGGTGGCTGCCGCGCCCACGTTCCAGCCTTTCCAGGCTCTGCTTTTTGGAGCTGCCGCTGTCCCGATTCCGGTAATGCCGCTGAATATCTTTCCCGCTCCTCCCAATCCCCCCATAATTAAGCTTTTCCAAGCTTTTCCCGTTTTACCTTTCTCCTTGTAATTTATAAAATTGCCGATAGACTTGCCGATCCCGGCCAGTCCGCCCAAAATGTTGATGGCTCCCCCGGTAATCCC
Source organism: Enterocloster asparagiformis (assembly GCA_018380885.1). Lineage (GTDB taxonomy): Bacteria > Bacillota > Clostridia > Lachnospirales > Lachnospiraceae > Enterocloster. Next base: position 38,759 of record JAGZSY010000031.1, read on the forward strand.
CATTATCTTTTGCAGACCATTATTGTTCGCTTTTCCCGCGCCGCCGCCTATGATATTGGCCAGGCCGTAGAGCGCCCCCATCCCAGTCTCCAGCCCCCCAAATATTTTCGTTGTCTTGCTGGTATCTTCGTCGGTCAAAACATCCGTCATCGCCAGCCCGTTGGTGAGAAGGCCAAATGCGCCGGAGGAGATCGCCAGATTATTGCTGTGTTCCGTATGATCTTTTTTCTCCTTATCGCTCAACCCCGTATTGGTCGACCTGAAATCCTCCACCGCTCCCGACAGCGTCAAGGCATCCCCCACATTTCCCGACAAGCCCGCAAAACCGCCCCATCCAAAATTTTTCAAAAAACTTTCATCTGCCATATCCTTTCCTCCCTTACAATTAGCTCCCCCTGCTCCTACCGGTCATCCTCCTGCCTCATCAGCAGGTTTTGCGCGACCGCCTCCGAATAGGTCATCGCGCCTTGGCAGATGCGGGACAAGGAGGGGTAGAGAATGCGCACGCCTGCCATCATAATTTCGTATATCCTGATAATCTCCTCCGCCTGCTCTTCACAGGATTTTGTCTCATCCAGAAACAGGACGTGGCGCAGGAACATTTTCATCATCTTATAATCGATCCCAGCCGCCCCGATGGGAAGATAAAAATTCATCTCCGACATGGCGTGCTCCAGCTCCGGGCAGCACTGGGGGTTCACGTCCGCGTCCATCACCACCATGAGCTCTGTTCTCGGTATATCCGGCAGGCTGTCGTAGGTGGTGCAGCAGGCCATGACTCCGCACTCCTGATCCGGATAAATTCGAAATAAGCTTTTTAACATCTTGTTTCCGTCGTCCGTCTCCGCCAGATTGTTGTATTCCGTGATGTGCGCCAGCTTTGCATTCAGCGCACCCATGAGCTTTGTTTTCCATTCCTGCCTCATATCTCATCCTCTTTTCCTCGTCTCTAATTTGCCCAGACCGCCAAATAACCGAAATCCTCATCTGTGAGGATTTTCCCATACTTGGCGAAATTGACCCTGACCGCTTCCACCAGATGCCGGTTGGCCAGCGCACTGCCCTCCGCGGCCGCAATATAGGCCGCGTTGGTCAGCACTTCCTTGATACTGCTGCCCGACATCTCGAACTTCTCCGAAAAATACTCAAAATCCAGCTCCTCCTCCCGCGGAACCTCCTCAGGTATAATGGTTCTCCACAGGCGCAGCCTGGTCTGCGCATCCGGGAAGCTGAAATTGACCATAAATTTAATTCTCCGCTTAAAGGCGTCGTCAATGTTGTTGACATAGTTGGTCGCCAGGATGGCGATTCCCTCGAAATCCTCCAGCTTCTGGAGCAGGTGGGCGGTCTCCGAGTTGGCGTTGCGGTCGTGGGAATCCTTCACCTCCGAACGCTTGGCAAACAGGGCGTCCGCCTCGTCAAAAAACAGCAGGGCGTTGATATTTTTCGCTCTGGCGAAAAGATCCGTGATATTTTTCTCCGTCTCCCCGATGTACTTGCTCACCATTCGTGATAAATCCACCCGGTATAGGTCCAGCCCCAGCTCATTGGCGATGACCTGCGCGGCCATGGTCTTTCCCGTGCCCGGCGAGCCGTAGAACAGGGCGCACACGCCTTTTCCATATGCCGTTTTCCTGTAAAATCCCCACTCCTCCCCCACCACGCTCCTGTATTTCACCTGGTTGCAGATCATGTCCATCAACCGCCGTTGTTCCCGGCTCACCACCAGATCCTTCCATGTATACACGGATCTCACCAGAGAGGCGCAGCGCCCCAGCTGATTGGCGGACTGCTGGGCCACGCCGCCGCGGATATCGTCCCTTGTGATATATTCCCGCCGCTGGCCCAGGCGCAGCAGATCGGCAGTTTTCAACACCTCCTCCACTCCTCTGGCGGTCAGCGCGTACTGCCCGGCAAACAGCTTCAAATCCAAGCCTTCATCCATCCGGTACCGCCCGGCCCTGTGACGCCACAGCGTCAGCTTTTCGTGGGCCGACAGCAGGGGAAGCTCCATCCGCGCCACATGGAGCCCGTAATCCAACAGGTAGTCCGCCTGCTCCAGGGACACCCACAGGGTATATCCGGGTTCCCGACGCAGGGCGTCCACAATGGCCTCCAGGCCCGCAGGCCGGGGGATCATTCCCCCTTCCTCCCTGTCCTGCCGTTCCCACAGTTGAGGAATCAGGGAACAGATACAGAGGATGGAGCCGGTCACCATACACTCGATCCCAATCCGGCGCATGAGCTGCCGGACCTCGGCCAGATTTCCCAAATACAGCTTGGAGGCGTCCACAAGGAGGACATTCACTCCCAGCGCCCTGGCCGCGTGGCGGATCAGGAAACGCTTTCCGATGCCCGCGGGCCCGTAGAGGTTGATCAGCCGTCCGGTCTCATCCGGCCGCTCCGGCGGCTTTGACAGGCAGGCGGCCAGCCGGTCGGCCATATCCCGGCGGATCAGCAGCTCCCCCGGCATATCCCTGTCCGGCCGGAAGAAATCCACGTACGGCGCAAGCCCGTCGGACCTGTCCACGAAACCGTGAAGAAAGCTGTATATACGCCGGTTCAAACGCAGCTGCCCCTCCATTTCCCCCAGCTCGGGAATCTGATACACATCCACTATGTACTGAAACAAGGGCCCCGAGCCGTCCAGCAGCCTTCCCGCCTCCCTCATGTCCCCCCCTGCCAGATCCCAGAGCGAGAACGTCAGGCTCACGGACGGGCACTTCATCCTGACGTCGCCCTGGAGGTACATCATCACCGGTTGGTACTTCCTGTCGCAGGCCATCATGGAAAGGACGGCGGCGAACTGCTCCAGCTCCGAAAGCTCCAGCGCGCCAAACAAGGTAAGAAGGCGAAAGCGGTTTCGTGTCTCCCCCGTAAATTGCAGCCTGCTCCGTATATAGAACGCAGCGCTCTCCCGCATCCTGCGGATGTCCTCCCTTGGAACCTGCCACAACGGTTCAGGGCCCGCCCCCTCTTCCCCGGCTTCCGGCCTGCCGTCCCTGATCTCCCTGAGAATCTCCTCCAGCGTCACCGCCATTCCCCGAAGGTGCAGATTGTCGATGACGACCTGGCTATCCCCCTTCGTAATCTCCATGCGCAGCAGGCAGGCCGCCGACAGCAGCATGTCCGCCAGGCAGAACAGGTCCTTCCAATATTCCCCTTCGTCCCCGTACCCCTTGCAGATCAGCTGTTCGTTAAAATATTCCCGATACAAATTCCTGATTTTCATATATTTCATCCTGTTTTTTTAATATTCTAATACACAGCTATAAACAATTCTCTAAACATATCTCCCCTCCCCTATAATTCAAACAAGGGGCCGGGCTACGCAAAGCGGCGTTTCTTGCCATTTGCGGGAGCCAGGAGAGGGGGTGGTCTGCCCGCCCCATCCCCACCGGGCCCCGCGGCCTATGGCATCAAAAAAAGCGCCGACGCACAGGGTACCACACCACTGCGGTCAACGCTTTTTTCCATATTCTTCTACAGTAATCCGCCCACGCGGCCGTGGCGCCTGCGTTTTATTGAAAACACATTTCCGAACGGTATATAAAACGGCAGTACCCCGGATTCAGGGCACTGCCGTTCAGTATGTCGACAAAGTCAAATTGTTAAACAGGATCTCTGGGACAGAGTCCTCGAACTAAATTCACGTAGGCTAAATTCACTTCCGCCGTAGTGTGGAAATGCCGATTTCCAGGGGCTGAAGGCCCTTGTACGAGGAAATCGGCATTTCGTCCTTTCGGAACTGAAATTTATGGCGCGGCAAGCCACGCCATATAATTTTATTCGATCACAATCCGATCCCGTCCGCTGTCCTTGCCGCGGTACATGCGCTGGTCCGCCAGACGGATTATCTCCTCCAAATCCTCGGCCTCCCGGCACTCCATAACCCCAAAGGTCATGGCCGCCTGAATGGCCTGTCCCTTGTAGACCAGCCCGCTGCGGCGGATGTCGTCCTGCAGCTCCGCCAGCGCCCGCCCAGCTTCCTCCTTGCCCATGTCCTCGTAGATAAACAGGAACTCCTCGCCTCCCCATCTGAACACAAATCCATACCGCTCCATATGGGAGGTCAGGATCGCGGACAGCTTTTTCAGGATCGCGTCGCCGGCTTGATGGCCAAAGGTATCGTTGACCCGCTTGAAATAGTCGATATCCCCGATGGCGACGGCGAACCTGCGCCCGTGCCTGCGGTAATCCTCCAGGACATTTTCCAGGGCCGCGCCGCAGCTTCTGCGGTTGTACATGCCGGTCAGCGGATCACGCCCCACCAGGTCGATGATCGAGGCCTGCAGCTTCACCGCAAAGCGCCCCATCTCCCCCAGCTCGTCCGTCCGCCGCACCAGGTATTCATCGATCTCAGCCGTGATATCGCCGCCCGCCACCTTTCCCAGAAATTCCTCAGTCTTGCGGATTGAAAAAATGATCCTGCGGCTGTACAGCACGCATACCGCCCCGGTGACCAGCGCCACCACCAGAATCACATAGCTGACCAGCCGTATATTTTCCCAGACCATCTCCATAACCTGGGTGCGGGGCCTGCCCACAAACACCATCCCTACAATAGAGTGATCCTCGTTTTCCAGGGGTTTGTAATAGCCGAAATACTTGATACCGTTCACCAGCACATGGTCTGAGACATATTCCTGCCCGTGAACCAGCACCTGCTCGGCCACCTCCGGGGAAACATGGGTCCCCACGGCCCGGGAGCCGTCCTCGCTGAGAATGGTGGTGAACATCCGCTCATCCCCGTAGAAAAGCGTGGCGTCCGCCCCGGAAATCTCTTTGATATAGTCCGTAATCCCGTCCCCGTCTCCGATGAGCCGTCCGCCCTTGGTCAGTTGGCCATTCTCGATGCCGTATCCGCCCGGATACATCAGCTCATACATTTCATAGGAAGAGTACGTCAGCGTTTTCAGCCCCGCCATCACCTCGCTGCGCATATTCCGGTAAATAAACAGCGAGGTGACAATCACCCCCACCGCTCCCAGAACCAGAAGCGGGACTACCGACAGGCCGATGAGGCTGACGGTCAGCTTGCTGGGTTTTCGTTTATTATGGTCTGTCTGCATATCTGCGCTCCCCGGCGGTCGGTATCCGAAAATGCCAATATCGCGCCTGCTCGTCTGTATTGGAAACAGCTTGCCGTTTCAGCACAATTATACCAAATTTCCTTCCTATAAGCCACCTTATTTTTCCAATTATAGTGAAAATTCCGCCTGACTATTTCTCCTCCTGAGACCGTCAGGTCCCCCGGCCCGATTCCCCCTGGCCGCAGCGCGGTTGCCGCAAATCAGCCCCCCTGCCGGCTGCCGTCAGCCTGTAAGCCCCGGGCTTCCCGCCCGCTGCAACCGCTCCCTGCGGATGGATACCGCCACGTAGATCAGGGTATAGACTGCCATGAAACCGGAGACAGCCGGAGCGATGGCGCCGATGCGGAAAAGATTGTCCGGCCAGTATGTATACACCAGGTAGATCAGAGGCATGCGCAGCGCCAGGGCTCCAAAGCTGCTGCTGATCATGGTGAAAATGGTCTTGGCCCGGCCGTTTAAGTACCCGTTCAGACAGAACACAAAGCTGACCGCCAGATAGTCGTAGCTGCAGGACCTGAAAAACGGGATTCCCGCGCTGATGATGGCCTCATCCCTTGTAAACATGCCGATCATGGTCTGGGGCGAAATCTGGGCCCACAGCCAGAACAGGGCCGAAACCGACACCGCAAAGCCCAGCCCGGCAAACAGGGAAGCCCTGGCCCGTTCCGGTTTTCCGGCGCCATAGTTCTGGGCCGTAACCGCGGCCAGGGCGTTGGCCGTGGAGGTGGCCGGCAGCATGGCGAACACGTCGTACTTGCTGGCGATGCCAACCGCCGCGGCCGCAAACACGCCCAGGCGGTTGGTGACGCTGGTCAGGTACAGAAAGGAAAGGCGCACCATGCACTCCTGAAGTGAGATCGGGATGCCCACCGCCGCCAGCTCCCGCACCTTATGGCGGTCGATGCGCAGGTTGGACAGGGTAAAGGTGAAAATAAACCGGCTGCGGTTCAAATACACGATGGCGCAGATCATACTGATCGCCTGGGCGCCGATGGTGGCCAGAGCCACGCCAGCCACGCCCAGCCCGGCGTATTTTACCAGAATCACATCCCCCGCCACATTCAGGGCGCAGGAAAGGGCGATAAACATCATCGGGCGCCTGGAGTCGCCGTACCCGCGCAGAATGGCGCTGATGGCGTTGTACCCGCAGATAAAGAAAATGCCGCAGCTGCAAATCATCACATACTGCCTGGCCAGCGCAAAGGACTGCTCCGGCGTCTTTAACAGCTCCAAAATCCTGGACACAAACAGCAGCATAACGGCGGTGAGCACCAGGGACGCTGCCGCGAATACGGTCAGGGTGGTGCCGATGGTCTTTTTGACCTCCTCCTTTGCGTTCATGCCGGTATATTTTCCCACCAGAATGGTGCTGCCCAGCGTGAGACCGGTGATGATGCTGGTGATGATCTGCGTCACCTGGGTGCCCGTGGACACGGCGGCCACGCTCTCCGGCGAACAGTAGCGGCCGATCACAAACAGATCCACCGCCCCGTACAGAGCCTGGATCACGTTGGCGATAATGAAGGGGATGGTGAACACCAGAAGTGTTCTCAACACAGGGCCCTCCGTCAAATTCTGTTCCTGTTTCATCTCATTTTCCTCCCAAGATGCGCCCGATATGCGGGCGCTGTTCGTCCTCCAGTGAAACGGCGCTGAGCGCCGGCCTTTCGGGCCGACGCTGCGCCGTTTCCCGTTATATAAAAAAATAAACCCTCCAGTTGCTGGAGGGTCAAGCACTTTTTTCATTTGCATACTAGCGTTCAGGGGGAGGGATCGGCCTCCCTCACCCGCTCCGCACCGGTATCTGAAGCTCGGTCACGTACTGGCTCAGGTCCTGGGTGAAGCCGGAGTCGATCCAGGTGATTTCCACCGAATCCCCGGCCGGGGACAGTCCCCGCTCCTCCATCGCTGCAAACAGCCGCCGGTAATAAGCGGCCGACTCCTGGTGGGTGCCGGAGTACAGGATCGTCAGATAGTCGCCGCCCGGCAGCATGCGCGCGCTGCCCCTGTAGTTGTCCTCCTCCTCCAGAAACACGAAGATACCGGAAAACCGCGTGGGCAGTCCCTGGCGCAGATCCTCCATCCCCACCGTGACGCCCACCTTTCCCAGGAACATCACCGGCTTTAAATCGTTCATCCGCTCCAGCTCCCTGAGGGGGTATTCCAGGCTCTCCTCCTGGGAAATCTGGCGGCGCAGAAAAGCCACCGGCCGCGGCGGAAAGCTGACCGGACGTATCTCCTCCATGGGCGCATTCATCGCGTACCGCAGCTGCTCCAGCCTGCGGTTCAGCTTCCGCTCCATGTTCCGCAGCTGCTCCAGCTGATCTCTGGTGGCGATGAGCTGATCCTCCAGAATCTGCTCCATAACCCTGGCGTCCCGGTTCTGGAAAAACTGCTTCATCTTTTCCAGCGGCATATTCAGGGTGCGCAGATACTTGATCGTGTTCAGCCGCTCGAACTGTTTGGTGGAATAGTATCGGTATCCTGTATCCGGATTCACGGACTCCGGCTTTAGCAGCCCGATATCGTCGTAATAGCGCAGCGTGCGGATGTTGATCTGAAACAGCTCCGCCATCTCCCCGATGGTAAATAATTCTTTCATCCCTAAGCTCCCCTCCTGCGTCTCTCCCCGCACATATTACCGTTTTCGCACACATATGCTGTAAGTATCATTATAACTTTAAGGAGTGTTCCATGGACGATCAAAAAAACATTGCCTGCGCCGCAGATCTCCCCTATCCGCCCGTTGCCGTGGACGGCAGGAATCCGGCTTACGCCAGGGCCATGCTGGACAATATAGGAGGCTCCAACTCCGAGATGTCCGCAATCTCCCTTTATATTTACAACAACCTGCGCTCAGCCCACACCCCGGACATTGCCCTTACCTTTCACAAGGTCAGCATCGTGGAGATGCGCCACCTGGAGATTTTCGGCAAGCTGGCCTGTATGCTGGGGGAAGATCCCCGGCTGTGGACCCAGCACGGCTGCAAAAAGGCCTACTGGACCCCGGGCTACAACCAGTATCCCGTGCATTTTCCGGAAATGATGCAAAATGTGATCGCAAGCGAGAACGCCGCAATCCAAAAATACCAGTATCAGGCCTCATATATTAAAGACCCCAATATCACGGCCCTGCTCAGCCGGATCATTCTGGACGAACAGCTCCACGTGCAGATTTTTGAACAGCTGGTGCAGGACCACTGCCGTTAGACGCCCTTTTACCGCTTTTTCCGGCAGGCCGGAAGCACCCCGGGCTTTTGGTCCCGGTGAAACGCCAGACACTCCTCACAGTGCCCCCGCCTGGGACATTTCCTGCGGCAGGGGCAGGCTGCGCCGCCGGGACCATTTCCGTATGCCCCACATTCCTTCCGTACCGTCCCGCTCTCCCGCGTTTTGCAATTTTCCCCCGCGAAACCGCTTCCCCGCCCCAGCTCTCCGCCACAAATGATCCCATTTTTTTCCATATCTCGAGTCATAAACGCTTCCGGGCTCCCCGGTTTCCCGTCCCCTGCTGTTTTCAGGGTGTGCCCGTTCACAAAACGGCAGAGCGCGGCCTGAAACTGCCGGTCCTCCTCCAGCCGCATAGGCGCGGCGCGCAGGAAATCCGTCATCCGGTTCAGGGCCGCCACCGGCCGGCGGCCGTGGGTCTTGGTAAACTGCGCGCCGCCGGCAGCCCGGAAATAAGCGTCCACCGACTCCGAACCGTACCCGGCTCCGGCAAATCCCAGGCGGATGGCCTCCTGCGCACGCTCTTCCAAATTTTCCCAGTCCAACTGTTCCATTTTCCAAAGAACCGCGGTAAAGGCGTTGGAAGCGTTCACCGCCATCAGCGTGTGCTCCCCGTGAAGCAGGATCACGTGGAGGTCCCAGCAAAAAAACAGATTCTCCGGTTCCCCGTAGGACGGCGCTTTCCAATGTAAAAATTTCTGTAACGGGATCGTGACTCCAAATTGCATCTCAAATCTGCTCCTTCCGGCGCGGCGTATCACAGGGCTCAATTTTTACGGAACCGCTCTCGTCAAACAGGCTCATCTGCCCGGCCTTAAACGATTGCAGGGCCCGCAGGCGCACCGTATCCTCCGGACGCAGGGGCATCCCAAGCACGGTGGAACGCGCGTCAAAGCCCGCCCGGTGTTCCAGAATTTTCGCCCGGTCAAAGGAGGCGTAGCAGTAAGCGCAGCCGTTCAGGCACGTATTGTAGGAGCCCGCGTCCACGCTCTCCACGCAGCCGCATTCCGGCCGTTGGTTGCCGTCTCTACGGCACTTGATCCGGCAGCCGGTCAAACGCTCGATGCGCCTCCGGTCAATACAACTGCCGTGTCCCACCCCCGCGGCGGACAGGTCCGCGGCCTCGGCGCAGGACTCGACGGCCATGCCGCAGCGCGCTGCGATCCGGGCCATCTCCCCGGCCAGCTCCAGCATCCCCTCCGTACCCAGAGGTTCCGCCTGCAAGCGCTCCATGTTCCTGCGAATCTTTTGGTACATGTCCAAAAAGCTGATAACCGCCAGGTCCGTGGAGCCGCTCAGCGCCTCCGCGATCTCCCGGAAGGCTTTCAGATGGTAGGCGGGGGTGTAGCGCCTGCTGATGAAAATCGGATCGTAGCGCCAGACCACCCGTTCCCGCCCCAGCTCCTGCGCCAGGCGCTTAAACGTGGGGATCAGCACCCGCCGCTTGTCCGGCAGCCCCGCCTCCACCTCCGCCCCGTAACCGGTGAGCGTGAACTGGAAATAAAAATCATAGGCCGCCAGCTCCCCCAGCCGTTCCATCATGGGTCCGGGGTTTTTCGTCCAGAACACGATGCAGTCCACCACCTTGGGGGACAGCGAAATGCGGCTGATCTGCCGGGCGTTAAAGGGATTTCGCACATCCAGAAATCCCTCCTGAACCCGGTTAAAAAACCAGTCGCTGTAATAGTTTGGCAAATCCGTTCTGCGGCTTGCGCTGAGTATCATTGCTTCTTGCCCGTCCTTTTCCCTTCCCCGGTGTCTTTTGGCCGTCCACGCCCGGCGCAGTCCGCCTCTATGGGCGCTTTCCAGCTGCCGTCCGCCCGCTCCGGGCAGGTTCTGGCCTTGCGCAAAAACTCTCCCACAGCGGCAAAATTCACGGCCGTGCCCCGGCTGTCGCAGCGGTACGTGGCCGCCCGGTCGGCGCTGATTCCCAGGCTCCGTGCCTCCTCCACCGCGTCCATGTTGGCGCCCAGGAACGTGAACTCCCATCCCTGGTTCTGCCGCTCCGTGATCATCTGCCTGACCTGCTCCCTGGAAAACTCCCGGCTGGCGTTTTCCTGTCCGTCGGTGGTAATCACGAAGATCACCTTCCCCGGCCTCTGAGCCGGCGCCGTATTCTGCCAGGCGCTGCTGATCTTTGCGATCGTCCGTCCCACCGCGTCCAGAAGGGCCGTGCCGCCCCGCACAAAATACTGCCTGTCCGTCATGGGCAAAACCCCGTCTATGGGAATCCTGTCGTGCAACAGCTCATACCGGTCGTCGAACAGCACGGTGGTGACCACTGCCTCTCCGTCCACGTTCCTCTGCTTCTCCAGCATGGAGTTAAAGCCCCCGATGGTATCGCTCTCCAGCCCGCCCATGGAACCGCTGCGGTCCAGAACAAACACCAGTTCCGTCAATTTATCGTTCATCACATTTCCCTCCTGTTCTGTTCTGAATCCAGAATAGCACAGAAGGGCCGTCCGGTGGTCGCCCGCCGGGCGACATTTTCCGTCCCGGCTCAGTACGTCACGTCCCCGGGGCCGTCATGCCCCCAGAAGGGGCTGGTCAAAGCAGAACAGCGCCTCGTTGATGGCGTAAATATCGTACTGTCCCTGCTCTAAAAAATACCGGATAATGATATCCTGTTTTCGGGCATTTGAAAAGGTGTATCCCGCTTTTTCCAGAAGTTTCCCAGCCTCATCCGCAGACAGGCGCAGCGCCACGGCCAGGGCAAGCACAGTCTGCTTCTTAGGGCTGTACGCGGGGTTGCCGCGTATCTTGGAGAACAGCTTGCGGTCCATATTGGCCCGCTTGTACACCTCCACGTCCGTGTAACCCTTCTCGTCTATGAGGCGCAGCAGCATCTGGGAAAATGTCTCCGCCGGGCGTTCCAGCAGCTCCTTCAGCCTGTCGTCCGGCAAGGGCCTGGCCCGAGGGCGCAAAAACTGTGGAATCTCAATCTCCTTGGGCTTTTGTCCGGCCTCCCGGGCCGCACCGGACGACAGGCCGGGCTTGAACGCCCCAGATTTGAACGCCCCAGGCGCCTCCTCCACCCGCTCCGCCCCATACCCCAGCTCCGTTTCCAACCTTAACCGCTGGCCGGAGTCGTCAAAATACCGGTCGATGTAGTGGATAATATCCGCGTGCAGGGCCTCGCCCAGGGTCACCGCCTCCCGGTCGAACACGACCAGGTACACCTCCATGTCCTCGGTTTCCAGAAACGCCCGGATGGCTTCCTCCGCCGTCTGGAGAGCCTCGCCCACGGGATAGCCGTAAATCCCCGCCGAGATAAGCGGAAACGCCACGGAGCGGCAGCCGTTCTCCTTTGCCAGCCTCAACGCGCCGGCGTAGGCCCTGGCCAGCAGTTCCCGCTCCCCGCAGCCGCCTCCCTTCCACACCGGCCCCACCGCGTGGATCACATACCGGGCCGCCAGGCCATAGCCCCCGGTGATCACCGCTCCGCCCACGGGGCACGGCGCCAGCTTCCGGCACTCCCGCTGAAGCTTTTCGGCCCCCGCGGCCCGGAAAATCGCCCCGCAGACCCCGCCGCCCATCATCAGCTGCCCGTTGGCCGCGTTGACAATGGCATCCGTGCGCATCCGCGTGATATCGTTATGTACAATCTGAAATGGCATAAGCAAACGCCTCCTTGGTATTGTTCATCGCAACATTTTCTCCCCGGCAGAAGCCGGGGACGAAAACGCGGCGGAAATGGACGTTCAAACGCACCCCGGAGGAAAAGCCGCCAAAACCGCCGCGGCCCTCCCCCACTACCGGTTCAGCCACCACACTCCCAGATTCAGGTACGCCGCAAAGCACAGCCAGAAAAAATAGGGGAGCTGCAGCCAGGCCGCAGCGCGGCTCACCCGCTCAAAGAGCCGGATCATCACCGCCACCAGGCCCAACAGCAGCAACAGCCAGAAAAAGGCCAGAAGCCGCATGCCCTCCCGGAAAAACAGGATGCTCCAAAAGAAATTGACGGCCAGCTGCGCCCCGTAGGCCGCCAGCGCGCGCACCCGCTCGGTCCTGCGGGTCAGCCAGACCATGGCCGCCCCAATCCCCATGAGGACGAAGAGAATGGTCCACACGATGGGGAACACCGCGCCGGGCGGGGATAAGGGTGGGCGCTTTAAAGACGCGTACTCCTTCATCCCGTTCCGGCTCAGGAACCCGGACAATCCGCCGACGCCCACCGCCAGCAGTATGGACAGCCCGTATAGCTTTTTATGCCTCTGCATATCGCATCACCTCGGTTTAGTATATTGCCTTTGGTCAACGCCTATACAGAAAACCGTTTATTTTCACAACAGCGGCGGGCTTAAAGCCCCGGCTTCAGCCGCTGGTCCAGCTCAAATGCGCTCCTGGACGGATTGCCCTCGGCCCGCAGGATCGCTCCGTTTTTCAGATCATAAATTGAGGACCACACCGTATCCATGCCCAGGCTGCGGTCATACTGGCACATAAATCCCATTTTCCCCGCCAGAAGCGCCTCGGCCTGCCGGACCGACCACGTTTTTTGCCCTGCAAACGCCCTGGACATGGTCTCATACCGCTCGTGGGAGTGGACCGTATCCGGGATCTGCGCCTGATCGGGAGCCAGGGCGCCGGTGACAAAATGATTGGCCGCAAACACCGCGCCAGGCCGCTCCGGCCGGATCACCTCCATGCGCCGGCAATTGCACTCCACCACCGCGGCATCCCCGCCGCGGTCCGCCAGCGTGATGGCCTGGGCCGAGCCCACGGGCAGCCGTTCCAGGGCCTTCACAGCCTCCGCCACGGTCCCGCACCGCTCCAGAATGTACCGCACCAGAAGCCCGGCGTTGAAGCCCGGCGCAATCCTGGTGGGATACATAAAGGTCAGCCCCGCCGCCAGGCCGTGCTCATTGACCCCGTCCTCCATCTGGGTCCAGGCCGTAGTCACCCCCACAAACGCGGCGCTTCCCTCCAGCCGGTACAGCGGGCTGTCGCAGAACGGCTCCACCTCTGTCAAAAAGTCGCTGTTGCGCCCCAAAATCACCGTCTCCTCATCCGAGTACGCAAAGCAGGAGCAGCGGTTTCCCACCGCAAAGCTGTACATGGACAGCAGAAACGCCTGCATCTGCTCCAAATCTGCCCTCTGCCCATCGGCCATTCCCCTGATCTCGTCCAGTATTTCCGGAAAATACCTCTGGTACACGGGCACACAGGCCCGGGCATAGTCCAGGCGCGCCCTGTCCACGGCCAGGTGTTCCATGAGATTGATATGCCGCCCGTAAAGCAGGGCCCCCTGCCGCAGTCCGCTCTCGTAATGGCTGCCCTTCCATATTGAATGCTTCATAAAGTTGTTCTCTCCTTAATTCTTAGAATTGAGAGATGGCGCCAGCTCTTGAGATAAGACTACTTTAATAAAAATTTTCTGTCAATACTTTTATTTTTTTCTTTTTAACATTCAATTTATTTCGTTCATCCCGCTCTTGCGCGGCGGGAAACTTTGCGCTATACTTGCCATGATCAGGCATTTTCGGGAGGGTAAATTATGCTGAAGGATTACGAACACAACGCGAAATATTACGAGACGGACCAGATGGGCTGCGTGCACCACTCCAATTACATACGCTGGATGGAGGAGGCCCGGGTGGACCTGATGGACCAGATGGGCTGCGGCTACCGGGCCATGGAGGAAGCCGGCGTGTGCAGCCCTGTGCTGGAGGTGAGCTGCAAATACAAAAGCATGGTTCGCTTCGGCGACACCGTGCGCATCCACGCCTGGATTAAGGAGTACAACGGCATCCGCATGACCATCGGCTACGAGATGCGCGACGCCTCCTCCGGCGAGTTGCGCACCCAGGCGGAGAGCGCCCACTGCTTCCTCACCCCGGACGGACGCCCCGTGTCCCTGAAGCGTTCTTATCCGGAATGGGATCGGCAGTTCCGCCAAATGTTAAACCCGGAGACAGAGCAGGTGTAAGTCAAACCTGCTCTTTTTTTGAATGCAATGGGCCGCCGGCGCCCCACTCCTCTACTGATCCAGCTTGATGCCGGAGAGCATCTGGGCCAGGGCGTTGTTTAGCGGCTCCTGGGCTTCCCTGCTCTGCTGGTTTAAGTACTTGGCCACGTCCCGCTTGGTGACGCCGGCCCCCTCCTTCTTCCTGCGCTCCTGGAACGCCTTCAGCTTTTCCTTGTATCCGCACTTGCAGACAAACGTCTGGGCGTCCCCCTTGCCCCTCAGCTCCATTTTCTTGTGGCACACCGGGCAGCGGGCGTTGGAGGTGCGGGAAATGGTCTCCCGGTGGCCGCAATCCCGGTCCTGGCAGACCAGCATCTCGCTGTTCTTTCCCTTCACCAGCAGCATTTTCTTCCCGCACACCGGACATTTGGTGTTGGTCAGATTGTCGTGGCGGAACTGGCCTTCGCCGGACTTGATCTGGCCGATCAGCTCCTGGGAGTAGCTGCGGATGTCCTTCATAAACGCCGCCCGCTTCAGATTCCCGCGGGAAATCTTTTGCAGCTTCATCTCCCACTGGGCCGTCAGCTCCGGCTTCTTCAAATCCTCGGGCACCAGCTCCAGAAGCTGCCTGGCCTTGGAGGTCAGAAGAATGTCCTTGCCCCGCTTTTCCAGCAGGAAGCTGGAAAACAGCTTCTCGATTATGTCCGCCCTGGTGGCCACGGTGCCAAGGCCTCCGGTCTCCCCCAGGGTCCTGGCCAGCTCCTTGTCCCCGGACTCCATATAGGCGGCCGGGTTCTCCATGGCCGAGAGCAGCGTGGCCTCGTTGAAATGGGCCGGCGGTTTTGTCTTGCCCTCGGTCAGGACAAAGCTCAGACGTTCCAGAACATCCCCCGCCTTCAGATCGGGAAGCTGCTGCCCCTTCACCTCCCGGCCGTCCTCCGCTTCCTCCTCGTCCTCGTACCCGTCCTCGTAGGCGGCCTTCCAGCCCTGGCTGCGGACGATCTTTCCGTGGGCCACGAACCGCTCCCCGCCCGCTTTCACCGTCAGGTTCGTCTGCTCGTACTCAAAGGGCGGGTACAGCACGGCCAGGAACCGGCGCACCACCAGGTCGTAAATCCGCCGCTCGTCGATGGTCATGTGGTCCATCTGCACAAACTGCTCCGTGGGAATAATGGCGTGGTGGTCGGACACCTTGCTGTTGTCCACAAAAAACAGCTTCTCCGGCAGCGGACGGGACGCCAGGCGGCCGGCGGCCAGCTTGTAGGGGCCCACGGCGCAGGCCTTCAGCCGCTCCTTCAAGGTGGGCACGATGTCCGCGCTGAGGTAGCGCGAATCCGTCCGCGGGTAGGTCAGCACCTTGTGGTTCTCGTACAGGCGCTGCATAATATTGAGCGTCTCTTTGGCCGAATAGTTGAACTTCTTGTTGGCATCCCGCTGCAGCTCTGTCAGGTCGTAGAGCAGGGGCGCGGACTTCTTCCCCGGCGTACGCTTCACCTCTGCCACCACGCCCTTTTCTCCCTGAAGCGCCTTTAACACGGCTTCCATGCGGGAGCGGTCAAAGGAGCAAAAGCTTTTGGCCCCGGAGTCCTGCCAGGTGAGGGTAAACGCCGGCTGGGCGCATTTCGCCTGGATGCCAAAGTAGGGTTTGGGGATGAATCCTCTGATCTGCTCCTCCCGCTTGGCGATCATTGCCAGGGTGGGGGTCTGCACCCGGCCGCAGGAGAGCTGGGCGTTGTACTTGCAGGTCAGCGCGCGGGTGGCGTTGATGCCCACCAGCCAATCCGCCTCCGCCCGGCACATAGCCGCATCGTAGAGATTTTCATACTCTTTGCCGTCCTTTAAATTGGCAAATCCCTCCCGGATGGCCTTGTCGGTGACCGAGGAGATCCACAGCCGCTTCAACGGCTTTTTACAGCCGGCCTTTTTCAGGATCAGGCGGGCCACCAGCTCGCCCTCCCGCCCGGCGTCCGTGGCGATGATAACCTCCCCCACGTCCCCACGGTTGAGCTGGGCCTTCACGGCCTGGTACTGCTTTGTGGTCTGGCGGATCACCTCCAGTTTGAAGGGCTCCGGCAGCATAGGCAGGTCCTCCAGCTTCCACTCTTTATACCTGCTGTCGTACGCCTCCGGGTCCGCCAGCTCCACCAGATGGCCCAGGCCCCAGGTTACAATGTAGGCGCCGCCCTCAATGGCGCCGTTTATCTGCCTGCCGCACTTCAGCACCCGGGCGATATCCCGGGCCACGGAGGGCTTTTCCGCTATTACCAATGATTTCATGTGTTGAACGCTCCTTATACTTTCCATAAAATTCCAATATCTTGAATGTGAAAAGGCACTTGAACCCTCCAAGTGCCTGGCATACCTTCAAATACCGCGCCGCGATTCCTACAGCAGCGCAAAATGAGGGCTTTCGATCACTTCTCTCATCGCGCACAGGCAGAACGGATGCCCGGCCGGGTCAAACATAACCCTCCAGCCCTCGGAGAACTGCTGATCCGCAACTGTGGCTCCGCATTGAACCGCGTATTGGACCGCTTTTTCCAGGTCATTCACCGCAAAATCCAAATGGGCCATCTGCTGCTGCGCCTCAGGCTCTTCCGGCCACACCGGAGGCTGGTACTGGGGATTGCACTGGAACGTTATGCCCGGATACGCCCCCTGCTCCGTCCCCGGAGCGCCCAGAATCGCCCACTCCTCATTATGAAATACGATATCCCACCCAAGCAGAGCCGCGTAGAACTTTGCCAGCTCGTAAGGCTCCTTGCAGTCCACCGTAAATGAATACATTTTGATCTTCAGCTCATGATCCATATCTCCGATACCTCCCAGTCAGGAACAACGTTTCGTTTTCCTCCTATTCTACCATAAATCCCGCCCCGCGGCAAACTGTTTCATCGGCGGCTACCCCATACCCGGGGGATTGTAAAGAGGCGGCCTGCGCTTGCAGACCGCCTCCTTGTTTCCTGTATTTATCTCGCGCATTTTAGCGCGATGCCGTCCCGTATTTCCTCCCGTCCGTCCTCGTCCTCTGGCCTTATATCGGGGACAACACCTGTTTTCAAAATCCGGGAATACTCCTCCAGGGCCTTTGTCTCGTCCTCCCCGTCAAATATCAGCTCGAACCGGTCACCCGCCTTGATGTCACCGATGTGCATCATGCTTTTGGCGTTGAACCGTCGCCCGGCCAGATCCACCGTCACCCGGCAGTTGTACTTGTATCCGGTCTGAATCAGAAGGCTCATCTGTCTGCGATATAAGGTCTGGTTGTCCGAGGCGAGAAATGCACTCTTTATCATTTAACACCTGCCATATCCGCTGTACCCGTCATGCCGCGAGGGGACGGGCCAAAGGCCCGGCGCGCGACCGGCGTACACGATTCTATTTTGTGGTCTTTGCGGAGGCTTTCGAGGTTTTGCCCGTGGTCCTGCGGTGCCTCAGCAGCTCCATCTGAGCCACCTTGCGCTCCTCCTCCAGCCTGAGGATTTCCTCCCTGCGCCCATCCTCCTTGCGCCTGCGCTCACACATCGCCAGCTCCCGGTATTTTTCCTGCAATTCCCCCTTCTCAAAGGCTAAAAATCCGTCGAACGCGTCCGGGAACAGGAACGTCTTGACCACGCCTCCGCTCTGAAACCGTACTTTAATATGCTCCGCCGGCTCCTCCACTATACTGCCCTTGCCGAATTTCAAATGTTTCACTTCTTCGTTCACCAGTGACGCCATCCATTCAACCTCCATTTCTTGAAAAAACAACAGAAAAAAACAAAGCGGGCCGATTGTCCACCGCCTACCGCTCCGCCGATGCAGCAGGCCCGCCGCCAGCCGGCGCGGGCCAGATATCCCTGGAACATATTCCTGATACTTATATTCTACCAGAATTTTCGTCTTATTTCTAATGATATTTCCAAAATTTTAGATTTTTTGTCAAAATTGCCCCGTATCCCAGCCCATATTTTTATGCATTTTTGCCCATATTCTGGGAGCGTTGGGACGGCTGCCCGGGCTGCCGCAGCTTTTCCCCCTCCCGCGCCCCGGCCAACTGCAAAAACGCCTCCATGGCCGGCGTCATCCATTTGAGCGGATGGCACAGCAGCGCGCTCTCCACAGCCGGCGTGAAGCCCTCGATCATCACCCGCTCCAGCCGCCCGTCCTCCACCATGGGCCTGACGGCGAAATCCGGCAGGATTCCTATGCCCAGCCCGGACTGGGCAAAGCTGCGTATGCCCTCGATGCTGTCCGCCTCCATGAGCACATGGGGCACGATCCCCTGTTCCCTGCAAAACAGTTCAAACTGACGGCGGTAGGGACAGCCCGGCTCCGTCATCAGGAAGGTGATATCCGCCAGCTCCGCGGCCGACGGCATTTTCCCAAAACAGAACCTGCCGGGCGCGGCCACCGCCCAGATGGGGTGGGACATACCGCATGAGGCCCGCCAGGCGCTTTTCTCCTCCTGGTCTGCGATCACCCAGGCGAAATCCAGCTGTCCGGAACCCAGCATGTCCTGCAGCGCCCCGATGCCGCCGCTGCGGACCACCAGATCCACCTTGGGGTACAGCTGATGGTACCGCCCCAGCAGCTCCGGCAGAAACGCCGTGCAGAGCGAGGAAAATGCGCCGATCCGCAGCTTTCCCGACGGCTCCCGGCGGCTGTCGACAGCCAGGCGGGCGTTCTCCACCCCCAGCAGCAGGCCCCGGGCGTGCTCCAACAGCACCTCGCCAGCTGCGGTCAGCGCGATGCCCTTGGGCAGCCGGTCAAACAGCTTCACCCCCAGCTCCTCCTCCAGCCCCTGAATCTGCGCCGTCACCGTGGACTGGGTGTAGCCCAGTTGAGATGCTGCCCGTGAAAAGCTGCCTGTGTCGGCAGCCCTGACAAATGTGTTCAGATTGCGCAGCTCCATCTTTGCCCTCCTGTGGTATCGAAATTTTTGAATCCATTTATAATATATTTCAATTTTACAGAAATGTAAAGCCCTGCTATACTGAGTGCAGAAACCACATACAAACGCCCACAAGGAGGAACATCCATGAATATCACCGTAATCGGAAGCCATCTCTGCCCCGACACCCTGTACGCGCTCTGCAAGCTGCGCGAAGCCGGAATCTCCATTGATTTCAAGAACCTGTCCGCCTCACTGCCGGACTTAAAGGCCTACCTGGCCGTGCGTGAATCCGACCCGCTGTACGAGGCGGTCCGCAAAAACGGCGGCATCGGCATCCCCTGCTTCATCTTTGAGGACGGCCGCCGCACCCTGGAGCTGGACGAGGTCCTGTCCCCTCAATAACGCCCGGCAGACGCGGTCCGGCAGCAATTTTCCTCTGCTGCCGGTCCGCGTTTCTTCATTAAATGCAGCGGTCCGCCGGGAAGCCGGCTGCTCAAAAACTGATACTCATACACGGTTTTGTATGCTATAATCATGTTTAGATTCTAATATCCGGCAATTTCGCCCGCAGGGCGGCTTAAGGCCGGGCAAAAACCGGAGGACCGAACATGACAACGGAGCAGCTTCTTTGTGAGACGACAAAACGTATATGGAATTACTACCTGATCACCCCTTCCGAGGAACATTTGCGCGAAATTACCAGCCTCTGCGCCAAGGATCTGGTCATCATCGGCACCGGAAAAAGCGAACTGTTCGTCAAACCGGACCACGTGATGGAATACCTGAAAACCAGCATGGAGGATGCCGCGCAGATATGCCTGGAGGTCATCGACGAGTGGTACGAATGCCTGAAGGTGGCGGAGGGCGTGCGCCTGGTCTACGGCGGTCTCTGGGCCAGGGAGCGGTCCGACGGGCGGCTGGGCGCGCTGATCGACATGGACACCCGCTTCAGCATGCTCTACCGTTGGAACGGAACCATCTGGGAAATCTGCCACATCCACCACTCTATGCCCTACCAGGAGCAGCAGCCCGGGGAGCTGTACCCCAAAACCCTGTCCCAGAAAGCCAGGGAAGCGCTGGAGCTGGCGGAAATCTACCAGCGCAAATCCGAGCTGGACGGCATGACCGGGCTGTACAACAGCGAAGCCTTCAAGCACTACGCCGTCAAGCTGCTGGCGTTATGTCCCCGGGCTTACCTCTACTCCTTTGACCTGGATTATTTTAAAACCATCAACGACACCTTCGGCCATATCACGGGAGACCGCGTGCTCACCTCCTTTGCCGACGCCCTCAAGACCCATTTCCCCGCGGACGCGGTGATCGGGCGCATCGGAGGGGACGAATTCTCCGTGCTGGAGCCCGCCGACCTGTCACGGGACCAGGTGGAGGCCCGTTTAAACCGCCTGGCGGCCGGGTACAGGGACAGCGCGGCCAAGCTGCTGGCCAACCCGGAGTACGGCCGGTTCTCCGTGGGCATCGCCGAGACAGCGGACGGCTCCATGCCCTTTGAGACCCTGCGCGCCGCCTCCGACCGCGCCCTGTACCAGGCCAAGAGGGCGCGCGCCTCAGGCCTCTGCTGGGCCTGACCCTCCGCCCGGCGGACACAAAAAAAGGAAGCCTCCACGCTTCCTTTTTTAGTCCGCTTCCTCCCGGTGATCCCCATTCTCCCGGCGCTCCCGGTATTCCTCGAACTTCTCCTCGATCTCCTTTAACACAGCCGCGTAGGTCAAAAACTCCTGTTCCATCCGCTCCCTGTTCTCCGGGTTCTTCTTGTAGCAGATCCGGTGCTCCATGCTGGCCCAGAAATCCATGGACATGGTCCGAAACTGGACCTCCACCGGAAAATATTCCATGGCGTCCAGGCAGTACACCGGCGCCCCCAGCACAATGTGGTAACTGCGGTAACCGTTGGGCTTGGGCGCGGCGATGTAGTCCCGCTCCTTCACCAGCACCAGGTCCGTCTGGCGCGTCAACCCCGCCGCCATGTTGTAGATATCGTCAACAAAATAGCAGATCACCCGGATACCCGCGATGTCCTGAAGGTAATCCCGGGCGTTGGACACGCCGTCGGTCAGTCCCAGACGCCTCAGCTTATCCTCGATGCTCTTCTTGGATTTAATCCGGCTCTGCATATTGTGAATGGGTCCGCACACGGCTCTGCTGCCGTACAGGCTGTGGTTCAAAATCTCCAGGCGCGTTTCCAAAAGCCTTCTGGCATCCTCATAAGGCCGTATCAGATCGTAATACTGTTCGTTGGTCATATCCATTTCCCCGCAGCTTCATTTCGCTCGTTCCGCACTGGTATCCAGCATAGCGAAAAGTTGTGTCCATTCTGTGTAGGCTTTCTGGATAATTTATAAAAATACCGGAAATTTTCCGCTACAGCGCCGTCCCCCTGGCCGGAACCGTCAGACCGTCCATGGATACGCCCTCGTGGGTCAGCAGCCAGATTTTTTTGTCGATGCCCCCCGCGTATCCGGTCAGGCTGCCGCCGGCTCCAACCACGCGGTGGCAGGGGATGATGATGGAAATGGGATTGTGGCCCACAGCGCCGCCGACCGCCTGGGCGGACATGCTCTCCCTGCGGAGACGTTTCGCCGCTTCCCCGGCGATTTGCCCATAGGTCACAAGCTGCCCGTAAGGGATTTCGCAGAGCAGCTTCCACACCGTCTGCCGGAATTCGCCGCCGATGGGCGTCAGGGGCAGTTCCCCGGGAACCGGCTTTTTCCCGGAAAAATACCGGTCCAGCCAGTCCCTGGCCTGGGAAAATACCGCCAGATCGTCCCTGGGCCGCAGTTCCCCCTGCACGGTGCCGCCAAAATATTTTTGGCCTTCCAGCCACAGGCCTGCCAGGCCCCTCTCATCGCCCGCTATGGTGAGCTGACCCACCGGGGAGTCGTACTTCGTCACACAGTACATATTCCGTTCCTCCTACTACAATGTATTTATGGTTAATATCCCTTACAGCCAGTAAGGAATTATCCATCTTGTTGCTTAAGCTGTTATAATGATGGAGCAATCGG
>JAGZSY010000075.1 GCA_018380885.1 Enterocloster asparagiformis
CATGACCATGGAAAAGTTCTGCTCGGACTCCGGCGCCTCCTGAAACAGCATGAGGATGATGGCCTGCAGCAGCGCCGTTTCGGCCTTGGTCCAGAACGGGTCCGACTCATGGCTGTTCTTGGGCGTGGTGGCCTGGATGAGGTTGTTGACCAGCCGCAGGGCGTCCTTCTCATCCCGGATATAGCGGAAGGGGTTGTATCCGTCCGACTGCTCCAGGTTAACGAGGTTCAGCACCCGCACATCATAGCCCTGGCTTTTAAGGTAGCCGCCGGTGGCGGTGAGCACCTCCATTTTGGGGTCGGTGATTACATAGTTTGTATTGGCCTCCAGAATGTTGGGCAGCACATAGCTGCGGGTCTTGGCCGCGCCGCTGCCGCCGATGACCAGTACGTTGAGGGACCGGCGGTGCTTGTGGGTATCCAGCCCCAGGCGGACATGCTTTGTCAGGGGCTTATTCTGCTTTTGACAGAACATGGCGTTGACCTGTTTGGGGGACGCCCACTGGGCGGAGCCGTGTTCCTCGCCGTCGCGGGTACGGCCCTGGGTGGTGCGGTAGAGGCAGATCCCCATGACATAGAGGCCGGTGCAGGCGAGAATGCTCATCAGGCTGTGTTCCGTCCAGCGGATCTTCAAAGGGGTCTGCAGGGCTGCGGTCAGGTTCGTCAGCAGTTCCGGCAGGCCGTCCCCGAGGGACTGGGCGATCAGGAGCGCGGCCCAGACCACGGGGATGTAGAGAAACAGATACGGGAGAAGCCCTCCCGATCTGCCCGGTTGATTCAGCGGCATTCACCTCCAAATGTAAAAACAGGGGGCGCACCGCAGTAGTGCGCCCCGTAGGCTGATGGGATGTATGCCCGTTTGATCAGTCCTGTTCGAAGGGATACAGGATGTCCACGCCGAGGGTATGCATTCGGTCCTCATACCGCAGGAGGCCCCGCAGGTCATGGCCCCGGTAGATCCGATCCCGTTTACAGGAAAGGATATAATCCATTTTCTTTTCCGCAGCCTGCTGCTCCAGGAACTGAAGGCCGGGCCTCCGGAGATCCCGCCCGCTCATATAATCCTTGTATACGCCGGCGATCTGCATGCCGTTTTCTTCCGCGAATTGGCGCAGGTAAGTGTCCTGCCCACTGATGCCGATCTCGTCTGCCATCGGGTTGCCGGTATCCACCCGAAGATACAGCCAGCAGCGTTTTCCCCGCAACTGTGCCTTGGGCGGCAGGCTCCCGTGCGCGAACAGCCTTTTCAGCAGTGCCATATCCTCCAGGAGCAGGAATCCTGCGCTGCCGGTGTGTCCTCTGTAGTAGTAAACGGCTTTCATGTGATTTGGCCTCCTTCCACTTTTTTGCAACTCAACCATACCCGAACCGGCCCGGAATATCCAGCACTTTCCCCGAACAGCACCCGATCATCTGGCCTTGGTCCGCGTCTTGGTTTTCTGCCTGGCCGGGGCACGCTGACGCTGTTCCTCCAACCGAGCGCGATAGCCCTGCAGGCGGCCCTCAACAGAGGGCCGCTCCTCACTCGTCGTCCTCGCCGCGCTCCCGGCGCGCGTAGGAGAGCTGGTGCCGGTATCGCGTGAGGCGCGTCCCGACCGGGAATCTTTTTTTGGCGTTCCTGGTTCCATCTCCGGCTGCCGCTCCCGATCCGGCTGCTCCTTTCGGGGGAACTCCGGTTGCTGGTACATCATCTTCTGGAACACCAAATTGGCCCGTTCCACCTCTGTGGCCGGCATGACAACATCTACCATGCTGTTCGGGCCATTGGAGTCCCGGGAGTTTTGGATGGCCGCATAGAGCAATTTCGGTTCCCGCGCCTTGAGCCTGAACTCCCGGTATTCCTCCTGCGTCATGGGAAACACCCGCAGATCCCGCGTCTGCTGCAGCATTTTGCCCATGCGGACCTTGCCGCTGATCTTCTTGTGGTTTTTCGCCAGCGCCAGCGACATGGCCAGCAGGTTCTTGGCTGCTGAACCGCCCAGCCGGACGGCCACCTCTCCGCCGGAGAGCAGCATGCGGACCAGTTGGTCCGCGGCCTCACCGCCTCCGATATTCATCTCGTTCCACCTCCTTTGCCGTGGCCTCGGCCACCTGAATATCATGTTCCATCTGGGGCCGGTTTCGTTCAATAGTGTCACACATGGAAATTTCTTTCCGTGCCTGCCGGATCTCCCGGTTGACGTCCGCCAACTGTCGGTATAGTTCAGCCTTTTCCGCCAGCAACTGCTCCCTGGGGATCCCGCACCGCTCCAGCGTGGAGACGGCGTCCATGTAGCGGGTAAAGGGTTCCTCCATGCCGGGCATGCCGGACTCATAGCAGTCCTTCGCCGGGGCGAGGGCCTCTGCGTCGGAGAGGGCGTCGTAGAGCGCCCGCCGTTTCTTCTTCCGCACATTGAGGATGGTGCGCTGTTTCATCAGGCTGGCCAGCGTTTCCTCTGTGCGGGTATGGACGGCCTGCAGGCCCTCTGCCGTGGAGACGCCATGCGCCCGCAGGAAGGCGAACTGCTCCTTGTAGCTCTCAAACTTCATGATCTCCCTCCTGAGATGGGGCGTCATCTTCGGCGGGTACTGCCGCTGCCCGGCCTTGCCCAGCAGATAGAGGTAGTGGACATACAGGGCCATGAATCCGGTGTACTTCTGCGGGTGGCGCCTGCGGTACGGCTCATACCGGGGCCGATAGACGATGGATGGGCGAGCACCGGCGGCGATCTCATCCAGGTTCCCCTCGATGGCGGCGCGGATCCCATCCTCGGTGAAAAGCGGATTCTTCCGGCCTGGTATCATGAGCCGCTCCTGTCCTTTGAGGCGGAAGCTGAGGCGATTCCCATGCTTGATCTCATATCCCTTATGCTCCATAATGAGGAAGAAGTGGCCGATATCGTTGGCGTCCTCTATGGCCTCCCGGAGATCCGCCTCCAGCATGGCGCGGAAGGTGGGCTGGCCCTTGCTTTGCCGCAGCCACTCGATGTAACTGACCGCCTTTTCTCCCTTGCCCTCCATGATGATGGACAAGCCGTGCTCCCGGCACAGCCGGTCTGAGATGGCACGGATCTGGCTGTAGTAACTGCGGGCATTGCTGTGGTATTTCTCGCCGGTATCCGCATTTACGGAGTTGAAAATGGTGTGCGCGTGGATATGCTCCTTGTCCACATGAACGCCGATGACCGCCTGGTAGCCGGACAGATGCTCTGCGGCGAACTCCTTTGCGATCTCCAGCGCCAGTTCTGGGGTGGCCTCGCCGGGCTTGAAGGATTGGATGATGTGATAATACTGGACGCCGTCCGTCTGACGATAGTGCCGCTTGGTTTTCATCATACGGCTGACGGCGTGCTCCGTGGAGCAGCCCTGGCTGGCGGTCAGGATCTGTTCCTCTGTTTTATCCCCATTGAGGACATACCGGACCCCCACGTCCAGCCGTCCCTTGCGGGCGAGGATCTTCGTAACCGCCATTACAGATCCGCGACCTTTTCCATGAGCAGGTACACCTGCCGCAGCAGGAACAGCGCCTCTTTTGCGTCTTGTCGGGTGGCGATGCCGGCGTTGACGCTCCGGGCGATTTGATTGATATTTACGCCGATTCGGTTGATCTCCCGATATAAGTCGTTGATCTCCGCCGGCTGGCGCTGGCGGATCTCCGTGCGGTTGATGCAGGAGCGGATGACGTTACTTAGAGACAGGCCAGACTCTCTGGCCAGTCGGTCCAGGTGTTCCCGTTCCTCTGCGGTCAGCCGCACAGAGAGAAATTTGCTTTTTTCCTGCACACGTCACCTCCTTTTTCTGCCTGCAGGCGGCATTGGGGCCAGGGGGATTCCCCCTGCAAGCGCATTTGTCATACAAATGCTATGCTTGCGCCATCGCCGCGCAGGGCGCGGCCATTTTCAAGCGGTAGGTGGATTTCAATTCCCTCTCCTGCGGAAAAGAAAAATGCTCACCGCTCACGGGCCTTGAGGTTCAGGTTATCCCGCGGGACGCCGGCCAGATCCAGTTCGCGCTTGTCCCGCACATACGCCGCATAGCGGGCGTAGGCGTAACCTTCGCTGTCAACGAGGATGCCGTCCTGCCGCTTGCGGGTAGAGACCAGCAGGCAGCGGAAGCGGCCGGACTTCTCACTGTACCCGGTAAGGTGGGTCCTGGCGGCGATGAAAGGGGTCTCGGCCAGCAGATCCGCTTGAAAGCGGCGGTATTTGGATTCCGACAGGATGATCTCCCGCACCACTGTAAAGGGGGCGGCCTTGATGATTGGGGTGGTATCTTGCAGAGCAGACACAGAAACCGGCTTTCTGAAAAATCGTGCATACTGTTCTTTTGCTATGGTGCAGACCTCCCTTCAAAAAAGGGTGTATCATTGGACGCCCTTATCATCTGAAACGGGAAAGCAAGGGCGTGTCATTGGACGTCCTCCAGCCCCTGTTCCAGCGCCTGACGGATCCGGCCTCTGGCCAGTGCGGCATAGGCGTCTGTCACCTCGATGCCGGTGGCGGAGTAGCCCTCCAGCACAGCGGCCAGCACCGTGGTGCCGCTGCCGGCAAAGGGGTCCAGGATCCGTCCGCCCGGCTCGGTGATCCCGGCTCGGTGATCTTCACGATGTCCCGCATAAGCTGCAGGGGCTTTTCTGTCAGGTGGATGCGATCCTGCGGGTTCCCGTATTTGAATACACCGGGCAGGCAGGGCACGGGACGGCTAATGGGCATGTCCCCGTTGGATCCCCAGACGATGTACTCCGCCTGCTGGCGGAAGCGTCCTTTCTGGGGCCGGCTGTTGCCCTTGTCCCAGACGGCGGTGCCACGCCAGATCCAACCAGCCCACTGGAGGGCGTCCGTAGCTGCGGGGAGCTGCCGCCAGTCGATGAACATACACACCGGGGCGCCGGGCTTACAGATTTTTCTGGCGTCGTACAGCCACTCCGCCGCCCAGCGCGTCCAGGACCGCTGATCCTTGGCGTCGCCGTCAAAGGGCGGCGGGGCATGGTCGCCCATGTTGGAGTATTTCTTGGCCGTGGACTTGTTCTTTTCCGCCTGGGTGCGCCCGCCGGATGCGTAGGGCGGGTCTGTGATCACCGCG
>JAGZSY010000032.1 GCA_018380885.1 Enterocloster asparagiformis
TTCGTTTACAAAACGGGAAACTCACTTACAAAACAGGATTTTCATTTACAAAGCGGGAATCCTGGATTGCAAACGGGACTCTCGGGCTGCTATTTACCGGCATTTTTGAATATTTTATTAAGATTTATCATATAACAACATTAATTTATTGATTTTCGATAAATAGATATTGAAAAATGATAAGGGCTGTGATATATTCCAAATACAGGGGCCGCTGGAAGAATGCGGCAGATTACAGAGTGGAAAGGCGGAGTGGATTATGAATACGCGGTTGGTTCGGTTTACCAAATGGCTGCTGGATGTGATGTTTGTGGCGGGGATTGGCATTACGCTGGGGATACCTGTTATTTTTTATGTGATTGGCGGATATATTGAGGCGTTTCGCAAGTATTATCTGATCCAGTGCGCGCTCTATATGGTATCCGGCGTGCTGGCGCTGGTTCTGGTGGCCCAGCTGCGCAAAATGTTCGCCACGGTGTTGAAGGACCAGGCGTTTGTGTGGGAGAACGCGGTGTCCTTAAAGAGGATGGGAAAGTGCAGCTTTCTGATCGCGCTTCTCTCGGTGG
This sequence comes from Enterocloster asparagiformis, assembly GCA_018380885.1. Lineage (GTDB taxonomy): Bacteria > Bacillota > Clostridia > Lachnospirales > Lachnospiraceae > Enterocloster. Next base: position 567 of record JAGZSY010000032.1, read on the forward strand.
TTCGGCTTCCCCTGGCGCCAACGCCCGCCACTGTGGTGATTATCATTGTGTTTTCCATTGCGGGGCTGTTTTGCTTTGTGCTCTGCCAGGTGTTCGAGAAGGCGGTGCAGTATAAGGAAGAGAATGATCTGACCATATAGAGAGGACGGGTAAAAATGGGAATTATTGTAAATCTTGATGTGATGATGGCAAAGCGGAAGAAGGGCCTTACCGAGCTTTCACAGGAAGTGGACATCACCATGGCGAACCTGTCCATTTTAAAGAATAATAAGGCGAAGGCGGTGCGGTTTTCCACGCTGGAGGCCATCTGCGAAGCCCTGGACTGCCAGCCGGGGGATATCCTGTGCTACGTCAGGGACGACGAGAAAGGAGAGCAGCCAAAATGAGCGAGAATTTTAACGGAGTGGGCGCGCCTGAGCAGACCATTCCTCAGAATCCGGCCATGGAAGCGGGAGGCGGACAAAGCATGATGGATGATCCGCAGAATATTCCGGTTCAGTATGTGCAGAGCGGCGAGTGGCAGGCGACCCAGCAGGAGCTGCTGCGGGAGGAGCGGCAGAAGAACAGGCTGGAGGCGGTGGCCGGGGACTTTGGTTTTATCGGCGGGCTCTGCCTGGCGTTCGGAGCAGCGGGGACATTTTTCCTGTACAAAAATCCCAGCGGCATCACGTTTCCCATGTTTGTGATGATGGTGTACGGGTTTAGCTGGCTGATTCTTTCCAGAAAGGGAATCAAAATGAGGAGCGGCTCCTGGTTTATCGCATCGGTATCCCTTTTGATCGGAATTTCCACCTGCATGACCGCGGACACCACGATCCATTGCCTGAATAAGCTGGCGCTGTTTCTGCTGTTCTGCGTGTTTGTGCTGCACCAACGCTACCGGGACGGCCAGTGGAATATCGGGAAGTATATGATCGCCATCGTGATCTTTCTCTGCCGGGCCCTGTGGTTTGTGGGCTGCCCCTTCAGCCATGGAATCCGTTTCTTCAAATCGATTCACAACCGCAGGTATAAAACCGCGGTGTGGGTCCTGGCAGGAATGTGTGTGGCAGTGCCCGCCGCCGTGCTGCTGTCCGTGCTGCTGGCCAGCGCGGACAGGGTGTTCGAGTCCATGCTGGACTGGGTGATCACGGAATTTTTAAATCCCTTTACCGTGATTCCCATTGTGTTCCAGGTGATATTCGGCGTCGTGGCTATGTACTGTCTGATCTGTTCCGCCTGGGCGGGGGAGATCGCGGAGGAGGTGAAGGACCGCAGGACCGCGGAGCCGGTGATCGCCATCAGCTTTATGGCGCTGATCGGGCTGGTGTACCTTCTGTTCTGCGCCATCCAGGTGGTGTACCTTTTTATGGGGAAGGGGCAGCTTCCAGCGGGGCTGACTTACGCTGAGTACGCCAGACAGGGATTTTTCCAGCTGTTGTTTGTGGCGGTTTTAAATCTGGTGATGGTGCTGCTGTGCCTGAAATATTTCCGCAGGAGCGCAGTTTTGAACATAGTCCTGCTGGTGATCAGCCTGTGCACCTATGTGATGATCGCCTCGGCCTTTTACCGCATGATCCTCTACGTGCAGCAGTACCATCTGACCTACCAGCGCGTGCTGGTGCTCTGGTTCCTGGCTATGCTGGCTGTGCTGATGATCGGGGTTGTGGCGCTGATCTTTAAGAACCGCTTTCCGCTGTTCTGGCACTGTCTGGCGGTGATTTCCGTGTTCTACCTGGCCCTGGCCTGGATGAAGCCGGACTACCAGATCGCCCGGTATAACCTGATGGCTGTGGGCGGGGCTGCGGTGTCCGTGGACATGGTTCGGGACGATTTTGCCGTCCGGGACAGCGTGTGGTACCTCAGCAGGCTTTCCGCGGACGCGGCCCCCGCGGTGGCGGAGTTCATGACGGATTCGGAGGGAAAACGCGAGCTGTTGAGTATATATTTGGTGAAATACGAGCGCACCCGCGGCCGCGGCGCGGGAATCCGTACCTACAATTTCTCCTATGCAAGGAATGCTGCGCTTTTAAACGCAAGCCAATAGATTAAAGTGAAATGTAAGGTTGACTTTACTCCTCAGGTGATTTATACTGATTGTAAAGTTAACCTTACATTTGCAGAGGAACGGGAGAATTATGAAGAATCGGATCAGAGAGCTGCGGGAGCGCAGGGGAATGACCCAGGAGCAGCTGGGAGAACTGGTGGGAACGTCCAGGCAGGCGATCAATGCCATTGAGACGGAGAAATTTGAACCGTCCATCTGGCTGGCGTACGACATTTCCAGGGCTTTCGGGTGCTCGATAGAGGAGGTGTTCCTGTTCGGGGAGAGTGTGCGCAAATCCAGGTCTGAGTGCAGCAGGAGGGAAAACCATGGCGGTTAGAATCATACGGATTGATGGGGACGAGGCATTAAGAAAGCGCTGTAAGACGGTGGCGAAGGTGGACGACCATATCCGCCGGCTTTTGGATGATATGATGGATACGCTGCACGCCACGGACGGAGCCGCGGCCCTGGCCGCCAATCAGGTGGGCATACTGAAACGGCTGGTGGTGATCGACTACTGCGGACAAGTGCTGAAGCTGGTGAACCCCGTGATTGTGGGGCGGGACGGGGTTCAGACATGTATAGAAGGGTGCCTGAGCTTTCCAGGGCGCATCGCGAAAACCATCCGCCCTCAAAGCGTCACCGTGCAGGCGTTGGACGAAAATGGACAGGAACTTTTGCTCACCGGGGAGGGGGAGATGGCAAAGTGCTTCTGTCACGAGCTGGAACATCTGGATGGGGAGGTGTTTTTGGATAAAGCGGTGGAGGAGTGTTCTTGACAAACGCCGGCAGATCATGTAATCTAATCTGAGTGATAGATTTAAAGGTGGGCAATAGAAATGACGGATGAAGAGAGATTTTCTTTGTTTTGTGAGCTGGTCGATTCGTTTGACGTGGGGTGCAAGTATGTGAATGATTACAATTCCCTGCTGCACGATTATAACGGAGTGGTGCTGTACCAGGCGGAGTCTCAGTTTATCCATAAGATCGGACAGGAACCGGGAATCACCATAACGGAGCTGGCCGTTTATTTTGACAAGACCCGCAGCGCCTGTTCGCAGCTTATGCGGCGGATGAAGGACAAGGGCTGGCTGTCTCAGACGAGAAACAGGGACAACAACCGGGAGTATAACCTGTTCCTCACGGAGGAGGGACAGAAAATATACAATTATCACCTGAAGTTCGAGGAGGCTTGCTACAGACGGTCCGCCAGGATGCTGGACGAGTTCTCGGAGGCGGAGATGGAGACTTATATCCGCATTCAGAAAAAGCTGAACGAGTCCTTTAAGCTGGATGTGGAGGAGAGCAAGAGGCTGCAGGTGAACAGCAGCAAGTGATTTGATACAATTCAAAGGCCGGGGCCGTTTTGCTGGAGATCAGCAGGACGGCCTGTTTTATTGAATTGACGGACTTGACGGCGGATGAGCCAAATGTCCCGGAGGCGGTTACTTTGGCGCAACTGCCGCAGGCCGCCGGGCGGGCTTCATGTCTCCAAGATCATATACGTGTTTGGCGTCCGCCGGAACCATCCATAGGCCGGCTGAAAAGTAAAAAACACAAGGATAAACTTAGACTATTTTTTGACGATCGTTAATATTGTTAAAATAATGAGAAAATTATAAAGATATATTGACATAATGACGAAGTAGTGCTATTCTGTTTACATCAGTTAAGTAGCTTAAACATTAAGCAAGTAATTAATTAAGCAGATTACTTTACAGGAGGTACAGAGCATGGACGTGAAAAAATTGTACGATGGCTGTGAAGCCTACATGATCGAGATGAGGAGGTGGTTTCACAGGCACCCGGAACTCTCTCTGAAGGAGAAGAACACATCCCAGAAGATTCAGGAAGAGCTTGAAGGCATGGGAATCCCCTATCAGGTACTGGCTCCCAACTGCGGGGTGGCCGCCACGATCAAGGGCGGAAAGGATGGAAAAACCATCGCGCTGCGGGCTGACATCGACGCTCTTCCTGTGAAGGAGGAGACCGGGCTGGATTTTGCCTCAGAGAACGAGGGCGTGATGCACGCCTGCGGACATGACGCCCATATTGCGATGATGCTGGGCGCGGCTAAAGTCTTAAATGAGGTTAAGGAGGAGCTGGCCGGCACCGTGATCTGCGTGTTCCAGGTAGCAGAGGAGACGGGCTTCGGCTACAAGGAAGTGTTGGATTATTTCGACTCCATCGGGGGCGTTGACAGCGTGATCGGGCTTCACATCTGGAGTACCCTCCCGGAGGGCGAAATTCTGCTGATCCCCAATTCCGTATTTGCGGGCGGCGTGGGATACGATCTGACGGTAAAGGGCCAGGGCGGCCACGGCGGTAGGCCGGACCTGGTGAAGGATCCCATCAAGGCGGCCTGCGAGATGGTTCTGAAGTTCGCTTCCATTCCCAGCAATTTCTACGACGTGCTGGATCACTCCGTGGTCAACGTAGGGCGTATCGAGGCCGGTACCATCGGCAACGTGTTCCCCTCGGAGGCGAAGATTTACGGCGGCTACCGCTGGTATAAACCCGGCGGGGATAAGATAATTCTGGAGAAGATGCACCAGATTGCGAAGGGCGTCAGCGCCATGTACGGGGTGGATTACGAGCTGACCATCAACGGAGGCGTTCCGCCGGTGAGCAACAACGCCGAGCTGATCAACCGGGCTAAGGGTCTGGTGAAGGACGTGGAAGGGCTGGAGCTGGCGCGGCAGACGGATCCCATCTGCGCGGGCGATAATTTTGGCTATATCCTGGAGAAGTATAAGGGCTTTTACGGGGTACTTGGGGCTGAAAAGGCGGGGGACACGGTTTATCCCCAGCACCACTGCAAGTTTGATCTGGATGAGAAGGCGTTTCGGAAGGGTTCAGAGTTTATGGTGAGATTTGCCATTGACTTCCTGAACGCAGAATAGGGGGAAATGATATGAGCACAGGGGAAAAGGCTAAGAAAGGTTTTAAGATGCCCCATCTGTTTTGGATTATGATGGGACTGCTGCTGTTTGCATGCCTGTTGACGTACATAATTCCGGCGGGCGAATTCGCCGTGGACGAGAACGGCAAGATTCTGGGCGACCAGTTTTCGTACCTGGGGCACCAGAATCCGGTAGCTCCGTGGCGGATGTTCATGTTGATTCTTCAGGGCCTGGGAGATTCCGGCCTGGTGATCTGGACGGTTCTCACCTCCGGCGCAATGACGGCGGTGGTGATGGCTACGGGAGCCATCGACGAGCTGTTAAACTGGGCGATCTATAAGCTGAAGGACAAGAGCGAAAATATTCTGATCACAATTATGTTTGTGCTGATGGTTTACCTGGGCGGCTTCGGCGGCACGGACGCCCTGATCGCGGTGGTGCCCATCGGCGTGATTTTCACCAAGAAACTGAAATTAGATCCCATCTGCGCCATCGGCGTTTCCAGTTACGCTACGCTTTTGGGATTCGGAACCGGTCCTACCAAGCAGTTTATCACCCAGCTGATGATGGGCGTGCCGGTGTACGGCGCCTTCTTCACCATGTTTATCAGCATGAACTTCTTTATGCTTTTGGGACTGTTCCTGCTGCTGCGCTATGTGAAAAAGATCCGCAAGGATCCCACCAAGTCCCTGATGTGGAGCGAGGGCTGGAACCCTGCTAACATGAAGGTGACGGCCGAGGAGGAGGCGAAGCTGAGCCAGGGTACCAAGCTTTCCGGCAGAACCATAGCCATCCTGATCCTGTTCCTGGGCCAGTACGGAATCCTGGTTGCTTACCCGCTGCTGGGCGGAGACGGAAATTATCTCCAGCACTTGATGACGGCCCTGGCGCTGTTTGTAGCGATTGTCTGCGGCTTTATCGGCGGCTTCTCCTTTGACAAGGTGGGCGACGAGTTTGTTAAGGGCCTGCAGGGGCTGGTATTTGTAGGCTTTGTAATCGGCCTTGCCAAGGTGATGTCCCTGGTGCTGGCCGAGGGCATGGTCATTCACACCATGGTTTATGTGCTGACAAGGCCGCTGATGGATTTAAGCCGCGCGGTATCCAGCATCGGAATGACCGCCATCATCTGTGTGGTCAACCTGCTGATCCCCTCCGCAACCTCCAAGGCCGCGATCCTGGTGCCGATCTTAAAGCCCATCGCGGAGACCCTGAACATGGATTTAAACGTTGCGGTGCAGGCGTTCCAGTACGGCGACGGCTTCACCAACATGATTTCCCCGTTCCTGGGCTGGACCGTTGGCTCCTGCGTGATGGCGGGCGTTCCGTTCCCGAAGTGGTTTAAGTGGGTTTTCCCGAAGGTTATTGCCTTTATCCTGATTTCTTTTGTTATAATGTATGTGTTGACAGAGAGCGGCTGGACCGCATTCTAAATATGGAGAATAGAGAAGAGAGGTTGAATGATTATGAAGTACGATTTTGACGAGGTTGTGGACCGGAAGGGGACCTACTCCTGCAAGCTGGACCAGATGCCCGAGGGCGCGCCGGCGGATGCCCTGTCCGTGTGGGTGGCCGACATGGATTTTGCCTGTGCGGAGCCGATTATCAAGGCGCTCCACGAGCGCATTGACCGGAAAATTTTCGGCTACACCATCTATGACAACGAGGACTTAAAAAACGCGGTGACCGGCTGGTTCAAGCGCAGATACGACTGGGAGGTTGCCAAGGAGGACGTCTTTTTCAGTCCCGGCGTTGTGCCGGCGCTGGCCTTCCTGCTCCAGGCGCTGACAGGGGAGGGGGATGGGATCATCATCCAGAGACCGGTGTATTACCCCTTCACCAACAAGATTAATGGAAATAACCGGAAAATCTATAACAGCTCCCTGATCTATGAGAACGGGGATTACCGGATGGATTTCGAGGATCTGGAGAAAAAGTTTGCCGATGAGGCAGTGAAGGGCATGATTCTCTGCAGCCCCCACAATCCGGTGGGCCGGGTGTGGACGGTGGATGAGCTGGGACGCCTGGTGGATATTGCCAGAAAATACGGAAAATGGATTATTTCCGACGAGATCCACATGGATCTGACCCGCAAGGGCGTTGTCCACACGCCGCTGTTAAAGGTGGCCAATGGATACGAGGACCACATTGTAGTCTGCACCGCTCCGTCCAAGACCTTTAACCTGGCGGGCATGCAGCTCTCCAACATCGTGATCCCCAACAAGGAGTGGCAGAAGAAGTGGCTGGGCGTGATCGACGACGCGTTCTCCGTGAGTATGGCCAATCCCTTCGGCATCGCGGCCACCATTGCGGCCTACAACGAGGGCGAGGAGTGGCTGGATCAGCTGCGCGACTACCTGGATGAGAATATCCGTTACGTCAAAGCGTTTGTCAAGGAGCAGCTGCCCAAGGCCAGCGTCACGGCGGTGGAGGGCACCTATCTGATCTGGCTGGATTTAAACGCCTATGAGCGCGATCCGAAAAAGCTGGAGAAGCTGATGCAGGAGACGGCCAGAATCGCCTTTGACGAGGGATATATCTTCGGCGAGGAAGGAAATGGGTTTGAGCGGATCAACGCGGCTATGCCCAAGCGCAATCTGGAGGATTGCATGAACCGCATCAAGAAGGCGCTGGATACGCTGAATTAGTTGACGGAAGGGTGCCGGATGGTACATAATGTTAGGGGGCTGTCAATCGGCAGCCCCCTTAAAGTACCGGAACGGAAATTATAATCGGAGCGGGGGTAATATGAAAAACGGGAGAAAAGCCGCGGCTGCGGCGATTGCGGGAAATGTCATATTCGGGTTCAGCTTTATGTTTTCCAGGGTGGTTCTGATGGAGGTGGATGCCTTTGTCACGCTGGCGCTGCGGTTTACCATCGCCTTTCTGGTGATGACGGCGCTGGTCTGCCTCAGGCTGGTGAAGGTGAACCTAAAAAAGGATTTGCGGCCGCTGCTGGCGCTGGGGATTGTCCAGCCGGTGCTGTATTTTACCTTTGAGAGCCTGGGAATCCGGCTGACCAACTCGGTGATCTCCGGCTCCATGATCGCCACGGTGCCGGTGGCGAGTATGCTGCTGAGCGCGGTAATCCTGCGGGAGCGCTTCACGGCCAAACAGCTTTTGTTCGGTCTGGTATCTCTGTCCGGGGCGGTGATCATCGCCATGGCCGGGGAGGGAGGAGGCGTGAGCCTGCCCGGTATTTTGGTGCTGCTGTGCGCGGTGGTCACCGGCGCTGGATTCAGCTTAATCAGCCGCAAATATGCGGACCGCTACACGGCTTTCGAGCGCACCTATGTGATGTTCGGCGTGGGTATGGCGGTGTTTGTGACCGCGGCCCTGGTCTCGGAGCGGGGGAATTTTGCCGGCCAGGTGATGGTGGCGCTGGGAAATGTGGAAATTCTGGGCAGCCTGCTCTACCTGGGAGTGATTTCCTCTGTGGCGGCCTTCTGTATGTTGAATTATTCGGTTAACGACCTGACGGTGGCCCAGGCCACCTCCTACACAAACCTGGCCACAGTGGTCTCCATGCTGGCGGGAGCCGTATTCCTGTCTGAGCCGGTGGGGCCTGCCCATCTGGCCGGCTGCTCCCTGATTTTGGTCGGCGTTTACTGTTCCAACAGGGAGGGGATCAAGGTTAGTTTGCGGCAAAAACAATCAATTAAGTGAATTTGTGTGGCCCGCTCCGGAGAAATCCGGGGCGGGCTTTTTGGTTGTAACGGGCTGCGCCCCAGCCTGCATTTCGTGGCCGCCTCCTTCGCGGCGGATTTACCGTTTTTTTACAAACAAATTACAAGACTGTGATTTTATAAAATGAGATTCAGTGCTAATCTGAAAAAAATAAAGATAAAGCGAGGAGAGAATAATGAAAAAAATGTTAGCACTGGGGATTTCTGCGTGCGTGATGGCGGCGCTCTGCGCCTGCGGAGGCGGCCAGAGTCAGGCGGGCGCTTCGTCGGAGACTACCGGGGCGTCGGAAACTACGGCCTTGGCAGCGGAGAGCCGCGCAGAATCCACCGGCTCGGCTCAGGCCGAGGCGCCGGTCCAGACCGAACCCCTGCTGGTGTACTTAAACGATTTTGACGGCGTGATTGGGGACATGTTCAAGGAGGCTACGGGATACGACGTGGAGGTGGTTGCCGGAAACGGCGCGGAGACCATGTCCAGAATTGAGGCGGAGAAGAGCAATCCTCAGTGGGATGTGGTGTGGATTGATTCTATGTATGATGTATACAATCTTTCTGCGGACGGCAGCCTTCTGACTGATTGGGAGCCGGAGAATGCGGCCGGCCTGACCGAGTTTTCCCGGGACCTGGTGCCGGACAACAAGTGCTGCTATCCCACCGATATTCATGCGGCCGGGGTGCTGGTGTACCGGACCGACAAGTACGACCAGTCCACCGCTCCCGGAACATTCGCGGATCTGACCAGTGAAGCTTACGCGGGGCAGATAGGCATGGCCGATCCGGGAGTGGCTGCGCCGGCCTATCCTCTGGCCGCCTATTTCTTTGACAGTATGGGAATGGACGAGGGCAAGAAGTATTTTACCGCGCTGTTTGACCAGGGCCTGAAGGTTTACCCGAAGAATCCCCAGGTCGTGCAGGCCCTTGCCAGCGGGGAGGTATCCATTGCGCTTCTTCAGGAGACCAACGCCTACGATATGATAGCGGGCGGCGAACCGATTCAGATTTTATGGCCGGAGGACGGCGCTCCCGGTTCCACCAGAGTTGCGGCTGTAAACGCAAAGTCCGACCAGGTGGAGATCGCCAAGCTGTTCGTGAATTTCCTGCTGGACCCGGATACTCAGCAGAAGCTGGTGGATACCGGGGACGAGGGGTATTTCGAACCCTCCGTAAAGGGTGTGAACCAGAAGGCGGACCGGGATCAGGACGCCAAAATGGCGGTGGCGGACATCGAGTGGGGCGCAGAGAACGAGGCCGAGATCAAGGCGTGGTTTGCCGACATGTCCGCACAGTAGAGACCGGAGCGCGCCTGAGATGAAATTAAAGGAAAATATAGCGGGTTTCAGTATTCTGACAATCCTGACCGTGCTGGTACTGCTGCCATTGGCGGCAGTGCTGGTCCAGGTGGTATGTCCGGGGCTGAACCCGGAGAAATTCAACGTCGGCAGCCTCAGTCTGGTACTGGACGTGTTCGTTCGCCCTCTGTGGAAGAAGGCGTTTTTCAATTCCGCCGGGCTCAGCCTGGCGACCACGGCCGCGGGGCTTATGCTGGCCGGGGTTCTGGCCCATGTGCGGGTGCGGTATGAGTTTCCCCTGGCAAAGCTGCTGGATATTGTGAGCTGGATTCTGATGATCATGCCCTCCTTTATTCTGGCCCAGGGCTGGGTGTTTTTCGCCTCGGGAAACGGCATCGCCAGCTCCTGGCTGCACCTGCCTGGGATGAATTCCTTCCTGTTCAGCTTCCCAGGCCTGGTATGCGTGATGGTGCTGTGCAAATATCCCATGGCCTATGTGGCCATCAAGGCGGCGCTGGAGTGGTATCCGGCCCGTCTGGTACACGCGGCCAGGATGAACGGGGCCTCGCCCCTGCGGGTGTGGCTCACCGTGCAGATGCCGCTGTGCATGCCGGCTTATTTCTCCGCGGCCATGCTGATTTTCATGGACACGGTGGGGGATTACGGCATGTCGTCCACCATCACGGCCGTGTATTCATTTCCCACCCTGCCCTACACCATCTACAGCGCCATCTGCTCGTCGCCGGTGCGCTTCGACATGGCGGGGGTGCTCTCCATGTATCTGGTGGTGATGATTGTCATTGCCATGATCCTTCAGTTCTACGTGATGGGCAGAAAACGGTTTGACTTTTTAAGCTGCGGGACCGAGCGCGTGACTCCCCGCAAGCCGGGGAAGGTCATGGGGGCGGTTATCACGGCCGCTTCCGGCTGCTTCTGCCTGGCGGCGCTGGGGATTCCGGTGGGTTCCAATTTTATCATGTCCTTCTCGGACTCCTTCAGCATACAGAAATTCCGCTTTACCCTGGACAATTACCGCGGGGTGCTGCAGTTTGGCGGCCAGCTGCTTAAGGGCGTCAGAAACTCTCTGAGCCTGGCGGCCGTCGCCGCGCTGATCGGGCTTCTGGTTGGGTTTGCGGCCGCCTATCTATTGACGTATTCCCAGTTTAAGCTGAAGCGGCTGATCGATCTTTTGACCCTGGTAGCCATGGCAGTGCCCGGGGTAGTGCTGGGCATCGGGTACATTTTCGTGTGGAACCAGAAATGGCTGGCCGCTGTGGGCATGAACCTGTACGGCAAGCCGGAAATTCTGATTCTGGCCAGCGTGGCCTCGGCGGTGCCGCTGATCAACCGGGTGCTGGTGGGGGGCATGTCCAAGGTTCCCCACCAGCTGTTGACGGCCTCCCAGATACAGGGGGCGGGCCTGGCGCGCCGGATTCGGACCATTCTGCTGCCGCTGCTCCACTCCAGCATGGTTTCCGCAGTGCTGGCGGCGTTTGGGGGCAGCGTGTTCAACCTGGCCATCACCACCATCCTGTATCCGCCCAATTTCAGCACGCTGCCGGTGTACATAAGCGATGCCTACAATGATCTGAAATTCGGCTATGCGGCGGCCTCAACCATTGTAGGCGGCGCATTTATCATTGGGATCATGCTGATCCTGGAATTTGTTTTAAACATTGGAAAGAGGGACCGGAATGCAGACAATACTTGAAATACAGGATGTGGTAAAAACCTACGGCAGGACGCCGGTGCTGGACGGCATCAGCCTGGAGGTGAAGGAGGGGGAGATCATCAGCGTGCTGGGCCCCTCCGGCTGCGGAAAATCCACACTTTTGCGCATTATCGCCGGCATTTTGCCCCTGGACCGGGGGGTGGTGCGGATCCGGGGGAGGGAGGTGTCGGACCGGCATCACACGCTGCCGCCGGAAAAGCGGGGGATCAACATGGTATTTCAGGACTTCGCGCTCTGGCCCCACATGAAGGTGGAGGACAACATCACCTACGGCCTGAAGGTGGGCAGGGTGGAGCCGGCGGAGTGCAAAAAGCGGGTGGAGGAGATGGCCGGCCTGCTGCATCTGGAGGGTCTGATGTCCCGCTATCCGGCGGAGCTGTCCGGCGGTCAGCAGCAGCGGGTGTCCATTGCCAGGGCGCTGGTGACCAAGCCGTCCATCATTCTGCTGGATGAGCCGCTCTGCAATCTGGATGTGCAGCTGCGCATCGAGATGCGCACGGAGATGTCCTATCTGTTTCACAAGCTGAAAACCACGGTATTCCATGTAACCCATGACCCGTCGGAGGCGTTTGCCATGGCGGACAGGATCATCATTATGAACGGAGGCAGGATCGACCAGGCGGACGAGCCGCGAATCTGTTATCTGAGACCGGGGACAGAGCTGGTGGCCGGGCTTTTGGGCGCGGGAAACCACCTGAAAAAGGCGGTACTTGACGGCGCTACGGCAGGGGATTCCTGTCGCGTGAGGATCGGAGGCGACACAGTGGAGGGAATATATTTCCCCGGAAGGGACGGCGGGGAAAACGCGGCCTGCCGGGTGCGTTTCAGGCCCGAGGACTGCCGGTGGCACAGCGGCCCCGTGGGAAACTGTTTCCGGGTCACGGTGATGTTGTCCACCTTTGAGGGCGGATTTTACCGGATTAAAACCAGAACCGTGGACGGGGACGAGCTTTGTTTCCTACACAGCGGTCCCATCGGGGAAAATGAAACCGGCTATATTGAGGTGGAGAGAGAAAAATTGTATGTATATGGATTGCGTGATTGTTAAAGGCGGATACGGGGAACACGGCAGAAGCTGCTTTCTGACGCCTTTTAAAGAGGACCGGTTTTATATGCTGGACTGCGGCATCATGGACACGGATGAGAACCCCTGGCCCGACGTGGAGCCGGATTTGCTGGAGAAAACGGATTACCTGTTTTTGAGCCACTGCCATAAGGACCACAGCGGCGCGTTTTCACAGATGGTGTCCCGGGGCTTTAACGGCTGGCTGATCACCACAAAGGCCACCGCAGCCCTGGCGGGGATTCGGTATAACAAGGTGATTGAGGCGGATCCGCTGATCTCGGAACCGGTGGGACTGGGAAAAGATCTGCGGTTTTCCTGCGGCCGGAGCGGGCACTGCGCCGGCGGAGTCTGGTTTCACATATGGGATTCCCGGAAGAGCTGCCTGTACTCCGGGGATTATCAGCCCAGGGCGCTGGCCTACGCTGCGGATGCGGTGCGCGGGCGCAGGGCGGACCTGGCTATTGTGGACTGCGCTCACCCTGAGGCTGAGGGACATGCAGACGACCTGCGGGCGGATCTGCTGGCGTCGATCCGCCGTGGTCTCAAGCAGCATGGACGGGTGGTGCTTCCGCTGCCCAAGTACGGCCGGGGGCTGGAGCTCATCGTTCTGCTCCGGCGGATGCTTCCCCAGGCACGCATCGCTGCGGATAAAGGGTTTACGGCGCTTGCGGAGCAGATGTGCGGGTACGGCCAGTGGCTGCGTCCCCGGGCCCTGGATGAAATCTGCGGTTTTTTGGAGGAACACCCGCAGGAACGCCTGGAACAGGACCAGTACGACATTCTGCTGCTGGGGGACACCCATCTGGAGCAGGAGCGCTGCCGCAGTCTGGCGAAGCGGGAGGCGGACCGGGGCGGTCTGGTGATCGTTACCGGGAGGGTGAAGCCTGGCGGCTGCGTGCGGGAGCTTTTGGACGGACAAAAGGCAGTCAGAGCGTCCTATCCCCATCACCAGAGTATGGGAGATTTTAAGGAGCTTCTGGAGGAAAATGACTTCCAGACCGTGCTGCCCTTTCACAGCGGGCGCAGGGAGGTCTATTTTCGGGCCGGCGGGCGGTGAAAATTGCATAGATAGAGAGACGAAGCATATTTTTGAAGCGGCCCGCCACAGGGGAATCATCCTGTGGGCGGGTTTCTTTTTATGCGGGGGAGGGGAGGTATTTTGTTGACATTTGCCGGGATGCGCCGTATATTGAATGTAATGTAAACCTTACATGGCGAGGGGAGGAAATGATACAGATGAGGGAACTAATCGGTATTCTGGTATTAGGTGTTCTGGCGATGGCGACGGAGTACGCCGTAGCCTGGGCGGGCAGCGTTTTGAGCAGTATAAGCTCGGAGGAGACAAGGTACGCCACATTCACCTTTCGGGATGACCGCTGTCTGCCGATGACGACGAATATATTGATGAACGTGTGCATCCCCAATGTAGTCATGATTTTTATTTTTATGGTCGTGCGCAAACTGGGGATTTCCCAGGTGGAACCCTATCTGATCTTGTATGTAATCGCATTTTTCCTGTTCCGCATGGTTCTGATCTGCGTGCTTTTGCGGAGAAAGGAGCTGTATTCGCCCGGTTATGAGCTGGGAATGGCCGCCGCCGGGATTGCGCTGGCGTATTTTCTGATACACTTCTTTTTCGCTTCCGAGGATGCGGTGTTCATCACGGCGTCCGAACTGAGGGAGGAACTGTGGTTTGTGGTGCTGATTGTCCTGTACCAGTTTTTTAAAATGATCTTTGACAAGAATGTGACGCAAAACAAGGTTTTGAAAAAGGGGCAGATCACAAAGTACATTATCCACAAGTTCGACCGTTTTTTTGACCGCTATCAACACATGCTTGACATCAATGCGGATAACCGCTATATCTGTATTCTGCTCTATGCGGTTATGATCTTTGAGGATTACAACAGAGGTCCCGTTGTGCGCCGGCTGGAGCGTTTTAAGCTGCGCTTTTCGGGAAAAGCGACTCTGGGAATTATGCAGCTGCCCACAGATAGGGCGATATCGGACGAGGAGAGCGTGGCGGGATTTTACAACTGGCTGGAGCGGGAGGCCGGGGAGGACACCCAGTTTGAGCGGGACAGCCTGCGCGTCCGGGATCTGGCCTGGAATTACAACAACGACAGTGATTATGCCGAGTCGGTGGCGTATATCTACAACTGCCTGTTCGGGTATATTGACCAGATACCCAGATACCGGGCCCTGTTCCATATGCGGGAGGAAGCGCCCCGGAAGGAAGGGGAAGCCATTCCCTATCAGGTAGTGACGGCGGATTCACGGGCGGAATTTTTGCAGAACCTGCAGTGCCATGTGTATGTGAAATGCGGGGCGGAGCGCATCGATTTGACGGACCCGGCCGGAGATCAGCATAACCTGGTGATCGATCAGCTGCGGCGAGCGTATTTTGACGGAAACGGCTGCGCTCTGTATATCCGCGAGGTGACTTTTCAAAATTGCAGCAATATTGTGCTGGACAACTGGCTGATCCGGGGCGCGGACCGGGAGGAGCGGGTACCGGCAGCGGTGCTGCGCTTTATAAACTGTACCAATGTCCGGCTGAAGAGCCTGGAGCTGTCCGGCGGCACGGTTTGCCGCATCGAGGCCCATCACAGCAGTGTGACGGTGCAGAACTGCCTGATCCACGACTGCATGTCGGGAGGGATTCTGCTGCAGGACAGCGACGCACAGATTGAGGGGCTGAGAATCTATGACTGTCACGATTCTGATGAAACGATCGTAGCCCTTGCCGGCGGAAATACGGTGTTGAGCAATGTGCAGATATACGGAAATCACACGAAAATGTTTGCCTTGGGTCTGTCCGGGGCCAATGTGATCTGCAAAAATGTGGAAGTGCGGCAGAATGTTTTTGCCGGTCTCAGCGATGGGGAGATCGGGGAAGGGGTTGAGGAGAAGGAAAATATTGTCATTGCGGCGGGGTGAAAACGAATTTTAAGCAAAGCGGGGAAAGCTGTTTCCCCGCTTTTTGGCCGGAAATTGTTACAATTCACAGCCAAGTATAGTATAATTAGGAAACGTAATGCATGCGTAGGCGGGTATGGAGGAGGAATGGCATGAAACTATCGGTGATCGGTTACGCGGCGTCGGGGAAATCGACGCTGGCGGCAGAGCTTGGCAGGCTGACGGGCTGTCCGGTGCTGCATCTGGACAAGGTTCAGTTTTTGCCGGACTGGCAGGAGCGGGACCGGGCGCAGGCCCGGGGTATGGTGGAGGAATTTCTGGACTGTAACCGGGAAAAGGGCTGGGTGATCGACGGAAACTACTCAAATTTCCACCATGAGCGCAGGATGGCGGAGTCGGACCTGATCGTTTTCATGGACTTCCCCCGGCGCATCTGTCTGCCGCAGGCCCTGTACCGGGCATGGAAGTACAGGGGCCGGGTGCGGGAGAGCAGCGCCGACGGCTGCGCGGAGAAAATGGACCGGGAGTTTCTGCTGTGGATTCTGCGGGACGGGCGCACAAGGGAACGCAGACAGGGGTATAAAAACCTGATGGAGCGGTACGGGAAAAAGGCAGTGGCGGTCAGAAGCCGCCGTGAGGCCCGGCGCTGCCTGAGGCTGTTGGAAAAGCTGCTGGAGGAGAACAGGAATCTGACCTGCAAGGGCGGCTGCGCAAAAGAGGCCATAAAATTCACGGGAAATGAGGAATTGCAATGAGGCGGGAGGAACGGCTGATCAGCCGCCTGGAGGCGTACGAAAAGACGGATATGTATCCCTTCCACATGCCGGGGCACAAACGCCTGGCCGGGATAGCAGACAGTAATTGGAAAGAAATGGAATTTCCAAACCCGTTTACGGTGGATATCACGGAGATCGAGGGATTTGACAACCTGCACCACCCGGAGGGGATTCTGCGGGAATCCATGGAGTGGGCGGCGGGTGTTTACGGCGCGGACCGGACATACTATCTGGTGAATGGGAGCAGCAGCGGTATCCTGGCGGCCGTCAGCGCGGCGGCCGGACACGGCGGCCGGCTTCTGATGGCGCGCAACTGCCATAAGTCCGTTTACCACGCGGTGTATTTGAACCGGCTTAAATCAGTCTATCTCTATCCACAGACTGTGCCCGGACTGGGGATACAGGGCGGAATTCTGCCGGAGGATGTGGAAAACGCGCTGCGGCAGTACCCGGATACCCGCGCGGTGATGGTGGTATCCCCAACTTACGACGGAATCGTGTCCGATATCCACAAAATAGCGGAGATTGTCCACCGGGCGGGGCTGCCGCTGATTGTGGATGAGGCCCACGGGGCGCATTTCCGGTATGCAGAGGAGTTTCCGCAATCGGCGCTGGAATTGGGGGCTGACCTGGTGATCCAGAGCATCCACAAGACCCTTCCCAGCCTGACCCAGACAGCGCTGCTGCACGTGAAGTTCAACCGGGAGGCGGGCGGGCCTTTCGTGGATGTGGGGAGGCTGGAGCGGTTTTTACAGATTTACCAGAGCAGCAGCCCCTCCTATGTGCTGATGGCATCCATTGAGAACGCCGTGTGGATCATGGAGCGGCTGCGCCGGGAGCGGAGCAGGCCGGAAAATCCCATCGGCCGCTATATGGAGCGGATGAAACGGCTGCGGGAGAACCTGGGGAAGCTGCGCTGCCTGCGCCTTGCAGGCGAGGGCCTTGCGGGCAGGTTCGGCGTGTGGGACTTTGACCTGTCCAAGGTGGTGATCTCCACCGCGGGCACCGGCATGACGGGGACAAGGCTGGACCAGGTTCTGCGGGAAACCTGTCATCTGGAGATGGAGATGTGCGGGCCGGAGTACGTCACGGCCATCACGTCGGTGCTGGACAGCGTTGAGGGGCTTGACCGGCTGGAAGCGGCGGTTTTGGAGATCGACCGGGGGTTAAAGCTTGGACCGGGAGAGGCGGCCGCCGCCCAAGGTAGACTCGGCCCGGAAGGTGAGGGCGCTGCCGAGGGAAGGCTCGGCCCAGTAGAGGCGGCCGCTGCCGAGAGAAGATTCGGCCCGGAAGGCACGGACGCCGCCCCCCCAGCCCTGCCCCGCCCCCGCAGCCTGATGCCCATCGCCCTGGCTATGGACGGGGATCAGGAGACGGTGGCGCTGCGGGAGAGCTGCGGGCGCATTTCCGGGGAATACATCTATATTTACCCGCCGGGGATTCCCATCGTGGCCCCCGGGGAGGAGATCAGCAGACAGGCGCTGGATTTAGTGCTCAGCTTTATGGAGCAGGGGCTGCCCGTGCAGGGGCCCCAGGACGGGGCATTGGAATTTTTGCGCGTGGTAAGACAGTAAAATTACTAGACAGGAAGACAGTGAACATGGGAAAGATTTTTTATGTGATGGGAAAGAGCGCTTCGGGAAAGGACACCATATTTAAGCGCCTGTGCGGCCGCCTGGGGGACTTCAGGACTGTGAAAATGTACACAACCAGGCCGATCCGGGACGGGGAGCGAAACGGCGTGGAGTATTATTTTGTGGACCAGGCGTTTCTGGAGGAGACCAGGAGGAAGGGCACGCTGATCGAGTGCCGGACCTACCAGACCGTTTACGGGCCGTGGAGCTATTTTACGGTGGACGACGGCCAGATCGACTTAAAACAGGGGAATTACCTGATGATGGGCACGCTGGAATCCTACGAGGAGCTGAGGGAATACTACGGCCAGTCCTCCCTGGTACCGGTCTATATCTGCGTGGAGGACGGACTGCGGCTGGAGCGGGCCATCGCCCGGGAGCGGCAGCAGGCTGTGCCCAAATACAAGGAGCTGTGCCGCCGTTTTCTGGCCGACGAGGAGGATTTTAAGGAAGAAAACCTGCGGCGGTGCGGCATCACAAAGCAGTATGAGAACCTGGAACTGGAAACATGCATTGAGCTGATTGTGCGGGATATCCTGGCGGAGTGCGGGGATACAGGCGGCGGAAAGGAGTGTTGAATCTTGAGATGGGGAATACTGGCGACGGGAAGCATCGCCAACAAATTTGCGGCAACTGTCAACAGCATGGACGACCGGGAGGCGAAGCTGGCCGCGGTGGGGTCCAGGCGGCTTGAATCCGCACGGGAATTTGCGGAAAAATATGGGATTCCGGCATGGTATGATTCCTATGAGGCGCTGGCTGCGGCCCCTGAGGTGGAGGCCGTTTACATTTCCACGCCCAACAATATGCACTATGAGAATTGTAAAATGTGCCTGAACGCGGGCAAGCATGTGCTCTGCGAGAAGCCCTTTACCACCAGCGTCTCCCAGGCGGAGGAGCTCTACGCCCTGGCGGAGGAAAAGGGGCTGTTTATCATGGAGGCGTTCTGGATCCGTTTTCTGCCCCAGCTGCAGCACATGATGGGTCTGATCGCCCAGGGCGTGATCGGCGAAGTGCGCCACGCCCGCTGCGAGTACGGTTTTATCGCCAGGGGCGCCAGAAAGGACCGGAAATTCAACTCCGATCTGGGCGGCGGGGCGCTGTTGGATATCGGCATCTATAACCTGGGCTTTCTGCACATGGTGATGGGGCAGGCTCCGGTGTCCTTTGAGTCCAGCGTGCACATAAACGAGTACGGGACCGATGATTTCAGCGCCCTTCAGCTGGTGTACCCCGGCGGGAAAAGCGCTCACGCGGCGCAGTCCATCGGCATGGACATGGGACGGGGCGCGGCCGTGTTCGGAAGCGAGGGCGCGATCTGGCTGCCGGATTTCCAGATGGCCGAGACCATGACCGTGAGCCCCTACGGCGGGGAGCCCTACGAGGTGTCTCTGCCCTGGGAGATCAACGGGTTCGAGTACCAGATTCGGGAAGCGGCCCGATGTATCGCGGCCGGCATGAGCACCAGCGATATTCTGAAGCCATCGGACAGCCTGACCGTGCTGCGGCTTATGGATGAGATACGCAGGTCCTGGGGAATGAAGTTCAGCTATGAGCGGTGAACGATAAGAACTTGATAAGATGGCAGGGGGTTACTTGAATTATTTAAAAAATCAGAATATAATGATGATTATTCCGGACGGAGTAAATGGGAGTTTACCCCGTCCTTGGTGTAAAAGGACGACAGGGAGGAGGATGCAATGCAATTACGGGATATCCAGTATGTGCTGGCGGCTGCGGATGAGGGGAGCTTTTCAAAGGCTGCGGTCAAGGTCCATGTGAGCCAGCCCGCGCTGAGCCAGCTGATTCAGCGTCTGGAGGATGAATTGGGGGTAAAGCTATTTGTCAGAAAGAGCAACAGGGTGACGCTGACGCCGGCGGGCAGGATCTTTTATGAGGACGGTAAGGTGATTCTCACATTGAGCGAGCAGTTGATCCACAAGATGAATGATTTCCAGAGCCTGAAAAAGGGCGAGCTGACCATCTCCGTATCGCCGTTTTATCAGAAGTGTTATCTTCTGGGGGTGCTGTCGGAATTTCAGAAGCGGCATTTCGGCATCAAGGTGCGGCTTGTGGATGCCTTTTCCAGCGATTCCGAGACACTTCTCGTCCAGGGGCAGGTGGATTTGGCTTTTGTGATGCTTCCCTATCAGAACAAATCAATCAAGTACGAGCGCGTGTTTGAGGAACAGATTTTTCTTGCGGTTCCCAGACAGTTTGCCATCAATCGTAAACTGCCTGATCCCGGGGAACGGCCCTGCACGATTGAGGATTTAAAGGCGCTGAAGGACGAGCCCTTTGTGATGTACGAGCACGGGCGCAGAATGTGGGGCAGCTCCATGGCCCTGTGCCGCAGCGCTGGGTTTGAGCCCCGGGTGGCCTTTGAATCCAATGTCTGCGAGAGCTTAAACGCCATGGTGGCCGGCGGCATGGGCGTGGGCTTTGTGCCCTCCGCCATCGACAGGATCAACGGACGTTACGACAGCGTGATCTATTATCCCATCGATGACGAGAACGCGGTCAGGACGCTGACCATCGGGTACATGGAGAAAAATGTGACCAGCGCGGCGCGGGAGTTTGTCCGCGTGGTGAAGGGGAAATAGAGCGGTATACGCAGTTGAGGGATTGCCCTCCGCGGCCTGTTGGGGCTGCGGAGGGTTTTTTGCGGTAGAGCGCCTGGCGTAAGGTTGAATCGGAGGGAAGCTGGATGGAGGCAAAGAAGCGTGTGGTACCCAGAGCTGATTGTCGTGATCAAGATAAACGGTGTGAAAAAGGACTATAAGTCGGTAGCATGTGGAAGTCTTGATGGGGGTGAACGCCAATGGTATAATGGATTCATACCTTGGCGAGCTCATGGTTAACAGTAAGACAGGAGGTATGGTGATGGAAGCGCCACAGTTCTATCTAATCAGGGAAAAAGCAAGTGCCACAGAGTCCATATATCGGTTAGTGAATGCTTATATAGTAGAATGCCCAAAATGCGGCGCCAAATGGGACATCAGGAATGGAATCAGCTTGCCGTCTTTTGAATTAGACGATGGAGCAAAGCAGTATCTGGAAGAGGAGTGGCATACGTATAAAGCTGAAATTCGGGGAAAATGTGAATATGATTATATGGCTTCTGGGAATGGAATCATAGTCAGCGAAAAATTCCTGAACGCGCTGAACGAAGTTTCAGCAACGGGCTATACGGTAAAAGATATTGAGCTTTTAGGATGGTATAATGGCAACGGCAAAATACGTTTGGACAAGAATGCCGGCAATTATAAAGAGCTTGTAGTGACGGGGCGCTGCGGGTATGTAAGAAATAAAAAGCACGAGTTAACAAAATGCTGCGATTTATGTAAGACTGAAAATAGCGATGAGGTGTTAGACGGACTGGGCGTAGACTTGGATGAATGGGACGGCTCTGATATCTGTTTTTACACGAACTTAGTATGGGGGCATGTCATAGTTACGGAAAAAGTAAAGGCCATCTTAGAGAAAAAGAAAATGAAAAGCATATACTTCCAAAAAATTGAGGACTATGTATGGAACGGATGTTACGCAAACTAAAGGACAGAGAACATCCGTTAATGCTGGAGGTTAACGAAAGAGAAAAAAGACTACCGGGTAAAATATCAACATCCCGGTAGTCTTTTTTATGATCTTTTTGGCGCCGGCACAGCCATGTACGCCAGGCGCGGTGGTGTGAGAGGCCATAAGTTTATGTTATAGGCGAATTATTTATAAATATTTCCAATGCCTGGCGTTTTGTGATACGCTGAGGAAAATGGTAAAAATGAATAATTTGCCAATGGGAGGGCGGTATAAATGGAAAAATATGCACAAAACCTGACGGAGAAACTCATTGCCGGACACCTGGCAGGCGGGCGGATGGAGACGGGCAGGGAGATATTCCTGCGCGTGGACAGCACGCTGGTTCACGATATGTCCGGCACCCTGGCATACATAGGCTTCGAGGCCATGGGCATCGAAAAAATCCAGGTGCCTGCGGCAATCACATTCCAGGATCACAACCTGGTGGCAATGGATCACAGAAGCCTGGACGACCACCGGTTTGTGGGTTCCGCTGCCAGGCGCTACGGGTCCGCGCTCTCAAGGGCTGGAAACGGTATCTGCCACAGCGTGTACTACAGCCGGATCGGCCGTCCGGGAATGGTTCTGGCGGGAGCGGACAGCCACAGCGCCACGGCCGGGGCCCTGGGAATGCTGGGGGTGGGTCTGGGGGGCCTGGACGTCAGCGCAATCATGGGCGGGGAGCCCATGGAGCTGAAGATGCCGGAGATCATCGGCGTGGAGGTGAGGGGAAGGCTCCGCCCCGGCGTATCCGCCAAGGACGCGGCGCTGTCCCTGCTTCGCCGCCTGACCGTGAAGGGCTGCGTGGGTAAGGTTTTGGAGTATATGGGGGACGGGGTTTTGAATCTGACGGTGCCTCAGAGGGCCACCATTGCCAACATGGGGGCGGAGATGGGGGCCACAAGCTCCGTGTTCCCGGCGGATCAGGCGGTACGGAGGTTTCTTAAGGCCCAGGGGCGGGAGAAGGACTATGTGGAGCTGGCGGCGGACCCCGGCGCAGAGTACGGGCAGCGCCTGGTTCTGGACCTGAGCGGGATCGAGCCCTCCGTGGCCGTGCCGCCCATGCCCGACCAGGTGATAAGCGTGCGGGAGGCGGGCCGGATCAAGGTGGACCAGGTCTACATCGGCAGCTGCACCAACGGCTCCTACTGCGACCTAGCCAGGGCGGCCCGGGTGCTCAAGGGGCATCGGGTGCACCCGGACGTGAACCTGCTGGTGTCTCCGGCCAACCGCCAGGTGTACCAGATGCTGGTGGAGGACGGCTCCATAGCTGTCTTTTTAAAGGCAGGGGCGCGGATTATGGAATGCGGCTGCGGCCCCTGCATCGGGCTGGGGCAGGCGCCGCCTACAGGAGGGGTGTCCGTGCGCACCTCCAACCGCAATTACCCGGGGCGCTGCGGGACCGTGAGCGCAAAGGTGTATCTCACCGGCACCGAGACCGCGGCGGCCACCGCTGTTCTGGGGTATCTGGCCGCAGCGGAGGACGTGATGGAAAATCCCGGCGATTTGGACCTTGTACAGGAACCGGAGCGTTACCCTGTGGACGACAGCCTGCTGCTGCGCTATGACCGGGGGCCGGAGGACACGGAGCTGATCAAGGGGCCCAATATCCGGGAGATGCCGGTAAAGGGTCCGCTGGACCAGCGGATCGCGGCGCGGGTGGCGCTGAAGGCCGGGGACAATATTACCACGGACGACATCGTTCCGCCTGGCCCGGAGGTGCTGACCCTGCGCCCCAATATCCCCGCCCTGTCCAGGTATCTGTTTCAGAAGATCGACCCAGGCTTTGCCGGGCGGGCGGAGGCTTATGGGGAGAGCGTGATCGTGGCCGGGGAAAATTACGGCCAGGGCTCCAGCAGAGAGCACGCGGCCATTGGGCCCATGTACCTGGGGGTGAAGGCCGTGCTGGCTAAGTCCATTTCCAGGATTCACAGGAGCAACCTGATCAACTACGGCATCCTGCCCATTCTGTTCGCTGATCCGGCGGACTATGAGGGCATAGGCGCCGGGGATGAGCTGGTCATT
This sequence comes from Enterocloster asparagiformis, assembly GCA_018380885.1. Lineage (GTDB taxonomy): Bacteria > Bacillota > Clostridia > Lachnospirales > Lachnospiraceae > Enterocloster. The sequence goes on from JAGZSY010000032.1 coordinate 24,199, forward strand.
GAGGACGTGCCGGGACAGCTGCGGTCCGGCGGCGGCACCATCCGCCTGAGCAACCGGACCGCGGGGCAGGATATTCTGGGAATTATTTCCTTTACGGAAAAGGAGCTGGAGCTGTTATATGCCGGAGGGCTGCTCCAATACATACACAATAAACACAACGGAGGGATAAAGCCATGAACATAACTGAGAAAATAATCCGTACCCATCTGGCAAAGGGGGAGATGAGAGCGGGGGCTGAGATCGCCCTGGTCATCGACCAGACCCTGACCCAGGATGCCCTGGGGATGCTGGCTTACATCGCCTTTGAGTCCTTTGGGCTTCCCCAGGTGCGAACCCAGTGCTCCGTCAGCTACCTGGATCACAACATGGTCTATCTGGATCACAAGAACCCGGACGATCACGCCTATCTGATCTCCATGGGCAAAAAGTACGGAATCCGCGTGTCCAGGCCCGGCAACGGCATCTGCCATCTGGTCCACTGCGGACGGTTTGCCCTGCCGGGGAAAACCCTTCTGGGCACGGACAGCCACACGCCCACCAGCGGCGCCCTGGGGATGCTGGCCCTGGGCGCAGGGGGCATCGACGTGGCCGCGGCCATGGCCGGGGAGCCGTTCTATCTGAAAATGCCCCGGGTGGTGGGCGTGCGCCTGACCGGAGCGTTTAAGCCCGGCGTTGGGGCAAAGGATTTGGCCCTGGCGATCACCGGACACTTTAGCGTTAAGGGCGGCACTGGCTGTGTTTTGGAGTACACCGGCCCGGCGCTGGCGCATCTGACGGTTCCCCAGCGCATGACCCTGGCGAATATGGGGGCGGAGACCGGCGCGACCAGCTCCATATTCCCGGCGGATGAGCAGACGCGGGTTTACCTGAAGGCCCAGGGGCGGGAGGCTGATTTCCTGCCCTTGGAAGCGGACCCGGGGGCCCGGTACGACAGCGAGGTGGAGTTCGACCTGGGGAAGGTGGGCTTTATGGCGGCCCGGCCCAGCCAGCCGGACCGCGTGGAAAATGTGGAGGCGCTTCAGGGCATCCACGTGGATCAGGTCTATATCGGCAGCTGCACCAACAGCTCCTACAGCGATTTAAAAACCGCGGCCATGATTTTAAAGGGGCATGTTGTGCCGGATCACGTGAGCCTGGTGGTGTCCCCGGGATCGAGGCAGAACTATAAAATGATGGCCGAGGAGGGCATTTTAAACGATTTCGTGCTGGCTGGAGCCAGAATTCTGGAGTGCGGCTGCGGCCCCTGCGTGGGTATGGGCCAGGCGGTCCGGACAGGAGGGGTGTCGGTGCGCACCTCCAACCGCAATTTCAAAGGGCGCTGCGGCACGGTGGACGCCTCGGTTTACCTGGCGGGGCCGGCTGTGGCGGCGGCCAGCGCGGTGACCGGGTATCTGTGCGCTCCGGACGAGGTGATCTCCCCGGACCAGCTGGCGCATATCACAGAACCGGAGGCGTATTTTACCGACGATTCCATGATCGCAGAGCCGGCCGGCCCGGATGAGCGGGATCAGATTCAGGTGGTCAGGGGGCCCAGCATCCGGCCTATCCCGGTGGGAACCCCGGAAACCGGGGAGATTCGCGCCAAGGTGGTGAAGAAACTGGGGGATAATGTGTCCACGGACGAGATCGCCCCCACCGGGCCGGAGTACGGCGCGCTGCGCTCCAATGTGCCGGAGGCGGCTAAGACGGCGTTTGTCCGCACCGATCCGGGGTTTTACGGCCGTGCGCTGGATTACGGCCGCAGCGTGATCGCGGCGGGGGACAACTATGGCCAGGGCTCCAGCCGGGAGCACGCGGCCCTGCTTCCCGCCTATCTGGGCGTCAAGGCGGTGATCGCCAGATCCTTTGCCCGCATACACCGGACGAACCTGATCAATTTCGGCGTGCTGCCCCTGACCTTTGCCGGGGAGCGGGGGCCGGAGGGGATCAACCAGGGGGACGAGCTGGTGATCCGGCCCAAAGAGTCTTTGGCTGACCGGGAGGAGACGTGGTATACCATTACCAACTGCTCCACCGGCGAGATCTTTGAGGCCTCGGCCAACATGACGGAACGCGAGCGTGAAATCTACGCAGCCGGGGGGCTTTTAAACCTGATTAAGAACAAATATTAACCCGCCTGTAAAACGGAATATGAACCTGAGAAGGTCAAACATATAAGTTTTTATTATACCCCCAATTATATATAAATATTTCCACTTTTTTTCTCGCTGTGATACGATGGCCTTAGTTAAAATATATAAAAAACAGAAAGAGGTCAACTCTAAAACATCTAATATGGCCAACTAGGGATGGCCGTTTAGGCAAAGAAAGAGAGGAAAAGATTATGAGAAAACGTAACATGAAGGCAATGGCAATGGTTGCAGCGGCAGCGCTTGTACTGGCAGGATGCGGCGGCGGAGGCGGTTCCGCCACAACAGCGGCCAAGGAGGAAGCCACCACCAAGGCGGCTGCAGCAGCCGAGGAAAAAACAACCGAGGCGGCGGGCGATACCACAGAGGCAGCGGCTGAGAAAACAACCGATTTCCCCAATAAACCCATCGACCTGGTGGTCCCCTTTGCAGCAGGCGGAAACGTAGACTTATCCTGCCGTATTCTGGCTCAGGAGCTGGAGAAAGAACTGGGACAGCCGGTCAATGTACTGAATAAAGAAGGCGGCGGCGCTGTTGTGGGACAGACCTACGCGGTGACCCAGAAGCCGGACGGCTATACCATGCTGGCTTTGACCTCCTCCTACGTGACCAACGTGCTGAGCGGCGCTACCACATATGATATGGATTCCATTACCCCCATCGCAGAGTACTGCTTTGACCCCGAGCTGATCGTGGCTTCCGCTGATTCCGGAATCGAGACCATTGAGCAGTTCATGGAGGTGGGCAAGGAGAAGGTTCTGTTAAACTCCACCCCCGGATTCTCCACCTCCCATCATATCGCCAGCCTGATCTTCACCCAGAAGACCGGCATCGAGTTTGAGTACATGCACACCAACGGCTCCGCAGAGCAGACCGTACAGCTGGCCGGCGGCCATGCGGAAGTGGGCTTCACCACCTACGCTGGCGCTGCTTCCCTGATCGAGCAGGGCAAGATTAAGGTTCTGGCAATCTGTGCGGACGAGCGCAGCGATATCCTTCCGGACGTTCCCACTCTGAAGGAATCCGGCGTTGACTTCGTATACGGCGCATACAGAGGCCTGGCAGTTCCGGCCGGAACCCCCGACGAGGTGGTTCAGATCCTCTCCGACGCTATGGCAAAGGTGATGGCTTCCGAGGAAGTAAAGACCCAGTTCGACAACAGCGGATTCCCGGTTACCTACGCCGACGCCGCTACCTTCAAAGCATTCCTGGCAAACGACTATGTCAGCATGGAAGCAATTCAGGATCTGATTCAGGAATAATCCTGGCAACAGAAAGAGGTGACAGTATTGAATAAAAAAGAGCTTGGTCTCGGAATTGGCGCGATCGCTCTTGGAATAGCCACACTGGTTTATTTCTTAAGTATTCCGGCAAAATCCGCGTTTTATCCGAGGATGATATCGATCGCGATTATGGTGCTGGGACTGGTGATTACATTCAACGCTGTTAAGGCCATGAAGGCTGCTCCGGTTAATCCGGAGCAGCCCGCAGCAAAAGCACATATTTCTTACAGCAGCGTTGGGCTTATCATTGCGTATCTGTTTGTATATTATTTCGCATTCCAAATTGTCGGATATACCATTCCCACATTTTTAATGATTATAGCAACATCCACCACACTGGGTTACAGAAAATGGAAAATTTTAATCCCCAGCGCGCTTTTGGTCAGCATTGGCCTGTACCTGGCGTTTTCACAGGTATTTAATGTCCGGTTTCCGGGCGTATTCTTCTAGGAAGGGAGGGGTATCATTTGTCTAATATATTATTAGGATTTCAAACAGTTGCATCCGTCAACGTACTGCTGTTTCTGGTGATCGGCTGTGTGGTCGGACTGGTGATCGGCGCTCTCCCGGGGTTGACCGGAAACATGGCGATCGCCCTGATGGTTCCCATGACATTTGGTATGGAACCCAGCGTGGGCCTGGCGTTTTTGGCGGCAATCTACTGTTCTTCGATCTACGGCGGTTCTATTTCAGCGATTCTGCTGGGCATACCCGGAACGATTTCAAGCTTTGCGACCACGCTGGACGGCTATCCTCTGGCGAAGCAGGGTAAAGCGGGCCTCGCCCTGGGAACCTCCACCATGGCCAGCGTGTTCGGCGGCCTGTTCAGCGCCATCGTGCTGATGTTTTTAACTCCCGTACTGGCTGAGGTTGCGTTAAAGTTCGGTCCGGGCGAGTACTTCGCTATCTCCCTGCTGGGCATCGCCTGCATCACCAGCATCAGCGGCGACAACATTCCCAAGGGGCTGCTCTCCGGCATGATCGGTCTTTTGATCGCAGTGATCGGTATGGACCCCCAGAACGGTTACCCCCGTCTGACCTTCGGCAACATGAACCTGCTCAGCGGCATCGGCCTGGTTCCCTCCCTGATCGGCCTCTTCGGCGTGGTTTCCGTGCTGAAAACAGCCGAGGCGTGCAGGCGGGCGAAAACCACCAACACCATGCCTGAGGTGGACAATGTGTGGATCGGATGGAAGGAATGCTTCCGCCAGCTGCCCACCTGGATTCGCGGCTCCGTGATCGGCACTGTGGTGGGAATTATCCCCGGCGCAGGAACCAACGTGGCCACCTTCATGGCCTACGACATGGAAAAGAAAATGTCCAAGGATCCTGAATCCTTCGGCAAGGGCAACGCAATCGGCGTAGCGGCCCCTGAGTCCGCCAACAACGCCGTGACCGGCGGTTCCCTGGTTCCGCTCCTGGCTCTGGGCGTTCCCGGAAACTCCACATCGGCCCTGTTTTTGGGCGCGATTATGATCCACGGGATGAGGACCGGCCCGGTGTTCTTTACCGAGCATCCGGACGTAATCTACGGGCTGTTTATCGCGATTATCATCGCCAATATCATCATGGCTCCGCTGGGAATCTTCGTTCTGCGCTACATGAAAACCATCCTGTCCGTTCCTGAGGAGCTGTTGGCAGGCATTATACTGGCGTTCTGCGTGACCGGCGTGTTTGCCATCGCCACCAACCCCTTCGACGTGCTGGTGCTGATCATCTTCGGCCTGATCGGATACTTCTGCTACAAGTTCGCGATCCCCACTGCTCCCATGATCGTGGCAATGGTTCTGGGCTCCATGACGGAGAACAACCTGCGCCAGGCCCTGGTTGCCAGCAAAGGCTCCTGGAACTTCCTGTACAAGCAGCCCATCACCCTGACCGTGCTGATCATTGCGATCGGAAGCTTCTTCTTCCCCTTTATCGCGGCAAAGGTTAAGAAGATGAGAGCTGCCAAAGCGAATTGAGAAGGACCACTATGAAAATTACCGGTGATTTATGTAATTATCTGGCGGAGCTGGATATCCGGCGGCTGGATCAGGAACTGCTGGAGGATATCCGGTACAAGACCCTGGACTGGCTGGGCTGCGTGATCGGAGCGCTGGATAAAAAGAGCTCCCGCGCCGTGTTGGAAATGGCGCGGGAAAGCGGGGGAAATCCCCAGTGCAGCGCTTTCGGCCTGCCGGAGCGGACCTCCATGTACACGGCTGCGTTTTCCAACGGAGTGCTGGGGCACACCCTGGAGTACGACGACGTCAACAAAATTGCCATCACCCACCCCGGTGCCATTGCGGTGCCGGCGGCCCTGGCGGCCGCGGAGTACTGCGGCGCCGGCTTTGAACAGTACGCCCTGGGCGTAACGGCGGGATACGAGGTGATGATCCGCCTGGGCGCGGCGTTAAACCCGTCCCATTACGATTACTGGCACACCACGGGAACCTGCGGGGCCTTTGCCGCGGCAGCGGCAGCCGGAAAGGTGATGGGGCTTAGCGGGGAAGAGCTGACCCGGGCCCTGGGAATCGCCGGAACAATGGCCTCCGGCCTGGTGTGCGTGTTCGGCACGGATGCCAAGCTGGTCAACGTTGGAAACGCGGTGGCGGGAGGCTTGAAGGCGGCGGTGCTGGCAAAAAAAGGCTTCACGGTGCCCGACGATGTGATCGAGCGGGAGGGAGGTTATGCCCAGGCTGTCAGCCAGACACGGAATTTTAAACATTTATGTCCGCAAGAAGGGGACGACCTGAGAATACTGGACTCCTACTACAAGATTCACGCGGCCTGCGGCCACACCCACTCTGCCCTTGACGCCCTTCAGAAGATCATAAAGGCTCAGGATTTCACATGGGATCAGGTGGAATCCGTGTCCGTCAAGGCTTACAAAAAAGCGGTGGAGCTCACCGGAGCATTCTGCTGCGGCACAGAGCTGAAAGCGAAATTTTCCATGCCGTACTGCATAGCGGCCATGCTCGTATACGGGGAGGCCGGGCTCATGCAGTTCACGGAGGAAGTGAGAAATGATCCCAGAATACACGGGTTTGAAAATCGGATAAAGGTTGAAGAGGATATCTCATATACGGAGGAATACCCCATACTCAGAATTGAGCGGCTGTCCGTGACGTTGAAGGACGGCAGGAGATGGGAGGAGGAAGTGGAGCTTCCCGAAGGAAAACCGCCCAGAGAGTACATAAGGAACAAGTTCCTTTCTCTGGCAGGGCTGACAATCGACAGAGCCCGCGCCGCCCGGATCATGGAGCAGGTGCTGTCCTTAACAATGGAGTCTCCCATGAATCGGCTGGGAGAAGGTTTGCGAGGTGAACTAAATGGCGGCTAATATGCTGGATTCCATGCTGTACCGCAATGCCTACAGCACGGAAGAGATGCGTAACATATTTGATGACAGAACAATCATCCAGAATTTTTTGGATATCGAAAAGGCCTTAGCTGCGGTACAGGGCGATATGGGAATTATTCCCAAGGAAGCGGCTGAGGAAATTTGTAAAAAGGGATTTGTGGAGAACCTGGATATCGACGAGATCGAGGCGGGGATTGTGAAGGTGGGCCATTCCCTGGTTCCCATCCTCCGCAACTTCCAGAAAAAGTGCGACAACGGGTACGGCGAGTACATCCATCTGGGCGCGACCACCCAGGACATTTTGGACACCGGCTTTATGATGTCGGTGAAGCGCGGGTTTGAGGTGATTTACCGGGATGCGCTGGAGGCCGAGGAGGCGGTCCTGAATCTGGTGGACCGGTACGCGGACACCGTGATGGCGGGGCGCACCCACGGGCAGCAGGCTATTCCCATCACCTTCGGCTTCAAGGCTGCGGTGTGGGCCAGCGAGCTGCGGCGCGATATTGAGCGCATGGAGGATTGCAGAAAGCGCTGCTTTGTGGGACAGTTATCGGGAGCGGTTGGTTCCATGGCCGGGTTCGGCGAGCAGGGACGGGAGATCAGCCGCAGGGTGATCCGGGCGCTGGATCTGGACGTGCCGGATATCGCCTGGCATGTGAGCCGGGACCGCATAGTGGAGATCGTCAGCGTGCTGGCGACCCTGGGCTGTACCTTCGGCAAGATCGGCCAGGAGATCGTCTATTTGCAGGGAACCGAGACCGGAGAGGCCGCGGAAGGCTTCGTCCACGGCGCGGTGGGCAGCAGCACCATGCCCCACAAGCGCAACCCGGTGGCCCCGGAGGCGTTACAGACCCTGTCCAGGCTGGCTAAGGCCAATATGGGGGCCACCTTCGACTCCATGTACCAGTTCCACGAGCGGGACGGGGCGTTCTGGAAGATCGAGTGGATGAGCCTGAACGACACTGTGATGCTGGTGGGCGGCGTGGCGGCCAAGGGCAAAAAGCTGTTAAAGAATCTGGATGTGTTCCCGGAGCGCATGAAATCAAACTTAAACCTGTTAAAGGGTTTGATGATGTCCGAGCCGGTGATGCTGGAGCTGGGCAAAAAGATCGGCAAGCAGACGGCCCACGAGGTGGTATACGAGGTGTCCATGGCAGCGTTTGAGGAACAGGCGGATTTTAAGGCAAAGCTTCTGGAAAATGAGGTGGTCGCCGCTAATATGACCGAGGCGGAGCTGGACGCTCTCCTTGATCCGGAGCGGTATACCGGAGACTGCGCGGCGATTGCGCGGGAGGTCAGCGCCTCCATAAAGGAAAAGAGAAAAAGGTAAAGGAGAGCATTTGATATGAAAATCACGAAAGTTGATGTCTATATGCTGGATGCAGGGGAGCAGAGATGGCAGAGAAAGCCCATTATCTGCCGCATTCACACAGATGAAGGAGTATACGGGGACGGCGAGGCGGGAATCGCGCTGGGAATTGGTTCCACCGGCGCCTTCGGCATGGTAAAGGATCTGGCCGGTCTGATCATCGGCATGGACCCCATGAATATCGAGGTAATCTGGAATAAGATGTTTAAGTCCAGCTTCTGGGGCATGGGCGGCGGCGCCATCGTGTTCGCCGGAATCAGCGCCATCGACATCGCGCTGTGGGATATCAAGGGCAAGGTCCTGGGCGTGCCCTGCTACCAGCTCCTGGGCGGAAAGTTCCGCAGCAAGATGCGCTCCTACGCTTCCCAGCTTCAGTTCGGCTGGTGCGACCGCATCGGACCGTACGGAAAGCCTGAGGAGTACGCCGAGATCACCCAGTACGCTCTGGATCAGGGGTACGACGCGGTGAAGATCGACTTCACCCAGATCGGCCTGGATGCCACCCATCTGCCCAAGAGCGACTGCGAGGGCATTCCCACCCGCAAGTTTATCGACATGGTGGATTCCCGCATGAAGGCGGTCCGCGAGACCTGCGGCTGGGACTTCGATATCATCGTGGAAAACCACTGCCGCACCGACGCCATCAGCGCCGTGATCATCGGCGAGCTGTGCGATAAGTACAAGGCCATGGCTCTCGAGGAGCCCACCATTCCCATGAACCCCATGATGCACAAGGCGGTTCACGATAAGATCAAAACGCCCATCGCCAGCGGCGAGCGCATTTTCGGGCGTTGGCACTATATGAATAACTTTATGGAAAACAACGTGCAGCTTCTTCAGCCCGATGTGTGCAACTGCGGCGGCCTGACCGAGGCCAAGAAGATCTGCGACATGGGACAGGTATTTGACGTGACCGTGCAGGCCCACTGCGCAGGCTCGCCCATCTCCACCGCGGCGGCTCTGCACCTGGAGGCGGCGATTCCCAACTTCTGTATCCACGAGCATCATTTCCGCAGCACCCAGCCGTCGCTGACCGTGCTCTGCAAATACGACTATCAGCCGGAGCGCGGCGTTTACACCGTGCCGGAGCTGCCGGGCCTGGGCCAGGAAATGTCTCAGTTTGCAATGGATACGGCGCTTATGCACGTGGTTGTGGACAAGGACGAGAGAGGTCTGTAAGAACCATTGGCGTCCGCAGGGCGACGGCCGTGAGAAGGCCGCCCCTGCGGACGTTTTTTGATCAGATAGGGGCTGCGGGACGCCGGGACGGACGAGGCGGAGCCTGGGACGGATGTGCCGGCGGGACGAACCGGGGAGGGCAAAGCCAGGGCCGGGCTGCCCGCTGAGCCTATGAAAAGGAGGAATCCGATGGAAATCAAACTTCCCTACGACACAGGTTTTGTATCTCTTGCGGTCGGGGATGAAAATTTGGAAAAAATTGTAGTTTCGCATATCAGTGAAGCGGCCGCAGCGGGGACCCAGGAGGAGATCGTGGAGCAGGCCCTGGCCCATCCCATCGGCGCGCTGCGCCTTCGGGAACTGGCCAGGGGGAAAAAGCGGGTGGTGCTGGTGACCAGCGACCACACCAGGGCGGTTCCCAGCAAAATCACGCTGCCCATTCTGCTGCGGGAGATTCGGGAGGGGAATCCACAGGCGGACATCACGATCCTGATCGCCACGGGGCTTCACCGGGAAACCACCAGGGAGGAACAGGCCCGCATGTTCGGCGAGGAGATCGTGGAACACGAGAAGATAGCGGTAAACAGGGCGTTCCGGGAGGATGAGTTTGTCTCAATGGGCCAGCTGCCGTCCGGAGCCGGATTTTACGTGAACCGCCTGGCGGTGGAGTGCGACCTGCTGGTGACGGAAGGGTTTATCGAGCCCCACTTTTTTGCCGGGTTTTCCGGCGGGAGAAAGAGCATACTTCCGGGAATCTGCTCCGCGGAGACGGTGAACGAGAATCACTCCTACAAGGCCATCGCCAGTCCCTTTGCGGCGGCCGGAGTGCTGGAGGGCAACCCCATCCACGAGGATATGATCTGCGCGGCCAGAAGGGTGAACGTGCAGTTTATTCTCAATGTGGCGTTGAACGCCCGCAAGGAGATCATCGCGGCGTTTGCCGGGGATGTGGAGAACGCGCATTTGAAGGGCTGTGATTTTATCCGCCGAATTTCGGAGGAGCCCGCGGTGACCGGCGACATTGTGATCACCTCCAACGGAGGCTATCCGCTGGACCAGAACCTGTACCAGTCTCCCAAGGCGGTGTCCACAGCCGAGGCCTGCGCGGGGGAGGACGGGGTGATCATCATGGTCTGCGCCTGCCGGGAGGGGATCGGCGGCTCCCATTTTGAGAAGCTGATCATGGGCGGAAACGCGGAGGAGATCGACCGAAGGCTGTCCGCAGTGCCGCCCAGGGAAACCATACCGGAGCAGTGGTGCGCGCAGATTTACGCCAGGATTTTAAAAAAGCATCCGGTCATTCTGGTGACCCGGTATCTGGACCCGGAGGTGGTCCGGCGGGCCAACATGATTCCCGCGGCCACACCGGATGAAGCGCTGGCATTGGCATATGAGATGAAGGGGAAGGACGCTAAGGTGGTGGTGATCCCGGACGGAGTGTCGGTGATGATCACGAAACAGGCGGCCACTGTGTGAGAATAAAGGAGGTAGCGATATGTATCTGGCTTTAAAGGTAAGCGATCTGGACAATGTGGCGACGGTTTTCGCGGAGGGAATCGAGGCGGGAGCTGAGATCGAGGTGAGGGACAAGAAGGGGGATTCTGTGGTGATCAGGGCTCTGGACCCCATTCCCTACGGCCACAAGGTGGCGGTGCGGGATATCCGGGCCGGGGAGCAGATCACGAAATACGGCGAGGAGATCGGAGTTTCGACCAGGGCCATTGCGGCGGGAAACCACGTACACGTGCACAATCTGGACAGCATGCGCGGCAGAGGGGACCTGTAGGTCCCTTGCGGGAGGTATCCCGCCGAGCGCTTTTTGCCGGTGAAGCGGGAGACGGCGTTTTGTACCGTTTCCGCGCATCGCCAAGCGTGTTATTGAGTGCCGCGCCGCCGCGTTTGGCGGGGGTGTGGACCGTAACATTAAATGCAATGGGCCGCTGGCGCAGCCCGCGGCCCATTGCTTGTAGGAGCAGACAAGGAGGGTTAAGATGAATTTCAGAGGATATGTGAGACAGGATGGAACGGTGGGCAGCCGCAACCTGGTTGCGGTGATTCCCAGCGTGGTGTGTTCCAACGACGTGGCTCAGGCCATTGTAGCCCAGGTACAGGGCACGGTGGGATTGTATCACCACCAGGGCTGCTGCCAGCTGCCGCCGGACCTGGACCGTGTGACGGAGACGTTGATCGGTCTGGGCTGCGCCCCCAACGTGGGAGCGGCCCTGGTGGTCAGCCTGGGCTGCGAGGGCACGGACCATGAGCGCCTGGTGCAGGAGATCGCCCGGACGGGCAAGCCGGTGGAGATTATCCGCATACAGCAGCTGGGCGGGGTCAGCAAGGCCATCGCGGCGGGCATCGACGCCGCCTCCAGGCTGGTGCGGGCCATCGCGCCCCAGCAGCGCCAGGAGGCCGACATCTCCAAGGTGGTGCTGGCCATCAAGTGCGGAGCTTCCGATACGACCTCCGGCATGGCCTCCAACTGCGCTTTGGGCTACGTGGCCGACAAGCTGGTGGACCTGGGCGGGACCGTTGTATTCGGAGAGACCACGGAATTTCTGGGTGCCGAGCACATTTTAAAGCGCAGGGCCGTAAACCAGGAGGTGGCGGACAAGATCGACCAGATCGTGGCCCGCATGGAGAGCCGCGCCAAATCGTTGGGCTGCGATATGCGCAAGGGACAGCCCACGCCCGGCAACATCGAGGGCGGCCTGTCCTCCATTGAGGAGAAATCCCTGGGCGCCATCGTCAAGTCCGGCACCAGGCCCATCCAGGGCGTGATGGAGTACACCGACCGGGCGGGGGACCGCAAGGGCCTCTGGATCAAGGACACGCCTGGGCGGGAGCCGGAGATTCTCACCGGCATGGCCTGCACGGGAGCCCAGCTCATGATGTTCTCCACCGGGCGGGGCGCCCCACAGGGATTCCCCACCATGCCGGTGGTGAAGGTCTGCGGCAACCCCATTACTTACCAGAATATGGAAAATGATATGGATATCAACGCCGGTCTGATCATCGAGGGCAAAAAATCCATTGAACAGGTGGGCGAGGAGGTCTTTGACAAGATCGTGGAGGTCTTGAACGGCGGAATGAGCAAGAACGAGAGCCTCCATTATTATAGTTCCATCGATATCTACACATTGGGGCCGGTGATTTAGGGCGCCCACGAAAAATCCCCTCTCAGAGGTCCGTCTGAGAGGGGATTTTTATTGCGGGCGGCCGCCAGGGGGAGGGGACTCGTGGAGTCCCGCTCTACTAAATATTTCTCTGCACAGTTAAGGTCCCTGTTAACCCTATGCGCACTGCATCTGCGCCAAAAGCTGTTCCATCTCTTTTCTGTGAAACTGATTTTTTGCCAGAGAAATCTCTTCTTCTATATAAGTGCGGTCCTCCTGTTCAAAACCGGCTTTCCCGTCCAGGGCCCTCAGCCAGATATCGGCCAAACGGATGCACTCCTTTAAATTGGCGCCCAGGGACGGAGCCCGGGTGGCTGCGGTATTTTGAAGCTCGTTCAGGGCCTTTAGCTGGGTTTTGGCAGACTCGGTTTCCTTTTTCAGGAGATACAGCCTGAGCTTCTGGTTTTCCACCAGCGCGATGCCCACCAGCGCGTGCAGCCGCAGGTTTTCTGGGTGGACGCGGCCTAAAAGGTCCAGCGCCCTGTCGTACTCGCCCAGCGCCTCCCAGGCATAGGCCAGATGACGCATGCCGTCCACGTACTCGATGGTGCCGGAGGGAACTTTTTTTACCACCGGACCGAACACATCCAGAAAGCCCTTGGGATTTCCCTCCTCATAGAGTATGCCGTGCAGCCGGGCAAGCTTCCGGTTGGCCCATTTGCAGGCCAGGACTCTGCCCAGTATGACGCCCACGAAGGCGAACAGCCCCACGATAAATACGCCCGTATACCCGGCCGAGGGCACGATCAGGCTGCGGTAGCAGGCCGCGGCGAAAATCAGGCCCACGACAGCTCCGGCTGCCATAAACAAATTGTTCTGAAGCTTAAAATATGCAACCATGGCTTTCCCTCTTTAAAATTTATAACCAGAATGAGAACAGGAACGAAGCGACGATCAGCACAATGCCGCCGCCCAGACGGGAGGACAGCTGCGCGTAGGCGATCAGATCCATACGGTCCGCAGCGCCCAGGCAGGCCAGGTCGCCGGAGCCGCCGCGGTTGGCCATGCATAGGCCTGCCGTAAGGGCGGAATCCACAGGGTAGAAGCCTACCAGGTAGCCCACGCCGCCGGCGCCGATGATAGCGCCGATCACGATGGCCAGGGCCATGATCACATTTCCGGGAGTCATAACGGTGAACAGCTCGGCAATGTCAAAGTCAGCGCCCATGCCGACCATGATCACCATGCCCAGAACGCCGGTCATAAAGGACTGGAGACGTTTCGCGCCCGCACGCACGCTGGCGGGGATCAGGCCTGTAGCGGCCAGGATTACCACAAAGATAATCATGTAAGCGTAGGCGTGGATGGAAGCGCCTGCGATGGTGGGGAGAAGCTTTTTGCTCATAATGCGGCCCACGCCGTAGCAGGCGAAAGCCAGCAGCATAGCGCCCATCAAGTCGCTGGTGGTGGACTTTACCTTGGCGTCGTCGCGGGCAATGTTTTCTCCGCCGCGGACCAGGGTCTTTTTGTCACCTGTCATGGACGGGAATTTCTTTCCGATGGTGTTCAAAAAGGCGGAACCGATGATTGCGAAAATGTTGCCGACGGTCAGTATGATGATGGCAAATCCGTAGAAGTTAGCCGCCGGTTCGCCGGTTACCGTCTCATAGATGTTGCTCAGCGGTACCGCGCCCGCGCCGTTGCCGCCGCCCATGATGGGAAGCACGTACTTCATGATGGATTCGGTGGGGCTGACGCCAAAGGCCAGGCCTGCCAGCACGCCCAGAATCGCGGCCGCCACCAGACCGCCCAGGATGGCCGGGATATATCCCGCAAAGGAGCGCAGCAGGATATCCTTTTCCAGCGCCAGCACGGAACCTACGATCAGGAAAATAATGTAAAATTCCAAAAGGTTCACGTCGTCGCCGGAGATGATCCGGTTGATGTTGTCAATCGCATCCACCGGAATCAGGTTGAAATACTTGAGCAGCGCCACGCCGAAGAACGCCATCAGCAGACCGCCGCCGATGTAATTGTTCCAGATCGGCAGACGCTCACCAAATTCGTAGAGCACCACAGCCAGCGCAAAGCTGGAGCACAGTGTTCCGGCCATACTGCCCGACTGGATTCCCCAGAACATAGGAATTCCACAGAGCGCCACCGCGACCAGCGCCTGCCACCAGGGTAACCCTCCCAGCTTTAACTCACTTTTTCCCTCGTTTGTAGCCATAAAAAACCCTCCTTTTATTTGATCTGCTTTAACGCTGCAGATTTATACCATGTTCTCCAATTTATGGAAGTGCAATATCCGCCGGCCTACCGGCTCATCTCCTCCAGCTGCCGCTTCAGGTAGCGTAGCTGTCCCCCGCAGGAGATCACCTCCAGCTCGCTGTCCGACAGCTCCAGGCGCGCTTTGAAGGTGAAATCCTTAGTCACATTGGTGATCTCCACCTCCCGCGTCTGCAGCTGATCCGGAAGATTGTGAATTTCCAGTGTATCATCCATATCCATCCGGTCATAGTCGGCCGGATCGGCGAAGACCATGGGGATGATGCCGTGGTTGAGCAGGTTTCCCTTGTGGATTCTGGCGATGCTCTTGGCGATCACGGCTTTTACCCCCAGGTACATGGGATTGATGGCCGCGTGCTCTCTGGAAGAACCCTGGCCGTAATTCTCGCCGCCGATGATGATGCTCTTCCCCATGCCGCGCGCCCGCTCCGCAAAGGAAGGATCATAGCGGTGATAACAATATTGGCTCATCAGCGGGATGTTGGACCGCATGCTGGAGAACTCGGCGCTGGCGGGTGTGATATCGTCGGTGGTGATGTTGTCCACGGTCTTTAAACTGATCTGGACCTTCAGATGCTGCTCTGGCGCGTCCGGCACGGGCAGCGGCTGGATGTTGGGGCCGCGCACGATCTCCACCTCCTTGGCCTCCTCCAGGGGAAGGGGCTTTACGATCATGGAGTCGTCCACCGGGTACTCCTCCGGCTCCTGAATCGCGGCCAGCTTTACAATATCCTCGCCCAGAATCTCCTCCGCAGTGGCAAAGGTCCCCATGATGGCCGTGGCCGCCGCGCTCTCCGGGTTCACCAGGTAGATTTCCGCCGTGGGGTTGCCGGCGCGGCCCTTAAAGTTCCGGTTGGAGGTGCGGACCGCAACGCCCTTGGTAGCCGGGGACTGGCCGATGGCGCAGCAGGGGCCGCAGGCCAGCTCCAGCAGGCGCACGCCGGCGTTTATCAGCATTTCCAGATAACCGTCCTTCATCAGCTGAAGGTAAATCTGTTTAGAGGAAATGCCGCAGGTGCAGCTCACGTCCTCGTTTACATGCCTGCCCTGAAACACCAGGGCGGCCTTTGCGATATCGGAATAGCTGGCGTTTGTGCAGCTTCCGATGAATACCTGCTGAACCTTCTTTTTTTCCACGTCCTTTAACGGGATCACGTTGTCCGGCTGGTGGGGACATGCGCAGAGGGGCACCAGCTCGCTTAAATTCAGCTCCATCTCCTCGTCGTAGCTGCAGCCCTCGTCCGCGGACATCTCCACGTAGTCCGCCTCGCGCTTCTGGGCCTTCAGGAATTTTCGCACCTGCTCGTCCGCCGGGAAAATGGAGGTGGTGGCGCCCATCTCCGCGCCCATGTTGGTGATGGTGGCGCGCTCGTTTACCGTCAGCGTCGCGGCTCCCGGCCCCACGTACTCAAAGACCTTTCCCAAACCGCCCTTTATGCCCACCCGGCGCAGCATCTCCAGGATCACCTCCTTGGCGTTGCAGCCGGGCCTCAGATGTCCGGTCAGATTCACCTTTACCACCTGGGGCATCTTAAGGCGCATGGGGACTCCGGTCATGGCCGTGGCTACGTCCATGCCGCCCACGCCGATGCACAGCATGCCGATGGCTCCGCCGTGGGGTGTATGGCTGTCGCCGCCCATGCTCAGCTTGCCCGGCGCGCCGAAGCGGGCCACCTGAACGGCGTGGCAGATGCCGTTGCCCGGTCTGGATACGTAAACGCCGTACCGCTTCGCCACGGACTGCAGGTAAATGTGGTCGTCCGGCGTTTTGTTGTCCAGGTACAGCAGGTTGTGGTCCAGATAGCTGACGCTGGTCTCCACCTGGGTGCGGTCTAAGCCGATGGCCTCAAAGGCCAGGTAGGTCATAACCGCGTTGATATCGTGGGTCAAGGTCTGGTCCACCCTGAGGAAAATTTCCTCCCCCGGGACCATATCCGACGGCTTTGCCAGATGAGCCGACAGAATTTTTTTAGTCAAATTCATTTTCATGATAAGTGCCTCCTGTTTCCAAAATAACGGCCGGGCCGGTTTATGAAGGTGCTTTTATGGCGTAAAAAAAGCCCGTCTCATAATGGTTGTTAGGACCATTATAAGACAGGCTGTACTTATAAGTAAAATTTGATTTTGTGAATAGGGGTCATAGCCTTTTCTTATGGGCCTTGAGAATGCCCGCGGTCATTTCAAAAAGCGCCTGTTCCACCTGGCCGATGTAGCAGCCTTCCCGGTGCAGCACGAACACCTCCCAGGTCACGGGATTCTCCGACAGGTGATATACGTCTAAATCCGCGCTCTCCTTCACCAGCTCCAGTGTAATCTCCGGGACCACCGCCACTCCCAGGCCCTTGGCGGCCAGACGGCAGGAGAGCATGTTGCTGTGGGATTCCAGGAAAATATTCGGCTGGATGCCGGCGTTTTTCGCCAGCACATCCACGCTGGCCCTCAGGGCGTGTCCCTTTTTCAGCGTGATAAAGGGCAGGCGCGAGGCCTTGCGCCAATTTACGATGTGCTTTTCCCGGTCTAAGATATATTCGTCCTCCAGGTAGTCCCTGGCGCAGACCAGCACCAGTTCCTCGTCCGTCAGCTTCACCTGGGCGATGTCCTTGTCCTTGGACCACTGAGGCAGAAATACGAAGTCCGTGTCGCCGTTGTGCAGGCTCTCAATCAGCCGGTTGCCCGGCCCGCTGATCACCTCCACGTCGATGCCGGGGTATTTCTCTTTAAAGGGGGGCAGGATGAGGGGCAGCATATAGATCAGCCGCTCGCCGGGAAAGCCCAGGCGCAGCCGGCCCTGGCTGTTGGTGGCGATATCCCGGAACTCCCGGTCCATGTCGTCCATCTGCATCAGGATGGTCCTGGCCCGCTTCAGGTACTGTTCCCCCGCGTAGGTGCAGATCAGGGGCGTGGCCGACCGGTCGAACAGCTTTACCCCCAGGTCCTCCTCCAGCTTGTTGATATAACTGCTTAACGCCGGTTGGCTGATAAACAGCTTCCTGGCCGCCTTGGTGATACTCCCGCACTGTGCGACCATATTGACATACTTGAATTGACGCAGCTCCATACCCTGACTCCTTCCGCCGTTGATCGGTGATAGCGCGCAAAACGAGGCGCATTTGGGGATTAATTATATCATTGGAGGCGGGGGAATGCAAGACGGGGCGCGGCAATGTAAATGTCTTGCGCGGTTTAGGGCAAAACGCAGAAAATTTGTATGATAGAGAAGGCCGTACATCAATGTGCATAAAAATCCTCCCTCCAATTCGGCAAAATTCCCCATCGCATAAATGAAACCTATCAGCTGATAAAATATCCGTATTTCTACCGGATTTTCGAAAATGTTAATATTATGTCAAATAAATTGACTTTCAGGAGGTATTTTATGGTTTGGGTAGGGGCACTGATTGTATTAGTCACGTTTGCGGCAATTTTAAAGAATCTGGAGGCCAGGATGGTTCTGATTCTGTCCGGGGCCGCCATGGCGCTCATCGCCGGGCTTGGGGGCGTGGAGAACTGTTTTGACGGGGCCATGCAGGCGTTTATCGCCCAGCTGGTCAACGAGTCGCTGGTACCCGCGATCTGCGCCTGCATGGGCTTCAGCGCGGTTATGGAGTACACCAAATGTTCATCCAACCTAATCCATCTGTTGACCAGACCCCTAAAAAAGGTGCGGTTTGCAGTGGTGCCGGGCGCGGTGCTCATCACCTGGCTGATCAACATCGTCGTCATGAGCGCGGCGGGCTGCGCGGCCACGGTGGGAACGCTGCTGATCCCCATGATGCTGGGGCTTGGCGTGCATCCGGCCACCGCGGCGGCCTGTATCCTCATCGGCACCTGGGGAAATGTGATGAACCCGGGGCAGAGCTTTAACGTGCAGGTGGGCGAGCTGGCCTCCATGACCGGGCTGGAGGTAGTCTCCAGCTTTACCGTGGTGGCGGTTGTGGCCCTGGTGGTCTCGGTTGTGCTGCTGACCGCGATCGACATTTTGATGGCGAAAAAGGGCGGGCAGCAGGAGCGCTCAGCCGGTTCCGCGGCAGCGGCGGAAGGAGAAACGGTTAAAATCAATTACATCAAAGCGGTCATTCCCGCCACTCCGATTATTTTTCTGCTTCTGGGAAATGCGGGCGTTCTGCCCAATCTGGATATCACGGTGTGGATGCTGGCGTGCTCGGCCCTGGGTCTTGTGATGGATATCCGTCACGTCCAGGACGGCGTCAAACAGTTTTTCACCGGCGTGGGCAACTCCTACCGGGATATCATCACGCTGATGGCCGCGGCCGCGGTGTTTACCTTTGGGATGAACGCGGTAGGGCTGACCGGAACGTTGGTGGAATTCATGAAAAATTCCACAGCCATCGCCCGGCTGGGCGCCGGATTCGGACCTTTCATTATAGCAGCGCTGTCCGGCTCCGGAAATGCGGCTGCCATCGCCTTTAACACCTCCATCACGCCCCATGCGGCGGACCTGGGCTACGCGGTGGAGGCCATGGGCTCGGTGGCGCAGATTGCGGCTGCCATCGGCCGGTCAGCTTCCCCGGTGGCGGGCGTTACCATTATCTGCGCGAAGATGGCTGGCGTTAGCCCTATGGACGTGGTCAAGCGCTCGATTGCGCCGATGCTGGCGGCAATGCTGATCTTTATGTTTATGCTGATGTAGGAGGTAAATGAGATGGGATTTTCAGGTGCAGGGATGGAAGACGAATATTACGGCAGCCGGGACGTGCTGGAAGGGGTGTTCGGAGGAACCAATACCATTCAGAAAATGATGGACGTGGAGGCGGCGCTGGCCTGGGCGGAGTCACAGGAGGGGATTGTGCCGGAGCCTTATGCGAAGGAGATTCAGGAGAAATGCAGCGCGGCCCTGTTGGATGAGGTGGTATACCAGGAGGCGAGAAGGACTACCGGACATCCGCTCATGGGGATGCTGCGGGCGTATAAGGCCATCTGCAGCAGGGAGGCCGGCGAATACATACATTACGGCGCCACCACCCAGGATATATCCGACACGGCCCTGATTTTACAGCTCAGGGAGGCCTGGGACATTGTGGCGGAAAAAGCCGGGCGCCTGCGGGAGATTTTGGCGCGGCAGGCCAAACGGCACCGCAGCCTGGTCATGATCGGGCGGACCAACGATCAGCAGGCTATGCCCATCACCCTTGGCTTTAAGATTTCCACCTGGATCGACGAGCTGGACCGCTGTCTGGAGCGCATGGCCCAGAGCAGGGATCGTATCTTTGTGGGGCAGTTCGCCGGGGCGGTGGGTACCATGGCTTCGCTGGAGCAGAACGGCCCCAGGGTGCAGAAGCTGCTGTTTGAGCGCCTGGGCCTGGGAAGCCCCAGGATCAGCTGGTTTGCCACCCGGGACCGGATGGCGGAATTTACCTTTGACCTGGCTATGGTCTGCGGCGCGCTGGGGCGCATGGGCAACGAGGTGTACAATGAGCAGCGCAGCGAGGTGAACGAGCTGGCGGAGGGGTATGCCCCGGGCAAGGTGGGCAGCAGCACCATGCCCCACAAGCGCAACCCCTTCCTGCCCGGACGCCTGGCCGGACGGGGCAGAATCGCCGGAACCCTGGTGATGCGGGCCATGCAGTGCCTGGAAAACACCAATGAGCGGGACTGCCGGGTGCTGTGCGTCGAGCCTTACCACTTAAAGGAAATCTGCTGTCTGGCCGACGGCACGCTGGATATTGCGCTGGAGCTGTTTGAACATATGGAGGTACACGAGGAGCGGATTCGCGACAATATGGAAATTCTTGGGGGGCTGATCTTCAGCGAGGCGTTGATGATGCGGCTGGCCGATTCCTTCGGCCGCATGGAAGCCCACGAGCTGGTCCATGAGCTGGCCATGGCGGCCATTGAGCAGAAGCGAAAGCTGAGGGAGCTGGTGCTGGAGGACAGCCGGATTATGGCCCATCTGACAGAGGCGGAGCTGGAGCAGCTGATGTGCCCGGAGCGCTATATCGGTCTGGCGGAGCGCTTTGTGGACCAGGTTGCCGGGACGGAGTGAAAACGACCGGCGGGGGCAGGAAGGGTTAGAATACGGGGCTGGGATATGGTAGAATTAATGAAGGAAACGTATCACTTGTTATCAGCCTGGCGGCTGGTGACAAAGTAGAAGGATACCGGGCGGGCGCGGTTTTTGCGGCCGGTAAGAATAACGCCGGCCGGTCCTCGCGCTTGTTTAAAATCGCAGTCACAGGAGGGGAACATGGAAATTCGACAGCTGGAATATTTTGCGGCCGTGGCCAGTCTCAGCAGCTTTACCGGGGCCGCGGCCAAGCTGCACGTCTCCCAGCCCACGATCACCACATGCATCAAAAATATGGAGGAGGAGCTGGGGATACCGCTGCTGGTGCGGGACAAGAGGAGGGTAATGCTGACCTATGAGGGGGAGGTGTTTCTGGTGAAGGCACAGGCTGTGCTGGAGCAGTTTGAGCAGATGATCCAGGACACCCAGGAGTTAGCGGGCAGCTACGAGCAGGTGCTGAACATGGGGATCACGCCGGTGACGGGATCGTTTTTGAACGTGATCCTGTACAACGGTTTTTTCCGGGAAAACCCGGATATCAAGCACCAGGTGCTGGAACTGGGCAGCATCGGCATCATGGAGGCCATTGATTCCGATGAGATCGACCTGGGATTCCTGGTGATTCAGGAGGGGATGGAGGAGCGCTATGATATCTGCCGGATCCAGCAGGGGCAGCTGAAAGCCCTGGTCCACCGGGATAACCCCCTGTCCACCCTGGAGCGGATTTCCCTGAAAAATCTGGCCGGCGAGCGCCTGATCTATCTGCCGCCCCACTCGTATATCCGCAGGAAGCTGGACGAGGAGTTCCGCCGCCTGGATATCACGCCCAATGTGCTGGTATATCCCCAGCAGATGATTACGGCTTTTAATCTGGTGGAGAACAACGCGGGAATTAGCTTTGTGCTGGGGGACGGGTACAGGCCCCTGGTGCACAACGAGGACACGGCGGCTATTCCTCTGGATCCGCCCATTCACTATGAGACCGGATTTGTGTGGAAAAAGGGAAAGCGCATCAGCCGCGCGGCGAAGCGCTGCATCGCTTACGTGCAGAGGTGGATAAAAGCGGAAGAAACTGGAAATTAGCGGGCAAAAAACGGAAATTTATGTAAATTAAAGCAGCACGAAAACAGTGCACCAACGATGTCGCCGAGTGGTATACCACCCGGCGACAAAAAACATAAAAAATTTACAAAAAGCACTATCATTTTGTGTAATATCATGGTATTATAAGAGAAAAAGTTGGGATACCAACAAACCGGAATACCAGTTTGTGGTATACAAGAAAAGGAGGTAAGCCCAATATAAGGTTGGGTATGACGGTATGGTTTATAGTTATTATCCGGGTTGTACTTTAAAAACCAAAGCAAAAGAATTGGACTTCTACGCTAGAAAGTCTGCAGAGGCACTTGGCTTTACCCTGGAAGAGATTGAGGACTGGCAGTGCTGCGGCGCAGTTTACCCTCTGGCTTCCGATGAGATCGCAACCAAGCTGTCTTCCGTGAGGGCTTTAAACGCGGCCAAGGAGAAGGGCCAGGAGCTGGTGACGCTGTGCTCCGCCTGCCACCACGTGATCAAGCGGGTGAACGACGACATGGCAAACGTTGACGACATTCGTCAGAAAGTTAACAATTACCTTGACCTGGAAGAAGCGTACTGCGGTGAAACCCATGTATACCATTATCTCGAGGTGCTTCGGGACAGGGTGGGCTTCGACAAGATCCGTGAGATGGTGAAAAACCCGCTGACCGGCAGGAAGATCGGCGCCTACTACGGCTGCATGCTTCTGCGCCCCAGCAGCATATTGCAGTTCGACGATCCTGAGAATCCGACCATCCTGGAAGATTTCATCCGGGCCCTGGGCGCAGAGCCGGTGGTATACCCGTATCGGAACGAGTGCTGCGGCGGATACATTTCCTTAAAAGAAAAAGAGCTTTCCGGCAGTATGGTGGACCAGATTATGGAATCGGCAGAGGATAAGGGAGCTGAGGAGCTTGTGACCGCATGTCCCCTGTGCCTGTACAATCTGAACCATGGAGGGCATTCGCATACCCCCATTGTTAAATATTTCACAGAGATATTGGCGGAGGCCCTTGGTATAAAAGAGGAACAGGGAGGTGTAGAGGGTGCTTAAAACGGACAAAGAGAAGGCTGAGCTGCTGAAGGAGATCAGCGGCGTGGATACCAAAAAATGTATGAAGTGCGGCAGATGCTCCGCATCCTGCCCGTCCTACGATGCGATGGATATCAGACCCCACCAGTTCGTGTCCTATGTCCAGAACGGGGACGTGGAACCGCTGCTGCATTCGAAATCCATCTGGAAATGCCTGTCCTGCTTCGCCTGCGTGGAGCGCTGTCCCAGAGATGTGAAGCCGGCCAAGCTGATCGAGGCCGTGCGTCTCATGGTGATCCGCCAGCAGGGGCAGAACTACCTGTCGCCGGACGAGATTCCGGAGCTTTTGGACCCGGAGCTGCCCCAGCAGCTGCTGGCGAGCGCGTTTCGGAAATACAGTAAGTAAGAGAAAGGTCGGAGGTGAATTCATTGCAAAGAATAGGAGTTTTTGTCTGTCACTGCGGAACGAACATCGCGGGCACCGTGGATGTGGAAAAAGTAGTGGAGATGGTGAAATCAGAGCCTGGCGTGGTTCATGCGGAAGAATACCAGTATATGTGTTCCGAGGCCGGCCAGTCGAAAATAAAGGATGCGATCCGGGATAAGCATCTGACGGGCGTGGTGGTATGTTCCTGCTCCCCGCGGATGCACGAGACCACGTTCCGCAAGGCCGCGGAGCGGGCGGGCCTCAATCCCTACATGGTGGAGATCGCCAACATCCGGGAGCACTGCTCCTGGATTCACAAGAATAAAGAGGAAGCCACCGAGAAGGCGGTAATCCTGGCCAGAGCGGCTATCGCAAAGGTGAACTTAAACGCCCCCTTACAGCCCGGCGAGAGCCGCGTGGTGAAGAGAGCCCTGGTTATCGGCGGAGGCATCGCCGGAATCCAGACAGCCCTGGACATCGCGGACGCGGGCTACGAGGTGGACATCGTGGAGAAAACCCCCAGCATCGGCGGCAAGATGTCCCAGCTGGACAAAACCTTTCCGACCCTGGACTGTTCCGCCTGTATTCTGACCCCCAAGATGGTGGAGGCGGCGGCCCACGATAAGATCAACATTTATACATACAGCGAGGTGGAGAAGGTGTCCGGCTTTGTGGGCGACTTCTCCGTGGATATCCGCAAAAAGGCCAGAAGCGTGGATATGACCAAGTGTACGGGCTGCGGAGTGTGCTCTGAGAAGTGCCCGTCCAAAAAGACGCCCAGCGAGTTTAACCGCGGCCTGTCCAACCGAAGCGCCATCTACACCCCCTTCGCCCAGGCGATCCCCAACGTACCGGTGATCGACCGGGAGCACTGCATCAAGTTCCAGACCGGAAAATGCGGCGTCTGCGAGAAGGTGTGCGCGGCGGGCGCTATCGACTACAAGCAGCAGGATGAGATCATTACAAGAGAGTACGGCGCCATCGTGGTGGCCACCGGATTCGACACCATCAAGCTGGACAAATTCGACGAGTATTCCTACAACCAGAGCCCGGATGTGATCACATCCCTGGAGTTCGAGCGCCTGACCAACGCGGCGGGCCCCACCAAGGGACATTTGGAGCGCCTCTCCAACCACGAGCCGCCCAAGTCCGTGACCTTCATCCAGTGCGTGGGCTCCCGCGACCTGACCTGTAAGGGCAAGACCTACTGTTCCAAAATCTGCTGCATGTACACAGCGAAGCACGCCATGCTGATCCGCGACAAGTACCCGGATGTGGAGGTCAACGTGTTCTACATCGACGTCCGGACACCCGGAAAGAACTTCGACGAGTTCTACCGCAGAGCGGTTGAGGAGTACGGCGTCAACTACATCAAGGGCCAGGTCGGCAAGGTTGCTGAGGTGGGCGGCCATCTGAGAGTCCAGGCCGTTGACTTAATCGACAACAAGCGGATCATGCTGGAGACCGATCTGGTAGTGCTGGCAACGGCCATCGAGCCCGATCCGTCGGTGCGCGGACTGGCGACCATGCTGACCGCCAGCATCGACACCAACAACTTCCTCACCGAGGCTCATCCCAAGCTTCGTCCCGTGGAGAGCCCCACGGCCGGCGTGTTCCTCTCCGGCGTGTGCCAGGGACCCAAGGACATTCCCGAGACCGTTTCCCAGGCCGGAGCCGCGGCCGCGAAGGTGATCGGACTCTTAGCCAAGGACAAGCTGGTGACCAACCCCTGTACGGCCAAATCCGACGAGCGGTACTGCAACGGCTGTTCCGCCTGTGAGAAGGTTTGCCCCTACGGAGCAATTTCCTATGAGAATAAGGAAGTATTCGACCACGGAATCCGTGAGACCAGAAGAGTGGCTGTGGTGAACACCGCTCTGTGCCAGGGCTGCGGCGCTTGTACCGTCGCCTGTCCGTCCGGCGCTATGGACCTGCAGGGATTCTCCAACAGACAATTAATCGCGGAGGTGGACGCAATATGCAAATAGAACATGAGAATACGGAATTTAAGCCGCTCATCGTCGCGTTCTGCTGCAACTGGTGCAGCTATGCGGGCGCTGACCTGGCGGGAACCAGCCGCCTGGGCTATCCCGCGGAGGTAAAGATCATCCGGGTGCCCTGCTCCTGCCGTGTGAACCCGCTGTTTATCCTGCGGGCCTTCCAGAAGGGCGCGGACGGCGTGATCATCTGCGGCTGCCATCCGGGCGACTGCCACTACAGCACGGGCAACTACTATGCGAGAAGAAGAATGACGCTGCTGTTCTCACTCTTAGACTACATCGGAGTGGAGAAGGGCAGAACCAGGGTGGAGTGGGTTTCCGCCGCCGAGGGCGTGAAATTTGCCGCCACCATGAACGATTTTATTGAAAAAATCCACAGCCTGGGCAAGAATGTGAGATTGGAGGATTTGCGATGCAGGAAATGATTAAGAGAGCCAAGGAATTGCTGGCCGACGGCACGGTGGTCCGCGTGCTGGGCTGGAAGCGCTGCGACCTGCCCTACAATCCCGAGCCCGCGTTTTTCGGCAATGAGAAAGAGCTGGATGCGCTGGTCTACGACGGGTTCTGCGGAGCAAATTTGAGCAAATACATGATCGAGGCCGGCAAGAAGGAGGGCAGAACCCTGGTGTTCTTAAAGCCCTGCGATACATACAGCTTCAACCAGCTGGTAAAGGAGCACCGGATCGACCGGGAGAAGGCTTACGTCATCGGCGTGGGCTGCAAGGGCAAGCTGGACATCGAGGCCATCAAGAGCCAGGGAATCAAGGGCATTGAGACCATCGAGGAGGACGGCGATACCTTAAAGATCGGCACTATCTACGGGGAAAAGACCTGCGCTTACGGGGACGCTGTTCTGGAGCGCTGCAAGGTCTGTAAGGGAACCGAGCACATGGTGTACGACGAGCTGATCGGCGCGGACGTGGAGCTGGCGGTGAAGCCCCAGGACCGTTTCGCCAAGGTCCGTGAGCTGGAGGCCATGAGCCCGGAGGAGCGCTTTGAATTCTGGCAGGGCGAGCTCTCCAAGTGCATCCGCTGCAACGCCTGCCGCAACGTGTGTCCGGCGTGCAGCTGCAACAAGTGCGTGTTTGACAGCGACCGCTTCGACACCACCCAGAAGGCCAACGCGGACACCTTTGAGGAGCAGATGTTCCACCTGATCCGCGCCTTCCATGTGGCTGGAAGATGTACGGACTGCGGCGAGTGTAGCCGGGTATGCCCCCAGGGAATCCCGCTCCACCTGCTGAACCGGAAGCTGATCGGGGACATCAATGGATTCTACGGAACGTACCAGGCGGGCGAGGACACGGAGGCACTTGCGCCGCTGACCGCGTTTAAGATGGACGACGTTGAGCCAAGCATTGTTGGGGAAAGGGGATAACGTATGTATAAGATCGCAAAAGAACAGTTACCGTCCTTATTCGCCGCCATTGCCGGCCGGATGGATTTGTATATGCCCCTGCGCAAAAACGGCCAGGTGAACTACGGAATCTGGTCCCAGGAGGAGGAAACCGCCCTGGACGCGTTAAACACCGTGAAATCCCCCAAGGATTTCTTCTTCCCCCAGAGCGAGAACCTCTACACCTGCTACCGGGAAGGAAAGAAGATTTCCGTCACGCCCGAGGAGCTGGCGGACGCGCCCTTTGCCATTTTCGGCATCCGGGGCTGCGACGTGAAGGGAATCGAGGTGCTGGACAAGGTATTTCTGGCGGACCCGGTGGACACCTACTATGAGGCCCGTAGAAACCACGGCGTGCTGATCTCCATGGCCTGCCATGAGCCGGAGGAAACCTGCTTCTGTAAGGTGTTCGGGGTGGAAGCCCAGAACCCGGCAGGCGACGTGACCACCTGGATGACAGGCGATACGCTCTGCTGGAGAGCCAACACCGGGAAGGGCGAAGCGCTGACCGCCGATCTGGCGGCCGAGGGCGTGCTGGCTCAGGCCGGCGAGGCCGACCAGTCCGTTGTGGAAGAGGAGCAGGCTAATGTGGCCGCCATCCTGGAAAAGCTGCCCTACAGCAACCTTTCCCTGGAGACCTTTAAGAACACGGAGATGCTGGAGCTGTTCAACTCCCCCAAGTGGGACGAGCTGCACAAGGCCTGCCTGGCCTGCGGCACCTGTACCTTTATCTGCCCCACCTGCCAGTGCTACGATATCCGGGACTACAACACCGGCAAGGGAATCCAGCGGTTCCGCTGCTGGGATTCCTGCATGTACTCCGATTTCACGCTGATGGCCCACGGCAATATCCGCAACACCCAGAAGGAGCGGTTCCGCCAGCGCTTTATGCACAAGCTGGTGTATTTCCCGGAAAACAACGACGGGATGTTCTCCTGCGTGGGCTGCGGCCGCTGCGTGAGCAAATGTCCTTCCTCGTTAAACATTGTGAAAGTTATCAAGAGTCTGGGGGTGTCTGAAGATGTGTAGCTGCGGATGCGGCGGAAGCCATAAACACGACGAGTTAGTTCCCATGGTGGGCGTGATCACGGATATCAAGGATCAGACGCCGGATGTGAAGACATTCCGGGTGGTAAGCCCCCAGGGCGGAAAATTGTTTGAACATATGCCGGGCCAGTGCGCCATGCTGGCGGTGCCCGGAGTGGGAGAGGCCATGTTCTCCATCACCTCCTCCCCCACCAACACTGAGTACCAGGAATTCAGCATCAAGCGCTGCGGTTCCCTGACCGATTACCTGCACACCATGGAGGTGGGCGACGAGATCACAGTCCGCGGCCCCTACGGCAACTCTTTCCCGGTGGAAACCGCCCTAAAGGGCGAGAATCTGCTGTTCATCGCCGGCGGTATCGGCCTGGCACCCCTGCGCTCCGTGATCAACTACGTGCTGGATAAGCGGGAGAATTACGGCAGCGTGGAAATCCTTTACGGCTCCCGCTCCATGCAGGACCTGGTGGGCCTGGACGAGATTCAGAACGACTGGGCCAAGCGGGACGGCGTGGACGTGTACCTGACCATTGACCGGGAGCAGCCGGAGTGGGACGGCCATGTGGGCTTTGTTCCCTCCTACTTAAAAGAGCTGGAATTCTCCACAGACAAGACCGTGCTGGTCTGCGGCCCGCCGATCATGATCAAATTCGTGCTGGCGGCCCTGCAGGAAATGGGCTTTGAAAAGACGCAGGTGTTTACCACCCTGGAGCTGAAGATGAAGTGTGGAATCGGAAAATGCGGACGCTGCAACATCGGTTCCAAGTATGTTTGCAAGGACGGTCCCGTATTCCGCTGTGATGAGATCGACGAATTGCCAGACGAATATTAACAGGAAGGATTGGTAGAGAAAATGCAGGAAATGGTAAATGTTTATTTCTTTGGAAAAAAATACTCGGTGCCGGCGGATTTGACGATCATGACGGCGATGGAATACGCCGGATATAAGCTTGTGAGAGGCTGCGGCTGCCGCCACGGCTTCTGCGGAGCCTGCGCCACGATTTACCGCATCAAGGGGAGCAACGAGCTCAAGACCTGTCTGGCCTGCCAGACCCAGGTGCAGGAAGGCATGTATGTGGCCAGCATACCCTTCTTCCCCACGGACAAGCGGACCTACGACATGGAAGAAATCAAACCGAAAGAGCAGATCATGATGGAGCTCTATCCGGAGATTTACAGCTGCATCGGCTGTAACGCCTGCACCAAGGCATGTCCCCAGAAGCTCAATGTCATGCAGTATATCGCTTACGCCCAGAGAGGCGAGTTCGAGAAGTGCGCCCACGAGTCCTTTGACTGCGTAGGCTGCGGAATCTGTTCCACCAGATGTCCGGCGGGCATCTCCCATCCCATGGTGGGTCTGCTGGCCAGAAGGCTGACGGGCAAATACATCGCTCCCAAGACCGAGCATCTGGAAAAGCGGGTTGAGGAGATCCGCCACGGCGAGTACGACGAGCTGATCGAGCAGATCATGGAAAAGCCCATCGCCGAGCTGAAGGAACTGTACAACAACCGCGACATTGAGAAATAAGGAGGGGATGAGACATGTTGACACCAGAAATGCTTGAATCCATTAAAAAAGTAGAGGCCACCAGGCCTTCCAGAATCGGCGCCGACTTAAGGCGGATGGATGCGGACGAGAAACACAACCTGTTGAAGCAGTATCATCCTGACTACAAGGAAAGCGGCTTCTCCACCTTGAAAATGGGCCCCAACAAGGGCGAGAAGGTGCCGGTGGAGCTGGGCGAGCTGCTTCAGGCCAACAGCCGCCTGCTGGGCGTGGATCTGGATTTAAACCAGATTGACTACGACGTGGACGTGCTGGTGATCGGCGGCGGCGGCGCTGGCGCGTCGGCGGCCATCGAGGCCCACAAGGGCGGAGCCAACGTGATGATCGTCACCAAGCTGCGCATCGGGGACGCCAACACCATGATGGCTGAGGGCGGCATCCAGGCTGCGGACAAGGAGAACGACTCCCCCCAGAGACATTTCCTGGACGCGTTCGGAGGCGGCCACTACGCCGCGAAGCCGGAGCTGCTGAGAAAGCTGGTTATGGAGGCCCCGGAGGCGATCCAGTGGCTGAACGACCTGGGCGTTATGTTCGATAAAAATGCCGACGGCACCATGGTGACCACCCACGGCGGCGGCACCTCCAGAAAGCGTATGCACGCCTGCGCGGACTATTCCGGCGCTGAGATCATGCGCGTGCTGCGGGACGAGGTGATCAACCGCGGCATCCCGGTGGTGGACTTCACCTCCGCTGTAGAGCTGATCCTGGACGACAAGGGCCAGGCAGCGGGCGCTGTGCTCCAGAACATGGAGACCGGCGAGTACCTGGTGGCCAGGGCCAAGGTGGTGATCATCGCCACTGGCGGAGCGGGTCGCCTGCACTATCAGGGCTTCCCCACCTCCAACCACTACGGCGCTACCGCCGACGGTCTGGTGCTGGGCTACCGCGTGGGCGCTCCCCTGCTGTACCAGGATACCATTCAGTACCACCCCACAGGCGTGGCTTACCCGGCGCAGCTGTTCGGCGCGCTGGTGACCGAGAAGGTGCGTTCCGTGGGCGCTATGCTGGTGAACTGCGACGGCGAGGCGTTCATGCACCCGCTTGAGACCCGCGACGTGGCGGCGGCCTCCATTATCCGCGAGTGCTCCGACCGCGGCAAGGGCGTTCCCACACCGGGCGGCGGCTACGGCGTGTGGCTGGATACCCCCATGATCGAGATGATTCACGGCAAGGGGACCATCGAGAAGCGCATCCCGGCCATGCTGCGCATGTACATGAACTACGACATCGATATGAGAGAAGTGCCCATCCTGGTTTACCCGACCCTGCACTATCAGAACGGCGGCCTGGAGATCGGCGCGGACTGCTCCACCAAGACCATCAGCAACCTGATGGTAGCGGGCGAGGCTGTGGGCGGAATCCACGGGCGCAACCGCCTGATGGGCAACTCCCTGCTGGACATCATCGTGTTCGGCCGCGACGCCGGAAAAGCCGCCGCAGCCCGCAGCCAGGAGGTGCAGCTGGGCGGCCTGACGCTGGAGCACGTGGAGCGGTTCGCCAAGGAGCTGGAGGAAGCCGGGATTCACACCGACAAGGTGTCCCCGCTGCTGCTGCCCCCCTATGCCCATGAGGGACGTCACTAATCGCTGTTAACCGGCTGTTTGTTTCTGAAAGGGGAAGATGATCGAGATGGATGTATGGGGATGGATCCAGGCCAATTTATTGGACAGCACGCTGCTGATGGTGTTTCTCATCGCAGTATTAGGTTATTTGGTTGGTAGTATCAAAATCTGCGGGCTGGATCTGGGCACCGCGGGTATCCTGCTGGTGGCGCTGGTGTTCGGCCACCTGGGGGTAGCCGTGCCCGGACTTGTCCGTGACATGGGTCTGGTTTGTTTCGTGACGGCGGTGGGTTTCATCGCCGGACCGAAATTTTTCCGGAACTTTAAAAAGAATGCAAAGTCATATATTCTGCTGGGCGTGATTATTATCAGTGCCGGCGCGCTGTCCTGCGTGGCCATTGTAAAGCTGATCGGTGTTCCGGCGGACCTGGCTGTAGGGATGCTCTCAGGAGCGCTCACCAGCACGCCTGGCCTGGCTGCGGCCATCGAGGCCACCGGCTCCGACGCGGCGGCGGTGGGATACGGCATCGCCTATCCCTTCGGCGTTATAAGCGTGGTGCTGTTCGTGCAGCTGGTGCCCAGATTCCTGCACACCGACATGGACAAGGAGCGGGCCCAGTACGAGGCGGCCGCTGACGTGGAGGTACGCCACCAGCACAAGGACCTGTTCTACTGCGACAGTATGGGTTTCTTTTCCTTTGCCTGCGCTATCGTGGGAGGCATGATCCTGGCGAAAATCAAGATTCCGCTTCCGGGCGGGGCCTCCTTCTCCCTGGGCACCTCCGGCGGCCCGCTGATTGCGGGTCTGCTGCTGGGACATATGAACTCCATCGGACGCCTGAGCGTTTCCGTGCCGAAAAACGTGCTGGAGACCATGCGCGAGTTCGGTCTGGCGCTGTTCCTTTTGGGAGCCGGCACCCAGGCCGGAGCGGGCTTTGTGGATATTTTGAAGGAACAGGGCGTCATGCTGTTTATCTACGGCGCGGTCATGGCCCTGGTGCCTATGTTCGTGGGCTTTATCGTGGCCTTCAGGGTGCTGAAGCTGAGCACCTTCAACTCTCTGGGCTCCATCTGCGGCGGCATGACCAGCACGCCGGCTCTGGGAACCCTGATTCGTGTGACGGAGACGGACGACGTGGCTTCCGCTTACGCGGCAACCTACCCCATCGCGTTGGTGATGGTGGTATTGGCCTCCCAGTTTATGGGAATTTATCTGTAACCGGATGACAGGCGCGGGATGGTACGCGCGGACTTTTGCACCATGAGGAGCGGCGGAACGGTCCGGGCGTGCGTCTTGCGGCCATAAGGCGCGGCAGAGACGGTCCATGCGGGCGTCTTGCGTCCCGCGGAGTGCGGCGTGATGCGAAGGAGGCAGCGGATGTATACATGTGCGAAATGCGGCGTGCGGGCATGCCGAAAGGCGGAGGACAGGACTCTGCCGAAAAATTGTCCGATTCGGGAGGAGGAGCTTTCCGAGCAGGCGTTCCAGGAATATCGTTCCGAGGATCATTTTAAATTTTATGTGACGGCCTCGGCGATCGAGGGTCTGGGGCAGTTCCAATGGCCCCGGGTGAAGGAGACCCTGGAGCTGTGCCGGAGGATGGGTTACCATCGGATCGGCCTGGCCTTTTGCAGCGGTCTGAGCAAAGAGGCGAAGATCATGTGCGAACTGCTGGAGCGCAACGGTTTTGAGGTGGTGTCCGTCATGTGCAAGGTCGGCGGGCGGGATAAGTGCGCGGCTGGAGTGCCGGAGGAGTACAAGCTTCACCCCGGGCAGTACGAAGCCATGTGCAACCCCATTTTCCAGGCGAAGCTTTTAAATCAGCAGAAGACGGAGTTCAATATTGCCCTGGGGCTGTGCGTGGGCCACGATTCCCTGCTGTACAAGTATTCCGACGCCCTGGTGACCACCCTGATCGCCAAGGACCGCGTGCTGGCCCACAATCCGGCCGGAGCGCTTTACTGCGCCGAGGGATACTACAAAAACAAGCTGGATGCACAGCCGTAAGGGCTGCATCGGGCGTTTGTGCAAGATTGACAAAAATTGATGAATAAAACATGAAAAAGGAATTGCGAAACGTTGGAAATACGACGGCAATTCCTTTTTTGATTTCAAAAATAGACAATAATTGATTTTTTCAAGGGCGGATTATGTCGCATAAGTGCATTTTTAACGGCATTTTAAAAAATAGAGCAATATAGAATAGTAGATTATAGTATAAAAATAGCTCAAAGTGGTAGATTTTACGCAGGTTTGCGAGGTTTTTAAAACCTTCTACATTCTACCACTTTATACTAGGTTATTAGGGGCTATTAGACACAATAAAGTCACAAATTAATTTTTATTTTTTCGATCTGTTTTCTCAGTTCCTCCAAATCACGATGTCCGTATATTTTATTGGTAATGTCTCCTTTGAAAGAGTGGCCAATCATACGCTTACGGTCATTCTCGGCAACGTCGTATTTTTCGCATAGTTTTGAAAATGTATGGCGGCAATCGTGTGGGGTACGCTTGGGCGTATTTTGGATACCCAGACGAACAATCAATTCTTCCATCCGCGCTCTGAAATCATCGTTGCTGCAGGGGATCAGCTGGCCATACTTAGCTATACGGCGTTTTACCAATGGGAGTATGCTAGAGTGGATCGGTACGGTACGATTTTTCCCGGAGTCTGTTTTAATGCCGCCAAAAAAATATTTCTCGGTGAGGTTCACTTCCAATCCTTTGATCTCAGATATTCGCCAACCTGAATAGCATAGGATCAAGAGCATTTCTGACGTGTCATCTTGCACATTTTGCCAAAATAATTTTAATTCCGTGTCCGTAAAAGGCACGCCATGTTCATCATCGTCTGCTTTTTTGATCTTAACAAACTGGCTGTAGTCTTTATCACAAAATCCCTCTCCGTCAGCATACTTATACATTTGATGATACAGGTTTCGGATAAGCTCAAGACTGGCGTATTTCAACGGGCAAGCATCCAAATTTTCTTGTAAGTCTTTGGCACGCAAGTTACGGAACGCCTTATCATGCAGCATAGCGCAGTTATTGTAAGCGGATCTTGTGGACCGAATGGTGGACACTGAGTAATTATGGCCTTCAGGAAATTTGTCGGCGTAGAACGCCTCGTAGACCTCCGCAAAGGTCTTTTCTGGCTCTTCAGGTTCAATCCCCTTGACGCGGTTGTAGTCGGCCATAAGACGGGCGGCTATGGCGTCCAGATCCTTTGTGCCGGCGTTACCAGGGATCTCCAGCGTTGTCTCCATACCTGCCGTGTAGGTGCCGGCCTTGAATGCGGTAAGGACGATAAAACCCTTCATCCAGTCATCAACATAGCAGATGGCCGGTGGCCGGTTCCCGTCAATATCTGCCGGCGGGTGGACGGCATAGGGATTTTTGCGGCTCTTGCCCAGGTAGCGGATGGAGCCGTAGCCGTTGGGCAGCCTGGGGTGTTTGGGGCGTCTTGGCATAGTATCATTCCTCCTTTAGAACGTCTGTTCAGGGTTCACTTTGGGAAGGATACCGGGTATAATAAAGATGATGTGGTGGCCGGTATCCTTTATGGTTGACGGTTGCTCGGTTGCTGAATGGCCCTGGGAGTTACAGCTCCTGGGGCTTTTTTAGTTGTCGATTACCTCGATGTTGTCATCAGATTTATCTTCATTGTTTTGCGTGGGGTGCCCTGCCTCGCAGGTGCATATAAATCCAGACACTGTCCTAATGTCTTTGCGAGTAGTCCGCTTCCGATTGCGCCCAAGACCAGCACCAGGCTTGGAAGTGTTTTACATGCGTTTTTCTATGAAACTATCCTTTTTTATGCTACTCCCTTTTGTTCAGAAGTATTTAACTTGGGGGTAAGCGATCTAAAATGGTGGAAAGTGAGAATTGCCGTTTCTATCCTCGATAATAAGTTTAACATGTTCATCTTCAGTGCATTTCAAGACCGCATTAGGATGCTCTTTTTCCCAAGAGGACAGGAAAGCGTCCTCCTCCTCGCTAATGAGGCCAGCAATTTCTTTTAAATTGTTTTCAATGAGTTTTACAAGAGTGTCAAAGTCTGTATTGGCTATGGCTTTCTTTTTGGGCCCGATGCCCACGGAAACATAGTCACTGGAGCATATTAACTCATCACTTTTATCATCGCATATATCAACGGACACAATTTCAGCACGCTCAAATATAATTTCTAAAAGTTTTACAACAGCATAATGCGAGTCACCATCTCGCTGATGACGTTTGTACTCATCCGTTTTCTTCCATTCGTCTAAAGTAAAAGAATAGATGTCGGCAATGTGAATATTTAGGGCCTGTGCAATTTTGTCAATGGTATCAATTTTGGGATTGCGCTTACCAAGTTCATACTGCCGGATCATTGCTGCCGAAGTACCACACTTTTTTGCAAGCTCATCTTGGGTAAGCTTACGCTGTTTCCTATAAAACCGGATTAATTCACCTGTATTCATAATAATCACCTCACAACAATTATATCATATATCATCATTAAAAAACAGTAGCAAAAGATTATTCCTTTGTTCTTGACAGTAGCAAATGATTATTGTATACTGTAAAACAGTAGCAAATGATACGAAAATGAGAAAGGAGAAAATTTTTATGAAAGTGCTAAATGTACAGATATCAGATGAGCTACACACACAGATGCGGTTGCAGGCGATTATGGAAGGCAAATCTGTAAAGCAGTATGTAACCGAGGCAATTTTGGCAGCTATTCAAAAAAAAGAGCAAACACGGTAAGTTTGGCGACCGACGTGTTTACTCAAACCAAGAACCCGATAACAACAGGAACCCTTGTATACAATTATACAGGATTCCGCCTATGATTTCAATAATTTAGGAGGAAAAATTTTATGGAAGATTTAAGGGTAATTGAAAGTGAGCTGGTACCCGTATATGTGACGAGCACGGGAGAGAAGGTAGTTTACGGAACGGAGCTCCATGCGGTATTGAATGTGAAGAGTAAGTTTGCAGACTGGGTGAAAAATCGTTTGGATGACTGTGAAGCCTTAGAAAATAAGGATTACCAGACTTTTTCTAAAATTTTAGAAAAAGGTCGCCCTTCCATTGATTACATTATTAAATTGGCCACAGCCAAGGAAATGGCGATGCTGGAGCGAAACGAGAAGGGGAAGCAGGTGCGCCGGTATTTCATCCAGGTGGAAGAGAAGTATAAGGAAGGGAAGGCGCAGAGGAAGGTATCGCAAAATACTGAGAACCGGCGCCCGCCTCTCCCTGCGGTCAATAACGCGGTGAAAATTCTCACTGGCCTGACGGAGAAAGCTGGCTGTGATGGAAAGATCCAGCTGCTGACAGCGAAAAGCTTCTATGAAAACAATGGCTATCCGGTGTTGCTTGAGATCGGAGCGGACAAGAAGTATTGGGACACGGTACATATTGCCCGGCAGGTGGGGATCTACACCAAGTCATCCGGTAAGCCGGCAGACAAGGCGGTAAATGAGATCATCCGGCGGATCGAGGTGACAGAGTCCGACTATACCGATACCTGGGAATCAAAGGGGAGCTGGCAGGGAACCGTTCGGAAATACTCGGATGATGTGATCACGCGGGTGGCTTGTTGGATCGCAGACAATGATTATCCCTCAGATATTGAATACCGGCAGACCAATGGGGAACTGAAAGCCTATCATGTGATTTACCAGAGCAGAGAAGTGGCCTAAACCTCATCTAAATCAGTTAAAATATGCACAAGTGACAATCTGATATTTTGTGCGATTTTCACGAAATTAGTGATCAAATAAACTTTTTGAGAGGCTGATTTTAGGTGGTAACTCAGCTAAACCACGATTTAGCTGATTATCAAAATTGGCACAATGGGAAGAAAATGTAAGATTGTGTAAGATTTGGTAAGGTTTTCTATAAAATGCATTAATCGTCTAAATAGCAATTTAGGTGATGAAAACCACGTTTTTAGGGCGTTTGCGCTAAGAAAAAGAATGTGCTATACTACAGACAGATGGAAATCCGGAAGAACATCAAGGCACAAAAATAGAGCAGCCGGAACTTTGGACGGCAACGGCTGCTCTACACTCACAACGGTGACTGACATGATATCACTCGATTAGAATATATCACGTCAGCCGCCAGATTTCAAGGAGGTATGATAAAATGATGGATATCAAAGTTACAAATATTCTTATCAGGATAAGAGATAGAGCTGGGCAGATCACCAGTGCAACCGGCGCGGTCAGTGATGCAGTGACTTACGCCCCCAATGACCCAGGGGAATATAAGGGGGCGCTGGAGCTTATCACAACGCTTATGCAGCAACTTACGGACGATTTGACTGATGTAGTGAACGGATAGGTCATTTTGGCGGATTGACTTTATGATGGTTAATCCGCCTTTTTATTGCGAGTAAAAATTTTAAGGCGGTGGATCGCCATTTCCAGTTCATCCCTCAGGATTTCCAGATCAGCATCCGATAAAGGATCACTGCCATCAAAAATGAGGCTGCTATCTTTGGTATCAATTTTATCAATTAGTCCATACAGTATTTCTTTTACATCAGTTTTTGCAAAAGCAGAATTGTTGGATTTTTCTTCCAACAAATCAGATGTGTTGATACCGAGCCAGCCAGCGATGGCCTGTATTTTGTCCATGCGGGGTAACTTCTGACCAGTGCACCAGTTGGATACCGTTGAGGAACTTACATGTATAAAATCAACCAGGTCTTTCTGGTTTTTACCGTGTAAGGCCAACTGGTTAGTAAGATTTTTTGAAAATATTTTACGGATCTTGTCCTCGGACATCTGCCATACCTCCATTATTTCTGTGGATTCTGTAAAACCTTCTTATTTATAATATAATCCATTAGAAAAAATAAATCAAGCTAAAAGCGAACTAAATTATAAAAAAATCAATATTATTTTAACTTTTGGCTTGACAACTCGCCAAAAGCGAGTATAATCATAACTATCTGAAAGCGAGTAGGAGGTGATTACAGTGAGAATTTCAATGAAGGCAATGAGAGTAAACAAGGGGCTCACGCAGGAACAGCTGGCAAAGCAGCTCGGAGTAACGAAGGCAACGGTTATGAACTGGGAAAAGGGAAATAACGTTATGGACGCGCCTACGCTGCTTACATTATGTTCTATCTATGGCTGCAGCGTGGATGATATTATTTTGCCCAAGAAACTAGCCAAAAGAGAGTAAAGGGTGTCGCCTTACATATTTATGGCGAGGATTGAAATGAAGGACATGACGTAGGGAAGGAGAATAGGTAAGATGGATGAGATTATGACTCAGAGTTTTACGGACACATCCAGCCTGACGCCGATTGAGATTGCGTTGGGAGTAGATGAGAACGGGATGACTACGGCAAAAAGACTGTATGAGTTTTTAGAGCTGGACATGAGCAACTATGCGAAGTGGTTTAGAAGGAATATTCTGGAAAATGATTTTGCGGAAGAAAACACGGATTATTGGGTTTTCGTACCTAAGGACGAAAACCTCCAGGGAGGCAGACCGACGCAGGACGCCAAACTCACAGCCCATTTTGCAAAGAAGCTTTCCGTAAAAGGAAACGGCGGGAAAGCGGAGCAGGCCCGGGAGTATTTCACCCGGATGGAGGAGCGAGTGAAGGAAGTAGCCATTGATCGCAGCCAGCTTGATCCGGGGACGCAGCTTATGCTTCAACTGGCGGAGAATATATCCCGCCACGAATTAGAGCAGAAGCGGCAGGCCAGAGAGCAGGAACGCCAGGGGGCGGAGTTGGAGCAGGTCAAGGAGAATCAGAAAGTGATCGCCCAGGCGTTGGCCAAACCGGTAGAGGTGGATTTCAGAACCTGGGTAAACAACAGCCTGTCGGCAATTGCAGAGAGTGAGGGCTACTTATACATAGGCAGTTCCCAAGAGCGACACCGGGCAGTAAGGACGGAGAGCTATGAGAGGCTTAACCGCAAGCGCCCCTGCCGGTTGGATCAGCGCGTTTCTAGGGCCAGAGGGGAGGCTGCGACGGCAGGAGCCACAAAAAACCAGGTCAATGCTATCAACAAACTGTCTATTATCGAAGCTGATAGAGATCTGAAGCCGGTGTATGAGGCGGTGATCCGCGAGATGTTGGCGGCC
>JAGZSY010000033.1 GCA_018380885.1 Enterocloster asparagiformis
TCGTTTACAAAACGGGAAACTCACTTACAAAACAGGATTTTCATTTACAAAGCGGGAATCCTGGATTGCAAACGGGACTCTCGGGCTGCTATTTACCGAAAACGCGGCGAGTAGGAAAATTGTAAAGGAAATATCATAAATTTTTTAATGATAATCATTAAATATTTATTGACGCCGCTGCCATACGGCTGTTATACTGAAAGCAGAGACAAGGAAGCGCCTATGCCCCGGAGATAAGGGCCGGGCGCCGGGCGGTTTAGCAGACTGGAGGCAGAATATGCAGGAACAGATGGAACGTTTGAAAAAGATTAAAACGAGCTGCCGGATAATCCGGGGATTTTTGTGGATTATGATGGGGATTATGGCGCTTTTCGCCGTGCTCTACGTGTGGTACGGGCTGAAGGTGGCGGCGGCGCCGGAGTCGGCCTTCACGGTGACGGAGAACCGGTTCGGGGGCCTGAGCATGGATATGGCGGGGCAGAATTTCCAGGTGGGATCATCGGTGCCCTATTACGCCACGCCCATGGGGATACGGGGGGAGTATTCCGCCAAGATGCTGCAATTGGTGAACATGGGACTGGGTATGGCGCTGGTGCTGCTCCCGTTTTCTGTAGTGATATGGAAAATACTGGGGATTTTAAAACGCGTGATGGACGGTGAATCGCCCTTCTGCGAGGGGAATATCCGCGCGGTCAAGGCCGTGGGCTACATCCTGCTGTTTCTGGGGCTGGCCGCGAAGATACTGTATCTCCTGGGGATCACCTACCTGGTGTTTAAGGGCAACGTCTCCGGGAAAAGCTTCCTGATGGATTATATGGTGGCCTTTGTGGGCGGGCTTCTGCTGGTGCTGGCGCGCATCTTCGAGTACGGCTCCTATCTCCAGAGCGAGTACGACGCGACACTGTAGAGGAGAGGGTTATGGCGATAATACTTCGTTTGGACCGGGTGATGGCGGACCGGAAAATGTCCCTCAACGAGCTGTCGGCCCGGGTGGGGATTTCCAATGTGAATCTGTCCAATTTAAAGACCGGAAAGGTGAAGGCCATCCGTTTTTCCACTCTGGAGGCTATCTGCCGGGAGTTGAAATGCCAGCCCGGGGATATTCTGGAGTTTCAGGAGGATTGAGCCGGAGAGACCGGAGGGCGGCGGTGTCCGAAAAGGGGGGCGCCGCCTTATTTATGTGAAAAATTAGATTTTCACAGAGGTTTTGCTGCGTTTTTTCGCCTGCCGGCCGGCCGAAATTGAGGCCGCGGGCAGGGCAAAACACCGGCGGCAGAGGCGGGAATTGCCGTATTTTCCATGATTTGCAGGGCTTTTGGCGGCGGCGGTGACATGGGCGCGCCCATCGTTACATAAATAACGTTGATTTATTGATCTATTATTTATTATAATTGTACATTATCATTCCTTGCTGTTATACTGGAAGTACATGGCATGAACAGAAGGAGGACAATGGTCAAATGGGTTACAAAGTAAGCTATGAACAAGCGGATAAGATCTTTGAGAAGCTCGGCGAGACATACGAAATCTGGGCTCCCAAGCGGTTTAAGGGAAAGGGAAGGTATTCTCAGACCGACCTGATCCGCTACGACAAGGTCTGTCGCGCGGAGGACATTGAGTACAGGGAGAAGTCGGATCTGCCGGCAAAGGAGGTGCTCAGCCCCATCACCCAGTCTCTGTTTTATTTTACGGAGGACGAGTACATTGAGAGCAAGGCGACCAATAAAAAGCTGCTGATTTTTATGCGCCCCTGCGATATCCACGCACAGCACCATCAGGAGAGAATCTACCTGGGCAACGGCGGTTTTGAGGATATGTATTACAAGCGCATGAACGAGAAGGTCAAGATCGTGATGATGGAGTGCACGGAGGGGTGGGACACCTGCTTCTGCGTCAGCATGGGGACCAACCGGGCCGACGATTACGCCGCGGCCGTCCGTTTCGGCGAGGGGGAGCTGCTCTTCGACATAGAGGATCAGGATCTGGCTCCCTATTTTGAGAAGATGGAAGAAAACGGCTTCAAGCCGGATTACATAGAGGAGAACGAGATTTCTCTGACCGTTCCGGAGATTCCGGACAAGGAAGTGCTGACCAAGCTGAAAGCCCATCCGATGTGGCAGGAGTACAACAAGCGCTGCGTGTCCTGCGGCGCCTGTACGGTGGCCTGCAGCACCTGCACCTGCTTTACCACCACCGATATCATCTACAACGAGAACTCCAACGTGGGCGAGCGCAAGCGCACCACCGCCTCCTGCCAGGTAGAGGGCTTCGACCAGATGGCCGGCGGCATGGCGTTCCGCCACACTGCCGGGGACCGCATGCGCTACAAGGTGCTCCACAAGTTTCACGACTACAAGGCGCGCTTTAAGGATTACCATATGTGCGTTGGCTGCGGGCGCTGTATCGACCGCTGCCCGGAGTTCATCTCCATTGTGGCCACAGTGAATAAGATGGCGAAGGCCGTTGACGAGATCACTGGAACTGAACGCTGAAGAAACGAGGTGGAGGAAAAATGGAAAATATTGTAAAACCAGTTGCATGCAGAATTATGGACGTGAAGCGGGAGAGCCTGCACGAGTATACATTCAAAGTTGAAACCGATATCAAGCCTCAGCACGGACAGTTTTTACAGCTCTCCATCCCCAAGGTGGGCGAGGCTCCGATTTCCGTCAGCGCCTTTGGCGACGGCTGGATGGATTTCACCATCCGCTCCGTGGGCAAGGTGACGGACGAGATCTTTAACAAGCAGCCGGGCGACATCCTGTTCCTGCGGGGCGCTTACGGCAAGGGCTGGCCGGTGGACCAGTTTAAGGGCAAGCACGTGGTGATGATTACCGGCGGAACCGGCCTGGCACCGGTGAAGAGCATGCTGAACATGTTCTACGACCAGCCGGACTATGTAAAGAGCGTGCATCTGATCTGCGGCTTCAAGAACGAGGACGGGATCATTTTCAAAAATGACCTGGAGCGCTGGAAAGAGAAGTTCAGCACCATCTATGCCCTGGATAAGGACCAGAAGGAAGGCTGGAGCACAGGCTTTGTAACCGAATTTGTCGACAAGATTCCCTTCGACAGCTTTGACGGAAACTATGTGGTCGTGATCGTAGGCCCGCCGCCAATGATGAAGTTCACCGGCTTAAAGGCGGTGGAGTGCAGCGTGCCGGAGGAGAAGATCTGGGTGTCGTTCGAGCGGAAGATGTCCTGCGCGGTTGGAAAATGCGGACACTGCCGCATCGACGAGGTGTACGTCTGTCTGGACGGCCCGGTATTCAACTATACCCAGGCAAAGTATCTGGTGGATTAAGAAAGGGGCGGATCGGTTATGAATCACGATATTGATATAAAGAAGGTACGGATTAACTGTTTCAGGCAGTCCAAGGTCAAGGGCGA
This sequence comes from Enterocloster asparagiformis, assembly GCA_018380885.1. Classification (GTDB taxonomy): domain Bacteria; phylum Bacillota; class Clostridia; order Lachnospirales; family Lachnospiraceae; genus Enterocloster. The sequence goes on from JAGZSY010000033.1 coordinate 3,391, forward strand.
GTTCATGCTGCAGATGCGCGTGCCCGGGGCTTTGATCAACGCGAAGCACCTGAGCATGGTTCAGGAAATCTGCGAGCGCTGGGGCAACGGAACTTTTCATATGGGAACGAGACAAACACTTGACATTCCCGGAATAAAATACGAAAATATTGAAGAGGTCAACAAATTCATCAAGGGCTACATCCAGGACGTGGACGTGGAGATGTGCAACGTGGACATGGACGTGAACGATCAGGGTTATCCCACTATCGGCGCCCGCAACGTGATGAGCTGCATCGGCAACGCCCACTGCATCAAGGGCAACGCCAACACCTACGAGCTGGCGCGCAAGATCGAGCGGATCGTGTTCCCGTCCCATTACCACATCAAGGTGGCGGTGGCCGGATGTCCCAACGACTGCGTGAAGGCCAACTTCAACGATTTCGGAATCATGGGCGTGAACAAACAGGATTACGACGTGGACCGCTGCATCGGCTGCGGCTCCTGCGTGGAGGCCTGCCAGCACCACGCCACCGGCGTGCTGAGCTTAAACGCCAACGGCAAGATCGACAAGGACGCCTGCTGCTGCGTCGGCTGCGGCGAATGCTCCCTGATCTGCCCCACCGGCGCCTGGACCAGAGGCACCAAGCAGCTCTACCGCGTGACCCTGGGCGGGCGCACGGGCAAGCAGAACCCAAGAGCGGGCAAGCTGTTCATGAACTGGGTGACCGAGGACGTAATCCTGGCCATGTTCGGCAACTGGCAGAAGTTCTCCGCCTGGGTGCTGGATTACAAGCCGGAGTATCTGCACGGCGGCCACCTGATCGACCGGGCGGGCTACAAGGAGTTCAAGAAGCGCATTCTGGAAGGCGTGGAGCTGAATCCCGAGGCAAAGGTTGCGGACGACATCTTCTGGGCCGAGAACGAGCAGCGCGGCAATATGCACGTGATGCCCATCGCCCAGCACAAGACGGCAGGACCTCAGAACTAGGACTGATATCCGGCCCGGGGCGGTAAGGGCAGAACCGGACCGCCCCGCGGCCGGATTGCAGACAATCAAGAGAAAGCTTAGGAAACGACCAGTATGTACTGTATCAGTGTAAGCTACAAGAAAGCTCCGGCGGAGATTCGGGGGCGGTTCGCCTTCGACGCTAGGGAGAAAGAGGCGTTGGCCGGAATGCTGCGGGAGAGCGGGGCTGCGGAGGGCTGCGTGGTGCTCTGCACCTGCAACCGCAGCGAGGTCTATTTATCCGGCGGCAAGGCGGCCATCCGGGCCCTCCAGGAGGCGGTGGCCTCCATAAAGGCGGTTCCGCAGCAGGAGCTGCTCAAATACCTGAACATATACAGCGGTGATAGAGCCACAGCACACCTTTTCAAGGTGTGCTGTGGCTTTGACTCCATGGTGCTTGGGGAGGACGAAATCCTCGGCCAGGTGCGGCTCGCCTATCAGGCGGCCCTGGAGAAAAAGGATGTGAACTATGAGCTCAACGTGCTGTTCCAGCGGGCCATCGCCTGCGCCAAGCGGATACGCACGGACACCCGCATCTCCACCACCCCGCTGTCCGTGGCCACGCTGGTGGCCAACGAAGTGTTCCGCTTTCCAAAGGACGGGGTGAAGCAGGTGATGATCATCGGCATCACCGGAAAGATGGGCACGACCATTGCGAAAAATATTCTGGCAAAGCCGGGAATCCAGGTGACGGGGACGGTCAGAAGCCACCACGCGGTGCTGGATTTCGCGCCCAAGGGGGACCGGGTGAGGCTGGTGGACTACCGGGACCGGTACAAATACGCAAAGGACATGGATATTATCATCAGCGCCACCACCAGCCCCCACTACACCATCACCATGGATGAGCTCAACCGGGCGTTGGCCGGGGACGGCGGGGAGCGCCGACGCCTTCTGGTCGACGTGGCGGTGCCCCTGGACATGGACCCGGAGGCGGCGAAGCTGCCGGGCGTCACCCTGCGGGATATCGACTACTTTGACACCTTGTCCAGGAACAACGAGCAGATCCGCTTAAAGGAGCTGGACCGGGCCAGGGCCATCATGGAGGAGGATTTGGACGGAGCGGTGAAGGAGATGATGTTTCACCCGTACATCGGCCGCCTGGCCCAGCTTCGGGCCGCCTTTGCCGGAAAGAGCCCGGAAAGCCTGCTGTTTACGGTGCGGGACCGGGTCAGCAGCGAGGAGCTGAAGGTGGTCTTAAAGGTGCTGGACGGCCTGGAGCGCTGGGTGAAGGAGGAGTAGATATGGCGTATTTTCCGTTTTATATGGATGTGGAGGGGATGGTCTGCCTGATCGCCGGGGGCGGGAAGGTGGCTTCCCGCAAGGTTTCCACCATGCTGGAGTACGGGGCCGGGGTGCGGGTGATCGCGCCGGAGGCGACGGAGGAGATCAGGGAGCTGGCGGATAACGGGCGCATCCTCTATGAGGCCAGGCCCTGCGCGCCTGAGGATGTGCGCGCGGCGGATTTCGTGATCGCGGCCACCTCCGACGAGGCCTTAAACCGGGCCATATCCGTCCGCTGCCGCCAGCTTCGGATTCCCGTCAATGTGGTGGATGTAAAAGAAGAGTGCAGCTTTATTTTCCCCGCCCTGGTGAAGGACGGGGATATTGTGGTGGGAATCTCCACCGGCGGGGCCAGCCCGGCCATCGCGCGGCTGCTGAAGGACCGGGTCCGGGCCGCGATCCCTCAGGGGGCGGGAGCCGCGGCCGGGTGGATGAAGGAGAACCGGGAGATGGTCAAGAACCTGGGGGTTTCCCAGCAGGTACGGGAGGAAATCTTCTATGAGCTGGCAAAGGAGGCCATGAACGCCGGGGGCGGCTTGGACCGCGGGGCGGTCAGGCGAATGATAGACAGAAAGTTGGAAGAGAACCATGGATAATACCATACGCATAGGAACCAGAAACAGCAGATTGGCGATGATACAGACGGAGATGGTGGCGGCTTCCCTGCGGGAGGCGGCGCCGGGGATCGAAATCTCTTTGGAAGCCCGCCAGACCACCGGGGACAAGATTTTAAACAAACCCCTGCAGGAGTTTGGGGGCAAGGGCGTGTTTGTCTCCGAGTTCGAGGAGGGGATTCTGGCGGGCCGGCTGGACCTGGCGGTTCACAGCGCCAAGGATATGCCGATGGACCTGGCCCAGGGACTCTCCATTGTGGGCGTGCCCCCCAGGGAGGACCCCAGGGACGTGCTGGTGACAGCGGCCGGTAGGCCGTTTCCGAAGTCCGGGGAGATCGTGATCGGCACCTCCAGCCCCCGCAGAAAGCTTCAGATCGAGCTGCTGGGAAAGGAGCTCTGGCCTGATGGGACGGTGCGCTGCGAGAATCTGCGGGGAAATGTGCAGACGCGCCTTGGCAAGCTGGAGGACGGCGGGTATGACGGCATTATTTTGGCCGCGGCCGGCTTGAAGCGTCTGGGGCTTTTGGAGGACGCGCGCTACTGCTACCAGTTCCTGGAATGTCAGCGGTTTATCCCGGCCGGCGGCCAGGGAATCCTGGCGGTGGAGGGCCGGGCGGACAGCCGGGCGGCTGAGATTTTAAGGGGAATCAACCACCGGGAGACGCAGCTCTGCCTGGACCTGGAGCGCAGGGTGCTGCGGCTCTTGGAGGCCGGCTGCCACGAGCCCATCGGCGTCTACGCGCGGCTGTCCGGCGGCCTCCTGGAGGTCTTTGGGATCAGCGGCAAAAACGGCAGGGTATACAAAATCCATCTGAAAGGACAGCCGGAGGAGGCGGGGGAACTGGCCCGCCGGGCGGCTGAGGGGCTGGGCGGAGTATGAAACAGGGTATGGTAATATTGGTGGGAGCGGGGCCCGGCGATCCGGGATTGATCACGGTCAAGGGCCTCCAGTGCCTGAAGGCCTGCGACGCGGTGGTCTACGACTCTTTGGCCTCCGACGAGCTGCTGTCCGCTGTGCGCCCGGACTGCCGGAGGATCTATGTGGGCAAGCGCGCCGGGCGCCACTCCATGAAGCAGGAGGAGATCAACCGCCTGCTGGTGGAGCTGGGAAAGGAAGGCTTGTACGTGGTCCGCTTAAAGGGGGGAGACCCCTTTGTGTTCGGGCGGGGCGGGGAGGAAGCCCTGGCCCTGGCAGCGGAGGGGATCGCCTATCAGGTGGTACCGGGGGTGACCTCGGCGGTGGCGGTGCCGGAGTGCGCCGGCATCCCGGTGACCCACAGGAGCGTAAGCCGCAGCTTTCACGTGGTCACGGGGCACACCAAGGGCGAGGAAGGAGGGCTTCCGCCGGAGTTCGGGCAGGTGGCGGCCCTCTCCGGCACCCTGGTGTTCCTCATGGGCCTTAACAGCCTGCCGGCCATTGTGGAAGGGCTTTTGCGGGCGGGAAAGCCCGGGCATCTGCCCGCGGCGGTGATCGAGAACGGCACCATGCCGGGCGCCAGGACCGTGAGGGGCTGCCTGGGGGACATTGTGGACAGGGTGCGGGAGGCCGGGCTTCACACGCCGGCCATCATCGTGGCCGGGGAGACGGCGGCCTTGGACCTGTCCTGCAAATCCGGCCTGCCGTTAGCGGGGACCTCGGTGGGGATCACCGGCACGGCCTCCTTTCGGGAACGGCTGGGCGCGCTTCTCACAAGCCTGGGCGCAAAGGTGGAGTGCGCCGGGGCCATGGAGGTGAACTCCCACGCGGATTCGCCGGAGATGGCGGCGGCCTACGGACAGCTTTCACGGTACGATGTCATTGTGTTCACCAGCGCCAACGGCGTGCGCCTGTTCTTTGACGGGCTGTTAAAGTCGGGCCGGGACTTCCGGGCCCTGGGGCGGATGAAATTCGCCGTGGTGGGGCCGGGAACCGCCGGGGAACTGCTAAAGCGCGGCTTCCGGGCGGACTACATGCCCCAGGTGTACCGGACGAAGGAGCTGGCGGAGCTGCTGGTCGAGGCCGCGGGTGCGCCGCGCCTCCTCATCCCCCGTTCCCGGGGCGGCTCTCCGGAGCTGACGGAAATTTTATCCCGCGCGGGTGTTGCCTTTGACGACATCATCCTGTATGATGTAACAGGCGGGATGCAGGGAGGGGCGGACATGGCCGCGGCGCGGCCGGACTATCTGACCTTTGCCAGCGCATCCGGCGTTGAGGCGTATTTTGAACAGTTGGGAGACGGGGCCTTAAAGCAGCTGGCCGGGCTGCGCACTGTGTGCATCGGGGATGTGACGGCGAGAGCGCTGGAGAGCCGCGGCAGGAGGGTGGACGTTTTGGCAAAGGAATTTACCGTCCGCGGCATGGCGGAGGCCATCTTAAACGACAGATCAGAAGGAGACGAGAGACGATGAAGCTGGATGAATCAAAAACCTTATATGACCGTTCGCGGGAGGTGTTCCCGGGCGGGGTGAACAGCCCGGTGCGGGCGTTCGGCTCCGTGGGAGGGACGCCGGTGTTTGTCAAACGGGCCAACGGGTCCCACATTTACGACGAGGACGGCAACGAGTACATCGACTATGTGGATTCCTGGGGGCCCTGTATCCTGGGGCACGGCTGCGAGCAGGTGGTCGCCGCGGTGCAGGAGGCGTGCGCGGACGGCCTTTCCTTCGGCGCGCCCACCCGCAAGGAGCTGATATTGGGGGATATGATCAAGGCCTGCATCCCCTCCATCGAGATGATGCGCATGGTCAGCTCCGGCACCGAGGCGGTGATGAGCGCCATCCGGGCGGCCAGGGGCTACACCGGGCGGAACAAGATCATCAAGTTTAAGGGCTGCTACCACGGACACTCCGACGGGCTACTGGTGAAGGCCGGCTCCGGCGCGCTGACGGGATCCGCGCCGGACAGCGCAGGCGTTCCGCGCTCCTACACAAAGCATACCCTGCTGGCTGATTACAACAGCTGCGAGTCGGTGACCCGGCTTTTCAGCCAGTATCCCAGCAAGATCGCTGCGGTGGTGGTGGAGCCGGTGGCGGCCAACATGGGCCTGGTGCCCCCGCAGCCGGGATTCCTGGAATTTCTGCGGGAGATCACCACGAGAAACGGCGCGCTTTTGATCTTCGACGAGGTGATCACAGGCTTTCGCATGGGCTTGGGCGGCGCTCAGGATTACTATAAGGTGATCCCCGATCTGACCACCCTGGGCAAGATTGTGGGCGGAGGCATGCCCATGGGCGTGTACGGCGGCCGCAGGGAGATCATGGAGGTGGTTTCCCCGCTGGGCAAGGTCTACCAGGCCGGAACCCTGTCCGGAAACCCTATCGCCACGGCGGCGGGCATCGCCACCTTAAAAACGCTCATGGACCACCCGGAGATTTACGGCCAGCTGACCGCCAAGGCCGACCGTCTGACCGGCGCGCTTTCAGCGGCTCTGCCCCACGCCCAGGTGAACCGGGCCGGCTCCCTGTTCAGCGTGTTCTTCACAGAACATCCGGTGACGGATTACGAGAGCGCCCTGACCTCGGATACGGAGCTTTACGGGCGGTATTTCCACTATCTGCTGGAGCACGGCATCTACACCGCTCCGTCCCAGTTTGAGATTCTGTTCCTTTCCGCCGCCCACACGGAGGAGGATATCGAGAAAACGTGCCGCGTGATCGAGGCAGCGGCCGGGGAGGTAAAATAATGGAGCTGACAAACAGGCCGAGAAGGCTGAGAACCAGCCCTGTGCTGCGCAAGATGGTGCGGGAGACAAGGATGGACAAATCCTCCCTGATCTACCCCATGTTCGTGCGCGAGGGGCAGAATATAAAAGAGGAGATTCCCACCATGCCGGGCCAGTACCGCTACAGCCTGGACCGGCTGCCGGAAGCTTTAAACGAGGTGATGGACGCGGGCGTGCCCAGCGTGATGCTCTTCGGAATCCCTGACCACAAGGACGAGTGCGGGACCGGCGCGTGGAGCGAGGACGGCATCATCCAGCGGGCCTTCCGCCTGGCAAAGCGGGAGGTGCCGGATCTGTACTACATCGGGGATGTGTGTATGTGCGAGTACACCTCCCATGGCCACTGCGGCATCCTGGACGGAGAGTACGTGGACAATGACAAGACCCTGGAATACCTGGCGCGGATCGCTTTGAGCCAGGTTCAGGCGGGAGCGGACATGGTGGCGCCCTCGGATATGATGGACGGCCGGGTGGCGGCGATCCGGCGGCGGCTGGACGAGAACGGCTTCTGCACGGTGCCGGTCATGTCCTACGCGGCCAAGTACGCCTCCTCCTTCTACGGGCCCTTCCGGGATGCGGCCGGCTCCGCGCCCGCCTTCGGGGACCGCAAGAGCTATCAGATGGATTACCACAACCGGAAGGAGGCCGTCAAGGAGGTGTTCTCCGACCTGGACGAGGGGGCGGACATCATCATGATCAAGCCGGCCCTGTCCTATCTGGACGTGATCCGCGACGCTGCGGAACAGATCGACGTGCCGGTGGCCGCCTACAGCGTCAGCGGCGAGTACGCCATGGTGAAGGCCGCGGCCAGCCTGGGTTATATGGATGAGGACAGCCTGATCTGCGAGACGGCCACCAGCATCTACCGGGCGGGAGCCGGGATCCTGCTGACGTATTTTGCCAAGGAGCTGGCAAAATTTATGGACCAGGGACGGATCGGCTAGGCCGGGGCCGGAGGCGGCCACGGGAAGTGAGCGCGCTGTTGGAATAAACGACCGCGCCGGTGACGGCGGGGTTTTAGGCGGTGTTTTGCGGCTGCGGCCGCAGGGCGCCGCTTTTTTGCTGCAACGGACGGCGTGGGATCCCGGCCGCGCCCGTTCCCCAATGTAGAAAAATCCACAGAATCGCTATTTTTTACACTCCATAACCGGCCGCGGTTGTGAGATAATGAAATTATCACAGGCGGTGATGGAAAAATGACGAGAGGCGGACTGGAAATGAACCGGATAACAGAGTACATAGACGAGCGTTCGGACTACTTTTGGGAGCAGGCTTTGAAAATTCACGGGTACGCGGAGCTGGCGGGGGAGGAACGGCAGTCGGCGGAGGCGCTCTGCGCCATGCTGGAACAGGAGGGGTTTGCGGTGGAGCGTGGGCTGGGGAGCCAGCCCACCGCCTTCCGGGCGGCGTACGGGAGCGGAGGGCCGGTGATCGGCTTTCTCTGCGAGTACGACGCCCTCCCCAAGCTGAACCAGTCGGAGGGAACCTCCTACAACGGAGACGGGACCAGCGGCCACGGCTGCGGCCACAACCTTCTGGGAACGGGAGCGGCTGCTGCGGCTATGGCCCTGCGGCGGGAGCTGGAAGAGAGCGGGCATGGGGGGACAATCATTGTGTACGGCTGTCCGGCCGAAGAAACGCTGTTCGGCAAGACGAAGCTGGCGGAGGAAGGGTATTTTAAAGAGCTGGACGCGGCCCTGGCCTGGCATCCCGAGGATCACTACTGCTGCGGGGAGGTCTGCCACAAGGCCATGGATTCCATCCGCTTCCGCTTTCACGGCAGGAGCGCCCACGCCTCGGTGTGCCCGGAGCTGGGGCGCAGCGCTTTGGACGGGGCGGAGATGATGAGCGTGGGCGCCAATTACCTGCGGGAGCACGTGCCGGACGGGGTGCGGATTCACTACAGCTACCTGTCCGCGGGGGAAAAGCCCAACGTGGTGCCGGATTTCGCGGAGGTGTGGTATTTTGTGCGCAGCAGCCGCAGGAGGATCGTGGACCAGGTGACGGAGCGTCTGCTCCAGGTGGCAGAGGGCGCAGCCATGATGAGCGGAACGCAGGTGGAGTGGGAATTTCTGGCCCGGGGCAGGGACACCAGAATCAATTCCAGCCTTGCCGGTCTGGCCTACCGCTGTATGCAGCGGCTTCCCGTGCCGGTCTGGAGCGTGCAGGAGCGGAAAATGGCGGAGGAGCTTCGGGAGACGGCCGGGACGGCCGGAACCATCTGCGGGGAGCTCACCCCTCCGGCCGGCAGGGAGCTGCCCGGCGGCGGCTCCACCGATTTCTCGGCGGTCAGCCAGATTGTGCCCGCGGTGGAGATCAACACGGTCTGCTTTGCGCAGGGCACGCCGGGACACCACTGGGCGGTGACGGCCCAGTCCTGTTCGTCCATCGGCAGGAAGGGGATGCTCTACGCGGCCAAGGTGCTGGCCGGGATGGGAAAAGAATTGCTGGAGGACCCGGAGCTTTTGACCCGGGCCAGGGAGGAATTTCTGGCCCGGGCGGAGTGACGGCGGTCCGGTGGGAGGGAATATGCTGAAAAAGCGGTTGTTTATCAGCTATACGGTTTTGATCAGCCTGTTTATGATCGTGGTGCTGACTGCAGTGAACCGGGCGGTGTCCGACACCATCGACACGCAGATGGAGAGCGTGACCCGGGAGGCGGTGGAGGTGGGCGTCAAAAACATCAACAGCCTGTTTGGGGATATTTTTTCCGAGACCCTGAATTTCTGCATTGACCGGCAGCTCCAGGAGGCGTTAGGCGGCTTTGCGGACGAGACCGGAAGCCGGGCCGCGGCCGGGCGGGCGGTGCGGGCGGAGGGGGAGCGGGCGATCTCGGGTCTGAGGCGCAAGCTGACCGTGGAGAACGTGGGGCTCTATCCCCTGCGCGGAGGCAGGCTCTACCGGGAGGCGCAGGAGGCCTTTCGCGAGGACGGGAACCTGGCCGGCCAGGAGTGGGTCAGAAAAACCCGGGAGGCGGGAGGAAGGTTTGTGCTGACCGAGAACGACGAGGGGGAGAAAACATGTCTCAGGCTGTCCAAGGTCATTCTGAGCGACGACCGGCAGATGCGGGATCTGGCGCTGCTCGAGATCAACATCGACATACAGGCCGTTTCCAACCGTCTCAACCAGATCAGCGTGCAGAAGGGCCGGGTGTATCTCCTGGACGACCAGGGCAGGATTCTTCTGCCCTATTCCCATTACCATCAGGACGGAAACCAGCGGTTCGGGACTGAGCGCAGCGGCGCCTTTGTAAACGGCGACGGGAATATGGTGATCATCCGCCCCATTCATACCGTGGGCTGGCGCGTGGCGGCGGACGTTCCCATGAGCGAGATTCTGGCGGCCGGTTCCGCGCTGCGCTCCCACGTCCTGGCCATCAGCGCGGTGGCCATCGGAGCTGTTTTGCTTCTGGCTATCTATTTTTCCGCGTACATATCGCGGCCCATCACCCGCATTTCCCAGGTGATGAACCAGGTTCGGGAGGGGGATCTGGATATCCGCATCGATGCCTCGTGGCAGAGCGGGGAGATGAAAAACCTGTATCAGAGCTTCAATTACATGATGGACATGATCGGAGATTTGATCCAGGAGGTCTATGTGGCGAAAATTCGGGAGAAGCAGTCCGAGCTGGCGGCCCTTCAGGCGCAGATCAACCCGCATTTTCTCTACAATACCCTGGACTCCATCAACTGGATGGCCATCCGCTACGGGGCGAAGGACATTCAGAAAATGGTGGTGTCCCTGGCGACCATGCTGCGCTACAGCCTGAACAACGGCCAGAATTTCATCATGGTACGGGACGAGATCAAACAGGTGCAGAGCTACATCAACCTGCAGCAGATTCGGTTCCAGGGCTGTTTTGAATCGGAGATTCGGATCGGGGAGGAGATGAACGACTGTATCATCATCAAGCTGCTGCTTCAGCCGCTGGTGGAAAACGCCATTATCCACGGTTTTGACGAGGGACAGTATGAGAACGGCCATCTGACCATCACGGGGGAGATTGCAGACGGGCACATGGTGTTTCAGGTGATGAACGACGGGCATCAGGCGGATTTGGAGGTGATCCGCGCAATCCTCTATCCGGCCGGGGACGCCAAGCCTAAGAGCTACGGGATCAAAAACGTCAACGACCGGCTGAGGCATCAGTACGGGGAGGAGTACACATTGCAGTATCGCATTCAGGGGAATCTGACGGTTGCCGTGATTCGCATACCGCTGGGAAAAACAGGAGGAGGAGCTAGTGGTGGGAGAAATGATTCGGGTGGTGGTCGCGGATGACGAGAAGATCATCCGGGAGGGCATCGCGGAGTGTATTGACTGGGATAAACTGGGAATTACCTTGGCGGGCTGCGCGAAAAACGGCGAGGAGGCCATGAGCGCAGTGCGGCAGGCGGGAGCCGACATTGTGATTACGGACATCCGCATGCCTGGTATGGGCGGGCTGGAGATGGCGGAGCAGCTGGAGCGTGAGGAGAAGCCGCCCTTTATTATCCTGATTTCAGGCTACAGCGATTTCGCCTACGCCCAGAAGGCGGTGAAATTAAAGTGCGTGGTGGATTACGTGCTCAAGCCCCTGGAGCTGGAGCAGCTGGAGGCGGTGCTGGTCAAGACCAGGGACCAGGTGCTGGAGCGCCGCCATTCCATTGTGCTGCCGCCGGTGGAGTCTGAGGAGGAGACGGCGTCCACTGGCGCCCGCATGGCCGGGATGACGGCCCGGCTGGTGCGCTTTATCAGCGCGGGGGAGGAGAAGGAGTCTGCGGAGCGCCTGGAGGAGATCGGCCGGTTCTGGGAGGAAGGTCGGGTGAGCCAGGGCAGGAGAGTGCGGCAGTGCTGCGAGATTCTGGCGTCCATGGAGAGCATTCTGGCCGGTTACAACCGGAAGCTGGAGGACATCTGCGGCTGCGCCCACCCGGTGGAGGCGGTGAAAAGCCTGCCGCCAGGGCAGCTGTTCGCCTGGATGGAGCGGGCGTCGGGAAGCTGCGCACGCCTGATCGCCGAGACCAGGAACCGCAGTTACTCCGCGCTGATCAAATCCGCGCTGGAGGAGATCGACCGGAATTACTACCGCTCGCAATTTACCCTGCAGACCCTGGCTGAGACCCTGATGGTGTCTCCCAACTATCTGTCAGCCAAATTCAAGGAGGAGACGGGCACCGGCTTTGTGCGCTGCCTCAACGAGAAGCGGATGGAGCGGGCCAAGGGCCTGCTGGCCGATGTGAGCCGCAAGATTTACGAGGTGGCCGCCCAGTGCGGCATCGACGACGTGCGCTACTTTACCAGACTGTTCAAGGAGTACGCAGGGGTCACGCCCAAGGAGTACCGCGACAAAATCCTGTAAAAAGTCCACAGAAGCGTTGAATTGTGACGTTGTTACTCTGTGATATATGTTCTATAATAAGAGTAACAAAAAACAAGGAGGAAGCAGAACATGAAAAAGAGGATAGCGGTATTGCTGGCAGCGGCCATGATGGCGTCGATGACAGCCGGATGCGCCGGCTCCGGCCAGGAGGCCAAGGCCACGGCAGCCGGAACCGAGGCCGCCGGGGGGCAGGCAGGGGAGAGCGGAGCACAGGCGGAAACAGACTCCGGAAACACGCCGATCCGCATCGGCGTGGCGGCGCCTATCACGGGCAACAGCGCGGAGTACGGCAAGGGGTTCCAGGTGGCGGCCCAGATGGCGGCCGAGGCGGTCAACGCGGCGGGCGGCGTGAAGGGAAGGCCCATTGAGATGGTGGTCAAGGACAGCAAGGGGGACGCCAAGGAGAGCGCGGACGTGGCCAGAATCTTCTGCGAGGAGGAGGACATTGTGGCGGTGATCGGCGACTTCAGCAGCTCCAGCTGTATGGCCAGCGCGCCCATTTACCAGGAAAAGGGTCTGGTGCAGATATCCCCCAGCGCTTCCCACCCGGATTTCGCCAAGATGGGCGACTACATGTTCGGCGTGGTGGGACGCCAGGACGACGAGGGCCCGTTTATGGCCAAGTACATGGCCAAAAAGTACATCGGAGCCAGCAGTGTGGGCGTGATTTTCATGAACAACGACTGGGGCGTGGTTACCTCCGAGAATTTCAAGCAGGCCTGCGAGGAGAGCGGCGTCACCGTGACGGCCACGGAGAGCTTTATCGAGGGTGAAAAGGACTTTAACGCCGTGATCAGCAAGGTGCGCCAGACCGACCCGGACGCCCTGTGCTTAATCACCCAGTACAACGAGGCGGCCATCATCTCCAAGCAGGTCAAGCAGGCGGGCTGGGACGTGCAGATCATGGGCGCGGGCGCCATGTACTCGGATCAGCTGATCCAGCTGGGCGGAGCCGACGTGGAAGGTCTGATCGCGGAGTCCCCGTTTATCATCGAGGAGAGCGATCCCAAGGCCATGGAGTTTGCCACTGAGTTTGAGAAGCGCGCGGGCTTTAAGCCCAACATCCAGGCGGCCAGCGCCTACGACACGGCTATGCTGGTGGCGGACGCCATCGGGCGGGCCGCGGAGGTTTCCCGCAGCGCGGTGCGGGATGCACTGGCGGATACGGACAACTTTATGGGCATCACCGGCCCCATCACCTTCACGGAGGACGGCGACGTGCACCGGAAATACCGGGTGATGGCGATCCAGGACGGCAAGTGGGTGGCTCTGACCGGGTACGACTATTACGACGAATAAATCTGTCTGCGGTAATTCCCGGCTCTGCCAAACGCGCGGGTCTGTGAACCGCAAATCCATCTGACAACCGGAAAAAGGCAATGCCAGCGCGCCTTGCCTTTTTCTATACCCTAAATTCGAGAAAATTGTAAAAAAGAGGGAAAAGTATGTATCTTTTGGAACAAATTTTGAACGGCGTCTGCCAGGGCATGATCTATGCGCTGATGGCCATCGGCTACAGCACCATCGTGGGCGTGACCGGCCTGGTGACCTTTGCCTACGGCGAGGTGGTGATGATCGGGGCATTTTCCGCCTACTATTGTTTTGAATTTTTCGGGGCCCATCTGGTTCCCGCCCTGCTGGCAGGATTTCTGATGTCCGGCCTGGGCGGCGTGGTGATCCACAAGGTCTGCTATGAGCACTTCTTCGACGCGCCCCGCCACATCTCCCTGATCTGCACCATCGGCATGAGCATGCTGCTCAAGAACCTGGCGCAGATCGTGTTCGGGAGCCAGGTGAAGGGCATGCCCACCTTTTTCGGCGGCAGGTTCATCTCCCTGGGGGGAATCCGCATCTCCTTCCTCCAGCTGCTGATCTTCGGCCTGGTGATCGGTCTCTCGGCGGCCCTGAGCATTTTCCTGAACAGGACCAAGACCGGCATGACCCTGCGCAGCGTGTCCCAGGATAAAAAGGCCGCGGCCCTGGTGGGCATCGACGTGGAGCGGTCCACCATGACCGGAAATGTGCTGGGCTGCGCCCTGGGGGGCGTGGGCGGCGTGCTGCTGGGAATTTATTACGGCACCATCGTTCCCACCATGGGCGGCACGGTGGGCATGAAAGCCTTCAGCGCCTCAGTGCTGGGCGGATTGACGGACGTGGCTGGGGCCGCCGTCGGCGGGCTGCTCATCGGAATCTGCGAAAATATCGGGATCATGTTCATGACGACCGGGCTCCGGGACGCCATCGCCTTTGTGTTCCTGATCCTGGTGCTCCTGGTGAAGCCCCAGGGGCTGTTCGGTCGAAAAGGAGGAATCAAGCTATGATGGAATGGATCAAAGGCCGCCAAAGGGCGGTTCTGGCAGCCCTGGGGCTGGCGCTGCTTCTGCTGCCCGCTGTGGTGCACAGCAGCTATCTGCTGGGGATTTTAATCCGTATCCTGCTGTACACCATGCTGGCCGGGTCCCTGAATATGATCAACGGGTACTCCGGGCAGATGAACTTAGGCCATGCGGGCCTGTACTGCATCGGCTCCTACACGGCCGGAATCCTGGCCGTGAAGTACCACATAGGGTTCATCCCGCTGCTCCTGATCAGCGGGTTTGTGACCGCCCTGTTCGGATTCCTGGTCAGTCTGCCCACCATCAAGCTGGCGGGCGTGTACCTGGCCATCGTGACCATCGGGTTCTCGGAGATCACCCGCCTGGTGGCCCTGAACTGGACCGGGCTCACGGGGGGCCCAATGGGGATCAAGGGAATCCCCAGGCCTGTGATCTTCGGGTTTAAGCTCTCAGAGCCGGTGCATTTTTACTACTGCGCCCTGGCGCTGGCGGCCCTTGTGCTGTTCATGATGCGCAGGGTGGTCCGCTCCCGGATCGGCCGTGCCTGGATCGCCATCCGCGAGGATCAGACCGCTGCCTCCTTCCTGGGCGTGAATACCAGGCGGTTTAAATCCTTAAACTTCAGCTTCGGCGCCTTTATCGCCGGGATGGCCGGCTGCTTTGCGGCCTACTACTATCAGTTCATTTCCTCGGACATGTTCTCCATGGACGAGGGCTTCAACATCCTGGCCATGGTGATCATCGGCGGCCAGGGCACCCTGATCGGCCCGGTGGCCGGCTCCCTGGTGGTGAACACCATCACCGAGGTGTTCCGGTTTGCCGCGGACTACCGCATGGTGATGTACGCGGTCCTGATCATTGTGATGATGTGGTTCAGGCCCCAGGGGCTGGTGGGCGCATCCAACAGCGTGTTTGCGGTCAAACGGGCCGGGCGCGGCGGGAAAAAGACCGGGAGGGACGGAAAATGACCATATTGGAGACAAAACAGGTTTGTATGTATTTCGGGGGCCTAAAGGCGGTGGAGCAGGTTGATATGCAGGTGGAGAAGGGGGAGATTTTCGGCGTGATCGGGCCCAACGGAGCCGGAAAGACCACGTTCTTCAACGTGTGCTCCGGGAATTATGTGGCCACCCGCGGCGACGTGTTCCTGAAGGGGGAGCGGATCACCGGCGTGCGCCCGGAGCAGATTGCGGCGAAGGGCATGGCCAGGACCTTCCAGAATATCAAGCTGTTCAACAACATGAGCGTGCTGGACAACATCAAAATCGGCTTTCACATGCACACGAAAACACAGCTCTGGGACGCGATTTTCCACACAAAGGCCTATCGGGCCGACGAGGAGGCGGTGGAGCGCCAGGGCATGGAGCTGCTTGAGATGGTGGGACTGGGCCAGTACGCCAAAACCAAGGCGGGCAACCTGGCCTACGGCACCCAGCGCAAGGTGGAGATCGCCAGGGCGCTGGCAATGAAGCCGGAAATCCTTCTGTTGGACGAACCGGCGGCGGGGATGAACCCCAATGAGACCATGCAGCTTCTGGGCTTTATCAAGATGCTAAACGGCATGGGCTACACCATCGTGGTCATCGAGCACGACATGAAATTCATCATGAACCTGTGCAGCCGGATCATGGTGCTGAATTACGGAAAAAAGCTTTTCTCCGGCACGCCGGAGGAAGTGAAGAACAACGACGAAGTGATTGAGGCGTATTTCGGCAAGCCGATTGCCGTTTAAGGGGGGAACATCATGCTGAAAATAGAGAATCTTTCGGTGGATTACGGAAATATCTCGGCGCTTCGGGGCATCAGCCTGGAGGTGAGGGAAAATCAGATCGTGTCCCTGATCGGGGCCAACGGCGCGGGCAAGACCACCACGCTGATGGCGGTCTCCGGCCTGGCGGCCAAGTCGGGCGGCACCGTCACCTTCGGGGGCGAGGACATCACCGGGGAGAAGGCCAGCCGCATCGTGCGCAGAGGCATCTGCCATGTGCCGGAGGGGCGTCATATTTTCCCGCGGATGACCGTGGAGGAGAACCTGGTGGCGGGCAGCTTCGGCGACCGGGCCATCTCAAAGGCCAGGGTGCGGGAGAAGGTGGAGGAGATGTACGGCCTGTTTCCGCGCCTGAAGGAGCGCCGGGGGCAGATGGGCGGAACCCTGTCCGGCGGAGAGCAGCAGATGCTGGCCATCGCCAGGGGGCTGATGTTCGATCCCAGGCTGGTCATGTTCGACGAGCCCTCCATGGGGCTGGCCCCCATCATCGTGGAGGAAATCTTCGGGCTGATCTTAAAGATCAAGGAGATGGGCAAGACCATTCTGCTGATCGAGCAGAACGCCAGCATGGCGCTGCAGATCGCGGACTGGGGTTATGTGCTGGAGACAGGCGAGATCACCCTGCAGGGCAGGGGAAGCGACCTGCTGGCGGATGAGAACGTAAAAAAGGCGTATCTTGGAATATAAAGGAGGAAAAAGCGGTGAGACAGGAGCGGAACATGGTGATTCTCGGCATGGGTTATCTCATGGAGTACATATCCCCTTGCTATCGGCATATGCTGGGGGAGGCCGCAGGGCGCTGCATAACGGCGGTGACGGCGGATGAGGCGGACCTGCCCAGAAAGCGGGAAACGTTTGAGTTCCCGGTGGTGTTAAACGACAATCTCGGCGCGCTGGAGGAAAAGCGGCCGCAGATCATCCTTTTTGCGCCTCCGCCCTCGGTGGCTCCGGGGCTGACGGAGGAGGTGCTGGTCCCTTATTACCGGAAGGTGCGGGACCGCGGGGAAAAACTGCCGGTGCTATACGCGTTTCCGCCCAAGCCCGAGGGTAGCTATTATCTGGAAAAACTTGGAAATGATGTGCAGGTGGTGAATATTCTCCCCAACATGGTGAGCCGGATCGCCGGGGAGAACTTGCAGGGCGAGGGCCTGACCTACCTGACCTTCCCGGAGCATTCCCGGTGGGCGGATGAGGAGCGGGCGTATCTGGAGGACTTTTTCTCACCCCTGGGGGGCTGCATCGAGGTGAAGCCGGCCCATGTGATGCAGATGCTGGCAGGAACCGTGACGGTGCACAACTGTTCGGAGATCATTCTGGCCATCTCCGACGCGCTGGAGCGCAGCGGGAACCCGGTGGACTTCCACCGCATCGCCGGGGCTATGCGGGCCTACCATCAGAAAAAGTGGTCCTATTATCCCGCGGGGAGCACGCCCTGCGGGGAGGACGAGGTGGAGCCGGGACTCTTTGCCGCGCTGCGCAAGGTGGCCTTTCACTGGTTCACGGGCATCTATGAATTTTATCTGGATTCGGGCATGGACGAGACCACGGCCTCGCGCATCCTTGTGTCCCTGATGGATTTGCATCTGCACCTGCACCAGCGGGAGGACCGGGCCGTCATCGAGGCAAACGGAATCCGGCACGCCACCAAAGGCGGGGTGTTGGAAAAGGGCTGCATGGTGTTCGCCGCCCAGGTGGAGCGGGAGCTGGCCAGGACCTTTGAGGAGTGGCCGGATGTGCGGCTCTCCGACCAGTGGTGTTCCTGGCTGGAACAGCAGGCCTACTCCGTCACCGCCCAGGTGGCGGACCACAGCAGAAATCTGGCGGGAGCCCAGGGCGGCCGCTTTGCGGTGGAGCACCACGCGGTGATGTTCGGGCTCATGGCGCGGGCGGTTCTGGACGTGTGCGGGGACTCGGGCCGGGAGCTGGTGAAGGCGGGCACCGAGCACTATGCCCACGGCAGAGGGCAGAGGATGCGCCTGCGCTGCCTGCGGGACGGCAATCCCACGGACATGATCCACTATATGGCCTACGGGGAGTGGGTTCCGGAGCCGGGCACCATGGAGATAAGGACCCGCCAGAAGTCGCCGGTCAACCGTACGCTGGTGGTCCGCTGCCCGTGGAAGACGGCTTGGAAGAAGTACGGCCTGATGGACTACGCCAGGCACTACTGCGATTACGCGGACTTCGCGCTGGTGAAGGGGTTTGACCCGGGATTGGCGCTGGACATGGACAGCTGGATGGCCAGGGGAGACGAGGGCTGCGGGTTCACCTGGAACGGGGCGGACCTGGACGGGGCGGCTGAGGCCGAGATCGCCAGGGTGAAGGAACAGAACCGGCAAGGCGGCGTGCTGGACTGGGAGTACCACACGGCGCACATGTATTTCGCGTTCTGTCAGGTGCTGGAGGAAAAGCTGGACGCCGAGAGCCGCGGACAGGTGATATCCACCGTGAGGGGAGAGTTTAAAGAGCGCTTCGGAGCCGCGGCCCTGGACACAGTGGACGCGTATGCGGGGACGGATTTTTTCACCATATAGAACGAGAACGGCGTATTCTTCAGAATGCGGAGGCCGCGGCTGCCCGCGGGGCAAAAGCCGCGGGGGCGGCCGCGCTGAAACGGCGGCAGGTGAGTATTGCCTGAAATATGGGTTTGACAGACTGTCCTGGGGAAACTATAATAGACTGCGGAGGGCTTCGGCCTTCGGAAACAGCGATTATAGAGAAACAACAGGAGATAGAGATTATGACCTTTACTTACCCCGCGGTTTTTACACCGCATAAAGAGGACGGCGGCTACCACGCGTCCTTTCCCGACCTGGAGTGCTGCGAGGCGGACGGCCCGGACCTGGAGGATGCCATCGAGGCGGCCAGGGATGCAGCCTACAACTGGCTTAACCTGGAGTGGGAGGAGGGCGGGGATTTCCCCGGACAGACCCACGTGGAGGACATCGTCCTGGAGGAGGGCAGCTTTGCCAGACAGATTATGGTGCGGCTGAAGCTGATGCCGGACAACGATTAAGCGGCCGTGTGGCGGGGCCTGCGCTTCCACGCACTGCGCGCGGATGAAACGATGAGATGAGACAGAATCAAGATTGAGAAGGCCCGGAGGGCTGCGCCGGTTGGCGCGGTGTTCCGGGCCTTTTTGCCGCGGTATTAATGTGCAGGTTGCACAAACAGATCGCGGGAGAAGGGCGCGTATCATAAATAATAGTGAAAAACGCCGTCATATTGCCGAAATGAAAAATAAAGTATAATTTAATATTGATTATTTTAAATTAATTTATTAATATATAATTAATCAAATTAATTTGTAATTAATTTTTCCGCGGAGATGGTTTTACCGAAATTCCGGCGCGGGGCGGCGTCATGAACCGGTCGGCACCGGGCGAGAGAGGAGCTCACGTATGCTTGATGTATTAATTAAAAATGCAAAGGTAATTGATGGGACAGGTTCTCAGGCAGTTGAAGGGAACGTTGGGATTTGCGGGGACAAAATTGTTTATCCGGCGCAGGATCAGGAGGCAAAGCAGGTGATTGACGCGGCAGGGCGAGTGGTCAGCCCCGGCTTTATCGACGCCCACTCCCACGGGGATTTGATCCTGGGGACAGAGAGCGCCCACCTGTTTAAGACCAATCAGGGCGTCACCACGGAGGTGACCGGCCAGTGCGGCCTTTCCATCGCTCCCACGAATCCGGCTTATCTGGATCTGGCCCAGCACCTGCTGAGCCTCGGCACTCCGTCGTTTCCGGAGGATATGGTCAACTGGAACAATTTCAGCCGCTATCTGGAGTACGCCGACCAGCAGCCTAAAACCGCCAATGTGATGATGTACGTGGGTCACAGCACCCTGCGCATCGCCGTGATGGGATTTGCCAACCGTGTGGCTACGGACCAGGAGCTGGAGCAGATGAAGGCGATTTTAAAGGACGCCATGGAGCACGGGGCCGCGGGCTTTTCCACCGGACTGATCTACACGCCCAGCTGTTATGCGGATGAGCGTGAGGTGGTGGAGCTGGCCAAGGTGATCAGGCCTTACAACGGAATCTACGCCTCCCATATGCGCAACGAGTCCTACGACATTGTCAAGTCCGTGAAGGAGACCATCGATGTGGGCCGCAAAGCCGGGGTGACAGTGGATATTTCCCATCACAAGACCCTGGGCAAGACCAACTGGGGTTTGCAGAAGGAAACGCTGAGGCTGATTCAGGAGGCCAGGGATGAGGGAATCAACGTTGTGTGCGACCAGTATCCCTACACCTGCAATATGACCCATTTAAACGCGTGCATCCCGCCGTGGTATTTTGACCAGGGATTCGACGCCATGACGGAGCAGCTGAAGGACCCGGCCTTCCGCGCCAAGCTGCGCAAAGAGATGGAGGATCCCGCCACGCCCTATGACAATTACTATCTGAACGCCGGCGGCTGGAGCGGCGTGTTTGTGTCCAGCTCAACGGAAACGCCCCAGGCGGAGGGGAAGTTTATCAGCGACTATGCGGCGGAGCTTCACAAGGACCCGTGGGATACGTTCTTCGACCTGATGGTGGACAACCGGTGCAGCAGCGGAGGCGTCTACAGCAGCATGTGCGAGGAGGATGTGTGCGAGATCGCCAGCGCGCCTTTCTGCATCGTGGGCAGCGACGGGCTGACCCGTTCCTGGGAGGAAAAGGGTCATCCGAGAGCCAGCGCCACCTTCCCCCACGCGATCACTTACTTTGTCAAGGAGAAGAAAATCTTCACGCTGGAGCAGATGATCCGCAAGATGACGGGGCTCACGGCGGATGCGCTGTCCATCAGGAACAAGGGCTACATACGGGACGGCTACGACGCGGACCTGGTACTGTTTGATTACGACCGCCTGAGGGACACCGCGACCTATACCAATTCCAATTCCCTGACGGAAGGCATAGACTATGTTTTTGTCAACGGACAGATCGTGTATCAGGACCAGAAGCTGACGGGGATTTATTCCGGAAAAATGATCCGGCATAACGCTTGACAAATCACATAGGAGGGGTGAATATGAATATACTGGTTGCATTTATCATCACAATGGCCGCGCTGCTTGTGGCGTTGATTAAATTTAAGGTGAGCCCTGGGCTGGCGCTGTTTGCGTCGGCGATTCTCATGGGGTTTCTCAGCGGAATGGGCTTGACGGACCTGATGGGATACCTGACCTCCGGCTTCGGCAGCATGATGACCAGCATCGGACTGATCATTCTGTTCGGCGGAATATTCGGCATGATGCTGGGCGACGCGGGCGGCATGGAGGAGCTGGCCAAGGGCCTGCTGCGCAAGGTGGGGCGCAAAAATGACCTGTTGGCTATGAACCTGGCCGGCTTTATCGTGTCCATTCCCGTTTATTTCGGCTCCGCTTATATTATGATGGCGCCGCTTGTGACCTCCCTGCAAAAGCTGACCAGGAAAAAGACCAGCAGCTACGTTGCGGCGCTGTTTACCGGACTGCTGCTGACCCACTGCATCGTGGCGCCCACGCCGGGTCCCACAGCCGTGTGCGGCCAGCTGGGAGCTAATCTGGGGTGGTTTATCCTCTATGGAGTGATAGTGGCCCTGCCGGCCAGCCTGATCTGCGGATGGCAGTACGGAAATTTCCTAAACCGCAGGCCTGACAAGAGCGGGGAAAAGGCGGATCGCAGAGCGCTGGTGGAGAATGAGCAGCTTTTACAGGCGGACCCGGAAAAGCCGTCCGCGCTGAAAATTTTCCTGCTGATCCTGTTCCCCATCGCCCTGATCGTGGTGGGGGCCATCGCAGGTGTGGTGCTGCCCGCGGAGAGCTTTGGGTTTAAATTTTTCAGCCTGGTGGGTAACAACAACATCGCGCTGTTTCTGGCTCTGATCCTGACGGCCCTGGTGCTGCGCAAATATCTGGTGAAAAATACGGGACTTACCGTAATGCAGTATGTGGACAAGGTTTCCGACAAGCTGGGCAACATCCTGATGGTAATCGGCTGCGGGGGATGCTTTGGCACCGTGCTCCAGAAATGCGGTCTGGGCGACGCTCTGGTGGGATTCATGTCCGGTATGAATATGCCGATCCTGCTGCTGGCGTTCCTGCTGGCCATGATCATCCGCGCGGCCGTGGGGTCCGCTACGGTGGCGATGCTGACAACGGTTTCGATTATCGGCACCTCCGCGGTGTCCATGGGATATTCCCCGATTATCGTGGGACTTTGTATCTGCGCAGGCACGGTGGGCCTGACCCTTCCCACGGACGCGGCCTTCTGGCTGCCCGCGCGGAACAATGATCTGACCACGTCGGAGGCCTTTGTGGCCACGACCTACAGCACGACCGGGGCCAGCATCGTTGCGTTTCTTGTCTTACTGGTATTAAATGCGTTTGTGGGAATACTGCCCGGCATGTTTTAGCAGGGGCGATTAATCAGTTGAAGGAGTTAATTATGTTGCAGAATCAATCCATATCAAAATTGTTGGAGGAGCCGTGCGTGAGGGCGCTGGCCGGGCTTGAGGAGATATTCTGGGTGAATCCGCGCAAGGAGCCCTGCCGGGAAGCCCTGGGCAGAGCGGAGCTCACGCTGAAAGACGTGCTCGACGCCTCAAACCGGCTGGAGCGCTTCGCGCCCTACATCCGCAAGGTGTTTCCCGAGACGGAGGCCGCGGGTGGAATCCTGGAGTCTCCTCTGCGGGAGATTCCGGAAATGCAGAGGCTGCTCTGCAAGCGGGCGGGAGCCGGTGTTGAGGGACGGTGGTTTTTAAAATGCGACAGCCATCTGCCCGTGTCCGGCTCCATCAAGGCCAGGGGCGGCATCTACGAGGTGCTCTGCTTTGCGGAGAAAATAGCGCTGGAGCAGGGCGGCCTGCGCCTGGAGGACGATTACAGCGTGTTGGCGGAGGAACGTTTCCGGAAGCTGTTTTCCGGCTACAGCGTCGCGGTGGGGTCCACGGGGAATCTGGGGCTGTCCATCGGTATCATGAGCGCAAAGCTGGGATTTTCTGTGACGGTCCACATGTCGGCGGATGCCCGGCAGTGGAAAAAGGACCTGTTGAGAAGCAGGGGAGTGCAGGTGGTGGAATATGAGCAGGATTACAGCCTGGCGGTCACGGAGGGCCGCAGGCAGGCCGAACAGGACCCGCGCTGCCACTTTGTGGACGATGAAAATTCCAAAACACTGTTCCTGGGATACGCCGTGGCCGCGCTGCGGCTGAAGGGCCAGATGGAGCGGCAGGGGATTGCGGTTGACGGGGAACACCCTCTGTTCGTATACCTGCCCTGCGGCGTGGGCGGAGGCCCGGGAGGCGTGGCCTTCGGCCTGAAGCTGGTCTTTGGGGATCATGCTCACTGCTTTTTTGCGGAGCCCACCCACTCCCCGTGTATGCTTTTGGGGATGGCCACAGGCCTGCACAATCGGATTTCTGTCCAGGACATCGGCATCGACAACCGAACAGCGGCCGACGGCCTGGCGGTGGGCCGCCCCTCAGGCTTTGTGGGACGGTTTATGGAGCCGTTTATGGACGGCTGCTATACGGTCTCCGATGAGAATCTCTACCGTATGCTGTCGCGTCTGGGGGAGACGGAGAAGCTGTGGCTGGAGCCCAGCGCCCTTGCGGGGATGTGCGGTCCGCTGTGGCTGGCCCAGGACTGCGCGGCGGCTTACCTGAAGGAACAGGGTCTGACCGCACATATGGCCCAGGCGGTGCACATTCCGTGGGGGACCGGAGGAAGTATGGTGCCGGAAGCGGATATGAGAGGATATAATGAGGAAGGGATGAGATTATTGCGCCCGTGAGTGCCATGCGCCCAATTGGCGCGGGGCCGGAATGGTGATCGGATAATCCTGAGATTTTGACAGCGAAAAATGGGAGGCCGGACGTCTGCTTTAAGGCAAGCGTCCGGCCTTCCGTCTTTCGCTGTCCCGCTCCCCGCCCGCCGCGGGCGAAACGGGGGATGTTTCCCGAGAGAAGGGCCTTGCGTTTGTTTGGTTTGAGCGTTGCGTGCGGAGGAAAAGTGTGATAGAGTAGTAGAGAAAGTCTCCCTGGTCTCCACCGGTTGGGGCAGGGGGCTTGAAAGAAGATGGATTTAGGGGAGAACGGATATGGATGAATTGAACCTTGGGAAAAAATTACAGATGTACCGCACATCTCGCGGCATGAGCATACGGGAATTGTCGGATGCTACGGGAATCACCGCATCCATGCTCAGCCAGATCGAGCATGAGCAGGTCAATCCATCGATCAATTCCCTGAACAATATCGCTAAGGCCTTAGGGGTCCCGCTGTACTGCTTTTTTCAGGAGGAGATCATAAAGGAGCCGGTGGTGCGGCACGACAGCCGCAAGACCATCGGGCGCCCGGAGAGCGCGGAGGAGGCGTACTATGAATTGCTGACCCCAGACACAAACGGGACTATCGAGTTCTGTATGATGGTGATTCCGCCCCATTCGGATTCCTTTGACAGCATCCACTGCCATACCGGCGAGGAGGTCGCCTATTTTCTGGGGGATGGGGACAGGGTGGAGCTTACCATCGAAGGGCGCGCCCTATATTTGGAGCAGAACGACAGCGTCCGCATCGCCCCCTTCGCCAACCATGTGTGGCACAACGGCACGGATGTGACGGCGCGGGTCATTTTTGCGATCACGCCGCCCAGCTTTTGATCAGTTTATTTTGAGCGGACAGGGGCGGTGAAATAATGGGGGAGCATTGCCCTTGACATGAAATCAATATGATTTCTCATCATTGTGCGGTGCTCCCTTTCAGCTGTTTTATTCAATTTTCTATCTGGTTTTTCTTTTCATCTTCTTTTATCACTGTCGTATTCGGCAAAGAATTAAGTCCCATACAAAAGATAATCAAACCCGCTGAAATGTATATCGCTTTTGTTGTCGTAACCCCTGATACTTTTACGCCAACGAGCGAGGCTCCAATGATAAAGTTGTATGCATCGCCTCCAATGTGTTCCCGCTATTTCTCTAAATTTTTACAAATTGTCTGCGGCCATAAAGCCAGACAAAATTCCCCGGCCCCGCCTTACCCTATAAAGGAAATTGTAAGAAATTCTTCCTTGTATTTCCATGTGCCCTATGATATTGTAAATTACAACAACTGTATTAATATGGTTAATACAGATTGACGCCGGCCGGGAAGTGTCAGGGCCGGATCACATACAGGAGGGAGGTCAAAGATGATTACATTGGATTACAGGGACAGACGTCCGCTGTATGAGCAGGTGATCGAGCGGTTCCAGGACCTGATGTTTAAGGGCGTGCTAAAGCAGGATGATAAGATGCCCTCCGTGCGCGGCCTGGCCACGGATCTGTCCATCAACCCGAACACCATACAGCGCGCCTACTCAGAGCTGGAGCGCCAGGGATTCATCTATTCCATAAAGGGGAAGGGAAGCTTTGTGGCGGATACGGGGCGCATGAAAAGCGGGCGCATCAGGGAGTGGGAGAAATCCTTCGACGGCCTGGTGGAGGAGGCCGGGCAGTTAGGGATTTCCTGCGAGACCGTTGTAGGCCGGGTGCGCAGGAAATTGGATAAAACCGGGGAACCGGAGAAAGAGAGGGGAATGAGTGATGATTGAAGCGGTAAATTTGACAAAACGCTTTGACGATATTGTGGCCGTGGATCACATAAACGCCACCATCAAGGATGGCTGCGTGTTCGGCCTCATCGGCACCAACGGCGCGGGCAAGTCCACCTTTCTGCGGCTGGCCAGCGGAGTGCTGAAGCCGGAGGAAGGCCATGTGACCATAGACGGGCACGAGGTGTTTGAGAATACGGAGGCCAAGCGGCGCTTCTTTTATATTTCCGATGAGCAGTTCTTTTTCAGCAACGCAACGCCGGAGGAGATGCTGCGCTATTACCAGAAGATTTACCCGCGGTTTGACGCGGCGCGGTTCCACAAGCTTATGGGCAGCTTCGGCCTGAGCGAAAAGCGCAAGATCCACACCTTTTCCAAGGGCATGAAAAAGCAGGTGTCCGTGATCTGCGGAATCTGCGCGGGGACGGATTACCTGTTCTGCGACGAGACCTTCGACGGGCTGGACCCGGTGATGCGCCAGGCGGTGAAGAGCCTGTTCGCCGCGGACATGGCGGACCGGAATCTGACGCCCATTATCGCCTCCCACAACCTGCGGGAGCTGGAGGATATCTGCGACCACGTGGGCCTGCTTCACAAGGGCGGCATCCTGCTCTCCAGGGAGTTGGACGACATGAAGCTCAATATCCACAAGCTCCAGTGCGTGCTGCAGCCGGGGATGTCCCCGGAGGACCTGGTGGCCTTGGACAAACTGAGCGTGGAGCAGCGGGGCAGCCTGCTCACTCTGGTGGTCCGGGGAAGCAGGGAAGAGGTGGAAGCGATTATGGCCTCCTACAACCCCATATTCTTTGAGTGTATTCCCCTGTCGTTGGAGGAAATCTTTATCAGTGAAACGGAGGTGGCCGGTTATGACATCAAAAAGCTTATTTTTTAAGCTGCTCCGGGAAAACGTCAAGAGAAGGGCCTGGGCCATCGCCCTGGCGGTGCTGGGATTTTTCTTCGCCCTGCCCATCAACCTGGCTTTGACCATGGAAAATGCCATCAAAACACAATTCTGGCGCTACAATAACTATGAGCCGCTGGTTTTCGCGGATGGCACGGCCGATGTGGAGAGGCTGGCGAGAATTTTAGAGCTTAAGACGAAGATTGTGCTGGAATCCATCCAGTTCGGCAATGGTCTTATCGCTTTTCTGATCATTGTGGCGGCCGTGGTGATCGGCGTGTCCAGCTTCTCCTATCTGCACAACCGCAGAAAGGTGGATTTTTATCACAGCATCCCGGTGCGCAGAGAGCTTTTGTTCGCCGTGCAGTATATCGGCGGATTCCTGATTGTGGCGCTGGCTTACCTGGTCAATCTGGGGATTGTCATGGTTGTCGGCTGCGCTTACCAGGTGCCGCTTTCCTCCGTGGCGGGAACCGCAATGCTGGGCTGGCTGCTGAATCTGCTGTTCTTCCTGCTCATGTACGCGGTGGTGTCCATCGCTATGATCATGACCGGGAATATGCTGGTGGGAATTCTGGGAAGCGGCGTGTTTTTCTTCTACATGCCCATTATGATCACCCTGCTGGTGGGTTACTGTAGTACATTTTTCAAGACCATCCACTACTATTTCCTGAATGGAGCGGGATCGCCCTTTATGGCGGCGCTCAAATGGACCTCCCCCATCGCGGCCTATATCACGGCCATCGGCTGGGAGATGGGTGGCCAGCTGGGCAAACACATTCCTGCGTTTATCATCCTGTTCTTCGCGGCTTTGGGGCTGGCGATCCTGGCTTTGGAGCTGTACCGCAAGCGCCCCTCCGAGGCGGCGGGCAAGGCCATGGCCTTCAAGTGGAGCATGATGCCCATCCGCGTGCTTTTGGTGTTCGGCTTCGGCATGGGCGGGGCCATGTTCTTCTGGCTTCTGCAGAGCACGCTGGTATGGCTGGTGTTCGGTGCCGTGGTGGGCAGCCTGATTTCCCACTGCGTGGTGGAGATTATCTACAACTTCGACTTTAAAAAGCTGCTGTCCCACAAGCTCCAGTACGTGTGCTGCCTGGCCTGTGTGCTGTTAGCCGTGATGGCGTTCCGCTTCGACTGGTTCCGCTACGATTACTATGTTCCGGCTGAGGGCAAGGTGGCGGAAGCTGCGGTGGAGATCAACCTGGACGGCAACTGGGTCAATTTTAAGGATATTCAGCAGGACAGGGACGGCCAGCTGACCGTAGAGTACCGCGATGGGGTGGAGGTCCTTCCGGAGCACATGCACATCACGAACCTGGGGCCGGTTCTGAAAATCGCCGCCAAAGGGCGGGATATAGCCCTTGCGGACCGGGAAAAGGAGATGAGGCGCTTTACCGATCAGGAGACCATGGGAAGCTCCTCCAGCTGGATCATGGGCTACGGGAGCGACGGGGAGAGAACGGAGGGCGAGGACTTTTACACGCGGCTTTCGGTGATATACACCTTAAAAAGCGGCAGAAAGGTTTACCGCACCTACAATCTCTATCTCTCCCAGGTCATGGACGATTACAGAGCGATCTACGACAGCCCGGAATATAAAGACGGCCTGTACAACAAGGTGATGGATTTGCAGGCCTCCGATATCGCCAAGGTCAGCTATGGGGAGCGGGGAAAGCGCCTGCGGGTGAACCCGGACGGAAACAGCGGTTACGGGGAGCTTCTGGCGGCTTACCAGGCGGACCTGACGGAGCTGACGGTGGAGCGGCGCCTGGCGGAGAATCCTGTGGGGCAGATCTGGTTTACGGACCGCTACGAGTCCGCCTACGCGGAGCAGCAGCTCAAGTGGCTTGAGCAGAGCAGAGGCCGCAGCAGGGCGCAGGTATCCGAGTTTGAGCTGGATATAAGCCAGACGTGGCCGGTGTACCCGTCCTTTGAGCGCACCATGAGCGCGCTGAAAAAGCTGGGCGTCGATGTGGGCCGGGTCGTGCCGGATGAGCAGATCAAATCCGTGACCCTGGATATGTCCAATGCCATGCGGGAGCTGGGGCTGCGCGATCTGGAGGACGAGGAGCTGGCGGCGCGCTACCCAGTATCGGGAGCCGGTAGCACCCTGGTGTTCGAGGAACCTGAGAATATGAAGCTGCTGCTGGACGCCATGGTGGATGAGCAGAGCCTGAACTTAAACGGGCTGTGCGCAGCGGAGGTTTCAGTCTATGTGAGCGCGGCGCCGTCAAATCTGACGGGCAGTGTGAGCGGATATCTGCAGGTGAACAAAATCACGCCTGAGATTAAAGCGCTGTTTAAGGGCACGCCGTTAGAAGATTACAATCTGGCCGGGGATACGGCGGAATGTGGAACGGTGGAGGCGGTGCCGATTATGGCGGAAACCGTCCGGGTGGACTGACAGGCGTACGATTGGGGGCCTTTTCCGTAAATGGAAGAGGTCCCCATTTTTGTCAGGATAATAATTGACATTCCGACCAAGGAAAGCTACAATCATATCAACAAGACGGGTGCCCATGGGCGCCCGGACCGGAGCGCAGTTTATCTGAGCGCTCAAGCTGCAGATAAAGGAGAGGATCGGATTATGATATCAGAAAAAATGAAACCATTGGTGAACAACAACTCGGCTATCCGCGCCATGTTTGAGGAGGGCAAGCGCCTGGCCTCCATTTACGGGGCGGAGAATGTATACGATTTCAGCCTGGGCAATCCCAACGTGCCGGCGCCCGCGGCCGTCAATCAGGCGATCAAGGATATTCTGGATCAGGAGGATTCCACCTTTGTCCACGGCTATATGAGCAACTCCGGCTACGAGGACGTGCGGGCCACGGTGGCGAATTCTTTAAACAGCCGTTTCGGCACCAAGCTGAGCCAGGACAACATCCTGATGACCGTGGGCGCGGCCAGCGGCTTAAACATTATTCTCAAGACAATTTTGAACCCCGGGGACGAGGTGATCACCTTTGCGCCCTATTTCGTGGAGTACGGCTCCTACGTGAGAAACTACGACGGCGTTCTGGTGGTGATTTCACCCGACACCGAGACCTTCCAGCCCAACCTGGACGAGTTTGAAAAGAAGATCACTCCCAGGACAAAGGGCGTGATCATCAACACACCCAACAACCCCACCGGCGTGGTGTACTCCGCCGCGACCCTGGAGAGGATGGCCGATATCCTGCGCGCCAAGGAGAAGGAGTACGGAACGGCCATTGTGCTGATCTCCGACGAGCCCTACCGGGAGCTGGCCTACGACGGGGTGGAGGTGCCCTTTGTGACGAAATTCTACGACGACACGGTGATCTGCTACTCCTACAGCAAGTCTCTTTCACTCCCCGGAGAGCGCATCGGCTACCTGGTGATCCCCAACGAGCTGAAGGACAGCGGGGAGGTGTTTAACGCCGCCACCATCGCCAACCGGGTGATGGGCTGCGTCAACGCGCCGTCCCTCATGCAGCGGGTGATCATGCGCTGCATCAATGAACAGGTGAACCTGGAGGCCTACGACAAGAACCGCAACCTGCTGTACAACGGTCTCAGGGATCTGGGCTTTGAATGCATCAAGCCTCAGGGCGCGTTTTACCTGTTTGTAAAATCTCCGGAGGCCGACGAAAAGAAGTTCTGCGAAGCCTGCAAAAAGCATAATGTACTGGTAGTGCCGGGCAGCTCGTTCGCCTGCCCCGGATACGTGCGCATCTCCTACTGCGTGTCCTACGACCAGATCGAGCGCTCCCTGCCGGCTTTCGCCAAGGTTGCCGCTGAATACGGCCTGTAATACAGAAGGATCACACCACAGGAGGACAAACATATGAGACCATGGGAAGCAAATATTCGCCGCGTGGTGCCCTACGTGCCGGGAGACCAGCCGGCGGGCAGCCGCCTGATCAAACTGAACACCAACGAGAACCCCTATCCGCCTGCGCCGGGTGTAATCAGGGCTTTAAAAGAGATGGACGGGACGGCGTTTCGGAAGTATCCCGACCCTGCCTCCTCCTGCCTGGTGGAGGCGCTGGCGGCCCGGTACGGGGTGGACAAGGAGCGCATTTTCGTGGGCGTAGGCTCGGACGATGTGCTCGGCATGGCGTTTTTAACCTTTTTTAACTCCGCTAAGCCCGTGCTGTTTCCGGATATCAGCTACTCCTTCTATCCGGTATGGGCGGACCTGTTCGGGATTCCCAGCAAAACCCCTGCCCTGGACGGGGATTTCCGTATTCGTCCGGAGGACTATTACCAGGAGAACGGCGGCGTGGTGTTCCCCAACCCCAATGCGCCCACGGGCATTTTTATGCCTCTGGACCAGGTGGAGGACATTCTGCGCCACAACCAGGATGTGGTGGTCATTGTGGACGAGGCCTACGTGGATTTCGGCGGCGCGTCGGCCCTGTCCCTGACCGGGAAATATGAGAACCTGCTGGTGGTGCAGACCTTCAGCAAGTCCCGGGCCATGGCCGGCATGCGAATCGGCTTTGCCGTGGGGCATCCCGACCTGATCCGGGCCCTCAGCGATGTGAAATACTCCTACAATTCCTATACCATGAATCTGCCTTCCCAGATTCTGGGAACGGAGGCGGTCCGGGACGAGGTATATTTCCGGGAAATCACGTCCAAGATTATAGCGACCAGGGAGCGGGCCAAGGAGCGCCTTAGCGCGCTGGGGTTCTCGTTCCCGGATTCCATGGCGAATTTCCTGTTTGTGACCCATGAGCGGGCCATGGCGCGCGATCTGTTTGCGGCGCTGAAGCGGGAGCAGATTTATGTGCGCTATTTTGATCAGCCCAGGCTGGACAACAGCCTGCGCATCACCATTGGTACCGATGAGGAGATGGAGGCTCTGTACGCTTTCCTGGAAGATTATCTAAAAACGGTCTGACGGCCGTAAGCCGGACGGGCCGGGAATGGCAGGTGAATGGAATGGAAGAGAATACGGGATGGAGACATTACTTGCGGCTTGCGCTCAATATCCTGATACCGCTTACGGGATGGCTGGCGCTGTGCCTGCTGGGGCCGAAGCTTCTGAAGTTCTTTATGCCCTTTGTCATCGGCTGGATCATTGCGCTGATCGCCAATCCTCCGGTGCGCTTTTTGGAGCGCCGGCTGAAGCTGGTGCGCAAGCACAGCTCCATTTTAATCGTGGTGCTGGTGCTGGCTATGGTGATCGGGATTTTGTACCTGGTGATTTCACGGACTGCGGCCGGGCTCAGCCTGCTCTTTAAGGCGCTGCCGCAGATTTACACCTCGCTGGAGGCGGACGTGATGGCAAACCTGGAGGAGGCTTCGCATCTGTTCCAGTTTTTCCCGCCCGGCGTACAGCATGCGTGGAACGAGCTGACCGGCAATATCGGGGATGCCATCAGTATGCTGGTGCAGAAGGCGGCTTCGCCCACCATGGAGGCGGCGGGCAGCGTGGCCAAGAGCATACCCGGCGCGCTGGTGTATTCCGTGGTCACGATTCTGTCGTCCTATTTCTTTATCGTGGACCGGGACAGGATTATCGCGTTCTGGAAGCAGCTGCTGCCGGATTGGTGCACCCGGTATTACCGCTACCTGACCGGCGAGGTCAAACATCTGGTGGGCGGTTACTTCATGGCCCAGTTTAAGATCATGTTCGTGGTCTGGATGATCCTCATGGTGGGATTCTTTATCCTGGGGGTGAGCTATGCGCCGGTGCTCAGCTTTTTGATCGCATTTCTGGATTTCCTTCCGGTGTTCGGCACAGGAACCGCGCTGCTCCCCTGGGGCGTGGTCAAGCTGCTGGGAGGGGAGTACGCCTTTGCGGCGGGGCTGCTCTTACTGTATGTATTGACACAGGTGATCCGCCAGCTGGTGCAGCCCAAGCTGGTCGGGGACAGTATGGGGTTAAACCCGCTGTTCACGCTGATCCTGCTGTTTCTCGGCTTTAAGATCAGCGGCCTGGCCGGTATGATTATGGCAGTGCCCATCGGGCTGTTTTTTATGAATTTATATAAGTACGGGGCATTTGATACCATGATCGACAGCTTCATGACGCTGGTGCGGGATATCAACACGTTCCGAAAAGGAAATTGAGACCACGGCCCGCGGCCCCTTTGGGGGCTGCGAGTCGCGGCGCAGTGAGGGAGTATTTACCGTGAAGAAAGAAAATAGTCTTGATACAGATCAAATAAGAGGGCTGGTGTGGAGGCTGGCATTTCCTTCCATGCTGGCCCAATTTGTGAGCGTGCTCTACAGCATTGTGGACCGCATGTACATCGGCAATATCGCCGGCACCGGCGGCCTGGCTCTGGCCGGGGTGGGTGTCTGCGGCCCGATTGTTACCTTGATAACTTCCTTCGCAAGCTGGATCGGCGTGGGCGGAGCTCCGCTGATGAGCATCCGTCTGGGACAAAAAAATGAGCGGGGCGCCAGACAGATCGTAGCCAACTGTTTCTGCCTGCTGCTGTCCATGGCGGTTGTGATCATGGTATTGGCCTACAGCTTTAAGGATTATCTTTTGACCTGGTTCGGCGCCAGCCAGACCATTTTTCCCTATGCCAACGAATATCTGAGCTGGTATCTGGCGGGCACCGTGTTCGCGCTGCTCTCCACCGGAATGTGCCAGTTCATCATCTGCCAGGGATTTGCCAAGACCGGCATGTTTTCCGTGATCATCGGAGCCGCCGCCAACATCGCCCTGGACCCGGTATTTATCTTTGTGCTGGGCATGGGGGTGCGGGGTGCGGCCGTGGCCACGGTGATCTCGCAGATGGCCTCCTGCGCCTTTGTGCTGTGGTTTCTGCTGGGAAAGCGGCCCTTGGTGCCCATCACCTTCGGCGGTTACCGGAAACGGGTGATGAAGCAGGTGATGGTGGTGGGTCTGTCCCCGTTTCTGATCATCGCCTCGGACAGCGTGCTGATCATTATGATGAATACCATTATCCAGCACTACGGCGGGGAGCTGCAGGGCGACATGCTTCTGACCTGCAATACCATTGTGCAGAGCTTTATGCTGATGATCACCATGCCGCTGGGAGGAATTACCGGTGGCACCCAGACGATTATGGGCTATAATTATGGGGCGGGGAGACCGGACCGGATCCGCAGGGCGGAAAAGCATATCGTGCTGCTGGGCCTGGTGTTCACCTCGGTGATGTTTTTGATCGCCAACACGATTCCGCAGTACTTTGTTTCGATCTTTATCAGGGATCCGGAGTATACCGGGATTACCAGCTGGGCGATCCGGGTTTACACCATGTGTATCATTCCGCTGGCCGTGCAGTATACGGTGGTGGACGGATTTACGGGCATGGGGATTGCCAAGGTGGCGGTGAGCCTGTCCATGTTCCGCAAGCTGGTCTATATGATCGGGATGCTGGTCCTGCCTTCCGCGGCCGGCGCGCAGTCTATTTTCTATGCGGAGCCGATCTCGGACATTGTGGCAGCGGTGGTCTCCTTCAGCACATACCTGCTGCTGTCGGGGAAAATCCTAAAGGACGGGCGCAGGTTCTGACAAGGCACAAACCATTACATAATTGGAAAGAGGATGAAATATGAATATACTGGTGAGCGCATGTTTGCTGGGCGTGAACTGCCGGTACAACGGCGGCGGTGAGCTGGCGCCCGGCATCCTGGAGTTGATGGAACGCTGTCATCTGGTCCCGGTATGCCCGGAGATTATGGGCGGGCTGGCCACCCCGCGCACTCCGGCGGAGCGGCGGGACGGCCGCGTGGTGACCGGGGACGGGCAGGATGTGACCGGGGCATACGCCCGGGGAGCGGAGGAGGCCGTGAGGCTGGCGAAGCTCTACCGGTGCCGTTACGCGCTGTTAAAGGAGCGCAGCCCCTCCTGCGGAAGCGGCCGAATATACGACGGAACATTTACGAGAAAATTGATTCCCGGGGACGGTGTGACAGCTGCCCGCCTCAGGGATGAGGGCGTGGCCGTGTACGGCGAGTCCGCCATCCGGCAGCTGTTGAGCGACATAGAAAGGCAGGTTTAGATGAGCGAGGATCAGAAGAAGCTACAGGATTCCGGTCCGGAGGAAGTAAGACGCCCGGCGAGGCGTAGCCGCAGCCGGGAGGCGGCCGCAGCTGCAAGGCGGGCGGAGAAAGAGAGAGCGGCCGGAGCACAGACGGGCGGAGCCGGCGGGTTCGCGCAGGGAGCTGAGAACGGCGGCGAAGGTATGCTTGAGCGCGGGGCAAAGCCGGCAGGCGGCCTCGGCAGGTTTGCGCGTAAGGCGAAGCCAGACGGCGGCACAGGCAAGGGCATGGGCGAGGCAGGGGCGGCAGGCACCGCCAGCCAGATTGCGCGCGAGACGAGGGCGGCAGGAGCCGCCGGCCAGATTGCGCGCGAGACGGGGGCGGCAGGAGCCGCCGGCCAGATTGCGCGCGGGGCGGGAACGGCAGGGGCCGCCGGCCAGATTGTGCGCGAGACGAGGGCGGCAGGAGCCGCAGATCAGATTTCGCGAGAGACGGGGACGGCAGGCACCGCCGGCCAGCCTGCGCGCGAGACGGAGAAACGCCCCGCCGGTGAACCGTCGGGGAACCAGAAGGGCGACGGCGGGAAACAAAAGCGCAGCGCCTGGCTGCCGGCGGCTGCCGGATTTATAGGCGTGCTGCTGTGCGCGGGGATTGCGTTTTACGTGTACGCCGCCCAGGCGTATAAGACCGTATTTTTCCCCAACACGGTGATCAATGGCGCTGATGTGTCCGATCGGACGGTGGATGAGGTCAAAGCGGCGTTTTCGGCCGGAGCCGACAACTACCGTCTGACCGTCCTGCCAAGAGGCGGGGAGGGGGAGGAGATTTCGGGCCGGGACATCGGCCTGCACACTGTGTTCGACGGCAAGCTGGAGGATATCCTTGAGGCCCAGAACCCTTATAACTGGATATTCCACCTGCGAAAATCGCGGGAATACCAGATCGGCACCATGCTGAAATGGGATGAGGAGGCGCTCTGTCAGGCAGTTGAGAGCCTGGAATGTATGGATGAAAGCGCTATGGCGGAGCCGAGGGACGCATACCTCTCCGACTATATCGAGGGGCAGGGCTACCAGGTGGTTCCCGAGGAGGAGGGCACCGCGCTGAAGGCGGAGGCGGTCCAAACCGCTGCCGCTGCCGCGGTGCGGAACTTGGATCCGGAGATATCGCTGGAGGAGCTGAAATGCTACGAGGAGCCCTCGGTGAGATCCGACGATCCCAGCTTGGCGGCTGAGCGGGATGCCAGGAACCGTTATGTCAATGTCACAGTGACCTATACCTTCGGCGACCAGACGGAGGTCTTAAACGGCAGCCGTATCCACCAGTGGCTGACCGGTAGCGGAACTGACCTCTCCCTGGACGAGACGATGATTGCAGAATATGTGTCGGAGCTGGCGGCGGCGCACAACACGGCTTACAAGACCCGGGCCTTCAAGACCAGCTACGGCCCCACCGTGAACGTTAGCGGCAGCTACGGCTGGCGCATCAACCAGAAGGAGGAGACGGTCCAGCTTAAGGCTGTGCTGGAAGCGGGGGAGAGCGTGACCAGGGAGCCGGTTTACGCCCAGACCGCTGCCGCCCACGGGGCTGCCGATTACGGGAACACCTACGCCGAGGTCAATCTGACCGCCCAGCATCTGCTCTTTTACAAGGACGGCGTCAAGATTCTGGAATCCGACTTTGTGTCGGGCAACGTGTCCAAGGGCCACACCACGCCGGCAGGGCTGTACAGCCTCACCTATAAGCAGCGGGATGCGGTGCTAAAGGGCGAGGGCTACGCCAGCCCGGTCAAGTTTTGGATGCCCTTTAACGGTGGAATCGGCTTTCACGACGCCAGCTGGCGCTCCAGCTTCGGCGGCTCCATCTACAAGACGGGAGGCTCCCACGGCTGCGTGAACATGCCCTATGCGGCGGCCAAGGAGCTATTTGAGAACGTGTACGCCGGTATGCCGGTGATCTGCTACAACCTGCCGGGCACTGAGAGCAAAGCGCCCACCAAAGCCTCGGGCAGGCCGCCGTCCTCCGGCCAAACCGTCCAGCCCACCCAGCCCGCGCCTCAGCCCACCCAGCCGGCGCCCCAGGAGACGCCTCAGGCTACCCAGCCGGCGCCCCAGGCTACTCAGCCGGCGCCCCAGGAGACGCCTCAGGCCACCCAGCCGGCGCCCCAAGAAACCCCTACTCCCGAGACACC
The DNA here is from genome assembly GCA_018380885.1 of Enterocloster asparagiformis. Taxonomy (GTDB): domain Bacteria; phylum Bacillota; class Clostridia; order Lachnospirales; family Lachnospiraceae; genus Enterocloster. The sequence continues at coordinate 40,028 of JAGZSY010000033.1, forward strand.
CGCGGGTCCGGGCCCGGAGATCACTCCGGTGGAGAACGGCACGACCGCCGCCACCCAGGGTTACGGTCCTGCTTTTGACAACGTCCAGCCCACTGAGGGCAGAGGGCCGGGGGTGCCGTGAACCGCGGCGGAGAATATGACACAGGAGAAAAGCGCATGGAAGAGAGAGAAAACCTCAAGAAGCTGGAATATGTAAGCCATCCCTTTGAGCCAATATTTGACGGGGAGAGCAGGGTGCTGATCCTGGGTTCAATCCCCTCCCCGAAATCCAGGGAGAACGGATTTTATTACGGCCACCCCAGAAACAGGTTCTGGCCGGTTCTGGCCCGGGTATTGGGCGAGCCGGAGCCGCGGACTGTGGAAGAAAAGCAGGCCATGGCCCTGCGCCGCCATGTGGCGGTGTGGGATGTGCTGGCCGGCTGTGAGATTCACGGCGCGGACGACGCCAGCATCCGCCGGCCCAGGGCCAACGACATGAGCAGGATACTGGACCACGCGCCTGTGAGCGGGATTTTTACCACCGGAACAAGGGCCGGCGATCTGTACCGGCGCTACTGCCTGCCGGCGACAGGGCGGGAGGCGGTAGTCCTTCCCTCCACCAGTCCGGCCAACTGCAGGGTGGGCCTGGAAGAGCTTGTGAGCGCGTACGCTCAAATCAAAAGGTATCTGTGATAAACTGGAAAAAAATTGAAATTCCCTGTATCTGTGCGGCTTTTCAGGCGATTTAGTTGACAAAAGCGAAAAAGCATTTTATAATGCCTTTAACACAGGTGGGGGACGGTTGAGGGGTTATGTTGAGTAACTGAACTTGGAGTTTTAAGACAGGGAGGAACATGAACTATGGCAGAACCTAGCAAGACAACAAAGGCAGCAGTAAAGAAAGCGAATGTGAAGGAAGAAGTGAAGGCCACGCCCGCAGAGGCGGCAGTCAAGGCGGAGCCCAAGGCAGCTCCGGTCAAGGAAGAGCCCAAGGCAGCCCCGGCCAGGAAGCCGGCGGCGAAAAAGCCCGCAGCGGAAAAAGCGGCTGTCAAGGCGGCCCCGGCCAAGAAGCCGGCGGCAAAAAAGCCCGCGGCCAAGAAAGCGGCCGAGCCCAAGGCGTCCGTACATTTCCAGTTCGATGGAAAAGATCTGGTTGCCAAAGACATTCTGGACCAGGCCATGGCTTCCTACAAAAAGAGCCACAAGGGTACGGAGATCAAGACCATTGAGCTGTACATAGTCGCCAACGAGGGCGCCGCTTACTATGTAGTGAACGGCGAGGGCGGAGACGAGTTCAAGGTAATGCTGTAAGCTGCATTGGATATAGAGGGCAGTGAAGGATCGGTGGGCTGCCGCGCGGGAGAAGCGCGGCGGTCCATTTTTGCGCGGAGGGCTTTCTGATTTGCAGGACACGGAACCGTGCGCGGGAGGCGTGGGCACGGCCGTCCCGGGGGAGTTGACAAAGCGGGGGAAATCCGCTAATGTTATGCGTGAGTGACAGGACGCAACTGAAATCATTGAGAAAAGGACTGGAAATAAGATGACACATTTGCCGGAAGCATTTTGTGAACGGATGAGGGGGCTGCTGGGGGAAGAGTACCAGGCGTTTGCCGCCAGCTATGACAGGGATCGGGTGCAGGGCCTGCGGCTCAACGCCCTGAAGGCGTCTGCGCCCGGCTGCGGGCCGGAGGAAGAGGCGCGAAGGATGGAGCGGGAGACCGGGTTTGAGCTGACGCCCATCCCCTGGGCGCAGGACGGTTTCTACTACCGGGAGACGGACCGGCCGGGCAAGCATCCCTATCACGAGGCGGGGGCGTACTACATCCAGGAGCCCAGCGCCATGGCGGTGGTGGAGCTGGCGGACCCGGTTCCCGGCGAGCGGGTGCTGGATCTGTGCGCGGCGCCGGGCGGCAAGACAAGCCATATCGCCTCCAGGCTGGAGGGTAGAGGCTTCCTGCTCTCCAACGAGATCCATCCGGCCCGGGCCAGGATCCTCTCCCAGAATGTGGAGCGCATGGGCGTGAGGAACGCCGTGGTCACAAACGAAGCGCCGGAGCGGCTGGCGCCTCTGTTTCCGGGATTTTTTGACAAGATCGTGGTGGACGCCCCCTGCTCCGGGGAGGGGATGTTCCGCAAGGACGAGCAGGCCGCGGACCAGTGGAGCCCGGACCATGTGGCTATGTGCGCGGCGCGGCAGGGGGATATACTGGACCAGGCGGCGCGGATGCTGCGGCCGGGCGGACGGATGGTCTACTCCACCTGCACCTTTGCCCCGGAGGAGAACGAGGGGACGGTGCTGCGGTTTTTAGAGCGCCATCCTGAATTTGCCGTGGAGCCCGTGAAGGGTTATGAAGGCTTTGACGCCGGAAAACCGCAGTGGGCGGGAGTGGACCCTGAGTCGGAGATGGGGCGGATGCTGGCCGGGACCTTCCGCATCTTTCCCCACCGATTGGAGGGAGAGGGACACTATATGGCAGTGCTGAAAAAGGAGGGGGAGGCCCCGGAAACGCCGCTGCGTCGCGGGCCGCGGATGGCTGCCAGGAAGCAAGAGGGGCTGTTGAAGGATTTCACGGACTTTTGCCGGGAAAATCTGCGGGAAACAGAGTGGCTGATGGATCGGGACGCCTATGTGCTGTTCGGGGACCAGCTGTATCTGACGCCGCCGGAGATGCCGCAGATGGACGGCTTGAAGGTGCTGCGGCCGGGACTTCACCTGGGAACCCTGAAAAAGAACAGATTTGAGCCGTCCCACGCCCTGGCGCTGGCGCTGCGCCCCGGGCAGGCGGCCCTCACCCTGAAGCTGGAGCCAGGGGGCGGTTTGGCCCTGCGGTACCTGAAGGGGGAGACCCTGGATTTAGACAGCCTGGAGGGCTCGCTTACGCCCGCCGAGGCGTCGAAGGGCTGGGTTCTGGTGTGCGCCGGTGCTTACAGCCTGGGATGGGCCAAGCTGGCGGGCAGAACTTTTAAAAATCACTATCCCAAGGGGCTGCGCCGGATGTGAGCGCCGCAGCCTCGGGCAGCAGGGCCGCCATGTCCGGGGGCAGGGGAGCCGTGAAGGCCATGGATTCCCCTGTTACGGGATGGATCAATTCCAATTGCCGGGAGTGAAGCGGCTGGCGGCCGATATAGCGGTAGTCCGGGCAGTAGAGGAAATCGCCCGGCAGCGGATGGCCGATGGAGGCCATATGGACCCGGATCTGATGGGTTTTCCCTGTTTCCAGGGAAATGCTCAGCAGGGAAAGGTCCTTTTTTTCGTTGTACAGAAGGCGGCGGTAGAAGGTGCGGGCCGCCTCGCCGTGTTCCTGGTCCACGCGGCGCTGGATGACGGAGCCGGGCACCCGACCGATGGGGGCCGTCACCGTGCCCGAATCCGGCGTCAGGCCGCAAACAAAGGCCAGATAGCGGCGGCGGATGCGGCGCTTTTCCATCTGCCCGGCCAGGACGCAGGCGCTGAGCATGTGCCTGGCCAGCACCAGCAGGCCGCTGGTGTCCCGGTCCAGGCGGCTGACGGCCCGATAGACAAAGGGCTCCCCCTTTGCGGCATAGTACCAGGCAACGGCGTTGGCCAGGGTGTTGCCGTGATGGCCCTGGGAGGGATGGACCGGGACACCGGCCGCCTTGTCGACTACCAGGATGTCGCTGTCCTCGTAAACCACCGACAGGGGCAGGTCCACAGGCGGTATATTCTGCGAGGGCTCCTCCTCGTCCAGGGTGACGGTCAGCGCCTCGCCCGGGCTGAGCCGGTAGTTGGAAAATACGGCTTCCCCGCCGGCCGTAAGTCCGCGGGGTGTGTTTTTCAGATGGACCACCAGGCGGTGGGAGTAGCCCAGGCTGCGCAGATACTCCTCCACAGTCCGCCCGCCCTGATCCCCGGGGATGGTGTAGTTCAAAATTCGTTTGATCATAGTCTCAGCGGATATCCTCCTGGCGGTTTAGGTGTTTGCGCTTGCTGGCGGCGTGATCCACGATGGAATCCTCCTTCAGGAAGCTGGCGCGCTTGATGCTGTCCACGCCGAATTTGCTGCGGATCTGGTCCACCGCTTTTTCCAGGTCTTTCTTTTTCTGGTTGGCCGGGCTGCCGAACATGGTCATCTGGCTGAAGCTCTCGTCGTCGATCTTGCCCGCCCGGACCCCGATCAGGCGCACAGGCGTGCGGTCCCAGAACTCCCGCAGCAGACGGCAGGAGTAGTCGTACAGGGTGGAGGTGGAGTCTGTGGGCTCCGGCAGGCCCATCTGGTGGGACTGGGTGTGGAATTCCCAGTCCTTTAACTCCACGCACACATTCCGGCAGAGCACCCCATCCGCCCGCAGCCGGGCGCCCACGGTCTCGCACAGTGAGAGAATCACCTGGCAGGCGGTCTCGTAGTCCGACACATCCCGGGACAGGGTGACGCTGTTGCCGTAGCATTTGTTGATGGGGTCCTTCTCGGCCACCGGGTCGTTGTCGATGCCGTTGGCATAGTTGTGAATGGTGACGGCGTACTTCTCGCCCAGGTGGGCCTTTAGCACATTTAAGTCGCAGGCTGCCAGCTGGCCGATGGTGTGAATCCCCAGATTCTCCATCTTGCGCTGGGCCGCGCCGCCCACAAAGAACAGCTCCCGGATGGGCAGGGGCCAGAGCTTGGCGGGGATTTCCCGGGGGAACAGCGTGTGGCATTTGTCCGGTTTTTCAAAGTCGGAGGCCATCTTGGCCAGCAGCTTGTTGGGGGCTACGCCGATGTTGACGGTGAAGCCCAGCTCCTGTTTGATGCGCTCCCGGATTTGGTCCGCCACGTCCAGGGGCCGGCCGAAGAGGTGGATGGTCTGGGTCATGTCCAGGAAAATCTCGTCAATGCTGAATTTCTCGTGGTCCGGGGTATAGGTCTCCAAAAGCTCCATCATCCGGTGGGAGCACTTGATGTAATAGTCAAAGCGCGAGGGCACCACGGTCAGCTGGGGACATTTGCGCAGGGCCTGCGCCAGGGGTTCGCCGGTGGAGACTCCGTACTTTTTTGCCGGGGTGGACTTGGCCAGCACAATGCCGTGGCGGCTCTTGGCGTCTCCTCCCACGGCGGAGGGGATGGAGCGCAGATCCAGGGCCCCGGGGTCCTGGCTCAGCCGGTATACGGATTCCCAACTGAGAAATGCCGAGTTTACATCAATATGAAAGATCAGACGTGTATTCTTCAACGGTTCGTCCATCAAATCGCCTCCAGGTTTATTCGGTATTCCTATCATAACAGAATGTATGTTCGGATTCAAGAGGCGACGGAAAAATGCCGCCGGTTTCGGCATAATGGATTTCGCTTATGAATAGGATATTAAACAAAAGCAGCAGGGCGGCTTAAGCGGATGCGAAGATGGATGATATGGATGGTCTGCCTGGGGCTTGGCCTGGGGCCTTGCGTCCGGGCTTTTGCCATGGACGGGAATGAGATTGTGACGGTTTGGGAGGAGGAACGGGGCGCGGCGCAGGAGACGCAGCAGCCGGGAGCTCAGTCAGATGCCCAGAGCGATCCGCTGAAATTGAACGCCCAGTCCGCCGTGCTGGCGGACGGCCTCACCGGCCGGGTGCTCTACGGAAAGGGCGCGGACACGATCCGCCCGATGGCCAGCACCACAAAGATCATGACGTGTATCCTGGCCTTGGAGCTGGGCAGTCCCGATGACGTGGTCACGGCCTCCAGGGAGGCGGCAGGACAGCCCAAGGTCCACCTGGGTGTCAGGAGCGAACAGACCTTTTATCTGAAGGATCTGCTTTACTCCCTCATGCTGGAGTCCCACAACGACACTGCGGTGATGATCGCGGAGCACATTGGGGGCAGCGTCCCCGGGTTTGCCAAGCTGATGAACGAGAAGGCCAGGGAGCTGGGCTGCGAGAATACGTATTTCATCACGCCCAACGGGCTGGACGCCAGGGAGACGGACGAGGCGGGGGTGGAGCGCATACACTCCACCACGGCGGCGGACCTGGCCCGGATCATGGGCTACTGCGTCAATCAGTCCCCCAAACGCCAGGAATTTCTGGAAATTACCCAGACGCAGAACTATTTCTTCACCGACATCGGGGGAAAACACTCCTACAACTGCACCAACCACAACGCGTTTCTCACCATGATGGACGGCGTCGTTTCCGGCAAGACAGGATTTACAGGGGGCGCCGGCTATTCCTATGTGGCGGCCATGGAGAAGGACGGACGCCCGTATGTCATCGCCATTTTGGGCTGCGGGTGGCCGCCCCACAAGACCTGGAAGTGGGCGGACGCCAGAAAGCTTTTCAACTTTGGCCTGGAGCATTATCAGATGAGGGACGTCTACCAGGCTCAGCAGTTCCCGAAGATTCCGGTGACAGGCGGCCTGTGCTGGGACGAGGGGAGCGGCGCGGGAAACGATCAGGTGAGCCTGACCATGGGACCGGAGCAGGAGGCGCGGGAGGTAAAGCTGCTGCTGGGCGAGGACGAGGAGGTGGAGATTCGCCAGAATCTGCCGGCCAGGCTTGCGGCGCCGGTGAGGGAGGGGCAGATGGTGGGCTCGGTGGAGTACCGCCTGAACGGCCAGACCGTGCGGCAGTTTCCGGTATATACCCAATCCGGGGTGGAGAAAATCACCCTGAAGCGCTGCCTGCTCCACATTGGCGCGCTCTTTGGCAGCCTGCGGCAGAATCCGTGGACGGGCGGATAAAAGCCGTGTGCGGACGGCTGCCGGGAGGTCCGCACAGGGTCGGGGACGCCTGGCAGGGGCGTTTCCGGCGGGAATTCGGCGGAACCTGCCCGGATTTTTGCGGAGGTCGGCAGGATTTTCCATATTTTTTAAGGTTTTCTTACAAATCCGACTCTTTGTGTGAACTTTCTCCGATTTGGTTGACATACAACACAAATTGTCATTATAATAGTGGTAATGTCATAAATTAGTAAAATTTACGGATGTTGGATGGCCGCGCAGAATTTAGGAGATGCGGCTGTTCCTGCCAATCGTATCCAACTAGGAGATATACATAATGAAACACACGCGATTTAAACGGGGGCTGGCAGTTGCGCTGGGCCTTTTGCTGGCCGTTGTGCAGCCATTGACTCAGTTTGGCGCCGGCGGCCCGGGAGTGTCCTACGCCTACACCGGTTCCGCCACGGTCAAGGCGGCATCCCTTAACGTGCGCAGCGGCGCAGGAACCAATTACACGGCGGTAGGAAAGCTTTCCAGCGGTCAGTCGGTGAATATCCGCGGGGAGCAGACCGGCACCGACGGCAACAAGTGGTATCAAATCCAGTTTACCGGCAGCGACGGAACCGTGAAATCAGGCTACGTCTCTTCCGTGTATATCAAGATACCCGTATCTTACACAACCGATTCTGATTTTGAGGCATATCTGAATTCTCAGGGATTTCCGGAAAGCTACAAAGACGGCCTGCGCCAGCTACACGCCCAGTATCCCAACTGGGTGTTTCGGTCGCTGAAAACAGGCCTGGACTGGAATACCGTTATTGAGAACGAAAGCCTGCCGCCCCGGAACCTGGTGAGCTCGGGGAGCGTTTCCTCGTGGAAGTCGGTGGAGAGCGGGGCGTACAACTGGGATAACAGCACCTGGACCGGTTTTGACGGCAGCAACTGGGTCGCGGCCTCGGACGGGATCATCCGCTACTATATGGATCCCAGGAATTTTCTGGACGAGACGTACATTTTCCAGTTCCTGTCCCAGGAATACAACGGCAGTACCCAGACGCGGCAGGGCTTGGAAACTCTGGTGAAGGACAGCTTTCTCTCAGGCACCACGGATTCCACCGGCACCGGGGGCAGCGGAAATTCCGGCGGCCCGGGAGGCGGTTCCAGCTACGGACCCGGCGGCTCGGGTTCCTCCAAATCCTCCGGCGGTTCCTACGACGACAGCCAGTACGGCCCCGGCGTGCAGGGAAGCAGGACCACGCCCGGCAGCAGCAGCTCCCCCACCTCCGGTGGAGGCGGCGTGAGCCTGGAAGGGCCGCCTCAGGCCTCCGTGACGCCGAGAGAACGCCTTCTGGTGAGCACCACGGTCAGCCTGGAAGGGCCGGGGCAGAGCGGTACGGGAACAGGCGGTTCCCAAAGCCAGGGGCCGTCCTCCGGCAGCAGTTCTCCGGGGCAGTCGCCCTCCGGCGGTTCATCGCCCGGAACGTCGGGCCCCACCTCGGGCTCGCCCGGCGCGTCGCCATCAGGGGGAAGTTCCACCGGCACGGCCTCTTATGTGGACATCATTATGAGAGCCGGCGAGCAGTCCGGCGTCAACCCCTATGTGCTGGCCTCCATGATCATGCAGGAGCAGGGCAAGGGGACAAGCCCGCTGATCTCAGGAACGTATTCCGGCTACACGGGTTACTATAACTTTTTTAACGTGGAGGCCTATCAGTCCGGTTCCATGAGCGCCATTGAGCGGGGACTCTGGTACGCGTCCCAGTCCGGCAGCTACGGCAGGCCCTGGAACACGGTGGAGAAGTCCATTTTGGGCGGAGCCCTGAATTATGGCGAAAACTACGTGAAGGCGGGACAGAACACGTTCTACCTGAAGAAATTCAACGTGCAGGGCAGCAACCTGTATAAACATCAGTATATGAGCAACGTGCAGGCCGCGGCCTCGGAGGGGGCGAAGCTGGCCCAGGCCTACACCACGGAGGTGAAGAATTCTGCCCTGGAGTTTATTATCCCGGTCTACAACAATATGCCGGACCAGCTCTGCGCAGCGCCAACCGGGGACGGCAGCCCCAACAACAAATTGTCCGGGCTGGGCGTGGACGGTTTTAGCCTGACGCCCACCTTCAACAAGGACACAGAGATATATGACCTGATTGTGGACACCTCCGTGTCGTCCATCAACGTCCAGGCCTCCACGGCCGATTCCACGGCTTCCGTCAACGGTACCGGAATGGTGAACCTGGGAGCCGGCACCACGGATGTGACTGTGACCGTGACGGCCCAGAACGGCAGCACGCGGACCTACACCATCCATGTGGCGAAGCAGAGCGGCGGGCCCACGTCGTCCGGCGGAACGTATTCGCCCGGGACGAATCCCGGAAACAGTCCCGGAGGCTCCGATCAATCCGGCCAGGGTCCGGGCGGCTCCGGCGGACCGGGAGGCGGCCAGAACAATTCAGGCGGCAGCGGGCCGGGCGGCAGCAATGTGACGATTGTGACCGTCACTCAATAGACCGGCTGACGGCAGTCCTTTATCCGCTCTGCAAGGCGGCAAGATATGAACTATTCTGTAACAGAAAGCAGGAGAATTGTTATGACAGAACGAATGAAACGTGTGGCTGCGGCATTGATGGCGGCCTGCTTGCTGGCGGTTTTTGCGCCGGTACATATGCTTACATCTTATGCGGCCAATGCGAAGATCGCATTTTCCGATCCCTCCGCCACGGTGGGCGGACAGGTCAGCGTTAATATGAAGATCACCTCCTCCGGCGGGGAGAATCTTTCCAGCGCGGATATCGTGCTGTCCTACGATGCCAATGCGCTGGAGTTCGTCAGCGGCACGGATGCCTCCGGCGATTCGGGCGCGATCCGCGTCCACGGTGATGCGGGGACGCCCAACACGGCCTCCATGACCTTTGTGCTGAAGTTCAATGCCAGGGCGGCGGGAACGACCAAGATCGAGGTGACCAGCCAGGAGATTTACGATACCGCATCCAAGCTTGTAACCGTGGATAAGCAGGGCAATTCCACCGTGACGGTGAGCGCCCTGGCAACCGCGTCCAAGGACGCCACCTTAAAGTCTCTTCAGGTGTCTCCGGGCAGCCTGACGCCGGCATTTTCGCCGGATGTGGACACCTACGCGGTGACGGTGGGGACAGACGTGACCAAGATCATTGTGAGCGCGGAGTGCACGGACGACAATGCCACCAAGATTATCAAGGGCAATGAGGACCTGCAGATGGGCGAGAACCGCGTTACCTGCCGCGTTACGGCGCAGGACGGGGAGACCGCCAAGGAATATGTGATTGTGGTGACCAAGGCTGAGGGCGGCGCCAGCAGCAGCGAGGGCGCGGGCCAGACGGCGACCGGAGTGAAGCTGACTGCCATGAACCGGAGCATCACGATCCTGGAGCCGGATCCGTCCGTGCAGCTGCCGTCCGGATTTGTGGAATCCAGCATCGACATCGACGGCAACAAGGTGAAGGGCTGGACCTGGGGCGTGGACAACAATCCGCAGTACTGCGTGGTTTACGGTATGAACGAGGCGGGAGAGAAGAACTTCTACCGCTATGATATGAATATCAACGAGCACACAATCCAGCGCTACTTCGAGGATCCCGCAACTGCGGATATCTCCGGAAAGTACGACGCGCTGGTGAGCGAGTACAACAGCCTGTGCAAGGATTACGAGATGCGCCTGATTGTGATCATTGTCCTGGCGGTGATTGCGGTGATACTCCTGATCCTGGCGGTGTGGCAGATCGTTTCGAAGAACAAGCCCTCCGACCCGGGCAGCGGCGGTCCCAGGCGGAAGAGCCGCGCAAGAAGGGGAGAAGAGCGCCTGGAGGACGATGACAGCGGGTACGACGAGTATGAGGAGGATATTCCCCGGGAGTATCCGGAGGATGCGTATGAGCCCTACGATGAGCAGGGTGAAGAGGGCGGCCTGGATGTGGTGGATGTTCTGGACGGCGAGGACGATCCTGAGCCGGAGGAGATCCGCTTCGAGCCCCAGGTGCGCAGAGCCAGGGAGGCCGAGGAGGCGGCCCGGGCCCAGCGGGCTGCACGGGGACAGGCGGCTGTGACAAGAGAACCGGCGCGCACCGCCGCGCCGTCCAGGGAAGCCAGACAGGCCCGCGTGCCTGCGGACAATTCCCGCAGGGCGCCTGAGGAGCGGGCGGCAGGGGGATCCCCCCAGGCCGCGCCGAAGCCGGGAACGGCTCAGGGACACCCTGTCAACCGGTCTGAGCAGGGAAGCCAGGCCCGCCCGGCCCGGCCGGAGCGGGGAGGAGCTCAGGGCCGTCCCCAGCGCCAGGCAGCATCCGGACCGGTTTTGGCGGAGCATGACGGCGTTCAGGGCCGTCCTCAGCCGAGAGCGGAGCGCCAGACAGGGGACAATTCACAGGTAAGGCCGGCGCACCGGCCGGCGGAGAGCAATCCCCAGCCCAGGGCGGAGCGCCCGGCCGGCGAGAGCCGTCCCCAGCCCGGACCTAAGCCGCGGCGTCCCCAGGCCGGGCCAGGGGCTAACCAGGCGGAGAGGCCCCAGACAAGAGCGGCCCAGCCCGGTCCCGCGGCAGCGGAGGCGGACGACGAATTTGAAGTGATTGATCTGGAGTGATTTCAGAGAGAGAGGATGCCGCAGACGGTAACAATGTTGCCGGCTGCGGTATTTTTTAACCGCCGCACAGGGGGTTCTGCCAGACGAGAGACGTTTTGCGGGGAATGCGCCGCGGCGGAGCGGAATGCTTCCACGGCCTCCCGGAGGCAGAGCGCACCGCCGGCGAAGCTGTTTTGCCGGAGCGGAAAACAGGCGGATGAAAGTTCCACTTGACGAACTAAATACATCTTGATATAGTAATGGTAACAGGCATTGTTATATTGCTTGTATAACAGATATAACGAAAGATGGTGGCATTATGGTATTGAAAATCGACTTTAACAGCGATGAAGCAATCTATATACAGCTGCGCAATCAGATTATCGTGGGAATCGCCACGGACCGCATACGCGAGGGGGATACCCTTCCGTCGGTGCGCCAGATGGCCGAGTACGTGGGAATCAATATGCACACAGTGAACAAGGCTTACTCCGTTCTTCGCCAGGAGGGCTTTGTGAAGCTGGACCGCCGCAAGGGCGCGGTCGTGTCGCTGGATGTAGATAAAATTCAGGCCATGGAGGAGCTGCGCCAGAACCTGGACGTGGTGCTGGCCTGCGGAATCTGCAAAAATATCAGCCGCAGCGAGGTGCATCAGCTGGTGGACATGATATACGATACCTACACCAGAGGAAATTCTGAATGCGGCGCAGATGAGGCGGAGGAATAGGACTCCGATTTCCCGCGGTCCGCATAAAACGGATTTTTTGGGAATACACATAACCAATTAGACGATGAGCGCCTGTAAAAGGATGGAGGATTTTTATGCTGTGTGAGAGATGTAAGATCCGGGAAGCCAATATTAAATATACGGAGATTGTCAACGGCGTCAAGACGGAGCACAACCTCTGTTCCCAATGCGCCAGAGAACTGGATCTTGGCCAGTACACCGCCCTGTTAGACGGTGAGTTTCCGCTGGGCAAGCTGCTCTCGGGACTTCTGGGGATTGAGGACTACGAGGAGGAGACCGATGAGCGGGCCAGGGTGGTCTGCCCTACCTGCGGCACCAGCTTTGAGGACTTTGTGGAGAACAGCCGGTTCGGCTGCCCTGACTGCTACGGTGTGTTCGACCTGTTTATCAGCGACAAGATGAAGCAGCTCCAGGGGAGCGAGAGCCACAAGGGCAAGCATCCCAAGTTCCAGAGCCGCTTTGAGCGGGAGCGGGGCGAGACGCGGATTCCCGGCGGCCCCATATCGCTGAAGGACAAAGCTGCGGCGGGGGAAGGCGGGCAGGTAAGCGGCGAAGAGCAGATTATGGCGTTGGATGCCAGGCTCAAGGAGGCGATCCGCCAGGAGGAATACGAGCTGGCGGCCCAATACCGGGACGAGATCAAAGCGCTGAAAGAGAGGAAAGAGGAGCATGAGTAAATGGTTTGAACAGACGGACTGTACCGGCTCCAATATTGTATACAGCCGGGTGAGGCTGGCCCGAAACTGGGATGAGTACGCGTTTCCGGCCAAGCTGGACCAGAAACAGGCCCAGGAGCTTTTAGACCGCCTGAAGGAGGGCTTAAAGGACATCGGCGAGCTGGACGGCATCACCTACGGCTGCCGGAACTTAAACCAGATCAAGGACCTGGAGCGGATGGCGCTGCGGGAACGGCGGATACTCAATTCCGCCACCGTCAGCAAGCGGGAACCGGCGGGCCTTATGCTCTCTGAGGACGAGGGGGCCAGCCTGATCCTGGGCGGGGACGATCACATCCGCATCCAGCTTCTGGCTCCGGGTCTGAGCCTGGATGAGCTGTGGAACAGGATGGACCGGATGGATGACTATGTCAACGAGCGTTTTTCGTACGCCTTTGACGACAAATATGGATACCTGACCTCCTTCCCCACCAATGTGGGGACGGGGCTGAGGGCCTGCGCGGTGCTGCATCTGCCGGTGCTGTCCCAGGTGCGCAAGTTCCAGAGCATCGTGGCGGATATGAGCCGGTTCGGCACTGCCATCCGCGGCCTGTACGGCGAGGGCAGCGACAACTACGGCAGCATGTACGAGGTGTCCAACCAGCGGACCTTAGGCCAGTCCGAGCGCGAGATTATCGATCTCGTGACCAAGGCTGCGGCCCAGCTCAACAACCAGGAGCAGCGGGTCCGCAGGGCCGCATTAAGCTCCCAGCGCCTGGAGCGGGAGGACGAGGCCTGGAAGTCCTACGGGGTGCTCAAGTACGCCCGCAAGATCGCCGAGAAGGATGCGCGGATCTTTTTGTCGCAGCTGATGGCTGGGGAGGCGGACGGCCTTCTGAAATTCGAGTCCCCCTGCAGCCTGTACAGCATCATACTGGGCATCAAGCCGGCCAACCTGCGCCTGAGCGCGGACCGGCCCCTGGAGAAGGACGAATTGGACGAGGCCAGAGCGGCCTACATCCGGGAGCATCTCCCGGAGATCGCAATGAAATAGACAGGAGGAATACACGACATGATGGATCAATATACACCGCAGGCCAGGGAGGCTTTGAGCCTTGCAGTCAGTGTTGCGGAGTCCTTAAACCACGGCTATGTGGGGACTGAGCATCTGCTGATCGGCCTGCTGCAGGAGGGCAACGGCGTAGCCGCCAAGGTATTGGAGGAGAACGGCGTGGAGGAGAGCAGGGTGATCGACCTGGTGAGCCAGCTGATTGCGCCTAACCCGACCCTTCAGACGGCGGACAAAAATGCTTACACGCCCAGAGCCAGACGGGTGATCGAAAATAGTTACCGGGAAGCCGTGCGCTTTAAAGCCCACCAGATCGGCACCGAGCACATTTTAATCTCAATTTTGCGGGAGAGCGACTGCGTGGCCAGCCGCCTGCTCAACACCATCGGCGTAAACGTGCAGAAGCTCTACATCGACCTGCTTTCCGCCATGGGAGAGGACGCCCCCGCCTACAGAGAAGAGCTGCAGAGCGGCAGGGCCGGCAAGCGCGGCAACGCCACCCCCACTCTGGACGAGTACAGCCGGAACCTGACCCAGATGGCCAAGGAGGGCAAGCTGGACCCGGTGATCGGCCGCGAGGCGGAGATTCAGCGCCTGGTACAGATTCTGAGCCGCCGGACCAAGAACAATCCCTGTTTGATCGGCGAGCCCGGCGTGGGCAAGACCGCCGTGGTGGAGGGGCTGGCCCAGATGATTTCCCTGGGCGATGTGCCGGAGACCATTATGGATAAGCGGGTGATGACGTTAGATCTGTCCGGTATGGTGGCAGGCTCCAAATACCGGGGCGAGTTTGAGGAGAGAATCAAAAAGGTGATCTCAGAGGTGATCGAATCCGGCGACGTGCTGCTGTTCATCGATGAGATTCACACCATCATCGGCGCAGGCGGGGCGGAGGGCGCGCTGGACGCGTCCAATATTTTAAAACCCAGCCTGGCAAGAGGCGAGCTTCAGCTGATCGGCGCCACCACCATCAACGAGTACCGCAAGTATATTGAGAAGGATTCCGCCCTGGAGCGGCGGTTCCAGCCCGTGACAGTGGACGAACCCACGGAGGAGGAATCCCTGGCGATATTAAAGGGGCTGAGAAGCCGCTATGAAAATCACCATAAGGTGGAAATCACCGACGAGGCCTTGGAGGCGGCGGTGAAGCTGTCCAGCCGCTATATCAACGACCGTTTTCTGCCGGACAAGGCCATCGATTTAATCGACGAGGCCTCATCCAGGACCAGGCTGATCGGCTACACCAAGCCGGAGAAGATCAAGAAGCTGGAGGAGCAGATCGACGCCCTGGAGGAGGAGAAGGAGGCGGCCATCAAGACCGAGGCCTACGAAAAGGCAGGGGAGATCAAGAAAAAGCAGCAGAAGCTGCGGGAGAAGATCGAGCAGATTCAGAGTAAATGGCAGTCTGAGCGGGATACCAGAAAGCTGGTGGTCGGAGAGAACGAGATCGCGGCAGTGGTATCCGGCTGGACCAAGATTCCGGTTCAGAAGCTGGCGGAGGAGGAATCCGAGCGCCTGCGGAACCTGGAGACGATTCTCCACGGCCGCGTGGTGGGCCAGGAGGAGGCTGTGACCGCTGTCTCCAAGGCCATCCGCAGAGGCCGGGTGGGCTTAAAGGATCCCAGCCGTCCCATCGGCTCCTTCCTGTTTTTGGGTCCCACCGGCGTGGGTAAAACCGAGCTGTCCAAAACCCTGGCCGAGGCCATGTTCGGCACTGAGAGCGCTCTGATCCGGGTGGATATGTCCGAATACATGGAGAAGCACAGCGTTTCCAAGATGATCGGTTCCCCGCCAGGCTACGTGGGCTACGAGGAGGGCGGCCAGCTCAGCGAAAAGGTGCGCCGCAATCCCTACTCCGTGATCCTGTTCGATGAGATTGAGAAGGCTCACCCGGATGTGTTCAATATCCTCCTGCAGGTGCTGGACGACGGCCATATCACCGACGCCCAGGGGCGCAAGATCGATTTCAAGAACACCATCATCATTATGACCTCCAACGCCGGAGCTGAGAACATCATATCGCCCAAACGTCTGGGCTTCGGTATGGCCAGCGACGCCAAGGCGGACTACGACTTTATGAAGGGCCGGGTGATGGAGGAGGTAAAACGCCTGTTTAAGCCGGAGTTTTTAAACAGGATCGACGAGATCATCGTGTTCCACCAGTTGAACAAGGAGCATATGAAGGGTATTGTGGATATCATGCTGCGTGGAATTTTAAAACGCGCCAAGGATCAGTTAGGCATCTCCCTGACCGTGTCCGAGGAGGCCAAGGCGCTGCTGATCGACAAGGGTTACGATGAGAAATACGGGGCCAGACCCCTGCGCCGCACCATCCAGAGCATGCTGGAGGACAAAATGGCCGAGGCCATGCTGGACGGAAAAATCAAATCGGGCAGCAGGGTGGAGGTGGGAGTCTCCGGCGAAGCCCTCGCATTCTCCGTGCGCGCGGCCCGCAAGCGCAGCGGAGCCGGTGGAAGCGGGGCCAGGGCTGCGGCCAAATCCAAACCCAAAAAGGAAGAAAACGCCACAGTTTAAACGGGGACAGATATTTGTCCGGCCGCCGCTAAGTTGTGCTGGTCAACCGTAAGAATTTGGTGTATAATTTTAAGAGCAACGAGGTTTAAGTACAAGAGCAGGAGGATAAGAGAGATGCCGGTCATTGAAGAATTAATCCGCACGGAGCAGGATGGCACCATCAGTTTTGGCAATTATACATTGGGAGCAAAGGCGAAGAAGTCCGATTTTGAATACGAGGGCGACCTGTACAAGGTGAAAACCTACAGTGAGATTACCAAGCTGGAGCGCAATGACATGTTTGTGTATGAATCTGTTCCGGGCACGGCGGCAGAGCATTTTAAGGTAACCGATACTGCGGTGGAATTCATGGTGGAAGGCAGCCGGGATGCCCAGATCACAGTGCAGCTGGAGAATGATACGGATTACGAAGTCTATGTGGACGACATGGCTGCTGGCAGTATGATGACGAATATGAGCGGCAAACTGAGCGTGAGCGTGGAGCTGGAAGAGGGAAAAGCAGTGAAGGTGAGAGCGGAGAAACGCCAGTAAAATCCTGAAGGGCTGATCAGTGAAAGGGCCGGAACAATTTTGTTCCGGCCTTTGTGTGTATATTTTTTTTAAGGAGAGAACAGCAGGATGGCAAAAGCGAGAACAACAGCATTTTTTTGCAGCGAGTGCGGGCATGAGTCCAGCAAGTGGATGGGGCAGTGCCCGGCCTGCAAGGCATGGAACACCATGGTGGAGGAGCCTGTGGCTAAGATCACGTCCTCCGGGGCCTCCTCGTCCCTGGGGTCGGGCAGGCGGAGCCTGGCCCCGGCGGTGAAGCCGGCGCTGCTGTCGGAGATCGACCTGCAGGAGCAGGACCGGATTTCCACCGGCTTTAAGGAGCTGGATCGGGTGCTGGGGGACGGCATCGTGTCCGGTTCCCTGGTCCTGGTGGGCGGCGACCCGGGTATCGGCAAATCCACGCTGCTCTTGCAGGTGTGCCGCCATCTGGCGGGCGCAGGGCGGCGGGTGCTCTACATATCGGGCGAGGAGTCGTTGAAACAGATCAAGATGCGCGCCAACCGCATCGGGGAGGTGCGCGGCGATCTGCGCTTCCTCTGCGAGACCAACCTGGACCGGATCGACCGCGCCATTGAGGCCGAAAAGCCGGAGATTGTAGTCATCGACTCCATTCAGACCATGTACCGGGAGGAAATTTCCTCGGCGCCCGGCAGCGTCAGCCAGGTGCGGGAATCCACCGGTATGCTGATGCAGATCGCCAAGACCCGGGGCATCGCCATCTTTGTGGTGGGCCATGTGACCAAGGAGGGCGTGGTGGCCGGCCCCAGGGTGCTGGAGCACATGGTGGACACGGTGCTCTATTTTGAGGGCGACCGCAACGCCTCCTACCGGATTCTGCGCAGCGTCAAGAACCGTTTCGGCTCCACCAATGAGATCGGCGTGTTCGAGATGGCGGAGCAGGGCCTGGTGGAGGTGGAGAATCCCTCTGAGTTTATGTTGGACGGCAGGCCGGAGGAAGCCAGCGGGGCGGTGGTGGCCTGCTCCTTGGAGGGCACTCGGCCGATTCTGCTGGAGGTCCAGGCCCTGGTGGCGGAGACCAATTTCGGCATGCCCAGGCGGACGGCGGCGGGCACGGATTACAACAGGGTGAACCTGCTGATGGCCGTGCTGGAGAAGCGGTGCCGCTACGAGCTGGGCCGCCTGGACGCCTACGTGAATATTGCCGGCGGCATGAAGATGAACGAGCCGGCCCTGGATCTGGCCATTGTGATGGCGCTGATGTCTAGCTACAAGGACCGGCCGGTGGACCCCAGGATGCTGATTTTCGGCGAGGTGGGCCTGTCCGGCGAGGTGAGAGCCGTGTCCCAGGCGGAGCAGCGGGTCCGCGAGGCCGCCAAGCTGGGCTTTACCAGCTGCATCCTGCCCCAGGTGTGCCTGGACAAGATGAAGCCGGTGGAGGGCATCAAGCTCCACGGCGTGCGCAATGTGCGGGAGGCCATCGGGCTGCTGTGACGGGCGGATGGGTGCGGCGTGGGCGTGATGGCCGATATCAGCCCCGGGCGGGTCGGCCGGGACAAATGCGCGGGGCGGCCGAGATCGGCTGTGGGCGGATCAGACGGAACCCGCCCGGCCCGCTCCCTCCAGCCAATTTTATATATTGTTTGAACAAATAAAATAATTGGATATTATTGTTGACAAGCCCTAAAGGATGTGGTATTATAATTGAGCGCGCTGAGATGAAGCGCACTGAAGGGGAATAGTTCAATGGTAGAGCAGCGGTCTCCAAAACCGTAGATGGGGGTTCGAGCCCCTCTTCCCCTGCTGACTATTTTAACGAATAGCCCAACCAACGAATAGCCCAACCCGAAGGAAGTCCAGAAAGCCTTATTACGTGAGGTTTGCTGGATTTTTCTTTTTTTACGCATATAAAAAGGCAATTCAGCAGGCACCGTGTTATAATAGTAACATGACTACGATATTAAGCCCACAAAAAGGAGTTCAGGACATGCCGCTAGTTTCACTGATTATTCCCGCCTACAACGCCGAGAAATACCTGCGGCGCTGCTTAAACAGCGCGATGGAGCAGACGTTCAGGGATATGGAGATCATTGTCGTCAACGACGGAAGCACCGACACCACACTGGAGATCGGCCGGGAGTACGAGGAGATGGATGAGCGTTTCCGGGTGATCGACAAGGTCAATACAGGGGTGTCGGACAGCCGGAACCAGGCCATAAAAGCAGCTGCGGGGAAATACCTTCAGTTTATGGACAGCGACGACTGGCTGGCCCGGGACGCCACGGAGAGCCTGGTCTATGCCGCTGAGAAATACGACTGCGATATGGTGATCGCGGATTTCTACCGGGTGGACGGGGCTGTGTTCACGGAAAAGCAGCATATCCGCGAGCGGGGCTTGCTGACCAGGAAGGAGTACGCCGAATACATGATGCGCGACCCGGCCGATTTTTACTATGGCGTCCTCTGGAACAAGCTTTACCGGCGCAGCATTGTGGAGGAGCGACAGCTGGAGATGGATCCGGAGCTCAGGTGGTGCGAGGATTTTCTGTTCAATCTGAGCTTTATCCGCCACGCGGAGCGCTTCGCCGCCATACAGATTCCCATCTACTACTACATGAAACGCAAGGGCAGCCTTGTCAGCACGGACTGGAAAAAGGCCAACGCGGTCAAGCTGAAATTCAGCCTTTTGAAGAAGTACAAAGAATTGTATCAGAGTATGGATCTGTACGAGGAAAACAAATTGCAGATCAACGCCTTTGTCCTGGCAATCGCAAAGGACGGGAGCGTGGCGGCTCCCATGAGCAGAAGGCGCCGGAGGCTGGACTCAAAGGATTACATTGAGGATGAGCTGCCGGCCGGCTATGCCCGGGTGCACAACCCGTTTGAGCCGGTGTACGACGAGAACTCCCGCGTCTTGATTCTGGGCAGCTTTCCCTCCGTCAAGTCCAGGGAGAGCGGTTTCCACTACGGCCATCCCCAGGACCGGTTCTGGAAGCTGCTGGCCCGTCTGCTGGGTGAGCCGCTTCCGTCCGGGATTGAGGAGAAACGGGAGCTGCTGCTGCGCCGCCGCATCGCCCTGTGGGACGTGGTGGCGGTCTGCGACGTCAAGGGCTCCAGCGAGCAGAGCATACGCAACGTGGTCCCCACGGATATCAACAGGATTCTGCGCGCCGCTGAGATTCGGACCATTGTTGCCAACGGGGAGGCTGCGTACAGGCTATACCAGAAATACTGCCGTGAACATACCGGCAGGGAGGCGGTTAAGTGCCCGTCCACCAGCCCATCCAATGTGATATTTGCCCTGGACAGACTGTCCGACCGCTGGGGAGAGGTCCTGTGCCCCGGCGATCTGCGCGGGTAGACCGGGGAAACAGAACATACGAAGGCGGGGGGTTAAAGCCAGGGCCGTGATCGCGCTTTTCACGGCAATTTGCGCGTGAAGGAAATGTCAATCAACTCCTCTTAATACGGTCAACCAGGAAGAGACCGGCCGGCGGAAACGCAGGTGATAGTGAGGGAGTTGGTTGGCATCTTTTTTTAGACCAAAATGGGGATTTTATGTACGATTTTGGAAAAATCATTGAGCGGGACAACATGAGCACCAGGAAGTGGGCGGCGCCTGGTTCGGGGACAAGATGTCCCCATGTCCGACAGCACGGGCCTGCTGCAGCCGCTGTTTGACGGGCTGACCAGGGGGATCAAGTCCGCCAAGGGGGTGATGGTCATGGCCTGATTTCTCACCCTGATCTGCATCCTGGTGATTTCCACCAACAACTTTGCCTTTGTCATGGTGGGCACTCTGTTTGCGCCGATCTTTGAAAAATACCATCTGAAATCCCAGAACCTATCCAGGATTCTGGAGGATGTGGGAACCATGGGCAGCGTGCTGATTCCCCGGAACATGGGGGCCATGTTCGTGGTGGGCACGCCGATCATCTCCATGGCCATTGCCCTGACCGGATTTAAGGTGCAGCAAACAGAAGGATTTTCCGTTCCAACTGCTCCAACGTACGGAATTTAGAACTTGCCGTTTGGCGAAAGTCCGGCTATAATAAAGCGAAGCATAAGATTGACAACAGGAGAGACAATGAGAGAGTACATGAACGAACCGGTTGACTTCAGGTGGAGCGAAGCGGACATTGTGGAGGCGTATTCCCGGAATCCCGAGGATAAACGGTCGATTAAGCGGATGTTCTGTCTGACGACAAAAGAACTGAACCGGATCCTGCGGGAGGCCGGGGTGGAATAGGAGGACTATATGATTGAGTATTGTAACGGGGATATTCTGGATTCAGGGGCTGATCTGATCTGCCATCAGGTGAACTGCCAGGGCGCTTTTGGCCGTGGGATGGCCGGACAGATCCGGCGCAGATTTCCGGAGGTTGAGAAAACATACAAAAAGATGACCAAGCAGTGGGTGGAGAAGGAGAACGGCGACACTTCCAAGCTGCTGGGCCGGGTCAGCGCCCAGCCCGTGGAGCAGGACGGGCGGTGGTTTTTGATCGCCAACCTTTACGGACAGGACGATTACGGCAAAAAGGGGCTCTACACCGACTACGCGGCCCTGGAGCAGGCTATGACGGAGATTCGCGGATTTCTGGATGTGCGGGAAAAACGCGAGACCGTGGCCTTCCCATACAAGATCGGCTGCGGCACCGCCGGCGGGGACTGGAGTATTGTGGAGGATATAATCCGCCGGGTATTCGGGGATTACGACGGCCGGGTGCAGATTTGGAAGCTGGAGGAGTAAGAGAGAGCGAAGGCCCGCATAAGAGACAGAGAGCGCGAGAAGGCTGAATTTCCCGGAAGCGGGGACGTCGGCCTTTTTGCAGTTCAGGCCCTTTTGGGGTGCGCCTGGACCATGGGCCGGATGAGGAGGATAGGGATGAAACGCTGGGCAATCACGTTTGCAGGGATTCTGTGCCTGGTCTGCGCAGGACTTTTGTGCGGAAGCCTGACCTTTTGGCTTTTTGCGCACAGGGCAATGGCGCCCGGCGGACCTGCGGCAGAGCAGGTTAAAACGGGGCGGGTTGAAGCGGAGCAGGTTACAGCAGATCAAGCTGCGGCAGATCAGGTTACAGCAGATCATATTGAAGCGGAGCGGGGGACCGCTGCGGATGAGGGGGCTGCCGCCTCCGGGGAAGCGCTGAACCGCGGCGTGGAGAATAACGGCGGAAAGGCGGTCCGTTACCTGGGCAATGAGTATTACTGGAAATACAATTCCAAGAGCGTGGAGGACAACGGGCTGTTTGCCAGCTACGGGTTTGTGGAAAGCGCGGAGAATCAGATGATCTGCCGGCGACCCGACGGCAGTGAGCAGGTTCTTTTTGAGGCCCAGGGCTCGGGAGATATTTATATTGCCGGTGACAGGATGTACCTGACACAGGGATACAGCCGGCTTTTCTCCGTGAAAATGGACGGGAGCGGCAGGATCGACTACGGGATATTTGAGGTGTGGGCTGCGGACGAGGAGAAGGGCACCCTGGTGGGCACAAGCTATGAGCGGGGCGGGGGAATCTACATTCTCTATGGGGAGGAGAACCGGGTTCTCCAGATTTCCGGGGACAGCGGCGTAAAGGCGGGGGTGACCGGAGGAGACTGCTATTACTCGGTGGCGGACAGCGCGACCAGAGGATTTTTACTTTACCGGCTCAGCGCAGACGGGACGGGCGGCCCCCAACTGGTCGACCACGTGGCGGTGGGCGATCCCTATGACCAGGTCTATGCCATGGAGGTGATCAGGCTGGGAGACAGGCTTTACTATTCCTACGGTTTTTACGGGGGGACAGGAAGGTATTTTCAGCAGGGCGGTATTAACAGCGTGAATGTGGACGGAAGCGATGCCAGGACCTGCGTCGGGTACGGCGGGATTACCGGGGAAGATTTTCTGGTGGAGAAGAAGGGGGAAGCGGAGCTGGTCTACTATATCGACGGGGATATCATCTCCTACATCGGATATTGGAAGTATTACGCGGTGGAGGGCTGCCAGGTGAAAAATATGAGCACCGGCCAGGTCCGAGAGTCGGATTTCCCACTCAGCAGGCAGAATTCCTACATTTATAAAGACGGCGGGATTCTGATGGTCGCCGAACATGAGGCCCGCTATCAGACGTTGATTCCTAAGCAGACGGCGGCCCGCTTTGGGCTGTGGGAGCCCTCGGGGACCGAGGCGGATGAGATAACGCTGATCCGGCATCTGGAGGTAGTGGGGGATATTATCTACTTTACCGTGGAGAGGAGCGAGCGGAACCCGGCCCTGGATATAGGCTGGCGGACCAATTATATGAGAACAGGATCGGAGTGCTACCGGATGGAGAAGGGCGGGGAGAATCCGGTGCTGCTGTATTCCTATTGACAAGGGGAGAGCGCCTGGAGATCCAGACACGTGTTAGAATCCCGCTAAAATCCATGGGAATCTGTTGAAAACAGCGCCGGGTGTGATATGATGAAGAGAATAAGCGGAATGCGGACGGCGGGGCAGATTTGCCCGGCCGTCTGTTTTGCGGAGGCTTTCTGCTTTTAAGACCGCAGAGGAAGCGGCGGCCGGATACCGGAAGGGGAGAATTTGATTTGGACAATCAGGGACTGCGGCGCTTTTTGGGCCGCGCAAAGCTGGCGCTGGCGGATGCGGCGCCGGTTATTTTATTTTTTCTGTTCGCATTCTATACCATTCTCTGGCTGTTTGGCGTGAAGTATATCATTGTGGTGTCGGTTCTGGCCACCCTGTTCAAGGTGCGCCGCCAGAAAAAACAGACGCCGGCCAAGCTGGCCTCCATGGCTGCGGTGCAGCTGTCCCTGGCCGTGCTGGCATTTCTCGCCGGCCACTGGCTGGTCCTGTGCATGCTTCTCAATATTCTGGTGCCGTTTTTCCTGGTATTTTTACAGTCCACCCAATTCAACCAGAAGGGCTATTTCACCAGCGCCATGGGCTTTGTGTTCTTCCAGCTGAGCCCGGTTCCCTTCGACCAGTTCGGCCGCTTTCTCTGCGCCATGGCCTACGGCCTGTTTCTGCTGGCGGCCGCGTTGCTCATCTGCTCCCACGGCAGGGCAAAGCGGGAGGACTACGGGCTGGAAAAGCGAGGGCTGGAGGCCCTGTCCGGACAGCTTTCGGCCTGGGCAGCGGGGCAGGACTGCGACGGAGGCAGGGAGCTGTTCTCCATCCAGCAGGCGCTCTACAGGCAGGTGGAACAGAGCCGGGGAATCTCCTACGCGGTGAGCCGGGAGGGGCAGATCCACTATATGGCTGCGCTGCTGTTCCAGCGGTCCGTGTATTTTTTGGCAGTGCTGAGGGAGGACGGGCTCACAGGGGAGGGGAAACAGTTTTTGCTGCGCCTGTGCGCATTTCTGCGGGAGTTTGGCCGGACCTGGCCCGGGAAGGAGATGAGCTCCCCGGCCCTGGCGGGTCCCGGGACCGCGCAAGCGCTTCGCAGCCAGGGCGGGAGCCTGATGCGGGAGGCCGGGAGGCGGGACGACGCCATTGACCGCTTCGGGGAGCAGACGGTTTCCCTGCTGCTGGCGATTTTAGACAGCCTGGGGCAGGGGGAACGGGGGCAGGCGGACAGGCGGAGGCGGTCCGGGATAAAGGCTCTGTCCTTTGCCCGGACGGTGCGGCGGCTGTCACCCGATACCTTTGAGATGCGCTTTTCCCTGCGGCTCAGCGCGGTGCTGGTTCTGGGATTTTTGTTCAGCCGCCTTTCCGGCTGCAACCACGCCTACTGGTTCGTGCTCAACGCCTTTCTCCTGCTGCAGCCCATGTATGAGGACAGCGCCTTCCGGCTGAAAAACCGCTTTATCGGCACCATTGCAGGCTGTACGCTGCTGTATTTCCTGCTGCCGCTGTTTCCTGGGGTGCAGGGGCATTTTGTCCTTGCCACCGTGATTGTGGCCTTCATGTACTGCGCGCTGCCGGGAACCTGGCAGCAGGCCGTGTTCTCCACCGCGTTTTCCGTTACCCTGGCCTCCCTTGCCATGCAGGAGACCATGGCCATGGAGCTGCGCCTGATCTACGTGGGCCTCGCCACCGCCTTCGTGGTGGTGGTAAACCGGTTCTTCTTTCCCACCAGCATAAAAGGGCAGTTCCGGGACAATATAAGAGGGCTGTTCCACATGCAGCACTCCTACCTGCGGATTTTTTCAGCCAGCCTTTACGTGCCGTTGGACTACGGCGCGGTCCGGGACGGGCTGGTTCGCTTCCAGCTGACCTACGAGCAGATCGAGGACTATCTGCAAACACATCTGTCACCGGAAGAGCAGGCCGGCTGCAGGAGGCTGCTGGCGCTGTTTTGGAAAATGTCCAGCGAGATGGAGCAGATCCTGCTTCTCGTGGAGTCAGAAAAGCGCGGGCTTGAGGACCCTGCCGCGCTGGAGCGTTTTTCCGCTGTGTGCGGCTATGTGATCCAGGAGGCCGGCAATATGGTCTGCTCCAGGATGAAGCAGGAACCGGTGTCCGTCCGGCAGGCCCCGGTGTCGTCCGAGGTGAAGGGAGCCCCCTACCTGAGCGCGCTGCTGAAAAAATACTCCCAGGACGTGTCGGCGCTGTACCGCCTGGCTTTGGAGCGCAAAAATTGGGCGGAAAATGGAAAAAAGTAATCATATATAATCCCTGTTTGGCATATATTATTGTGCTGGCAATTTTAAGGATTGCCGGAAACGGATAAGGGAGTGAGGGTTATGACACATTTGGAACTGGTGGCAAAGATCGGCAATGATTCGCTGGACGTGGCGAAAATGTATCTGAAGGGACAGCTGACAGTGGGGGAACTGACCAATATTCTGGGCAAGGACCGGACCAGGCTGATCCAGCAGTTTGCGGGCGACGGCCCGGCTGCCAACGGAAGCCGCGGAGCCGAACAGGCGGCGCAGGGCGTTGAAGCGTGAGGCCGGGAGCGTGCGGATTAAAAGATTGTTAAAAAAATGTTGATTTAATTGGCCCCCAATTTTATAATAGTCCTTATATAAGCCGCCGCGGTGGAGGGGATTTGTCCGTCCCGGGCGGATACTCGCGGAGAAGGAAAGGACAGTGGGATATGGAGTCAAAATGTGGAGCGGTCATCCTGGCCGGGGGCCGGGGATCGCGGTTTGGAGGCGCCAACAAGGCGGAGCTTTTACACATGGGAAAAAGCTTCCGCTGCCGGATTGAGGAGGAGCTGGACGAGCTGGGGCTTCCGTGCTTTTTCTCCGCCGGTGAATATCCTCCGCCGGAGCAGGACGGGCTGAAGGTGATCCGTGACCTGCCGGTGGAGGGGGAGAAGGGGCCCATCGGGCCCATGGGGGGGATGCTCTCCTGCTTTGAGCAGACACAGTGCGGCCTGCTGTTTTTTGTGTCCTGCGACATGCCGCTTTTTCACGGGCAGATGGCCCGCCGGCTCCTGGAAAAGTGGACGCCGGGGACGGACGCTCTGGTGTGGCGGACCAGGAGCGGCCGGCTGCAGCCCCTGTGCGGGCTGTACGCCCGCTCCTGCCTGCCAGCGCTCAGGGAGTGCGTGCGCGGTGGAGATTACCGGCTGATGCGTTTTCTGGAAAAAATTTCCTGTACCGTGGTGGAGACTTCCGCGGAACAGATTCCGGATTTTTGGTTCTGTAACGTGAATTGCAGGGAGGCGTATCTGGCGCTGAGCGGATTTAAACCTCCGGTGCTGGCTGTCAGCGGCACCAAGAACACGGGAAAGACCACGCTTTTGGAGCGGATGGTGGCGGCGCTGACCAGCCGGGGCCTGCGGGTGGCGGTGATCAAGCACGACGGCCATGACTTTGAGGCGGATGTGCCGGGCACGGACAGCAGGCGGATGCAGGAGGCGGGGGCCTACGGGACGGTGGTTTACTCGGATAAGCGGTATCTGGCGGTGAAAAGGGAGTCCGGGCGCTCAGCCGCGGATTTCCTGCCCCTGTTTCCCGAGGCGGACCTGATTTTGCTGGAAGGGCAGAAGTATTCGTCCTACCCCAAGCTGGAGCTGGTACGCCGGGCTGCGGGCGCGGGGCCGGTCTGTCCGCGGGAGACCGTGCTGGCCTATGTGACGGATTTGAGGGACCGGGCGGGGCGCCCGGCTGTGGACGGGGCGGCGGTTCCTGTTTTCGGCTTTGACGAGCTGGAGCGCATCACGGCGTTCACCGTGGATTTTATGGACGGCCAGGCGAGAAGGGGAGGGCTGGAGCTATGACGTGTTCGGAAGCTGTCCGGCGCTCGGCGCTGCTCTGTAATGCCTCAGCCTCCGGCCGTGAGGAGCTGGCGGCCTTCGGCTGCCTGAAAAAGTACCAGCGCGGGCAGCACATTTTCTACGACAAGGAGGAGGTGTCCTCCCTGTATTTTCTGGTGGAGGGTATGGCTTCGCTCTACAAGATCAATTCCCTGGGTGAGCGGAAGGTGATCTTTGCCTACGGGCCGGGCAGCCCGCTGAACGAGGAGATGCTCCAGAACCTTCCCGCCTCCGTAAGCTGCGAGGCCAAGGAGGATTCCCTGGTGCTGGCTATTTCCAGGGAACGGCTCTGGAAGGTGATGGAGCGCGAACCGGCGCTGACCCGGGCGGTGGTACAGTCCATGGCCCTAAAGATCCGCCGCCTGTACCGCCAGCTCAAGAACACCACCAACGCCCTGAGCGGTGAGAAGCGGCTGGCCGCCAAGCTGTTCAAGCTGGGCCGGGACTACGGCGTAAAGACCGGGGACGGCACGCTGATCGACATGAACTTAAGCATCACCTACCTGGCGGACATGCTGGGCTCCAAGCGGGAGACCGTGTCGCGGCAGGCCAAAAAGCTTACGGAGTTTCAGCTGATCCGCATGGAAAAGAACCATGTGCTGATCCCGGATATGGAAAAATTGAGTGAATATTTTAAACAGCCGTGATGGAAATCACGGCATTTTTTTTCTGGCTTTAGCCAGTTGAGTACGTTGGAGTTCCTGAAGTCAGGAACGGAGACGTGCGAAACAGAAAACCACCTGCTTCGCGGGTGGTGTAG
>JAGZSY010000034.1 GCA_018380885.1 Enterocloster asparagiformis
AACGCCCTGGGTGATATAGTTCTCCGCGATGGTCTGGGATTTCGCCGCGTCGCCCTCGCCGTACTGGGTCTCCATCAGCTCGTAGCCCTTGCCCTCAAACGCGGAGCGGAAGCCTCTTTCGCGCTTAACGGTGGAGTCGGTGGCTGCGTTTACGTTTACGATGCCGATCTTGCCGGAGGTGATGCCCGCTGCCTCCAGGGCCTTGATCATTTCCTCACCGGCAGTCTTGCCGGCGGCCTCGTTGTCGGTGGAGAAGGTGGCCTCGGCGTCCACGTTGGCCGGAGAGTCCACATAGACCAGCTTCACGCCTGCGCTTGCCGCCTCCTTCAGGGCGGAGGAGATGGCGTCCGGTCCGTTGGCCGCCACCACGATGGCCTGGTAGCCGCCTGCGACCGCGTTGTTCACGCATTCGATCTGCTGCGCGTCGTCCTTGGTGTTGGGGGACATGAAGGTTACGGTCACGCCCAGCTCCGCCGCGGCTTTCTGCGCGCCCTCATTCAGGGTCACCCAGTGCTGGTCGATGGAGTCCATGGTGATCAGCGCGATCTTGATGTCGCCTGCCGGGGCCGCTGCCTCCGAACCTTCCGCCGCCTTGGTGGTCTCAGCCGGAGCCGCTGCCGACTCGGCCGGCTTGGAACTGCTGCATCCTGCGATGGACGCCGCTGCCAGTGCCATGCAGCTGAGTATTGCAATTAATTTTTTCTTCATAAAACGAATCCTCCTTCTTGTTTTTTATATTGAACCGCGGGGACATTCCCGGCGGTTGAATATCTTGCCGTTTGCCTGGAAATATGTCACTGCTTGTTTTTCTTGCCAAAGCTTCCGGAGCGTACCACTACGTCCAGCAGCACTGCGAATACCACGATGATGCCGATCACCAGACGCTGGATACCCACCTGGGCGCCGATCATGTTGAGGCCGTTCTCCAGGGTCTGCCATACGGACGCGCCTGCAAAGGTGCCCAGCAGAAGCCCGGTGCCGCCTAAGGGGGAGATACCGCCGATTACGCCGGCCGCAACGCCGTACATCTCGTACATGTTGCCGGCTTCCATGTTACCCATGCCGGCCTGTGCGCACAGGATCAGTCCGACCACGCAGGAGCAGGTGGCGCTGACCAGGTAAGCCTTGATGGTGGTGGTCACCACGTTGACGCCCGAGAGCTTCGCCGCCTCCACATTGGAGCCGATGGCGTAAATGTGGCGCCCGGTCCTGGTCTTGGATAACAGGAAGAAAAAGATCAGGAACAGGATCAGGGCGATCCAGAAGGTGTTGTAAATGCCAAAGGTTTTTCCGTAGTAGAAAAAGTTCTGGAAGCTGTCCCCCGCCTCCTTGCCTATGCCGGTGGCAATGGCGTCGGTGTTGCGGTTGTTGTTGACCATGTAGGCCATGCCGCGGGCCGCGAACATGGTGCCCAGGGTGGCGATGAAGGGCGGAAGCTTGAACTTGCCCACCAGGGTGCCGTTGATCACGCCGCAGACCAGGCAGCACAGCAGCGCCACCGCCATGGCAACCACCGGGTGGATGCCCATGGTCATCAGGGTGGCGGAAACCATGGCGCTCATGCCGACCATGGAGCCGATGGACAGGTCGATATTTCCGGTGATCAGCAGATAGCTCTGCCCCACGCCGATCAGCAGATATTTGGACATGGACCGGAGCAGGTTCATCACGTTCTGCCCAGAGAATACGTTCCGGTCAATCAGTCCGAAGGCTACATAGATGATAATCAGTCCTACGAATGCCGTGACAACCGCGCCCATTCCCCGGGTGCCCAGCAGACGCCTCACTGTGCTTTGCTTTTTCTCGTTCATATTCATTTCCTCCGATTCAGCTCACTTGCTTTTTTGTAACTGTTCAGTACCCTCGCAGTTACGGGCAAAAATCCGTGTCAAACCGCTTCCGGCCGTGGATTTTTGCTGCTTGCTTCTGTGTATTCCTCCGGCCGCCGCAGCGCGTGCCATGGCCTACTGGACAGTCACCTTTTTTTCAAATTCGGTGGCGTATTTCAGGATTTCATTCTGCGTCGTCTCCTGCGCCGATACCTCTCCGGTGATCCGGCCGTCGCACATGACGATGATCCTGTCTGCGATCCCCAGCACTTCCGGCATCTCGGAGGATACGAACATGACCGCAATACCTTCCTGCTTCAGCTTGTTCATCAGGTTGTAAATCTCCACCTTGGCGCCTACGTCGATACCCCTGGTGGGCTCGTCGAAGATCACCACCCTGGAATTGCGCGCCAGCCATTTCCCCACGACCACCTTCTGCTGGTTGCCTCCTGACAGGTTGCCGGCGTTGATCTCCAGACCGGGCGTCTTGATCAGCAGGTTTTTCACCGCCTCCTGGCAGAGCGCGTCCTCCTTGCCGCCGTTGATCACGCCCAGCTTGTTGCACAGCAGATCCAGGTTCGGCAGGGCCAGGTTCTGGCGGATGCTCAGCTTGGTGCAAAGCCCGTCTTTTTTACGGTCCTCCGGGGCCAGCACGATGCCGGAGCGGATGGCGTCCATGGGACAGTTGATCACGACCTCCTTCCCGTCCAGGAAGAACTGCCCGCTGGTCTTTGCGTCCACGCCGAAAATGGCTCTGGTGGTCTCGGTCCGCCCCGCGCCCATCAGCCCGGCAAACCCCACGATCTCGCCCTCGTAGAGGGAGAAATTGATGTCCCGCACCAGCCGCCCGGCGTTCAGGTTCCGGACCTCAAATACCTTCTCGCCCTTTTCACAGGAGACCCGGGGGAACTGTTCCTTGATCTCGCGGCCCACCATGTTGGCGATGATTTTGTCCATGGTCATGTCCTTAAAATCGCTGGAGGTGATATACTGGCCGTCCCGCATGATGGTCACCCGGTCCACAATGGCCTGCAGCTCCTCCAGGCGGTGGGATATGTACACGATGCCCCGCCCCTCCGCCTTCAGCTGGCGGATGATCCGGAACAGCTCGTCGATTTCCTTTGCCGTCAGGGATGAGGTGGGTTCATCCATGATCAGGATTTTAGCGTTGACGGACAGGGCCTTGGCGATCTCCACCATCTGCTGCTTGGAGACGGGCAGATCGCCCACCGTCTGCCGGGGGTCCAGGTCGATTTTTAAGTCGCCCAGAATCCGCCGGGCCTCAGCCTCCATGGCGCTCTCTTTTAAGGTGAAGGTTCCCGCCTTCTCCCTGCCCAGGAACATGTTCTCGGTCACGGTCAAGTGGCGGCACATATTTAACTCCTGGTGGATGATGGCCACGCCGATCTCACGGGCCTTTTTCGGGGTCAGGTCGCCGTACTCCCTGCCGAATATCTCCATGGTTCCGCTGTCCCTGGTGTACACGCCGCTCAGTATTTTCATCAGCGTGGATTTGCCCGCGCCGTTTTCTCCCAGCAGCGCCATCACTTCCCCGGACCGCAGTTCAAAATTGACATTGTCAAGAGCTTTCACGCCTGGAAAGGTCTTGGTAATGTTTTTCATTGATACAATTACTTCTCCCATCTGGTACCCCCTGCTTTCTAAATTCTCCCGCCGTGTGCCGGCAGGGGCTGACTTATCCCCGGATGTCCATGGCCACGCTCAGCGCCGCCACGTCTCCCAGGGCCTCTCCCAGCAGCGCCGGGACCACTTTGCATGCCCGCAGATTGGGCTCCAGCACCTCCTTAGCGAGGACACGGCCGCAGGCCTCCTGCATCAGGTCCCCGGCTCTGGCGTAGATGCTTCCGATCACGATCACGTCCGGGTTCAGCACATCCATCAGAATCGCCAGGAGCCGCCCCAGGTTCTGGCCCGTCTGCTCCCAGACCTCCAGCGCTTCCCGGTCTCCGGCCCTGGCCTTGTCCGCCAGCTCCCTGGCGCTTCCCAGGCCGTACTGGGCGATGCCGCCTCCGCTGCAATAGCCCTCGTAGGACCCGGCCTTGCCGTAGCCGGTGTGGCCCTCGGGGAACAGCCTCACATGGCCCACCTCCCCGGCCATGCCGCAGGCGCCCTGGTACAGCCTTCCGCCCAGGATCAGCCCGGCCCCAAGTCCGGTGCCGAAGGTCAAAAAGATCAGATTCTCACAGCCCTTTCCGGCCCCGAACCGCCACTCCGCCACCGCGCAGGCGTCGGCGTCGTTTTGCAGGCGGGCGGGAAGGTGGAAACGCTCTGTCAAAAGCCCGGTGATCGGCACGCGGTCCCAGCCCGGCAGGTTCGGCGGGCCCAGGATCACGCCGGTTTTGCTGTCCAGGGGACCGCCGCAGCTGACGCCTATGGCCTCGGTGCGTCCTGTCATGAGCAGACCTGCGCTCTCAAAAATCCGTTCCAGGGTGCCGTCCCGGTCCGTGGTGGAAAAGGAGCGCTTATCCAGAATTTTGCCGCTCTCGTCCCCGCGGACCACCGCGCATTTTGTCCCTCCTATATCAATTCCAATATACTCCCTCATCGGTCTCTCCTTCTCAATATAATTGTATTATAGCATCAGAAAATGCCCTCATTAAGGGGGCATTCTTTCGGTTAAGGTAGTGGATCTTTCGGTTTTTACCGGGCGATCCGGTTGAATTCGTGTTTGTCGTAGGAGGCGGTGCAGACGCCGCCCTCCACCACCATCAGCCGGTCCGATATCTCCAGGGTGTCGGACACATTGGTGGTGATGATTAACACCGCCGTGCCCTGGCCCAGGCTCTGGCGGATCAGGCTGAGAATCTTCCGGCGGCAGAGCATGTCGCCGCGGGCCAGGGGCTGGATGCAGACCAGAACCCGGGGATGCAGCAGCTGGACCCGGTAGTAGATCAGGGCCATCTGCTCCTCCAGGGTGAGGTTGGTGATGTTGGTCTCGTCGATGGCTGCACCCACCAGGGGGGCGTACTCGTCCCGGATGCTCCTGTAGATCCGGCCGGGGATCAGGCTTCGCCCCAGCTTCCGGTCCAGCAGGAAGGTCAGGTTCTCCACATAGGTCCGGTGGGGGAAGAGCAGGTGCTCCACCGGGTCCTTGGGAATCACCGCCACGCCCTCGTCCAGATAACGCTCCGCCCGCTTGGGCGTATAGAGCTCGTGCTCCAGGGTGATCCGGCCCCTGGAGCAATCCAGGCCGCCGGTCAAAAGGCCCAGGATATCGTCCGCAATCCTGTTGTCCATGTCTAAGAGGGTCAGGCATTCTCCCTTGTGGAGCACGAACTGGAGGCCGTCCAGGCTGCCCGCGTGTACGTGATGGAAGTGGAGCACGCCGTCCTCGTAATCCAGGTCCGGGAGCTGGTTCTGGTCCTGCCACTCCTTGATGTAGGGGGCGATGGCCTGGTCAGTCATCTCGTCCCGCTCGAACACCTTGCGAATCTGCCCGTCGTAGAACAGGGAGGTTCTGTCCGCGATTTTGAACACCTCCTGGTGGTGGTTGCCGATATAGAGAACGGACACGCCGTCATCCCGGACCTTGCGCAGCATCCGCTGAAATTCCGGCAGCTCGTGCTGGCTGAGAAAATTTCCGGGATTGTCCACAATGACCAGGCGGCAGCCCAAAAGCAGCGCCTTGCCCAGCTCCACCAGACAGCGCTCCAGGGGATTTAAGGCGTTGACCCGCCTGGTGATGTCCACCCGGATATCGTTTTCCGCAAAAAACCGCTCCGTCTGTTCGCGGAGCACCTGCTCGTTGATGAAATACTTTTTAAACCCGCTGCGCAGCACAAAGATGTTGTCCACCACGCTTAAGCCCTCCACCAGATGGCTCTTCTGCTCGATGACGCACACCCGGTTGGCGCTGCCGTCGCTGCAGGAGTAGCTGTTCACCACCCGGCCGTCGTACCACACGGTCCCGGAGGTGATGGGGCGGTTGTAGCCGATCAGGCCGATGAGCTGGTCGTGGCCCTTTAAGCTGCGCGACACCAGCCCCATGATCTCGCCAGCGAAAATCTGGAAGTTCAGATTGTCCAACAGCTGTTCCCCGCCCGCCTCCAGATTTACATGGTCCATGCGCAGCAATTCACGTTTCATTACCGTCCACCTCATTCCCGGGCCGCCGTCCCGCCGTCTGCCCGGGTATCCCTCACTCCTGCACCAGCGGCAGGTTGATCAGCACGTCCGTCCCGGCGCCCTCGTGGCTGTACACGCAGATGCCGTACTCCTCCCCGAACAGCAGCTTGATTCTGTTGTTAACATTGACCATGGCGATGCCGCCCTGGCGGCTGGACTCGCCCTCCACCGCATCCAGAAAAAGGGATTTCAGCTTGCCGTTCAGCTGGTTCAGCTTGTCCTCCGGCATGCCCAGGCCGTCGTCCGAGATGCGGATGCGCAGCCTGCTGTCGCTGACGCCGATGCGGATGGTCAGATGGCCCTTGCCGATCTTGCGCTCGATGCCGTGGTAGATGGAATTTTCCACAATGGGCTGCAGGGTCAGCTTGGGCAGCCGGTATTTCAGGATATCCAGCTCGCTTGTGTCCTCGTCGCAGTCGTAAGCGATGTTCAACGCCAGCTTGTCCCCGAAGCGGAACTGCTGGATGTAGTAGTAGTTTTCAATGTTGGCCAGCTCGTCCTCCAGGGGCACCAGGTTCTCCACCTGGGAGATGGTGTAGCGGAAAAAGGTAGCCAGTGCCTCGGTCATCTCCGCCACGCTGTCCAGGCCGGCCACCAGCGCCTCGCTGCGGATTCCCTCCAGGGTGTTGTAGAGAAAATGGGGGTTGATCTGATTCTGGAGCGCCAGGTATTCCGCCTGCTTTTTGGAAACGTTGACCAGGTTGCTGCGGTCGATCATCTCGTTGAACTTGCGGACGGCCTGCTCGGCCTCCGGGGCATAGGGGTAGCGCGTGTCGAAGAGGTCGTTGAGCACGTGGCCCATGGCGAACTGTTCATATACTTTTTTCGTCTCGCGGTACGGTCTCACCACCAGCCGGAATACCAGCAGGTTGCCGAGGAAAATAGCCAGGGTGAAGGCCGACGCCAGGATGAAGCCTCCCGCGCGCTTCAGGCTCACGATCCAGATGTATCCGCCCATGAGCAGCAGCAGCAGCTCGCCCAGCGCTGCGCAGATCAGGAGGCGCGTTGAGATATATTTCAGTTTCACGCTCATGAATACAGCTTTCTATACTCGTTGGGCTTCAGGCCCGAGTATTTGGTGAAGGTTTTGGTGAAGTAGCGAACGTCGCTGTAGCCCACTTTTTCGCAGATATCGGCCACTGTGCAGGAGGTTTCCTTGAGCAGCTGCTTGGCCATGTCCATCCGCACCTTGGACACGTACTCCAGAAAGGTCATGCCCGTATCCTTTTTGAATACCGTGCTCAGGTAGGCAGGGGAGAGCCCGGCCACCGCGCTGACCTCCTCCAGAGTCAGGGCAGAGGCGTAGTGCTCGCCGATGTACTGCCTGGCTACCCGGACCGGCCGGTTCTCGTCCTGCCGTTTCAGGCGGGCGGCCGTGTCGTAGGAGGCGGTGATCTTGCGGATCAGGTAGTCGAACAGCTCCGTGGCTGACGCGCAGTTATCCGCCCCCAGATTGTAATTTTCCAGGAAATCGTCCTCGATGCGGATGCGGTAGTTTTTCATAAAAAAGAGGTAGAGGTTGCAGACCTCCTTGGTCATCTGCAGCAGCTCGTGGCCCGTGATGCCGGGTGTCTCCAGCATCTGGTTTTTCAGCTGCGTCAGGGCCTCCCGCACGGAATGCACGTCCAGGCTCTCCAGGGCCTGGGACATCCGGCTGTTGAACTCCGCAAACAGGGCGCTGTCCGCAAAGGAGTCCTTGCAGGGCAGTTCCCCCTCCAGCAGCTTTCCAGTCCCGGCCACCAGCCGTTCCTCGATCAGAAGGCGGGCGCTCTTTAGGGAGGCGTCCAAACCGTCCAGGCCGCCGCACACGGTTCCGATGGACAGCGTGGCGGCGAAATCCTTTAAGATTCCGCCCTGAATCCGGACCTCGTCGAACAGGGCCTTCATCTGGCGGCGGACCTGGCTCCTGGAGTCCTCCGCGAAATTCAGCAGAAAGTAGAAGAAGCTCCCGGACACCAGCAGCTCGTAGTCAAAGGTGCACTCCGGCAGCAGCCGGTCCATGACGCCGCGCACCTTGTCCGCCATGAAGCGCAGGTTCTTGGCATCGTCGAACACATGGCCGTCCAGCTTCAGGATCCCCAGGCAGAAATTCCCCGGCCTCAGCCCGTAGTGGAAATCCTGGTTGATCCGTTCCGGGGAAGCTGTCTTCAAGGTTTTGTCCCTGCGGGAGATCAGGTCCGCCAGGAATGTCTGGCGCAGCGTCTCCTCGTCGCTTTTCAGCGTCTGGCGCACCTTCTCCTCATAGCTGAGCTGCCGCGTCCTCTCCCTCAGCTTTTCCCCCAGCTTCTTTAAGGTGTCGGTCAGCTCATCCTTTTTGATGGGCTTTAACAGGTAGGAATTGACTCCGTACCGGATGGCCGACTGGGCGTACTCGAAATGCCGGTAGCCGCTGATAATGATGAATTCTGTTCTGGGGTTGGTCTCCCTGGACAGGCGCACCAGCTCCAGCCCGTCGTAGCCGGGCATCCGGATATCGGTGATGGCGATATCCGGGTTCAGCTCCCGGATTTTCTCCAGGGCCTCGATTCCATTTTCCGCGGTGGCAATTACCCGCATGCCAAGGGCTTCCCAGTCCACCAGGGTTTTAATCAGCTGGCAGACCTTGCTCTCGTCATCTGCAATCAGAACGTTTAACATGAGACCCCTCCTGTTTAAAAAAATTCCTTATGACTCATTCTACCGCAAATATGCGCCGATGAAAACGGGGAAATGTAACTTTTGGAGATTTGCCGCAGGATCATGGCCGGGGAGGCCTTCGAACGCCGGCGCTGTTAGCCGGTATGGTGCTGTGAAGCATGTCAGTCCGCCACCAGCCGGAGAATCTCCTCAGCGCTTTTTCCGGAGCAGATTTTCCCGTCCACCTGGATGTTGGGCGCGGTGCGGCAGGACTTGAGGCAGGAGCGGGTGCTCAGCTTGGTGGTTTTGTCGGCGGATATGCCGTCGCTCCCTGTTTTAAGCCGCCGCCGTAGCTCCTGCAGAACCGGCGTGTTCCGGCCGGCGCAGTTCTTTCCCAGGCAGACCACGATCTCGTGGGTGTACGGGGCGGCCTTCAGGCTGGGATAGTGCTTCAGGATGGCGCGCACCGTGGATTCCTTCACCCCGGCGGTCTCCGCCGCCCTTTGCAG
Organism: Enterocloster asparagiformis; assembly: GCA_018380885.1. GTDB lineage: Bacteria > Bacillota > Clostridia > Lachnospirales > Lachnospiraceae > Enterocloster. Next base: position 9,101 of record JAGZSY010000034.1, read on the forward strand.
TATGGCGGGGCTTAAGAAGCCGCAGGCCTCCTGGAGCTCCCGCAGCATACTCACCATCGTCTCCTGTGAGGAGCAGTCCGCAAGCCCGCCGTAGTCCTCCAGAATTTCCCTGACCCTCGCCTCCGTCTTTTCATGATCATCCATCTGTATCCGTGCCTCCTTGTTCTTTGATGAAAATGCCGTGATTGCCTTTATAGACTTTGTACCGCCGCGGATTTTTATACCTGCGCCTTTGCGGGACGGCGTGGGCGCGGGAGCCCGGCGGGGCCACGTGAACCCCGTTAACAGGCCGCGGCAGAAAAACGCTCCGCCGGCCCGTGCAAAAAACGCCGCTTTGCGCCCGGCGGCGCGGCGGGCCCGGTACAAGGCCTGACCGAACCTGGCGGTTATGATCGCCGCCGCAAGCTGCCGCAGGCGGTTTGACAAAAAAAGGGATGAAATCCGCTGTGATCCGGCGGGTTTCATCCCTTTTTTTGGATGCCTACCATACTACCATAAACACAACAATGGAGCCGGCGTCATCCCACCATCACCTTTTGCCCCTCCATCTCCTCGGCCACAAACTGGTAGCCCATGCCGCGGATGTTTTTCAGGTACGCCGGGTGGTTCGGCGAGTCCTCGATCTTCATGCGCAGCCGGCGGATGTGCACCATGATGGTGTTGTCGTCCACGAAGCTGTCGTTCCACACATAGCGGTAAATCTGTTCCTTGGTCAGGATCTTGTTCTGGTTGCTGAGGAAATATTTCATCATCAGGCATTCCTTGCCGGAGAGGAAGATCTCCTCATCCCGCTTAAACAGGCGCATCTCGTCGCAGATATAGCGGAAGGGACCTGCAATGAGCTCGTTTGAATGGGCCGGCGAGGACAAATTGGACCGCCGCAGGCAGGCCTTGACCTTGGCGCAGAGCACCATGGTGCTGAAGGGCTTGGTGATGTAGTCGTCCGCGCCGATGCCTAAGGCCAGGACCTTATCCACCTCGGCCTGCCGCCCGCTGAGCACGAACAGGGGCGTCAGTATGCTGTTGGTCCTCAGGTGGTGGATGACCTGAAAGCCGTCCATGTCGTCCATCACCAGGTCCAGGATAATCAGGGAATAGGGCGTTGCCTCCGCCATGCGGACCGCGGCCAGACCTCCGTCCGCCTCCTCGGTGGAGAGCCCCTCGCTGCCCAGCACGCGGCAGATGATACGCCGCACCGACGGATCGTCGTCTACCACAAGTATACGGTTGTTTTCCAAGATACTCCCCTCCTTTTAAATCGCGGGCGCGGCGGCCGGTTATCCCCGGGCCGCCGCGCCCGGTACATCTTAACATCATTATAACATAAATGGCGGGGGGAAACATCCCGTTTTATTTACCTTACAGAAATTTAAGAAAACCCATGGGAAGAGTTAAGATTCATAAAGTATGATGGTATCAGAACAAAAAAATGTGCAAGTTGCACATAAAGTAAACGAGGAAAGAGAGGAAATGTTATGAGGAAAAAGTCTGTAATGAAACGTCTGGCGGTTACGATGGCGGTGATGATGGCGGCTGCGGCTGCGGCGGGATGCGGATCAGGAAGCTCCGGCACCACGACGGCGGCCCCCACTGAGGCGGCCAAGACGGAGGCCGCGGGGAGCGAGGCGGCCGGGACAGAAAGCGCAGAGGCTGCCGCAGACGACTGGAAATGGGAGCGCAAGGTCACCATCGTATGTCCCTGGGGCGTAGGCGGCGGCGCGGACGGAACCCTTCGCCCCCTTCAGCCCATTCTGGAAAAAGAGCTGGGCGTGCCGGTTGAGATCGTGAACGTGGAGGGCGCGGGCGGCGCCAACGGCATCGACTTTACCTACAAGCAGCCGGCGGACGGCTACACCTTCGTGCTGGGCACCCAGTCCCACATCATGCTGGATTTGCAGAAGATTCTGCCCGTGGACTTTAAAGCCGAGTTCCGCCCGGTTTCCAAGCTGGTTCACTCCATCAACATCATCGCTTCCTCCAAGAAGGCGATGGAAGGAAAATACACCAATTTCGACGAGTTCGTGACATACGCCAAGGAACATCCCCAGGAGCTGACCTGCGGAATGCTGACCGCAACCGGCGCGGACTCCGTCTCCTTAAAGCAGACGTTGGCAGGCGGCCTGGGCTGCTCCATCCCGGAGGTGGAACAGTATGTGAAGATCGTCAACTACTCCAGCGGCTCTGAGCTGAGCTCCGCCATGGTGGGCGGCCACATCAACATCAATATCACCGGCGCAGATGAGATCAAGGGCCTGATCGAGTCCGGCGACATCGTACCGTTGATCTCCATGTCCGAGAGCCGTATGTCCTCCTATCCCAACATGGAGTGCACCGGGGACCACAAGATCGACTCCTATGTAGGCACATGGCGCGGCATCTTCTGCCGTAAGGATACGCCGGACGCGGCCGTTAATTCCATGGCGGCGGCTCTGAAAAAAGCCTGGGACAGCCCGGATTACCAGGAGTTCTTAAAGAACGCCAGCTATCTGGACCGCGAGGGCTACGCGGATGCGGCTGATTTCCAGAAGCTGATCGACAGCGAGTACGTGACCTTTGAGGAATACCTGAAGGGAGCGGGTTTAATTAAGTAATCAGGAAGGAGCAATAAAATTATGGCACTGGAATTGATCGTCAACCTGTTATTGCTGGGATTTTCCATATTTTGTTACTTCTATGTGGGCGCCACCATGCCTGTCTCCGCTGCCAATGAGCTGGGAGCGGAGCAGTGGCCCCAGGCCTTGCTGCTGCTGTTGATCCCGGCCATCTGCTGGAACATTTACAAGTTTTTCAAACGGAACCGGAAAGAGGACGTGGCCGCTTCCTTTAAGGACTTCTTCCCCTCGATCCTCCGGCTGATGAAGAGCAAGCTGTTTTTCGGCATGGCGCTTGTGGTGATCATGGCGCTGATGTATGAACCGGTGGGCTTTATGACCACCTGCCTGCTGTTTCTCATCGCCTACGGGCTGCTTTTGGGACAGCGGAATATGGTGCTGCTTCTCGTGACCTCCGTGCTGATCACCGTGCTTCTGTACATTGGGTTCGCAGTATTCCTGGGAGTTATGCTTCCCAGAGGGCAGGTGCCGTTCTTGCGGAATTTCGCCCTGTTTGTGGAATCCCTGATACCGGCGGTTTAAAGGAGGTGCCTGCATGCTAGACTTATTGACCAGCGGACTTTCGGTGGTATTTGCCCCGAAAATGTTTGTACTGATTATCTTTGCCGTTTTTCTGGGGACTCTGTTCGGCGCTCTGCCGGGCGTGTCGGCCACCATGGCCGTGACCCTGGGAATCCCCTTCACCTACCGGATGGCTCCGGTAGATGCCATCGCCTTTCTGGTGGCGATCTACTGCGCTTCCATCACCGGCGGCGGAATGACGGCGATTCTGTTTAAAATACCCGGCGTGCCCTCCAGCGCGCCGACCACCTACGACGGATATCCCATGGCCCAGCGGGGCGAGGCGGGCAAGGCGTTAGGCATCCAGCTGATCTGTTCCGCCATCGGCGGAGTGTTCGCGGCCATCTGTATGCTGCTGCTCAGCCCGCAGCTGACCCAGGCGGCCCTCAGCTTCGGACCCTCCGAGCTGTTCGCCATCTCCTTCATGGGCCTGTCCATCCTGACCAGCCTGGAGACGGACAATATCTGCCGCACCATTATCTCCGGCCTGATCGGCCTGCTCCTGGCCTGCATCGGCTTAGACCCCCTGCTGGGCGTGCCGCGGCTGACCTTCGGCACCAGGTTTTTGACCTCCGGCATCGAGATGATCCCGGTGATGATCGGTTTCTTCGCGGTCACCGAGGTGTTAAAGCAGACCAACAAGCCCGCCAAGCTCCAGGCGGTGGGGGACAGCAAGAGCAGCGTTTCCGCTAAAATGCCCTCCATCAAAGAGCTGTTGTCCGTGAAATGGATTATCGCCAGATGCTCCGTGCTGGGCACTGTGGTGGGCATCCTGCCGGGAGCCGGGGCAACCATCGCCTCCTTCCTGTGCTATTCCACCGAGCAGAAGCTGTCCAAACACCCGGAGAAATTCGGAACCGGCTGTATCGACGGCATCGCGGCTCCTGAGACCGGCAACAACGCCGCCACCGGCGGCTCCATGGTTCCACTGCTTTCCCTGGGTATTCCCGGAGGAAACGCCGCGGCGATCATGATGTCCGCCCTGGTGCTCAAGGGCGTTACCATGGGCCCGCTGCTGCTGGTAAACCAGCCCCAGTTTTTGGCAGCCACGTTCTCATCCATGATGGTTTCCAACATTATCATGGTGTTCGCGGCCATTGTAATCGCAAAGATATTCGTTCAGATTCTGAAGGTGCCCTACAGCATTTTGGGCCCCACCATCATTATGATGGCCACCATCGGCGCATACGCCACCAAGAACACGGCGGTGGACGTTATCCTGATGGCGATCTCCGGACTGATCGGTTTCGTATTTGTAACCTGTAAATTCAACAGCTCCGCCATGATTCTGGGCCTGGTGCTGGGCGTGATCTGCGAGTCCAATCTGCGCCGCGCTTACACCATCGCCGCCGGCAACAGCCTGTGGGAGGAGACGGTGAACATCGTGTCCCGCCCGGTGACGGGGCTGATCCTGATCATCTGTCTGGTGGTGCTTCTGAGCCCGGTTGTAAAGCCGTTGATCCGGAAAAAGAAAAGCTGATTTGTGCCGGGCCTGACGGGGCGAAATTTGCCTCCGCCGGGCCCGCGCTGCGTTCTGAGAAGGAGATTCCATGAAACATAGAGTGCTGAGAGCGAAAATCCCGTTAAAGTATGTGAAGCCGGTCTGCATCCTGGCCGCCCTGGCCGGTATCCTGTTTCTGTCCGCGGGCCTGTGGCTGGCGGGCCTCTGCATGCTGCTGGGATCGTACATCCTGGAGAAAAGCTCCTACCGCTGCCCCCGCTGCGGCAGAAAGCTGGATATGAAATACCCGCTGCCAAAAGGCTCGTGCTGCCCCTTCTGCCGGGCAGCGCTGCGGGAGTGAGAGCAGGGGGCTTCCCGGAACGCCCGGGGGATGGTATAATATGAACACTTAGCGAGGCGCGTTCGCGTTTGGCAGGAATGGCATAGTGAGCGGAATACCCGGGGGCGGGGCATAATTCCGGGAGAGGCGGGGAAGGCGGATGAAGGTGTTGTTGGAGAAAAAAAGGAAAATTATTCTGGCGCTGCTCATGGGGGCTGCGCTGCTGTTTCTCGCCTGCATCATGTACAACACCTACTCCGCCTACACCAACATGGTGGTGGAACAGCAGCAGCAGCACCTGCTGCTGATCTCGCGGGCCGTGGCCCAGAATATGGAGCTTTACATATCCGACCAGCTGCGGGATATCCGCAGCGTGACCCAGACGCCCGGCTTTCTGGAGTCCATGGAGCGCTACTATATCACGGGCGAGACGGCGCGGATGAAGGAGTATATCTTTTCCTATATGCAGTCCCACCTGCAGGACCCGGTGCGCATCTACGTGCTGGACCAGAAGGGCAGGGAGATATTCCACTACAACCAGTATCCCTTCGGCGGGGAGCTGGACGAGGAAAGCCTGGGGCTGGCCGAGTCCGCCAGAAAACGGGAGAGCGGCATCGGCAACGTGTTTCCCATTGACGACCGGCGCAGCGGCATGACGCTGGTCACCAGCGTGTACGGTGGTAACGGCTATCTGGGCACAGTGATCAGCGTTATGGATTTGGATGTGCTGTACAAGCAGTATGTGGCCAACCTGAATTTCCGGGACCAGGGGGATATTGTGGTGAAGGACGAGGACGGGAATATTATCATGCACCCCGATTCCCGGATGCTGCAATTCAACTACGAACGGGACATCCCGCAGTTGGATACCATGCCCCAGTACGAGAGCCTGCGCCGGATGCTGGAAAAGCAGTACACCAGAGAGGAGGGCACTGCGATCTACGATTCCTACTCCGGCGGCATACTGCCCAGGGAGCGGCTGATCGCCGCGTTTTCCCGCATGAATCTGAGCGGCAATTCCTGGTATGTGTCCACGGCCATGCCCTATTCCAAGGCGGTGGAACTGCAGAACAACATGTTAAAGCGCTTCGGACTGCTGGCCGCCACGGTGCTGTTTCTGGTGATCGCGGCGGGCACCGTGATTTACCAGCTGCTGCGCAACCGCCAGAAGCTGAAGCTGGAGACAAAGTACTTAAAGGAGATCAACAGCACCATGGAGGAGCTGCACCAGAGCCGGGAGGAGGCGCGGCACTACCAGAAGCTGACCACCATCGGCACCCTGGCGGGGGGCATCGCCCACGAGTTCAACAACCTGCTGACGCCCATACTGGGATATTCGGAATTTCTGAAGGAACAGCTGGGCAAGGAAAGCGAGTACTTTGAGGATATTGCGGAGATTTACAAGGCGGGGACAAGGGCCAAGGAGATAGTGGAGCAGATCTTGCCCTTCAGCCGCAAGGAGACGGACACCACGTCCTTCAAATCCGTGAACCTGGACGTGATTATCCGGGACGCCCTGAAAATGATCCGCCTGATCATTCCCTCCAATATCCGTCTGGAGGAAAAACTGGACGACGGAAATGTGAATGTCTACGGCAACGCCACCCAGCTCCACCAGGTGCTGTTAAACCTTTACTCCAACGCCTGCCAGGCCATGGAGAAGGACGGCGGCGTGCTGACCGTACAAACCAGGCGGATCGGCAGGGAGGAGCTGCCGGAAAACTGCCGGGAGATGGCGGACGGGGACTATGTGGAGATCGCGGTTTCCGACACCGGCTGCGGCATGAGCGAGGAGGTCCTGCGCCAGATTTTCAACCCGTTTTTTACCACCAAGGAGGCGGGGGAGGGCACCGGCCTGGGGCTGTCCGTGGTCAAGGACATTTTGATCAACCACAGCGGCGCGGTGGGCGCTGAGAGCACCCCGGGAAAGGGGAGCCGCTTCTGCATCTACCTGCCGGTGACCGTGGGCGTGTGCGCTGTTCAGATTCAGCGGCAGCCGGAGAAGCGGGGGGAGGTCAAGCAGATTTCCATCGCCCTGATCGACGACGAGGAGAGCGTTGTGAAATATCTCAGAAAGCGGCTGGAGCGGCGGGGCTATCACGTGGACAGCTACACCGACCCCAGAGAAGCTCTGGACGCCATCGTGAGCGGCAGAAATCACTGGAACGCCGTGATTGTGGACTACATGATGCCCGGCATCAAGGGGACTGCCCTGGCGCAGCGGATGAAGAAGCTCCAGCCCTACCTGTGCATCATCATGATCACCGGGCTGGTGGACCGGGAGGCCCTGGAGCTGCGCCAGGACGGGCTGATCGACAACATTCTGATCAAACCGGTGGATTTTGCCGAGCTGGTCACCGCCATTGACAAGGGGTACCGCAGGCAGTTGGACATGGTCGAGTATTGACAGATGGAGAGGGTTATGAAAAAAAGAAGAATATTGATTTTGACGGCGCTGCTGACCACGGCCCTGGCCGGATGCGGCCGGGAGAGCCCGGCGGGGGAGGAGAAAACCTACCCGCTGGAGGCGGTGGAGCTGATCGCGCCGGCGGGGCCGGGCGGGGGCTACGATTTGACCATCCGCGCCGTGGCCCAGTGTCTGCAGGAGGAGGGGCTGGTGGATGTGCCCCTGCCCGTGACCAACAAGCCGGGCGGAGGCGGCAGACTGTGCCTGGAGTATATGCACGAAAAACAGGGGAACGACGACATGCTGGTGGTTTACTCGCCGCCCCTCTGCCTGATCAATTTAAACGGCAGCACGAAATTAAACTATCGGGACAACACCACGCCCATCGCCAAGCTGGCGGTGGATTACGGCTGCTTTGCGGTGAAGGCGGACTCGCCCTACCGGACGCTAAACGATGTGATGAGCCGGCTGAAGGAGGATCCAAAGGCTGTGAAAATCGGCGGCACTTCCTCCGAGTATTCCATGGACCACGTCCAGTTTTTAAAAATCGCCCACGCGGCGGGGGTAAAAGACCTCCAGCTGATTCCCTACGAGGGCTTTGAGAACGGCGGCGTTATGGCCCAGCTGATGGGGGAGCGCGTGGATGTCATGAGCGCCGGGATCAGCGATGTCCTGGGCCTGGTGGAGAGCGGCGATATCCGGGTGCTGGCCGTGACCGCGCCGGAGCGCCTGGAGGGGGATGTGATCTCGCAGATTCCCACCTGCCGGGAGCTGGGCATCGACGCGGAGTTCTACAACTGGCGGGGGATTTTCGGCCCGGAGAATATGCCGGATTACGCGGTGGAATACTGGGAGGAGACGCTTCGCGAGATGGCCAAAACTCCGGAGTGGGCCGCGGCCTGCGACCGGTACGGCTGGACCGTGGATTACCAGGGGCGCGAGGATTTCGTCAAATTTCTCGACCAGGTCAACGAGGAGTACGCGCTGCTGCTGGATGAGATTTGGTGACGGCGGGCGCGGATGCATTTGACTTTCGCAATTTTTTCGCATAAAATGAGAGCAGATGGGGGACACTCTGGCGAAGAGTGTCCTTTAGCTGTGAGAAGGGAGATTATAGAATGAGCAAAGCATATGAGGAATTTAAAACGCATCTGGACCGGGCCATGGCGTTAAAAACGGCGATGACCCTGTTCGAGTGGGACAACGAGACCCTGGCGCCCAAGGAGGCGGGGGAGCTGACCAGCAATGTGATCGGAACGCTGTCCGGGGAGTATTTCCAGGCGGTTACAGGCGAGCGGATGAAAGCGCTGGTGAAGGAATTAAAGGGGGATAAAAGCCTGGACGAGGTGCAGGCCGCCAATGTGCGGGAGATTGCGGATGAGCTGGAGCAGCTGGACTGCATTCCCCAGAACGAGTACGAGGATAACGCCAGGCTGGTGGCAAAGGCCACGGCCGTGTGGTCCAGGGCCAAGCAGAACAATGATTTTGAGAGCTTTGCCCCCACGCTGCAGAAGGTGATCGACTACCAGAAAAAATTTGCCGGTTACAGGGCCAAGGACGGGCAGAAGCTCTACGACGTGATGCTTGACACCTATGAGAAGGGCTTTAATATGGAAAATCTGGACCGCTTCTTCGGCATTTTGAAGGATGAGCTGGTGCCGTTTCTGAAGAAGGTGAAGGAGAGCAAAAAGACCATTGACGACGGCTTCCTGACCGGCGATTACCCGGAGGAAAAGCAGGAAAAGCTGGGGCGTTTCCTGGCGGAGTACGTGGGCTTTGACTTTGACAAGGGCGTGATGGCGGTCAGCGCCCACCCCTTTACCACCAACCTGCACAACAAGGACGTGCGCATCACAACCCATTACACGGATAGGGTGGACAGTTCCCTGTTCTCCGTGATCCACGAGGCCGGCCACGGCATCTACGAGCTGGGAATCAGGGACGATTTAACCCTGACGCCCGTGGGCCAGGGCGCCAGCATGGGTATGCACGAGTCCCAGTCGCGTTTCTTCGAAAATATCATCGGCCGCAGCCCTGCATTCTGGATTCCTATATATGGAAAAATCCAGGAAATGTTTCCGGATCAGCTGGGAGACGTCAGCCTGGACCAGTTTGTGGAGGCTGTGAACAAGGTGGAGCCGGGCCTGATCCGCACCGAGGCCGACGAGCTGACCTACAGCCTGCACGTGCTGATCCGCTATGAGATCGAGAAACAGCTGATCGAGGAGAATCTGGATGTGGAGAAGCTGCCTGAGCTTTGGGCAGACAAATACGAGGAATACCTGGGGATCCGCCCTGAGAACGCGGCCCAGGGCGTGCTGCAGGACATCCACTGGTCCCAGGGTTCCTTCGGCTACTTCCCGTCCTACGCGCTGGGCAGCGCCTTCGGCGCCCAGATTTACTACCACATGAAACAGGAGATGGATTTCGAGGGCCTGCTGCAGGATGGAAAGGTGGATGTGATCCGCGAGTACCTGCGGGAAAATATCCACCAGTACGGTAAGCTCAAGGACAGCCGGAAGATTCTGCGGGACGTGACAGGGGAGGATTTCGACCCCAAATACTATGTGCAATATTTAAAGGAAAAATATGGAAAACTCTACCGGGTAGAGGCGTAGCGCCTCAGGCCAGGAGAGAAAATGGACAGTCTGCCGTCCCGCGGAGGAAACTCCGGCGGGGCGGCATTTTGTATATCCGGTTATGAGAGCCTTGGAGGGCCTCCAAGCTTCCCGCCGATCCGCCCTTCTGCGCGGCGGCCCTTAAGAATATCGCCCTGTGGCGGCACATATACTATAGCGTAAGTGCCTGCGCGATGCTGTTATCAGCGGCAGAGGGGATGAGGAAAAGCCGTCCGCATGCCGCGCCGGCAGCGGATATCAGGCGCGTTATGGGCAGGGACCTGGGCCGCGCTGTGCTGCGGCGGGGCAAAGACCAGGCGGGAAGGGAGATGAGCGGAAGTGAACAAGCGGATCATAGTGGGGGTGCTGACAGGGCTGATGGTCCCTTATCTGACCACCCTGGCCTGGACAGGCACGATCCACGGGGAGGAGCTGCGCCACGAGCAGCAGGCCGGGGCCGTGGGAAAGCGGCGTATTTTGCTGGATCGCGGCGGCGCGGGCTATTACATGGACGTGGAGGAGTATCTGCCGGGCGTGTTGGCGAGGCAGATGCCTGCGGACTATGAGCCGGAGGCGCTGCGGGCCCAGGCCATAGTGGCCAGAACCTACATATATAAGCAGATGGGAGGCGTGCCCGGGGACGGGGCGGTGAGGGAGGTGCCGGAATCGGCCCTGGATCTGGACTGCATGGAGACGGCTCAGATGAAAGCCCTCTGGGGCAGCGCTCAGTTCCCGGCCATCTATGAGAAGCTGGAGGCTGCGGTGCGGTCCACGGCGGGGATCACCGCAACCTTTGACGGGCAGTACATTGACGCCATGTTCTGCCGTGCCGCGGCGGGCAGGACAAGGGCCGGGGACGAGGGGCATCCCTATCTCCAGCCGGTGGACTGTCCTGGAGACGTGGAGGCGGACGGCTATCTGCAAATGCTCACCTTCACTAAGGACGAGTTCGCCGGAAAAATAAGCGCAGCGCCCGCCGGGGATTCCGGGGCCCGCCCGGTGGAGCCGGATCAGATTCCCGGTTCAGTGCAGATCGTATCCAGGGACGAAGCCGGCTATGTGACGGCGCTGCAAATCGGCGGCCACGACTTCAGCGGCGAGGAGGTCCAGTACGCCCTGGGCCTGCAGTCCTCCTGCTTTGCGCTGGAGCCCTATGAGGACGGCGTGCGCGCCGTTGTCAAGGGAATCGGGCACGGCTACGGCCTCAGCCAGGCGGGGGCCAACGCCCGGGCCAGGGAGGGCTGGAAGGCCGAAGATATTCTCACTTATTTTTATAAAAATGTTGATCTGATATCGGAATAGAAATATCAGGGTCGATTTCCCCGAGCGGCCTTTTTCGGCCGTCTCACATGCCATAAGCCAGCATCCCCATACAAGCCGACAGGACGATCAGCGTAATCGGAGAGATTTTCTTCCTCAGTATTGGCTTGGAGCCAAACATTGTGATGGACAAAATAACGGTAAGGATTGCCGCGCGAATGTCCGCCACAGCGTGATTGGCTGTCATATAGACACCGGTGGCAAGAATGATTCCGATGATGCAGGGCTTTACTCCCCGGAGAACAGCCTGCACATATTTGTTTTTCAACGCATTTTTCAAAAGTGCCATCACCAGCAAAATGATGGCGAAAGACGGGAGAATGACTGCGGCCGTGGCGATGGCGGCGCCGGGCAATCCGCCCTGGCTGCTGCCTATATAGGTGGCAAGATTGACCATAATGGGGCCTGGCGTGCTTTCGCTGACGGCGATCATATAGGTTAATGTGTCGTCAGTCATCCAGCCGTATGATGAGACTACATCCCGAATGAGCGGGATCGCCCCGTAAGCGCCGCCGAAGGCAAAGCAGCCCACACGGAGAAAGCCCAAAAATAAATCCAGGTAAATCATGTTCTCCCACCGCCCTTTTGCTCTGGCGCGCCATTCAGGCAGAAGATCGCAAGGCTGATAATTGCTGCTGTAAGCATGAGCGCAATGGACGAGAAGCTCCATGAAAATATATTGATGAGCAGCATAGCCGCAAAGGAGCAGAGCATAATCGCTCTCGGTAAAATTTTCTTGTTCATTTTCCTGATCATGTTGACCGCGGCATCCAGAATCAAGAGACCCACCGCAATTTTGATGCCTTTGAAAGCATTTGCAATCACAGCAATCTCAAGGAAATGATCCAAAAACATAGAAATCGTATAGATGATCAAAAAGGATGGCAGCACAATCCCCAAGGTGGCAAAAAGTGATCCGCGAAATCCGGCTTGTTTGTAACCCACGAAGGTTGCGCAGTTGATGGCTATGGGACCGGGGGTGGACTCCGCAATGACCGTTATGTTCATCATTTCATCGAGGGTGATCCACCCTTTTTTCTCCACGCAGCTGTTTTCAATCAGTGAGATCATGGCGTAGCCGCCGCCGAAGGTAAACAGACCGATCTTGGCAAAGGTCAGGAAAAGGTCGACAAAAATATTCATGCCTGCCGCTCCTTTCGGGGGGTTCGCCGGCAGACCGGCGTATTTCCGTCAAAAACAGCGGATTGCTCCCGGGCCGCCGTAAATAGCGCGGCAAGTTCATTGCTCATTGCTTTTAAAACAGGGGTCGTATCCATCGTAGCACCTCTTTTGATTTAGTTGATACTTATTATATAACAGAAGCTTGTTTAAGTCACTATTTTCAGTCGCTGCTCCCCTGCCTGCGTTCAGCGCGGCAAGGGTTATCACAAAATTTTAAAATATGAAAATATTGATCTGATTGCTGAATAAGAACCCTCGGTTTGGTAAGAATAGTACCGAGGTGATAAACGTGAGAGACAAAATAAACCAGATGTTCAAGGATAAGCTGTTTCTTGTCATGCTAGTGTTGGGCCTGCTGACTATAGTAGCCGCAGCAGGAGTGTTTACCGTTCAAAGAGGAAATGGGAAAGAGACCAGCCCGTACCTGGAAATTCCGGGACCGGACACCATCGCCCAGGAGGGGAACCAGGGAAATACCCAGGTGGCAGGCGCATCAGATGCAGCGCCTGTGGAGGAGACAAAAGAGGAGGCTGTAGCTTCCGCAAAGAAGGAAACGCCCGCAGGCAATGCGGGGGACGATCTGGCCGCGGAGGCCGGAGCAGGGAAGGAAGCCGCCAGGCCGCTGGTCTTAAACTTTACGGACACCAGCAAGATGGCTTGGCCGGTGCGCGGAAACGTTCTGCTCGCTTACAGCATGGATCAGACCATCTATTTCCCCACCCTGGACCAGTACAAATGTAATCCCGGTCTCGTGATCCAGTCCGATGTCAGCACCCCGGTAGCGGCTCCGGCCAACGCCAAGGTGATCGCAGTGGGCAGCAACGAGGAGATCGGAAACTTCGTCACGCTGGATTTGGGAAATGAGTACACCGCCATCTGCGGCCAGCTCAAAGAGGTCTGCGCAGTGGAGGGAGAGTACCTGGAAGCCGGACAGACCCTGGGGTATGTGTCTGAGCCCACCAAGTATTATTCCGTGGAGGGAGTCAACGTATTCTTTGAATTGCAGCATCAGGGAAAGGCCGTGGACCCGCTGGATTACATGGAATAAAAAACAATGTACGCTTTGCCCTAAAATGCCGTCGGTGTGCAGCCGGCGGCATTTTGCCTGCGAAAAATGAGCCATTATGCGGCCTTCGGTGCCCTACCGCCAGGAGAGGAAATGTTTCCCTTTTAGACATCTTAAGAAATTTCAGATTTTTATAATAATTTGTTCACATCCGGTTCAGAGGACAGTAGTACACTGTATTAAGAACGAGGAGAAGAAGGAGTGACAATATGAATATATTATTTTTCCTGACTCCCAAAAGTGACGTGGCGTACATAAGTGAAGATGATACGTTGAGACAGGCTTTGGAGAAGATGGAATACCACAAATATTCCGCAGTACCGATTGTGAGCCGCACCGGCCGGTACGTGGGGACGCTGACGGAGGGCGATCTTTTGTGGGGCATCAAAAATCAGTTCAATCTGGATTTAAAGAGCGCGGAGAAGATTCCGGTTACCGCAATCAGGCGGCGTCTGGATAACCGCCCCGTGAAAGCGGACGCCAACATGGAGGACCTGATCGGCAAGGCGCTGAATCAGAATTTCGTCCCTGTGCTGGATGATCAGAAGTGCTTTATCGGGATCATTACCCGAAAGGATATCATCAAATATTTCTACCAGAAGTGCGAACGCCTTCAGGAGAATGCCCGCATCGCAGAACGGGATAAGAAGAAAATGCTCCAGGGGGTTGTGAACAGCGGCAGGAGCGCGGAAACAGTGGTAATGTAGCAGAAGAAACGGATTAGGCTGTCAGGCTGAGAGATCAGGCTGGCGGCCTTTTTTAGTGGGAAAAATTGAAAACAGGGGCGGCTGGCAGCGGTTTTGGAGACAATACACCAAGGATTGGCGGGGCGGGGGGAGAAATGGCTGGCCATATGTAAAGGCAGAAAATGGATAAAATTGCGGAAGATGACGGATGCCCGGGAGATAAGCATGGTCGTTTTAGGCGTTTTTTCGGAAAAACCTGGATGGAAACGAAGTTATACATTTCATATGGCGGGATTTTGTTGACAAATATGCATATGCATATCTATAATAACCATAATGACTATGCATATTCATTTCAATTCAGAATGGAGGGTTTTCAATGACTAAAAACAGCACTCCCAGGACGGTGTACACCCAGATTTTCCACAAGATATCCGAGGATATCGCCAACGGCGTCTACCAAAGGGGCGATATGATCCCCACCCAGAACGAACTGGCCGAGGCCTTCGGCGTCAGCCGGGTGACGGTGCGGGAAGCCATCAAGGAGTTGTGCCGCAGGGGAATACTGGAGACCATCAAGGGGCGCGGCACCTTTGTGCTCAAGAGTCCCCAGATGTTCGGCAGCACAGAGCGAAGCCACGGTTTATCCTCCTTAAAAAAATACGCCGGAGCCGGAATGGGGATCGGTTCCCGGGTGATCACCATCGAGGAGCTGTCAGCTGATGAAAAGCTCAGCAATATCTTCGGGGTGCCCCGCTACACGCCGTTGGTGCATATTGTCAGGGTGCGCCTGGCTGAAGGCCGGCCGGCCGGGTTTGACAATGCGTATCTGGTGAAGCGTTATGTGGGCAATATCGATTTTTACCAGGAGGACCTGGAGAACGGGTCTCTCTACAACTTGTTGAATACGAAGGCCAACATTTATTTTGATGTCATCGACGAAAAGTTCCGGGCTGTGGGCTGCCCGGACAATGTGGCCAGGCTTCTGGATATTCTGCCCGACGAGCCGGTGCTGAGCATCAAACGCACCTCCAGCGATCAGCTGGGACGGATTGTTGAGTACTGCGAAAACTACCAGCGGTCCGATATTTTCTATACGCACACTCAGTACAGCCGCAAGCAGCAGGACAGCGTGAGCACGCTAAGCTGCAACAAGATTATGGGCTGTATCTATGGAGCAGCCTTGGGGGATATGTTCGGCACCATGGCCAAGGCGGCCGGAGACCGGGAGCATTATCGGGAATTTTTGGAAAATACCTTGGATGAGAAACGGGGATTTGACAGCAGCCTGCTCTCAGGGGAGCCGGCAGGGGTGTCGGGGGAATTCGCCATGGCCTACTTTGTGGCCGAGGAGCTTTCAAAATGCCGGGAAGGGCTGAATAAGGGCAAAATATCAAACGCGCTGGTGACCTGGAATCAATACCCGGAATTTATGCGGGATGGCAAAGAATTTCCTGCGAAAGCGCTCATGACGCTGCCCGCCGGACTGACGAATCCAGGAAATGCCAGGAAGGCCAGGGAGTTTTACGCACAGATTTGTGAGGTGGTTTATCCTAAGGAGCAGGACTTGGGCGAGAATATGGGGCTGGCCGATGCATTTGCCGAAGCCATGGCCGGAAATGACCGGTTGGAGGCGGTGCTGAGTGTAATGCGGGAGGCGGCCGGACAGCTCACGCGGGAATATCCGCTGCTGACTGGGCTGTTAGAGCTGCTGGGGCAGAGGACGGAAGAATTTGCGGACATGATGGCTGAGGCGGCGTGGCTGGGACGGGAGGTCAAAGGTCTGGCGATGCTGACCGGGGCCATCGCGGGGGCGGTATACGGAATGTATATTATTCCGCCCCAGTATGTGGATTTTGCCAACGACCACTGTACGTTTAATCTGGAGAAGCTGCCGCACGATATTGCGGCCCGCTATTACAGCGGTTTATAGTGATGGAAAAAGAAATGGGGGAGAGCTATGCGGGCGATTGAGCCGGTACGGATAACGGAGGGGAATTTTGCGGCTTTCGGCAGGTATTACGACCTGAACGGGGCGGAAGGAGCGCGGCAGCCGAGCGCGGGGGCTTTTGTGAGCCGGGAACAGATCAGCGCCGAGCCGTTGAAAATCGGCGCCACGGCGGTGAAGGGCGGGCCCTTTGTCTCGTCCAGGATGGAGCGGCATGTGCTGTCCGAGGAGCTTCTGATCTGCGGGGACGGCGGGATGGTGCTGACGGTGGCGGACTCCGACCCGGAGCGGGAGCCTCTCAGCGGGGACGTCCGGGCGTTCATCATGAACCCCGGGGACGCGGTGGTGCTGAACAAGGGAATCTGGCATGACGCCAACCACGGGCTTCACGGAGAGACCACCTATTTTTTCCTGATTCCCCAGCGGGATTTCGTGGCCTCGGAGGTGCGCTGGACCGATGTTGCTCCCGGGGCCGTGCCGGTGGAGTGGAAATACGCCAAAGGCGGGGAAGCGGTCAAGAGCGGCGGAACCGCGGCGCTTGGAGAACCGGCGGAGGCCGGGGACGCGGAAAACTCCTGGGATCAGGGGATGAAAGAGACGTTCGCACCCTACGGGAGTCTGACCCGCGTGCTGGAAGGCCCGGGGCTGGCCGGGGATACCGGCTGGAGGAGCTGGCTGGAGGAAGCTCCGGCTCTGGCAGAGGGCTGCCATCTGGGCGTCGGATTCCCGGAGCAGGACTGGGGGGACAACGCTATGGAGTGCGATCCCCGGGCCGCGCGCCAGATTCTGTGCGCCTGCGGCGCCGTGAGGCTGGCGGTTATGCTGCGGGGGCAGCCGCGGAGCGCCCGGACCGTCACGCTGGCCCAGGGCGACTACGCGCGATTGGAAAAAAATGTATGCTACAGAGTGCTCGGAGAGCCGGGAAGGCCGGGATATTATTACACGCTGTCGCCCCACGGAGATGCGCCGGAGCGCGTGCCTGTGGGCGAGGCTTTGCGGGACTCCCTGCAGCGGGCAAAATAACATGGATAACGGAGGAACTGTTTTGGATTACATAGAAGAAAAGATATTGGGCTGTCTCGTGGGAGCCGCAGCGGGGGATGCCCTGGGCGCGGCCACGGAGATGCGCACGCGCCGGCAGATCGAGGAGTATTTCGGCGGCCGCGTGAAGGAGTTTCTGACCCCGCCGGACGACACCTTTGCCAGGGGGAACATGCCCGGCCAGGTGACCGACGATTTCAGCCTGGCATATGTGACCTGCCGGGAGATCATCGGACACAACGGGGAGATCACGCCGGAGGTGTCCAGGGAAGCGCTGCTGGCGTGGGCGGAGTACGACGACTTTTTCGAGCGGTTCGCCGGGCCCACCACCAGGGCGGCGGTGGAGGAGATGCGGGGCGGCAAACCGGCTGCGCCGGCGGGAGGCTTTGTCCTGGTCAACGACAACGGAAAAGCCAGCAACGGCGGAGCCATGAAGATTTCCCCGGTGGCGCTGTTCAGCGGCGGGGATGTGGACAAGGCCATCGCAGACGCCATCATCATGTGCAGATGGACCCACAACAACAACATCGCCCTTTCGGGAGCCACGGCGGTGGCCGCGGCCACCGCGGAGGCCATGAAACAGGAGGCCACGCTGCAGTCCGTGATCGACGCGGGAATTTACGGGGCTAAAAAGGGGTTTGAGATCGGCAGCGAGACAGGGAAGGTGCTGGCCGGCCCCTCGGTGGAAAAGCGGATTCAGATGGCTGTGGAAATCGGCCGGGAGGCGGGGGATATGCTCACCGCCATGGACGAAATCTCCGACCGCATCGGCTGCGGGCTGGCGGCCGCGGAGGCGGTGCCGGCCAGCTTCGGCCTGCTGGCGGCCTCGAAGGGCGACACTATGGAGGCCATTTACGCGGGCGTGAACATCGGCAACGACACGGATACCATCGCCACCATGGTGGGCGGAATCCTGGGGGCGCTCAACGGAATCGGGTCCCTTCCGCGGGAGTACGTGGAGGTTTTGGAGACAAAGAACAGGATGGATCTGCGGGGGATGGCGGCTCAGATAAGGGGGCTGATCGGATGAACGGCACCATGGTAGTCATCGGGACCAACGATCTGGACGAGTACTATGAGATGGATACGGTCCCGGTCATGGGAGAAAAGGTTGTATGTAAATTTTTGGAAAATAAAGTGGGCGGCATGCTGGCCAACGCGGCCGCGGTGTACGCCGGTTACGGCCGCAGGACCTGCATGATCGACTGCGTCAACGGCGGGCCCCAGTCCCAAATGATGGAGCGGGAGCTGCAAAAATGCGGTGTGGACACCTCGTATTTTTCTGTGGACGCGTCGCTTCCGGATCCCAGATGCCTGATTATGCTGAAGGACGGGGAGCGGGTGATTTTTGTGATGGACCGCAAGAAGCAGAATTTAAAGCTCACCGAAGGTCAGAGGAAGCTGATTTCGGAGGCGGATATCGTGTATTCCTCCCTCAGCGAGCTGCGGGCCTTCGGGGAGGAGGAGCGGATCGCGGAGCAAATCGCCGCCTCGGGCTCCAGGCTGGCCCTGGACGTGGAGGCGGGCACGCTGGCCGAGCCGGAGGGGGATTTCCGGATGATGGGCGGGGCGGATTACCTGTTTATCAACACGGGCAGCAGCCGCAGGCTGACGCAGCTGTACGGGGAGGGCTGGGAGGAAACGCTGTGCGAAGCGGGAGCCACCCTCATTTTCACCATGGGAAGCAGGGGCTGCCGCGTGCGCTCCCGGGGGACCGGACCGGTTCAGGTGCCCGGCTACAGGGTGAAAGCTGTGGACACCACCGGCGCGGGCGATACCTTCAACGCCTCCTTTCTCTACGCGGTCACCGAAGGGCGGTCGCTTGAGGCGTGCGCGCAGTTTGCCAACGCGGCGGCGGCCAGATCCATCGGATTCATGGGCGCCAGAGGCGGAGTCGCCGCAGCGGCGGCAGTGGAACAATTTAAAGAACAATTTTTGACAGGGGGAAATCAATCATGAAGAAAGTATTGGCATCAATATTGGCGGCCGCTATGGCGTTTGGCATTCTCACAGGCTGCGGCTCCTCCAAAGCGGAGCAGACGGCCGCCGCGGGCACGAGCCTGGCGGAGGCAAAGGACGAGAGTAAAATGACGGCTATGATCATTATCATACCTCAGGGCGATCCGTTTCTGACGCTGGCCTACAACGGCGTGAAGCAGTACGCCCAGGAGTACGGCAAGGAGGCCAAGATCATCGAGGCCCTGGACAAATCCGAGTACACCGAGCAGGTCCGCGCCATGGCGGAGGCCGGGGCAAACCCCATCTACGTGGTGTGGGACGACCTGGCGGACGTGGCCTTTAAGCTGGCCCCGGATTTCCCCAATACCCAGTTCATCCTGGTGGACACCTACGCCACCAGCGATCTGCCCAACGTGAAAACCATTGTGGTGGAGCCTCAGGAGTCCGCGTTTATCGCCGGAGTGGTGGCTGCCAAAACCACCAAGACAAAGCAGGTGGCCTGGATCGGGAACATGGACCTGCCCACCGTGAACCGCTGGCGCGCCGGGTTTGAGGCGGGCGTGAAATACGGGGATCCGGACGTGGCCTGCGAGTCCATCTATATCGGTTCCTCAGACGATCCCAACAAGGGCGGGGAACTGGCCAAGCAGCTGATTGGAAAGGGCGCGGACATTGTGATGCACTCCGCCAACCAGGCGGGGCTGGGCGTGATCCGGGCCTGCGAGGAGATGGGCGTGCTGTCCATCGGCAGCGACGAGTGGCAGGGCGCGATCAACGAGGACATCGTGTTCTGGTCCGCGCTCAAGGACACCACCGGCGCGACCTACGCTGCCGGCAAGAGCGTGTCCGACGGACAGTTCAAGCCCGGAATGGAAATCTTTGGCCTGGATTCAGGCGCAAGGCTCTACGACGACCGGGATTACCAGAAGCTGCCGGACGACCTCAAAAAGACGGTGGACGACGTATTTTCCAAGATTCAGAGCGGCGAGATCAAGGTTCCCGGCGAGCTGGAGAAATAACGAGATCACAGAGACGGAAGCGATGGAGGGCCGGGAATGAGCGCGTTGTTGGTTGCTAAAAACATTAAAAAATATTACGGCAGTTTCGCCGCGGTGGAAAACGTCAGCCTGACTGTGGAAAAAGGGACGATCCACGCGATTATCGGGGAAAACGGGGCCGGTAAGAGCACGTTGATGAATATTCTGGCAGGCGTACATGAGCCGACGGACGGGGAGATCATTTTAAACGGTCAGGTGAAGCGATTTAAAAATGCAACCGACGCCGCCCGTTCCGGCATCGGCATGGTTCAGCAGGAGTTCATGCTGTTTCCCGAGCTCACGGTGCTGGAAAATATTATCCTGGGCCATGAGCCCTTAAAGGGGCGGGCGTTTCTCAACATGGGCGAGAGCGAGAAGCGGATCAAAGCCATCTGCGGGGATTACGGATTCCGCTTCGACCTCCACGCGCCGGCCGGCAGCCTGCCGATCGTGCAGCAACAGCAGGTGGAGATCGTCAAGGTGCTGTTCACCAACGCCGAGATCATTATCCTGGACGAGCCCACCGCGGTGCTGCCGCCCCAGGAGGTGGAGGGGCTGTTCAGGGCCATCCGTTTTCTGGTCAGGCAGGGGAAAACCATTATCTTCATCACCCACAAGCTGAAAGAGGTCATGGAGATGGCGGACACCATCACGGTGATGAAAAAGGGAAATGTGGTCTGTACCATTCCCAAACAGGAGGCCACCATCCCGCTCCTCACCAACCGCATGGTGGGCCGGGACGTGATGCTGGACATTGAAAAGCACCCGGTTCCGGGAGGGGACGTGGTGTTGAGCGTCAGCGACCTGTGCGTCAACGGAAATCTGCACATTCCCAAGGTGAAGCATATGTCCTTTGACATCCACGCGGGGGAGATCGTGGGCATCGTGGGCGTTTCCGGAAACGGCCAGTCCGAGCTGGTGGAGGCGTTAAGCGGAATCCGCAGGGCGGAGAGCGGCAGCATCCGGGTCCGGGGGCAGGCGCTTCCCGGAAAGAATCCGCGGGCCAACCGTCTGAGAGGCATCGGCTACGTGCCCCAGGACCGGAACCAGGTGGGATGCTCCAGGGAGTCCACCCTGGTGGAAAATTCCATCATGGGGAAATACCTGAAGGCCTTCCGCAAGCGCAGGTTTCTCATGGACTATGAGGAGGCCGGGCGCTATGCCAACGAGATCATTTCCACCTACGACGTGCGGACCAGAAGCCCCTACGACAGGGCCGGTTCGCTCTCTGGCGGAAACCTGCAGAAGCTGATTGTGGGCCGGGAGTTCACCCAGGACTACGAGGTGCTGATCATCGAGGACCCCACCAGGGGAATCGACGTGGGCGCCATCGAATTTATCTGGAATGAGATCGTCAAGCAGGTGGAGCAGAAGCAGGTATCGGTGCTGCTCATCACCTACGATCTGAATGAAGCCATGACGCTGAGTGACAGGATTCTCGTGATGTTCGAGGGAGGGATTCAGAAGGAGCTCATAGGGCCGGACTACGACGAGAAGGAAATCGGGTTTTACATGCTGGGAGGGAACGCTGATGAAACGACAGCCTGAGGAGAAAAACAGCCAGTGGATGAACTATGTTGTGTCGCTGGCGCTGGTCATGGCCATTGCCGCCATTTTGATTAAAATTCAGGGGAGCAGCCCCGCAGAGGCCTTCGGCGCGCTGATCAAGGGCGCGGTGGGAAGCACCTCCGCGATCTCCAGCAGCATCCGTTGGAGCACCCCGGTGCTGATCGCCACCATCGCCGCCATTGTGGCCCAGAAAACGGGCATCACCAACCTGGGACTGGAGGGGCAAATCTATTTCGGCGCCTTCGCCAGCGCCATAGCGGGCGCGTTTATCTCAGGGCCCCGGCTGATCCATATCCCCATCGCCATCCTGGCGGGCGGCCTGGCCGGCCTGGCGTTCGCAGTGCTGCCCGCATTTTTAAAGGCCGTGTTTCAGATCAACGAGATGATCGTGACGCTGATGCTCAACTACGCGGCGGTGCTCTTTACCGAGTACCTCACCATGATGCTGATGGGCCTTAACTCGGACACCAACCCGGATCAGATCGCCACGCCGGAGATTCTGGAGTCCGCGCGTCTGACCCAGCTGCTTCCGCCCTACCAGGCCACCACGGGTATTTTCATCGCCCTGGGCATCGCGCTGGCGGTGTTTGCATTTTTCAAATTCACCCGCATGGGGTACGAGTGGCGGATGCTGGGGAGAAACAGCCGGTTCGCCCAGTACGGGGGCGTCCGCGTGGTGCGCAATATGACCATCGCGTTTTTGATCAGCGGCTTCATATCCGGGGTCTGCGGCGCTGTGGAGATCATGGGACCGCACCTGCGGTTCCGCAACAATTTTTCCACCGGCATGGGCTGGGACGGGATCATGGTGGCGCTGATCGCCAAGAACAATCCCATCAGCGCCATCGGGGTGAGCCTGCTGTGGGGGATGATCAAGGCCGGGTCCCTGAACATGGAGCGGATGACCAGCGTGAACAGGATTCTGGTGACGCTGATCCAGGCGCTGTTCGTGATATTCATCACCGTGGACATCCGGTCGCTGCTTAAAAAATTCAGCTTTGGGAACGGCCGGGTTCTTGAGACAGGAGGTGCGAAATGAATCTGTTTGAGCTTTTGCTGGGGCCGTCGCTGATCTCCGCCACGCTGCGCCTGACGGTTCCGATTCTGTTTGTGGCGGTGGGCGGCTGCTTTGGAAGTAAGGCCAATGTATTTAACATCGGATTGGAGAGCTATCTGGGGATCAGCGCGTTCTTCGCAATGTGCGGCAGCTACTGGAGCGGAAGTCCCTGGGCGGGGCTGGCCCTGGGGATGCTGGCCGGCCTGGCGATGTCCTGCATTTTCGCCGTGTTCGTGCTGTACTTTGAGTCGGACACCATGGTGGTGGGCATCGCGCTGAACCTGGCGTCCTGGGGCATCACCACGTTCCTGCTGAGCGCGATCTTCAACGTGCGCGGCGTGTTCATCGACCCGCGGATCAAGAGCTTCCAGACGGTGGAGATTCCGCTGATCAGGGAAATTCCCTACATCGGGGACGTGATCAGCGGCCACAACGTGCTGGTGTACCTGGCGATTTTCGCCGTGATCGCCGCCCACGTCGTGATGTTCAAGACGCCCTTCGGCCTGCGGCTGCGGGGGATCGGGATCAAGGAGGCGGGAGCGGCCAGCGTGGGCGTCAATACCATGCGCTACAAATGGCTGGCGATTCTGCTGGGCGGACTTTTGGGCGGCATGAGCGGAGCGTTTCTGACCATCGGCGGCGCCTCCATGTTTACGGAGAAGATTTCCGGCGGCTACGGGTATCTGGCCCTGGCGGCCATCATGGTGGGGGACGGAAAGCCGGTCAAGACCATGCTGGCGTGCCTGGTGTTCGGCTACGTCTCAGCACAGTCCGTGGCCTTACAGAGTATGAAAATCCCCTCCCAGGTGGTGCTGTCGATGCCGTACCTGATCACGGTGCTGATCCTGACGGTGAACGCGGTGCTGCTGAAGTATCGGACGATGGGGAGAGGAAAGAGCGCGAGGGCGCAGTGAAATTATAGAATTGGAGAACGTAGCAGGAAACACCGGGGCGGGGAGCCTGTCGCTCCCCCGCCCCGGTGTTTCCTGCTACGTTCTTTGCAAAATAACCGCCCCGCCTATTTCCCCGGCTTAATGGGGCGGATGCTGTCGCCGCTGACCAGGCGGCACTCGAAAATCGTTTCCCGGTTGCGGATGGACGGGGAATCGATGCGGGAGAGGACGTCCCGGGCGGCTTTCTCGCCGATGGTGGCGGGGTTGACCATCAAATGGCAGAGATTGACAAACAGCAATTCGCTGTTTGTGATATTGCCGAAAAAGCCGAAGGAGATATCGGCCGGAACCTGGAAACCATTTTCTTTAATATAGGACAGCGCTCCCAAAGCCAGGGTATTGTTGGCGGCGATGAGGGCGGTTGGGCGGTCGTCCTGTTCCAGAAGATGCTGGGCGCCGGAGAACCCTCCGTTGAAATTAAACAAATTGGTATCGTAGCGGTAGGGGTAATCGGCGGATACCTCGATGCCGAACCTGCCCATGGCATCGGTAAACCCCTTCAGACGGTTCATTCCGGTATCCACAGATAAATTGCTGTTGATGATGCCGATCTTGCGGTGGCCGTGGGACAAAAACTCAGTGGTCAGCCGGTCCATGCCGACCCGGTTGTTCGTGCCGATATAGTCGCCGCAAAAATTAGGATTCTGAATATTGCGCTCAATCAGTACCAAGGGTATTCTCTGGCTGAGCTCCGCAATATAATCGTCGTTCAGGTTGGTCGTATTTAAGATGATGCCGTCCACCTGGTTGCTGACAAAGCGCTGCAAATAATTGTACTCTTTTCCCTTGTTTTCATCCGTGCTGCAAATGATAATATCATATCCGAAATTGGATACGACCTCCTCTATGGCCTTTGCCATACACATGAAATAGTCGTTTGCAATATCGGATACCAGCAGGCCGATGCTCTTGCTCTGGGCGCTTTTCAGACTCCGGGCTACCAGGTTCGGAACAAAATTGACCTCTTTTATCGCGCGCTCCACTGCTTCCACGGTTTCCTGGCGGACAGACGGATTCTTATTGATAACACGCGAAACTGTGGCAGTGGAGACGCCTGCGCGTTCAGCTACCATTTTGATTGTAACGTTTCCCATTATAAAATCCTCCTGTGGCATCGAATGTGACAGCAATCTGCTGCGGCCCTGAAAATGCTAATAGTAGTCTGGCGAATTATATTATATATGTAATCGTTATATTCTGTCAAGCAACAAAGAATAAAATGTTAATTAGAAATAAAAAAATGATAAAAAAATTGTGCAAATTATCTATAAAATGGGCCTTGCATTGCTTGAAAAGCCGTGCTATACTAAAAACACAAAAGTAATCGATTACATTTACGGGTTAAAATAATTGATTATACATAAAAAAAGTTTCTAATATATTTATGAAATCTGCAATTTTGACGATTAAAAAGTAAAAAAGGAGGGGGAGATTTCTGCGCAAAAATGTAATCGATTACTTGCGAAGGAGGACAAGGATGAATTCGATTGAAGGTGAAACAAAGGGAAGGCTGTACTACCTGCATCTGAAGAAGGACGAGGATGTGCTGCTGGAGATCCGCCGTTTTATTAAAGAAAAAAACATCAAAAACGGCGTGGTCGTGAGCGGGATCGGGACGCTGAGCAGCTGTTCCTGGCATGGAGTTGTGACGGCGGACTTTCCGGCCAAGGATGAATTCTATGTGGTTGACGAAGAACCCATGGAGTTGACAGGGCTGTCGGGTGTGATTGCCGAAGGGGAACCGCATCTGCATATGTGTGTGATGTCCTACGGGCGGTCAGGACAAATGATATGTGGCCATATTGAACCCGGCTGCAAAGTGTTGTGTCTGGCGGAAATTTCCATTATGGAGACAAATGATATTTTGATGTGCCGCCGGATCGATGAGGATGGTATCAATCAATTACAGGAAGCGTAAAGACAGGAGGGTTACTATGAAAAAGAGATATCGGTTGTTGGCGGGATGTTTAACAGCGGCGCTGCTTTTGACAGCATGCGGAGGAGCGGCCCAGCCGTCTGCGAATGCGGAGAGCGGAGCTTCCCAGGGCGCGGGTGAAGAGAAGGCTGCAGAGGGGGCGGCCGGTGAGAAAACCACGCCGGAGGACACGTTTGTTTATGCGACAAACGGCGAGCCTGGAAACTTAGATCCTCAAAACAACTCGTTTTTGATGGGGCAGATCGTAACCAACTGCATTTTTGACACGTTGGTTGCCCGCGATCCGAATACCGGAGAAATCAAGCCGTGCCTTGCAGAGAGCTGGGAGAATATAGATGATGTGACGATCCGTTTTCATCTGCGCCAGGATGTGAAATTCCAAAACGGAGAAAAACTGACCTCGGAGGACGTGGTTTACACGCTGGGCCGGATGGTGAACGGCGCTGCAAGCGCATCGTATTATACCACGATTGATTTTGAAAAATGCGCGGCTGTGGACGAATACACCGTGGATCTGGCCTTAAAGTATCCCTTTGCCGGAATCTATAATTTCCTGAGCAATCCCCGGGGCGGCATCGTCTGTAAGAGCTATGTGGAATCCACAGGCGAGGATGCGTTCGGGCGCACTCCGATGGGAACGGGCGCGTTTTCCTTTAAAGAGTGGGTGACGGGCGATAATGTCACGCTGGTGCGGAATGACGAGTACTGGGGGGAGAAGCCCGCTTACGGTAATCTGGTTGTCCGTTTTATCGCAGATTCCTCCACGCGCTTTATTGAGCTGGAGACAGGGGGAGTGGACGCGTGCGACAATATCAGCGGCAGCAACTACACGCGCATCAAAAACGGGGTGGACCACTGCGTCTTATCCGATACGCTCAGCACAAAGACGTTCTATATTGTAATGGCGGACGAGCATGAATACGTGAGCGATTTAAATGTCCGCAAGGCCCTTGCATATGCGCTTGACAGGGAGGCCGTGGTAAAAGCCGCTTACGGTGAGTCGGCCGTGGCTGCGGACAGCACGGTGGCGGCCACGCTGCCGTTCTATGTATCCCAAAATGAATATTATCCCTACGACCCTGAGAAGGCAAGACAGTGCCTGGCGGATGCGGGATATGCGGACGGCATCAATCTGACGCTGGTTGTGGAAGAGGTTACGGAGCTGGTGAATCTGGCGGAAGCCTGTCAGGCATATTGGGCGGAAGCGGGGATCAACGTGGATGTGCAGGTCTACGATATCGCCACGGCGGGAACCATGGCGAGCAGCGGGGAAGCATATTTTACCATCCGAAACTGCGGCTGCGCCAGCGGAGACCCGGATCAGTGCTTCCAGTTTTTTACTGAAGCCTACGGTGGAACCAATGGAAAGAAAGACCCTGTGTTTAACGAGATGCTGGATAAGGGCAGAGCGGAAACCGATGAGAAGAAGCGCTATGAAATTTACGGAGAGGTCCAGAAATACGCTGCGGAGAACATGCTTGAAATTCCGCTTTTGACGCCGATTTTCGCATACGGAACCAGAGACTATGTGGAAAATTTCAACGCCGACCCGTCCAACGTGCCGGATCTGCGCACGGTTACGTTTACTAACAATTAAGCAGAGAGTAAGGAGAGGGACAATGCTGAAATATATCGGACGCCGTCTGCTTCAATTCATACCTGTTATTATCGGGGTGCTGTTCCTGACATTTACGATTAATTATTTTTCGCCCGGTGATCCGGCAATCGCGATTCTCGGAACAGAGGCCTCGGAAGAATCACTGGAGCGGTTTCGGGAGGAGCATGGGCTTAATGACTCATTTTTTGTACAATTTTTTCATTATGCGGAAGGGATTGTAACGCGTTTTGACTTTGGCACCTCCTATCAGACAAAACGTCCGGTAGCACAGGAACTTTTGGAGCGTTACCCGAAAACCATTATGCTGGCTGTGATGAGCGTCGCCTTTGCCACGGTGATCGGTATTCCGCTGGGAATTATATCGGCGACAAGGCAGTATTCGCTGTCGGACTACGGGGCCTCATTCCTGGCGCTGATCGGCGCTTCGCTGCCTCAATTCTGGCTGGGACTTATGATGATGCTGTTGTTTTCCGTAAAGCTGAATCTGCTGCCGGCCACCGGCTTTTCGTCGCCGCTGCACTGGATTATGCCGACCATTGCGATTGGGATTTACCCGGTGGCCACCATCACGAGGATGACGCGGTCGAATATGCTGGAGGTGATCCGGCAGGACTACATACGCACAGCCAGGGCGAAGGGAATGGGGGACGCCATAGTCGTGTCCAAGCATGCACTGAAAAACGCATTGATCCCTGTCATTACGGTAATTGGCGCACAGCTGGGGCAGAGCCTCAGCGGCGCCATGGTAGTGGAATCCGTATTCACCATACCGGGGCTTGGAAGCTTAATGGTAAGCGCGATCAAGAGCCGCGATTATGCCATGATTCAAGGCGGAGTTGTGTTTATCGCCATTGTGTATTCGCTGATTAACCTTTTGGTGGATTTGATTTACGCCTACATTGATCCCAGGATCAAATCGCAGTACATGTCGTCAAAAAAACGCGGGCCGGTAAAAGCAGCGGCAGGCGGCGAGGGGGAGGTCTGAACCATGGAGCCGAGAAGAGCAAAAAGAAAACAGAGCCAGATTATTATAATATGGAAGCGGCTTCGCAGAAACAAAATGGCGGTGGCAGGGCTTGTGGTCGTGTGTGTGCTGCTGGCCGGTGTGATCTTTGCAAATTTTCTTACGCCGTATGCCTACGATAAACAAAATTTAGCCATGGCCTTCCAGATGCCGAGCCTCCAGCACTTATTCGGCACGGACAATTTAGGGCGGGATATTTTTACCAGGGTGCTTTATGGCGGGAGAATTTCGCTGTTTGTCGCGCTGTTCGCCGTGATGATCGGCCTTGTGGCCGGAGGGGCGATGGGCGCGACGGCGGGGTATTTCGGGGGAGTGTACGAGAGCGTGGTTATGCGGATCATGGACATTCTGATGGCCATCCCGTCAATGCTTTTGGCGATCGCGGTATCCTCGGCTCTGGGAACCGGAATTGTCAATACGACAATCGCCATCGGAGTCGGTTCAATTCCGCTGTTCGCCAGAGTCACGCGCTCTGCCGTGCTCTCGGTGAAGGATCAGGAATACGTGGAGGCCGGACTGGCGATTGGAGCAGGAAACAGCCATATTATCTGGAGACATGTGCTTCCCAATTCCTTTGCCTCCATGCTGGTGATCTTCACCCTGCGGCTGGCAGACAATATTTTGATCGTATCCAGCCTGACGTTTTTGGGGCTGGGAGTGCAGCCGCCCACGCCGGAGTGGGGCTCTATGATCTCGGCAGGGCGTCAGTATATGCGGGAATTTTATCCAATCGTTGTATTTCCAGGCCTGGCAATTATGATTACGCTGATTGCGTTCAATATGCTGGGCGACGGCCTCAGGGATGCCCTTGACCCGCGGCTGAAGCAGTGACAAGGAGGAACTCATGGAACATATATTAGACATCCGGAACCTGCATATTCAATTCGACAGCGACGGGAGTACGGCGCGGGCGGTAAACGGAGTGAATTTGACAATCGAGCGGGGGGAGACCCTGGGACTTGTGGGGGAGACTGGGGCGGGAAAGACCACCACCGCTCTGGGAATCCTGAACCTGATCCCTCATCCCCCGGGAAAAATTACGGAGGGAGAAATCTTTTTCCAGGGCGAGGATTTGCTGAAAAAACCGGTGCGGGAGCTGCAGAGCATCCGGGGAAATCAGATTTCGATGATTTTCCAAGATCCCATGACCGCGCTTAACCCGGTCCTGACCGTGTGCGAGCAGATCGCCGAGGTGATCAAGCTTCACCAAAAATGTTCGCACGCCAAGGCCGAGGAGGGAGCGGCCAGGATGATGGAGCTGGTAGGGATTCCGGCAGAGCGCATGAGGGAGTATCCCCACCAGTTCTCCGGGGGGATGAAGCAGCGCATTGTGATCGCCATCGCGCTGGCCTGCAATCCCCAGCTGCTGATCGCGGACGAACCCACCACGGCGCTGGATGTGACGATTCAGGCGCAGGTGCTGAAGCTTATGAAGAACCTGCAGCGGCAATTCGCCACCTCCCTCCTCTTGATCACCCACGATCTGGGGGTCGTGGCGGAGGTGTGCGATAAGGTGGCGATCATGTACGCAGGGGAGATTATTGAGTGCGGCACCGCGGAGCACATATTTGAACATACGGCCCACCCTTATACCAAGGGGCTGTTTGCCTCGATTCCCAGTCTGGACGAGGATGTGGAGCGCCTGCAGCCGATTCCCGGCATGATGCCCGATCCGGCGGAGCTTCCGCCGGGGTGCAAATTCTGCGACCGCTGCCCGCTGGCAGAGGAAAGGTGCAAAAGGGTCCATCCGGAGATGATTGAGCTGGAAAATGGGCATACGGTCCGCTGTCTGCTGGCAGGAAAGGAGAGGGCGAATGGATAATCTGCTGGAAGTTGAGCATTTGAAAAAATATTTCAGGACAGGCTCGGGCTGGCTTCACGCGGTGGACGATATCAGCTTCCGCCTGGAAAAGGGAAAAACGCTGGGAGTGGTGGGCGAATCCGGCTGTGGAAAATCGACTCTGGGCCGCGTGATTCTGGGGCTGCAGGAAGCCACGGAGGGGAAAATCCTTTTCAAGGGAGCGGACATCACCAACGCGGGCAGGCAGGAGCGGGTGCAGCTGCGCAAAAAGATGCAGATCATATTTCAGGACCCTCTGTCCTCTTTGGACCCCAGAATGTGCGTGAATGAGATTATTGAGGAACCGCTCAAGGTCCACCACATGGGGAAAACGCGCCGCGAGCGGGAGGACAAGGTCTCCGAGCTCATGGAAACGGTGGGGCTTGCGGAGCGCCTCCGCTATTCTTATCCACATGAGATGGACGGGGGGAGACGGCAGCGGATCGGCATTGCCCGGGCCCTGGCCTTAGACCCTGAATTTGTGGTCTGCGACGAACCGGTATCGGCCCTGGACGTGTCGATCCAGGCGCAGATTCTCAACCTGCTTCAGGATTTGCAGGCTGAAAAAAAGCTTACCTACATATTTATTACCCACAACCTGTCTGTGGTGAAGCATATTTCAGATGAGATTATGGTCATGTATCTGGGGTGCATCGCCGAGCGGGCAAACGCAAAGGAGCTGTTTTTGCGGCCGCTGCATCCCTATACCAAAGGGCTTCTGTCGGCAATCCCCATCCCGAAGCTGGGAGCCAGACAGGACCGGGAGCTGCTGACCGGCGAGCTTACCTCTCCCATCGATCCGAAGCCGGGCTGCAGATTCGCGCCGCGATGCCCGTATGCGGAGGAAGTATGCCGCCGGAAGCAGCCCCAGGCGCAGGAGATTTTGCCGGGTCATTTTGTGGCCTGCCACTGCGTAAAACAGGTGAATCAACTATAAAAGGAGTAAAATGATATGGGTGAGCAAGCAGCGGATGGTGTGAGAACATTTCTTTTGTCGCACAGGGAGGATATGGTGGAGGATTTGGTCAGGCTTGTGAAGATACAAAGCCTGAGGAGCGGGAGCCTGCCGGAAGCCAGGTATGGCAGGGCGGTCCGCAGCGTTTTGGAGGCTGCCTGCGGCATTCTCCGGGAGGCGGGATTTTCCGCCGGGGTGGAACCGGACGGCGCTTTTGCGATCTGCGATTGGGGCGACGGGGATTCTATTCTGGGGATAGCGCCCCATTTGGACGTCGTCTCCGCGGAGGGCGGCTGGTCGGCCCCGCCGTTTGAGCCCGTTCTCCAGGGGGATTTTCTGGTCGGCCGTGGCGTCAGCGATGACAAGGGCGGCGCGGTGATGGCTATATGGGCGCTGCGGGCGCTCCGGGAATGCGGTTTCACGCCGGAGGGAAAGGTGCGCCTTTTCCTGGGAGGAAATGAAGAGACGGGAATGGAGGACATAAGGCTGCTGGAAGCGCGGTACGGCCTGCCTGATTTTTCCCTGGTTCCGGATGCGTTTTTTGCCGTGGGCGTAGGGCAGAAGGGCCGGGGCGTTATGCGGATGGGAATGAAGGGAGCTTTGCGGGAGATTAAAGACCTGGAGGGAGGCGGAAAAACGGCGGGAGCCGTGCCCTCCCGGGCATCATGCACGCTTCCGGACAATGAAAAATTGCAGGAGGAGCTGGAATCCCTCTGCCGCGCCAACGGGCGGCTCTCGTACCGGGCGGTGGAGGATGGGTACCAGCTCTGCGCGGAAGGGGTAAGCGCCCATACGGCGATGCCGCAGGGATCGGTGAACGCGGTCTGGGTGTTGGCGGATGCTCTGGGCCGCCTTGCGCACCTGGACTGCGGGGACAGGGCGGCCATGCAGGAGCTGGCCCGGCTGATTGAAGGCTATGACGGCAATGGTATGGGAATTTCTGCAAGAGATGAGCGCTCGGGAGATTTGACCTGCGTGGCGGTGTATCTTGGCAGCGAAGGCGGACGCTTGCAGGCGGATTGCAATATCAGGTTTCCCGTATCTGTCGCGGGGGACGAACTGGAGGAACGCGTAAAAGCGCGGCTGGGCGGGTGCGCCTTCTGGGAAATGGAAGAATTTGGATGGAATGATCCGTACTATCTGCCGCCGGACCGTCCGGAAATTGAATTGCTGCGAAAGGTTTACCGGGAATGTACGGGAAGTCCTGCGGACCTGTATGTGCATCCCGGCGGCACCTATGCGAAGGAATTGGGAAACGCCGTAATTTTCGGCAATGAATTCCGCAAAGAGATCCCGTTTCCGGAAGGGCGGGGGCGGGCCCACCAGGCGGACGAAGCGGTATCCATTTCCGATTTGTTAGAGGGAACTTATATCTATGCAGAGGCTATACAAAGCCTGGATCGCCATCTGGCTGACAGGAGAAAGGCGGTATGATATGATACGAAGAGCGACGGCGGCCTATCTGAGGCCTGAGAAAAAAGAGCAGTATTGTTCGCTGCACAGGGCGCCATGGCCTGAGGTGCTGGAGGAGATGACCCGCCGCCATCATACCAGGCATTCCGTATACTGCGCGGGCAATTATCTGTTCCAATATCTGGAATATACCGGGGAAGATTTTGCCGCGGATATGGAGGCGATGGGAAGAAATCCGGTTATGCAGAGATGGTGGGCGCTATGCCGCGAATGCGTTGTGCCCCTGCCGGATTTTGAGGGCAGGGCATGGACCGAGATGGAAGAAATTTTTCATAACGATTGACGGAGGGATTGCGATGAAGGTAGTGATTGTGGGCAGCGGGATGATGGGCAGCGGAATCGCCGCCAGAAGCGCGCTGGCCGGAAACCGGACGTGTCTGGTGGATTTAAATCCGGAGCGCGCGCGGCAGGGATGCGAACAGGCGAGAGCGTGCATCGGGGAGCTGTGCGAAAACGGACTTTGCAGCGAACAGGCGGCCCGCGAGGCAGGGGAGCGGCTGATCCCCCAGGATAATTTGGAGCAAGCTGTGGACGGCTGCCAAATGGTGATTGAAGCCATTGTGGAGGACCTTTCGGCAAAGCGGAAGCTGTTCGCCCGGTTGGACGCGGTTGTGCCGCCGTCCGTGCCGATCTTGAGCAATACGTCGGGCCTCAGGATCACAGAAATCGCGGCGGACGCGGCCTGCTATCCGGAGCGCACCGCCACCGCGCATTTCTGGTTTCCCGCCCATCTGGTGCCGTTGGTGGAAATTGTCATGTGGGAGAAAACGGACCCTGAGCTTGCGCAGCAGGTGAAGGAGGAGCTGAAGCGCTGGGGGAAGGCGCCGGTGATTGTCAGGAAAGACCTGCCGGGACAGCTGGCAAACCGCATTTTGCAGGCCGTAATCCGGGAGGCCTCTAATATTGTAGAGATGGGGCTTGCAGACCCTGAGGATGTGGATATGGCGGTAAAGATGGGAATGGGAATCCGCTTCCCGGTCTGGGGGCCGTTGGAACACGTGGACGGAGTGGGAGTGGACCTGTGCCTGAAGGTTCAGGACACGGTGCTCCCGGGAATCAGCGGGCGGGCAGAGGCCAATGATACGTTCCGGAATCTGGTGCAGAAGGGAGAGCTTGGGTACAAGAGCGGGAAAGGATTTTACGACTGGAGCCGCAAGGACATGAAAGCGCTGGAGAAAAAACGCAATGACTTTATTATCTACGCACTAAAAATGCTGGAGCTTTGAAGAGAATAACGACGGTGGGCAGCCCTGTTTCTCCGCGGACGCGATGAGGAACAGGGCTTTTTCCTGCGTTTTTCCACACTCCGTGCGCATTTTCACGTAAAAGCGCCAACGCTTTAAAGAAATAAAGTAAAAGAGGTTGACATCCCCATAAAACTGCCGTAGAATGTGTTTTAATTGAGGAAATATATCACTTGTCATCAGCCTGCGGCTGGAGTCAGGGTATAATTGCACAAAAGCAGCAGACAAACGCAGGAAAGAATGTTATAATTTTAATGTCTTGCTGACAAGGAGCGCCGGACAGGGGCTCCGGAATTTAGGAGGTCAGTCATGATTTGGGCAAAAGAAGAGACAATGTCCCGGAAAGAAATTGAGGCGGTTCAGCTTGAGCGCCTGAAGGATACGGTGAAGCGGGTTTACGAGCGTGTGCCGGCGTACCGTGCGAAGATGGACGCGGCCGGCGTGAAGCCGGAGGATGTGAAGAGCCTTGGGGATCTGAAAAACCTGCCGTTTACCACAAAGCAGGATATGCGGGACAATTATCCCTACGGCCTGTTTGCGGTGCCGAAAAAGCAGCTGCGGCGCATCCACGCCTCCAGCGGAACCACCGGCAAACCCACGGTGGTGGGCTACACGTCGGAGGACCTGGAGGTTTGGAAGGAGTGCGTGGCGCGCCTGGCGGTGGCCGGCGGGGCCACGGAGGACGACGTGGCGCAAATCTGTTTCGGCTACGGCATGTTCACGGGCGCGCTGGGACTGCACAACGGCCTGGAGAAGGTGGGGGCCGCCATCGTTCCTTCCTCCACGGGCAATACCCAGAAGCAGCTGATGTATATGAAGGATTTTGAGTCCACCCTGCTGGTGGCCACGCCCTCCTACGCCATGCGCATCGCGGAGGTGGCAAAGGAGATCGGCCTGGACCCGAAGAAGGATCTGAAAATACATACGCTGCTCTTGGGCAGCGAGCTGATGACCGAGGCCATGCGCAGCGAGCTTTACAAGGTGTGGGGCAGCGATGTGAACCTGACCCAGAACTACGGCATGAGCGAGCTGATGGGGCCCGGCGTTTCCGGGGAATGTCTTGAGCTCAACGGCATGCATGTGAACGAGGACCATTTCCTCGCGGAGGTCATCGATCCCAAGACGGGTGAGGTGCTTGCGCCCGGAGAGAAGGGCGAGCTGGTGATCACCTGCCTGACCAAGGAGGCGCTGCCGCTGATCCGCTACCGGACCCGCGACATCACCCGGCTGATGTACGAGCCCTGCGCCTGCGGCCGCACCACGGTGCGCATGGAGAACCTGTCGGGCCGCACCGACGACATGTTAAAGATTCGCGGCGTCAACGTGTTCCCAAGCCAGATCGAGGAGGTGCTGATCAACACCGAGGGCATCGGGCCCAACTACGAGATCGTGCTGGACCGCAAGAACCACAGCGATCTTTTGACCATCAAGGTGGAGGTGGAGGCCGAGGCCATGATGGACTCCTACGCGGCTCTGGAGCGCTTAGACAACAGCCTGCGGGAGAAGATGCGCATGATGCTGGGACTGGACGCCAAGATTCAGCTGGTGTCGCCCAACACGCTGCAGCGCTTCGAGGGCAAGGCCAAGCGCGTCACCGATCTGCGGAACGATCCGGAAAAATTGTGATGAGAGACAAACCCGGCCGCCGGTTTACCGGGGGACGGGCGCGATAAAGGAAAGGAAGGTATCAACGTGTCTGAGAAAAAAATTTTACTGGGCAATGAAGCCATTGCAAGGGGCGCCTACGAGGCGGGAGTCAAGGTAAGCTCCGCCTATCCCGGCACACCCAGTACGGAAATGAGCGAGAGCCTGGTCCAATACGAGGAGGTTTACGCCGAGTGGGCTCCCAATGAGAAGGTAGCCACGGAGGTCGCCATCGGCGCGTCCATCGCGGGCGTGCGCTCCATGTGCTGTATGAAGCACGTGGGCGTCAACGTGGCGGCCGATCCGCTGTACACCGCGGCTTACGCGGGCGTTCGTGGTGGCATGGTGGTGATCGCGGCGGACGATCCCGGCATGTACAGCTCCCAGAACGAGCAGGACACCCGCATGGTGGCCCGGGCGGCCATGCTGCCGGTGCTGGAGCCGTCGGACAGCGCGGAGGCAAAGGAATTTACAAAGTACGCCTTTGATCTGAGCGAAAAATACGACACGCCGGTGATCGTGCGCAGCACTACCCGCCTGTCCCATTCCCAGGGGCTGGTGGAGCTGGAGGAGCGCACCGAGCCCTTTGACATCCCCTATGAGCGGGATATGGCCAAGTACGTGATGATGCCCGGAAATGCCATCAAGCGCCACCTGGTGGTGG
Organism: Enterocloster asparagiformis; assembly: GCA_018380885.1. GTDB lineage: Bacteria > Bacillota > Clostridia > Lachnospirales > Lachnospiraceae > Enterocloster. Next base: position 45,296 of record JAGZSY010000034.1, read on the forward strand.
AAGCCAGGATGAAGCAGATGGCCGAGGACGCCTGCGCTTTCCCGGTGAACAAGGTGGAGTACAATGATCTGTCCGTGGGCTTTATCACCAGCGGAATCGCATACCAGTACGTCAAGGAGGCTATGCCCCAGGCGTCCGTTTTAAAGCTGGGTATCGTGAATCCCCTGCCCCGCAGGCTGATTGAGGAGTTCGCTGCCAAGGTGGACCGGCTTTACATATTCGAGGAGCTGGAGCCGGTGATCGAGGAGCAGGTGAAGTCCTGGGGAATCCTAAAGGCTGTGGGCAAGGAGATTTTCACCGTACAGGGCGAGTACAGCGCCAACATGATCCGTCAGCGCGTTCTGGGCCAGAAGCTGGACGGGGACGCCGCAGCGCAGGTTCCGGCGCGTCCTCCCATTCTCTGTCCGGGATGTCCCCACAGGAGCGTATTCTCCGTGCTCAACAAGCTGAAAATCCACGCCACGGGCGATATCGGCTGCTACACCCTGGGCGCGGTGGCGCCTCTTAGCGTCATTGACACCACCATCTGCATGGGTGCCAGCATCAGCACCCTGCACGGCATGGAGAAGGCCATGGGCAGAGACTTCATCCGCAACTGGGTGGCTGTGATCGGCGACTCCACCTTCATGCACACGGGAATCAATTCCCTGATGAACATGGTTTACAACCAGGCGAACGGAACCGTGGTGATCCTGGACAATTCCACCACGGGCATGACGGGCCATCAGGACCATGCGGCCACGGGCAAGACCTTAAAGGGCCAGACCGTGCCGGCCATCAACATTTTCAATCTCTGTAAATCTCTGGGAATCGAGCACGTGTGCGAGATAAACGCCTTCGACCTGCCCGGCCTGGAGGAAGCGTTCAAGCGGGAGACGGCAAACGACGGCGTTTCCGTGATCATCACCAAGTCGCCCTGCGCGCTGTTAAAGGGAGTGAAGTTCCCGAACAAATGCAGGGCTCTGCCGGATCAGTGTAAAAAGTGCGGCGCGTGCCTGCGCCCCGGCTGCCCGGCTCTGACGAAAAATGAGGACGGCACCATTTCCATAGATGAGACCATGTGCAACGGCTGCGGGCTGTGCAGACAGCTCTGCAAGTTCGACGCGATTGAGACGGTAAAGGCGGGTGAGTGAGATGAGCGAGAAGATGGCGACGAAAAATATTATGATCGTGGGCGTGGGCGGACAGGGAACCCTGCTGACCAGCCGCATTCTGGGCAAGCTGGCCATCCGGGCCGGATATGACGTGAAGCTCTCCGAGGTTCACGGCATGGCCCAGAGAGGCGGCAGCGTGGTGACCTTTGTGCGCTACGGCGAGTCCGTGGCCGAGCCCATCGTGGAGGAAGGGCAGGCGGACGTGCTGATCGCCTTTGAGCGCTTAGAAGCGCTGCGCTACCTGCATTTCCTGAAAAAGGACGGGGTGGTCATCGTCAACGACTGGCGGATCGACCCGATCACGGTGGTGACCGGCGTGGCGTCCTACCCGGACGGCATTCTGGAATCCCTGAAGGAGCGGCGGGACACCATTGTGGTGGAGGCCACCAAAGAGGCGAAGAAGATGGGAGCGCCCAAGGCGTTCAACGTGATCGTGCTGGGCGCAGCTGCCAAGCACATGGGCTTTGCCAAGGAGGACTGGATTTCCGTGATCGAGACCACGGTGCCGCCCAAGACCATTGAGGTGAACAAGAAGGCCTTTGAGGCGGGGTACGCGCTGTAAGGTTGAATGAAAGGGGCGGAAAGGCGAAGGGGAGCAGGCCGGAAAATCAGGCCGCAAAGGCGGTAGGCTCCCCTTCCGTCAAATCCCGCGCCCGCTGCGTTTTGAAGCAAAAAGGCCGGAGGAGGGCATTTTCCCGATCCGGCTATGATGGGAGAGGATACGGACATGATATGGAATGAGACGAAAGAGTGCATGAGCAGGGATGAGATGACCAACCTGCAAAGCGCGCGGCTGGTAAAGCTGGTGGACCGGGTGTACCACAACGTGGAGTTTTACCGCAAGAAGATGCAGGCTGTGGGCCTGGAGCCGGGAGATATCAGGGGGATTGAGGACCTGGATAAGCTGCCCTTTACCACCAAGGACGACCTGAGGGACACGTATCCCTTCGGCCTGTTTGCGGTGCCTAACTCGCAGATCGTGCGAATCCACGCCTCCAGCGGCACCACCGGAAAGCCCACCGTGGTGGGTTATACCCGCCGGGATATCGACGTGTGGAGCGAGTGCGTGGCCCGCTGCATCACCATGGCCGGGCTGGGCAGAAACGACATCATCCAGGTGGCCTACGGCTACGGCCTGTTCACCGGGGGCCTGGGTGCTCATTACGGAGCGGAGAAAATGGGCGCCACGGTCGTGCCCATGTCCACCGGAAATACCAAGAAGCTGATCAATATGATGATCGACTTCGGGGTGACGGGCATCATGTGCACGCCCTCCTATCTGCTGCACATTGCGGAGACCATCGAGGAGATGGGCGTCCGGGACCAGATCAAGCTGAAGGCCTCCCTAAACGGCGCGGAGCCGTGGACTGAGAAGATGCGGCAGAAGATCGAGGAGAAGTTGGGCATCGAAGCCCACGATATCTACGGACTCAGCGAGATCATGGGACCCGGCGTGGCCACGGACTGCGACCTGCACCGGGGGCTTCACGTGCACGAGGATCATTTCCTGCCCGAGATCGTGGACCCGGAGACCTTAAAGCCTGTGGGCGACGGCGTCACCGGCGAGCTGGTGTTCTCCACGCTGACCAAGGAAGGGATTCCGCTGATCCGCTACCGCACCAAGGATCTGACCAGCCTGGACCACACGACCTGCGAGTGCGGCAGAACCACGGCGCGCATCGCCCGCTTCAAGGGCAGAACCGACGACATGCTGATTATCCGCGGCGTGAACGTGTTCCCGTCCCAGATCGAGTCCGCGCTGCTTGAGATGGGCGGCACCACCCCGCACTACCTGATGATCGTGGACCGGGTCAACAACCTGGACACCCTGGAGGTGCACGTGGAGGTGGAGGAGCGCTTCTTCTCCGACGAGATTCGCGCGCTGGAAAACCTCACCAAGCAGATCGAATACACCCTGCAGCAGGCCATCGGCCTGGCCGCCAAGGTGAAGCTGGTGGAGCCCAAGGGGCTGGAGCGCAGCATGGGCAAGTCCGTCCATGTGATTGACAAGCGCAAGCTGGATTAAAACCGTCTGAGAAAGAGAGGAAAAGCTATGTTTGTAAAGCAATTATCTGTGTTTATAGAGAACCGGGAGGGCAGGCTGGAGCAGGTGACAGATGTGCTGAGAGAGCAGAACATCAATATCCTGTCTTTGAGCATGGCGGACACCACGGAGTACGGCATGCTGCGCATGGTGGTCTCCGACCCCGAGCAGGCCAAGAAATCTCTGCGGGAAGAGGGATTCTCCGCCATGCTGACCGACGTGCTGGCCGTGAAGCTGGAGGACAAGGTGGGCGAGCTGCACAAGATGACCCACATCCTCTGCAGCCAGGGCCTGAATATCGAGTATATGTACGCGCTGGCCAGCTCCAACCGCCGCGCCATGATCGTGAAGGCGTCGGACGGCGAGACCGCGGCCAAGGCCGTTGTGGACGGCGGGCTTGTGCTGTACAGCAACGAGGAAATGTGCTGCTGACAGAGGCAAAGCCGCTGATCCGGCAGATTTATACAGAAAAATGAGCGCAGAGCGCGGCTTCGGTCCTGGGGATCGGAGCCGCGTTGTTTTTTTGTGGTGGAGAGGTGGTGGTGGGCGGAGGGGGTTTTGGAGGTGGAAAGGGAGCGAGGGGAGGAGGGTTTTTTGGCAGTGAAAAGGGAGCGAGGGGCGGAGGGGTTTTTTGCAGTGAAAAGGGAGCGAGGGGCGGAGGGGTTTTTTGCAGTGAAAAGGGAGCGAGGGGCGGAGGGGTTTTTTGCAGTGAAAAGGGAGCGAGGGGGAGTGGTTTTTTGCTGTAAAGGGGCGGCGGGGCGGAGTTGTTCCGGCCGCCCGGCTTGACAAAACCGCCGCGGGCATTTATAGTCCATATATTCCCTGTGCGCGGCAGAGCGGCGCAGGAATGAGAAAACGGATGGATTGAATCCCGGAACAGGCGGCAGGGCCACGTGCGGACGGTGGGCCCATGTGCGGGTGGCAGGCCCACGTGCAGGCGGCAGGGCCACGTGCAGGAGGCGGGTCCACGTGCAGGCGGCAGGTCCACGTGCGGACGGTGGGCCCATGTGCGGGTGGCAGGCCCACATGCAGGCGGCAGGGCCACGTGCAGGCGGCAGGGCCACGTGCGGACGGTGGGCCCATGTGCGGGTGGAAGGCCCACATGCAGGCGGCAGGGCCACGTGCAGGCGGCGGGTCCACGTGCAGGCGGCAGGGCCACGTGCAGGTGGCAGGCCCACATGCAGGCAGAAGCCCACGTGCAGGCGGCGGGTCCACGTGCAGGCGGCAGGGCCACGTGTGGACGGTGGCCCATGTGCGGGTGGCAGGCCCACATGCAGGCAGAAGGCCCACGTGCAGGAGGCGGGTCCACGTGCAGGCGGCAGGGCCACGTGCGGACGGTGGGCCCATGTGCGGGTGGAAGGCCCACATGCAGGCGGAAGGCCCACGTGCAGGCGGCGGGTCCACGTGCAGGCGGTAGGGCCACGTGCAGACGGCAGGCCCACATGCGGGTGGCAGGCGGGCCCTGCATGCTGTGGGGAGGAGGCTGTTTTTATGAATTTGCTGATTGCGGAAGACGATTTGGATATGCAGAAAATTTTGGCGCTCTACCTCAGGAGGGAGGGCTATCACGTGGAGACTGTGGCGGACGGAGCGGCCGCAGTGGAATTTTTGGCGCGGCGGCCCGTGGACCTGGTGCTGCTGGACTGGATGATGCCGGTAAAGGACGGCTTGAGCGCCTGCCGGGAGATACGGCGGCTCAGGATACCTGTTAAAATACTGATGCTGACCGCAAAGGGACAGAACGAGGATGAGATCGCCGGGTTGTCCTGCGGCGCGGACGATTACCTGCGAAAGCCCTTTGACATGCAGGTGCTGCTTCTGCGCGTCAGAAAGCTCTGCAATGCGCAGGGGGTGCTGCGCTGCGGAAGCCTGACGCTGAAACCGGCCACAGGGGAGGTTGGGGAAGGGGAAAGGAAGCTGGAGCTGACCAGGACCGAATATGAGCTGTTGAAATATTTTATGGGCAACCAGCGGATCGTCCTGTCCAGGGAGCTGCTGCTGGACCGGGTGTGGGGCATGGATTTTCAGGGAGATATCCGGACAGTGGACACCCATGTCCGCCGCCTGCGCAAAAAAATCGGCGCGGAGTATATCAGAACCAGGATCGGGATGGGCTACGTGATGGAGGCGCCTCATGAGTAGGAGCAGGGGAGAACGGGGGACCGGCCGTCCCCAAAGCCGGCCATTTTGCCGCCTGTCCGCAAAATTTATCGGCGGCGTGGTGTTCATCCTGGCGCTCACACTGTCCCTGTCCCTTTTTGTCAACGCCCGCGTGGTGGAACGGTATTATCGGCATCGCCAGACGGAGTATGTGCAGAAAGCCGGCGTACGGCTGGAAGCGCTGGTAAGGCAGGGGAAAACGCCGGACGAGGCGGCGGAAGCGCTGGAGGAGGCGGAGAAGGTGCTGGTGGTGTACGCGGCGGGCGCCGGCGACTACGACGGCCTGAGCGAGGAGCTCCGCGGGAAATTCCGGGATAAGGGGCTGGGATTTCAGAAGTTTTGGCTCTGGGACCAGGATTACATTTCGGCACTTGAAAACGGTCGGAAATTCCGCCTCTACCGGCAGGACAAGCTGAATTACGGTATTCTGGTGGAGTACCTTCCCGTGGACGGAAATCTGTACGCCATTGCGGCGATTGTCCCGGATGCGGCGGATTTTGTGCGGCTGGTAAACTGGTTCAGCCTGCTTTTGTACGCCCTCTCCCTGTCCCTGGCCGTGGCGGTAATCTGGGGACTGGTCCGGCATATCACCAGCCCGCTGCGCCGGATGGAGGAATTTGCCCGGCAGATCGCCCGGCGGGAGTACGGAGAATTGGAGGTCAAGACGAGGGACGAGCTGGAAATCGTGGCGGACAGCATGAACCGGATGAGCTGCGACATACAGGAGTACCAGAAGCTGCTGCTGGAAAAGAACCGGCAGATGGAAGAGCTGCTGGACAACGTAGCCCACGACCTGAAAACGCCCATCGCCCTGGTGGGAATGTACGCGGAGGGAATCCGCGACCAGTTGGACGACGGTACCTTTCTGGACACGATCATCCGGCAAAACGGCGAGATGACTGCGATGGTGGAAAATCTTCTGGGCCTGTCGAGAATTGGGCAGAGGGAGTATCCGCAGGAGACTGTGGCGCTGGATGAACTTCTGAGGCGGCAGATCACAGAGCAGCGGATTCTTGTGGGGGACCGGAAACTGGAAATAAATTCCAACATAGCGGAGCGCGCGGTTATGGACGGAAACAGTGAACTGATCGGGGCGTTGTTTTCCAATCTGCTGTCCAACGCGTTCAAATACGCCGCCGGAGGCGCAGTGGAGATTTCCCTGCGGCAGACCGCGGGCCGGTATCATTTTCGAATATCCAACGAGGTTCAGGGGGAAATGGACTTGGAGCGAATCTGGGAGCCGTTTTACGTGGGCGAAAGCTCCCGCAACAAGGCGCTGTCCGGGACGGGGCTTGGCCTGCCGACGGTGAGAAGGATCGCGGAGCGCTGCGGCTATGAGATGGACTGCGGCCGGGATGGACGGCGTGTCTGGTTTGAGATCGTGTTCTGAAAATGGATAGAGACTGGATGGGAGACGCATATCCGGGTTCCTTTGGGGCTTGGATATGCGTTTTTGTCACATGAATGTCACATCGGACCGATATACTGTGGGCCGGGCGTGGATATTACGGACACGCTGGCAGAACAGAAACAAAAAGGAGATTACCATGAGACTGACAAAACAGATTGCAATCGGCTGCTGCCTGTCACTTGCCGCAATGGCTCTTGCGGGCTGTGAGGGAAGGAGCGGGCCGGGGGAGAGACAGGCGGTGGAGATAACGCAGGGGGGAATGGAAGGGGAGAGGACGGATCGCGGCGGGAGGCCGAAGGAGGAGAACGCCGGGAAACAGGGGGGAAACGTGCGGGCCAGGGGGATGGAGTTTGACTACAAGGTAGACCCGGAGAATTTTTCATTGACACTTTACGTGGACGGCCAGGCGCTTCCGGCAGCGGCCTCGTCCCGGCGGAGCGTAGAGGTGGTGAAAACCGGTGAGGAGGGCATGATTTGGCGTTACCCGGATGAAAAAATCCGGGTGGCGGTAAGTCCGGCCGACGGCTATTTAAGTGTGGAGATTGATGCGGAGACAGGGGAGGACCAGTCGTTTCGATGGCCGGACATTTCCGCCGATCTCTATTACATTCCTTTAGGAGAGGGAAAGCGGGTGATCGCAGGCCAGGAGGAGTGGAACGCCTACCTAAACGGGCGGGAGCTGGCGGTGAACGAATCCCTGTCCATGCCCTTTTGGGCGTCTGTCTACGGCGATTATGCGGTACTCTTTATTATGGAAAATCCCTTTCGTACCAATTTAGTCTTTTTCGGGGATTCCGGCGTGGCGTTTTCTGCAGAGCACGAGTATCCAGCCATTGCGAAAAACCGCACGAATCGTTACCGCGTCTATGTGGCGGAGAACGATCCGGTCGCGATTGCCAAAATATACCGGGCATATGCACAGGAAAAAGGGGAGTTTGTAACGCTGCAGCAGAAGGCGGCGAAGAACCCGGATGTCCGGAAATTGTATGGGGCTCCCCACATTTACCTCCACGGCGAGCTGGCGGTTTCACCGGACGATATCAACTGGCCGGCCTTCCGAAATGCGCTGGACACGCCGGAAATGCGGCGCATAACTTCGTTTTTTTCCGAGGCGGAAAACGGCGCTGAGACCAAAGCGGTATTTGACGAGCTGGCAAAGCAGGACTATGTGGCGGAGTATCAGAAAAATGTCATCTGTACCTATCTGACTTCGGTAATAAAGAGAAGGGATTTCTACACGCCGGGGGTATTTTCCCGCAGCAGCGCAGAAATGCAGGACATCCTGGACAGCGGGGAGAAAACGCCCTACCGTGTGATCCGGTTGAACCAGGGCGCGCTGGCGGAAAATATGCCGGAAGTATTTCAACCGGCGGACAGCTGGCTTGCGGGGGATACCACGGAACTGCTGGCGCAGCTCGAGGCGGCCGGAATCCGGGAGGCGTGGATTGGGTTAAACAGCTGGGAGCAGGCGTATATAAAACCGGAAATGGTCCGTCAGGCGGAGGAGCAGGGCTATCTGATCGGCGCTTACGACTCGTACCACTCCATCCACGAGCCTGGAAAGGAGCAGTGGATTACCGCAAAATTTTCCGATTCAGCGCTCTATGAAAACGCCACCATAGCCGGGGCGGACGGAGAAAAGCAGAAGGGCTTCAAGCAGGTGGGCCGAAAATTGAACCCCACGCTCTCCATGCCCGCCGTGAAGAGCAGGATGGAGGAAATTATGGACACGGAAATTCCGTTTAATTCCTGGTTTATCGACTGCGATGCATTTGGGGAGATTTACGACGACTATTCGCCGGAGCACATCACGACCCAGGAGGAGGACCTGGCGGCCAGGCTGGAACGGATGGCCTATATCCGGGACAATTTCGGCCTGGTGATCGGCTCGGAGGGCGGAAACGGCTTCGCCGCCTCCACGGTGGCATTTGCCCACGGGATCGAGCTAAAATCATTTGCCTGGATGGACGAGGACATGAACGCCAACCGGGACAGTCCGTATTATATGGGGAAATATTACAACGCCAGAGGTGGAGTGCCGGAACACTTTTCGAAGCGCGTTCCGTTGAAAGAGCCGTACCGCACGGTGTTTCTCGATCCGCGCTGCGATATCCCGCTGTTCAAGCTGGTCTACAACGATTCCGTAATCACCAGCTACCATTGGGACTGGTCCACCTTCAAAATTCAGGGGGCGACCGCGGACCGTATGCTGCGGGAGGTGCTATACAATGTCCCTCCGCTGTACCATCTGGACCGGGCGGAGTGGGAGCGGTACGGTGAGGATATCGCACGCCATAATGCGGTGTGGTCTGAATTCAGCAAAAAGGCTTGTGAGCGGGAAATGACAGACTTCGCCAGCCTGTCCGGGGACGGAGCGGTACAGATGGCGGGCTATGGACCGAATTTAAAGGCGGTGGCGAATTTCAGCGCATCTCCCTGGCAGTACGGGGATATGGAGATTCCCGCCCACTCCGTTCTGATTGAGGAGGCCGGCCGGAGCTTTGTCTACACGCCCGACGTGGGGGAAGAGAACCAGTAAAGGCCAGGCGCCGCGCGCCCGGACCGCAGATTGCGGTAACGGGGGCACGGCGCTTGGCGTACGGGCTAATTACTGGTTGCAGGTATCTTGACGGATATCAAATTCCGGGTTGAAGGCGTAGAAGTTGCGGCTGTCCAGGTGGTCCTGGGTGATCCGCAGCAGCTCGCCGAACCGCTGGTAGTGCACGACCTCGCGCTCCCGCAGGAACTTGATGGGCTCGCATACGTCGTAGTCCTTTACCACACGCAGGATGTTGTCGTAGGTGGTGCGGGCTTTCTGCTCCGCAGCCATGTCCTCGTGCAAATCCGTGATCACGTCGCCCTTGGACTGGAACTCACAGGCATTGAAGGGGATGCCCCCTGCGGCCTGGGGCCAGATACCGGTTCCGTGGTCAATGTAGTAGGGGCCAAAGCCCTGTTCCACTAACTGTTCTGCCGTCAAATTGCGGGTGAGCTGGTGAACGATGGTGGCGACGATTTCCAGATGGGCCAACTCGTATGTACATAATCTCTCTACGTGTGAAGCATACTACAACCTTGGGAAGATTTTTAACGTGAATTTGTCTTGCCCTCCGGTCATGCGGTTCCCCTTATGGGGCTTAGAATATTCGACGCGTTCTAAGATATCTTTTAAAAGCGTGTTTTTGACAATAGGCGAATCCACATTTGGGTATTCCGCTAGGACATGCTCCCACTTTGAAATTACTTCTTGCTTATCTGCTGTCAGTTTTTCTAGGCTTTGGATTTTTCCATGCAGTTCTTTAGCCTCCCGACGGGATATTGCAATTTTTTCATTTAGCGCAGTAGCCCGCTGCTGGAACATCTCAATAGAATACACCTCTTTCTCCAAAAGGTCCATTGCCTTGTCAAGTTGTTTTTGCGCTGATGTTTCTATCTCTTGCACAGAGGTCAACCGAGATTTACACTGGTTCAGTTGTGCTCGATTCAGTTCAGTTGCGGTATCTTCCACTTGCACTCTATATTCATTAAGCCATTGATTAAGCGCTTTCAGCAACCGGTCCTCAATTAAATAGTAGTAGGAAGCTGACGTTTTACAACCGCGTGTAAGACACATAATCATATCATCACGGCAGGTAGGGGATGCAGGTCGGCGGTACATAGACTTCCCGCACTCTGCGCAATATATCAGACCCGCAAGAGGGTTTTTAATTCCATTGAAAAACGGCTTTTTGTAATTCTCCTTCCGTTTCTGACCTGCTAGATCAAAAATCTCTTTGTCAACTATCGGGGCGTGTAATCCATCATATAACTCATAGTTTTTATTGATAGGGCGGCTGACGGTTACTTTTCCGTTGGCAGTCCTTTTCTGCTGCTGTCTGTATCCATGCTGCAGCTTTCCAATATAAACAGGATTTTCTACAATCCGTCGAATTGTACATGCTGCCCAGTATGATCCGTTCGGCGGTTTTATCCCCATATCATCTAATATATGCCCGATGGTGGAAGTGCCTACTGGAATATTATTGCTTTCAGGTGTACCATACACATACATTTTATAGATTAGCTTAACAACTTCGGCTTCCTCTGGGATCGCTTGGAGTGTAAATCCCTTATCATGTGGGATTTTTACCCTCTCGAACCCGTAAGGCGGTTTGTTCCCAGTCCATTTACCCTCACTTATGGAAGCTTTACGCCCGCGCTGCAAGCGCCGGTTGATAGTCTTATATTCTCTCCGACTCATAAATAGCCCAAATTCCGCATATTCTTCGTCAAATTCGTCGTTGGGGTTGTAGACCTTTACCGGCGTGATGATACGGGTTCCGGCATACTTGAATGTTTCCATGATCAATCCCTGATCCCGTGTATCACCGCGGGCTAGTCGTTCCAATTCCACTACCAGGACTCCGTCCGGGCGCATATCCTCAATATCTTCTAGCATTTTCAACATTTCAGGCCGGGCGGCGATTGTCTCTCCAGATACAATTTCATGATACCAGGTGGAAACTGTTATATTATACCGGACAGCCAAGCTCTCCAGCATCTTTCTGTGCCGCTCCAGTGTTTCTCCCTCTCCATGCAGCTCCGCGTCCCGATCCTCCCGGGATTTGCGCAGGTACGCAAAATATAATCCATCTTTTTTCAGTTCCATTATACACCCTCCTTGTAAAATGTATTAAAAATGAGTACAAAAAATACACCCATTGACCGGGTGCACTGCGGGGTGATATAATACAGATGTCAAGCTGGTATTATACCGCCCCGTTAGTGCAACGGGCAATAGTACCTATTTTCAAAAGCTCTTGCGTTGGTAGCGCAGGGGCTTTTTCTTATTATTTTACAATAAAATATACTTTATCTTGTGATAAGAAATCTGTCTCAAATTCAATTTCTATTTTATTTGAGTCTTTCGGAACTTCGTAGTAGATTTTTCCTTTTATATTCCGGTTAGGAGACAATGTCGCGATAGAACTCATGGTATCGTCTGCTGTTAATATTGCTTGCGAACACAGAGTATCATCAGCATAGCAATCAAATGATACAGAGCCAACCGAATAATCAGATTCACCGATATTATATACAGAAAATTCCGCATAAATATATTTATTTCCTGATGCAGGCTGTAAAAATTCATTGTCTGTGGAATAATCACCTGAATCAATGAACATGATTTTAATTTCATTGGATTCAAAAACATCTCCAACATTGTATTCCGAGACTTCACTACTATCAGTACGTGATTCATCAAAAGTCCCAGGAGTAGTATCAGTGTATCCCGCAGATTCAGAAATGCTTTCAACAAATTGATTACCTTCGTCATATATGGATTGCATTATATTCTCATAAGATTGCTGAAATTCATTTTTTGTAGTGACAGCATTTTGATATTGAATATATATACCGAATCCCCACATCATGGTGAAGAAAAAAGTCAAAAATATTCTGTTTGACATGGTATTTTTTTTGTGGTGCCACATCAAAAATAGTCCTAGGGGAAAACAACAAAAGAGCATTAATAATATAAAAAAATTTCTTTCGTAGAATTTTAACTCATTTGAATTGTGCTCTACGAAATCTAATACAGGTTTGTTTTCTTGAATAAACGTTATGGCTTTAAAAATGGGTGAATTGGCTTTTTTTGAAAATTCGAATCTTCTTACCTGATTAGTAATATCAACAAATTCGATGTATCCTCCATCACCGTGTTTAAAATATGAGTAATCAATGCGCTTTAAATCGTCATAGGGTATTTCTATTTTATTCCCCCAGAAAGTAATGATGGTTGCCTTCTGTTTTCCTATAAAAAGCTCTCCTCCGGAACCTTTTATGCTCAAAGTGCACCTCCTAAATAAATGTAAAAAATTATAACCCCCTGTTGCAAAAAGCAAACGTATGTTCTATAATGAAATTGGAACATATGTTCGCACATACTTCCGCGCGGAATGCGAATACTAACCGCATGGAGGTAGAAAATTTGATACCAGAGTACCGAATCGAGTACCATCTGTATGATCTTCGGACCCAGAAGAATTTCACGGATCGGGAACTCTCCAAAATCTCAGGCGTAAGCAAGACCCAGATCAATCAAATTGAAGATGGAAAAGCCAATCCCACCATACGCACATTGTGTTCACTTTCCCTGGCACTTGGCGTCCCCCCTGGCGACCTGTTTTCAATCCAGATCGACCCCTAAATGGGGTACATAATAGACACTTGTCTATATTTGTCCGTTATACCGGACAAATGCGCCACCGGCGGTATATTCTGATATCCGAAGCC
>JAGZSY010000076.1 GCA_018380885.1 Enterocloster asparagiformis
TTCCTTCGATGGCATCCGCTACTTCGCCTATATAATGCATATCCCAGGGAAATTCATCTTCCGTCTTGTTGAGGAAGGTGAGGATCGTTTGGTAAACGGTATTGTCAATCGCATCTAACTGCTCGATCTGCCTGCCTGATAATTCGATCTCCAGTTCTTCTGGCGGAATGTTGTCCACCATCACATCATCGCTCCTTCCCTTGCTTGGTTCGCCGGCGCGGGGGCTTTCCCAGCTCCTTTTGGTCTGTCAGGACAGGGATCCCCAGCCTCTCGGCGTGGTTGATCTCCGCCCACATGCCCTCCGTCCAGACGGGGCCGTAGACGTTGACCTGCTGGCAGGACTCCACCAACCGCAGGCCCATCTCCCGTGCCGCCTGATCCTGTGCCGGGTTTTCCGGGTCGGCAATGGGCGGAAACATCAAATGGGGGCAGATGGGCACGTTGCCCGCTGCGAATACCTCCCGCGCTTTATCTCTGGCGAAGGCGATATTCTTCTCCACCTCGCCGCGGAGCGGGGCGCAGATGTAGACGAGTCTTGGGCCATCCTGCCGGCGCTCCGTCACACGATCCCGGAACACTCCCAGGTACTCGCTCACAGCCTGCCGCATGGCGGAATAGTCCGCCGCGGATGGGCGGAAGGCGTACCACTCCACTTTCCCGCTATCTTCCCAGATATGCGGCGCTACGCCATTACGGAAGTTGGGGTTGCCCGGCACTTGCTTGACGCCGAGGACGTCCTTCAGCCGGAGGCGGAGCTTATCTACTACGCCGTCTGTGCGGTTCAGCACCGTAACGCTGATGACGTCATAGTGGTCCGCGTGGCCTGATGTCACAAACTGCACACGGGCACGGAGATCCTTTCCCAGCGTTCCCAAACAGGCCCGGCCTGTAAACTTGGGGCTGCCGATCACCGTGCCGTCTGCAAACAGTTTCCGAAGTTCCTGTTCGTAAAATGTCATCTCGCCGGCCCATCCTTGGTGCGTTTTGTTTTGGATGGGTCCTCATGGTACTCATAGGTGCTTTTATCCGCAGAGAGATAGAGGTCAAAGTCTGCAAGGTCGATCCCCATGATATCCGACGCCAGTTCATACGCCTCTCTGGATCCGGGTTCCGGGATGTTTGCATCGATCATTTCTCCGTTTTTGTATACAGCCTCTCCCACATTGCTCCCGATGTCCTCGTCTGCCCAGCAGTAGGAGATAGTCTGATCCGGGTACTTTCTCGAAAGGGCCTCCAAAATTGTCGGGACGCTGCTCCAGGCAGTAAAGAACTCCAGGGTATCATCATCCTTACCCAGTTCCACACAGGAATACGCATTCCATTTGGTTCCCCAATTTTTATTACACCACTCGTACCAGGTGGGGGAACCGTACTGCTGAATATTCTCATACGCCTGTTTCCCAAGCGCCCATTCCTCCGGATGTTCTTTTTGGAAAGCTTCCGCGCCGGCTTTGTCACCAGTTATAAACCGGCGATATGCGTCAAGGCCGTTGGTTGTCCTGGTTCCGGATTCAATGTCTAAGGCTTTTGGCATAGGGATGAGTTTGTTAAAATCGATGCTCCCGTAAACACCATCCTTCTGGCGCAGATCCCGCAGCATTTGATGGAAAGCGGCGACCTGCTCCGGCTGATCTCCAAATGAGATCAAATTTGTGATATGATTTGGCATGAAACCTCCCTTCACCGCTATGCGGCGTTTTTCCATAGGCTGAGTTGTTCATCTTCACGCCGAAAACCTGCGTCAATTTCCGAAAATGTCGTGGTCCGGTTAAACTTCTCAGTGACCTTTCCCGGCAGGGCCTGCAGTTCCAGCATCCTGGCCCACAGATCCGGGTGGTGGTCATAGAGATGGCGGAGTTCCCGTCGCCTGGCGTTGGGGCAGAACCAGCAGCCGCCCCTGTCGGTGAAGTCATAGACAGGAGAAAGCAGCCCCGCCTCCCGGCAGAGCTGCTTTGCGTCCTGTTCCGTATAGCCATACTTGTCCAACAGGGAAACACGGCGTCCGTCCAGCCGGAGCAGCCGCTCCTGCTCATCCCTGGCGATGCCGATGTATTGGACCGTGTCCGGCGGGAGGCTTCTCTGGTACCGTAAAATCGGTTTCAGTTTGCAGTCCCGCTGGACGGCGCATCGCCCACAGATGGGAAAGGAGCGGAGCAGGCCCTTTTTCGGCCCGCGGGTGATCCGCCCGGTGAACAGCCCCACATAGGTCTGCAGCCCACGAAGAATGCGGATCTTTACGCCCATGCGCTCCAGTGCGGGGATGGCCGTGCCATAGATGAAGTCCCGGTGTTCCGGCACCTCGCCGGAGATATGGCTGTCAAACATAACTTCGCAGTACACCGCCTCATCCAGCGGTTCCCCGTAGCGGAGCGCCAGCAGGATGGTGGCGATGCTGTCCTTACCAAAAGAACAGGATGCTATATATTTCAGCCGCCACCATCTCCGTGATCCAACTGCGCACACAGCTCCGCAAACTTTCCGGCCTGACCGGTCTGCTCCCACGGCAGGTTTGCCCTGGTAAAGTGGCCATAGTTGCAGGCGTCCGCAAAAATCGGCTGGTTCAACTGCAGGGTATGGATCATACCTGCGGGCGTGAGGTCAAAGAAACAGCGGACCGCCTGTTCCAGCAGTTTGTCCGAGTATGTACCGGTGAGGTGGGTATCCACGTCGACGGCCACCGGATCGGCCCGCCCGATTGCATAGGCCAGAGCGACTGTGCATTTCTCCGCGAGGCCGGCGGCCACAATATTCTTGGCGATGCAGCGGGCCATGTAGGCGCCGCTGCGGTCCACCTTGGTCCCATCCTTGCCGGACAGCGCGCCGCCGCCGTGGGGGGCCAGCCCTCCATAGGTGTCCACCATCAGTTTGCGGCCGGTCAGGCCGGTGTCCGCCTCGATCCCACCCAGTACAAAGCGGCCGGAGGGATTGATGAAAATCTCCGTGTCCTCATCCGCGGGGAAGATGCGGAGGGCTGGCTGGATGACGAATTCCAGCAGTTCCTCCCGCAGTTGGGACAGATCCTTATCCTCCGCATGCTGGCAGGAGAGGACGATGGCGGAGATCCGCCGGGGTGCGCCGAAGACATACTCCACAGACACCTGCGCCTTTCCGTCCGGCCGCAGGCCGCTGATCCTGCCCATCGTCCGCGCACAGGTAAGCAGGGCGGTCAGGCGGTGGGCCAGCACTACCGGCAGTGGCAGGAGATTTTCTGTTTCACTGCAGGCGTAGCCGTACATGATGCCCTGATCGCCGGCACCTGCTTGGCCGCTGTCTGCGACAGCGTCTGCAATGTCCGGGCTTTGGGGGTGGATGAGAACCTCCACATCAAAGTCCCTGCAGTTGTATCCGGCCCGGCGCACCGTGTCGCGCACGATGGAAGAGATATCCGGGATCGTCAGCGCGCTAATCTCGCCGGCCACCACAAATTTGCCCGCCGTCGCCAGAACTTCACAGGCGACGCGGGCGTTGGGGTCGTGTTCCAGGCAGCAGTCCAGCACAGTATCCGCTATGGTGTCGCACAGCTTGTCCGGGTGGCCCGCTGTGACGGACTCCGCTGTCAGAATGGTCTTATCTTTCATGCTCATTCCTTCTCTCTTTCTTTTTGGGGAGTGGGAACAACATCTCCCGGCTGTACAGGGATTCATATTTTCGAAGCTGTTCCGGCGTCAAAGACACAAAGGTTTCCCCGCCGAGGCCGGCGAGGAAAAAGGTGCCGCACACAACATCATACGGATCCCCGTTTTCCAGCCGGAGGAGGCGGTTTGGCTGCAGGCCAGCAAACTTGCCGCTGCTGTTAAATATAAGCGCCACGGGATCCTCATAGGGGTATGTGGCGTCGATGTCCCCGCCGACAATCTCCTGCATGGCCTGCAGG
>JAGZSY010000035.1 GCA_018380885.1 Enterocloster asparagiformis
CCATCTGTATCTGCCGGATTGGGGAAGCACGCCCACCAAGCTGATCCAGACCTACGGCACCCCGGAAGTGTTTATGCGGACCTGGGCGCCGGCCGCAGGATGGGTCCGTACCGGTATTGGTTACTGGTACCAGCGCCCCGATGGCACCTACCCTGCGAATCAGTGGTGCATTATCAACCATCACTGGTACCTGTTCAACCGTGACGGCTACATGATGACCGGCTGGCACCGCTGGGACGGCCGTATATGCGACCCGGATGATGGTACCGGGGACTGGTATTTCCTGGACAACACGCCTGGCGGACCTCTGGAGGGCGCTTGCTGGCATACCCGGGCTAATGGGGCGCAGGAAATTTGGCGGGTTGATCTGGCCGAGCAGATTTAGAACATAAAAAAGGCGGCGCCCGGGGGCAGCCCGGGGCGTATTCCGCCGTTGATTTACGCAACCTCAGTTAAATTTATATAGCTGGTTTGGTTGCGCGAGTATCCCAGCTGTGTTATAATCAAATGCGATTGTAGGTAACATAATTCGTGTTGTATTTCGTGTTGCATAACACTATAAAAGATGTTTTTATGGCATATTTTTTGATGAGTATAAGTCATATTTGATTGACAAAAACAACGTATTTTCAAGGAACAACGTATTTAGTGGGGATTATCGGTTTCATTTGGGTGGGTTCGAATCCCTCCGTCTCCGCTGATAAACCCGTAACCCTTGACTTGTTCAAGGGTTTTTCCTTTATTTGGGTGAATGATTGGCCTGACCTCAGCTTGGTTTACGGAAGATTTTGGACAGAATGGGGCAACTGTTTTTAGGTTTGATTACTGAGGAGGTAAAACAATTTGGGTAATGTGACGCTGGCAGAGGTTGAGAGACTTGCTCAGAAAATATTGACGACGTATTTCTGCGATTCAGACATGGAGTTTATGATCTCCACATTTGCGGAAGATATTATCTGGCTGGGCAGCGGCGAGATGCAGAAGGCCGAGGGCCGGGAGGCGGTTGCGGCCTGCTTCCGGAGCGGAAAGGACGGCATGATCGCCTGCGACATGAGCGACGAGGTGTACCACTCCGTGGACCTGGGCGGAGGCGCCTATCTGTGCGAGGGGGTGAGCAGGCTGCGCAGCAGGCCGGAGTCGGAGACCTACCTCAATGTGCAGCAGCGGGTGACCTTTGTGTTCCGGGAGACGAAAGATGGGCTGGAGACCGTACATATCCACAATTCCGTGCCCTACGCGGAAATCAAGGAGGACGAGTTGTTCCCCGTGGAGTCGGGCAGGGAGGAGTTTATCCGTCTGAAGGCGGCGCTGAGCGTCAAGAATCAGGAGCTGGAGCACCAGGCACAGTTTTTGGAGCGCCTGTACAACACCGTGCCCTGCGGAATCATCCAGTTTACCACGGACCCCGGCCACACAGTGGTGGCCCTAAACCCCATGACCTGGAAATTTTACGGCTACGACTCCGAGGAGGCGTACCGCCGGGATGTGACGAGCCCCGTTGAGATGGCGGAGGAGGCGGACCGGGAGCGGATTCTGGCCGCCATCGACGGGCTGACCCTAAACGGGGATAACACCTCCTACCGCAGGCGCTGTGTGAAAATCGACGGCCAGGAGGCCTGGATCAATGTGGTCATGGGCCGGATCGTCAACAGCAACGGCCAGGAGGTGATTCAGGCGGTATTTACGGACATCACGGAGCAGATGCGCCTGGAGAAGGCCCAGGAGCAGGAGCGGGTTTTGGAGAACCGCTACCTGCGGGCCGCGATCTACACCGCCTATCCCCTGATTATGAGTCTGAACCTGACCCAAAATTCCTACAGCCTGTTCGTAAATAAGCAGGATTCCTACCTTATCCCCGGGGAGGGGACCTACACGGATCTGGTGGAGAGAAGCCTGCCCATGATCTATCCCTCCTATCAGGAGGATTACTGGAACACCTTTCAGCGCCAGGAGATTCTGCGCCGCTTTGCGGCCGGAGAGCAGGAGATCTACATGGAGCTGCAGCAGATGGGCGAGGACGGGCAATACCACTGGATTTCCGTGTATGTGATCGCTGTGGAGAACCCCTTTAACGACGACGTGCTGGCTATCGACATGGTGAAGCTGCTGGACGGCCAGCGCCAGGAACAGGCCCGCCAGGAGCAGCTGCTGCGGGATGCCCTGGTCTCCGCCAACGCGGCCAACCGGGCTAAATCGGATTTCCTCTCCCGCATGAGCCACGATATCCGCACGCCCATGAACGCGATCATCGGCATGACCACCATCGGCCAGCTTAAGGTGGACGATAAGCGGATGGTGCAGGACTGCTTCCGCAAAATCGACGCCTCGTCCAAATACCTCCTGTCCCTGATCAACGATATCCTGGATATGTCCAAGATCGAGACGGACAAGATGGAGATCGCCCACGAGCTCTTTGATTTCAAGGGCTTTGCGGAGGAGGTGAACCAGATCATCTATCCGCAGACCCTGGAGAAGGAGGTGGAGTACGAGATGCGCCACCGGGAGCCGCTGGAGAGCCACTACATCGGCGATTCCCTGCGTATGAAGCAGATTCTGATGAACCTGCTCTCCAATGCCCTGAAATTCACGCCCTCCGGCGGGAAGCTGGGGGTGGATATCCGCGAGGAGAAGCGCGTCAACGGCTTCGCCTACCTTGAGTTCGTGGTCTGGGACAACGGCATCGGCATGTCGGAAGAATTTATGCAGCGCATATTCCAGCCCTTTGAGCAGGAGGACCCGGGAAACGCGCGCAACAACGTGGGCAGCGGCCTGGGTCTGTCCATTGTCTACAACCTGGTGCAGCTCATGGGCGGGAGCATCAGCGTGCAGAGCAAAAAGAACGAGGGCAGCACCTTCACTGTGATCATTCCCTTCCAGCTGGTGTCCGACGACGAGGAGCGGGAGTGGGAGCGGAAACGGCAGCATCTTCTGAAGGGCTTTGAGGTGTTGGTGGTGGACGACGATCCGGCGGTAGGCAGGCAGACCGCGGTGATTCTGGAGGATATCGGGGCCAGAACCGTCTGGGCGGACTCCGGCTACAGGGCGGTGGAGGAGGTGGAGCGCAGCCTGGAGCAAAACAGGATGTTCGACATCGCCATGATCGACTGGAAGATGCCCGGCATCGACGGCATTGAGACTGCCAGGCGGATTCGCCGCCTGGTGGGCGCGGACACCATGATCATCATGATCACGGCCTACGACTGGAGCGGCATCGAGGCGGAGGCCCGGGCGGCGGGCATCGACTTCTTTATCGCCAAGCCCCTGTTTAGATCCGCCATCTACGACACGTTTTCCAAGCTGGACCAGCGCAGCCCGGAGCAGCCGGGGAGGTGCGATTCCGACCTTACGGGCACGCGGCTTTTGCTGGTGGAGGACAATGAGCTCAACCGGGAGATCGCGGTGACGCTTCTGGAAATGAACGGCGCGGCTGTGGACATCGCCGTGGACGGAAGGGAAGCGCTGGACCGCTTTGGAGCCCAAGCGCCGGGTACATATCACGCTGTGCTCATGGACATCCGTATGCCGGTCATGGACGGCATGGAAGCGTGCAGAAGAATCCGCGCCATGGACCGGCCGGATGCCAGGACGGTGCCCATCCTGGCAATGACGGCCAACGCTTTCGAGGAGGACAAGAAAAAGGCCTACGCCGCAGGTATGACGGGCTATCTGGTCAAACCGTTGGATATCCGCGTGGTGGTGGAGGAATTGAAGCGCTGCCTGAGATGAGGCTTGGGAGTGTTGACCGAACGGACCACAGGCCATTGCTTGATTGACTAAGAGTGGGGACAGCCTGACGGCAGCCCCCATTTTTGCTGTGAAAAGCCGTATAAATGGGGCGGTTGGGACTGCCTGGGAGAGACTAAAATCGTTGCACATTGATACCTTCTATGCTAGAATAAAATAGTATATATATGGGCAGAGTTGGGAATCGGCTCACATGCGGAACTTATTTTGATTATTCTGGAATGGCCGGACAGAATGGGCCCGGGAAGGCGCCCGCTGATGCAGGCAGTACAGGACAAGGGGACAAAAAGATGATCTATAAAACAATATTGGTGGTTGAGGACAATGAAATCAACCGGACTATGCTGAACACCATACTGGCAGAGAAATATCAGGTGCTGGAGGCGGAAAACGGGGAGGAGGCGCTCTCCCTGCTGGACCTGCACAAAGATGAGATATCCCTCATCCTGCTGGACCTTGTGATGCCCGTCATGGACGGCTACACCTTTCTGTCGATTATGAAAGCCACGCCCTCCTACGCTTCCATTCCGGTGATCGTCACCACCCAGAACGACGGGGAGTCCGACGAGGTGGCCGCCCTGGCCCACGGGGCCACCGATTTTGTGGCAAAGCCTTACAAGCCTCAGGTGATCCTGCACCGGGTGGCCAGCATTATCAATCTGCGGGAGACCGCGGCCATGGTCAACCAGTTCCAGTACGACCGCCTGACCGGTCTGTACAGCAAGGAGTTTTTTTACCGCCGGGCCAAGGAGCTTCTGGCCCAGTATCCGGAGCGGCGCTATGATATTATCTGCTCCGATATAGAGAATTTTAAGCTGATCAACGACGTGTTCGGTATTCCTGCGGGAGACCGGCTGCTGTGCGGCATTGCCAGGCAGTACACCAGGCTTGTGAACGGCCGGGGCATCTGCGGCCGCTTTAACGCGGACCAGTTCATGTGCCTGCTGGAGCACAGCTGGGAGTACAAGGACGAGATGTTTAAGGAGGCCACGGACGAGATCAGCACCATGTCCAATACCAGGAACGTCTCCATGAAATGGGGGATATTTGAGGTTCTGGACCGGACCATCCCCTTTGAACAGATGTGCGACCGCGCGCTGTTGGCCGCCAGGAGCATCAAAGGGCAGTACGGAAAGTATTTCGCCACATACGACGACAAGCTGCGCAACAAGCTGCTGCGGGAGCAGGCCATCACGGACGGCATGGAGTCCGCGCTGGAGGAAGGGCAGTTCGTTATCTACCTGCAGCCCAAGTACCGGATTCAGGACTATAAGCTGGCGGGCGCTGAGGCGCTGATCCGCTGGAACCACCCGGAGTGGGGCTTCCAGTCCCCGGCGGAATTTATCCCCCTGTTTGAGAAGAACGGCTTTATCACCAAGCTGGACCAGTTCGTGTGGGACAGGACCTGCGCCGCGCTGCGCAAGTGGGACGACCTGGGCATCCCGCCCATCGCCGTATCCGTCAACGTATCCCGGGCGGATATCTACAATGCCAATCTGGCTGATTTCCTGGTCAGCACGGTGAACAAGTACGGCCTGCCGCCCTCCAGGCTCCACCTGGAGATCACGGAGAGCGCTTACACCGAGGACCCCAACCAGATTATCGAGACGGTGGTCAACCTGCGTAAGCTGGGGTTCATCATTGAGATGGACGACTTTGGCAGCGGGTATTCCTCCCTGAACATGCTCAACGAAATGCCCCTGGATATCCTGAAGCTGGATATGAAGTTTATCCAGAGCGAGACCGCCAAGCCCAACAAGCAGGGGATTCTGCGCTTTATCATGGGTCTGGCCCGCTGGATGAAGCTGAGCGTGGTGGCCGAGGGCGTGGAGACCCCGGAGCAGATGGAGCGGCTGCGGGAGATCGGCTGTGACTACGCCCAGGGCTACTATATGGCCAAGCCCATGCCCTGCGATGAGTTCGAGGCGCTGTTAAAGAAGGAGAGCAAGGGGGAGGAACAGGCCGCGGACCAGGCGGATGAGCAGGCGGACAGCCAGAGGCGGGTTCTGCTGGTTGCGGACGAGGATGAACAGTACCGGCGCCAGGTGAGGGAGACGTTCGGAAAGCGGTTCAAGGTGGTGGAGGCCGGGGACGGGGAGTCGGCCCTGGCCTGCATCGCGGATTATGAGAGCCGGATCGCGGTGGTGGTTTTGAGCATGACGCTCTCCGGGCCGGACGGGTTCTCAGTGCTGGAGATTTTACAGCGGGAGAAGGCTGTTTGGAATATCTCCGCCATCGCCACGGCACCGGCGGATGCCGGCATGGAGGAGAGGGCCCTGGAGCTGGGCGCCGACGACTTTGCCGGCAAGCCCCACACCCAGAAGAGCCTTGAACACCGGGTTCTGCAGGCGCTCAGGGTCACGGAGACCCGGGAATGGGGGCTGGAGCTGCAGCAGGAGGCCTGCAAGGATTACCTGACCGGGCTTTTAAACCGCAGGGGTTTCCAGGCCGCTATGGATTCCCTGCGCAAGGAGGACGGACCGCTGGCCCTCTATCTCTTTGACCTGGACAATTTAAAGGACATCAACGACACCTTCGGCCATGCGGAGGGGGACCGGCATATCACGCAGTTTGCCCAGCTCCTGCGCAGCCACACCCGGGAATCGGACATATTGTCGCGCTACGGCGGGGACGAGTTCGTGGTGGTGATGAGGCAGATGAAGTCCGATGAGGACGCCCTCAAAAAGGGCGAGGAAATTTGCCGGGCTATCAGGGAAAGCGAGTCGGAAGGCAGGAGGAACGCCGCCTGCACGGCGGGTATTGTGCGCTGGCAGGAGGCCGGGACGGCACAGGAGCTGATTGCCAGGGCCGATCAGGCGCTGTACCGGGCAAAGAGAGAGAACAAGGGCGGCTGCAGCTTATGGGGGGACGAGAAAAAAGATGACGGCGATTGAGACGATAAGAGAATTCTGCCGCGCGTGGTTTGAGGAGCGCGATTGGCAGAGGACGGCGGAGTATCTGGTGGAGGATGTCAGCTTTGTGGGCACGGGGGAACACGAGCGCGCCCGGGGGAAAGCGGAGATGGCCCGGTACCTCCAGCAGGATATTCTGGAGATTCCGGAGCCCTTTGACCTGGACTTTACGGTGATTCACGAACATATGGTCCGGGAGGATATCGTCAACCTTTCCTTCGAGATTGTGCTGAAGAATACGGCCTATATCTGGCGTCTGCGCTGCTTTTTCACCCTGCTTCGCAGCGCGCAAGGGGTGTGGGAGATCGCCAGCCTTCATTTTGCGGAACCCGGCAACAGCCAGAACGGGGATGAGCATTACCCCCAGACCCTGGTGCTGCAGAACGCGATTCGGCAGCGCCAGGAGCTTTTAAATGATTCGCTGCCCGGCGGCATGATGGGCGGCTACATAGAGGACGGTTTTCCATTTTACTTTATCAACCGCCAGATGCTGGCGTACCTGGGCTATGAGAGCGAGGCGGAATTTGTCCGGGACGTGGACGGGCTGATCACCAACTGTATGCACCCGGAGGACAGGCGCATGGTGGATCAGGTCGTAGCCGGCCAGCTGGAGGCGGACGAAGAGTATGTGGTGGAATACCGGATGAAGAGGAAAGACGGTTCCTATATTTGGGTACACGATGTGGGCAGGAGGATGGTTGCCGAGGACGGGCGTCCGGCCATCACCTCGGTCTGCATTGACATCACGGCCCAGAGGCGTGCGCAGGAGGAAGTGCTCAGGCTGTACAACAATATACCGGGAGCCGTTTTTCGCTGCCGTTTTGACGACGGCTTCTCCGTGATCGACGCCAATGACGGCCTATTTGAATTTCTCGGTTATACCAGGGAGGAGTTCGCCGCCCTGGGCAACAGGATGTCCGCGGTCATCTATCCGGACGACCTGCAGGTGATGAGGGAGGCGCTGGAGGCGCAGCTGGCTACGGGAAATACGATCCACAATGAGAACCGCCTGATCTGCAAGGACGGGAGCGTGCGCTGGATTTCCATCAAGGCCCAGATGTTTCAGGAGAGCGGGGGAGAGCGGTCCTTCTACTGTGTGTTCGTGGACGTCACCGATGAAAAGCTGCTTCAGAAGCGGGAAAAGGAGCTTTACGAGCAGGAGCTGTCCTATTTTGCGGAGCTGTCCTCCTACGGCGGCAGCACCCAGGGGCGCATCAATGTGACGCGGAACCGGCTGGAGACCTATCTTGCGACTGCGGACGTTGCCGTTGCCGCTCCGGGGGACTCCTACGATCAGATTATCGAGAAGTTGGCCGACTCGGCCGTGGACCCCGCCTGCGGGGAGGAAATACGCGCCGGTTTAAACCGTCGGAAGGTGCTGGCCGGATATACGGCGGGTAAGACGGACTACCATCTGGATTTCCTGCGCAGGCGCAGCGGCGGGGACTGCTTCTGGGACAGCTTGAGCTTCCGCTTCTGTCTGAATCCGGAAAATAACGACATTGTCGCCTTCTTTTACTCCTCCGATGTCACGGAGCAGAAGCTGCGGGAGCAGCTGCTCAAACGGATCGCGGCCCTGGATTACGACATCATCGCGGAGATCGATATCCCCAAGGGGACCAATCAGCTGATTTTCTACGATGAGCGCGAACAGGAGAGTATATTGAAGCCGGGAGTATTCCAGGAGGAGATCCGCAGGATTGCAGACCGATATATGGACGAGGCGTCAAGGCAGAAGTATCTGTCCCATTTGGATTTCCAGTATATGCAGGAGCAGCTGGAGCGCCAGCCGTCCTATTCGTTTATTGTGGAGCTGCGCAATGAGAGCGGGGATATTCAGGTCAAACGGATCCAGATCTTTTACATCAGCCGGGAATTAAAGCGGGTGTGCATGGCGCGCACGGACGTGACCGATGTGGTCCGCCAGGAACAGCGCCAGAAGGAGGAGCTGGCCGCGGCCCTGGTTGCCGCGGAGCAGGCCAATGCCGCCAAGTCCGACTTTCTCTCCCGCATGAGCCACGAGATTCGCACGCCCATGAACGCGATCATCGGCATGAGTACCATCGCGGCCCAGCATATCGGGGACGACGAACAGGTGGCGGACTGTATCTCCAAAATCGGCATATCGTCCCGCTTCCTGCTTTCGCTGATCAATGACATTCTGGATATGAGCCGGATTGAGAGCGGCAAGATGCTGCTGAAAAATGAAAAGATTCCCACAGAGGAGTTCCTGAGGGGCATCAATTCCATCTGCTATTCCCAGGCCGCTGCCAAGGGAGTGGATTACGAGTGCATCGCGGACCCGGTTCTGGACGACTATTATGTGGGCGATGCCATGAAGCTGCAGCAGGTGCTCATCAATATCCTCAGCAACGCCATCAAGTTCACCCGGGAGGGCGGAAAGGTGAGTTTCTCGGCCGCGCAGCGGAAAAAGACGAAAAACGACGCGGTGCTGCGCTTCATCGTGAACGATACGGGCGTGGGCATGAGCGAGGAGTTTCTGCCCCACCTGTTCGAGCCCTTCTCCCAGGAATCCACAGGCACCACCGCGGTGTACGGAGGAACGGGCCTGGGGCTTGCCATCTCCAAGAACATTGTGGACATGATGGACGGCAGAATCACCGTGCGCTCCATCAAGGGCATCGGCACCGAGTTCACCGTGGATGTGAAGCTCGGCATCTCCGAGGAGGAGAAGCACCGCCACAGCCAGAAAAAGCACGACTACAATTTTTCCCACCTGAAAACCCTGGTGGTGGACGACGACGTGGCTGTCTGCGAGAGCGCGGTTTCGACCCTGCGGGAGATGGGCGTCAAGGCGGAGTGGGTGGACAGCGGCCGCAAGGCCGTGGACCTGGTTGCGGACCTGAAAAACAGGGGGCAGTATTTTGACATGATCCTGGTGGACTGGAAGATGCCGGATATGGACGGAATCGAGACAGCCAGGCGCATCCGCGCCATTGTGGGACCGGACGTGACGATCATCATCATGACCGCTTACGACTGGCTGTCTATTGAGACCGAAGCCAAGCTGGCCGGCGTCAACCTGCTGATGAGCAAGCCCATGTTTAAATCTTCCCTGGTCTCCGCGTTCACCAGAGCGCTGGGGGAAAAGGAGGAGCGGCAGCAGCCCCAGAATATGGAATTTGATTTTACGGGCAAACGCGTTTTGCTGGTTGAGGACAATCAGATCAACACTGAGGTGGCCTCCCTGCTGCTGCGGGACAAGGGCTTTGAGGTGGACACCGCGGAGAACGGGCTGCGGGCACTGGAGCGGTTCAGCAAATCCGAGCCAGGCTATTACGACGCCATTCTGATGGACATCCGCATGCCGTTGATGGACGGCCTTACGGCAGCTAACAACATCAGGCATCTGAGCAACGCGGATGCGGATACGATTCCTATTATCGCCATGACGGCCAACGCCTTTGACGACGATATTGAGAAGAGCAAGGCCGCTGGCATGAACGCCCACCTGGCTAAGCCCGTGGACCCGGAGCGGCTGTACCAGCTGCTGTATGATTTTATGTTTGAAAAGGAACGATGAGGCCGGCGGCCTGAACGGATTAGAAAGGTGCAATATGGCAGGAAGAATCAAAATGCCGCTGCGGGCGGCATGCCTTGCCGCCGCGCTGGCGCTCACAGGCTGCGGCGCAGGCAGCGCGGTGGTAAACTATGAGGAGCCCCTGGGGGAGATCACCACGATCTCCTTTTTCGGCAACAAGTATGAGCCGGAGAATGTGGAGGTGATCGAGGAGATCCTCACGGATTTCATGGCTGAGAACCCGGATATCCGCATTTCCTACGAGAGCCTGAAGGGGAACGACTACTACGACGCGCTCAGGAAGCGGATGGCTGCGGGCAAAGGCAACGATGTGTTTATGGTCAATCACGATATCGTGCTGGAGCTGAAGCAGTCGGGACAGCTGATGGACCTCTCCGGCCTTTCCTCCATCGACGGCTATACGGACCGTATGCGCAGCCAGATGGAGGCGGAGGGAAAAATCTACTGGGTCCCAACCATCGTGTCGGCCTTTGGGATGTACTGCAACATAGACCTGCTGGAGAAGCACAAGCAGGAGATTCCGGAAAATGCCGGGGAGTGGAAGCAGGTCTGTGCGTATTTTCTGGACCAGGGGATCACGCCGGTTATTGCCAATAACGACATCTCCCTGAAAACGCTGGCCATCGGCCGGGGCTTTTATTCCGTGTACCAGGAAAACCGCCAGGAGGAAGTGTTTGCCCGCTTAAACAGCGGGGAGGAAGCTCTCAGCGCTTATCTTACGGACGGTTTTTCCCTTGCTGAGGAGCTGATCGATCTGGGCTATATCGATGCCGCAAAGGCGATCAACACAAAGAAAACCGCCGATGACCTGGAGCAGTTTGCCGCCGGGGAGTCCCCTTTTATGCTGACCGGCGCCTGGGCTGCCGGCAGGGTGGAGAAGATGAACCCGGGCTTCAAATTTCTGGTGGAACCGATTCCTGCGCTGGAGGACGGCGCGCTGCTGGTGATCAACCCGGATGTGCGCCTGAGCATCAACGCGGACAGCGAACACCCGGAGGCTGCGGTCAGGTTTGTGGAATTTTTTACCAGGCCGGAGAATATCCGCAGGTTGGCGGACCAGCAGTCCTCTTTCAGTCCCCTGCGCGGCGGGAATCCCTCCACGGTAAAGGAGACCCAGCCCCTGATCTCCTGTTATGAGGAGGACAGGACGGTGATCGGTACGGACGGCCTATTGAGGCTTCCGATTTGGAACCTGACGGAACAGGTGTCAAAACTTCTGCTGACCGGGGAAGCGCTTGAGCCGGCGATGGACTGGATGGACCAGGAGGCGGCCAGGGAAAGGGGAGCGCTGTGATGGGAAAACGGAGCGCTGGAAGCGCGAAACGGAGGATTGCGCTGGCGGCGGCGGGAATCGGAGCCGTACTCTGCCTGTTGACATTTCTATTTGCCCAGGGGGTGAAAACGCAGCTCTGGGAGCAGTCCGTGGGCACGATCATCGAGAGCACCCGCCAGGGCTGCAACACGCTGCGCGTGCAGCTCAGGGATGAGTTTTGGGCCATGAGCACGGTTGTGGACGATATTAAAAAGTATTCCTCGGATCAGGAAGCGGAGCTGGACGCGCTGATGGAGGCGTACCGGCGGGTGGACGACGGGGTGAGCCTGTACCTGGAAAAGCGCTGTCTGCCCTCAGGCGTTCAGACGGATGAAAACGCCCATGCGGTTTTGAGGGAGAACGACCGCGCAAACGGGATGATTGATCCCCATATCAGCAGCGTGACCGGTGTCAACGTGTTTAACCTGTTTATCCGGGTGACGCTGAAGGACGGCCGGACCTGTTTTCTGGTCAAGGAGTATGAGATCGAGCGCATAGTGGACAGCTTTACCCTGTCGTTCTACAACGGAGCGGGTTTCTCCTATGTGGTGGACTCCGAAGGCAATGTGCTGATCCGGCCGCCCCATCCGGGCAGCAATAAAACCGTGCAGAACCTGTTCGACATGCTGCCGGAGACAGAGAACGATCCAGACAGCCTGGCACAGTTTAACCTTGCCCTTCAAAACGCCCGCACCGGATGGGCTGTGTTTAGCTACCAGGGGGAGAAAACGGTGTTCTGCTACACGCCGCTAAAGCTTCAGTCCGACTGGTACCTGATCTCCATTATCCCGCAGCAGGTGGTGAACGCGCAGACAAACCAGATTCTGCAGCGCGCCCTGGCGTTGATTGCCAGCATCATCGCAGGTATTTTGGCGCTGGCGGCCTATTACGTTCACTATGCCAACCGCACCAACCGGAAGCTAAAAAACCAGGCGCAGTATATCAGCCACCTGTACAATGCCATTCCCGAGGGCATCGCCGTTCTGTCCGTGGAAGCGCCCTACCAATTTATCCAGCTCAACCAGGAGGGACTGCGGCTTTTGGGATACCCGGTGGAGGCGTCCAACGATGCGCTGAGGGATCAATTCCTCCGGGACGTGGTGCCGTCCGGAGAGTACACGTCGGTGGCAGGCGTATTCCGGGAGGCGGAGGCGTCCGGCGGGAAGCGCAAGCTGGAGAACCGCCTTGTGCGGGAGGACCGGGAGGTGTTCTGGGCCGGGGGGATTGTGGAGAAAACCCTGGACGAGAACGGACAGCCGGTGTTCGTCATCACATTCCACGACATTACCGCGGAAAAGCTGGCTGCGGAGGAGGCGAAGCGGGAACAGCTCCAGGAGCGGATTACGCTGGTGGGAGCGATCTCCAACGCGTATCCCCTGATTATCAGCATCAACCTGACCAGGGACACGCTGAATTTTGTCAACGTGGAGCCGGGAATCTTAAGCGGGCTGGGGGAGCAGCGGGCATACAGCGCGCTCTATCAGGATTTTGCCGCGGCCATCCACCCGGATCACCTGGAGGAGTTTAAGGAGCGGTTTGCGCCGGAGAACCTGCGCCGGATTCTGGGGCGGGAGCGCGGAGAAGTGTTCCTGGAGGCCCGCCAGCGGCTGATGGACGGAAACTACCACTGGGTTTCATTGCAGATCATCAGTGTGGACAATCCCTACTCCGGGGACAAGCTGGCGATTCTCATCTCGCGCCGCATCGACGAACAGCGCTACGAGGAGGAGCAGCAGCGCCAGGCGCTCCAGAGCGCCCTGGACAGCGCCCGGCTGGCCAGCCAGGCGAAGAGCCAGTTTTTGTCCAACATGAGCCACGATATCCGCACGCCCATGAACGCAATTGTGGGTATGACCGCCATCGCGGCGGCGCATCTGAGCGATAAAGACCGGGTGGCGGAGTGCCTGAAAAAGATCGGCCTGTCCAGCCAGCACCTGCTCAGCCTGATCAACGATGTGCTGGATATGTCAAAAATTGAGAGCGGAAAGCTGACGCTCAGGGAGGAGCCGTTTAACTTTGCGGAGCTGACGGCGGACGTGGCGGAGCTGATCCGGCCCACCGCCCTGGACGGGCGGTTGAGCCTGGATATCCGGATGGCCAACTTAGCCCAGGAGAACGTGCTGGGCGATTCCCTGCGGATCAGGCAGGTATTTATCAATATTTTGAGCAATGCGGTGAAATACACCCCCGCGGGGGGCAGCATCCGCGTGGAGGTGCGCCAGGAGCCGGGTCCGCACAGGGGATACCAGAGCTATGTGTTTAGCTGCGCCGACACGGGAATCGGAATGGAAGCTGAATTTCTTGACCGCCTGTTTCAACCCTTTGAGCGGGTTCAGGACTCCACTGTGGCCAGGATCACCGGCACGGGGCTGGGAATGGCCATCACGAAAAATCTGGTGGATCTGATGAACGGGGAAATTCAGGTGGAGAGCAAGCCGGGGATGGGTTCCCTGTTTACGGTGACGCTTCCGCTGAAGCTCCAGGAAGCGCCGGAGCAGGAAGTGCCCGGACAGTGGAGAGGCGTGCGCTGCCTGATCGTGGACGACGATCAACAGACCTGCGAGAATGCCGTGGAGCTGCTGGCGGATATGGGGCTCTGCCCGGAGTTTGTCACCAAAGGGGCAGAGGCGGTTTCGGCGGTTGCCCGGGCTGTCCGCACGCCCGATCCCTTCCGGCTGGTGATCGTTGACTGGAAAATGCCGGAGATGGACGGCGCGGAGACCGCCCGCCGCATCCGGGCGGAGGCGGGGGCGGATATCCCGGTGATCGTGCTGACCGCCTACGACTGGTCGGAGATCGAGAGCGAGGCCAGGCAGGCGGGAGTGACGGCGTTCCTTTCAAAACCATTTTACCGCACCAAGATTTGCTATCTGCTGGGAGAGCTGAGCGGCGGGAACGGGCAGACGGAGCAGCGGGCTGCGGAGTTTGGCCTGGATTTTGCCGGCAGGCGCGTGCTGCTGGTGGAGGACAATGAGATTAACCGGGAGATCGCCAGGACGCTGGTGGAGGAACGGGGAATACTGGTGGAGGAAGCAGGGGACGGCCAGGAGGCTGTGGACATGGTGATCGAGTCCGCCGAAGGGTATTACGATCTGATTCTGATGGATATTCAGATGCCCAGGATGAACGGATACGAGGCCGCCAGGGCCATCCGCGCCTTACAGCGGGAGGATGTGGAGAAATTACCCATCATCGCCATGACGGCCAACGCCTTTGAGGAGGACGTGAGGGCGGCGCTGCGGGACGGTATGGACGCCCATTTCGCCAAGCCTATCGATATAAAGGAGCTGGATAAACTGTTGTGCACCTATCTGTCCGGTGTGAACCGCAGCTGAGCGCAGCCGGCGCCGGGGTTTAAGCCGGAAGGTTAAGCCGGAGGAGACTTTGAGCCCTGCAGCGGCGATAAAGGGTCAGGCCTCCGGGACGGTGAGGGAGGTGACGGAATGAAATCGAGCAGCGGGCTTTACCGGTTGATATATGAATATTATGAGGCCAGAATCCTCTACGGATATTATGTCCGCGGAGACCATCTTCCGTCGATCTCAAAGCTGTGCGGAATGTTTCACCTGGCGCCCGCCACGGTGAGAGCGGGATTGAAGGCTTTGGAAAAAAAAGGATATATCAGGGTGGACGCCAGAAGGGCCTCGCTGGTGGTCTACGAGGCTGAATCCACCGACTTTAGGAGAAACGCGGCGGAATATTTTGTGCCGCGCAAGGCGGAAATTATGGATCTGCTGCAAACGGGAGGGCTGGTGTTTGACTCCTTGTGGAAGGAGGGGATGTACCGTTGGAGCGAGGAGGAGTGGGACACGCTGCGAAGGGGGCTTGCGGCTCCCGGCAGCGGCGACGTGTCCATGCCGGTGCAGCTGTACATCCAGGCGCTGAAGGCCCTGGACAATGGGCTGATTGTCAACCTCTACTGGGAGATCGTCCGCGACCTCTGCTTTCCCTATCTGGGCAACCGGGAGGGAAGGCGGCGGACGGCCAGAGCGCTGCCGGGCGCGTCGAAGGATGAGATCATCCTGTTTTTGCAACAGGAGATGGAGACCATGCAGGCCGCCGTGTCCGAAGCGCTGTGCGCCTTTATAGACCGGGCGGCCGGGGAATACGGCTTGGAGCCTGTGAAACAAGTCTCTTTCCGCTGGAATATTTACCGCCAGCGGCCGCAGATGCGCTACACCCTGTGCTCCCGCGTGATCCGGGAAATTGCGGAGGGCCTGTACCCGGAGGGCGGCTACCTGCCGTCCCTGCCGCAGATGGCAGAGATGTACGGGGTGGGGGTAAATACGGTCCGCCGCACGCTGGAGATTCTGAGCGGTCTGGGGCTTGTCCGGTCCTACCACGGGAAAGGAACCCAGGTCTGCACAGAGCAGCGGGATATTGAGTTTACCAAGCCGGAGATTCAGGAGGGATTGCGGCTGTACCGGGAAAGCCTGCAATTTCTGGCCCTGACCATCGGCAATGTAGTCCGGTATACCCTGGAGTCCGCGAGCCTTAAGGAGCGGGCACGGCTGCGGCAGTGCCTTTCCGGTCTGATCGGGTCGGGGAGGAGCTTTCTTGGCATCGAGCGCATCCTGACGTTCATCGAAGCCCAATGCCCGTCCATGTTTGTCCGGGAGTGCTACGGCAGAATCCGGGAGCTGATGGCCTGGGGATACCCGCTGGCTTTGCTGCACCAAAGGGACGGCAGCCTGCACCGGGAGTATCTGGGAACGGCTGCCCGGCTCGCCCAGGACCTGGAGGAGGGGCGGGAGGAGGAATTTGCGGCAACGTGCAGGCGCCTTCTGCTGTGGGAGGAGGCGCGTCTGGGAAAATACGGGCTCCGGGACTGCCGGTCAGAATGAAAAAATGAATACACTGTTGGGCCGGCCGTCGTTTTCGGCGCGCCGCCAAATTGAACAAAAACGGAAGCGAACTCCGGGATTCCCGGACGTTCGCTTCCGTTTTGCCGTATATAATGGGGGATATCTGTCAGTTGCGGAATCAGTCCCCGCCGGGGCCGTCGCGCCGCGGTCTGGAGCTTTCGGGAA
This sequence comes from Enterocloster asparagiformis, assembly GCA_018380885.1. Lineage (GTDB taxonomy): Bacteria > Bacillota > Clostridia > Lachnospirales > Lachnospiraceae > Enterocloster. The sequence continues at coordinate 16,561 of JAGZSY010000035.1, forward strand.
GTGGTTCCACAAAACCGGAGTCCGCTTTTCGCGTCCGGTCGGTATCGCTGGATGTGTCGCGGTTCTTTGCGCCTGTCTCGTCCTTTGCCATCTCTCTCACCTCCTGTTTTAGTATGAGTGGAAAGGGGAGAAATTATGAGCGCGATAAAACGCGGGACAGGACCGTAAAAAAGGAGGAGGCCGGTCAGGTATTCCCTGCCGGCCAGAGTATTATGAAAAAAAGTCTTGTTAGCATTAGCTCTTTACATTTATAAGTATAGAGGCAAATTGTGAGGAGAATTTGATGATTCTGTAACGCTTTTATGAACATATTGTGATCAGTTTGTGAACCGCTTGCCGAAAAGCTTCCGGGCGCGCCGCGCCTCACCGGCTTGGGACATGGGAAAAACGGTAAAAGGCCCTGAAATTAGGTTGAGCCGGTGAGGCTGACTTCCTGTCAATCCCACCGGCTTTCGATATGTTATGAAGGATAAAAAAGCTCTGACTGCTTTTTGTTTGCCGCAATGAACCGCCGGCATGGCCTGCGTTTCATTGTTTATGAAATAAGTATAGAGGATATATATGGAGAAAGTTTGTCCGGCCGATTAAAAAAATCTAAATATCTTTACGAAACTATGATGAAAATGAAAGGTTTGGCAAAGGGTATGTTTTAGCCGGCTTAATCCATAATAATCCTGAAAATATGTTTTATCCTATTGACATACAATATTATATGCTGTATAGTATAAGCATATTATATATCATATAATATGATTCAACAGCTAATATTGTAGATTTAAGAATAGGAGAGATCACATGGTATTTAACACAGGATCAGCCCTCTTGGACGCTATTGTGCTGGCGGTTGTCTCCAGGGAGCAGGAAGGAACCTATGGATACAAGATCACCCAGGATGTGCGCAGGGTGATCGACATCTCCGAATCGACGCTGTATCCGGTGCTGAGACGGCTCCAGAAGGAGGAATGCCTGGAGGTCTACGATCTGGCCATCGACGGGAGGAACCGGCGGTATTACAAGATCACGGAACCAGGGCGGGCGCAGCTTATGCTTTACCGGGGGGAGTGGAGCGTGTACTCGCAAAAGATATCCCAGATTTTTGAGGAGGCGAACATATGACCAGGGATGCGTTTATGAGAGAGCTGGAGTATCTTTTGCAGGATGTCCAGGATGATGAAAAAGATGAGGCTTTACAGTATTACAGAGACTATTTTGACGAGGCGGGGCCGGAGAATGAGGAACAGGTGATTCAGGAGTTCGGCAGCCCGGAGCGCATCGCGGCTATTATCCGCTCCGACATTGCGGGAAATCTGGAGGATGGCGGCGCCTTTACGGAGAGCGGATACACGGACGAGCGGTTCCGAGATCCGGGTTACCAGGTAGCGCACCGCTATGATCTGCCGGAGGCCGGCGGCGAGAAGGGGCGGGGCAAAGACCCGGCGGATGGCGGCGGGAAAACGGAATCGCGGACGTCCAAGGTGTTAAAGATCGCCCTGATCCTGGTGCTGCTTGCGGTCGTCCTTCCGGTGGCCTGGGGCATCGGCCACGGGCTGTGGGGCTTAGCCGGCTGTCTGCTGGCGCTGTTGATCGTGCTGCTGGTGTTTTTGGGGCTGGCCACCGTGGGCTTTTTGATCGCCGGAGTGGTTATGATTCCCTGGGGAATTGTGATGGCCTTCGGCAGTCCCTGGAGCGGGCTGGTGGTGTTCGGCAGCGGGTTGATCATGGCAGGTCTGGGACTTTTGGGGCTGGCGCTGTGCGTGCTGTTCTACGGCAGGTTCGTACCGTTTTTGATCCGCAGCGCTGCGGATTTCCTCAACCGCTTCTTTCACAAAAACAGGAGGGATAATGTATGAAAAAGATGATCAGAATCTGCGTGACGGTGGGGATCGTCATGCTGTTGACGGGAATTATTACCACCTTTGCGGCTGTGAGGTTCGGCGGAGCGCGCCGGCTAGGCGGCCGGGTGAGGGACGCTGTCCATTATGCCTTCGACCGGTACGATGACGACTGGGACCATGAAATAGAAGATATGGATCACTGGGAGGACTTGTGGGAGGATGACTTCTGGAGCCACGACGTCCACCGCGGCACGGTCCGCTCCGAGACCCCGGCCGTGGACCCCGGTCATCACAGCGAGGGAGAGGCGGCCAGGTACGGGGACGGCTCCGGCGGCAGCGCGCCGGGTTACGCCGGAGAGAAGGCCGCGGGCGGTATCGCCCCCAGCGGTCCGGCCTCCATGGAAGAGCGGGAGGACGGCAGCTGGCATGTGACCGGCGTGGCTAAGCTGGACATCGAGGTGGACCGAGGTTCCGTGCGGGTCCTGTCCAGCACCCAGGCCGCGGACATTTCCGTGCGCATACAGGACGAGGCTGGCCGCGCCCGCTGTTACCTGGACGAGGATAAGCTGAAAATTGAGCGCGAGGTCAAGGGCGGACGCAAGGAAGCCAAGATCGAGGTGATCGTGCCGGAGGACTATTACTTCGACAAGGTGGAGGTGGAGGCGGGAGCAGCCGCCTGCGAGATCAGCGGAATCGCGACCAGAAAGCTGGAGCTGCAAAGCGGAGTCAGCAACATGGAATTTTCAGGCCGGGTGGACGCGGACCTGGAGGTGGAGACCGGAGTGGGCGCCACCAGTTTAACGCTGGTGGGCAGCCGCGAAGATTTTAATTACAAGGTGCAGTGCGGCGCGGGGAGCGTGAACGTGGCCGGCGACAGCTACAGTTCCCTGGGCATGGAACACAAGGTGGACAACCGCGCGGCAAAGACCATGGAGCTGGAGTGCGGCGTGGGTACCATCAACGTGCAATTTACGGACAGTTTGTAGAGAGGAGCAATTTCATATGGAAGCTAATAGACGACTTTACCGATCCAACCGAAATAAAATGATCTGCGGCGTGTGCGGGGGCATCGCGGAATACTTCAATATAGACCCCACGATCGTGCGCCTGGTATTTGCAGTTCTGGCGTTTTCCTGGAAGGGACTTTTGGTTTACTTTCTGGCGGCGATCATTATCCCCATGGAGCCCATGTAGGACTTACTGCCGCGTCGGGCAAAAGAGCGCGCATGCCCTTTTGCCCGACGCGTTATTTTTGCAAAAAAATGCAGCCCACCGCGATCACATCGCCCGTGCAGCTGCATTTTTTGATTAACTTTCCGCATTGTAAAGCTTTACCAGCTCCGGCAAAACATTCTTCGGCTGGTCCACGATCACCAAATCCGCCAGGTGGTCCTTATAATGTTCGTGCTGGTGGATAATCGCCAGGCGTCTGCCCTCAAAATAGTTGATATAGTGCCGGAACACCTCGGACTCCAGCGTGGTGCCCAGCAGAAGCAGCAGGTCCGCCTTGGAGACCTCCTCCGTGGTCCTGGTCATCAGCTGGCTGTCCACCTGCTCGCCGAACAGGTTGATCAGAGGACGGACCGGGATGCCGCAGGTCTCGCACAGAGGAACACGCTTGGAGGATTTGATATACTCCAGGGGATACTTTTTCTTGCAGCGCGGGCACTGGTTTTCGTAGATGCTCCCGTGCAGGTTGATCACATTGGCGCAGCCGGCCAGGCGGGCCTGGTCGTAAATATTGCTGCAAATCACGCAGTTGAGCTTGCCGAGATGCTCTAAGGAAGCCATGGCGGGGCCGGACTGGGTGGGATTCGGCCTGTGCTCCAGCATCTCCTTTTTGTAAAACTCAAAGAACAGCTCCGGTCTGGTATTATAGAACGCACTGGAAAAAATCTCGTCGGCGGAATAGCCGTAAGCAGTCTCGATCTCGTAGTCCCGCTCCTGCTTTTTGACGCCAATGAAGCCGCCTTCCTCCATCATGCCGGAGCCGCAGAGCGCCACCGTGTAGCGGCTCTCATCCAGAAAACTTTTTAAATAGGATAGTTTGCTGCACATCATAATACCTCCTTTTCTGCCGGAATACAAACAATATACTAAGTGCTTCTATTATACCATGGGAGGAGGAAAAGTACAAAGTGTTTCAGGGCTGATTCAGTTGACAAAAATATGGAAATTCAGGCGAATATGCCCGGAAAAAGGAGGGGCCGGCAAAGGGGGATTTGCCGGCTGTAGGTATGAAAAGCTTTTTTATTTGAAAAGGCGTCTGCCTTGTACGATTTATAGTATAGGGGTTAAATGTGTCCAAAGTTTGAGCACAGCATAAAGAAAAAATAAAAAACCTAAAGGATTCTTTAACAAGCCTATAAGAAAATGTAAATCCACCTGAAAGAGGGCGGAGCCGGGAAAAACGCCGCCCGGCTCCTGAGCGTCAGGCCTGCTCCCAGTCCGTGCTTGCGGGGCGGATTACTCCGCAGCCGATCTTGTCTCCGGAATTTCCGGAGGGCTGGCTGGTGAAATCATCCGCCCGGGAGTGGATGACCACGGAGCGGTTCAGGATATCGTCGACGGTAAAGCGCTTGTCGTAAAAGCTCAGCCAGGCGTAGCCCTGGTTGGCCAGAAGGGGCGGCATATCGCCGGCGTGGCCCGGATGGGGCATGCTGGTGGGATTGTAGTGCTCCCCGGTGTTGGCGAAGCCGTCGGAGCAGTCGCCGAACTGGTGGATATGCATGGCGTAAAAGTCAGAGGACCCCTCCCGGTCCACATCCGGCAGACCGAAGAACTCCGCCTCCACCAGCACGCCGCCGTAGGGGGTGTGGTAGAATTTTACCAGGCCGCTGAGCTGAGGGGCCAGGGAGTTGCCTGTCACCCAGGCCACGGCCTGAGGGCGGTTTTGGGTCAGCAGGTTTGTAAATGCCATTCTGGGCGTGATTTGATTGGTTTGCATGAAAGCCTCCATTTTTCCTGTCACCCTATCATATGCCCGCGCCCAGGCATTTGCGTACCCGTGGGAATAAAAGTGTTTATGAGATTACAGATTGCCGGTGACGGCCTTGGGGATGGTGAAGTCCACCGCACCCATGTACCCAGGGGCCACATCGTACTCGTTGAAAGCGATTACCAGCTCGCCGGACTCATTAAAGTAGAAGCTTTCGCTGCCGGTGAGGCCTTTGAAATCAAACTCCGGCATGTCGCTGTCCAGGAAATACTGCTTGCCATCGTCCGCGGCCATCTGCCCGCGCATCTGTTCCTTGATGTTTTCGGAAATTTTTTCCAGAGCATCCGGCTGATTGGCCAGCAGATCCTTCAGGGAGATCACGTTTCCCGTGGCCTTGTCAATGGTAAAAATCTTCACATACTGGGCGCCGCTGGCCATGATCTGGGTGGTGTCGATGCGCAGGGAAAGGTATTTTTCATTGTCCGTCACCACCTTGTAGGAGCTGTCCACGGCGTAGTGGCCTTCGCCCTGGCTATCGGCCAGTTCCTTCTCGTACTGGGCGATCAGTTCATCGGCGTACTCCTCAATGGATTTATTGAGCTTCTTTTCCGTGTTTCCGTCAATGGTCACCTGTGGCACCTGGATGTTGGCCTCAAAATTTTCCTTCTGGTCCTCAAAGGTGCGGAAGGTCACCACCTTGGCGATGGAGCCGATCACGGGCAGCTTTTCCATGGCGTTTGCCGTGGTGGGGGTTAAGTTGGCCATCAGGGTGATGGCGAGCATGGCAGCGGCTGCGGTTGCGCCGGTAGATTTCATGATTTTCATATAATGACCTCTTTTCTGTTCTTTCTTTGCCTGGTTGATGCCCTGCAATATGCGCGCCCGCGTCTGGGGCGGTACCGGGATCGACTCATACTCCTGTTTCATTTTGTTGATGATCTGCTTTTCATCCTGCTTCATCTCGGTTTCTCCTTTCCGGAAGCTTCGTAGGCGCCGGCTTCCAAATCCAGCCGCAGCTTCTTTAACGCCCGGTAAAGCCTGGCCTTCACCGTGTTTAAGTTGTCGCCCACGATCCGGGCGATGTCCTCCAGTTTCATATCTTCAAAGTACCGCAGTATCACTACGGTGCGGCTGCGTTCGTCCAGCCGTTCCAGCACGTCGCTTAAATCCATATCCCGGTAGCTGTCCTCCCAGACGGCTTCCGGCAAATTGTCCGATAATTCCTCGCGTTTCCGCTTTCGGATCAGGTCCAGAGCCGCGTTGATCATGATCCGGTACACCCAGGTGGACAGGTAATCAGGATTTTTGACGGTTTTACAGTCCCGGATCGCCTTGTAGGCGCCCTCCTGGACAATGTCCAGGGCATCCTGTTCCTGGCGCACGTAGCTGTAGGCCAGCCGGTAGTAGGTCTCATAATTTTCCAGCAGCAGGCGTTCCACCTCTGTTTCCTGTTTGGAACCCATGTGTGATCCTCCTTTCTTTCCGTTCTGTCTGTTAGACGTCCCGGAGGGCGTGAAAGTTGCAGAAGGGCAAAACTATTTTTTTTACTATTTTATCCCATTGTAAATAAAACGCAACATTCATTGTGTTTTGTGCCAAGAAATGATATATTGGTGGTATTGTAATCGACCAATGAAAATGTACAAGAGGTGAGTACCAGATGACGGAAGAGAACGGGAAAGAGACAAAACCGGCCAAGGCCCCGGTCCATCAGCCGCGGCAGGTCACCGCAAAAGCTAAGGAGCGCCCTGAAAAGCGGGAAAGCCGCTCCAGGCGTTCCAGGGGGAGGCGCGTCGCAGTGCTTCCCATCGTGCTGGCCCTGGTGATCGGGCTGGCGGCCGGTTTGGGAGCCGGCTACATGAAATGGAAGTGGGAGCGCCCCTACACGGTGGACTTAAAGGCCGTGGAGGTGCCCAAATGGGTGAAGCAGGAATTCATCCGCAAGAACATATTCTCGCGTCCGGATGTGAGCCTGAAGCGGGTCGACAACATTGTGATCCACTACGTGGCCAACCCAGGCACGTCGGCCCAGAAGAACAGGGATTATTTCGACGGCCTGGCGGACCAGGATCCCCAGTCCGGGGGAACGTCGGCCAGCGCCCACTTTGTGGTGGGACTGGAGGGGGAGGTCATCCAGTGTATTCCGGTGAGCGAGATGGCCTACGCCGCGGCGCCCCGCAACAACGATACCATCTCCATTGAGACCTGCCACCCGGACGAGTCGGGGCGGTACAATGATGCCACCTACGAGTCCCTGGTGAAGCTGACCGCGGCCCTGTGCAGCCAGCTGAAGCTGGATGAGAACGACCTGATGCGCCACTACGACATCAACGGCAAGGTCTGCCCCAAGTATTTTGTGGACGATGAGGACGCCTGGAAGCAGTTTAAAAAGGACGTGAAAAACGCGCTCAGGGACAAGGCCTGGGAGAAATGATGCGAGAACGGAAAAACGGAGCGAATACGCGGCTGTACCGTGTGTCCGCTCCGTTTTAAATTGAATGCCATGGGCCGCTGTTGATTTACAGCGGCAGAAACACCGGCTTACGCCCGTGGAACACTGTGTAATATTTGAAGCCGCAGCCCTTGAGAAGCTCGCGGCAGCGCTCAAATTCAAAGCCCAGGTGCTCCGGCTTGTGGGCGTCGGAGCCCACGGTGAGGATTTCGCCGCCCAGCTCCCGGTACCGGACCAGAACCTCCTCGGTGGGATTTGGGTGGCCAAGGCCGTACTTGAGGCCGCCGGTATTGCATTCCAGGCCCTTGCCGTGCCCGATGATCTCCCGCAGAATCGCGTCGATCAGCTCGCGGAAGTCCCCGTAGCTGTACTGCTGGTTCTGGTGGGGCGCATAGCGCACCACGTAGTCCAGATGGCCGAACACGTCGTAGCAGTCCATTGTGGCCGCGTTTTCCAGGGAAACGGTGAGAAAGCGCCGGAAGGCCTCAGCCTCGGTGCGTCCGGCCCAGAAATTGTCCGCAAAGGGGTCCAGGCGGTCCGCAAAATGGCAGGAGCCGATGATAAAGTCCAGAACGCCGCCGTATTGGTCCGCCAGGGAATCCAGGTACTGCTTCAGATGGGGCTGAAGCCCCAGCTCAATCCCGATGTTGACGAGGATTCTGTCTCGGTACTCTTCGCGGATTTTGGCCAGGGACTCAAGATAGGGCGGGATGTCCAGGTTGAAGTCTGTTTCGCAGAAATCCGAGTCGTAGTCGTGGTGGTCGGTGATGCAGATTTCTTTCATACCCAGCCCGATGGCACGCTCCACCTGGGCCCGGACCGGTGTCTCGCTGTCGCCGGAAAATTCAGTGTGCATGTGAAAGTCACAGATCATAGTTGATTCTCCTTAAAAAATATTGCCGATTCTTATCATAGCCTGTAATACTTATACCACATTTGGCGGTAGTTCGAAAGCACAATTTGCGGTACGGATTGAATTTACTTTTAATTAGGAAATGGAATGGTTGGCCCGCAGCCACGTGAACCGTGAGCAATCATTCTGCTAGCAGTATTCCTGGATATCATGCGCAGAAGGCAAAAATAGACGGCGGAAAGTTATAAAGCCGTTATTCCTGAATGTAGTATTTGACAGGAATAACGGCTTTTTTCATGAATAAATGTAGGAAAAAGGGAAAACAATAAAAAAATAAAAAAGGACTTGCCATTTCTATAGAAATTGATTACAATATAGGAAGGTTGATTAATATTTAACAATAATATATTTTTTAACAAACTAGGAGGAATTGATCATGGCAGTAAAAGTAGCGATTAATGGTTTTGGACGTATTGGACGTCTGGCTTTCCGTCAGATGTTCGGAGCTGAAGGTTATGATGTTGTTGCAATCAACGATCTGACTGATCCCAAGATGCTTGCTCATCTGTTAAAGTATGATACCGCTCAGGGCGGATATGCCGGACGTTTAGGCGAGGGCCTGCACACCGTTGCGGCCGGCGAGGGCTGCATCATCGTGGACGGCAAGGAAATCACCATTTACAAAGAGCCCAAGGCTGCTGACCTGCCGTGGGGAGAGATCGGTGTTGACGTAGTTTTAGAGTGCACCGGTTTCTATTGCTCCAAAGATAAAGCTCAGGCTCACATCGATGCTGGCGCCAAGAAGGTGGTTATCTCCGCTCCGGCCGGCAACGATTTAAAGACCATCGTTTACAGCGTAAACGAGAACACACTGACCGCTGAGGATACCATCATTTCCGCAGCTTCCTGCACCACCAACTGCTTAGCTCCCATGGCGAAGGCTCTGAACGACTACGCTCCCATCCAGAGCGGTATCATGAGCACCATCCACGCTTACACCGGCGATCAGATGATCCTGGACGGACCGCACAGAAAAGGCGATCTGAGAAGAGCAAGAGCTGGCGCTGCCAACATCGTTCCCAACTCCACCGGCGCTGCCAAGGCAATCGGCCTGGTTATCCCGGAGCTGAACGGCAAGCTGATCGGTTCCGCACAGCGTGTTCCGGTTCCGACCGGTTCCACCACCATCTTAACCGCTGTTGTTAAGAAGGCCGGCGTTACCAAGGAAGAGATCAACGCCGTTATGAAGGCAGCTGCTTCCGAGTCCTATGGCTACAACGAGGATCCCATCGTTTCCTCCGACGTAATCGGCATGAAGTACGGCTCCCTGTTCGACGCAACCCAGACCATGGTTTGCCAGATCGCAGACGACCTGTACGAGGTTCAGGTTGTTGCCTGGTACGACAACGAGAACTCCTACACCAGCCAGATGGTTAGAACCATCAAGTACTTCGCTGAGCTGGCGTAATCGGAACACCTCAATAAAAGTACGAAGATTTAGTAGACTCATGAAGGGTCCGGTCGTTTGGACCGGGCCCTTTTTAAGCGCAAAGCGCCGGCTTGCGGCAAAATGCCGTTAGAACATGGGCCGGCGATCATCTGAAAGGGGATTTAAATATGTTAAACAAGAAAACAGTTGACGATCTGAAGGATTTACAGGGCAAGAAGGTACTGGTTCGCTGCGATTTCAATGTTCCGTTAAAAGAGGGCGTGATCCAGAACTACAACCGCATCGACGGCGCCATTCCCACCATCAAGAAGCTGTTAGATCAGGGCGCGAAGGTGATTCTCTGCTCCCATCTGGGCAAGCCCAAGGGCCAGCCGCTGCCCGAGATGAGCCTGGCTCCCGTGGCTCCCGCTCTGAGCGAGAGACTGGGCGTCCAGGTGAAGTTCGTGGACGATCCCCAGGTGACCGGCGAGGAGACGAAGAAGGTTGCCGCCGAGTTGAAGGACGGCGAGGTTCTGCTGCTCCAGAACACCCGTTACAGAATTGAGGAGACCAAGTACAAAGAGGGCGACGCTGCCACGGAAGCCTACGCCAAGGAGCTGGCTGATCTTTGCGACGGCGGCGTGTTCGTGGACGACGCCTTCGGAACCGCTCACAGAGCGCACTGCTCCAATGTGGGCGTTACCAAGTACACCAAGGAGAACGTGGTTGGCTACCTGATGCAGAAGGAGATCAAGTTCCTGGGCCAGGCCGTTGAGAACCCGGTTCGTCCCTTTGTTGCAATCCTGGGCGGCGCTAAGGTTTCCGACAAGATCAACGTGATCAACAACCTGTTGGACAAGGTGGACACCCTGATCATCGGCGGCGGCATGGCTTACACCTTTGCCAAGGCTCAGGGCCAGGAGATCGGCAACTCCCTGTGCGAGGCGGATAAGCTGGACTACGCTCTGGAGATGGTGAAAAAGGCTGAGGAGAAGGGCGTTAAGCTGCTGCTTCCCGTAGACCACGTGGAAGGCAAGGAGTTCTCCAACGACACCGAGCACAAGGTTGTGGACGTGATCGACGCTGGCTGGTCCGGCTTCGACATCGGACCCAAGACCATCGAGCTGTACAAGGAGGCTTTAAAGGGCGCCAAGACCGTTGTGTGGAACGGACCCATGGGCGTATTTGAATTCTCCAACTTTGCGGAGGGAACACTGGAAATCTGCCGCGCGGTAGCCGAGCTGGCTGACGCGACCACCGTAATCGGCGGCGGCGACTCTGTGAACGCTGTGAAGAGACTGGGCTTTGCGGACAAGATGACCCACATCTCCACCGGCGGCGGCGCTTCCCTGGAATTCCTGGAAGGCAAGGAGCTGCCCGGCGTGGCTGCGGCTGACAACGCCTGATTGATGTTTGTGAAATGACGACGGCCCCCTGTGAACAAGGGGGCCTTTGAGGGATAACGCACATAAAAGGAGAAGTTTAAAAATGGCAAGAAAGAAAATTATCGCAGGCAACTGGAAAATGAACATGACTCCCACCGAGGCCGAGGCCCTGGTAAACGAGTTAAAGCCCCTGGTGGCAAATGACGAGGTGGACGTGGTGTTCTGCGTGCCGGCCATCGATATTATCCCCGCTATGGAGGCTGCAAAGGGCAGCAACATCCAGATCGGCGCTGAGAATATGTACTTTGAGGAGAAGGGAGCCTTCACCGGCGAGATTTCCCCGAATATGCTGGTGGATGCCGGCGTAAAATATGTGGTGATCGGACATTCCGAGCGTCGCGAGTATTTTGCGGAGACCGACGAGACCGTGAACAAGAAGGTGCTTAAGGCCTTCGAGCACGGCATCACCCCCATCATCTGCTGCGGCGAGTCCCTGACCCAGAGAGAGCAGGGCATCACCATCGACTGGATCCGCCAGCAGATCAAGATCGCGTTCCTGAACGTGACCGCGGATCAGGCAAAGACCGCTGTGATCGCTTACGAGCCCATCTGGGCCATCGGAACCGGCAAGGTGGCAACCACCGAGCAGGCTGAGGAGGTCTGCGCTGCGATCCGCGCCTGCATCGGCGAGATCTACGACGAGGCGACCGCTGAGGCCATCCGCATCCAGTACGGCGGTTCCGTGTCCGCTTCCTCCGCTCCGGAGCTGTTCGCACAGGCGAACATCGACGGCGGTCTGGTGGGCGGCGCTTCCCTGAAGCCGGATTTCGGAAAGATTGTCAATTACAACAAGTAAAATGATGGAAGTAACGCTGCAGTTTCCCGTACTCTTCGGTTGAACAGGGAGGGGCTGCGGCAGGGCGAATGCTTCTTCCGCCCCGGGCGGTCCCTCGAAAAAGGGCGCTTTGGGAGGCAGAAGCATTTGCGTGTCTTAGAAGGAGATATGAAAATTATGAGCAAGAGACCAACCGTATTAATGATTCTCGATGGTTACGGCCTGAACAAGAACTGCGATCACAACGCGGTTTGCGAGGCTAAGACCCCGGTGATGGACCAGCTGATGAGCCAGTGCCCCTTTGTGGAGGGCCAGGCCAGCGGAATGTTCGTGGGACTGCCCGACGGGCAGATGGGCAACTCCGAGGTGGGCCATCTGAACATGGGCGCGGGGCGCATCGTGTACCAGGAGCTGACCCGCATCACCAAGTCCATTCAGGACGGGGATTTCTTTGAGGTGCCGGAGTTTTTGACCGCGGTGGAGAACTGCAAGAAGAACGGCTCCGCCCTGCACCTGTTCGGCCTGGTGTCCGACGGCGGCGTGCACAGCCACAACACCCATATCTATGGGCTGCTGGAGCTGGCTAAGAGAAGCGGACTTGACAAGGTTTACGTGCACTGCTTCCTGGACGGCCGCGACACCCCGCCGGAGTCCGGAAAGGATTTTGTGGCTCAGCTGGAGACCAAGATGGCCGAGATCGGCGTGGGTAAGGTGGCTTCCGTGATGGGACGTTACTATGCAATGGACCGGGATAAGAGATGGGACCGCGTGGAGTTGGCTTACAACGCGCTGACAAAGGGTCAGGGCAACACGGCGGCCAGCGCTACCGGCGGCATCCAGGCTTCCTATGACGACGGGAAGGCGGATGAGTTTGTGGTTCCCTTTGTGGTTGTGGAGGACGGCAAGCCTGTGGCTACGATTCAGGATCAGGATTCCGTGATTTTCTTCAACTTCCGCCCGGACCGTGCAAGGGAGATTACTAGGGCGTTCTGCGACGATGAGTTTGACGGGTTCGCGAGGGAGAAACGCCTGGATCTGGTGTATGTGTGCTTTACGGACTATGACGAGACCATTGGGAATAAGCTGGTGGCGTTCCGCAAGGAGAGTATTACCAATACCTTCGGAGAGTTCCTGGCGGCGCACGGCAAGACGCAGGTGAGGATTGCGGAGACGGAGAAGTATGCACATGTGACGTTCTTCTTTAACGGAGGCGTGGAGGAGCCCAACCAGGGCGAGGACCGGATTCTGGTGCCGTCGCCTAAGGAGGTTGCGACCTATGATCTGAAGCCGGAGATGAGCGCGCCGCAGGTTTGCGATAAGCTGGTGGAGGCGATTAAGTCCGACAAATACGACGTGGTGATTATCAATTTCGCTAACCCGGATATGGTGGGCCATACGGGCGTGGAGGACGCGGCGATCAAGGCGATTGAGACGGTGGACGCCTGCGTTGGACGCGCGGTGGAGGCGATTAAGGAAGTGGACGGCGTGATGTTTATCTGCGCGGACCACGGAAATGCGGAGCAGCTGGTGGATTATGTGACCGGCGATCCGTTTACGGCGCATACGACGAATCCGGTGCCCTTTATTCTGGTGAATGCGGATCCTGGGGTTAAGCTGCGCGAGGGCGGGGCGTTGTGTGATATTGTGCCGACCCTGATTGAGCTGATGGGGATGGAACAGCCGAAGGAGATGACTGGGAAATCTTTGTTGGTGAAGTAAGACAGAAGGATAGAGAAAAAATAGGCCGTGCCGGCCCTGGAATTGTATCAGGGGGCGCGGCTTTTTTTGATGCATCCGTTCGTGAGGCGGCGGGAACTGGGGCTGGAGACTCCAGGTCTCCGCGATGGCAGCGTCTAAGGGGGAAGGAACACGAAAAGGCGGGCACCGCTCCGAGCTCCGGCGCCGGCCTGATGCCGGCCCCTCCGCCTCCGCTTTGCTCCGGGCTTTGAGAGCCCTGCGCAATCCCACCTTTTCGCGTCCCTTCCCCCTAAGTCGCTGCGAATCGCTCCAAAGTCGCCTCCATCCCCGGTTTCCGTCGCCTCACCCGCTAGGGTGTGGGTAAATAGGGGACATTGTTGGGGGGTGAGTTTGGAATGGATTGGTTATATTTGTTAGTTTACTTTTGAAAACTGATTTATTAAGTGATCCATTGTATTGACGTCCGTGTACAAATTTTGGATAAACATATAATGATTATCGACGATTCGACAGTAGTAATCTGTGTATACGCCGCTGTCTGTATAGCAGGAAACGTATTTATATGGATAGCCGCCAACGGTTTTGTCTGTAACCTCTGTTTTGGAAGCTCCTGTTTGGGCGCTTATTCCATCGGCGTAAATGGTGAGCAGTCCTTCTGGTGATTGTGCGTTTGTATCGGGCATTTTTACATAATAAACAGATAGATAGTTATAATTGTCGGAAGTGCCAAATGCAAAATCAACGGAACTTGCATTTTTTACTACATTGGAATTAAAATATTTCACCTCATAATTATCTGGGAAGGTAATTTTATAATCAGCCCATGGATTTATGAAGGTTGAACCTGAAAAATATCCGGGTTCCAATGTATGATTGAACTCAACATTATCTGTTTGATATAATAGTGCGCCGCTTTTATCATAGACGTGTATATATTTCGGAAAGTGTATCTTACATGATGAGGCCATAACTCCGGAATCGTCAAAGTAATAGTAGTTAAATCCTATTTTTTGATCTCCTGTAAGACGGTAACCATTTTGATCAAAGTAGTACCATGAGTTATCTATTTGTTTCCATTCTTCTTTAGGATAACTGCCATCATCGTTTTGATATGCCCACCCATTTGCATCCTGCTGCCATGCGGCAAGACTTGAAAACGAAATAGATACAGAAAAGACGGCTGTTAATCCAATTATTTTTACCCATTTTTTTAGTCTCATTTTATCCTCCCCTTTGCAGTGGTCATCGTTTCTTAACAAATAGTATACCATAAATGAAAACATAAGTAAAATCTGAATGAAAGAGGCAGATAGAGACTTTGAAATGAGACGTTTATTTCCATGTCTTTAATAGGCGGCCACTTTTATTCCGGCGTAAGTGGAGTTTCGCATTTCATAATGTTTTTTGGATAGAAAAAAAGAGCTGCTGCTCCGGTTCATCGGCCGGAGTAGCAGCTCTTTGCTTGGGGTTATGAGTGATGGGACGCCGCCAGCTCCAAAGCTGCTTCGGAGGCCAGATCCTGGGAGGCGACTTTCTGGGGGGCGTCGGCGGGCTGCTCGGGTTTGGCCGCTTTGGCGGCGGGTTTGGTCTCGGCCTTCTTCTCCGGGATACTGCCGGAGAGGCGGATGGCGGCTTTGGCGCAGGCAGGGCCTACCATCTCATAGAGGATTCCGCTGGACAGGATGATCGTGGAGAGCATCTCGCCGCTGGCGGCCGGAAGCATTCTCTGGCCGAGCACGGCCAGGCCGATGGATACGCCTGCCTGGGGAATCAGGGCCAGGCCGAAATATTTCTTCACCTCAGGAGTCGCATTGGTGACCCAGGCGCCCAGGGAGGAGCCGAGGTATTTGCCCACGATGCGGACCAGGAAGTAGATTACGCCCACGAAGCCCGCGCTGATCAGGCTGGGCAGAGAGAGCCGCATGCCGGACAGCACGAAGAACATAACCAACAGGGGCGGGGTGAACTGGTTCAGCTGCTTGAACAGGTGCTTGTTGCCGCTGGTGTTGATGTAGATGGTGCCGGAGGCCATGCAGGCCAGCAGCGGGGACACGTTCATGGTGGAGCAGAAGCCTGCCACGCCCATGATGCACACGCAGGCCAGCACCAGGCTGTGGTCTTTGCTGCGGCGCTCGTGGATCAGCTTGCTGAGGAGCCAGCCGCTTCCGCCTCCGATCAGCAGAGCGATAATATTGAAGAGAATGGGCAGCAGAAGCTGGGTCATATTCAGTCCGCCTTCGCCTGCGGTGGCCTGCACGATGGCGGCGCACACGCTGAAAGCAATCAGGGCAACGGCGTCGTCCAGCGCGACTACCTGTAAGATTGTGTCGATAAAGTGGCCCTTCGCCTTGTACTGGCGGATGGTCATGATCGTGGAAGCCGGCGCGGTGGCGCAGCCGATGGCGCCAAGGAGCAGCGAGAAGGGCAGCGACAGCCCTAACAGCAGCATGACGATGGTGATCAGGACCCCGGCGGTGAGGGATTCAAACAGAGTCAGGATAACGACCTTGATTCCGCTCTTTTTCAGAGCCGAGAGCTTGAAGTATTTGCCCACGCCGAAGGCGATGAAGGCCAACGCAACGTCTGTGATGAAATCCATCTGGCTGA
The DNA here is from genome assembly GCA_018380885.1 of Enterocloster asparagiformis. Taxonomy (GTDB): domain Bacteria; phylum Bacillota; class Clostridia; order Lachnospirales; family Lachnospiraceae; genus Enterocloster. The sequence continues at coordinate 32,593 of JAGZSY010000035.1, forward strand.
TGTACTCCTGGGGAACCAGGTGCAGGCACCAGGGTCCGATCAAAACGCCGGACAGAATATATCCGGTAACGTTGGGAAGGTGCGCCAGTTTGGTGAGCCTTGTGAATAGAAATCCGGAAATCAGCATAATCGCTGCGGTGAGGATGATTCCGGAACCATGAAGATTTAATAAAATTTGAGCCATAGTGATACTCCCCTTTCCATTATGTATAACTGATACATCATGTCATAGCTCAAAGCCGTGTATATATGAAATGCCGGAAATCATGCGGTAAATGCTACGGTCACAGGCTTTCCAGCCTTTCATACATAAGCGGCTTTTATCCACGTTTTCCCCCGGTGGAATGAAGCTATTTCTTTGTTCTGCTTGATTATAGTAGCGTTTGGTGATAAAATCAAATGATATAAATTGATTGGGGCATAAAAAATATTTATGTAGCTGAGGAGGACAGGGTATGTTTGATTCAAAGGCGAATACGCTTCTGGCAGTGGTACAAACTGGAAGTTATACGAAAGCAGCGGCTAAACTGAATCTGACCCAGCCTGCGGTGAGTCACCATATAAAGCTGTTGGAAACGGAATTCGGTATTAAATTATTTTATAGGGATAAAAATAAGTTGAAATTAACGCCTCAGGGGAAAATTCTCGTACAATACGCTAAGCGGGCGGCAGCTGTGTACGCGAATGCGTGCCAGGCCCTGGAGGACAGTAAGACCGGCGCTGGGCATCTGAATGTGGGCATCACCCCCACCGCCGGGGAGACCATTCTCCCCCAGGTTCTGGCCACGCTCTGCAACGAAAATCCCAAAATACATATAAACATTTGTATGAACACCATTCAAAAAATTTATAATCGTCTTAAGACCTATGAGTTGGATTTTGGAGTTGTGGAGGGGGCGGTGCCGGACGAGAGCCTGGTGGCAACGGCTCTGGACACGGATTATCTCTGTCTGGCGGTTTCGCCCATACACAGGCTGGCCAGGGCCAAGACCGCATCCGTGGAGGATATTCGCCACGAGAAGCTGATCCTGCGCAGCCGCAGCGCCGGCACCCGGCAGCTGTTCGAGAAGCACCTGGAGGCCAGGGGGCTGTCCCTGGAGGGCTTTAACGTGATGATGGAGCTGGACAATGTGGCTATGATCAAGGAGCTGGTGAGCATGGATATGGGGATTACCGTGATCGCCAAGAGCGCATGCCGCGAGGAGGCGGCCGCCGGCCGGCTGGCCGTTATCCCCATCGAAAATTCCAGCATGGTCCGTCAGATCGACATCGTGTATCTGAAGGATTTCATGCACCCGGAGATCATTGAGAGCATCCGGGAGATCTATGAGCAGCTCAGGGGCAAGTAACAGATTTAGCTTTTCTTTTCTATAGAAATAGGATAGAATATAGGTTAGCCGGGCAGTGGAAGCTGGCGGCGTATTTGTTGGAAAGGATTATTGATTCGGATGAGCATTACCATTTCATTTACCATGGAACCGAAGATGAGCTTGACGGGCGCAAAGCCCTGGGAGGCGGAGCAGACCGCGGGGTTCGTAAAAGGGCTGGCAAAGGAGCTGGGATACCACTGCGACGTGATTTCCGGATACGTGATCTATCAGCTGTGCCCGGAGGGGTTTTTGTGGATGACCTGGAAGGGAAAACAGCTGGTGGGAGATTGCCAGACCAACATTGCAGGGCCGGGATTTCACGCGGCCGTTGTTTATTTTCTGGAATTGTTTGCGGCCAGGGGGAGCTTAAAGCTTTCCGTGAAGGATCCCACGGGATTTTACGCGGACCGCAATTTTGAACGTATGCGCCGGGAGTATTTCTATTCCTGGTTTAAGAAACTGCTCCACGCCGTTGTCTCGCGCATCGGTACGGCGGAGGGCAAGCTGGTGTGCTGGCCCTCGGACTATTACCTGCCCGAGGAGCAGCCGGGAATTGTGATGACCCATATCCGGGGCTTCGGCGTCCGGGAGCTTAAGGGGATCGTCCAGTCAGGTTTGACAAACGCCTTTGCCAAGGATTTTTTTATCTGGTGCAACGAGGAAAAGGACGCCTGGTACTTCCGCAACTGCGCCCTGGTGCTGCTGAACCAGCAGTGCTATTTTAAGCCCTCGTCCCGCAGCAACGAGGATCTGCTGGTCAACCGGGAGGTGATCCGCCTGTTGGAAAAGACCCTGGAGATGGACCGGCAGGTGCCGTTTCCCGTGGCGGAATACCAGGAGGTGTGCGCCCTGGACGGACATGAGTCCGTGGATCTCACCGGGGTGATCCCCATGACCGAGGAACAGCCTGTGGGCTGCCGCCGTGGACTGCTGCAGCGGACCATCGGGCGGATGCGCTTTGCGGTGCCGGGGAGCTTTCTCTACGATCTGCGCACCCAGGGAAACGCGGAGCGCTACTATGACGACGACGGGGAGAACTGGCGGGAATACTACATCTGCGCGGTCAAAACCGACGAGGCGGCTCAGATTCGTCCGGAGCCCTTTGCCCGGGAGACCGTGCTGCGCACGGAAGAATTTTCGGAGGGGGAGATGAGAGGCAAGCTTGCGGTTTACAAGCCCTCCAGCCGTCAGCTTCCGGGAAAACCTGCGGTGACGAAAGCCGTGCTGGTGGGCGAGAGCCTGGCCTTTGAGCGCCAGGAACTGCCGGAGACAGGGCAGGAGCGCGGGGAGAGCATCGCCTACACCGTGGCGGCCCAGATCGCCTACAAGGATCAGCTGACCATCGTCAGCATCACCTCCGGCAAGGCGGTGGACGAGGAGTGGGCCATCGGCCTGATCCGCCGCGTGGAGGCGGCGGACTGAAGGGGCGGCGGGGCCGCCGTCCGGCAGGGCGTGGAGGAGGATACCCGGCCGCCTTCAGCGCATCAATTATGAATAAATATTAAAGAGGATACCCGGTATAGTGGTATCCTCTTTTTGGCAGGTTCACCACCTTCGGGCTGCCCGCCCCGCGGAATTTGCCGTTTATTCCAGAGACATATAAGGGCGGGGAAGCGGTAACCAATACAGGATTTTTGGATGGAAAAGCAGGGAGAGTTTTTCGTTATTATAACGTGAATGTCCGCGTACCAAGGAATTCCCGGAGATTATTTTCCGTGACATTTTATATATTCCGGGTTCAAACGGAAGTGTCAGACTCCAGTGAACCATGGTAAAAGTTTTTTTTCTGCGGCTATATTTTTGAACAAAGTTTGGAAGCTTTATAAAACAACTTGGAAACAAACTAGCGGAGCAGTTGACAAATTATACGCATGTTGTTACAATTATAAAGATACTATTAAAACTTATTTACAAAATAAGATTACGGAGGTTAGTATGAAAAAAATTCTCAGCATTTCGCTTGCAGCGCTCATGCTCTCATCGCTTGTAGCCTGCGGCAACAGCAACAGCGCGCCTGAGACCAAGGCGGCCGCGACACAGGCCACAGAGGCTAAGGCAGAGGACACAAAAGCAGAGGACACAAAAGCAGAAGAAACTGAGGCGGCCGGTGAGCAGGCAGCCAGTGATTACCACATCGGTATCGTAACAGGTTCCGTTTCCCAGTCCGAGGACGACCGCCGGGGCGCCGAGGCGTTCCAGGCCGAGTACGGCGAGGACATGGTTAAGCTTGCCATTTATCCGGACAACTTTACCGAGGAGCTTGAGACCACAATCCAGACTATCGTTAACCTTTCCGACGATCCCCTGATGAAGGCGATCATCGTAAACCAGTCCGTACCGGGCACCACCGAGGCGTTCCGTAAGATCAAAGAGAGCCGCCCCGACATCCTGTGTATCGCCGGCGAGAGCCACGAGGACCTGCCGGAGATCGGCAGCGCAGCTGATCTGGTCTGCAACAACGACTTCGTTGCCCGCGGCTACCTGATCATCCGCACCGCTCACGAGCTGGGCTGCGATACCTTCGTACATATCTCCTTCCCGCGTCACATGGCTTACGAGACCATGAGCCGCCGTGTAGCCATCATGCAGGCGGCCTGCGAGGAATTCGGCATGAAGTTCGTACTTGAGACCGCTCCCGATCCCACCTCCGACGTGGGTGTTGCCGGCGCTCAGGCCTACATTTTGGAGAAGGTTCCGGAGTGGGTTGAGAAATACGGCGAGAACGCTGCGTACTTCTGTACCAACGACGCGCACACCGAGCCCCTGCTGAAGCAGCTGCTTGAGTACGGCGGCTATTTCATCGAGGCGGATCTTCCCTCCCCGCTGATGGGTTATCCCGGAGCTTTGGGCATCGACCTGACCGCTGAGGCCGGCGATTTCGAGAAGATCCTTGCAAAGGTTGAGTCCACGATCTGTGAAAAGGGCGGCGCCGACCACTTCGGCACATGGGCATACTCCTACGGCTACATCCAGAGCGCAGGTCTTGCACAGCACGCGATGAACGTGCTCAACAACGAGAGCGAGCTGGACGACATGGACGATATCGCAAAGGCTTATCAGAAATATTCACCCAAGGCGGAGTGGAACGGCTCCAACTACACCAATGTGGACACCGGCGTTAAGCTGGGCAACGTATTCCTGGTATATCAGGACACCTACATCATGGGCAATCCCGGACACTTCATGGGCTCCACGAAGGTTGAGGTTCCGGAAAAATATTTCACCATTAAATAAGACGCTTGTAAAAACGGCAAGTTTTGGAAACAGGGGGAGGAAATTTCCTCCCCCGTTGTAATAGGTGGGCATAATATGATAGAAAATAACGCTCCATTGTTGGAGATGCGAAATATAAAGAAGGATTTCTTCGGCAACCAGGTCCTGACCGATATCAATTTCACGCTGAAGGCGGGCCAGGTTTTGGGCCTTGTGGGAGAGAACGGAGCAGGTAAAAGCACCCTGATGAAGCTTCTCTTTGGTATGGACGTGATCAGAGAGACCGGCGGGTATGAGGGGGATGTGCTGATCAACGGCGAGAAGGTCAACTTCAATACGCCCTTTGATGCCCTGCATGTGGGAATCGGCATGGTTCATCAGGAGTTTTCCCTGATCCCCGGCTTTACGGCCACTGAGAATATCTTGCTCAACCGTGAACCGAAGAAAAAGAGTGTGATCTCAGAAGTGTTTGGAGATCGTTTGGATACTCTTGATTACAAGAAAATGGCAGAGATGTCCGCGCAGGCCATTGAGAAGATGGGTGTGAATATCGACGCGGATATGGCGATCAGCGATATGCCGGTGGGACACAAGCAGTTCACCGAGATCGCCCGGGAGCTCAGCAAGGAGCAGCTGAAGCTGCTGATTCTCGATGAGCCCACTGCTGTTCTGACGGAACAGGAGGCCGACGCTCTGCTGAACTCCATTCGCGGCATGGCTGCCAAAGGCATTGCCGTGATTTTCATCACCCATCGCCTGCACGAGATTCTCGCGGTCTGCGACAAAGTCGTGATCATGCGCGACGGGTATGTGGTAAAAGATGTTTCCGCCAAGGAAACGGATGTTGAGGATATCACCAAGTGGATGGTGGGCAGAAATATTGAGTCCGCAGCCAAGGCTGATATCAAGATAGACCCCAATGCAAAGAATATCATGAGCATCCGCAACCTCTGGGTGGACATGCCCGGAGAGACGGTGCGCAACGTGAGCCTGGACATCAAGGAAGGCGAGATTCTGGGCATCGGCGGGCTGGCCGGCCAGGGTAAGCTGGGAATTCCCAACGGCGTTATGGGCCTTTACGATGCGGGCGGCACCGTGGAATTCGACGGAAAAAATATCCCGCTGAACAGCCCGCGAAAATGCCTGGATTCCTCGCTGGCGTTTGTGTCCGAGGACAGAAGAGGCGTGGGCCTGCTGTTGGACGAGACGCTGGAGTGGAATATCGCGTTTACCGCCATGCAGATTCAGGGTAAATTCCTCAAAAAATACCTGGGCGGCCTGGTCAGCTGGAGAGACGAAAAGGCGATCCATGAGGTGACCCAGAAATATATCGATGAGCTTATGATCAAGTGCACCAGCTCCATGCAGAAGGCCAAGGAACTCTCCGGCGGCAACCAGCAGAAGGTGTGCCTGGCCAAGGCCTTTGCCCTGGAGCCCAAATTCCTGTTTGTATCCGAGCCCACAAGAGGAATCGATGTCGGCGCGAAATCTCTGGTTTTGGACGCGTTGAAGAAGTTCAACCGGGAGCGCAGCGTCACGGTCGTGATGATTTCGTCCGAGCTGGAGGAATTGCGGACAACCTGTGACCGCATTGCCATTGTTTCGGGCGGTAAGATAGCTGGAATCCTGCCGGCTACCGAATCTTCGGAAAAATTCGGCCTGCTGATGGTCAGCCAGGTTAAATAAGGGGGAGACAGCATGGGAAAAAATTCAGATAATACAGCCGGTTCCGGATTAAAAGGCAAAATCACGGAATTCGTTCACAATTTTGGCCTTCCCAGAGTGATCATCGCCGGATTCCTTCTGGCGCTTTTCATCCTGGCGCCTGTGGTGGGAGCGGACCTCCCCACACAGATCAGCAACACAATCAACCGTTTCAGCTGGAACGCGGTTATGGTTCTGGCGATGGTGCCCATGGTGCACTCGGGCTGCGGACTGAACTTCGGCCTGCCCCTTGGCATTATCTCCGGACTTTTGGGCGCGACGATGTCCATTCAGTTCGGCTTTACCGGCCCTATGAGCTTTGTGATGGCGATTGTGATCGCCACACCCTTCGCGCTGATCTTCGGCGGCGGCTACGGCTGGCTGTTGAACAAGATCAAGGGCGGAGAGATGATGATCGCAACCTACGTGGGCTTTTCCTCAGTTTCCTTCATGTGTATGATGTGGCTTTTGCTTCCCTACAGCAGCCCGACCATGGTCTGGGGACTGTCTGGCAAGGGACTTCGCACCACCATCTCCCTGGAGGGCTTTTACGACAAGGTTCTGGCCAATTTCCTCCATATTCAGATTGGAAATCTTTCCATACCGGTAGGCAGCCTTCTGTTCTTCGCAGTGCTGGCCTTCCTGATGTGGGCGTTTCTGCACACCAAGACCGGCACGGCTATGACCGCAGTGGGGTCCAACCCCAGCTTCGCCAGGGCTTCCGGTATCAATATCGACAAGACGAGAATGCTCTCGGTGGTCATGTCCACCTGGCTGGCTGCGGTGGGAATCCTGATGTATGAACAGGGCTTCGGCTTTATCCAGCTGTACATGGCGCCGTTCTACATGGCGCTTCCCGCAGTTTCCGCCATCCTGATCGGCGGCGCTTCGGTTAACAAGGCGTCCATTACCAACGTTATCATCGGTACGTTCCTGTTCCAGGGCATTGTGACCATGACCCCAACGGTAATAAATTCCATGATTCATATGGACATGAGCGAGGTTATCCGTATCATTGTCTCCAATGGTATGATTCTCTATGCTTTGACCAGAAAGACGGAGGGATCAAAATGAGTACAAAACAAAAAAAGAATGGCGCGAAAAGCCCACTGGAACTGCTCCGCAACAACTCCGTACCGATCATGTTTATCCTGATCTGCGCTGTCTGCATACCGGTATCCGGCTTTTCGCCGGGGTACCTGATCAATGAGATTCTCACCAGAATGGGCAGAAACACGTTTTTGATCCTCAGCCTGCTGATCCCCATCATGGCCGGCATGGGACTGAACTTCGGTATGACCCTTGGCGCTATGGCCGGACAGATCGGTTTGATCTTTGCCGCCGACTGGCAGATATGGGGCATCCCGGGCATGGTGCTGGCCGTCATTATCTCCATCCCGATCTCCGTGCTGCTGGGCCTTTTCTGCGGAAAGATGCTCAACATGGCAAAGGGACGTGAGATGATCACCAGCTATATCATCGCCTTTTTCATGAACGGCTTGTACCAGCTGGTGGTGCTGTACATGATGGGACCTGTAATCCCCATCAAGCACTCCTCCATCAAGCTGCCCAGAGGCTACGGCATCCGCAACACGGTCAGCCTTTTGAATATGCGCCAGGCCTTGGACAACCTGTGGGCCATCCGCATCGGCGGCGTGAAGATTCCGGTGCTGACCCTGTTAATCACCGGCCTGCTGTGCCTGTTCATTATCTGGTTCCGCAAGACCAAGCTGGGCCAGGACATGCGCGCCGTGGGCCAGGATATGGATGTGGCCAGGGACGCCGGAATCAAGGTTGAGCGGACCAGAATCATCGCCATCGTGCTGTCCACGGTCTGCGCCGGAATCGGAATGGTGATCTACCTGCAGAATATGGGCAACATCGCCACCTACAGCTCCCACACACAGATCGGTATGTTCTGTATCGCTGCACTGCTGGTGGGCGGCGCTTCCGTGGACCGGGCTTCCATTGGAAACGCGTTTTTGGGCGTTGTCCTGTTCCATCTGATGTTTATTGTGGCGCCGTCGGCCGGCGCGAAGATCACGGGCGACTCCATGATCGGCGAGTACTTCCGCGTGTTCGTATCCTACGGCGTTATCACCCTTGCTCTTATTATGTATGAGACGAAGAAACGGATCGCCAAGGGCAAAGCCGGTGAACAGCTGAAGCTTGATCAGAGTGAGGAGGAGGAGAAGTGAAAACGAGACGAGCCATTTTGTTCCGAGTAGGGGCTGTCCTGCTTCTGCTCATCATTGCCGCTTCCATGATGGTCATCGGCCGCGGGCACACCGTGTATATGGACAACAAGGCCATAGAGTACAACGGCCAGACCTACCCATCGTTCTATAAAGTCGACGTGTACGTGGGCGGAGAGCGGGTTGCAAAGCTTCGCGACAAAGACAGAGGGATGGCCACCAATATTGGCCAGAAATTCACAATGACCCTGGCGATCACCAGAGAGAAGGGCGGCGAGGAGGAAAACGTTGAGGTTTCCCTCAATCTGCCGTACAACATGGATGGAATCGCCATCAACCTGCCGGCCTGCATGGCGGGGCTTCCGGGGGATGTCTGCATGTCCGAGTTTGTGATTGCGACTCAGGAATCGGAGGAGTCCACCGAGGAGACTGTGGACGAGTTTGGCATCGGGGCGGAGTTTTAAGCTCAGCGCCGTATAGTGAAAGATCGAGAGGGTGTCCCGGAAACGGGCATCCTCTTTGACTTTATTTACGGACGTTCAAAAAGGCTGTGCTTTTCCAGTGGAAAAAGGCGCGGTTTTGTGATACACTAATAAGCATCATGGCTATACGTCGAGGATTTTGACAATGGCCGTGAGGCGGATATTAGAAAATGAAATATACGACGGGGAAGTTGAAACAGAGAGATGAAAACAAGCACACTGATTAAGCGCTTTGCGCCATATTACCGGAAATATTTAGGCATCATGGGGATGGATCTGTTCTGCGCCGCGCTCACCACCATCTGTGAGCTGGTGCTGCCTTTGATTCTGCGCTATATCACCAACCTGGGGATGAACGATCTGTCCGCGCTGACCGTGCGGACCATTGTGACCATCGGGGCGCTTTATTTTGTTCTGCGCATCATCGACGGCGTTGCCAGCTTTTATATGGCCTACACCGGCCACGTGATGGGAGCGTCCATTGAGACGGATATGCGCGAGGACGCCTTTTCCCATCTGCAAAAGCTGTCGGACAACTATTTCAACAATACCAAGGTCGGGCAGATCATGTCGCGGATTACCAGCGACCTATTCGATGTGACGGAGTTCGCCCACCACTGCCCGGAAGAATTCTTTATTGCATTTTTGAAAACGGTGGTATCCTTTGTGATCCTGTCCCGGATCAATCTGCTGCTGACCGTGATTATCTTTGTGCTGATTCCGGTCATGGCGCTGTCCTGCTCTTATTTCAATTTGCAGGTGAGAAAGGCCTTTAAACGGCAGAGAAACCACATCGGTGAATTAAACGCGCGGATTGAGGACAGCCTGTTAGGCAATAAGGTCGTCAGGGCCTTTGCCAACGAGGCGGTGGAGATCGGCAAATTTAACCGCGACAATCAGGAATTTTTAAAGATCAAGCGTCAGACGTATAAGTATATGGCGGCGTTCCAGAATACCATCCGCATGTTCGACGGCCTGATGTACGTGGTGGTGATTGTAGCAGGCGGCATTTTTATGATCAAAGGCCTGATTGCGCCGGCGGACCTGGTGGCGTACACGATGTATGTGACCACGCTGCTGTCCACGATCCGGCGGATTATCGAATTTGCGGAGCAGTTCCAGCGGGGTATGACGGGCATCGAGCGGTTCACCGAGCTGATGGATGCCAGCATTGACATTTTTGACGAGGAGGGAGTTGTTCCACTTCACGACGTGGAGGGCGAGATCACGTTCAAACACGTATCCTTTGAGTACCCGGACGACCACACGCCGGTGCTCTCCGACATCAACCTGACCATCAGACCCGGGGAAAAGGTAGCCCTGGTGGGACCGTCCGGAGGCGGCAAGACAACGCTGTGCAACCTGATCCCGCGGTTTTACGACCCCACTGAGGGGGAGATTCTGCTGGACGGCCAGAACATCCGAAACGTCACGCTCCAGAGCCTGAGAAGCAACGTGGGCGTGGTCCAGCAGGATGTGTACCTGTTCTCCGGCAGCGTCTATGAGAATATCGCCTACGGAAAGCCCGGGGCTACCAGGGACGAAGTCATCCAGGCAGCAAAGATGGCCGGGGCCCACGAGTTTATCGAAAGCTTAAAGGACGGCTACGACACCTATGTGGGTGAGCGGGGCGTCAAGCTGTCGGGCGGGCAGAAGCAGAGAATCAGCATTGCCCGGGTGATGCTGCGCGCGCCCAAGCTGGTGGTGCTGGACGAGGCCACGGCGGCGCTTGACAACGAGAGCGAGCATCTGGTGGCCGAATCCCTGGACAAGCTGGCCGCGGGCAGAACCACGCTGACCATCGCCCACCGTTTGACCACCATCCAGGGGGCGGACCGGATTCTGGTCCTTTCGGGCAGCCGGATTGTGGAGGAAGGCAGCCATGAGGCGTTGATGAAACAGCGGGGGATCTACTATCAGCTGTACACCTCGGCCAATATCGCGGATCAGGAGACCGGGGATTAAGCGGGAAAATCAGACGGATCGCCGTCTCTGTAGGGCAGCCGGAGGGCTGAAAACGGGGATAGGGAGACCAACTATAGTAAGGAGAGAAGAAGTTCATTATGAGAGTAGCGATTGTTGCGGACAGTAACAGCGGCATCACCCAGGAGCAGGGAAAAGAGCTGGGCATATTCGTGCTCCCCATGCCGTTTATGATCGATGGGGAAACGTATTTTGAGGACATTGATTTGAGCCAGGAGGAGTTCTACCGGCGTATGAACGCCGGTGCGGATATCTCCACCTCCCAGCCCTCGCCCAAGGCGGTGACGGACCTGTGGGACGGGCTGCTAAAGGAGTATGATGCGGTTGTGCATATCCCCATGTCCAGCGGTTTAAGCGGCGCCTGCCAGACGGCCCGCATGCTGGCGGAGGACTATGACGGCAGGGTTCAGGTGGTGAATAACCACCGCATTTCCGTGACCCAGCGCCAGTCCGCGCTGGACGCCAGGGACCTGGCCGCCAGGGGATATGACGCCGGGCAGATTCGGGAGATTCTTGAGCGTACCTGTGGGGATTCCATCATCTATATCACGGTGGACACGCTGAAATATCTGAAAAAGGGCGGGCGGATCACACCGGCAGCGGCGGCTCTGGGAACGCTCCTGAAGATCAAGCCGGTGCTCACCATCGACGGCGAGAAGCTGGACGCGTTCTCCAAGGCCAGAACCATCAAGCAGGCCAAGGCGACCATGACCACGGCGCTGTCCCACGATTTGGAGGAGCGGCTCGGGGACAGGGAGGCAAAGCACACCTATCTGCAATTTGCCCATACACAGAACGAGGAGGCTGCCAGGGAGTTTATGCAGTCCATAGCGGAGCTCTATCCGGGCGCGCCGGCCTACATGGACCGTCTGCCCCTCAGCATCGCCTGCCACATCGGGCCGGGCGCCCTGGCGATCGCATGTACCAAAAAGCTTGAGGAGCTGGAATAATTGAAAAAAAGTAAGTTTTTGGAAAAAATTAAGGCTTACGGCCTCAGCATACGCCTACCCCTGGCGGCGATCGTGATCGCCCTGGGGGTGGTGCCGCTTTTCATCCAGGGAAAGGTGATGCTGGGGTCGTTTCAGCAGGCGCAGCTGGACGCCAGAAGCATCGAAATCCAGAACCAGTGCGTGATTTTGAGCAACAAGATGACGCGGCTGGGCTACATGGCCGCCGAGGGCAAGGACAATGGACAGATCGAAACCCAGATGCAGGCCATTGCGGACATTTTTAACGGCCGCGTGGTGCTGGTCAACCGGAATTTCCGGGTGGTGAAGGACACCTTCAACCTGGCAGGGGGCAAGTTCTACATCTCGGAAGAGGTGATCAAGTGCTTCAAAGGGGAGAACAGCAGCCATCACAACAAGCAGATGGGCTATTTCGCCCAGACCATTCCGGTCTACGACCCGCAGTCGGAGAAAAATATCGACGGCGTGATTGTGGTGACGGCTTCCACGGAGAACATCAGCACGCTGACCGACCGGATGGAGGGGAAATCCAACTTTTTCCTGATGTTCGCCATCGTGATCCTGGTGGTTCTGGGATTGACGCTGGTATATCTGGTGTTAAGCCCCTTCAGGAGGCTGCAAAAGGCGTTTGACCGGGTGGCCCAGGGCGATTTGGAGTCCGACATCACGGTGGACACCTACCGGGAGACCAGCCAGTTAAGCCAGGCGGTAAAGAAATCTCTGACCAAGTTGAAGGCGGTGGACCAGTCCCGCCAGGAGTTCGTCTCCAATGTGTCCCACGAGCTGAAAACACCCATCACCTCCATCCGGGTGCTGGCCGATTCGCTGATGGGCATGGAGGACGTGCCGGTGGAGCTGTACCGGGAGTTTATGGCCGACATCTCCGACGAGATCGACCGGGAGAATCAGATCATTGAGGATTTACTGACCCTGGTGAAGATGGACAAATCCGCGGAGAGCCAGATGAATATCGCCCAGGTAAACATCAACCGCCAGCTGGAGTTAATTTTGAAGCGCCTGCGCCCCATTGCCAAGCGGGGGAACGTGGAGCTGATCCTGGAGAGCATGCGGGAGGTGACGGCGGATGTGGACGAGGTGAAAATGTCCCTGGCCATCACCAATCTGGTGGAAAACGCCATCAAGTACAATGTGGATTCCGGCTGGGTGCGCGTCACCCTGGATGCGGACCACAAGTATTTTTATATCAAGGTGGCGGATTCCGGCATCGGGATTCCGGAGGACGCGCTGGACCACATTTTCGACCGCTTTTTTCGGGTGGACAAGGCCCGGTCGCGGGAGGTGGGAGGCACGGGCCTGGGCCTGGCTATCACCAAGAACGTGGTGCAGATGCACCGGGGCGTGATCGACGTGGAGAGCGTGCCTGGAGAGGGGACGACCTTTGCCATGAGGATTCCGCTGACGTATATTGTGAGACAGGAGGCCAGATCATGAGGGGATTGTTCAGATGGGCCCGGCCCGCAAAATATTTATGTGTGCTGATCGCGGCTGTGTTCGCGTCGCTGCTGCTCTCGGGCTGCCAGCCCATGGCGGAGAAGGAGAAACCTTTGGAGGAGGGGGAGTACCTGGTGTATTATCTGGACTCATCCACGACCCGCCTATCGCCCCAGCCCTACAGGCCCCAGGCCAAGGATGCGGACGGCATCATAACGGAGCTGATGGAGCAGTTTTTAAAGGTCCCGGCGGATGTGGACAGCCAGCCGGCGTTGTCGGATAAGGTGGTTTACCAGAAGTTTGCCAGGAAGGATCAGGTGCTTTACCTGTATTTTGATGCTAACTACAACACCATGAAGCCGGAGCGGGAGATTCTGTGCAGGGCCGGGCTGACCCGGATGCTGACCCAGGTGGAGGGGGTGGACTACATCAATATCTACTGCGCCGACCAGCCGCTGATGGATCACAGCGGAAACCCGGTGGGTATGCTCTCCGGCAGCGATTTTATCATGAACACCAGCAATGTAAATGCCTACGAGAAAACGGAGCTGACCCTGTATTTTGCCGACGGCGACGGAGGCAGGCTGGTGCAGGAGAAGCGGGAGGTGGTTCACAATATCAACACCTCACTGGAGCAGCTGATCGTGGAGCAGCTGATCGCCGGCCCTGAGCAGGAGGGGCACTACGCCACCCTGCCGGCGGATTTGAAGATTTTGAATCTGACGGTGAACGACAGCGTGTGCTATATCAATTTTGACTCCACGTTTTTGAATGTGAAATCTGAGTTAAATGAGTACATTCCCATTTACTCCATCGTAAATTCACTTTGTGAGTTGACGACGGTCACCAAGGTGAGGATTCTGGTCAACGGCTCCCAGGACGTGATGTTCCGGGATGTGGTGTCGCTGAATACCGCCTTTGAGCGGAACGAGGAGTATTCCGGGGAACCGCAATGAGAGGAGAATGACAATTAAACGGCCGCTTCTTGGATTAGCAGGGAGTTTCGTACTTGGAGAGGTATTGGCTCTGCTGGATGTGGCTGCAGCCCCGTGGATCGCGGGCGCGTGGGCGATTGCCTGCGCGGCGGCGATTTGGGGGAAATGGACTGCAAAAAAGAGATTGCATGGAGCCGGGACCGGGGCGCGTTTTGCCCCGGCCGCCGGCCTGCGGCAGAGCAGAGGCACCAGGGTGCTTCTGCTTTTTTTGACTGCGCTTCTGGCCGGTTTCGGGCGGGCGCAGGGCGCGCGAGAGCGGATGGACGGGGAGGCGGCCTGGGCCGCGGAGATTTCCGGGGTAAAGGTGAACGTAACCGGGACAGTGGAGCGGATGGAGGGAAAGGAGAACGGCCTGGAGCTGTGGCTGCGGGAGGCCCGGGCCAAGGTGGGGAAGCGCGAGAGGCCGTTTGGACGGCTGGTGGTGTATGTGGATGAAAATTTTCAAACATCACCCCCGGCATCTTTGGGCATCGGAGCTGTGGTGGACCTGCGGGGAAAGCTGGAGGCCGTGGAAGGGGCCACCAACCCCGGCGAGTTCGATTTCGCCCGCTACTACCGTTCCAGGGGCGCGGCCTGCCGGATGTACGGGGAGGCCATAACCGGCGTGACCGGCGGCGCGGCACCGTATTTCGAGGGCATAAGGCGTTTCAGGCTGTGGTGCGGCGGTGTGCTGGAGCGGGTCTGCGAGCTCGGAGACCTGGGCGTGTTCAAGGCTGTGGTTCTGGGAGACCAGTCCTCCATGGATCAGGGGATGAAGGACATGTACCGCAGCCACGGTATCTCCCACCTCCTTGCGGTCAGCGGTCAGCATCTGGCAATCGTG
Source organism: Enterocloster asparagiformis (assembly GCA_018380885.1). GTDB lineage: Bacteria > Bacillota > Clostridia > Lachnospirales > Lachnospiraceae > Enterocloster. The sequence goes on from JAGZSY010000035.1 coordinate 47,778, forward strand.
GGCGGCGGAATTTATCTGCTGCTGCGAAAGGCCGGGTTAAACAGGGGACGCTCCGGGCTGATCGGCGGAGCGCTGGTGGTGAGCTACGGCATTCTCACCGGCAGCTCCGGTTCAGCGCTGCGGGCGGCGGCCATGATCCTGTGCCTCTGGCTGGCCGGGTATCTGGGCAGAAGCTATGACTGCCTCTCGGCTATGGGATTAGCCGGTATGTGGCTGCTGTGGCGGCAGCCCTATCTGCTGTTCCAAAGCGGGTTTCAGCTCTCCTTCGGCGCGGTCTGGGCCATCGGTGGTTTGGGAAGCTGGCTGGGCGAGGGGCTGGGGGCGGTGAACAGCCGCCAGAGGACGCTGATCTGCAGTCTCTGCGTGCAGGCGGCGCTGGCGCCGGTGACAGTTTGGCACTATTTCCGCTATCCGCTTTACGGGCTGTTTCTGAACCTGCTGGTGGTTCCCCTGGCTGCGGTGCTGGTGTACTCCGGGCTTCTGGGGATAGCGCTGGGAGGCCTCTGGCAGCCCGCCGGAGTGTTCGCCGTGGGTGCGGGGCACTATGTGCTGGTGTTCTACGAGCGGATGTGCAAGCTGTTTTCCAGGCTTCCGGGGTACAGCCTGCTGGTGGGCCGGCCGGGCTGGGGGCAGATGGCGGCTTACGGGATTGTGATGGCAGCGGGGCTGGGCATGATTGTGAGGAGCGGGAGAAGGGGACGGGACGGCAGGAGAGCCGGAGGCAGTTGGGGGGCAGAAAATAGCCATGGTGCTGGAAAAACATGGAAGATAGGAAATGGCCGGGGAGGCGTACACATCCAGGCGGCAGGGAAAGGCTCTGGCGTCGTGGCCGCCCGGCCGGGCCGGAAAAAGTCCTCCGGGTCCCACAAGCCGGGCTTTCGCTGGGGCCGGTTGGCTGCTGTGTTTTTGGTTTACGCTTTCTGTCTCTGCATTCTATTGCCGCGGCCCTTGTCGGGGCTGCGAGTGACCTGCCTGGACGTGGGGCAGGGCGACGGACTGGTACTGGAGTGCGCGGCCGGCGTCGTGATGGTGGACGGGGGCAGCAGCAGCCGGAGCGGGCTGGGAGAGCGCTGTCTGGAGCCATATCTGGAGAGCAGGGCGGTGGAAGCCATCGATTATGCCGTGGTCAGCCACGGGGATTCGGACCATGTGAGCGGCCTGCTCCAGCTGATGGAGGGCGGCGGCGTGAGGGTAAAATGCCTCGTGCTGCCGCGGATGGGCAGAGGGCAGGAGGCGTATGAACGGTTGGTTTTGGCTGCAAAAGCCTGTGGGGCGGAGGTGATTTACATGGAGGCGGAGAACCGGCTCCGGCTGGGAGAGCTGGAGCTTATCTGCCTGTATGCGGGAAATCCCCTGCGTGAGACGGAGGAGGACAAAAACAGGCATTCCCTGGTTCTGCGGGCTGGTTACGGCCGGTTTGGCATGCTCTTCACCGGGGACATGGACGCCCAGTGCGAGGCGGAGCTGCTGCGCACCTGCGCGCCCGGGGACTTGGCGGGGATCCAGGTATTGAAAGCAGCCCACCACGGCTCCGCCACGTCAAGCAGTCCGGGACTTTTGGATCAGCTGCGGCCAAAGATCGCCTTGGTCTCCTACGGCAAAGGCAACTCCTACGGCCACCCGTCGGCCGAGGTGCTCAAGCGGCTGCGGGAGCGGGGAACACGGATCTGGGAGACAGCGGAATGCGGGGCCGTTATTCTGACTACGGACGGGGAGCAGGTGGAATGCAGAGGGTGGGTGAAGTGAGCGATAGGGGACCGCTTGTTTTGCTCTATGGATAATTTATAATCGTCGGCACCCGGTTCCATGCTTCCCAAGGCGCAGGCCGCGGTGGAGCGCGTCGCGTCAATGTCTGGGCGAAGGGCGTTGATTACGATGTTGGAGAAGGCGGGATTGTTGTGGGCTTTTTTGAGGGTGGGAGGGGAGATTAAGAGAAATGCGGGCACGGTGATCTGCATCTGAAGTGCGAACGCGGTTAAAGAGAAAGAGGGCGCGCTGCTTTCCGAGGGGGAAAGGGGCGCGCCCTCTTGCGGGCGGCAGTTATCATTGCTTTTGGCTGAGAATGTGGTGTAAGAGCGCGTGGCAGCCCTCCAAGACATCGTCGTAGGTGGTGTCGAAGTCGCCGGTATACCATGGGTCCGCCACATCCCGGGGCCGCTCCGTGAAATCCAGCAGACGGTATACCTTGCCGTCGGGATCGCCGCCCAGAATGCGCAGCATATTGGTGATGTTGTACCGGTCCATGCCGATCAGGTAATCATATTTACCGTAGTCCTGCTTTTCCAGGCGCACGGCGCGTTTGCCCGCGGTGGAGATACCATACTGCTGCAGTTTGGCCCGCGTCCCCCGGTGCACCGGATTGCCGATCTCCTCGCGGCTGGTGGCGGCGGAGGCGATATAGAATGAATCCGCTAAGCCGCGGGATTTGACGATATCACGTAGAAGGAACTCGGCCATGGGGGAGCGGCAGATGTTGCCGTGACATACGAAAAGTATTTTTATCATATCTTTTATATCCCTTCATAAGCCTTCAAACCTTGATATTACTGGCTTTCCGGCGCTTTTTTCATTTTTGTTTTTTTGCTCCAAACTCACGCAAATCTATATAAATCTACGCAAATTCACGGGCAAATGGTGTAGTAAGTGGTGTAGTAGTTCCGTTCTTCTTTAACCTGATTTTCTCTGCTTTTCCTGCGTATCAGTTACCTTAAAACCGATAACTTTCGCCATCTGTTCCGCTGCACGGTCATAGCTTGCATGGGTGTAAACATTCAGCGTTACTCCCACATCAGAGTGTCCCATTACATACTGCAAGGTCTTTATATCCATACCGGCGTTTGCCATGTTGGTACAAAATGTATGGCGGAATACATGGGGCGTAATGTGCGGCAGCGGTTTCTCCGGGTGTAGTTTCTTGTACTTCTTCATAGCCCAGCGCATTTCGTTCTCAATATGCAGCGCAACTTTCGGATGTTCGTGTTTGTCAATCAGAATAAAACCGCTATACCCGTCCACAATCATCTCCGTCTTTATTTTCCGGCGATTGGCAAGGATATTTTTCAAGCTGTCATAGACTTCTTCTGTCATAGGGATAAAACGGCAACCACATTCGGTCTTGGTTTTTTCAACATAATACTTTCCGCCCCGCTCCCTGACAAGTTGGTGGTCTACCTGGATTCTTCGATTTTCAAAATCCAAATCACTTTTTGTCAAGCCACAAAATTCACTGACACGCATACCGGTTCCCAACAGTACAACAAATTCATCATAATATTTCGTGTAGGTTTTGTCCTCCCGGATAAAATCCATCCAAATCTTCTGCTGTTCCTCTGTCATGGCAATTCGTTTCTGCGAATCATTTGGAACAACATCTACTAACTTGAAATCAAAAGGATTCCTGCGGATAATGTCCTCATTGTATGCCATCTGAAAAGCTGGCTTGACAACGCCCCGTACGCTGGTAATGGTACTGTACCCTTTCCCGTCGTTGTGAAGCTTCATAATCCATTGCTGCGCATCTGATACTTTAATATCCCGTATTTGCCGGTTTCCAAAATCTTCTTTCTTAATCAGATTCAGAACAAAATTATAACCGACTTTGGTATTGTAGCGTACACCCTGTTTTAAGCTGATATAGCGTTCCAAAAGGGCAATCACGCTAATATGCCAGCTGCATAGTCAATGCCATCGTCAAGCTGCTTTTGAATTTCTTTTTCCTTTTCCCGCAGTTCCCTCAAATCACAGGAATAAATGGTCTGTCGTTTCCCAGGAATGTCTATGTATCGGTACTGATAAATCAGGTCTTTTCTCTGGCTCTCTCCTGTCCGCAGGATTCTTCCTTTATTGTCTTTTCGTTTCTCGGACATTGTCAAACTCCTTTCCGTGATGGAAAGAGCCTTAATATGACACGTTTATTGTATCACATCAAGGCAGCCTTTTACATCACTAATTTTCACGAAAACTTCAAGCCACAACGGATGATAACGGTATGGTCTGCTTGGAATTTACTCTCAAGCAGACATATATCGTTGCCAGACGTTAGGGCAACAGCCCATGGCCGAACAGCCGCAGGCTGTGAGGTTCCCGGCACATTAAATTGAATACGCCTGCTCGATGTACTGGTCGAACAGGCGTCGCTTAATCAATCTCTTATTTCCAACCCACAAGACAAACTTACAGTTGTCATCATTGGTTATATCTCTTAGCTTATTGATTCCCACACCGGAATAAGCCGCAGCTTCTTCCAGCGTTAAATTGCTTTTCTCCCAAATGGGAATTTCCTTCATAGGCAGTTACCTCCATAAATTAGTTTATCCGGCGGGAACAGCCCTGCCGGAATGAAAAAATAGTTGTATATTTGGTTCAAGTGGCGAAGCGGCAAGACTGGCAATCTATAAAATTCTTGCCACTTCATTCTGTTTTCAGAGACAGCAGCCATTGTGTGCCGCTCCGCTGGGAAATCAGTTTGTTTCCCAAACTCTGCTTTGCGGTGTGGACTGTCCTGGCAGAAATACCACGCTGGGCTGCCGCTTTGTCTATGTCCGCACTTAACATCTGCTTTCCGTCTGCCAGCAGATCAAGTATCAGCTTTTCCGCCTGTACCGCTTTGGTTTCCGTATGTTCCGCACCGGCAAGCAGCTCATCGGCGGTCATGTCGTATTCGCCTATCCATTGAAAACCGTTGCCGTCCCCTAAAGAGAATGCTAGCGACTTTCCCGGCGGGGCAAGGGAGCTTTTCTCTTGTATCAGCACCCTTGTGGTGGGATCATTCTTTACTTTGCCGATAAACAGCAGACTGCGGACAACTGCCGTAATGTCGATGGAGCCCAAGCCCCGGTAGGTACTCTGGCTTCCGGCAGCTTTGTTCAGATGTCCGATTAAGATAATTGCACAGCCTGTTTCCTGTGCAATTTTTCCCAGCTTTCGGAAAATGGGGCGTACCTCATTTGCCCGGTTCATATCCACATCAGCCCCTAAAAATGCCTGCACCGGGTCGATAATCAGAAGCCTTGCATGATTTTCCCGGATAGCCCTCTCAAGCCTTTTATCAGAAAGTGTCAGTGGCTTATCCCCATCGTCAATGACCATCACCCGGTCAAGGTCTGCGCCAGCTTCCAAAAGACGGGGCTTTACGGTATCGCCCAGCCCGTCCTCGGCGGTCTGGTAAATCACGTTGAAAGGTTCCAGCGGTTCCATGTTGGGGAGAGGTCGGCGGTTGGTACAGGCAGCCGCAAGCTGCATGGCAAAATAGGTCTTGCCCTCGCCGGGATTGCCCTGCAAAATCGTCAGCTTTCCAAAAGGCAGGTACGGTTCCCACATCCATTCCACCGCAACCTCCTGCACCTCGCTCATACGTATCATGGGGACGGGCGGCTCTGTTGCCGGTTCTTTCAGTGTGATTGTTTCCGCTATATATTTATGGTTTGGTATTTCCTCCCGGTGCTGCAATACTTCATTCCAGTCTTTCATAGCCGGGAGCAGACGCAAGACAGTCAACCCCTCCGGCAGTTCAGAAGAAAGGCGGGTGCAGCCATCGTTCCCAGCGTTGTCGTTATCCAGACACAGAAATATCCTGCGGATGTCCGGGCGTTCAGAAAGGAAATGCGTCAATGCTTTTCCTGCAACGCCTCCCAACGAAAGATAGCTGCGCTTTGTCCAGTCTTTGGGATAAAGGCAGAGAAAAGACAGCATATCAACAGGGGCTTCAAAGACAAAAAGCTGGTCGCTGTCTCCATGATAGCTGAAATTACAGGCTTTGTCCGAACCGCTCACATCCTGTCGGAATTTATCGGATGTTCCCCGGCAGTGGGCGTATCTGGGAACGCCGGGTGCGTCCTGTTTTTCACTTTCACGCCCCACAAACACCACATTGTGGCGGGTGTCCTCGTAAATATCTCCGGCGGCGATAAAGGTATCGACAATGCCCCGGTCAATCTTTCGTTCCTCTGTCAGATATTTTATTGCTTTTGTGTTGGTGGCATTGTGCAATGGGAGCCGGAAGTCAGGCGATGGGGCGGGGCAAGCGTCCGGCTTACCTGCGCCTGCTCCGCCGATCAGCAGCTGCACCGCTTCCGGGAAGGACTTGCCGTAAAACTCCATCACAAAGTCCACCGGGTAGCCGCCCCTGCTCTGGCTGTGCCGGAACCATTTGTTTCCCCGTACCGTCAGGCTGTCGTGACATTTCCAGCGGTATTCCTTTCCGCTGCGTATGAGGGTTTCTCCCTGTGACCGCAAGAACTCTTCCATGTTGGTCTGATTTGCCCGGTCTATCTGTTCCTGTGAATAATACAAAATCGTCTCACCTCCAAAATCATAATTCCATCTCGTGTTTCTTTCTCTGTATGTCCTTTGGCTGCTCCCTGTGGCGCAGTACCGTGCCTACGGCATTTTGCACCTGACGAAGCCGTATGACTTCCTCCCGGAGCGGCTTGTGCTGCGGAGATAGCCTGGCATACTCTGTTTTTAATTGTGCATATTCCTGTCTCCATGCTTTCAGAACAATAGGTTCTCCGTACAGCTTTTCTTTCAAAATGCGGCGGGCGGCATAAAACAGCCGCAAATCTGCGCCGTGGGCTTCTTCAAATTTTTCCCTCTGTTTCTTAAATTTGATAGTGTTCAGTTCAGTATGAACAGGCTTTAGACGCTGGTAATTCTCGCCCTGCCGTATCAATTCCTCTAATTCTTTCATTCGGGCAGACTTCTCTTTCATAGAGCTGCCCAGCGTTTCAAATTCTCCGCTGACAGAGGAAAGGCGTTCCTGCAAATCTTCCAGCGTGAACAGCTTATTTTCCGTCAGATAATTGACCTCTTCCGCAAACTGTTTTAAGTTGCCGGTTCTGGCTTTGTTGCTCCATGCCCCGGCATTTCGTTCATCGTAGTAAGCGATCAGCAGGTCGGCAAGGCTGGGTGTCTGAGGTTTGGACAGTTCCTCCTTTACCTCTGCCATCCAGACAAACAAGGCTTTGATCTTCTTCCTCACATCCTGCATGAGCCGGTTGGTAGCTTTAATCCAGCGGTTCAGTTCCCCTTTCTCGGTGCGGATGCCCTTTGCTTCCATCTGCCGGACATTAGCTCCCTCGTGGACAGTAGGTATCAGGTCA
>JAGZSY010000036.1 GCA_018380885.1 Enterocloster asparagiformis
TCAAATGCTGGGGTAAATTCTATCTCGAATTCCCGATAACTTTCAGATAATTTCTGAATGTGGAGTACCCCGCTTTGCATTTTCTTTAAATCACTATATTGAGTAGTAACCCTTCAACCAACAATGCCCTGGCGATCGCCGGGAGAAAGGGAAAAATGAACGAAAAAATCAGACTGAAAAACAACCTGGAGTTTCCACTGGTAGTTGATGGGGCATCGTCCACTCCTAATACCTTGCGCTTGATCTTCCGGTCGGATGAGCCGTTGGAGAATTTGATCGCTACGTTTTCGGACCCGACAAACACGGAGCAGATCAAGACCATCAATGAGGACGGCAGCACATTGACCGTGTATGACGGATACACGGTGCTGGACAACCCCAAATCCGTTGATGATCATTACCTGATCATGCCGGAGCAGTACGACGAGGAAGGCAATGTCACTTTGGCGGCTGAATATGGCCGCGTGGCGCTTCTGGCGATCTCACAGCCCGCAGTGAAAGCGCAGGTGGAGCAGAACAGGGCGGACATTGATTTCCTCGCAATCATGACCGGCACGGACCTGTAAGGAGGTATGGAGCATGAACGCGAAAGCACTGGCACAAAAGTATTATCCCCATCTGTGGGATATCGACCGCCTCAAAGCCCTGGTAGCTGCTGGGAAGCTGGCAGCGGCGGACTACAAAGAGATTACGGGCGTAGATTACGCAGCATAAGGAGGACACTATGCCGACGGAAATCGTATTGGCTATTATCAGTTTTGCCGGAAGCGTAGTAGGAACAGTGGCCGGTATATTGACGTCGGCAAAACTGACTAACTACCGTATCGGACAGCTCGAAAAAAAAGTGGACAAGCATAACACTGTAATTGAGCGTACATACAAGCTGGAGGAGGCACAGGCTGTAATTCAGGAGCAGATCAAGGTCGCAAATCATAGGATTAGTGACCTTGAAGAAAGGAAAGATTGAGATGAGGAAGATTGAAAAAGGAACGATTGCAAGAACCGTAGTGCTCGTTGTGGCATTGATTAACCAGGTGCTTATGATGGCCGGATACAATCCGCTTCCCTTTGCGGATGAAGCCGTGTATGAAGCCGTTACTGTGGTACTGACTGTAGGCGCTTCGTTGGTGGCCTGGTGGAAGAACAACAGCTTCACACAGGCCGCCATTGCAGCAGACGAAACCTTAAAACAGATTAAGGGTGGCAACCGATAGCCGGAGGTGATCCAATATCTCCCACCGGATGGGTTAATGCCGGAAGCTATAGATACACCAGCCCTGGGGAGACTCAGGGCATTATTATTCGAGGAGGTAAAAAGCATGAAAGCGGTAGATAAGCTTCTGAAAACGGCAAAAGCGGAAGAAGGGTATCTCGAAAAGGCATCCAACAAATCGTTGGATGATAAAACAGCGAACGCCGGAAACGGAAACTACACCAAGTACGCGCGCGACCTATATCCGGCATTACAGGGACAACCATGGTGCGATATGTACACTGATTGGTGTTTCGTACAGGCATTCGGAAAGATCGACGCCGAGCGGCTTCTGGGCGGCGGATTTAGCGCCTATACGCCGACATCAGCCCAATACTACAAGAACCGCGAACAGTATCATAAAACTGGGCCGCAGCCCGGAGATCAGATATTCTTTCACAATTCAGAGCGGATCAATCACACCGGGATTGTCATGGGGGTCACTATGACAAAAGTCAGAACCATCGAGGGCAATACTAGCGAGGGGACCGCAGTTATTCCCAACGGAGGTGCTGTCTGCGAAAAAGAGTACAGCCTGGATAACGCCCGGATCGATGGATATGGACGGCCAGACTGGTCGCTGGTAGAACAGCCGGAGTATGAGCTGGGATGGAACCACGATAGCAACGGCTGGTGGTATGCATACACAACAGAGAAGTGCTATCGTAGCTGTTGGCAAATCATCAACCATCATAAGTATTATTTCAACCCGGACGGTTACGCGGTCACCAACTGGCAGGTAATTGACGGGGACGACTATTATTTTGAACCTCGCGCGGGCCATCCGCTGGAATGCGCATTATACGTGGCTCCAGAGGGGAAACAGTACATAGGAGAGTTCTAACACATTGGCAGGTCATTACGGCCTGCCTTTTGCGTATCAGGGGGGTGTTGGATTCGAAGATTCGAAACCGATATAATTGGCTGTAAGGAGGTAGACGGATGAAACTAGGAGAGTTAATAGAGAACATTATAGACACACGGGGACAGCAGTATGACGAGGAATTTCTGACCGGTTGGGTGAACGAGATTGAGGGCCAGGCGGTGGACGAGGTGATCAACCAGGCAGAAGGATACAATATCGAGTTCACGCCATATAATTATGCCCAGGACGCGGAACGCAAGTTACAGATACCAGACCGTTTCCGGGATGTGTATATCAATTACCTGTATGCGAAGATCGACTTCGGAAACCAGGAGACAGAGCGATACAACAACGACGTGGCAATGTATAACGCCTCCTATGAGGCATACGCGGCATGGTTCCGACGGGAACACAGACCCAAGAAACGCGCCATGTTCTCGAAATTTTAGGAGGTGCCTATGAGACTACCATTTTTGCGCACAGCGCCACAGGAGCAGCGGAAACAGATCGGCCAATTTCTGGGGCTTAACAAGAATCTAATCATCAACGAGAACGAGTTTGAGGACATGCAGAATATGTCCTCGGACCGCTTCCCTGCCATCTGCACCCGACGCCCGCGAGGTGCGGTCATGAAAACCCTGGAAAAACCGCACGGCCTTTTCCATAAGAACGGCCTGTGCTATGCAGACGGAACGAAACTGTATTACAAGGATCATGCTGTGGCCGACGTGACCGACACCGACAAGATCATGGTGGGGATCGGGGCATATATCGTGGTCTGGCCGGACAAGATCATGTATAACACGTCAGACGGCACGGTAACGCCACTAGAAGTCACCTGGACCCAATCATCTACGGCCACCTACTCACTGACCACTACAGGCTCCACAATGGTCAAGATAGCCTGCACAGGGATTGGTAAGGCGTTCCAGCAGTACGACGCGGTAACAATATCCGGCTGCACCAATGCCGCTTTTAATCGCACATCGGTGATCCAGGAGAAGGAGGACAACTACATCGTCGTGATCGGGGACCTGTCGGCCACATTCACGCAAGCCTCCGGCCTGACGCTGAAACGCACGGTCCCGGATATGGATTATGTCTGCGAAAGCGAGAATCGCCTGTGGGGCTGCTCCAGCGCCAACCACGAAATCTATGCATCCAAGCTGGGGGACCCCGCAAACTGGCAAGCCTTCGAGGGGATCAGCACAGACTCCTACGCCGTTACGGTAGGATCGGATGGAGATTTCACCGGCTGCATATCCCATCTAGGCTATGTCCTGTTTTTCAAACAGGATACGATTCACAAGGTGTACGGGAACAAGCCCAGCAACTACCAGGTAACCACATCAACCCCCATGCGTGGCGTTGCGGAGGGCTGTGAACGTACTATCTGTATCGTCAATGAGACATTGCTGTATGTCAGCCGGGACGATGTGTGCAGCTACGACGGCGCGCAGCCGGAGAGTATCGGGGAGGCCATCAAGAGCCTGGGATTCGACGCCGGGACGGCAAGCCACTACAACGGCAAGTATTATGCCTCCCTGCGCGACTCAGAGGGCCGTTGGGGCCTCTACGTCTATGATCTGAGCAAGGGCCTATGGCATAAGGAAGATAGCCTCCACGCCCTGTATATGGCTTACGGAGAAGGAGAACTACATTGCATTGACGAGCACGGCAACCTCTTCACCATCACCGGAGACCGGCAGGAAACAATTCCCTGGAGCATAGAATCCGGTGATCTGATCGAGGGAAGCGTGGAGTATAAGCACGTCAAGCGCCTGATGTATAACATGATCATCACGCCGGGGGCAGAGGTCAACGCCTATATCCGGTACGACGATGATCCAGACTGGAAGAAGATCAATACCTTCACCGCCAAATCTTACCGGACCCACATCATGACCGTGGTCCCCGGCAGGTGCCAGCGATACCGCATCCGCCTGGACGGGATCGGGGACGTGACGCTGATAGCGCTAGGGAAGGTAATCGGACAGGGGAGTGAATTGCATGGCACTCTATAAGCCTATACAGATAGACGGTAATGAGGATATAAAGGCCTTGGTGAAGAAGCTATACCGCTTCAACGATGATTTGAGAATCACGATGTCCAATTTGGACATCGAAGATAACTGCCCCGGAATCCTGGATAAGATTGACGAGCGCAACGGCATGGTGAGGACGATTAAGTGGGACGCGGACCAGCTGCACATACAGTACGACGATCTGGAGACGGCTACCACCACCAGCCTGCGCCAGTCGGAGGACGCAATCGATCTATTGGTCAGCCGTGGATCGGTGGTGGATACATTGATCACCCGCCTGGACATCTATAAGGAGTCCATCACCTTGAAATCTAGCCAGATTGTGATTGACGCCAACAATATGCAACTGGACCGCACTGGTAATACCGTGTTTACGGGCAGTATCACCGGAGGATCGATATGGCTGGGAAACGGCAAATTCTGGGTTAACTCGAACGGGGATTGCTATATAGATGATGAATTGATCACAGAGACGTTGAACCCGTCAAACGGAATATTTGCGGCACAGTTGGAGGTGTACAACGACGAGGAGTACGTGATCAATATTACCGGAGAAATCAACGCCGGAGAGGCGTACATCGGCGGAGAGCTTAATTGCCGCCAGGTCAAGCAGCGGTCGGACCGGCGAGTTAAAAAGAACATCACCGGCTTGGACCCGTCGAAGTGCGCCAAGATCGTCAGCCAAATGCAACCGAAATCATTCCGCTTCATCGGATCGGGAATCCCAGCAATCGGATTTGAGGCCCAGGACGTGTACCGCGTACAGGATGATCTCCCACTCGTGGGCCGCAATGGGGCATACCTGGAGATTCCATACGGGAACTGCACGGCGCTTCTGGCGGGCGCGATCCAGGACAACCAACGGCGCATAGATCGCCTGAAAAGGATGGTGGTGTAATGTCGTACTTTAACTGTCCGGTATCAACCGGAACAAACCCGGACATGAAGAAAGTGAAAAGCTACCTAATTATGCTGAACCAGCAACTACAGCAGTGCTTCCAAAGCATAGACCCGGAGGATAATTTTACAGAAGATTCATTGATGAAATACAAGGAAACAGACGAGAACATATCCCAGTTGGAAGTAAGCATGAGCGGATTCCTGTCACTGTTTAAAAGTTTGCGAGACGATGTGGAATCAAGCATAAAGGTGCTGAACGGCCAAATTAACTTGAAAGTCAGTGCCGAGGAATTATGTTCTGAAATTTCCATGACCACCGATACAATCACGTTTCGGACGGGAAACTTGATCATTGATACCACCAATTTCAAGCTACGCGCGGACGGATCAGCGGAGTTCTCAGGGTCTATCACCGGCGGGTCTATCAACATTAACGGTAGATTCGTGGTTACACCAAACGGCACCGTCACAATCCAGTCTACCACATTCAGCAAGCAGATCACGACCAACGGCCTGCTATACACCAACTATATGCGGATCGCTGGGGACGCGGATATCCATGGATCGGTCAACTGCGGTAGTATGTATGCTTCTGGGGATGTATCCTGCGAAACACTCTATCAGCGCTCAGATCGGAGGCTGAAAGAGCACATCGAGGATATACCGGACGAGACGGCACTGGAAATTGTATTAGGATTACAGCCCAAAACATTCACCTATAAGGATTCTGGACAGAAGTCTATAGGATTCGTGGCTCAGGATGTGGATGCATTACAGGAGCAGATCGGAACGTCGCTTCCGTTGGTAGATCATTCCGGCGACTATATGGCGATTCCATATCCCAACTACACGGCGATCCTGGCGGGGGCCGTAAAGGCGCAGCAGCGAGAGATTGAAGTACTAGAACAGAGAATAGGAGGTACAACATGAAAATAATATATGAGGATACCCAGATAGCATCGCTTGAAACGGTGTTGAATCAGATCAAGGTAACAGGACTTCAGCAGGCAAGATTGCTTTCGATGGCATGGCAGATCATTCAGAACGGAGAACAGATTGAAGAGCCGAAGCAAGCAACACCGCCGAAACGACAGAGGAAAGCAAAACAGCTTGCAGCAGAGCCTAAACCGGAAAAGGAGGTCAAATAATGGCAGTAGGGAGTATTGTAGATTACCTCAACAGCAGGGGGCAGGACAGCAGCTATAACAGCCGGAAGAAGCTGGCGGAGCAATACGGGATCAGCGGTTACGCCGGAACTGCGGCACAGAATACCCAACTGCTGAAAACACTGCAAAGCGGGTCAACGGCCCAGCAGCCCCAGGCACCCACCGGGGGAAATAATGTGACCATCACCCCTGCGGGGCCGTCCGAGAAGGCCAGCCCTGCGCAAGAATATATTACGGGGTACAAGTATAGTAAGTACAGCCCATCCAACCGCGTCAATGATTATGCCGATAAGCTGGAGGACCTCGAAAACTCGAAACCTGGGGACTTTAACAGCCGTTATGATGCCCAGATACAGAACATCATCAATACGATCCAGAACCGCCCACAGTTCGATCAGAACCAGGTCTATGATAGCGACTTGTACAAGCAGTACCGGGAGCAGTATATCCAGCAGGGAAACAAGGCCATGCGGGACACCATGGGAAACGCTGCCGCCCTCACTGGAGGCTATGGATCTACCTACGCTACAGCGGCCGGACAGCAGGCATATGACGGTTATCTGTCTCAGCTTGGCGATAAGACCATGGATATCTACGACCGCGTGTATAACCAGTACCTTAACGAGGGCCAGGAATTGTATAACCAACTCGGTATGCTGAATAATCAGGATGGCATCGACTATGGCCGTTATCGCGATACGGTGGGGGATTACTATAACGACCTCAATTACTACAGTAACCGCTATAACCAGGAGTACGCCAACGACTTCGGAGAATACCAGACAGACCAGGATGCCCAGCGCTGGGCGGAACAGTATGCCTATCAGAAAACCCAGGACGCACTCGCTCAAAGCAACTGGAGAGAGCAGTTCGACTACCAGAAGCAGCAGGATGCGGCTCAGATGGCCCTTGCACAGCAGCGGGCGGCACGATCCGGAGGCAGTGGTGGAAGCAAGAAGAGCAGTGCACTTGATTCTTATGTGGAGAAGGCGAGACGCTTACTCAACGGAGAGGACGGGGAGGACACTCACAAATATTCCACCCAGGCCGTTGTTGCAAACCTTGTGAACCATGCGAATCTGAGTCAAGAGGAGGCGCTCAAAGTGGTTGAACAGGCCAAAGTGTCCCAATACCTCTCTAGCCCTAAAAACATAGAAAGCAGCGTGGACGACAAAAAGACCGATAAGTATTACAGCTATGCAAAGGACTATGCCGCAGACCATGAAGCGGATGAAACTTATGAATATCTCAAACGCTTCTATAATAATGGCACGATCAACGAGAGGGAAGCAGATGAGATTTGGCGGAGACTGGGATTTGATTAACAGGAGGTAGAATATGTCATTCAGTAGTAGATTGGCAGAGGAAAAGAAGAAAGAAGAAAATCGAGAGAGTAGCAGCGGAAACTCGTTTCTGGAATGGGGGAAAAAGCGAGAGAGCCGAAAACAGGACATTGCCAAAATGGGGACGGGTGTCATGGGAGCAATGACCGGAAACAACATGCCCAGCCTAGCGCTGGAATACGCCAGGGAGCGGGCGGCGCAAGGATATAAGCGCCCGACATTGCAGAATCCAGACTTCGCGGCAGAGGCGGTACAGAACGCATACACAGGCTTCCAGATCGCGCAGAATGCAATTACGAAGGGGATTCCTTCACCTAAAAAAGAAGTATATCAAAATCCTGGAAGTCCATTCGCACCGATCAGGAAAACCAAAGAAGAGCAGAATAAAATAGAGGAGTATAAAAAAATCCATGCAGAGGATTATGCAGAATTAAAGAAAAGAGAAGAGGAAGAAAATCGGATCAAATATGAACTTGGAAAAATTGGGTTCACAAAGCCAGATGGAAGCTTTGCAGAATACAATCAGATTGAACAGCAACCAGATTATTATGATCAAGTAGATCACGGAAAAAAAATGAGCGGTAGTACATTGGACATAATGAGAGCAATCGGGGATAGTTCGCTGAAGGATTTCTATGCATTTAAGAATACGGCAAAGCCGATTGCAGGAATGACTGATGATCAATTAAACCGGTACTATTATTTGCTGTCAAGTGTTGGAAAGGAAGCTGCAAAAGCATATTTGAATGTGGCACGGGACAATGCAAATTATGAGTCGGCCGCTCAGAAATTAGAAAAGTATAATCAACTGCCAGGACCAATAGGGTATGCGCAAAAAGTAAATAGCGCATTCATGGGAGGAATGGAAAATGCTCAGACCGGAATAGACAATCTTCCAAGTATGATATTAGGAACAAGACCAGATGTTGGCACAAAGGAAAGCGAATATTTGCAATGGCTATTGAATGAAAATTCGTCTGGGGCGGAAAACATATCTTATAAAGTCGCTTCTGGAATAGGGAACATGGTTCCATCAATCGGGGCTGGATATTTAATAGGAGGACTTGGAGCCGGAAGCAAATTGGCGAAATTGATCGAACAAGGCTATGTGCAGTCAGCCGCATTTGCTGGGCAAACCGCAGGACAGACATACAGAGAGGACATCCAGGAGGGACGGCCGGTTAAAGGCGCACAGATAAATGCCATGGCAACTGCGGCGGATGAAATGGTAACCAACTGGCTGTTGAATGGAGTTGCTGGATTCGGAGGAGGAGCGGTAAAAAAAGCATTAGGAAACAGCAAGGTTGCAAACGCTGCCAAACAGGGGATTACAAGCGCCATGAAAAAGAACCCTGCCCTTCGCAGGTTCCTTCTCGGCGCAATAGATTATGGTGGAGATATGTTATCGGAAGCAACCCAGGAGGGCGTACAGGAACTTACAGAATCGATCCGTAAGCGTGTGATATATGGTGACGACATGAACCTGATTGATGATCTTAAAAGCCCTGAAACCTGGGAAGCTGCACTGGTTGGAGGATTAACCGCTGGGGTTATGAATGCACCCGGGACGATTGCCAATAACGTTGAAATTAATAGGTATGGAAAGGGCATAGATCATGATTACCGTGATGTAGCTGCCAGTATAGATACCCGTCCTGAAAGCTATGCGACGGCAGAGGATCAGCAACAGGCGGTGAATCTCCAGAGCTTGGCCCAAGAGTACGCCGCTCGTCAAGCCAACAAAGAATTCATTTCAAACCGCGATAAGGCAGAATTTGAGCTTGAATTACAAAGTTTGAATTATGGCGCACAGGCCCGTAAAAAAGCATTGGATAGTATCTTTGAAGATGAGCCGGAATATCCTGTGTCGCAGTATCAGGAACCGAAAAGCGAACAACCGGAAGCGGTCATTCAGGAGTCCACAGTCTACCAAAATCAGCCTCAAATGTCGCAAGCAGAGGAATTTACACCTACAGTAAAAACATCGGATAACGTGGCGTATAATGCGTCGACCACAGAAGGCTCGGATAATATAGTAAAAGAATACGCTAAGATTTTCGGGAAAGAAGGGCAGAAAGCGTTTGAAGCTCTCTACGATGGAGAAACAGATATTGACGCATTTTCACGTTCTTTTGGTAGAGCATATGATATAGGAAGATATGGGCAAGAGATTACATCAGAGCATCAGGCTGAGGCTTCCGTTCTACTGGGCGTAGATGGGTTTTCATCTGCATATATGGCTGGAGCTCATGACAGAAATGCAGAAGTTAAGTATGATCCGCAGACCGCAAAACCGACAGCACTGGTGCAAGGAGCTGTTAAAGACGGTGGGCTCGGGGAGGTATCCCAGAATGCAACCAATGAGCAGATACGGTTTGCTGAGAGCGTAGGAAAGGCTACGGGCCTAAAAATCAATCTTGTAGACAGCCTGGGAGACCAAGGGGTTACAGCCTCATATGAGCGCGGGAAAATCACAGTGTCAATCAATTCCGAGGATTTTATGGGATCAGTATCCCATGAGTTGACGCACTATATCAAAGACTACGCACCGGAGTCATACCAGGGCTATGCAGATACAGTCATGAAAGCACTGGCAGAATCAAAAAATGTAGATGTTGAGACGATGATCAACAACTACATAGCGAACTCTGAGGGATACGGAAAGATATTGAACCGCGCGGAAGCAATCGACGAGATTGCAGCGGACGCAGCACAGAGTTTCTTCAATGACCCGGAATATATAAATCGTATTGTAGCGGAGAACACGACAGTGGGTCAGAAAATCGTCGATTGGTTAAATGATGTAATCGACGCAATCAAACAGTTAATCAAGACTGGAAGTACCAGACAGGCCGCAAAGGCCCTGGAGGAAAACCTGGAAAACCTGGAAACTGCGCGCGACTACTGGACGGAGGGTTTGGAGCGGGCCGGGGATCGCTATAAATCCGGCATGGAAACCGCTGAAGAATCCGACACAAAATATAAGATTGAGAAGCCGGATCAGGTAACAGATGAAAATATCAGCGAGAATTACGAAAAGGTTCGGAAAATGGACCCGGTAGCAGAGCTGACAGGAGACGAATTTGCCAAAGGCGAAAAAGACCTTATATCCCAAGTAACCGACTATTATAACTCGATAGGAAAAGTACATAACGATGTGGTTGGGGATATATACCTAACGAAAGAAAGCGCTAAGGATGATGTAGCCCATGGAGTAGGACGCTTGAAAGCAATTACGTTTGCAGCAGTTCCAGAGGTTTTAAAAAACGGGCATGTATTAGATTTTCAAAAAAATTGGAAGGAAAGAAAATACGATACCGTTGTAATTGGTGCTCCAATTACCGTGTCAGACGGGAAATATGCTGGAGACTATTACGAAATTGCGATTGTGAAAGTGGCTGAGGATAATAAAATGTATGTGCATGAGGTATATGCACAAAAGATAAAGGAGTCGCTTTCGTTCAAGACTCCGTCCTTCCCACAAAGTGGTTCACGAAGCGAAAGCGCTCCTTCATCTATCTATAGTATATTCGGAAAATTACTGAATGTCAATGAGGCAGAACCCAAAAATCAAACGGATATAAGATTCCAACTTGAAGATGTAGGTAACGTCGATGCCCAGGCGCTCCAATATGAAAATCAAACTCTGCGGGAAGCCAACGAACTGATAAAGAGGGAGCTTGAACTGACCGGCAAGACAGAGCCACGCCTGAGCGACGTTAAGAAGGTAGCCACGGAGTTACTAAGGCAACACAACAGCGATTACCGGCATGAAACCCTGACCAACAACCTCGTAAGGCTGTATGAATACCTGCGCAGCGCCGACCAAGTGGACATGGCACAGGCCGCAGAACTGGCGGCAGGAATCGCAAAAGGCGTCCTGAAAAAAGCCAAATCTTCCTCCGAGTATGCGCAGCAGTACCAAGACTTGCGGCAGCAGATCAAGGACACTAAGATCAAGATAACAGATCAGGATAAGGCCGATTTGATGAGGATGGGGGGATATAATAACTTCCGCAAACAGTATTTTGGCAAGATGAAACTAGGCAACGACGGCATATCGATTGACTCATTCTACCAGGAGTTGGCCGATCAGAACCCAGAACTGTTCGATAGTAATATTACGCATCCGGCGGACCAGCTTATAGCAGTGGCAACCGCTATCGATACCATGACCTCACAGGTAGCCAACCCATACGGTGCAGACCTGGACGAAATGTCGTACATTGTAGGGCAGGAAATCTTGCAGGCGTATTCCAGAGTTCGGGAAGTCCCGGCCACGTTTGCGGATAAGAAAGCGGCAGAGCTTCAGCAAGTACGACGGAATTATAATAGGAAGATGTCGGAATATAAAAACGATCTGAAAAAGAAGTATGATCAGGCGTTGAAACAGGTATGGAGGGAGAATAGCGCCAAGATCGAAGAACTGGCGAAGGAATACCGCGAGCTTAAGGACGCTCGCATGGTAGACCGGGCAGATTACCGCATCAAAATGGATAGGCTGCGCAACGACAGTATGGTAGTCCGGGCAGAATACCAAACCAAAATGGATAGGTTGCGTAATGACAAGAATTTGGCACTGGCTGCTATGCAGCAGCGGCACAGAGAACAGCTTCAACAGCGGCGGGATAGCCTGCGAGCCAGGGAAGCCAAAAAGCGTATTATCAAAGATACGCGTGAAATGAACCGATGGCTGACAGAACCAAATGACAAGAAGCACGTACCGGAAAGCCTGAGAACCCCGGTAGCTCAGTTTCTTCTCAGTATAGATTTTAGCAGCGATTGGACTGACCAGAATGGAGGCCCAGCACAGCGAAGCCTTATCTGGAAGGACATGAGCAAGCAACTAAATAATATCGTTGAAGCCGGAGGAATTGTAGAGGAACAGGGAGAACAGCGGATTCTTAACGTCGATCCATCACTCCCAGAAAAGATCAACGAACTTGCCGACAAAGTTAAACTTCTCCCGCGGCTGGATGAACTGGACGCGAACCAACTGGAGCGGTTGCAGGAAAGCGTCACGGCCATGAAAAAACTGATCCAGGACGCAAATCAGATGATCAGTAATGCCAATTACAGAAGCGTTGAAAATGCAGCCACAAGTTTTCTGTCGGATGTCAGCAAAAAGAAAGACGCAGTTGAATTTAAAGAAGATTCTTACGCAGGCAAAGGGAAAAATCTGTTTCAAAATGACCTGCTGGACTCTAACAGCGCCTTCTACCGCATGGGGCCTGTAATGAGATCGATTTACCAGGGAATCAGAGATGCAGAGGACCGTCACACCACCAACCTGGTAACAATGGAACGATATTTCCGCGACACCTGCCAGGAGATTGGAATCACAAAAGAGGAGATGCGGGAATGGAGCGGTCCAAACGCCAAACAAATGACCTTCATAGTAGACGGGAAAGCTGTAAAAATGACAGCGGCCCAGGTAATGACGCTGTATGAGTCGGATAAGCGAGGTCAAGCGAAAAAGCACATATACAGCAAGGACGGTGGAATTATTCCATCAGAGCTGATCCGGCAGAAGGAAAGCACAGACGGGAAAACCAAAACTTCCGTATTGGGCCGTATGGCACCACGCGTAAAACCGATACAGGTAACAGAGCAGGACGTTCAGAGGATCACCAGCTCCCTTACACCGAAACAGATAGCCTTTGCGGACAAGCTGCAATATTTCCTAGGTCACGTTACATCAGAGTGGGGCAATGAGACCTCCATGAAGATGTACGGATACAGAAAATTCATGGCGCCGAATTACTTCCCGATTGAAGTCTACAAAAACGCAATACATAAGGATACCGTAGATGTAGGTATGAATGCACTATCAAGCATCAAAAACATCGGCGCAGCCAAAGCAACCAGTAAGAACGCCGGAAACGCCCTGATCCTGAACGATATCATGGATGTGTACATCAATCACTCAAACCAGATGAGCCTCTATAACGCTATGTTGGCTCCGCTCTCTGATTTCCAAAAGGTATATAATTACAAATCCGCTGAGACAGGAAATGTAAGAGAAGAAATTGAACGGGCATGGGGGAAGGGAGGAGCAAAATACCTTGACACATTGATCAAGGACATCAATGGGAGGGTAGATCATCCTGATCCTGGAATGTACGGTAAACTGATGCAGAACATGAAAGCGGCAGCGGTTGCGGGAAACCTTCGTGTTGCAATTCAGCAACCTACGGCAATGGTCAGAGCGGCGGCAGAGTTGTCCGTGATGGACCTGGGAAAAGGCGCTATCACCAAATCCCCCACACTGAGCCGGAGTGAGCAATGGGACGTAATGTGCAAATATGCCCCGATCACCCAATGGAAAGATTGGGGGTTCTTCAAAATGGACGTTTCGAGGTCTATGCGCGATGTATTAATGGGACCAGAAACCAAAAAGCAAGCCTTTGTAGACAAGACTATGTGGTTAGCAGCAAAAGGCGATGAATGGGCCTGGAGACGTATGTGGAATGCCTGCGAATACGATGTCATGAGGAATAACCCGGAACTGGAACCTGGAAGCGATGCCTATTACCGCAAAGTCGGAAGCAGGTTTTCAACGGTGATCGACAAAACCCAGGTTGTAGATTCTGTGCTGCACCGTACGCAGATTATGCGTAATTCGGATGGACTTGTCAAAATGTCCGTAGCCTTCATGAATGAACCGCTAAAAAGCTATAACATGGTCTACAGGGCGTTTGTGGACGCACGGGAGACGGGAAACTATAGGGCTGTAAGAACCGCGGCGGTTATATATGCCGCGAATGCGATCACGACTGCACTGGCGGCATCACTGATCGATATGATACGGGATGATGATAAGGACAAGGAACTGTGGGAGAAGTATCTGAATGCCCTGATGGGAAATGCCATAGACGGCCTGAACCCGCTCAATATGATTCCACTCGTGAAAGATGTGTGGTCTATATTCCAAGGATATTCTACCAAACGCTCAGATTTAAGTGGCATTGAGGATATCCAAAAAGTAACCGGAAAGTGGCTACAATATTTCAACGGGGATAGCAAGTATACAATCCCGTATCTTCTTATGGAAACTATGGACTCGACGAGCATCTTAACAGGGATTCCGGTTAGGAGCTTGAATCGGGATATCACAAAACCGTTGATAAGATCACTGTATGGGATTTTAGACGGTGACGAATACCGTGCGATGAAACTGAAATACGACATAGGAAGCGAGAAGAACTTGGGCTACTATGCCGAAATGATGGTAGATGCCATGCTTGCAGGGGACAATGCGAAGATGGAGCAGATCAAGGAGGATATGCTGGATGCCGGACTGAAAAAAGAAGATATTTCGAAGAGGTATGACTCTAAGTATAAGGAATATCTGAAAGACAATGTCCCGGAAATCGAAGAAGCAGCGCAGGCCAGAATCGACGGAAAGCCGGAGGAATATAAGCGCCTGTATGATGATCTTGTTAATGCCGGTTACGATCCGCTGTACGTCAAAAAGACAATCGATACAGCCACAAATAAGCTGAGATCAGGCACAGAGGAAAGCGAAGAGGAATCAGAAGAGAAGAAGGTAGAGGAACCCAAGGCCGAAAACATATACTCCACGTATGACCTGTTAGCGGGGGTTGAACAGGTGTCAAATTCCACCCAGAGTCTAAAAGCATTTAACGCAGTATCGGAGGATATGTACCAGGCCAAACTCAGCAACGGTAAAAAGAAGAGCGAGGCCATCGGAGAGATCAAGTCCTTGATTACCAAAGCGTACAAGAAGCAATGGATTGAGGCATACCAGAGAAAAGATAAGGACACGTATCAGGCCATACAAAATAAGCTGAAATACTTAAAAATTGGAGGTGTAACAATTTATGGGAGTAGCGATTGGGAAAGCTGGTTAAAAGAAGCCAAGAAAAAGAAGTAGCATTAAAGGAGGCGGAGATTACCGCCTCCTTAATAAATATATAGTGATTTAGGCGGGTTAAACGGACGTCTTAATTTTCTTAGCGCAGATGGTGCACAGTTCGATTATGATAACAACCGTGCCTACTTCAAAGTGTTAAAAGATAATATCATATATCAGCAAGGTTTGGGGGATAACGGCATTGAATATCATTACTATGATGGTACGTGGAATTTAATATGGGGTATCTACCTTGCGTCTATCAAAGGCTTTGACGCTTTTTATGATCCGACATCAGATCTATGCTATTTTAAATGGCGTGTAAGGGATGGTCTACATTATCAGATTGGAGTTGGAAGGTCCGGAATAATATTTGATGCCTGGGACGGAACAGAATGGAAACGAGTATGGACTAAGTGATCATTTGTCCCATATTAGTGTCCAATTTGCGCCGTCCCAGGTATGATAATGTATGCCAGTTTTGTTGAACGCAAGCTGATGTATAATTCCATTTTTCATTACCTTATAATACGCCGTATCATTGGCGTAATCACATTGTACGCCATCCGCAGATAGCAAATTAATGTCGGCATCTGTAATAACCCGAGAACCGCTCCACGGCCCAGCGCCACCTGGCAACGATTTAAAAATCCATGCCGTCCCATTAGCGTTCATTTGCAATCGATGATATACATCGTCAGTGTTCGGGGGCGATTGCAGCGCTGTGCCAGTAGGGTCAGCATAAATTTTCTTAGCTAAATCACTATTTGTAAATAGAAAAGTCAAAAGGAAATCACGCCAATATAACATAAGACATTGAAAAGAGAACAAGCGACTAAAATCCGACTAAAATCCGACTACGAGTTTCAGAAAAAGGCATCATTATACACTTTATTATAAAATCATATAAGGAAAAAACAACGCAAAATCAAGGGAAATTGAATATAGTAGCAAACATTATTAGAAAAATTTTAAATTCGTAATGCGTGGGTCGCCGGTTCGAGTCCGGCCAGTGGCTTATAGCAAAATCCCTTGATTTTTCAAGGGATTTTTGAATTTTAGGAAAAGGAAAGAGGACTCCGAAAGAGTCCTTTTTTAATGAAATCCCACTATTTCTACCAGGAGTTAGCCGATCAGAACCCGGAACTGTTCGATGGTAATATTACGCATCCGGCAGACCAGCTTATGGCAGTGGCTTGGCGAACTGTTATCTGGAATGATATGAGCCAGAAGTTGAGTGAAATTGTTGCGAATGGAGGAATAGTTGAGGAAGCCGGAGAGCAGAGGAGAATTAACGTTGATCCATCACTTCCGGGAAAAATTAATGAACTTGCCAATAAGGTAATTCTTCTCCCGAGATGGGATGAATTAGAAGCAAACCAACTGGAGAGATTACAGGAAACCGTTGTCGCCATGAAACATCTAATCCAAGACGCAAATCGGATGATCAGTAAGCAAATTATTGAAACGTTGAAAATGCGGCCAAAAGATTTCTGACAGATGTTGCAAAGAAGAAGGATGCGATTGAATTTAAAGAAGATTCTTATGCAGGAAAAGAAGTGATGAAAACCATCACGCAGGATTTATTAAAATTGATAAAGTAATTTTTAACTTATTTTTAGAATATCGAAACAAGTATAAATAAAATGAATACTGGAATGAGGAGACAGGCAATGAAGAGACATACTTATATCATCGTCCTTGGAATTACCTTGCTAATGATAACAAGTATAATCCAATTTATTAGTCAGGAAGATAAAAAGAATGAATATGACTATCGTACTGATGAATATGGTAATTATCCTGACGAATGTGGTAATTATCCGGCTGAGTATACAGGTATATTTATCCGTACAAGGGAAAATCCTGATAATGAATATTATATTTTAGCTGATAATAAAAATGGAACGTCAAAAAGATTGATGGAAATGTATCTGGAGAATGTTGTAATACAAAATTCCGAAAAAGAAGATATCCCTTTGAGCGATATTTGTACAGGAGACACAATCAAAGTAAACTATAATGGAGATATTGTCGCATGTTATCCAGAACTAATCACAAAAATACAATCTGTGACATTAATCAAAAGAAATAGTGAGGCCGATGTAGAAGCTCTGCTTGAACTTATTCCAAATAAAAACTCATTCTAAATAATCAGCAAAAGGGGGGCCGTAATATCGTCCAATTAGATGCTTGAGCAGCTCCCTCGCTCTATATGCACAAAAACTGGAAAGCATCCCTGTGGTTATGGATGACTTCCGGAAGGTACGGGTGAGTTTTAAGGCATAATAATAGCGGGATACTGGTTGCGCCAGCGGCCCGCCCTCCCTTGTTCGTTTCCTGTCCTGTGTGGGACTTTTTATTGCTGTTTTTCGGCCGCCCTGATCAACTTTTCGATGATCTCCTTAGCCTTCTCCACGTTTCCCGTGTCCATCAACGCCTGGATGGAGTATAACAGTGTAAGCAATTCAAGTCTTGTCATTTCTTCCATCGTATTCTCCTCTCTCCGCTTGCTTTGCGATTAGTCTTGGGATCACGTCCTTAACAACTTACTATTATAATATTCGCACGAATAAGTCAAGCCTTTTTAATAACTATTTGGTTTTACTCCAAATGAAATAATGACTTCTTTTTCTTCCGGTGTAATCCCTAATTCTTTTACAAATTCTGGTGGGAGCGTAAGGCGAACCATCCATAATATATATTTGTTATATCACTATTTTGCATAGTAAATGATCGTCATATCTTCTTGCAGTTTTTCTTCTTTGCCTGTTTTTTTATATCCCATCTTTTCATATAAATGACATAATTTTTCTTCTTCTTTGATTGTATCAAGTGTCCATGATTTTGCGTGTGGATATAGTAGCTCCACAGCCTGAATCGCTTGTTGAGCAAAACCATTTCCCTGATATTCAGGTAATATGAACACAGGAGAAATTCTGCATACATCAACATCAAATCTTACAATTCGAATTGCTCCAACATTCATGTTGTTGTATTGTATTAAGTAATAGTCTGTAAAATCTTGGTTAAATCGCTCAAGGATTCTTTCGTATGATTCGGCACCAGGATTTGTTTTAGTATCATTACATTTTGTTAATAATTCTTCAAATGATTTTATCTGGAGTTCATGAATCTCTCTACAATCATCAACTGTAGCTTTGTGTAAATTAATCATTGCTTTCACCCTCCTTACAAAAATATCGCCGCTTCTCTTACATTTAAAGCATATCATATTCCACATTGCTTTTCTACTTTATCATGCCTTATAACAATTTCAGAAGGGTTGAAGAACTATGTACGGATAGTGACCAAAATCCCACTACACAATACAGAATAAGATATTATTTTGTTACAGGGAAAAGAAAGAGGACTCGTTTTGAGCCCTTTTTTGATGTGATCCTGCTATTTTCCCACTGCGGCCTGTTCCGCAGTGGGATGGGAGAGAGCGGAGGACATAATATCCGCCGCCTCCCAAGCTTTTTGTTTTGGAAAATACGCATAAATATTGAGGGTGGAGCTTGGACCGGGGTGGTCCATAGCGGACAGGAGGCAAGTATTAAATTCATCGATTCTGCCATCATTCCTCCCTGATTCCAGGTATAAGAAAAACTTGAAATAAATTAGCCTTATTCGTATAATAAATTATGATTAAAATGCCGGACGGAGGAATTTATATATGGGTGACAGGTTAAGAGAGATTAAAAAGAACAGCAGAGCGTGGACGGCGGGCTGCTTGACCGTGGCCCTGCTCAGCCTGTCCGTCTCCACCCTTTGCCCATATCAGGTTTCGGCCTCCCAGGCAGTCCCGGAACCATTTGGGGAGGACTTGCCTGCCGCGGGAATTTCTGGTTCGGACGACATATGGGAAAAATTGGAAAGTGATGGAGAGGTTATGGTTTCCTTTCCCAGTGTGATAGAAGCTGCTATCTCTTCCCCGGAGGATGAAGATTCCTATACCTTTCGGCTGGAGAGCAGAAGCGATTTAACACTGTCGCTGGAATCAGAATACGCTTGCGCCATGGAGCTGATTCATCAGGGGCAGGTCATCGGCAGTTCCAGCCGTCCATACAACCAGATATTAGAACCCACAGATCTGGAGGAGGGGATGTATACGGTGCGGATCACGCCCCAGGAGCATGTGGAGGCCTCCTCCTATAGTCTCCGCATTTCCCGGCAGGCAGACAGGACCAAACAGCCGGATTATTCAGAGGCACATATAGCAGGAACGCTGTTTGACCCGGAATCCCCGTTTCGCATGATAAATATTCAGGATGAGTCGGAGAAAAACCGGGGCGGCAACCCATTCATGGTGGTTCATTATCTGTCACACTGGCAGGGGCCGGTGGACGAGGCGGTGATGCCGTATTATGACAAAGGAGATTTTCAAGAGAAGCCCAGCGATTATATCCATTATAAAAAAGCAACGCCCAATTTTCACACGCAGAGTGCAATCTTTGTTCCAGGCTTCAGCGAGGATGGCAGCCATATGGAACACTGGAAGAATGCGATTATGACATATGGAGCGGTTACTACCGGATTCTATACCAGCTTGTGTTACAGGGATAAAAACGAAGGTTCCGGCGAGCCGTACTACGATTATGAGTATTTCTATGCGCCGGAAGGGTGGGATTATGAGAAATTCAGTAGGCACCTCTCATTGATCGTGGGGTGGGATGACACTGTAGAGAAGGAGAACTTCCGCATTACCAAAAGAGACGAAAACGGAGCGCTGGTGGCTGAGACCATGCCCAAGCGGGATGGTGCGTGGATATGCAAGGATTCCTATAGCGGGATATTGCCGGACTATTATTATGTTTCCTATGAATCCCGTGATTTTGGAATGGCGGCTTTTACGCCCACAGCCTTTGCCCCGCCTGAAAAGAATGACAATTACAACCATCTGTACAGCAACACCCCCGGCGGGATGGCGGATGGTGCCATTGCAAATGAGGGATTCCTGCGTGGCGTGCAGGTCTTTCAAAATGAAGGAGAAAGCGAGCTGCTCAGGGCAGTGGGCTTCTGCGTCAAACAGGGAGAGCTTTCCTATGAGATCAGGATTCGGACCGGGGATGGGCCGTTGGAGAGCGTTAAAACCGGATATTTAAAATATCCTGGTTTCTATACAGTCCGTTTGGATCAGGGGGTAATGATACCGCCGGGTTCAAAGTTTGAAATCCATGTGGCGATTTCCGGCGATGAGGATAAAAGGGTCTCATTTTATACATGCAAGAATCTGGATGGCTGGATGAATGGTGTCAAAGCCATTCCTGGAAAATCATACTATTATACAGACTGGGAAGGCCAGACGGAGTGGCTGGATGCCTCCGCCCAGGGGGAATATCCTTACATCTGCGCTTATACATATTCTCCCATGAATCAGGAGATCACCCTGTTAGACAACAAGGAAGCGCCGGGAGAGATTGGGAAAGCCACTCCTCCGGAGGCGAAACGCGCTACTGGTTCCGAGGCGGATCGCGCCACCGTTTCGGAGGCGGAGCGCGCAATAGACCCGGAGGCGGATCGTGTCATGGATCCGGAAGCGAATCGCGCCACCGTTTCGGAAGCCGACCGAGCGCCTGATCCGGAGGCTGACCGAGCGCCTGATCCGAAGGCTGACCGTGCGCCTGATCCGGAGGCCGACCAAGCGCCTGATCCGGAGGCCGACCGAGCGCCTGATCCGGAGGCCGACCGAGCGCCTGATCTGGAAGCTGACCAAGCGCCAGCTGCGGATTCGGACCGCGCCGCCGTCACGGAAGCCGACCGAGCGCCATCCCCAGAGGCGGACCGGGCAATCACCTCTGATTACCCACGCGCCACCGCCTCGCAGGCCAACCGCGCCACCGCCTCAGAGGCCGTCCGAAGCGATGATCCTGAGGAGGACGCAGACTGTGCGGAAGATTGGGACGACATTGTCCTATTTGATGATTTACTGTCCGTTGTCAATTCCGGGGAGGAAGAACAGGAGCAGGAAGAGGAGCTTATGCTCTGGGAGCTCAGGAACAGTGTGAACGGCGCTATACCAAATGAAGGGGCAGAGGAGATTGAGGTTAACCCTCTCAACCTGCGTTTCCCTGCCCAATACGATTCCAGGCTCCTCAATTTAATTACAAAATCCAAGAATCAGGGAATCAGCAATCTGTGTTGGGCATTTTCGACGGTGGGAGCGCTGGAGGCCAGTTATCTGCGGTATGGAAACCAGATGATCGACTATCCCAGGGGGTTAAATCTCATTTCCCGGGAAGCGCCGATCACTGACGGTACAATCACCTTGAAGCTCAAAAAGGGCGAATCCCTGCCTCTGAACCTTACCGCCCTGCTGTATTCCGACAGCCGGCATTTCACTCCCGGCAGCCCGCAGATATACTGGGAGATATCCGGCGATCTGAGCAGTGTAAAGGGGGGACAACAGCTGTCGGAGAGCGGAGAAAGCATCTGCGCCTTGGAGGCTTTGGCTCCGGGCAGAGTGACGGTGACGGCCGTCAGCATGGCCGACGTCAGCTTAAAGGCCTCCTGCCAAATTGAAATCACGGAAACGGCTCCCGCCAAAATTCATGTAGAGCCGGAGACTCTGAACCTGTGGCCTGGGGAGACCAGGCAGCTGAAAACCACAGTGGAGGCGGAGGAGGAGCTGACGGTGGTCTACACCTCAGACCGGCCGGAGATCGTATCAGTGGATAAAAACGGCCAGGTGATTGCCCTGAAGCCGGGTAAAGCAGTGATTACAGCAAAAGCCGGGGACGGTCAGGCTGTCTGCACGGTCAATGTCAGCCGCCCCAAAAGCTTTGACGATGAGGGAGCGGTCTGGACTGCGCCTTCCGCCCACGGCCCCAGTATGCCGGATACGGTCCGCGGGAGCTGGGAACAGGACGGAGACCGATGGCGTTTCAGGAAGGACGACGGAAGCTATGCCATCTCCGCCTGGGAGCGCATAGGAGGCCTCTGGTACTACTTTAAGGAGGACACCTACTCCGCCACCGGCTGGCGGTATGACCCCGGCTATCAAAAGTGGTTTTTCCTGGAAGAGAGCGGCGCCATGGCTGTGGGCTGGAGACAAATAGACGGAAAATGGTACTATTTTCACACGACGTCCGATGGCGAGATGGGAAAAATGTATGCGGGAGAACGGACTCCGGACGGGTACACGGTAGGAGCGGACGGGGAATGGCTGCAGTGACTACAGGGACTTTGCGGTTCATTCCGTCGCGCCTTCCCGCCGCCAAAAACCGAATATTGAAATGAGAGGGATATCATGCGATAATATGAATCATAAGTGAAGTCTGGTTTCAGGAGGGAACAATAAAATGGATCGTGAACAACCTAAGAGAGAGTACCGCTGGGCCACCTACGGCTGCGGCGTGATTGCCAACCAGCTGGCGCAGGCCATGAGGAGCGAGGGCCGGACGCTGTACGCCGTCGCCAACAGAACGTACGACAAGGCGGTGGCCTTTGCCGGGAAGTACGGGATCGGTAAGGTCTATGAGAATCCGGCCGATGTGTTTACGGACAAGGACGTGGACATCATCTATATTTCCACGCCCCACAACACGCACATCACTTACCTGCGCCAGGCGCTGGAGCAGGGCAAACACGTGCTCTGCGAAAAGTCCGTCACCCTGAACGCTGCGGAGCTGGCGGAGGCTGTGGAGCTGGCCGGGCAAAATCACGCGGTGTTTGCGGAGGCCATGACAATTTACCACATGCCGCTTTACAAAAGGCTCCGGGAGATAGCGGACAGCGGCGTTCTGGGCCCGCTGCGTATGATTCAGATGAATTTCGGCAGCTATAAGGACTATGACATGACCAACCGCTTCTTCAGCCGCAGCCTGGCCGGCGGCGCGCTGCTGGATATCGGCGTGTACGCGATCTCCTGTGCGCGGTGGTTTATGGCGGAGGCTCCGGACCAGGTGCTGTCCCAGGTGAAATTCGCCCCCAGCGGGGTGGACGAGCAGGCGGGGATTCTGCTGATGAACAGCAGGCAGGAGATGGCCACGATTTCCCTGACCCTCCACGCCAAACAGCCTAAGCGGGGCACGATCGCCTACGAGAAGGGCTTTATTGAGATTTACGACTATCCCAGGGCCGACCGGGCGGTGATCACCTATACGGAGGACGGAAGGCAGGAGACTATCGCGGAGGGGGATATGGAGTCCGCCCTGCGCTATGAGATTGCGGACATGGAAAAGGCGGTCTCGGGGGAGGCAGACGAGATGCATATGGATTACACCCAGGATGTGATGCGGATTATGACGGTTATCCTCAGAGACTGGGGAATGAAGTACCCTGAGGAAGAATAAGAGCAGGGCAGGAGCGCGGGAGACCGGGCGGAGAAATTACTCCCCCGTCTCCCGTTTTGCGGCCCAGGCGTTCAGAGGCGCAGGCCCTTGATGTCCTTGAGGCGGGAGAGAATGATATTGCAGCTGCAGCTGGTCACGCCGGGCAGCGGGTCAATCAGATCGCGGATCAGCGTCTCCATCTCCTCCCCGGAGGAGGCCACCGCGTGGACGTGCAGCTTGTGGCGGCCGGTGACGCGGTAAATCT
The DNA here is from genome assembly GCA_018380885.1 of Enterocloster asparagiformis. GTDB lineage: Bacteria > Bacillota > Clostridia > Lachnospirales > Lachnospiraceae > Enterocloster. The sequence continues at coordinate 23,989 of JAGZSY010000036.1, forward strand.
GGGTGACGGTCTCGCTGCCAAGAAGCAGCTCCGTCACCTGGGCAAAGGCTTCCGGCAGGGTCTCGATCTCAAAATAGCAGGACACCGCCCCGTTTATCTTCTGAGGGTTGATGATCGTGGTGTACGCCTCAATCACCCCCCGCTTTTCCAGGGACCGGATGCGCGTTTTCACCGCCACCCTGGATATGCCCACCTGAAGGCCGATATCCGAGTAGGACATGCGGGCGTTCCGGATCAGAAGCTCCACGATTTTCTGGTCCAACTCGTCAAGTCCGTCGAGAAACATAACAGGCACCTCGCTTTCTGAAAGGATTTTATTCCCTTGATTATAGCGGATACGTGGATAAAGCGCAATCTGATAATTGACTTACGCAAGCTTTATTGATAAAATTGCTTCGAAACGTAAGTATAATATTACGATTTGAAAGGAAAGCGGTGCGATGAGGGGAGATTTAACACAGGGAAATGTGATGAAAACGATGCTGTGCTTTGCGGTTCCGATTATTTTAGGGAATTTGCTGCAGCAGTGTTACAATGTGGCGGACACGCTGATTGTGGGCCGGTTTCTCGGCGCCGACGCGCTGGCGGCAGTGGGGTCCGCCTTTGCCCTGATGACCTTTCTGACCTCCATTTTGCTGGGACTCTGCATGGGCAGCGGCGCCGTGTTCTCCATTCGCTTTGGCCAGCGGGACGAAGAGCGCCTGAAGGAAGGGATGTGCGCCTCCTTTGCCCTGATTTTTGTGCTGACCGCGGCGTTAAACCTGCTGGCGTTTGCCGGCATTGACGGCATCATCGCATTTTTGCAGGTCCCCCGGGATATACGGGGACTGATGCGGGAATATCTGACGGTTATTTTCTGCGGAATCGCGGCCACCTTTCTGTACAACTATTTCGCCTCTTTGCTGCGGGCGGTAGGCAATTCCGTGGCGCCGCTGATCTTTCTGGCAGTGTCTGCAGTGTTAAACATTGCGCTGGATCTCTGGTTCGTGCTGGGGCTGAGACGCGGCGTTGCGGGGGCCGCCCTGGCCACGGTGATCGCCCAGTATGTCTCCGGCATCGGCATCGCGCTGTACGCCTGGGTCCGCTGCCCCGGGCTGCGGGTCGGCCGGAGACACTGCCGGGTGCGCTGGCACAGTGTCCGGGAGATCGCCGGGTTTTCCATTCTGACCTGCGTCCAGCAGTCGGTGATGAACTTCGGCATCCTTATGGTGCAGGGCCTGGTCAACAGCTTCGGAACCGCGGTGATGGCGGCCTTTGCCGCCGGAGTCAAAATCGATGCCTTCGCCTATATGCCGGTGCAGGACTTTGGCAACGCGTTCTCCACCTTTATCGCCCAGAACTATGGGGCAAAACGCGGGGACCGGATCCGGGCGGGGATAAAGGGCGCGTTCGCCGTCTCGCTTGCGTTCTGCGCGACGGTATCTCTTCTGGTGTGGATGTTCGCCCGCCCGCTCATGCTGATATTTGTCCGGGAGGATGAGACCGCTATCATCGCCGAGGGGATCCGCTACCTGCATATTGAGGGCGTATTTTACTGTGGAATCGGCTGCCTGTTTCTGCTGTACGGCCTGTACCGCGCCCTGGAAAAGCCTGGAATGTCGGTGATACTCACCATCATGTCTCTGGGGACCCGGGTGGCCCTGGCCTACGCGCTGTCCTCGGTCCCGTCCCTGGGCGTGACCGGAATCTGGTGGTCCGTGCCCATCGGCTGGGTGCTGGCGGATGTGATCGGGCTTGCATACTATTGGAAAATGAGGGGCAGGCTCTTTGGCTGGATGGGCAAAGGGATATGATCCCCGTCCGTTGACGGATCGCCCGGATATCCGTTTATTCCCGGAACGGCAGGGAGAATTGGGGAATGCCGGTGGAATAGGGGGCGATGTCGTACTGCTGGTAGTAGATCACCAGGCCCTCGGGGGTCAGGTAAAAGCTGTCGGGATTGAAGGCGGTCCGCACAAGGGCGGCGTAGTCGTCAAAGTAGGTGGATGGCTCTTTCTCCAGACGCCGGGCGATTCCGGCCTGAATCTGGCTTTGGATGTCCTCCCGCCAGGACGGATTGTGGGGATAGAAGTCGGATAGCTGGAGGCGCTTGCCCGTGGAAAAATCCCAAGTCTGGGAGGTCCTCAGGGTGGAGCCGTGGGCGCCGCCCTCAAACTCATATTGATCCATGTACAGGCTGACGATACAGCCGGAATTGCAGGTGACACGGAACACAGTCAGAAATTCGAATCCCAGCAGCGGATCGCCGTTTTCCTGTAATTCCTTCAGGTCCTTCACCGCCTGGGGGTACAGGGTGAAACGGCAGTAGGTCTCCAGGGACTTTGCCCGCAGGCGGTAAAAGCTGTTGACCGCGGCCGCGGCTCTGCGGCTGCAGGTACTGGTGAACTGGGGATAATTGATTTTGTAATTCAGGGCGGGTGTGTTTTGAAAATACATGGTATCGGACAGGGTGTGCTGGGAAATGGTTTGCATGGTAAGCCTCGAAACTGTATTTTTACAATATATGGCCGGCTGGCCGGGAGTATGATTTCGCAGCGGCGCGCTTTTGACCTTTCGAAATAGAGGAAAATCGTATATAATAGATAGAAATGAGCAGCTTATTCGGAGGAGGGCCACATGGGTACTGTTGGAAAGCCCGCGCCGGGACGGCTTAAAAGCCGCTTTCCTGACCTTTCATTAAAACAGAAAATGCGCTGGATCGCCGGTCTGGCGGCTGCGGTGATAATCCTGTCCATAGCCGGTAACCTGGTCGTGTCGGGCTTTGGCCTGCTGGGCTTTGAACGGATTCTGGACAACAACTCCCGGGGATTAAACCTGTGGAAGGCGGCGGGCGAGGAGATGCGCACCTTTGACGCCTATGTGAACGAGCGCACCGAGGAGGCGAAGGCGGAGTACGAGGTGGCCAGGGACTATACTGCCCGGGCTGTGGCGGAGCTGCCCTTTGACTACCGCAAAATCGGACCGGAGCGGTATGCCAGGACCTGGTCCATCCACAATCTGTACGGCACGTACCGGGAGCGCCGGGACAGGTTCCTGGCCGCGCCCCGGGGCGGGGAAGGGTACTTTGAGGAGCTCTACGCCCTGAACCGGGCCCAGCTTTACCTGCAATCCTATGCCGGGGACCTGGAGTTTTTGACGGTGGAGGACGGCACCAGGCGCTACCAGGCCCTGCGCCCGCTGTTCGTGCTGATCCCGGCTGCCGCCGTCTTTTTCGGGGCTGCGGCTGTAGCAGGGGTGCGCCGCCTCAACCGCAGCGCGGACCGGAACCTGATCCGTCCCGTGGTCCAGCTGGCCCAGGACTCGGCCCGCATCGCGGCGAATGATTTTGACGGTCCTCCGGTGGAGGCGCAGGGCGAGGACGAGATCGCCCAGCTGATCCGTGCGTTCTATCACATGAAGGGCGCTACCAAGGGCTATATCGCCGCGCTCAAGGACAAGCACGAGGTGGAAAAGCAGCTTGACGCGGTGCGGCTGCAAATGCTGAAAAACCAGATCAATCCCCATTTCCTGTTCAACACCCTGAATATGATCGCCTCCATGGCCCAGGTGGAGGAGGCGCAGACCACGGAGCAGATGATCACGGCCATGAGCCGCCTGTTCCGCTACAACTTAAAATCCACGGACAGCGTGATGCCCCTGGAGCGGGAGCTGAAGGTGGTGTCGGATTATATGTATCTCCAGCAGATGCGCTTCGGCAAACGCCTGCGCTTTACCACGGACTGTCCGGAGGATACCCTGGACTGGCTGGTTCCCTCCTTTGCGCTCCAGCCGCTGGTGGAGAACGCGATTGTCCACGGCCTGGCGGCCCAAAAGGAGGGCGGTAAAATCCATATCCGGGCCAGGCGCACGGGAGATCGTTTGTTGCTGCTGGTGTCCGACACAGGCTGCGGAATGGAGCCGGAACGGCTGGCGCAGATACGCGGCGCGCTGGCAGCCGGGGATGAGAAGAAAACGGGAGTCGGCCTGGGAAACATTTACCGCAGGATTCACGCCATGTACCCGGACGGGGAGATGGAGGTGTACAGCGCGGCCGGGCGGGGCACTGTGATCCGACTGGTCATAGGCGCGGCCAGATGAGCTTTATATTTGGGGTTCCGAAGTGTGGCGGCGCAGGCGCCGTACCGCCGGAAACAGGCAGATAAAAACAGGAGGAGGCGTAAGGTATGATTCGTGTTTTAATTGCGGATGACGAGGGGATCGAGCGCATGGCGCTGTGCAGAAGGCTGCAAAAGCATTTCGGGGATACGCTTGCCATCTCACAGGCGGAGGACGGGGCAGAGGCTGTGGAGCTGTTCCGGAAGGAGAAAAGCCAGATTGTGATCATGGATATCGCCATGCCGGTGCTAAACGGCGTGGAGGCGGCGGAGCAGATACGCGGCCTGGACGACGGCTGCGTGATCATTTTCCTCACCGCCTACGACGAGTTTTCCTACGCCAGGAGGGCGCTGGTGATCAGGGCGCTGGATTATCTGCTAAAGCCCTGCGAGGAGGACGAGCTGGTGGCCGTGATGGAGGAGGCCATCCGCTTGGCCGAGCTCTGCGCCCAGGGAAGGCCCGCAGGCTATTTCCGGAGTGCAAAGCAGGAGAGCATCCCGGTCCTGGACGAGGAGGACGGCGGGGAGAGCCGCATGACCCAGGTAGCGGCCTCCATTCTGGACTATATCCGCCGCAACTATATGAAAGAAATTTCCATGCAGGATGCGGCCAGGGCTATGAATTACTCGGACGCCTATTTCTGCAAACTGTTCAAGCAGTGCTTTGACCAGAATTTCACCACCTACCTCACCCATTTCCGCATGGGCGAGGCCAAGAAGCTGCTTCAGAACCGGGAGATGAATGTGAAGGACGTGAGCGTCCTGGTCGGCTACCCGGACTCCAACTATTTTTCCAAAGTGTTCAAACGGATAACGGGTATGATTCCATCTGAGTTTCGCGATAGTCAACTTAGACAAAAATAGTATCTTAAAATTGTGCAATTTCACATGACCCACAAAAAAACGCCGTATATGTCAAAATCTTCTTCCCCAATGTCAAAATTTTACGGTACACAATTTCTTCCCCCCGCTTTATAATAAACGTGTTGTTAAGAACGTGACAATAAATCTTAACAGCTCCGGAGCAGTTATAAGGCCCGGGGGATTTTTTTGCGCAAAAAAGGGAAAAACTTCACAAACGGCAATCGCGAGCCGCTGGTGGAATAGGAATGCTGCAAATATGGAAAGCTGTAAGGGAAAGGATTGGTTTACATTGAATAAAATGTTGAAAAGACTGGCTATGGCCGCGCTGGCGGCTGTGACGGCGGCAGGTCTTTCCGGCTGTGGGGCGGTGACGTCGGGGAAACGTATTATCCGTATATCCCATGCCCAGTCGGAAACACACCCGGAGCATCTGGGGCTGCTGGCATTTAAAGACTATGTGGAAGAGCGCTTGGGGGACAAGTACGAGGTGCAAATCTTCCCCAACGAGATTCTCGGCTCCGCCCAGAAGGCCATCGAGCTGACCCAGACGGGCGCTATCGACTTTGTGGTGGCAGGAACCGCGAACCTGGAAAATTTCGCCGGCGTATACGAAATTTTCAGTATGCCTTACCTCTTTGATTCCGAGGACGTTTACAAATCGGTGATGGAGGACACGGACTACATGGAACAGATCTATGAGTCCACCGACGAGGCCGGTTTCCGGGTGGTGACCTGGTACAACGCGGGAACCCGCAATTTCTATGCCAAGACCCCGATTCATACCCCGGACGACCTGAAGGGAAAAAAGATCCGCGTGCAGCAGAGCCCGGCCAGCGTGGCCATGGTAAACGCCTTCGGCGCGGCGGCGGCGCCCATGGGCTTCGGCGAGGTTTACACGGCGATCCAGCAGGGCGTGATCGACGGCGCTGAGAACAATGAGCTGGCATTGACCAACAACAAGCACGGCGAGGTGGCAAAGTATTACTGCTACAACAAGCACCAGATGGTGCCGGATATGCTGGTGGCGAACCTGAAATTCTTAAACGGCTTAAGCCCTGAGGAGTATGAGATTTTCAAGGAGGCTGCAGCCCTTTCCACCCAGGTAGAGATGGAAGAGTGGGATAAGAGCATCGAGCAGGCCAAACAGATTGCCGGGGAGGACATGGGCGTGGAGTTCATCGACGTGGACGTGGACGCCTTCAAGGCCAAGGTGCTGCCTCTCCACGAGCAGATGCTGGAGTCCAACCCCAAGATTCGGGACCTCTATGAGCACATCCGCCAGGCCAATGAAAACGCGAAGGGAGGACAGGCAAATGCAGACGCTTCATAATATCCGCAGGAGAATCATGCAGGTGCTGGGAGTGCTGATCGTGGCCCTGTTCATGCTGATGACGGTGATCGGCACCTACCAGATCGTCACCCGCTACTTTTTCAAACGGCCCAGCACGGTGTCCGAGGAGCTTTTGACCTACTCCTTCACCTGGATGGCCCTGCTGGCCTCCGCCTATGTGTTCGGCAAACGCGACCACATGCGCATGGGCTTTCTGGCCGACAAGATTACCGGAAATGCCAGGAAATATCTGGAAATCGCCATTGACCTGCTCACCTTTGCCTTTGCCGGCATCGTGATGGTTTACGGCGGCGTCTCCATCACCAAGCTGACCATGATCCAGAACACGGCCTCCCTGCGGGTGCCCATGGGCTACATCTATGCCATCGTGCCGGCCACCGGGGTGCTGATCATGATTTTCAGCTTTATCAACGCGATGGATATGCTGCACAAGGATTTTAACGAGAAGGGGGAGGCCAGATTATGAATATAGCAGTTGTCTGCGGACTGATTATTTTAGTGCTGTTGCTGGTGATGCTTTTGGCGGGCGTGCCTATTTCGGTGGCCTTAGCGGTATCCTCCATCTGCGCCATTCTCCCCGTGCTGGACGTGGGGCGCGGCGTTCTGACCGGCGCGCAGCGTATATTTTCCGGTATCTCGGTGTTCAGCCTGCTCGCCATCCCGTTTTTCATCCTGGCGGGCAATATCATGAACAAGGGCGGCATCGCCATCCGGCTGATCAACTTTGCAAAGCTGTTCACCGGCAATATCCCCGGCGCTCTGGCCCACACCAACGCGGTGGCTAACATGCTGTTCGGCGCCATCTCCGGCTCCGGCACGGCGGCGGCCTCCGCAATGGGTTCCATCATCGGACCCATCGAGGAGGAGGAGGGCTATGACCGCGATTTCTCTGCGGCGGCCAACATTGCCACGGCTCCCACGGGCCTGCTGATCCCTCCCAGCAACGTGATGATTACTTATTCCCTGGTCAGCGGCGGCACCTCGGTGGCGGCTCTGTTCATGGCAGGGTATATTCCGGGTATTCTCTGGGGCCTGGCCTGTATGCTGGTGATCTACTACTTTGCCAAGAAAAAGGGCTACCGCAGCACCAGAAAGTACGGAAAGAGCGAGCGGGTCAAGGTGTTGTTCCAGGCGATCCCCTGCCTGCTGATGATTGTGATCGTAATCGGCGGGATTATCTCCGGCATCTTTACGGCCACCGAGGGCAGCGTGGTGGCGGTGGTGTACAGCCTGATCCTGTCCCTGTTCTTTTATAAGTCCATCAAGTTTTCAGAGCTGCCGCGCATCTTCCTGGACAGCGCAGAGATGACGGGTATTATCATTTTCCTGATCGGCGTGTCCAGCATCATGAGCTGGGTGATGGCCTTTACCGGGATTCCCACGGCTGTGTCGGAGGCCATGCTCTCCATCAGCAACAACCGCTATGTGATCCTGTTCATCATCAATATCCTGCTGCTGATCATCGGAACCTTTATGGACATGACGCCCGCGTGCCTGATCTTTACGCCCATTTTCCTGCCCATCTGCCAAGCGCTGGGTATGAACACCGTGCACTTCGGCATCATGATGATCTTCAACCTGTGTATCGGAACCATCACGCCTCCGGTGGGCACCACTCTGTTCGTGGGCGTCAAGGTGGGCAAGACAAAGATTGAGAATGTGATCAAGCCCCTGTTGGTATATTTTGCGGCCATTTTCATCGTGCTGCTGCTGGTTTCCTATGTTCCCATCCTGTCTATGTGGCTGCCCGGACTGCTGGGCTATGTATAAAATCTGCACTGTTAGCAGAAACTGGATAATATCCAGAGGATTGACGGCTTGAAAAATTTCCCGTATAATGAACCGGTGTGAGACAAGTGAAAATAAAACACAGAGGAAGAGGTTATACGAGAGAGATGGGCACCGGACAGTGGAAGAAAAGCCTCAGAAAGCATATTAGCGATTGACGGATAAGGCATGACCTGCGATTCTTTATGGATGGCAGGCTGTGCCTTATTTTTTCGCCCCGGCGCCATGGATCTCAGGCGCGTCCTGCGGATATTGCTCCGCTGCCGCGGCCTTCAGATGGGCCTCTTCAAAAAACAAAGGGAGAAATGAAATGGGAATTGAAGTGATTCTGAGCCTGCTGGGCGGCCTGGCGCTGTTCATGTACGGCATGCAGATGATGAGTAACAATCTGGAGGCGGTGGCCGGCAACCGGATGAAGCAGATACTGGAGCGCCTGACCGCAAACCGCTTTCTGGGCGTGCTGGTGGGAGCGGGCATCACGGCCCTGATCCAGTCCTCCTCCGCCACCACGGTGATGACGGTGGGCTTTGTGAACTCCGGACTGATGACGTTAAAGCAGGCCGTGTGGATCATCATGGGCGCCAACGTGGGTACCACCATCACAGGACAACTGATCGCTCTGGATATCGGGGCCCTGGCGCCTCTGATCGCCTTTGTGGGCGTGATGCTGCTGATTTTCGTCAAGAACAAGAAGGTTCAGCACGTGGGCGGAATTGTGGCCGGAATCGGCGTGCTGTTCATCGGCATGGGCATGATGAGCGACGCCATGGTGCCGCTGCGGGATAACCAGTCCTTTATCCGGCTGATGACCAAATTTTCCAATCCAGTCATCGGCATCCTGGCGGGCGCGGTGTTTACGGCAATGATCCAGTCCTCCTCCGCGTCGGTGGGTATCCTGCAGGCCCTGGCCATGGGCGGGGTGATCCAGCTGCACAGCGCAGTGTTCGTGCTGTTCGGTCAGAATATCGGCACCTGCATCACGGCGCTTTTGGCCTCTGTGGGCACCAACCGCAACGCCAAGCGGACCACGCTGATCCATCTGATGTTCAACGTAATCGGCACGGTGCTGTTTGTAAGCCTCTGTATCGTGACGCCATTTACGGACTGGATGGTGGCGCTGACCCCGGGCAATCCGGTGGCGCAGATCGCCAACGTGCACACGGTGTTCAACCTGACCACCACGCTGCTCCTTATGCCCTTTGGCAGCTTGCTGGTCAAGCTGGCGGTGAAGCTTCTCCCGGACCGGGATACCAGGGTTATGGATGCGGATCAGTGGTTTGAGGGGCTGATGGCCTCCAAGCACGTGCTGGGCGTGTCCACCCTGGCTATCGCCCAGATCGGCGGGGAGATTCGCCAGATGCTGGAGACAGCCTCCCAAAACGTGGGCGACAGCTTCCAGGCGGTGGAAGGCCGGCAAGGCGGCATCGAGGATATCGAGACGCGGGAGGATGAGCTGGATCTCTGGAACGTGCGGCTGTCCCAGAAGATTTCCAAGGTTTTAGTGCTGGACCAGACGCCCCGGGACATCCTGACCCTCAACAACATGTTCTCCATCATCGGCAACATCGAGCGCATCGGGGACCATGCCATGAACCTGGCGGAATACGCCCGGACCATCTCCGAGAAGAACCTGGGCTTCTCCGAAACAGCCAAAGGAGAGATCAAGACCATGGAGGGAATCTGCGCGGAGGCCATGGGGATACTGCTGGCCGCCTCAAAGGGAGAGCACGTGGAGCTTGCCCGCGCGGAGGCGCTGGAGCAGCAGATCGACGACACCACCGTACAGTTCCGGCAGAACCAGATCGACCGCATGCGGGTGGGACACTGCAACGTGGAATCCTCCATCCTCTACGCTGAGATGCTTACCGATTATGAGCGTATCGGCGACCATGTGCTGAATATCGCCCAGGCCTACGCGGCCATCGAGGGCGCTCCGGCGGAGGAGACGGCCGCCGCCCTGCAGGTGTAAAACCCCACATGATAAGCTCCGGGTCCTGATTGTACGCGCAAAAGGACTTGGAGCTTTTTGGCGCTCTGTGTTATAGTAGATTTACAGTGAGACAGTAAAACACAGGGAGGAATGAAATGCGGGATTTGGAAACAAGGTATCTGGAGCGGCTGGCGGAGCTTTATCCCACCATCGCGGCCGCCTCCACGGAGGTCATCAATCTGGAAGCGATCCTGAATCTGCCCAAGGGGACGGAGCATTTTCTCACGGATATCCATGGGGAGTACGAGGCCTTTTCCCATGTGCTGAAAAACGGTTCCGGCGCGGTGCGGCGCAAGGTAAACGACGTGTTCGGGAACACGCTGAGCAATGGGGACAAGCAGTCCCTGGCCACGCTGATCTACTATCCGCGGGAGAAGATGGCCCAGATTTTAAAGACGGCGAAGAACCCGGAGGATTGGTACAGGATCACCCTCTACCGGTTGATCGAGGTGAGTAAGCGGGCGTCCAGCAAGTATACCCGCTCCAAGGTGCGCAAGGCGCTGCCGCCGGAGTTCGCCTATGTGATCGAGGAGCTGATCACCGAGAAGGTGGACGTCAGGGACAAGGAATCCTACTACAACGCTATTGTGAACACCATCATCCGGGTGGACAGAGCCAGGGAGTGTATCGTGGCCATGTGCGAGCTGATCCAGCGCCTGACCGTGGACCACCTGCACATTCTGGGCGATATCTACGACCGCGGCCCCGGGCCCCACATTATCATGGATAAGCTGATGACCTACCACTCCATCGATATCCAGTGGGGCAACCACGACATTCTCTGGATGGGAGCCGCGGCAGGGCAGAGGGGCTGTATCGCCAACGTGATCCGCATCTGCGCCCGCTACGGCAACCTGGACATTCTCGAGGACGGCTACGGCATCAATCTGCTGCCCCTGGCCACCTTCGCCCTGGAGGCGTACGGGGACGATCCCTGCTCCTGCTTCGGCTTAAAGGGCGCCGGCGTTTCCGAGGGCGGCGAGGCGGAGCTTAACATGCGCATGCACAAGGCCATCTCCGTCATCCAGTTCAAGGTGGAGGGACAGCTGATTGAGCAATATCCGGAGTTCGGCCTGGAGTCCCGCAGGCTGCTTCATCACGTTGACTTTGAGCGGGGCGTGCTTGAACTGGAGGGGCAGGAGTATCCGATGCTGGACTGCCGTTTCCCCACCGTGGATCCGGCCGATCCCTACCGGCTGACCGCCCAGGAGCAGGAAATCATGGACCGGCTGGAGCGTGCCTTCTGCAACTGCGAGAAGCTGCAGCAGCACATGCGGTTTCTGCTGGCCAAGGGCAGCCTGTACAAGGTGTACAACGGGAATCTGCTGTACCACGGCTGTATGCCCTTAAATGAGGACGGGACCTTCAAGGAGGTGGCGCTCTGGGGCAGGACCTACCGCGGGAAGGCGCTGTACGAGGCCCTGGACAGCTATGTGCGCAAGGGCTTTGTGGCCGTGGACTTGAAGGAGCGGGAGCGGGGCAGGGACACCATGTGGTACATCTGGCTCCACGAGAATTCCCCTCTGTTCGGCAAGGACAAGATGGCCACCTTTGAGCGGTATTTCCTGGCGGACCCCAAAACCCACCGGGAGCGGAAGAATCCCTATTACCGGCTTCTGGAGGACGAACAGGTGGCGGACCGCATCCTGGCGGAGTTCGGGCTGCCCTCCCAGGGGAGCCACATTGTCAACGGCCACGTGCCGGTGAGGCAGGGGAGCGGGGAGAGCCCGGTCAAGTGCGGGGGTAAGGTCCTGGTCATCGACGGCGGCTTTTCCAAGGCGTACCAGGGTGAGACGGGGATCGCCGGCTACACCTTGATTTACAACTCCTACGGCCTGATCCTGGCGGCCCATGAGCCGTTTGAGTCCACGGAAGCAGCCATTGAGAAGGAGAGCGACATCCACTCCGACAGTATCATTGTCAAACGGGTGAGCGAGCGCAAGCTGGTGGGGGACACGGACGTGGGCCGGGAGATACGGGAGAAAATCCAGGACCTGGAGAAGCTCTTGGGCGCGTACCGCTCCGGCGCCATTGTAGAGCGCTTTCCGCTGAAAGGGAGGTAACAGAACTTTCCAGAACTGGTCACAATTTTTTTGTTGTGGATATCACAACTGCTTGACTTTGACCAGATGCTGTGATATAGTGTAGCAAGTGATTGCGAGGTAGCAATACAATGTCAAGGGGGACGTTAAGTTTATTAATGTTGCCCCTATTTTTTATGTTCAGAGGAGGATAAGAATTATGAAAAAGTTTATGGCATTATCTCTGGCGGCGATGACTGCGCTGGCCCTGGCGGGCTGCGGCTCCGGCGCGGGCAGCACCACTGCGGCGGACACCACCGCGGCTGAGAAAACAGCTTCCGACAAGACATACATTATCAATACGGATACGACCTTCGCTCCCTTTGAGTTTGAGAACGACAAGGGCGAGCTGGTGGGAATCGACATGGATATCCTGAAGGCGGTTGCCGAGGACCAGGGCTTCAAGTACGAAGTGGTTCCGGTGGGCTTCTCCGCAGCGACCACCGCACTGGAGTCCGGAGAGTGCGACGCCGTGATCGCGGGCATGTCCATCACCGATGAGCGCAAGGAAAAATATGATTTCTCCGACCCCTATTTTGACTCCGGCGTGGGTATGGCGGTGCTGGCGGATTCCGACATCGACTCCTACGACAAGTTAAACGGGCTGAGCGTGGCGGCTAAGATCGGCACCGAGGGCTGCAAGTTTGCAGAGTCCATCGCGGATCAGTACGGCTTCACCGTGACCCAGTATGAGGATTCCGCCACCATGTACCAGGCGGTTTTGGCCGGCGAGGCCGCGGCCTGCTTTGAGGATTACCCGGTAGTCGGCTACGAGATCACCCGCGGACTGGGCCTTAAGCTTCCGACCCCCATGGAGGCCGGCAACTCCTACGGTTTTGCCACCATGAAGGGCGAGAATACCGAGCTGAACGAGATGTTTAACAAGGGCCTGGCCAACATCAAGGCGAACGGGAAGTACCAGGAGATTCTGGACACATATATTGCGAAATAGTTTCTGATAAACGGCGGCTGTGGGAGACCGGAGCGGCTGCGATAAATGACAGACTGTGTGACGGCGCTTCGGCCTTGTTTCGGAGCGCCGCCAAATAATGATTAGGTTGGGATGAGCGTATGCAGGTTATCAATGTTTTAGTTCAGTATTATCCGTTGTTTTTTCAGGCTCTGGGGGTTACCCTCAAGATGACCGTGGTATCCCTGATCGCCGCGACGGTGCTCGGCACCATATTCGGCCTTTTTAAAGTGTCGGGGCTGGGCGTCCTCAAGATGATTGCGGATATTTATATCGATATTATCCGGGGAACGCCTCTGATGGTGCAGGTGTTCATCATCTACTACGGCCTGGGTTCCGTTCTAAAGCCCTACGGGTTTTCCTGGAACGCCATCGGCGGGGCTTCCACCGCCGGTATGGTGGCCCTTAGCTTAAACGCGGGCGCCTACATGGCGGAGATCATCCGCGGCGGCATCGAGGCGGTGGACAAGGGACAGATGGAAGCGGCCCGCAGCCTGGGACTGTCCTACGGTAAATCCATGCGCAAAATCATACTGCCCCAGGCGTTTCGCACGATGATGCCTTCCATTATCAACCAGTTTATCATCACCCTCAAGGACACCTCCCTGGTGTCGGTGATCGGCCCCAGGGAGCTGACCCAGAACGGCAAGATCATAGCCGCCAACTCGGCTTCCCTGGTGATGCCCATCTGGCTTTCCGTCGCCCTGTTTTATCTGGTGGTGTGCACTATTTTATCCAGAGTGGCAAAGGTGGTAGAGAGGAGAGTGTCCTATGGAAAATAAAATCGTTGTCAGAAACCTAAAAAAAAGCTTCGGCAAGCTGGAAGTCCTGAAGGATATCAGCATCGAGATCGCGGAGGGGGAGGTCGTCTGCATGATCGGCCCGTCCGGCTCGGGCAAGAGCACCTTCCTGCGCTGCTTAAACCGGCTGGAGAGCATCACGGCCGGGGAGGTGGTGGTGGACGGGCATCCCATGAATGATCCCAACACCAATCTCAACAAGGTGCGGGAGAACATCGGCATGGTGTTCCAGCATTTCAACCTGTTCCCCCATCTGACGGTGCGGGAGAATGTCACCCTGGCCCCGGTGGAGCTCAAGCTCATGAGCCGGGAAACGGCCGATCAGAGGGCCAAGGAGCTCTTGGCAAGGGTGGGCCTGGCCGACAAGGCGGACGTGTACCCGGGACAGCTCTCCGGCGGCCAGAAGCAGCGCGTGGCTATCGCCAGGTCCCTGGCCATGAACCCGGACATCATGCTCTTTGACGAGCCCACCTCGGCTCTGGACCCGGAGATGGTGGGGGAGGTGCTGGAGGTCATGAAACAGCTGGCCGCGGACGGAATGACCATGGTGGTGGTGACTCACGAGATGGGCTTTGCCAGGGAAGTGGCGGACCGGGTGGTTTTTATGGACGAGGGCTACATCGTGGAGCAGGGAACACCCCAGGAGGTGTTCGGAAATCCGCGGGAAGAGCGGACCAGGAGCTTTCTGGACAAGGTGCTCTAACCCCTCAGGCTGAAAAATTCCAAAAAATTGTAAAAAAGTTCTTGATTAATTACAAAAATATGATATAATATCAGTGTTGTGCAGATGTAGTTCATCGGTAGAATATCAGCTTCCCAAGCTGAGGAGGCGGGTTCGATTCCCGTCATCTGCTTAACACGGCCCCTGAGTTTCAGGGGCTTTTTTGATACGCGGGGAGCCGGGGCAGGCGTCAAAAAAACCGCCCCGGAGGGCGGCGCGCAGTTGCCGGCAGGTCAGTTTAACAGGGCTTCCACCAGAAGCTCGATCATGGACTGATAGGTGAAGATATGAAGCTCATTGCTCCCCACGCAGCGGATGGACGTTTTTAACAGCTCTTCTTTTGGAACGGAGGAGTCGAAAATGGTGACCAGATTGGCGCAGGATTCCACGATGGCATCCAGGCGTCCCGCCCGTTCGATGAGAGAGGTGATGTGGGCGTCGCTCAACGTCAGGCAGATTTCCAGATTGGGGCTGCCGGACAGTGTTTTGTAATCCGCCTGGTCAAAAGAATATTTCGTTTTGAGTTTGCTTAATAAAGTTTCAAGTTCCATACCATTCTCCTTTTGTCGAAAATCAGTTAATAATATATTTCAAAATGGTAAATTTTTCAAGTGAAAAAATAAACAAAATTTAAAAAACCCCCTTCCCACGACAAAAATCGCGGCGAAGGCGGAGCTGGAAAACGGAGGACAGATTAAGATGGTCTATGAATTGACGCTCACCTCGGTGCAGTTGAAAACAGGGATTTTCAATCCGCCGGCCAAGCTGATCAACAATAAGGAGCTGACCTGCGCGGCGGGCATGGCCTACCGGGAGGCCGGACTCCCCATGCCTAAAGCGGAGGTGGGTGAGAACATCGACGCGTTCCGGACGCGGTGTCTTGAAGAATGCGGGGAGATCAGTGAGAATCTCCGGTACGTGCTGGCCGGGTACACGGCTCCGCCGGATGAGGTGGTCACCGAGGACGCGCTGATCACGCTGAAGCTGGGGTATGAGGCGTAGGGCCTCACATCTCCAGGGTCACGATCGTCCAGCGCTCGTTCTGGCGCATGATAAAACAGGGGCGTCCCACCTTGCAGCGGTAGTAAAATTCCGCCAGAGACTGGAATTGTTTGTATTTCATCAGGCTGGTACAGAACGGGTGAATATTCATGATATGGGAATCTCCTTTCCGAGGGCTTGTACTATATATCTATGCGGCCGGAAAGAAAATTATGAGCACAAAATACGCCGGAAGCTCTCTGCCGCTTCCGGCGTATTTTGGCTAACCTCCGGTGTTTTGGACTCCTTATCCGCCCAGGGTGACGTCCTGCTTCGAGTACCACTCCAGCGCCTGGGTGATGTGGTCCGGGGTGAAATCAGGCCAGTAATCGTCCACCACGTAGAAGTCGGAGTACACGGACTGGACCGGCAGAAAGCCGGAGAGACGGCGGCGTCCGCCCCAGCGGATGACTAGGTCGATGCGGGAGACATCGCTGCTTTTGAGAGAGGCGCCCAGGCCTCCCTTTTTGAAGCCCAAGTCCCACTCCCAGCTGTAGTTGACCAGAAAGTTGATTTTCATGCCCCCGGAGCCGAAATCGCGGCGCTCCGTGTATGGCAGCAGCGGAGCCGGAAACATGGGGGAGTCGGTGTTGCCCAGCACCAGCAGGCTGACGTCCTCCCGGGATATGGCCTTGACGGCGTCCACGCAGGCCGCGGTGAAAGCGTGCCTTTGGACCTGCGCCCGCTTGGTATTGTCCACGGTAAAGCCGTAGAAGGACATTTCCTCGATCCCCAGGTCCCGGAAGGTTCGGTAGAGGGAGAGCCCGGGGGAGATGCCATGGCGGTAGCCGTCCTGCTTTTCCATGCCGTTTTGAACAGCCCAACGGCGGTTGCCGTCGGGGATGATGCCGATGTGTCGCGGTATTCTCATAATAATCCTCCGTTTTTGCTTTTGGACCGCAGGCCGCGGGAGCACGTGATTGGGCTGAATACGGGGGGCCTGCCTGCCGCTATTTGGAAATTTAAGGATAGTATGGGCAACTTTGACGTGGTTATACCGTTTAAAGGTTATTTTCCGGCGTTCCGGCGTAAAGGCGCAGGGAAGCCTCTACACGGAGGGCTTCCGTTTCCGGCAGGTATAGGAAGAGCCGGAACGTTTTACGGTCCTTCATGACCAGGGTCAGCACAAAACAGTTTCCCATATCCGCCTCGTCCGGCGCCAGGGCCACAAACGCCGCCTCGGTTAAGGGGTAAAAGGACCAGACCTCGGCGCCGCGGCGGCCTGCGCGCTCGCTCAGCATGAGACAGCGCCGCCCCACAAACTGGGAAAAGGAGGCGTAGATCGGCTGCCGCCAGTCCTCCAGAATCTGCCGCTTCATCTCCTCAAAAGGGCCGAAGGAGGCGATGCGCCTGCCGATTTTCGTGCGCCTCTGGACAAAGGAGAAGCCAGGCAGGACCAGAATCCAAAAGAGCATCAGCGCCATAAAGGCTGCATAGACCGCGTATTTCAGCCAGAGGGGGCTGGTGTGGGGGCTCATGCGGTAGAAATAGACCTCCAGATTTTCCAGGTCCCCGAGCTGTTCATTCCGCAGAAAGGAGTCCGTCAGCTCGCGGTTAAATTTCTCCACATTTACGTACCGGGTGGAGACAGGCTCCTCGGAGGGCCCGGCCAGGATGATCAGAGCGTCCCCGGCGCCGCTTTCGCCGGGAAGGTACTGGTAGTAAACCTGATAAATCTTGTCGCTGAAGGTGGTGCCCGCGGGCCCGGCCGCACCGCCGATGGCGATCATCCTGGTGGAGCCGGTGGTCACCGTGATGGTCTCCCCGAAGGTTTCCAGATTCCCGGCGGGCAAAAGCGCCGTTTTCCCACGGCTGTGATCAAATTTTTTCAGCTGTCTGATATTGTCCAGGTGATAGTAGGGCATCACCATGGACCAATCGCTGCGCAGCATGACGAGCAGCATAAGTCCGGCCATCATCCCCAGACCGAATAGCAAAAAGGTGGGGATGATCCCCACCTCTGTGCGCGCTGCCGCCGTAATGGGGTCGCGTTTTATGAATGTTTTCATCAATCAGTTCCTCCGCAGACGGCTTGCATGGCTGAACTACTTCGTGTAATTGTCGAAATAGCCCTGGACATAGATCACCGGGGTGCCTTTGTCGCCGGAACCGGAGGTCAGGTCGCAGAGAGAGCCGATCAGGTCCGTCAGGCGGCGTGGCGTTGTGCCCTGGGAAACCATACTGCCCACCAGGTTGGCGTCCTTGGTGCGGATTCGCTGGGAGATCGCTTCCTTTAAGGCGTCCCCGCTCAGGTCCGCGAAATCGTTGTCCGCCAGGTATTTCAGCTTGATCTCGTTGGGCTGGCCCTCCAGTCCGGGGGTGTAGGCCGGGGATACCACCGGGTCGGCCAGCTCCCAGATCTTGCCCACCGGGTCCTTGAAGGCGCCGTCGCCGTAGACCATCACCTCCACATGCTTGCCGGTGCGCTCCAGGATCATCTTCTGAACGCGGTCCACAAAGGGCTGGCAGTCTCTGGGGAACAGCTTGATGCTGTCCTCGGTGGCCTTGTTGGAGCCCAGCAGGCCGTAATTCTCGTTGAAGCCGCTGCCGTCCACTGATTCGGTCAGGATCTCGTCCAGGCAGACCACCTTTTTGGCGCCGGCTGCCAGCAGGCGGCGTTTGCTTCTGGCGCGGGTGTGGATGTCGCAGCAGATCACATGGTCGGCGTAGTCCAGGATGCTGCGGCAGTCATTGGCCAGCACGATCTCCACCTCAGTGCCCTCGCCGGTGACCAGCTCCTTGTAATACTCCACATAGTCCACCCCGGTGAAGGGATGCTTGGTGTAGCCGAACAGCTGGCGGTACTTCTCCTCGGACAGCACATCGGTCCAGGGATTCACGCCCTTGGCGTCCAGCTCGTCCTCGTCGATCAGGTGGTTGCCGACCTCATCGGCCGGGTAGGAGAGCATGAGCACCATTTTCTTCACGCCCTTGGCGATGCCCTTTAAGCAGATGGAAAAGCGGTTGCGGCTTAAAATCGGGAAAATCACGCCCACGGTTGCATCGCCGAATTTTTCCTTCACGTCCGCGGCAATCTGATCCGTTGTGGCGTAGTTGCCCTGGGCTCTGGCGACCACCGCCTCGGTGACGGCGATCACGTCGTGATCCAGGATGGGGAAGCCATAGTCCCCTCCTGCGGCCGCGTTCAGGACGGAATCCACCACGATCTGGGGCAGGTCGTCTCCCTGACGGATGATGGGGCAGCGGATGCCTCGGGATATTGTGCCTACTAAACGTTCTTCCATAATAAAACACTCCTTTACATTTATGGTTCATTTGCAAAATTCTTCTATCAGAACACGCAACTTCTATTATAAGAGAAAATCCCGCAATATACAAATAGAATTTATAAAGAATTATCAGATATGGCGATAAAACCGGCCTGCCCCGACGCCGAAAAAGAGGGCGGCCGGGGCCAAAGCGAAATTTGCCTTGCAAAAAGGCGGATATGTTGTGTATAATATGCACGATGGGAAGAATATGAAGCGGACATTATCAGGCACAGGTTTCCGGGACGGCACAATGGTTACCTGTGTCTGATAATGTCTGTCAAAACGCGGGCGCTAAAGAAAGTGCTCCCGCCCGTCAACACCAGAACATATCATTGGAGGGAACATTCATCATGGCAAATCAAACATACAATGCCGAGAGCATCACCGTGCTGGAGGGGCTGGAGGCAGTCCGCAAGCGCCCGGGCATGTACATCGGCAGCGTGGGAACCAAAGGCTTAAACCACCTGATCTACGAGATCGTGGACAACGCGGTGGACGAGCATCTGGCCGGCTTCTGCAGCAAGGTGTGGGTGACGCTGGAGGCGGACGGCTCCTGCACGGTCAGGGACAACGGGCGCGGCATCCCGGTGGAGCTGCACAAAAAGGGCGTTTCCGCGGAGCGGGTGGTGCTGGCAACCCTGCACGCCGGGGGAAAATTTGACAATGAGGCGTACAAGACCAGCGGCGGCCTGCACGGCGTGGGCTCCTCGGTGGTCAACGCGCTCTCCAGCCATATGGACGTGAAGGTGTACCGGGACGGCTGCATCTACCACGACGCCTACGAGAAGGGCCTGCCCGTGATCCCCCTGGAGAACGGGCTGCTGCCTGTGATCGGCAAGACCAGGGAGACGGGTACTCAGATCAACTTCCTGCCGGACGACGAAATATTTGAGCGCACCCGCTTTAAGGCGGATTGGCTCAAGAGCCGGCTGCACGAGACTGCCTATCTGAATCCCAACCTGATGATTTTCTACGCCAACAAGCGGCCTGGGGAATCCGAGCAGATCACCTACCACGAGCCCGAGGGCATCATCTCCTACGTGAGGGAGCTGAACGCGGGCAAGGCGCCCGTCCACGACCCCATCTATTTTAAGGGCACTGTGGACAAGGTGGAGGTGGAGGTGGCCCTGCAGTTCGTAGACACCTTTGAGGAGAATATCCTGGGCTTCTGCAACAACATTTTCACCCAGGAGGGCGGCACCCACTTGGCCGGGTTTAAGACGAAATTTACGGCCCTGATCAACAGCTACGCCCGCGAGCTGGGTATTTTAAAAGAAAAGGACGCCAATTTTACCGGAGCCGACACCCGCAACGGCATGACGGCCGTGGTGGCTGTGAAGCATCCGGATCCCATATTCGAAGGACAGACCAAGACCAAGCTGGCCAGCGCCGACGCCACCAAGGCCGTGTTCACCGTGGCCGGGGACGAGCTGCAGCGCTATTTTGACCGGAATCTGGAGGTCCTAAAGGGCGTGATCGGCTGCGCGGAGAAGTCGGCCAAGATTCGCCGGGCTGAGGAAAAGGCCAAGACCAACATGCTGACCAAATCCAAGTTTTCCTTTGACAGCAACGGCAAACTGGCCAACTGCGAGAGCCGGGACGCCGAGAAGTGCGAAATCTTCATCGTGGAGGGAGACTCCGCCGGAGGCTCGGCCAAGACCGCGAGAAACCGCATGTACCAGGCCATTCTGCCCATCCGCGGAAAGATTTTAAACGTGGAAAAGGCCTCCATGGACAAGGTGCTGGCCAACGCGGAAATCAAGACCATGATCAATACCTTCGGCTGCGGTTTTTCCGAGGGCTATGGAAATGATTTCGATATCACCAAGCTGCGCTACAACAAGATTATTCTGATGACGGATGCCGACGTGGACGGAAGCCATATCGACACCCTGCTGCTGACATTTTTATACCGCTTTATGCCGGAGCTGATCTACGACGGCCACGTTTACATCGCCATGCCGCCCCTGTTCAAGGTGATTCCCAAGAAGGGGGAGGAGCAGTACCTCTACGACGAGAAGGAGCTGGAGCGCTACCGGAAAACGCATACAGGGGACTTTACCCTCCAGCGCTACAAAGGTCTGGGCGAGATGGACGCCGGCCAGCTGTGGGAGACCACCCTGGACCCGGAGCGCCGTGTGCTCAAGCAGGTGGAGATCGAGGACGCCAGAATGGCCTCGGAGATCACCGAGATGCTCATGGGCAGCGAGGTGGCGCCCAGAAGGGAGTTTATCTACGAGCACGCCGACGAAGCTGAGATCGACGCCTAGGGCAAAACAGGCGCGTGTTTTTTGAAAATGAACGAATCAGGAGATTGTGATCGATATGGCAGAAAAGATACTGAAAACCGAATACAGCGAGGAAATGCAGCGCAGCTACATGAACTATTCCATGAGCGTCATCACGGCCAGAGCCATCCCGGATGCCCGGGATGGCTTAAAGCCGGTACAGCGCCGCGTCCTCTACGATATGAGCGAGCTGCGCATAAACCACGATAAGCCTCACCGTAAATCGGCGCGTATCGTGGGCGATACCATGGGTAAATACCATCCCCACGGCGACAGCTCCATCTACGAGACGCTGGTGGTGATGAGCCAGGAATTTAAGAAGGGCATGACCCTGGTGGACGGACACGGAAACTTCGGCTCCATCGAGGGGGACGGGGCGGCCGCCATGCGTTACACCGAGGCGCGGCTGGAGAAGTTTGCGGAGGAGGTCTACCTGAAGGATCTGGACAAGACCGTGGACTTTGTGCCCAACTACGATGAGACGGAGAAGGAGCCGGAGGTGCTGCCCGTGCGGGTGCCCAACCTGCTGATCAACGGGGCGGAGGGGATTGCCGTGGGCATGAGCACCAGTATTCCGCCCCACAATCTGGGCGAGGTGGTGGATGCGGTGGACGCCTACATCGACGACCCGGACATCAGCACTGAGAAGCTGATGGAGCTGATGCCCGGACCGGATTTCCCCACCGGCGGCATCATCGCCAACAAGAGCGACCTGCCCGCCATCTATGAGACCGGCTGCGGCAAGATCAAGCTGCGGGGCAAGATGGAGGTGGAACTGGGCAAGCGCAAGGCCGACAAGGACAAGCTGGTGATCACCGAGATCCCCTACACCATGATCGGAGCGGGCATCAACAAGTTCCTGATGGATGTGGCCGATCTGGTGGAGAGCAAAAAGCTCACCGACGTGGTGGATATCTCCAACCAGTCCAACAAAGAGGGAATCCGCATCGTGCTGGAGCTGCGCAAGGACGCGGACATTGAAAAAATCCGCAACATCCTCTACAAAAAGACAAAGCTGGAGGACACCTTCGGCGTGAACATGCTGGCCATAGCCGGCGGCCGCCCGGAGACCCTGAACCTGCGGGGAATCCTGAAGAATTTCCTGGATTTCCAGTACCAGAACACGGAGCGCAAGTACAAGGTCCTGCTGCAGAAGGAGCGGGAGAAGCAGGAGGTCCAGGAGGGATTGATCGCGGCCTGCGACTGCATCGATCTGATCATCGCCGTGCTCAGGGGATCAAAGAGCTTGAAGGACGCCAGGGCCTGCCTGACCACGGGCGATGTGTCCAACATCAAGTTTAAGACGCCGGGCTTTGAGGCGGACGCCAAAAAGCTCCATTTCACCGAGCGCCAGGCCTCGGCGATCCTGGAGATGCGCCTGTACAAGCTGATCGGCTTGGAGATTCTGGCGCTGGAAAAGGAGCACAGGGAGACGCTGCGCAAGATCGCGCGGTATGAGAAAATCCTCGGCAGCCGCAGCACCATGAACCAGGTGATCAAGGACGACCTGGAGGCCATCAAAAAAGAGTTCGCCATTCCCAGGAAAACCCTGATCGAGGACGGCCCGGAGGCGGTCTATGACGAGACCGCGGTGCAGGTCCAGGAGGTGGTGTTTGTCATGGACCGGTTCGGCTACTGCAAGCTGCTGGACAAGACCACCTATGAGCGCAACCGCGAGACCGTTGACACGGAGCAGGTCCATGTGCTGCGCTGCCTGAATACGGATAAAGTCCTGCTGTTCACGGACACGGGCAACATGCATCAGCTGAAGGTGATGGACGTGCCGGCCGGGAAGCTGCGGGATAAGGGCACGCCCATCGACAACCTGAGCAAGTTCGACGGCGCAAAGGAGACCATCGTCTATCTGGCCGGCTCACAGGATATCAAGGGCAAGACGCTGGTATTCGCCACCAAGACGGCCATGGTCAAGCAGGTGCCGGCCGAGGAGTTTGAGACCAACAACAGGACCGTGGCCGCCACCAAGCTGCAGGACGGGGATGGGCTGGTGTGCGTGATCCCGGTGGAGGGTCAGACCGAGGTGGTGATCCAGACCACAAACGGCGTGTTCCTGCGTTTTATGCTGGAGGAAATCTCCGTGATGAAGAAAAACGCCCGGGGCGTCCGCGGCATCAAGCTGGCCCGGGGAGAGGAGCTGGAAGCGCTCTACCTGCTGGGAGACGACCCTGTGGTGGACTACAAGGGCAAAGAGGTCCACATGAACCGTCTGAAGCTGGCCAAGCGCGACGGCAAGGGCAGCAAGGTGAGGCTGTAATCGTCAACAGCCGCCGCGTCTGCGGCGGCGCGGGGCCTGCCTGGGGCAGCTCCCGCTGCGTTCAAAGAAAGGAGAAATCACTATGGCAACATCCAACACACCCACACCGCATATCGGAGCCAGGGAGGGCGAGATTGCCCGTACCATTCTGCTGCCGGGGGATCCGCTGCGGGCCAAGTACATCGCGGACAACTTTATGGAGGACGTAAAGCAGTTTAACGGCACCCGGAATATGCTGGGCTACACCGGCACCTACCAGGGCCGCCCCGTGTCCGTGATGGGCACCGGCATGGGCTGTCCCTCCATCGGCATCTACTCCTATGAGCTGATCCATTTTTACGGGTGCAAAAATCTGATCCGCGTGGGAACCGCGGGGGCACTGATGGAATCCGTGCACGTGCGCGATATGGTGTTTGCCATGGGCGCCTGCACCACCGGCAATTTCGTGCGCCTGATGGGACTGCCCGGCGACTACGCCCCGGTGTGCAGCTTTGAGCTGCTGGAAAAGGCCGTGGCAGCGGCCAGGGAAAAGGGACTGAGCTTCCACGTGGGCAATGTGCTCAGCTCCGATATGTTTTACGCGCCGCCGAAGCAGGCCCAGGGGGGAATGACGTGGGCCGATATGGGCGTGCTGGCCGTGGAGATGGAAGCGGCCGCCCTGTACTCCAACGCTGCCGCCGCCGGCGCCAATGCGCTGACGATCCTGACCATATCGGATTCCATGGTCACCGGGGAGGCAACTACCGCTGAGGAGCGCCAGACCTCCTTCACCCAGATGATGGAGGTGGCCCTGTCGCTGGCGTAGCCCGGAGCGAAAAGATGCCGGATTCACACACAAAAAAATGGCGCTTGTTTGTGTGACACGTACAAATGTATTTTTCTCGCGAATAAACCTTGATTTTTTCCCGACTTTGGTATAGGATAGGGAAAGATTCGCCGCTGCAGCGCAGGAAAGCGGGTGTCCCGGCGGAACAAAATAGGACAATGAGGAGAATGATGTTATGGAAAAGAAGTTAAAGGTCGGCGTTTTGGGCGCAACAGGCATGGTGGGCCAGCGCTTTATTTCCCTGTTGGAGAATCATCCCTGGTTTGAGGTGGCGACTGTGGCTGCCAGCCCGCGTTCCGCCGGAAAAACCTACGAGGAGGCGGTGGGCGGCCGCTGGAAAATGAGCACGCCCATGCCCGAGGCGGCGAAAAAGCTGGTGGTGATGAACGTCAACGAGGTGGAGAAGGTGTCCGCCGGCGTGGACTTCGTGTTCAGCGCTGTGGATATGACAAAAGAGGAGATCAGGGCCATCGAGGAGGCTTACGCCAAAACGGAGACGCCGGTGGTTTCCAACAACAGCGCCCACCGCTGGACGCCGGACGTGCCCATGGTGGTGCCGGAGATCAACCCGGAGCACTTTGAGGTGATTCAGAACCAGAGGGAGCGCCTGGGCACAAAGCGGGGCTTTATCGCAGTTAAGCCTAACTGCTCCATCCAGAGCTATGCGCCGGTTTTGGCCGCGTGGAAGGAGTTTGAACCCTACGAGGTGGTGGCGACTACATATCAGGCCATTTCCGGAGCCGGCAAGACCTTTAAGGATTGGCCGGAGATGGTGGAAAACATCATTCCCTATATCGGCGGCGAGGAGGAGAAGAGCGAGCAGGAGCCCTTAAAGCTGTTGGGTAAGGTGGAAAACGGCCGGATCGTCAAGGCCCAGAGCCCGGTGATCACCTGCCAGTGCATCCGCGTGCCCGTGCTGGACGGACACACTGCGGCCGTGTTCGTGAAGTTCCGCAAAAAACCGACCAAGGAGCAGCTGATCGAGAAGCTGGTGAGCTTTCAGGGGCTTCCCCAGGAGCTGGATCTGCCCAGCGCCCCGAAGCAGTTCATCCAGTATCTGGAGGAGGACAACCGGCCCCAGGTTTCACTGGACGTGAATTTTGAGCGTGGCATGGGCATTTCCGTGGGCCGCCTGAGAGAGGACACGGTTTACGACTACAAGTTTGTGGGTCTGTCCCACAACACGCTGCGCGGCGCGGCGGGCGGCGCTCTGCTCTGCGCGGAGCTGCTTGCCGCCAAGGGGTACATCCGGGCGAAGTAAATCCGCAGCCACAGAGGGCGGCCCGGGACAGACAGAGAAACGGAGAAGGAGTGTTTACCGCTATGGCAATTTCAAAGAAATTATTCGGGCAGATGCCCGACAAGACGGAAGTGTATCAGTACACCCTGACCAACGGACACGGGGTTTCGGCCTCGTTTATCACCCTGGGCGGCGTGTGGGTATCCATGCTGGTGCCCGGACGGGACGGACAGATGGAGGACGTGGTGCTGGGCTATGACGACCTGGACAGCTACCGCAAAAACCCGCCCCATTTCGGCGCGCCCATCGGCCGTAACGCCAACCGCATCGGCGGGGCGGTGATCACCATCGGCGGGAAGGATTATCCCCTGGCGGCCAACAACAGTCCCAACAATCTCCACAGCGGCCCGGATTTCTATCACAGCCGCGTGTGGGACTGCGAGGCGTCGGAGAGCGGGGAGGGCAGCAGGCTGGACTTTTATCTGGAAAGCCCTGACGGAGACCAGGGCTACCCGGGAAACGCGAAGATCACGGTGAGCTATACCCTGACGGAGGACGACAGCTTAAAGCTGGAGTACCGGATGGTCAGCGACGCGGACACGGTGGCCAACTTTACGAACCATAGCTACTTTAACCTGGCCGGCCACGGCTTCCCGGACATTTTAAAGCAGCAGGTGTGGATCAACGCAGCCAGCTACACACCAGCGGACGAGGTTTCCATCCCCACCGGCGAGATCGCCCCTGTGGCGGGAACGCCCATGGATTTCACGGTGATGAAGGAGATCGGCCGGGACATTGAGGCGCCTTTTGAGGCGTTGGTGCTGGGCAAGGGCTACGACCACAACTGGGTGTTAGACCACCCGGAGGGCGAGCTGTCCTTGGCCGCAAAGGCCTATGACCCGGAGAGCGGCCGCGTGATGGAGGTCTACACCGATCTGCCGGGTGTACAGTTCTACACGGCCAATTTCCTGACCGACGAGCTGCCCGGAAAAGGAGGCGCTGTCTACGGCTACCGCCACGCCTACTGCTTTGAGACCCAGTATTATCCGGATGCGGTGCACAGGCCCCAGTTCCCGTCGCCGCTCTTAAAGGCGGGCGAGACCTATCACACCACCACGGTGTACAAATTTACGGTAAAATAAGCGTTTCAGGGGAAGGTCCCGTGCGCGCAGGCGTGAAGCTGCGCGGCGGGGCCTTCCCGCGGCTTTATCCCCCCGCGGGCCGCGGTTCGCTTCTGGGCAGGCAATCCCGCCTGGGTCCATACAATCGTAAAACAATTTTTCGTTGTCAGCCGGACACTTTGATGGTATACTGATAGATACGTGTCCGGCCCCTTCGGGCGGGACTCAGCAGAAAATGAGGGATTCGATGTCAAAAGCATTATACATAGCGGAAAAACCAAGCGTAGCCCAGCAGTTTGCGGAAGCGCTTAAGATACGCGGCCGGCGGGGCAACGGTTATATTGAGTCCGAGGAGGCCATTGTCACCTGGTGCGTGGGCCATCTGGTAACCATGAGTTATCCGGAGGCCTATGATCCCAAGTACAAGCGGTGGAGCATCGGCACGCTGCCGTTTTTACCCAAGGAATTTAAGTACGAGGTGATCGGGAACGTTTCAAAGCAGTTTCAGATTGTCAGCGGGTTATTAAAACGGCCGGATGTGGATACAATCTATGTATGCACGGACTCCGGGCGCGAGGGAGAATACATCTACCGGCTGGTGGCCCAGATGGCCGGGGTGAAGGATAAAAAGCAGAAGCGGGTGTGGATCGACTCCCAGACCGAGGAGGAGATACTGCGCGGCATCCGCGAGGCCAAGGACGAGGCTGAGTACGACAATCTGTCCGCCTCCGCCTATCTGCGGGCCAAGGAGGATTACCTGATGGGGATCAATTTCTCCCGGGCCCTCACGCTGAAATACGGACCGGTTATGGCCAATTATCTGCGGGAGCGCTACACCGTGCTGTCCGTGGGCCGGGTCATGACCTGCGTGCTGGGTATGGTGGTGCGGCGGGAGCGGGAGATACGCGATTTCGTGAAAACGCCGTTCTACCGGGTGATCGGCGCCTTTGAGGCTCCCTCTGAGCCGGAGCCGGTGCCCTTTGAGGCGGAGTGGAAGGCGGTGGAGGGATCGGCCTACTTCGGCACTCCCTTTCTCTACAAGGAGAACGGTTTTAAGGAGCGGAGGACCGCACAGGAGCTGATCGAAAAGCTGAAGGCCAATCCTCCCCTGACGGCCGCGGTGGCGGCAAAGGAGAAAAAGAAGGAGACCAAGAACCCGCCGCTGCTCTACAACCTGGCAGAATTGCAGAACGACTGCTCCAAGATGTTTAAGATCAGCCCGGACGAGGCGTTAAAGGTGGTCCAGGAGCTGTACGAGCGCAAGATGGTCACCTATCCCAGAACGGACGCAAGGGTGCTCTCCACGGCCGTGGCCAAGGAGATTCACAAGAATATCGGCGGTCTCAAGAATTACGGCCCGATGGCGGAATATGCGGCCGAGGTGCTGGCCTCAGGGAGCTTCAAGGGCATTGCAAAAACGCGGTACGTCAACGACAAACAGATCACGGACCACTACGCCATTGTGCCCACAGGCCAGGGGCTGGGCAATCTGCGAAGCCTGCCTCCCCTGTCGGAAAAGGTCTACCAGGTGATCTGCCGCCGTTTCCTGAGCATATTTTATCCCGCGGCCATCTACCAGAAGTACAGCCTGGAGCTGGAGCGGGAGAAGGAACATTTCTTCGCCAACTTCAAGGTGCTGGATCAGCCCGGCTATTTAAAGGTGGCGGATGTGAACCTGGCCAGGAAGTCAGCGGTGGAGGAAACCCTGGCCGAGGAGCCGCCGGCGGGAGAGAAGGAGAGCGGTGAGAACGCTTCGGAACCTGCTGCTCCGTCTGAGAAGGACGCGCCCAAAAAGGCAGTCAGCCAGGAAGCGCTGCTCAGGATGCTTGCGAAATTGAAAAAAGGTGATATACTAACCTTGGCGGATTTGTTCATCAAGGAGGGGGAAACCTCCCCGCCCAAGCGTTACACCTCCGGTTCCATGATCCTGGCCATGGAGAATGCGGGCCAGCTGATTGAGGACGAGGAGCTGAGGGCCCAGATCAAGGGCAGCGGCATCGGCACCAGCGCCACAAGGGCGGAGATATTAAAAAAGCTGTTCAACATCAACTATCTGTCCCTGAACAAAAAAACACAGGTGATTACGCCGGCGCTTTTGGGCGAGATGGTCTACGACGTGGTGGACAATTCCATCCGGCAGCTTCTAAACCCGGACCTGACGGCCAGCTGGGAGAAGGGCCTGACCTACGTGGCCGAGGGGACTATCACCCCGGACGAGTATATGCAGAAATTGGAGCGCTTCGTGGCGGGCAGAACCGTGGGTGTGATCCGTATGGATAACCAGTATCACATGCGTCAGTTTTTCGACAGGGCGTCGGCCTACTACGGCCCCAAGGCCGCGAAATCCAAGACAAACACTACAAAACAGGAATAACAGCGGCGCGGTTTTTCCGTCCGCCAGTATTTATAAAAAAGGAGATACATCATGAAATTAGAAGAGATGAAGATTACAGAGCTGTTTGATACCAGCCACACCATTGCGGCCCGCCTGTTTGAGGGCAAGACCTATCCCTGGGAGGTTTTGGCCGATTTAGGCAGCTTTATCGAGCAGCTGGGCGCCACCCTGCCGGAGAAGGATTACCGCAAGATCGGCAAGAACATCTGGGTTCACAAGACCGCCAGAATGGCTCCCACCATCGCGCTGGGCGGCCCGGCCATCATCTGCGCCGGGGCCGACATCCGTCAGGCCGCGTTCCTGCGGGGCCGCGTGATCATTGGCGAGCGCTGCGTCGTGGGCAACTCCTGTGAGCTCAAGAACGTGGTTCTCT
This sequence comes from Enterocloster asparagiformis, assembly GCA_018380885.1. Lineage (GTDB taxonomy): Bacteria > Bacillota > Clostridia > Lachnospirales > Lachnospiraceae > Enterocloster. The sequence continues at coordinate 53,476 of JAGZSY010000036.1, forward strand.
TTGACGGCGTTCAGGTTCCCCACTACAACTATGTCGGGGACTCCATCCTGGGCTACAAGGCTCACATGGGCGCAGGCGCCATCACCTCCAACGTAAAGTCCGACAAGAGCCTGGTGATGGTTCACGCCGAGGAGGGCGACCAGGAGACCGGCCTGAAAAAGTTCGGCGCCATGCTGGGCGACGGCGTGGAGGTCGGCTGCAACAGCGTGCTGAACCCCGGCACCGTGATCGGCCGCAACACCAATGTGTATCCCTTATCCAGCGTGCGCGGCTGCGTTCCGGCCAATTCCATCTACAAGGCCAAGGATGACATCGTGACCAAGGAAGTGCGCGAGGTGGAGGAGGCTCCGGCTCCGGAGATTCCGGAGGAGGAGAAGGGCAAAAAGGGCCTCAAGGTTGTGAAGTAAAGAAATTCAGGACAGAAAGGGGCTGTTGCAAAAGTAGATAAATAATCTACTGGAGCAGCGGCTCCTTTTCTGCATCAAAAAACAGAAAAGCGGGCTCCGAAGAGTCCGCCATCC
>JAGZSY010000037.1 GCA_018380885.1 Enterocloster asparagiformis
GTTCGACCTGGCTAAGAGAGCCAAGGCCCTGAACCTGGATGCGATCCATGACACCGTTCACGAGATGGCTAAGGACGAGGCCCGCCACGGCAAGGCCTTTGAGGGTCTGTTAAAGAGATACTTCGGTTAATCCACGCACCTTCAGCCGGCACAGCATTGGAAAATCGTCACAAGCTGTGCCGGCGTTTCAAAGTATTTAATAAAAATTTCATTGAATTTTACCAAAATATCGAATACAATAGAGGATAGGTATTAATAAACTATACAAATGAGAAAGGCGAGGTACAATTATGGCATCAAAATACGCAGGAACAAAGACAGAGCAGAATCTGATGGACGCGTTCTCCGGCGAATCCCAGGCCCGCAATAAGTACACCTACTACGCTTCCGCAGCCAAGAAGGCCGGATACGAGCAGATGGCCGCTTTATATCTGGAGACAGCGGACCAGGAAAAAGAGCACGCAAAGATGTGGTTCAAGGAGCTGCACGGCGGAATCGGCACTGTGGATGAGAATCTGGCGGACGCAGCTGCAGGCGAGAACTACGAGTGGACCGATATGTATGCCCGTATGGCCCGCGATGCCCGCGAAGAGGGTTTCGAGGAGCTGGCTGTCAAGTTCGAGCTGGTTGCCAAGGTCGAGGCCGCTCATGAGAAGCGCTACTTAAAGCTGTTAGACAGCCTGAAGAACGACAAGACCTTCAAGGGCGACGCTCCCATGGGCTGGAAGTGCAGAAACTGCGGTTATGTTCACGAGGGCCCGGAAGCTCCGGAAGTATGTCCCTGCTGCGCACATCCGAAAGCATACTTCGAGCGCAAGGTTGAAAACTACTAAAATTTGATCGGATTTAAGTTTTTCCGGACCGCCGCTGCGGCCCGGATTTTTGCGCGGTTTTGGAGGTGTTTTCGGGTATATCTGGCCGGAAGCCTGCTAAAAGGCAGTGTAAAAAGTAAAACAGATATGATACCCTTAACGGCGCAAGTCCCGCGCGCATCGCAGGCGCGCTCCATATTTACACCCGCTCCATATAGTAGTAAAATAAAACAAGAAACTAAAAATGTTACGATCAGGAGCAGTCATGAATACAGATATACCGGTAAACAGCATTGCTTCGAGTGAAAAATCCGTGGTTCTAACACAGCTTGTGAGCAATGTCAAACTATGGGTTCAACAAATCCGCGAAGCGTATGGCGACAAAATCTCGGTGGAAAACCTGGCTGACGAAGCGGACTTTCTGCGATACATTATGGAGACGGACCGCTATATGGCAGAGCTGGTTGTTGAGCCGGCCGGTTTTCACCCCCACCGCTTTGTGTGGTTTGCAGCGCTGGATAAAGAAAAAGACCCGTCGCAGCAATACGCATACAGCTACTGCGACGACGGTGATAGTTCTTTGAGCGATATTTTCAGAAATCTCAATAAAGGCGTGGAATTGATCACAAAATGACCGGCTGTGGTATGGCCCGGAAATATATGGCGGAGGAGGCGACGACGGGTAATGATACTGCAAAAGATATGGGAGCTTTTGGTTCCCATGAAGCGCCTTGAACAGGCTATTTATAAGCTTAATTACGGCGGAAGCATGGAGGACATCGACACCATTGTGAATGCCTATTTCCGTTTAGCCAAAAAGATGTACCGGAAAAATCTGCACTTTTTCAGGAAGCCAAAGTCGGTGGAATTGACGGACTATTCCATGCTGATTAAGATCGACGGCGAAACCTATGATTTCGGCTATATACACCACAATGACCTGAGGGGCACAAATTGGAAAATGGATATCGAGGTGCTTTATAACTCCCTGGAGATGCGGGACATCGTTCAGGAGCGGCTGACAGCGCGGGTGGAGCGCGAGTGGTAACTGGAGGCGTACTTTATACACGTTTTCCTCACATGGGTTTCAGGTTCTTCTCCAGGCGTTCCACCATCCAGGCCAAACGCTTGGCGCGTCCGGACTCGGTTTTAGCGTCCAGATATGCGCGGGTGTACGTCCTTTGCACAGAAGGTGACATTTTTTGAAAATTTGTCCATGCCTGTTCATACGCTTTGAGAACACCGGCCATGTCCTGAAGCTGTTCTTGTGTGATGGCCGGAGGTTTTCCCGGCTGGACCCACTGCCCGTTTTGCTTGGCCTCCAATATCTTTGCCCTGCCGAAATCCGTCATCATCCCGCGTTTCTCCAGGTCCTCCGCCAGGCATCTGTTCTTTGCCGACCACTTGCTGCCGCTTCTCCGCGCAGAAAAATATTTCATGTAAGACTTATCGTCCACCCGCTTCATCACCCCGTCTATCCACCCAAAGTAAAGCGCCTCCTCCAGGGCTTCGGCGGCCTTGAGCGTCTTTAACTCGTCTGTTTTTCCGAACAGCAGCCATACTCCGCCGCCGGATTGGCAGTTGTTTTGCAGCCAGGCGCGGAATTCTTCACGTGTCTTAAAACGCAGCGCTTCATTCATCTTCTTTCCCCCTTCCGTTGGAAACCAAACTTAAGCTGATTAAAATATAGCATATACCCCCTTAAAAGAAAAGCAGTCCCGCCCCCGGCCACTCCCACCTTGGGCAAAACTGCTCTCCTTGCGCCGCGTACATCCGCGGTTATTTCTATTTCTCGTAGTACTTAATCAGCGCCTGGGTTCCCAAGTCTCCCAGCCCCTCGGTCTCCAGGTCCTTGTACATATCCAGCACATAGTCCAGGACGCCCAGCTTGGCGCCGGCGGCATCCGCTTCCTCGGAAGCCAGCTTCATATCCTTGATAAAGTGCTTGATGAAAAAGCCGGGGTTATAGTCGTCCTGCAGGATTCTGGAGGCCACGTTGCTCAGCTGGGTGCTGCCGGCCGCGCCGGTGCTGATGGAGTCCAGCATCACCTTGGTGTCCAGGCCCACGGCCTTGGCGTAGGCGATGGCTTCGCAGGCGCCGCTGAGGGCCCCGGCGATGGCGATCTGGTTGCACATCTTGGTGTGCTGGCCGTTGCCCGCCTTGCCCTCGTAGCGGATGTTCTTTCCCATGGCCTCAAATACGGGGAGGCACGCGTCAAAGGCATCCTGGTCGCCGCCCACCAGAATGGTCAGGGTTCCCGCCTTGGCGCCTGTGTCGCCGCCGGTGACCGGGGCATCCAACGCCCGCAGCCCCTTCTTGCGCGCGTTCTCGTAGATGCGCACCGCCAGCTTGGGGCTGGTGGTGGTCATATCGATCACATAGGTGCCTGCATCCGCGCTGTCGATGATTCCGCCCTCGCCGAAGTAAACCTCCTCCACGTCCTTGGGATACCCCACAATGGAGATTACCACGTCACGGCCGGCCGCGCACTGGGCCACGGTGTCGCACCACAGTGCTCCCTCCGCCACCACGTCGTCCGCCTTGGATTTGGTGCGGTTGTAAACCGCCACCTCATACCCTGCCTTCATCAGGTTTCTGACCATCGATTTTCCCATTATGCCGATGCCGATAAATCCAATCTTCTTCATATAACCTTCCCCTTTCTCAATTCGCTTCCGCCCAATCAACGGTTCTCAATCTCCATCATCATATCCACCCGGCGCTGGTGGCGTCCGCCCTCGAACTCAGCGTCCAGCCACGCTTCCGTGATCATCTTCGCCAGCTCGCTGCCCACGACTCTGGAGCCAAAGGAGAGCACGTTGGAGTTGTTGTGCTGCCTGGAAAGCTTGGCTGTGTAGGGCTCGCTGCAAACGCAGGCGCGGATTCCCTTCACCTTGTTGCAGGCCAGGGAGATTCCCACTCCTGTCCCGCAGATGGCGATGCCCAGGTCCGCCTCTCCGTCCGCCACGGCGCGGCCCACCTTCTCGCCGTAAACCGGGTAATCGCAGCTCTCGGGTGAGTTGGTTCCCAGGTCGATCACCTCGTAACCCTTGCTCTCCACAAATTCCCTGATGATATTTTTCAGTTCAATTCCTGTGTGATCATTGCCCATTGCAATCTTCATGACACAATCTCCCTTTATCCTTATTTGATTATGGTTTGCCGTCCCTCCGCCGTTATCGTGTTTCCAGCCGGCGGCGCGCGGTATGTTCGTGTTTATTATAAATCATGGGGCGGCCTGAGACAAGCCCTACTTTTAGCTCAGGCCCCGGCATTGGTCCGGGCCTGAGCGCGGGCGGAGCGCTTTTATCCCAAGCCCTGCCGGCTTTGCGCCGGAAATAACGGGCCGCAGGTTCCGCGCCCGTCCATTATGTGCAATGCAAAAAAGCCGTAAAAAACCGCAGACCTGTCGCCTGTTCTGCGGCATTTCTGCGGTTTTTAAACGTTTTATTCGGTTATCTCCCTGATCTGGCGGTAAACCTGGCCCTCGCTCAGGCCGTACTCTTCCAGCAGGTCCGCGGGCTTTCCGGACTGTCCGAAGCGGTCCTGAACGCCGATCTTGCGGAACTTCACCGGGCAGCCGGCTTCCAGAAGCACGCTTCCCACAGCGTCCCCCAGACCGCCGATCACGCTGTGCTCTTCCACGGTCACGACCTTGCCGCACTGAGCCGCGTATTTTAAAACGCAGTCGCGATCCACCGGCTTGATGGTGTGCATGTTGATCACCGCGGCGGAAATACCCTCGTCAGCAAGCTTCTTCGCGCACTCCAGAGCCGTGTTCACCATGATGCCGCAGGCGAACACCGCCACGTCGGTTCCCTCGCGCAGCACGTTTGCCTTCCCGATCTCAAAGGGCATCTCCTCCTCGAAAACAGGGGAGGGCAGGCGCGCCAGGCGCAGGTATGCCGGCCCCTGCATCTCGGCCAGGGCCATCACGGCGCGGCGGGTTTCGCTGGCGTCGCAGGGCACTATCACAGTCATCCCCGGGATCACCCGCATAAGCGCCAGGTCCTCGATGGCCTGGTGGCTTCCGCCGTCCTCTCCCAGGGTGACGCCGGAGTGGGTCATACAGAATTTGACGTTAAAATTCGGGTAAGCGCAGCCGTTTCTCACCTGGTCGTAGGCACGGCCCGCGCCGAAAATGGCAAAGGTGCTGGCAAAGGGAACGTATCCCATGGTCGACAGACCGGCCGCCATATCCACCATGTTGGCCTCCGCGATACCCGCGTTGAAGAAACGCTCCGGGAATTTGTCCGCAAATGTGGCCGTCATCGTGGCGTGGGCCAGATCGGCGTCCAGCACCACTACCTTCTGATTCTTCTCTCCCAGTTCCGCCAGCGCCTCCCCGTAGGCGACGCGGATTGCTTTCAACTCGCTCATGACTCTTCCTCCAATTCCTTTAATGCCTGACGGCGCTCCTCCTCACTGGGAGCCTTGCCGTGCCATCCCACCTGGTTCTCCATAAAGGATACGCCCTTGCCCTTCACAGTGTGGGCGATGATGCATTTGGGCCTGCCCGCCTCAACAGCAGCATCCAACGCTCCGGACACATCGCTCAGGTCGTTCCCATCAATTTCCAGAACCTGGAAACCGAAGGCGCTAAACTTGGCCTTCAGGTCACCCAAGCCCATGACCTGGTCATTGGTGCCGTCGATTTGCAGCCCGTTGTTGTCCACAATCACGGTCAGATTATCCAGCCCGTAGTGCGCAGCCGCCATGGCGGCCTCCCATACCTGTCCCTCCTGAAGCTCGCCGTCGCCCAGCAGCGTGTAGACCTTCACATCGCTGTGATCCAGCTTTTTCGCGCCCAGGGCCATGCCCACCGCGATAGAAATCCCCTGTCCCAGGGAGCCGGTGGAGGCATCCACGCCCGGGCACTTCTTGGCGTCCGGATGGCCCTGGAGAATGCTGTGAATCTGCCTGAAGTTCTTAAACTCAGCCTTGTCAAAAAATCCCCGCTCTCCCAATACCGCATAGTAGCAGGGCGCCGCGTGTCCCTTGGACAGCACGAAGCGGTCCCGGTCCGCTTTTTTCGGGTCCTGCGGGTCAATGTTCATCTTGTCAAAAAAGAGTGTTGTGATAATTTCCACGGCGGACAGAGAGCCGCCCGGGTGGCCGGATGCCGCGTCGGCGGTCATATTGATAATATCACGGCGCACAGTACGGCAGACTTTTTCCAGACTTGCAATTTCCATCATGATTCCTCCATTATGGTCAGCTATGTTTTTGTGTTTTCATTGCCATCATACAATAATACAATATGATCACAGGATAGCAAAGCATTGTGCAAATGTCAATGATGAATCCTGTTAAAAAGAAAATTTTATTGCAGGTTGACAAAAATCTGCTTTCGTATTAGGATAAAAAACAAGATTGGTATGATGTATTGCAGAAATGTATAAAGGGGGATTCCCATGGAATCAGTAAAACGGATGCCCATCGTCCAGCAGGTTGTGGACAAGTTGAAGGAATATCTGTTTTCCGGTGAAGTCGCTGTGGGTGATAAGCTGCCGGTGGAGAAAGAACTCTGCGAGCAATTGGGTGTCGGGCGCGGCACCGTGCGGGAAGCGTTCCGCATGCTGGAGGCCACCGGATATGTGGAACTGCGGCCGGGCAAGGGCGCCTTTGCCGCCAGAACGTCCGAGATAGAGCTGGGCGACATCATGCAGTGGTTCGCCGAACACGAGGTTGAGACCAAGGACTTTCTTGAGGTTCGCATGGCCATCGAGCCCCTGTCCGTGCGGCTGGCCATCGAGCGCTGCTCAGACGACGACGTGGCGCAGCTGGAGCACATACAAAAGAAATTCATCGCCGCGGTCAACGCCCACGACGTGCCTGCCATCAGCATCAACGACGAGAAATTCCACTCCGCTATCGTGGAGTTCAGCCGCAACCAGCTGCTGATCAGCATCAGCAAGCAGGTGGAAAAGCATGTGAAGAACTTCCGCAGCAAAACCTTCTACATCCCGCAGAACGCGGCCAATGCCATCGAACCGCACCAGAATATTCTCGACGCTTTCAAGAGCCGGGACGCAGCGGCGGGCGAGCGCAGCATGAAGGAACACTTAAATCTCGTGGTCTCCGATCTGGAAAAATCTACAACCCGATAACAAAACCCCCCACGGCAATTATTCAAAAAGCTGTGCGGGGTCTTTTTTTTGCCACGTTTTCTAACGCGCGCCTCCCATGTTATACAAATAATCCCACAGCCATTTGTGCATTTTTCACAAAATCTTAACATTTTTTTTATACCTTTCGTGTATGGACATTCAAACTCAAGATGTTATAATTGTGTTAACGCAAGACATCATACAATCATACAATATTCAAATTGCAATGTCAGCAGGAGGGTTTAAAATGAAAAAAATGTTATCATTGGCACTGTCCGCTTCCATGGTACTGTCTCTGGCAGCCTGCGGCGGATCTGGAAAAACGGAATCTACAGCCGCTCCGTCTGCCGCAGCCACCGAGGCCGCAAGCGAAGCCGCTTCTTCCGAGGCAGGCTCTGAGGCCGGTTCCGAGGTAGCCGCTTCGGGTCTGGATGCCCTGGATCCCGTAACACTCACCATCTACTCCCCGGGCAACGAAAACTCCGTTCCCACCAAGACCATTCTGGAATACAAGAAGCTGGTCGAGGAGGCTTCCGGCGGCAAGATCACCCTGGATGCCCACCACTCCGGCGAACTGGGAAATGACGCCGAGGCGCTTCAGTCCGCCCGTATGGGAACCATCGACATCATCTTTGCCGGAACCTCCGGATTCACAGAGTTCTACGACAAAGCGAAAATCCTGGACCTGCCGTTCTTATTTGACAGCGCGGAACAGGCTTACGACGTTGTAAACGGCGAGATCGGCGAAAAAATCTTCGCAGACCTGCCCTCCACCGGGCTGATCTATCTGTCCGAGGGCGACAACGGCATGCGTCACATCTCCACCACCAACCGCCCCGTACATACGGCTGCGGACGTGGAAGGCTTAAAGCTGCGCGTTCCCACCAGCCAGATGTACCTGGACTGCTGGGAAGCCCTGGGCGCTAACCCCGTGGCTCTGGCTCTGAACGAGCTGGCCATCGCTCTGTCCAACGGCACCGCCGAGGGCCAGGACAACGCCACCTACCATCTGGTAGCCAACGCAACCTACGACGATATCAAATACTTCAGCTTTATCAACTATATGTGGATGGGCTGCACCATGGCTGCTAACGCCGAATCCTGGGACAAGCTTCCGGCTGAGTATCAGGATATCTTAAAGGAGCAGGCCAAGGTTGCCGCGAAATACTCCTTCGACACCATCGCCGAGGACAACAAGGCCGCTACCGAGACCCTGAAGGCCGCAGGAGTGGAGTTCGACGAGAACCCGGATATCCAGAGCTTCATCGATAAGCTGGGCGGAAATGACTATTACTTACGCTACAAAGACGAGCCTTGGTACAACCAGGAAATCCTGGATGAAATCTTAGCGAAATAAGAGACTCATCAAGCAGGGGGCTGCATTCCCGCCGGGATTGCAGCCCTTCTAACTATAAGGGAGTGATACCGTGAAAGTTTATAAGCAAATCACCGACATCTTTGTAAAAATCGTTTCCGCCGTCCTGATGCTTTTGGTGGCGGGAATCGTGGGAATCATGCTCTACGAGCTGTTCCTGCGCAATTTCCTCAACAAATCCTTCCGTTCCTCCACCGAGCTCTGCGGCTTCCTGTTCATGTGGATGGCCTTCCTGGGGGTTGTGGTGCTGTACGACAAGGACCGCCTGATCACCCTGGATATGCTCTATGTTCGCGCCAATCCCAAGGTGCAGACCGTGTTCTGGTTCATCAACAAGCTGTTCAGCTTCGGTCTGGGCATCATCATGATCGTGGCCTACAAGGGTATGTACAAGATCAACAGCACCAGCTACTTCTCCACCATGCAGTTTCTGTCCAAGGCCTGGCATTTTCTTCCCATGGCCATCGCGGGCGGATTCATTGTCGTAAAGACCCTGTATCAGGTTCTCGACCGGATACAGACGCTGCGCGGCAATGAAGTACATTAAAGGAGGAACCCACCTATGGCAATATTTTTTATCACCTTCGTTATATTGCTGCTGATCGGCGTTCCGATCAGTATCTCCATCGGCGCCAGCGCGGTTCTGGGCTGCCTGGTGCTGGACTACCCCATGATGGTAATCGGCCAGAAAATGGTAACGGGCATCGACTCCTACCTGCTCATCGCCATCCCGCTGTTCATCCTGGCCGGTAACCTGATGAACGCCGGCAAGATTACGGACAAAATCTTCAGCTTCGCCAAGGAGCTGGTGGGCTGGATTCCCGGCGGCTTAGGACACGCCAACATCGTGGCCAGCATTATTTTCGCGGGAATGTCCGGCAGCGCCGCGGCCGACGCCGGCGGTCTGGGCACCATCGAGATGGAGGCCATGACCAAAAACGGCTACCACGACGATTTTTCCGGCGCGGTCACCGCGGCATCCTCGGTTATCGGCCCCATTTTCCCGCCCAGCATCCCCCTTATCATCTACGGCGCCACGGCCAGCGTCAGCGTGGCCAAGCTGTTCATGGGAGGCGTGCTGCCCGGACTGCTCATGGGCGTTGCCCTGATGGTGCTGGTGTTCATATTCGCCATCAAGTATAAATTTGAACGCCATCCCTTCCGCGTAGCAGCCCTGGTCCGCCAGTTTTTCGGTTCCATCCTGTCCCTGATCACGCCGCTCATCATTCTGGCCGGCTTCACCACCGGATGGTTCACCCCCACCGAGGCCTCCAGCATCGCGGTGGCCTACTCCCTGATCATCGCGCTGATCGTTTACCGCACCATGGACTGGAAAACCTTTAAGCACTGCCTGCTGGAGTCCGCCATCACCTCGGCCAACACGCTGTTCATCATCGGCACCTCCACCCTGTTTACATACGTGCTGGTGAAGGAGGGCGCTTCCACCGCAATCGCCAACTTTATTCTGGGAATCAGCCAGAATCCGGCTGTGATCCTGCTGATCATCAACGTGGTGCTGCTGATCCTGGGCATGTTCATGGAACCCGGCGCGATTCTGACCCTGATGCTGCCGGTGCTGCTGCCCATCGTCAAGAGCCTGAACATCGATCTGGTGCACTTCGGCGTGGTAATGGTCTTAAACCTGATGATCGGCCAGGTAACGCCGCCCTTCGGCGTATGCCTGTTCGTGATCTCCGACGTGGCGAAAATCAAGCTGGACAAGCTCTACAAGTCCATCCTGCCCTTCCTGGTCCCGCTGGTTGTGGTGCTGTTAATGTGCACCTACATCCCGGAAATCGTCACCTTCCTGCCATCTATGCTGGTAAAATAAACTGTTGTCAATCTATTATTTAAAGGAGAGTAATCACATGAAAATTGCATTAATCAACGAAAACAGCCAGGCCGCCAAAAACGAGATGATCTGCGACAACTTAAAAAAGATCGTGGAGCCCATGGGCCACACAGTTTACAACTACGGCATGTACACCGCTGAGGATGAGACCCAGCTGACCTACGTGATGAACGGCCTGCTGGCCGCAATCCTGCTCAACTCCAAGGCCGCGGATTACGTGGTGACCGGCTGCGGCACCGGCGAGGGCGCAATGCTGGCCTGCAACTCCTTCCCGGGCGTGCTGTGCGGCCACATCGTGGATTCCGAGGACGCCTTCATGTTCGCGCAGATCAACGACGGCAACGCCATCGCTCTGCCCTTTGCCAAGGGCTTCGGCTGGGGCGCCGAGCTGCGGTTACAGTATATCTTTGAGAAGCTCTTCGGCTGCGAGAGCGGCGGCGGATATCCCAAGGAGCGCGTAGTTCCGGAGCAGCGCAACAAAAAGATTCTGGACAGCGTCAAGGAGATCACCCACAAGGACATCATGACGATCTTAAAGACCATCGACCAGGATTTCCTGAAAACCACCATCAGCGGCGAGAAATTCCAGGAATACTTCTTCGCCAACTGCCAGGTGCCGGAGATCGCGGACTACTTAAAGAGCGTTCTGGCATAAAAAAACGCAAAAGGGGCATCCCACGCCGGGATGCCCTTTTTCAGTTATTAAAGTATAAAATGCCGATTCCCATGCTGCGGCAAAAGCGAATCCCATCCACACGAATTCAGATCAGGGACGCTGTCCTCGACCTCCTGTGACAGCCGTCCGACTTTGTCGGCGTTCCGGGGCCGTAACACGCAGCGTATGTTACGGCCCCGCTTCATTTTACCTAAAAAATTTTTCACAGCGTTATTTCAATTCCGTCAATAAAATTCCTTGAAAATGCAAATCCTAATTCCATCCCCGCACATCTTATTGCAGATATCCGCCTCCCGCCTTCTCCCGATATTTATTTAACTTTTAAAAATTGCTTGACATTCCAAACTGTAACTATTATAATTACATTTATTAAATGTAACTACATTAATTACAGTTTGTCCGGAAAGGAATTTTATATGAATAAACTGATTGGATATATCGGCACATACGAATCCCCGGCCAGCCCGGGTATCGGCTGTTTTTCACTTGATTTGGACACGGGCGGCCTGTCCGAGCCGCAGCTCTGCTACAGAGTCCCCGACTCCAAGTACCTCTCCCTTTTTAACGGCGTTCTGGCCGCGCCCGTCCGCAGGGACGGGAGGGCCGGAATCTGCCTTATGGATACGGCAAAGCCCGGCGATCCATTCCTGGGCCAATGCTTTCAGGAACAATCTCCGGCCTGCTTCGTGGTTCAGGATGCCCGGTATATATATACGGCCAACTACCACGAGGGCACAGTGCTGGTTTACGATAAAACGGCGGACGGTCCGCGTTTGATCCGGAAGATCGAGATCGCGCCCAAGGCCGGCTGCCACCAGATTCTATTCAACGGCAATTACATGCTGGTGCCCTGTCTCCTGCTGGACCGGGTGAATATCTACGACCGCAGCAGGGACTTCGCCCCGGCCGGGGCCATCGGGTTTGAACCCGGCACTGGCCCACGCCACGGCGTGTTCGACGGCAGCGGCGGACGGCTGTTTCTAGTCAGCGAGCTCAGCAACGAGCTGTTCATCTACCAATGGACGTCCCCAGCCGACATCCGGCTGCGCGGCAGGCGCTCCATACTGCCGGAGGGCTTTTCCTCCGCCGAGCCGCCCGCTTCCGCCGCCATACGCCTGTCCCGGGACGAGCGGTTCCTGTACGTGTCCACCCGCTTTGCGGATGTGATCACCGTGTTCGAAGTAAACGGCTTCGAGGCGGTTCCCATCCAGCAGGTAAGCAGCGGCGGCATCCATCCCCGGGACTTCGTTCTCACGCCGGACGGCAGGTACTTGCTGGCGGCTAACCGCACGGAGGGCGGCCTGGCCTGTTTCCGCCTGGACCCGGAAAGCGGGAAAATCGGAGCGTTATGTTCCAGCGCTCCGGCGCCCGAGGCGGTGTCCGTCGTTCTGGGTTAAACCGGGCGCAGCTTGAAAAAACGCAAAAAACGAAACACCGGCAGCCATTCTGCCTGTCAGGAGCGCCGCTCCCCGCAGGCTCTGCATCTGAAAGGAGTATTTCATATGAACACATCATCCAAATCCGATATTGGAATCATCGGCCTCTCCGTCATGGGGCGCAGCCTGGCGCTCAACATGGCGGACCACGGCTTTAAAGTCAGCGGCTACAACCGCAGCGTCTCCGTGACCGAGCAAGTCATGAAGGAACACCCCCACGAGAACCTTTTTCCCTGCTACACCCTTGAAGAGCTGGTCGCTTCCCTCTCCCGCCCCCGCAAGGTCATGCTGATGATCCAGGCGGGCGCTCCGGTGGACGCGGTGATCGGTCAGCTGATTCCACTGCTTGAGAAAGGGGACATCGTCCTGGACGGCGGCAACTCTTTCTACGAGGACACCCGCAGGCGTTCCCAGACCCTGTCCGCGGCCGGCATCCACTATCTGGGCGTGGGCATCTCCGGCGGCGAGGAAGGCGCGCGGTTCGGCCCCTCCATCATGCCAGGCGGCGAGGAGAGCGCCTACCAGGCCGTCCGCCCCATCCTGGAAGCCATCGCGGCCAAGGCCCAGGGCGACCCCTGCTGCGCCTACATCGGCCCGGACGGCGCGGGACACTACGTCAAGATGGTGCACAACGGCATCGAGTACGCGGATATGCAGCTGATCGCCGAGGCGTACCTGCTGTTAAAATATGTGGGAAATTTTACCAACCTGGAGCTGGCGGAGACTTTTAACGGCTGGAATCAGGGCGAGCTAAAAAGCTACCTGATCGGCATCACCGCCGGTATCTTCCGGGAAGCCGACGACTTAGGCGGCGGCCGGCTCATCGACCGCATCCTGGACAGCGCCAGGCAGAAGGGCACTGGCCGCTGGGCCAGCATCGAGTCCTTAAAGCAGGGCGTGGACATTTCCATGATCACCTCTGCCTGCGGCGCCCGCATCCTCTCCAACCATCTGGATGAGCGGAAATTGGCCTCCGGCCGGATACCCGGCCCGGCGATCAACCGCGCAGAGGACCGCCAGGCCTTCGCCGAGACCGTGCGGCAGGCCCTGTACGCCGGAAAGATCATGGCCTACGCCCAGGGCTTCTCCCTGATGCAGGACGCCTCGGAGCGCTACGGCTGGAATCTGGACCTGGGCAGAATCGCCTCCATCTTCCGGGCGGGCTGCATCATCCAGGCCGTGTTCTTAGGCGACATCACCGCCGCCTACGCTGGGGATTCCGGGGCCGGAAACCTGATGTTTAACCCCTTCTTCCAGGCCAAAATCGGCGAATACCAGGGCAGCCTGCGCCAGGCCGTATCCACCGGCGTGCAAAGCGGCCTTCCCGTGCCCGCGCTGGCCGCGGCAGTCTCCTACCTGGACGCCTTCCGCTCCCCCGCCTCCGGCGCCAACTTGATTCAGGCCCAGCGCGACTGCTTCGGAGCCCACACCTACGAGCGTGTAGACCGGCCGGGCAGCTTCCACCACGAATGGAGGGTTGTAGATGGAAATTAATCCAAATATTACCATATTCGGCGGCACCGGAGACTTGACCTTCCGCAAGCTGCTGCCAGCCCTGTACACCATGCACGTGGCTGGTAAACTCCCGGAGAGCGGCAGAATCCTGATCATCGGCCGCAGGGACTACGACAGCGGCGCTTACCGCAGGGCGGCGAGGGAATGGGTGGAGAAATTCACCCGCCTCCCGTTTAAGGACGGGGACTTTCAGGTATTTGCCAAAAAAATCGACTACTACCGCATGGATTTCTCCGACCACGAAGCCTACCGCGGGCTGAACGATTATTACGCCCAAAGAGGAATCGGCTCCCACATCTTTTACTTTGCCGTGGCTCCCCGCTTTTTCAGCGTGATTACCAGAGGCCTCAAGCTGGTGGACGGCGCCAGGAGCGGCAAGGTAATCATCGAGAAGCCCTTCGGGGAGGACTTGGAGGCCGCAAAGGCGCTGAACAGGGAGCTGGAGGACTACTTCGGGCCGGAGCAGATTTACCGCATCGACCACTATCTGGGCAAGGAGATGGTGCGCAACATCCAGGCCATCCGCTTCACCAATCCCATTTTCACCGGGGTTTGGGACTCAGAGCACATTGAAGCCGTGCAGATTTCCGCGCTGGAGGACATGGGCGTGGAGACCCGGGGCGGCTACTACGACGCCAGCGGCGCGCTAAAGGACATGGTGCAGAACCACCTGTTCCAGATTCTGTCCATCATGGCAATGGAACAGCCGGAGTCCTTCTCCCCCAAGGGGCTCCACGACGCCCAGCTGGCCGTATTCCAGAGCTTAAAGGCGGCCTGCCCCGAGACGATCGGGGACGCGCTGGTGCTGGGACAGTACGAAGGCTACCGTGAAGAGCCTTTGGTGGCGCCGGACTCCGCCACGGAAACCTTTGCAGGGCTGCGCCTGTTCATCGACAACGAGCGCTGGCGCGGGACGCCATTTTATATCCGCACAGGCAAAAAGACCGGCACCCGCCAGATCGAGCTGTCCGTCATTTTCCGCTGGCCTTACCCCGAGGTGGAGCCCAACGTGCTGATCATCAAAATCCAACCCACCGAGGGCGTATACCTCCAGTTCAACATCAAACGCCCCGGCGACACGGACGACATCATCCCGGCCAAGATGGACTTCTGCCAAAACTGCAACCTGGTCCACCAGTTGAACACCCCCGAGGCCTACGAGCGGCTTCTGACCGCCTGCATCCAAGGCGAGCGCTCCTGGTTCACCCAGTGGGACCAGATCGAGGCCGGATGGAATTTCATTGGACGGCTGAAGGAGCTGTACCGTCAGGCCGGTCTCCCCGTGTACGCCTACAAGCCCGGACAGCGCGGCCCGGCCCAGTCGGACGAGCTGCTGGCGCGGTATGGCCACAGCTGGTTTGAGGAGGGGTAACGGAAAATACCCGCGCCACCCCCAATGGTTACAGAAGGGCCGCCCTGATCCCCCATCAGGACGGCCCCTTTTTTCCAGGTCCGTTTAATACCTTTTCCATCCGCCCGGTCCAGTAGGCCCCCCGCTCCCGGTCCAGCGGCACCGGCCCTCTGCCGGTGCGGCACCAGTGGGCCAGAAGCCCGATGCGATCCGCAAAGTCCTCCCGGCTGAAATTGCGGTAATATGTCTGGAATATGCCGTCGCAGTCCGCTCCCGCCTCCAGAACGCCCTGCTCCTCGGCCTTGTTGAACCAGTAGAGCGCCGCAAGATCATTTTTCTCCAGGCCGCGGCCCTGGCTGTACAAAGCGCCCAGCTGGTACGCTGCGGCCCCGGAATCCGTCCGGTCCAGAATTTCCCGGTAGATTTGGGCCGCAAGGGCGTAATCGGACCGCTCCAGCGCTGTCCGCGCCGTGGAGAGCCTTGTCTCAACCTGGGCCGGGGAGAGGCAGTCCTCTTTTTCTATTGTGCTCATACGCGTTTCCTCCCTGTTGTTGATGAGCCCAGTTTATCATATTCCCTTTTTAGAAAATAAAACCTTTTTCCTCATCTTCTCAGTTGCGGTCAAACAGTATTCCCAGAAACACGCAGACAATTCCGATCCCTATAAACAGCCACGCGCTTTCCTGGTCAAGAAATGTATGGTACAGGAATCCCCATTTGCCGTCTGGGTCGTTCAATACATTTAAAATGATATGGTGGACCGTCTCAAAAACTCCCATCAAAAGAAAAACTGCGCCTAACCTGCCGACCGCACCCCAAAAACCGGACTTGCCGTCGCTTTCTTTCATCCTTATGTTCCTCCAATCGATATAGCATCACCATTTTCGCTAATTTCCCATAATCTTAAAGGATTCCTGCTGCGATCCCAGGCAGAACACGTCCCCGGGCTTCAGCAGATAACCCTTTTTCGGCGGCAGCTGCGCGCCGTTTAAGTAGGTCCCATAGGCGGAGCCCAGATCGGCAAGATACATATGTCCGTTCTGCACCAGAATCTCGCAGTGCTTTTCGTTGATCCCCGCGGTGCCCATGGGAAAGCAGAGATTGCAACCGGAGTCCGTCCCAAAAAACACCTGCGCGTTTTTCACTCCAAACACGCGGTTGGCGAAGATTCCGGTGACCCCCGCCAGCTTCATGTTGGGCAGCAGATTATCCCTGGGATTGGAGGCCGCGGCCGAGGCCAGCTGCGCAAAGCATTTTCTGAGCACATAGCGGGCGCTGAACCATAATATAGCGATTGTCAGGACCAGCTTTAGGATGAAAAAGGCGTTGTAGGCTTCCGTCCTGGTATTCCAGATAAAATGCGCGATAAAGGAGGCTGCGAAGGTGATATAAAAATCCCGGTTGCGCAGGCTGCCCTTTACCAGCTTATTGCCGTTCATGTGCAGCGCAACCGCCGCTGCATAGGGCGCGCAGAATAGCGTGTGGCCGCAAACCGCAAAGGCTCCCCTGAGCGCCTCGTTGGTCACAATGGCCTCAAAGGCCTCATCCCAGATATAAAAGCCGCCCACCTGCACCCAGTCCACCGTATTGTAAGCGTACTGGGCCGACTCAAAACCGCCGAAGCCGGCCCCCACTGCGGCGCCGATCACCAGGCCCGTGATGCCGTACACCTTCCGGTTTTTATTTGAACCGAACAATTTGATCAGGATTAAAACCGCGATCAGTTTTCCCGGCTCCTCGCTGAACGGAGCCAATACCGCTCCACCCTGGGGCGCCACGATATCCACGATCAGCGTGGCCAGAATGGACAGCATGCCTCCCACCATAAAATATCCCAGCAGCTGGTAGATCGAGATATTTCTGGGAACGTTCAGCTCCCAGAAAAATATCATCAGCGCGAAGGGCACGACCAGGGGCGGGATCACCACAAACAGCAGATTCAGCGCGGCGATATGGGAAATCCCAAACAGCTGGACGCAGACATACACCACCGCAAAAATGAGCGCTGAAATGACGAGCCCGCCCAGCAGAATCCTGCCGAACAGCCATGGCTTCCTCCATTTCTGCAGCATATTGGACTCCGTGGCAGAATCCATGGAGGTGCCCGCGATCATAGCGTATTCCATGTCCTGCCTGCTGTTTTTTTTCAAGCTGTCGGAAAATATGTCCGACCAGGTTATCTTGTGGGGCTCGCGCAAAATTTTATCGTATATACTCGTGTATGCCATCATGCCATCCTCCCTGAAACGGCTTTTCGCTTCTGGTATTTTGTGTTACAGATCAGTTCACCCGGAAATTGACTACCAGCGGACCGCAGCTGTGGAACATGCCGCAGGCGCAGGTCTTGCTGTAAGAATCCGCCTTCTGGGCTTTCAGTTTTTTAGGCGCCTTATATTTTTTCATCCCGCTCACCTCCTTTCACATGATTCAGATAAACCTCGTGGCTAGCGCGGGAAATCATGCAGGTGTCGGAGCACGGTTTCAGACAGCCGTTTTCGCGCAGGGCGTTTCCCATGCAGATTCCGCACCAGTTTTTATCCGCGCAGCCATCGCAGTTCCCGCTGATCTGATGGAATCTCATACCTCTGATTTCCCGCAGCGCCTCCGAGGTATCCCATACGGTTTTGATGCCGTCCCGCCCCACAGTTCCCAGCACAACGGGGTTTGCGTTGCAGGCGTAAATTTCCCCGTAGGGGTTCACCGACAGCGCGTCCATCCCGCTTGCGCACACATAGTCCCCCCGCTCCCCTGCCATGGGGTCCGTGCCGTGAAGGCCGTACCGGTATTCCAGCTCCAGGATATGCCTGTATTTCTCGGGATCCATCAGACGGTAGGCTCCTGCCGGCTTTCCCGAGTGGGTGGGCATCACCGTCAGGCTCGACATCACCCGGATATTCAGGCGCTTTCCCAGCTTCAGCAGCTCCTCATAGCCCTCGTAATTCTGCTTCATCACCACGGTTTTGATAAACGTGTCGAACCCGGCGCATTTGCACATCATCATGGCCCTGAGGCTTCTCTCAAAGGACCCGGGCACCCCGGTAATCCCGTCATGGCTCTCTGCGTTTCCGCCGTAAAAGCTGAAGGAAACGCTGTTGGGCTTCAGCTCAATGAGCCGGTCCATCATCCCGTCGTCCAGGTGCAGACCGTTGGTGTAAATGTCCACCATGAGTCCGATCTGCTTCGCATAACCCGCGATCTCGAAAAAGTCCCTGTGCAGGGTGGGCTCTCCGCCTGTCAGCAGGACGCCCATGCAGCCCATACCGCGAATCTCGTCCAGCAGCTTCCTGTAGTCCGCAAAAGAAAGCTCCCTGGCCTCGCTCTCCGGGTCGTCAATATAGCAGTGGACACAGCGCTCGTTGCACCGGTAGGTCAGCTCCAGGCAGACCGTGAGCAGACGGCGCTCATCGTAGCACACCTGCCGGATCAGGTCCCGGACGTTCTCCTGGTCCTCCCGGGGCTTGTCCCCGTCCCCCGCCACAATGCGGGCCTGTTCCAGCTCCGCCAAAAACTGCTTCATGTCGGAGCGCAGCGTTTCCATGGAATCCGTCTCGTAGATGCCGGACAGGTAGTCCGCCGCCTGTTCCGGCGTGCAGCCGTCCCCCGCTTTCACGGCCTCCAGCACGTCAAAGCAAATCTCGTTGTACAAATAATCCATCCTGTCCCGGACATCGCGGACATAGGTGTATTCGCCGTAACGGCCGTAGTAGATGTCGGGATTAATTCTGTATTTCATTGTGCTCCCTCCTGCGCCCTATGATTTCGGACTGCCGGATCAGACGGCGCCCAAGGTTCTCATCTTTCGGTAAAATGGTCCCCGCCCCTTTGAGCAGCAGTCCGCCCAGGGTGGACAAGGCCCCCTCGCAGCCTTTCCCGGCGGCCTTCTTTAACAGGTCGATGCCCGCCGGATCGTTTTTTTCAATCCCGTGCGCCCCGTTGATATAGCAGCGGGCCAAATAATCCTGGGCCGGGCCATACTCGCAGCTCGCGGCGGCGCACAGCAGGATCATGGCACGCTCCTGGTTCTTGTGAAACAGCCCCGCGGATTCCTGGTAGAGACGTTTTCCCCTGTCGGCCGGGTTCAGAGCGCTTTTCCCGCCCCACGCGGCCGTCTCCCCCATCCCGCCATAGTACAGGGAGCGGCTGATCTGCCTGCACTGCGGGGAGCAGAGCCATTCCCTGAGCTTCTCCATCCGCAGCCTGCCAAAGGGAACCGGTATGTCCTCCGCCAGAAGCTGGAACACCAGACGCTCCGCCTTTGACATGGTTTCCACCGTCCTGGGACGGCTCCCGTTTTTCCAGTCGTGCACCACCGACGATGCGCCCATGGATTTGCTCAGGTAGCCGAACGCCGCCTGGGCCTCCCCCGCGGCCACGGCGGCGCCCCTGTCTGCCGTAAATTCCGCGTATTTGTGCCACTGGACCAGCAGGGCCTTGATCATCATCGCCGCCGCGTTCCCCACAAAGGGGACGCTTAAAAACAGCTCGTCCGCCAGGTTCCCCATGTTCAGGTATTTCACATGGCCGTTCTGAATATGGGAAATGGCGCTTCCGAACATGGCCGTCAGCTCCGGATCAGACAGCGCTTCCAGGCAGATGCTGCTCACAACCACCGCGCACGTTCCGTCCGTTCCGTAAATCTTCGGGGCGAACTGGTGGGAAAGCTCCAGATACAGCGGAACGTCCTCCGTAAATTCCAGCCGCTTTGCCGCCAGCCGGTACAGGTAGTGAATCCTCGGTTCGGAAGCCCTGGTGATTTTAAAATTTCTGCCTTGGAGACGGGCAAAATCCGTGGCGTTGGAGTAGACCGTTTCAAACAGCTTTAAGACCGCCTGAAATTCTTTCCTTTTGACCAGCTCATGCAGCGCGGCTTTTTCTTTGGGATAACAATAATCAATCATCTGTTTTCCTCAGTTCCGTCCGGCCTGTCCTCTGCGCGAACTGTTCCAGTTCCTGATAGCGCAGCGGTAGCCAGCTCTGATCGGTGGTGGCTGAATTGTAAAAATTCACCAGGTTGTCCAGACCGTCGGCGTGGACGAAGCCCTCCATCTGCTCCCGGTACAAATCCCCCGGGGAGCCGAACCGGAAGCCGTCCAGCACATTTCCGGGAAGCCGCATCAAAAAAATACTTCTGATCGCCAGCGGGTAATCCCCGGTCAGGGCCAAAAACGCCCGGTCGCAGGTATACATCCTACAGCGCTTCCAATCGTTCAGCAGGCTTTCCAGGGCCGCCACCGCCGCTCTGGGCAGGCTCATCTGCTGTAACAGCGCGTTGAGCGACCAGATGAGCAGAAGCCCCCGATGGTGTCCCGCGCAGATCGCGGCCGCCTGTGCTCCCAGGCTGCCGGTGAGCATGGCATCTCCCTCCCCTCTCAGGGCCTTCAAGTAAAATGAAGAAACCAAAAGAAATGGCTTTCCGATCCCGCATATCTCAATGGTGCGGTTGTAGTCGTGAATGAGATAGATTGGCGGAATCTCCGCGCAGCCCAACATCCTGCAGGCCCGCTCCAGGCAGCCGGTCACCTTCGGGGAACTCTCCCGGGTCAGCCGGATGCAGGATTCCTGGTACACATAGGTGTAGACGTCGTCAATCTTTTGATCCCGGAGCCAGCAGAACACCTTCTCCGTCACGGGATGGTTCATGATCTCCGAAATCAGCTTTTTATCCTTTTCATGCTGATACAGCTCCGGCCGTATCGGGCGCTCTGCCGGCATCATATGTTTTCCCTCCCATCCCGGACTCAGCGGTATTTTTCAATCAGCCCGGGGTATTCCCGGGTATACCAGCCCAGAAGATCCTCCAACATCTCTTCCCCCGGCGCTTCGATATAGTTGGCTTTGATCCATTTGGCCGCCAAATCCGTCACCAGCGCGTTTTTGCGTCCGCCGTCCCCCGCCTCCTTCAGATACCGCCGGGCAAACGCGGCAGCCTGTTCATCTGTGGAAAACAGCTTCCGGCTCTCGCAGGGCGGCAGTCCCAGCTCGAAGAGGTGGCATCTGGCCGCGGCCGCAAAGGACTGGCAGGCCAGCAGCCCGCCCCGGTCCGACGTGGCGTCCGCAAAATGCAGATACCGCTTAAATTCCAGCTGGGGAAGCAGCAGTAGTTTGCTGGCCCCCATGTAAGACGCGGCCGTGGTCATTTTCACATGGCCTGCCAGGATCATGGTCACAGCGTTGCCGAGTATGTAGTAGAGCATGTCCTCGTCGTAGGATTGCAGCACATAATCCGCCATCACAATGTAGGTCTTGTCCGCGCTGCACGGACGCACCGTGTGGTCCATGGCGTGGTACAGGTAAATATCCGGCAGCGCCTCCTCCTTGTAGTCGAGTATGGCGCACACATGCTTCAGAATCCGGAACAGCCCGGGGGCCGCCTGCGGCTTTAGCTGGACGTACGTGCCCTCTGTTATGGTCTTGTAAAGCTTCAGATTGAGATCCCCGAAGGTTTTCACAAACTTTTTTCCCGCGGGCGAATTGATCAGGGAATCCCTGGCGGCCAATTCCTGCGCGTGGATAAACTCCGATACCTGCAGCCCGCGAAACACGATTCTTTGCTTCATCACACTCACCAATACTGATTCCAGCCCAGCGGCTTTGTCTTGATCCCGCAGTCCGGGCAGAACCGGTAAGAATTCTTGCGGGTGATTTCATACTTTCTCCCACATCTGGGACAATAGCACATCTGCGGTTCCTCCATGGTGTCCCCAAAAAACTTGGCCACCGTATCCAGCGTCTTTTTGGTGGACACATAAAACACGTCGATTACGCTGCCCTGGTCCTTCCCGCTCTGCCGCTCTTCATGCCCCGGCCTGCGCTCCGGCTTTTGTTCCTTTTTCCGCTCCGCCTGCCGCTGCGCCTTGCGCTCCGCTTTCGGGCTCAACGGCGGGTTTAACGGCGGTTCCAGCGGCGCATTGGGGCCTGTCTGATCTCCGTAGGGTCTGCGGCCCGCCTGATCCGGCGATTTTCTGCGTCCTGTGGATTCTCCCGGGGTTCTGTAGCCTGCGGATTCACCCGGATTCCTGTGACCTGCGGATTCTCCCGAGGTTCTGCGGCCTGCAGATTCCGACGGGGTTCCGTAGCCTGACCGTTCCGATGGGGTTCTGCGGCCTATGGATTCCGATGGTTTTCCGTAGCCTGACGGCTCCGACAGGTTTCTGCGGCCCATAGACTCCGACGGGTTCCTGTGTCCCCCCGGCTCCCCCGGAGTTCCGCGCCCTGCGGATTCCGACGGCTTTCTGCGGCCCGACGGCTCTCCGGAGTACAGTTTCTTTTGGATTTCGCGGCGGTATTCGTCCTCCTCTTCCTTCCAATCCTCCACTGAGAACGCCGGGTGGGGCGCGGCTTTGAGCCTGCGGGTATTAACGGCCGCCAACACCGTGATGTCGTCCGTAACCTTGCTTCGGTACTCCGGCTGGTCCAGCACTTGCTTCATATGTTCAAAGGCCGCCTGCGCGGCATTTCCGCTCTCCGTTTCCTCCTGTCCGATCATGCAGTAGAGCGCATTTTCAAGAAACGGGTAAAACACACGGTTATTGCGCTTCTGATTGGCTACATACTGGTCCAGAACTCCGTCCGTGGACATGAGGAAGCCCACCACCGGCTCCGATACCCGGCCGAACTGCCACAGCTGGTCCGGCGAACCCGCCTGCAGCGGATTGACGGAGTTGGCCTCCTCGCCTTTGTGGCGCGTGGTGACCAGCTGATACGTCCCATTCTCCAGCTGCGCGACGATGCCGTCGTCACCTACATGGCCGTAATACAGCATACTGCCGTCGTAAATCGCGGCCGTCAGGGTGGAATAGAAGTTGGGCACCGGCTGTATCAGATGATCCGCCAGGTCCTCCACCGCGGCCTTGCTCTCCGAAAACGCTTTTCTGAGAATACCGCCGACGATTTTCGCCTCAATCCCGGTAAAACTCTTTGTCTGAAGCTCCGCCTTCAATTCCGTTTCCAGCACATCCAGGACAGTGGTCACAACCGTGTAAGAGCCCCAATGGGACAGCGCACAGCTTCCCACGCCGTCCGAAATCGCGCAGATCAGCAAATCGGCCTCCGGAATAAAGCGGAAATCGCTGTAATCCTGACACGGCTGATTGCGTTCAATATGGGAGCTTCCCTGCAAGGACATTCCATATACGCTGATATCCTTAATCGCCCCGTAGTGCTTTTCAGGTAACGGCGGCACTCCGAACCCATCCTTTGAATCCGCCGTGTTTTCTTCCTGTAACCCTTCGCTATGATCAAACTTCATAAACACTCCTTACCTTAAAAGAACAGGCGCATCCACCACGGACGTTTGCGGTTGGCGCCGGACGCCGCAGTCTGCGCCACAGCCGCCTGTTGATTGGAACTGCCTGATTTGACTGAACTGCCGGTATTTCCTGAACCGCCTGATTTTCCTGAGCTTCCCGGGGCCGCCGTGCCTTTGGCCTTTGACTGTTCCGCGCTCAGCTGCGCCAGGAACCGCTCGTAGCGCTGTTTCGCCCTGCAAAACTCGCACCCTCTGGCTTTGAGGTAAAAATGCTCCGGGTTGGTCTGGCACTGAACCAGGTCTCCGCCCTGCCTGGCAGCTCTCTGGTAGAACATGTACAGAAGCTGCCGCCACATATCCGCGGACACCCTCTGGGGGCCGGACGACGCCGCGTTCACCGCGTTGTACCCGAACACCTGCCGGAAGGCCGTCTGTATCTTCGCCGGGAGCATCGTGATCTGGGGAGCCCCCGGCGGAATCGTGATCCCGTTAATGGCCTTTACCCAGGGGCAGTTTCCATTGACAATATTCATCTCCAGCTTGTTTTCCGGCAGGGATTGCTTGACGCTGTCCACCACCTTTACATTAAACGGGTGGGCGTTGCCCATTAACAGCTGGAAAATGTGCACCGCCAGGGCGAATTCATCGGTATGCTTCGTAAATTTGGCCTTGCGCAGATCCCTCCCCTGCAGCTCCG
This sequence comes from Enterocloster asparagiformis, assembly GCA_018380885.1. Classification (GTDB taxonomy): domain Bacteria; phylum Bacillota; class Clostridia; order Lachnospirales; family Lachnospiraceae; genus Enterocloster. The sequence continues at coordinate 24,074 of JAGZSY010000037.1, forward strand.
GTGCCAGGAACTCCGATATTCCCACCGTACATTCAAAGCGTTCCCCCGTTTCAGGGTCCGTGATGTCAAAGCTGTCCACGTCCAGGATCGTGATGCTCCCGTCGCTGTGAATCATGATATTGTTGGAATTCATATCGCCCACTATGTATCCGTGCTGATGCACATAGTTCACAGCCCACGCCAGGTGATAGGCCACCGCGATGGAATTGGTCCAGTTATAATTTGGAAATACCTCATGGCAGTCGTGGGTGTGGGATTCATTGTTCCTGCACAATACGTAAATGGGGTAGGTGTCTTTTACAAAGGGCATCACGTACCCCATAAAGGCGCCGTTTTCATACACCACGTCCAGGGGCCAGGCAATCAGCAGGTGCACCCCGTCCGCATACGGGTTTAAGGGATGGCGCACCATGCATTTTAATTTTTTCTCCGTCCAGGCATCCGGATGATGGTAAACCTTTACAACCACGGCGGGATTGTCGGTGACAAACACGGTCCCCTCCCCGCCCTTTGCTTTTTCAGACTTAAGCTGGTATTTTGTTCCTTTGAGTCCAATCAGTGTTGATCCTGCACCGGCCATTGTGTTCCTCCATCATCCGCACATTTTCATCAGATTAATTCGATCGTCATAGGCGTGGGCTCCAGCGTTACGTTTCCAAGGCTGGGGTCGGAGTTGCTGATCACGCTCATGCTGCTGGACAGCCAGACGAAAGCCTCTTTAAACTGGCTTGCGCTGGCCTTGAGCACAGCGCCGGCTCCCCCTTTGGTGTAGGATTTCAGATGGTTGTAGTTCGCCCCGGAGCCGATTCCCATGGGGAAGAAATTGACCTTTTTATCGTTTATGGCCTGCTGCAGCCTGTTTTTCGCCTCGCTCTCCATGTTCTTGTCCGTAGGCTCCCCGTCCGTCAACAGGAACATCCACGGGCGGTAATAGGAGCAGCCCAGCTGCCTGTACAGCTGTTTTCTGTCCTCGATGGCGTCCAGGCCCGCTATAATGGCCTCGTTCATGCTGGTCAGCCCGCCGGCGGACAGCGACGGGGCGCTGTAGTTGGAGGCCGGGCAGAACGGAACCACCGTTTCCACCGTGCTGCTAAACGAAATGACGCATACATCGGCCACGCCTCTGGCATGCTCGTCCTGATCCAGGGCATTTCCAAATTCTAACAGTCCCTGGTTCAGTTCATTGATGGAAGCTCCCGACATGGAGCCTGAGGTATCCACCAAAAGCACACATGCGATGTGACGCTCGCCCACGTTGTCCACATAATTTCCCATTTCCTCAAATCCTGATAACATTTCGCTCATCTCTGTACTCTCCTTTGTATTCTTTATTAAACAGGGCCTCCTCTGCCGTCCGTAACGGCAGGCTCCTCCCCCGTCTGTCGTATGGTTAGTTCTTCTCTGTTTCTGGCGAGTCCGCCTTCATCCCCTCAGAAACGCTGGCCCGCCCTTCCGGGCTGTTCCCCGGTTCGGCTTCCCGCCCGGCGGCGACCTGGGCCGCGGGTGATTCCGCCTCATTCGCCTTTATTCCGTCTGCCTTCGGTTCATTCGCCTGCGCCGCGGCCGGTACTGCCGCATTGGTCTGCGCCCCGGCTGCTGCTTTATTTGCTTCCGCTCCGGCTGGTTCTGCCGCATTCGCATTTGCCCCGGCTGCCTTCGCCTTATTTGCCTCAGTCCCGGCTGGTTCTACCGCGTTTGCCTCGGCCCCGGCAGCCTCCGTCTTATTTGCCTCTGCCCCGGCCGGTTCTACCGCATTGGCCTGCGCCCCGGCTGCCTCCTCCGCGTTCGCTTCCGCCCCGGCTTCCTCCGCCTCTTTCGCCTCTCCCCCGGCCTCCTCGGCCCCATTCGCTTCCGTCCCAGCTGCCCCCGGCGCTGTGCTCCTGCCGGTAAAAGACGCAACCGCTCCGACAATAACCGCGCCGGCCAGAAGTCCGGCCAGAAGCCACAAAATATTCGAACGCCTGCCCTTGGGTGTCCCAACCCCTTTTTCAAGCTCGGGGTTCTCAACCGTTTTTTCAGGCATTGGTTCTCCATACCGATGTTCCGCCTCAGCCGTTTTTTCAGGAATAGGCGGAACGTCCCCGACGTCCGCGACGTTTCCTTCCAGGCGCGCCCTGACCGCTTTTCCGTGCTCCTCGTAAACGGACTTCCAGATATTTACATTAAATCTGGGTTCCCTGGAATCCCGCATAAGCTGCGGAGAAACCACCGCCACCACCGTCAGGTCGTCCGTCACCTGCTTGCGGTACTCCGGGCTGTTCAGAAAATTCTTGTAGTATTCCAGCGCGTTCTCTGCGGCCCTGGCGTCGTTGGAATCGGACAGCTTGTCCATGGCCGGCTTCATAAACGGATAATAAATCCCCTGATTGTAATTGACTTTGTAATAGTCCTCGAACACTGGCACAAAGGCGTCCAAAACGCCGTCCGTGGCCATGACAAACCCGGCCGCCGGATTTTTGCTCCCCGTAATCTGCCATTTTGCGGGGCCGCTCTGGAGGGGATAAACGCTGCTGGCCTCCTCCCCCTTCAGCCGTTTCGTCACCATTTTTACCATGCCGCCCTGTTCCTGCACCACCACGCCGTCGTCCCCACAGTGGCAGCAGTAAACGTGAATCCCGTCGTAAAGGGCCACCGTCAGCGTGGACTGGAAGTTAAATACGGCCTGCTGCACCTCGTCCGCCTTCTGCTCCACCTGATCCTGGGCGGTGTGAAAGGCGTTGATCAGTATTTCCTGAATCTCTCCCAGGTTCGTCAGTTCATACCGGGCGCGCCCGCTTTTTTCCGCCACGGCCTTTTCAATAAAGTCCAATGCGGCCGTCACCGCAAAATAAGCGCCCCAGTGGGACAGCGCGCAGCTTCCCACTCCGTCCGCAATACCCGCGATCAGAATCTGCGCCTTCTCCAGCCAGCGGATATCGCTGTAATCCTGGCAGGGAATATCGCCCCTGGTCATATGGGATGCCCCCTGTAAGGAAACGGCAAATGCGTGAACCGCCTCATTTTGTATGACCGTTCCTTCCTGCTTCGGCGGATATTCTGATCGAACATCCAATGGTTTATTGTCTTGTGGCTTCATCGCAACCTCCCTCAATCAAGTTTAATTGGAAACCCATACCTCATTCTCGCACAACAGCTCCTGATTCTCATCGTAGATGTAACAGCAGACCGTGCCGCCGGGCCGGTTTAGACCTGCGCTGACCCAACCGGTGCCGTTGTTCGAATAAGACGAATTGAAGGGTTTTAATTCCCCTTCCTCGCCCTTATAACATACCTGATAATATAAATCCGTCTTAGACCCGGGCGTGCCCCCGGACACCCTGATGTGCCAATATACCCTGGAGCCGGGCGCAAAGGTCGACAGGTTCGTGGTCTTATCGTCTTTATCCGTATTCACAGCTAAAATTTCCACATTCCACCGGTACAGGGAATCATAGATGCGCTGGCAGTCGGAATACACGTTTCGCAATTCCTTCAAATACTGATAGGTCTGCTTGTCCCCACAATCCAGATGGCTCTTAATATAGCCGTATTTTGCCTCCTTCAGAAGTTCCTCGCTGTCTTTATAATCCTCCAGATCCTTAAACGCCACGATCGCCTCAATATAGTCCCCGCGGTTCATGGATCTCACGGCCGACTCATATTGGTTCTTTTTGGACGTCATATCGGCAAACCAGATTCCAAAAATAAGCGCCAGGATTCCGGCGAACAGAAGGAACCAATGGAAACCATGGGACTTTTTAGGCAGCGCCGGCTTTGGGGCCGGAGCAGCCGGGGCCGGCTTATGGGCCGGAGCAACCGACGCAGCCGCTTCCTTCTTGGCCGCGGTATGGTTGTCGTTCCGGGCGTTTCTCTGATTCTGCGCCATCCAGGCCTCGTACCGTTCTTTCGCCAGACACAGCTCGCAGGGCTGATCCGCTCTCCGGTAGTGCTCGGGATTTTTACTGCAGGGCAGAATCAGGGTTCCCACGCCGCTGTACAGCGCCCGCAAATGCTCATACCACATCTGCGCGCTGGTCCGCCTGGAGCTTTTGCTGATGCTGTCAAGGGCGGTGTATCCGAATGTACGTTTAAAATCCTCCTGCAGCAGCGGCGGAAGCAGACTGAGCCTGGGAGCGCCCACCGGCAGCGCCACGTCGTTGATCTCCCGCACAAAGGGGCACACCCCGTTTACAATGTTCTGGTCGATCTGGTTCACGTCCGAGGACTGCTTATAGGTCGTCATGGACCTGGCGAGAAACGGGTGATAGTGAAACAGAATGATAAAAATGTGAATGGCCAGCGAAAAATCGTCGGTCTGCTTCGTAAACCTGCTGGATTCGTCCTTCAGGCTCTTCCTGTGCTGAAGCTCCGGCGCCAGATAATCCGGAATCCCGACCCCGCATTTAAAGTGCTCTCCCGTGTCCGTATCCGTGATGTCAAAGCTGTCCACATCCAGAATACTGGCCAGCCCATTTGGGTGGACTATGATATTTCCAGGATTCATATCCCCGATCACGCAATCGCAGTCGTGGATAATGGCCACGAGATGGGCCAGGTTCATGGCCACGCACAGGGATTTCGTCCAGTTGTAGCTGTTGAAAAAATCGCGGGTGGATTTATCATGATACAAGGTAAATATGGGTTTCCCCTCCTCGATCAGCGGCATCGCGTAGCCCACAAAGCTTCCGTTCTGATACAAAATGTCCTTGGGCCATGCGATCAGGTACGTCCCGCTTTCCGCCTTGGTTGCGATTTTCCTGCGCACCATGCAGCGAAGCTTCCGCTCCTGCACCGCGGTGGGATTGTGATAGATTTTGGCGGCAATCCAGGGCTGATCCGTCAGATAGACCGTGCCCTCCCCGCCGGCCCCCTTTCGCTCTTTGATCCGGTATGCCTGTCCCTGTATACCGTATACAATTTCTCCTGTCTGTACCATATAATCCCCCTCTTTCCCAGCCGTTTTCCCGCTTTCAGCGTCTTCAAGTGTAGTCACATTTATCTATGATTATATCGTTTTATCGTTTTATTATCAACGTTTTTTCGTTTTATTGGGAAAATTCTACTTTTGTCGTCCAAATAATTTATCTGTTTCTTATTCTCATGTGGGCATTATATAAAATCGCTTTTTCAATTTATGAAAGATTTGTCCGCCCCCCTCCTTGGAACGTTTTTCCGTCTAATATAAAACGTTTTTTAGTATCTATGCGATTGTTTCATAATCAGATATGATAAATCTGCACATACTGATAACAGCGAGGTTTTACATGAACGAATTGAATCCCCTGGACCGGATACGGGAACTGTGCGCAGAGCGCAAATGGTCTTATTACCAGCTCTCCAAAGCCTCCGGCATCCCCTACTCCACCTTAAATACAATGATGAACAAAGAGAATATGCCGTCCCTTCCCACGCTCCAGAAGCTGTGCCAGGGGTTCGGCATATCCGTTGCGGAATTTTTTGAGCCCGGCAGGAGCCAGCAGGGGCTGACCCCCAGCCAGGCCCTGTGCCTGTCCCTCTTCACCTCCCTCTCCCAGGAGGAGCAACAGCTGGCCCTGGCTTACTTAAAGGGGTTAAGCCGCACATTATAATGTATTTCGTCCCGCGCCGCCGGGCGTAAGCATCAAAAAAGGAGCTTTACAGCCCCTTCTCAGCGTATCGGTAAAATGGTTCCTGGAGCACTGCTTCAAGAGCCATTTTTGTTTTCATACGGGAATCACCCTACATATTCTAATCACTCGATCTGGAATCTCTACATTTACGCCCCACTTCGGCCGTCCCCGTCTAAAATCATGCACAAAATCAACCCGGAAATTTGTATAAAATAGACGAAAAAGCATTTTCAAGAAGAATCTATTGATAATTTATTGACATTCCCTCAAAAAAGAACTATCCTAAAAGTGAACTTATTCATTTTTAGAATTTATTCACTTTTAATTCCGACAGCCGGAATGCTGTCTCACCCGAACTTCACCGCATAAAAAAACACCGGCCTAAGATTCCAGCCGGCGGTCCTCCTCGATCCAGTGATCGATCAGTGTGAGAATATCATTTTTTACCGTTTCATCGTGGAAGAAATATCCGATCTTCTTCCTTGTCACCTCAGAATGGGAATACTGGATCGCGTCCAGCACGCTGGCGTGGGACAGGAGAACCGTCTGGTCCGTGTGCGGACAGAACCGTTCCAGTACCTCCGCGATCTGCCGCAGATACAGCTGTGATACTTCCCGCACCATCTCATAGTTTTTTCCAACCGTCACCAGATCTTCCTGAGCGGCATCCGCCAGGCGCAGCGTCCTCTCATCCCGGTCAAAGGCGTTGGAGTTGTCAACCAGATAGTCGGCCAGCTCCCGCGGGGTGCCAAGGGCCCGGACCTCCTCGATGGAATTTCGGATATAGGCGACGGCGTGTTCGTTCCACAGCTCGGCCAGGACGTCCCGTTTGGCTTTATAGTGATTGTAAAAGGAGCCGATGGAATAACCGGATTCCGTCACAATGTCCTGGACGCCGGTATTTTTATATCCCCTCTCCAAAAACAGCCTGAGGGCGGCCGCCTTGATCTCCTGATGGGTCATTTCCGATTTTTCTTTCTGACGAAGGCTCATATGATATCCCGCTTTCCGTAGTATACCTCTCCCCACAAGCGCGCGGGGAGGACTATCCACATTATAACAGCGTTGCCCTCTTTTGTGAAGAGGAGGCATTCAGCATAAAAAATCATAGGAGGTAAAAGTTATGAGCAAATATCCACACATTTTTACACCCGGCAGAATCGGACAGGTGGAGGTGCGCAACCGCACGGTCATGCCTTCAATGGGGACCAACATGTCGGACCACGGCTTTGTAAATGACGCCATTGTCAACCATTACGCCGAGCGCGCAAAGGGCAAGGTGGGCCTGATCATGGTCGAGGTGACCTGCGTCGATACTCCCCTTGGACTCAACACCCGGAATATGCTTGTGGCCGACGACGACAAATACATACCCGGGCTTGCCAGGCTGGCCGACGCCATCCACGCGCAGGGAGCCAAGTGCTTTCTTCAGCTGAGCCATACCGGCCGCGGCGCCCGCCGCGTCAACATCAACGCCCAGCCCGTCGGTCCCTCCGCCGTGGCCATGCCCTTCTCCTTCATGATGGGCTTCGGCAACGAGGAGCCCAGAGCGCTGACCATCGAGGAAATCCATACCATTGAGGACAAATATGCGGCGGCAGCGGTCCGGGCGCAGAAGGCGGGCTTCGACGGCGTGGAGCTGCACGCCTGCGGTTACTATATGGGACAGCAGTTTCTCTCCTCCAAGGCCAATATCCGGACCGACGAGTACGGCGGCAGCCCGGAGAACCGGAGCCGTTTCTACTCCAACATTATTGGAAAAATCAGGGAGAACTGCGGGGACGCCTTCGGCCTGGTGGTCAAGCAGGCTGTGATGGAAGCCGGGGATCAGGGCGGAATCACGCTGGAGGAGGGCATGTTTTTCGCCAACAAGTTTTTGACCGCAGGCGCGGACGGGATTGAAGTGATGGGCGGCGCCTGGAAGCCTGAGCCGGACCTGGACGACATCCCCAGCACGGCGGACCAACCGGGCCGGATGCTGGGTCTCTGCGCCCTTGTCAAAAAGACCGTGCTGTCCATGCCGGGTGAAAAGAAAAATCCCGTGTTTATCGGAGGCGGCCGCACCTATCTGCCGGAGCTGGCGGAACAGTCCCTGGCGGACGGAACATGCGACTTCATTTTCATGGGACACGGCCTGTTGGCGGAGCCCCATCTGGTGGAATATCTGGAGAAGGACTGCTACGACCAGGCCCGCCCCTGCATCGGCTGCAACCTGTGCGCCGACGACCAGCTCTCCTACGGACGTCATATCCGCTGTTCCTGCAACGCGGTGCTGGGAACCGAATCCAACGACTACACGATCCAACCGGCCGCGGCAGCCAAAAATGTTCTGGTGGTGGGCGGCGGAATCGCCGGCATGGAAGCCGCCCGGGTTGCCGCCCTGCGCGGTCACAAGGTAACCCTGGCGGAGATGAACGATCATCTGGGCGGCCAGCTGGACTACGCGGTGGCTCCCCCCTACAAGGACAATTTAAAGCAGCTGTACCCTTATTATGAAAAACAACTGGCTCTGAACGGGGTGGAGGTTCTCCTGAATACGGAGGCGGATGAGGACTGGATTCTCTCCCGGCGGCCCGACGCCGTGATCTGGGCCTGCGGCGTCCGCCCGGCAAAGCTTCCCATCCCAGGCTTTGAGAGAGCCATCGTGTCCACCGCCAAGGAAGTTCTTCTGGGAAAGGCCACCGGAGATCACGTGGTGATCATCGGCGGCGGCGTGGTGGGCTGCGAGACTGCGGAGCTTCTTCTCCAGCAGGGCAAAAAGGTCACAGTGGTGGAGATGCTGGATACTCTGGCCGGCAAGATGGCCTCCACCACCCGCTCCATTCTCATGGGCCATTTAAAGGGCCATCACCTGGAAACGTATATGGAGTGCGCGTGCCGGGAAATCACGGATCACGGGGTGATCGTTGAAACAAAAAAGGGGAAAACCGTCGAAATCATCTGTGACGACGTTCTGATCAGCGTCGGCGACAAGCCCAACAACGAGCTTTGCGAGCGCTTAAAAACAGAGGTGCCGGAATTTTATAATATCGGCGACAGCGACCGGCCGGACAGCTTTGCGGCGTCCTCCTCCTCCGGTTATTACACGGCCCTCTCACTTTGATAATGGAAAGCAGGAAACGAAAGGAACCATAAGAAATGGACAGAATTAAAGATAAGGTTGCGATTGTAACCGCATGTACAAGGGGCATCGGCCGCGCCATCGCGGACCGCTTCGCCGCCGAGGGCGCCGTGGTCTACATGGCGGTGCGCCGCGTGGATGCCGGCCAGGAGATTGCCGACGCCCACAACGCCCTGGGCCGCAGGGTTCACGTGGTGTATTTTGACGGGGATATCCTGGAGACCATTGAACCCATGATCGAGTCCGTGTACCGGGCGGAAGGCCGCATCGACATTCTGGTCAACAACCTGGGCGGCGGCGTAAAGCCCGGCAACCGGGATATCGTGGGCAGCGATATGGAGGCGATTCACAAGGCCTTTGAATTTAACACCATCGTCACCGCCATGTGCGCCCAGTACGCCATCCCCCACATGATCGAAAGCGGAGGCGGAAGCATCGTCAACATCTCCTCCGAGACCTCAGTGGTGCCGCAGCTGACCCGCAGCTGGTACGGCATCGCCAAGACCGCGGTAAACGCCCTGACCGAGCACATCGCCATCCAGTACGCACGCCAGAACATCCGCTGCAACGCGGTGCTCCCTCCCTTCACCAAGACGGATGCGGTGAAGGTGCTGCCCCCGGAATTCGTGGGCCAATACGCCAGAGCCGTCCCCATGGGGCGTGTGGCCGAGCCGGAGGACATGGCCAACGCCGTGCTGTTTCTGGCCAGCGACGAGGCTTCCTTCATAACCGGCCAGTGTCTGCTGGTCAACGGAGGTTATACGCTTCCGGGCGCGGATTATGCGGACTGCATGAGCCCGAAAACGACGGCATAACGCAGCACGCAGCACGAGAGGCGGGCAGTGATGTACACTGCCCGCCTCTCAGGGTTCGGTTCCATTTACGTTATAAGCCGCGCTTCCTCCCGGAATTGCCGCCGCCTGACCCGCTACTGATCGGGCTGTCCATTTGATACAACTCTTCCCGGCTCGCGCCGATATGCTCCTCCAGCCTGTATTGCAACTCCTCCAGCTGATCCAGATACAGATTCATCTTCTGCTCCACCGCGTCCCGGCTGTCCTCCCAAATGGGATTTTCTGCGGCAAAAGATTTCAGGTTCCGGATCACCTTTTCCTCCACATACGCCCTCTGCTCCCCGTCCCATCCCGCGAACCAATAGTTGATGCTGTAATAGTAAAACCCTTTCTCGCATTTATGGCTGTCCAGCTGAAACTGGCAGAGAAATTCCAGCTCGTCCCGCAGCAGATCCCGGGACGACTGCGGCTCCAGCTCCAGATAATACTGCAAATTTTTCAGGCTCTCAATATAGTCGGACAAATAGCTGGCCCGCATATTCCCATTGATCGCGTACTCCTCCTGATCCACCCCGTATTCGGTGAGAATATCGGCCAAATCGCCGCTCAGCTCATAGGGGGGCGTCTCCGTCGCGGCCGTTTTCATCCTGTCCAGCGTATCCGCCACCTCGGTTCTGGCGGCCTTAAGGGAAGCCTCGTCGTAATCCTTGAGATATTGCCCCACCGCCTCCAGCGCCTTGTCGTAGTCGGCGCTGTCCTGATCCTGCTCCAGGGTAAACACCGCGTAATCGTCCACTATTTTCTTATAATTTTCCTGAGTTTTCTCCCCGCTCCCGCAGCCTGCAAGCAGCGCCGCGGACAGCAGAACCGGCATGAGTATGCCCGCAATCCGTCTCTTCATAATCCTCTCATCCCCTGCATTTCCGTATGATCGTCACCAGCCCACGGCCGTCATTGGGAAATTCTGCTGCCGCAGCTCCCCCTTCGCGTCCTTCCGCTGGCTCTCGGCAGCCGCCAGCTGCCGGTCCAGTTCCTCCTCCGTGCTGCTCGAAGGATATTTCAGCACGTACTGCTTGAACGTGCTCATCTGCGCCACCGCGTCCATCACCGTCTTTGCCGATTCCGGCTCCATCCTGCCGGTCACCTGAAGCAGCTCCAGATAACAGGTCTCGGCGTAGGCGTCCAGATAGGCCTCGTACGCCTTCACCAGCGGCTCCCGCCTGGAACGGTCCCGGTAGGGGCTGTCCTCGTCGCAGAGACAGCGCTCCAGGTATCCCAGGGCCTCCTCCATAATACCGCTCATCTCCTGGCTCTTCAAATACAGGCTTCCCAAAGTGTCCAGGGGAATCTCCGTCCCCTGGCGCTCCAGCTCCTCCAGCCAGTTTCCGCCGTCCGTGGCCACCGTCCCCTGGCGTGCCTGCTGCTCCAGCGCCCGCCCGATCCTATCCCTCAGATAGCCGGTCTCCCGGGCGTCCCCGTTCAGGACACCGTCCCCGTAAGCCTCCCGCAGCACGGCTTTTTGAAGGGATATCTGAGTGTCCAGCAGCTGCAGGTTGATCATCAGGCGCTGGGAGGCGTTGCGGATGCTGTATTTTTCTTCCTCCGACAGCTCCCCGGGCCCCCAGGCGCGGTAAGCCGCCGCCGCCCCGCCGGACAGCAGGGAAGCGGCCAGAAGCCCTGCGGCCAGCCGCAGCCGCCAGACCCTTTTCCTGTATTGATCCAGCTTTTGCCGGTTCTCCCCGGCCATTTTCACCAGGCAATCCATAAAGTTGTCGTGAATCAGCCGGTAGTAACCGCTTCCACTTTTTTCCAGCAAATTCAAGCGCTCCATCAGCTGTTCCGACACCGCGTAATCAAACCACTCGCTCCCGTTGGAAATCCCTTTCAGCATCAGCCTGGACTTCCCGGCGTACTCGGGAAACGACATGGAAAAGGACTTTTGCAGAAGGCTGTGGTAGCTGGCCTCCGCGGTTCGGTGGAGCTCCTCGAAGGTCAGAATGGTCCGCTTGCGCCGCTTCATCTCCCAGGCGATCCGGGGCAGCAGATGGCGCAGCACATAGCTGTGGCGCAGCTGCTCCTCCTGATCCCCGGAATCCGCGCGCAGCTGGCGGATGTGCAGGCTCTCCAGGTAGCGGCCCACCATCTCCTCCATGTCCGCGGGCGCATCGCCGCCTTCCTGCCCCGGCCGCGCTGTCTTCCGATACAGCGTAAGCATCATGGGGTTGCGCAGCAGTTCCAGCAGTTCCCGGTTGGACGGGCGGCACAGGCCGTCCCCCTCCAGCTCCCGGCACACCTGCTCCTCCGAGAGCGGAAGCAGCCGCACCGCGCCAAATCCCCGAAGCCCGTATTCCATAACCGCCTCGGAACGGTCCGTGACCAGGATTCCAACACCTGGCTTCCGCCCCAGCTCCTCGATCTCCTGCAGCAGCGCCTGCCGTTTGCGCCCCGCTTCGTTCAGACCGTCCAACAGCAGCACATACGCGCCGCCCATTTCCCTGCCCTCGTCCAAAAGGCGGTCCAATTCGTGGATGGCCTCGCCCATGTCCCCGGCCTGGTCGGAATAGCGAAGGCCCCGCAGCAGGCATTTGCGGATATAATAGGGTTCCTCCCCCGCCTCCTGGTAATCCGCCAGGGAAATGTAGACCGCGGCCGGACCGCCCGGGCTGTAGGCGCGCGTGCTCCTCCCCAAAAGCTCCAGCAGAAACCGGGTCTTTCCCATACCGCCGGAGCCGGTGAGCAGCATCAGCCCGCCCTCCGCCAGCGCCTGAAAGCAGGTCCCGCCGTCCATGGTTCCCGAGTCCCCGGACAGGCTCCGCTCCAGATAAGGCCCGTCCGGCTGTCTCAGGCGCTTCCAGCTCCTGCGGCTGCTCTCCCAGACCGCGCTGTGGGATATGCCCTTTCCGTCGATTCTGCGGATCAGCTCCTCAAACTCCCGGCGCAGCTCCCCCGCGGACTGGTACCGCTTCCGGGCCAGCACGTGGAGCCCCCTCACCGCGATCCGCACCGCCTGCCAGACCGCGGACAGCGGCTGTCCGGAAAAAATTTCCAAATCCCGGGGCAGGCTTTTTCCCGGCCCCCGGCCTGTAATCTCCGGCTCCGCCAGACGCCTTCCCGCCAGGATGCGGAAAAACACAGCGCACACCGAATACAGGTCCGAGGCCGGGCCGATCTGCGAAATCTGCCTCAGCCGTACCTCCGGCGCCGTGTACCCCTCCTTCTCGCTGAAAACGAAGCGCTCCGCTCCCTCCGCCCCCATCTGCCACACGCTGTTGTAATCGATGAGCAGCGCCCTGTTCTTAAGCAGCAGAATATTGTCCGGGCTGATGTCCAGATGGAGGACGCCGTGCCGGTGAAAGCATTCCAGACCGTCCAATATCCACAGCATCCACTCCGCCGCTTCCTTAAGACTGCCGGGGCCTCCCCCCGCCAGCAGCTCCTCCAGCGTGGCGCCCCCATGGACCGACAGCACCGAGTAAAACGTGCCGTAGGCCTCGTATGAATTTAAATTGCCGGAAATTTCTTCCGGCAAAAGGGCCAAAAGCTCCAGATTCACCTGATTTCCCTTGAGGAAGCCGCTGCGGCAGCTTTCCATCCGCTCTTCTCCCCCGGGCAGGCAGCAGATCCCGCCTGTCTCGTCGCGGTAGATCAGGCCCCTGGGATGGTAGGGAAACAGCTCCTTCACCAGAACCCGGTGGAGGCAGCCCCGGTTCAGGGCGTCCTCGTAAACCGCCCTGTAAACCACCGCGCTTCCCCCGCAGCCCTCCACCGACTCCAGGCGGTAGTCCACCCCTCCCAGCCGCAGGACCTCGCCTGCCGCCCTCAGTTTCCGCCCGCTCTCCATCTCATTTCCTCCATTGCGGCCCGGTGGTCACCCAGGCCGTTTATCTGATACGGGATTGTGTACCATCCTCATCATATCGCGCTCACGTCTCAGATTCTTTAACCTTTTTCCGCCGCCCCTGGCCCATGAAAAGGGCGTCCAGCACCTCCGCCATCCGCTCCCCCGATTCCTGGGCCTTCATGGAGTAAAGGACCAGCAGGTCGAAGGCGTTGCCGGGATCCAGCAAATTCATGCCGTAGGTGTCCAAAAACAGGTTCATTTTTTCAAACCGGATTTCCAGGCGGGTGTCCGCGTCCTCCTCGTCCAGATCGTCCGGGTAATAGTCCTCCCCATCCTCCGCTTCCTCGTCAAAAGCCTCTGTGATCAGATAGAGCAGGATCATGGCCTTTCTCGAGACGTCCTCCTTCCGGTTGCGCATATTGAAAAGGCTGCTCTCGTTGGGCCAGAACTTCTTTACCAGGCGCTGGAGGGGGGACAGCCCCGCGAGGTTTCTTCCCTCCGGCACGTTCATGCCCAAATACTCCACAATCACGTCCCGCATGGTATATTCCTGCTCCTGGTCCTCCTTATCCAGCTTTTCCTGCACCAGGCGGTCCCGCTCCCCCACAGGCTTTTGCAGCATGTTCAAAAGACTGGTAAACTTCTCGTAGGCCGTCTCGTGGAGCTGCCCCAAATCCTCCCCGTGTTCCTGGAAAAACGCCATCAGCTCCTGCTCTGTCCGCACCTGGCTGAAAACGTCGCGCAGCTGGCGGGTGTAAAAACGCGGGCTCCCCTGCACGGCCTTTCTCTCTCCCCTGCCCCGCAGCCGTCCGCCGCAGATAGTTTGCGCCTTCTCTTTAAACTCCAACGCCTTCTCATAGGAAGCGCCTGTTCTCAGGGCAAACGCATAGGCCAGTTCATCCGGGTTGCGGTAATGGATTCCCGCCTCCGCGGCAGCGCCCAAAAGCCTGGATGCCCCCGCCTCGTCCAGCCCCAGGGCGAAGCTGATCTGGAACAGGGCCTCCCTGTTCTGGGGCATATTCTGGCCCTTGAGCCAGTTGCGCACCTTTTTCGCCAGGCTTTCGCGGCTGTCGCCTGTGATATCGGCCAGCCCGCTCACCAGGCGGGCGGATAAATCCTCGTGGGGATAGACCTGCCTCAGCACGTCCCCAAAGCTGCGCAGCAGCGCCCCTTCCTTTAAAAATTCCACCATCTGCCGGGGGGACCGCTCATCCCCCATCAAAAATCCCATATTGTTGCCGGATATATTCGTCATCGCCCCTCGGTCCATTGCGGCTGCCTCCCTTTATATCAAACGTTCTCACACTGTCCTGTCGGTTGAATATGGTTTGATTTTAACATAATTAGGGGAAATTTGATATATAAAACTGGAAGGCGGCAAGCGCAAAAAAAGAACAGGGCATATATATACATACGCCCTGCTCAAAGATCACTGTTGTTTATTGTTTCATCTTCCTGGAGTACTTCTCCCCGCCTTCCAGATTAACGCTGGCGGGAACCACCCGGAATTTCAGCACCACGCTCACCAGCACCGCGATGGGCATCAGATAAACCAGGCAGGCGTAGGGAGCGAAGCCGAGCGTGCCGACGCCGAACATTCCCACCACATAGATACCGGAGGCGTTCCACGGAATAAAGGTACAGCCCGGCGTGGAGGTCGCATTAATCGCTTTAGACAGGTTCGTGGGATGCAGACCGTATTCCTTGTACGCCGGCGCCATCAAAGATCCGGTCATCAGCAGGGAGAACGTGTTGGTACCCATGGTATTTCCGATTAAAGCGATGATCTCGCTGACAAGGGTGAGCTGGAAAATGTTTTTGGTTTTTTTGGAAATCGGGTGAATGATCGCCTCCATGATACCTACGGTATTGAACGCCCCGATCATGCCAAATGCAAATATCATCATGAACGCCGTGGAAGCCATGCTGGTCACGCCGCCGCGGTTCAGCAGCGTATCGAGGAACGCTTCCCCAGTGTCTGCCTTAAATCCATTCCAGAAAACGGTCATACAGTTGTTGGCATCCATTCCCTGATAAAACACCGCTACGGCGCAGGCGACCAGCGCGCTGACAATCATGGACAGCATAGCGGGTTTCTTCAGGAAAATCAGGACCAGAAGCAGTATTACGGGGATAAACGCAACAAATCCCACGCGGAACTCATTGCCGAGGGCTGCCATCACGCTGTCCACAAAGCTGCTGTCAAATGTTTCCGAGGCAAATCTCATTCCCATCACATAGTAAATAATCGTGGTAATTGCAATTACGGGAAGGGCGATGATCACCAGCTCCTTACAGTGGGTGATCAGATCCGTTCCCACGCTGGCGGACGCCACATTGGTGGAATCCGACATCGGCGACAGCATGTCCCCCAGATAAGCGCCGCTGACAATGGCTCCCACGGTCACCGCGCTGGAAACCCCGATGCTCTCGCCAATCGCAAACATAGCGATTCCGGCAGTTCCCAAGGTCCCCCAGGAAGTGCCGCAGGCAAGGGAGACAAGGCCGCACAGAAGAAACGAAGCCACGAGAAAGATTTTGGGGCTGATCATCTTCATCCCGTAATAGATAATGGCCGGAACCGTGCCGGCTGCGATCCAGGTGGCGATCAGCGCGCCCACCGCCATAATCGTGAGAACGGCGCCCATTCCTTTTTTGATGGATTCCATCGCCCCGTTGTCAACCTCTTTGAACGTGTAGCCCAAATGCATGCAGGCCGGGTACACCAAAAGCCATGCCACCAGAAACATGGGCTGAATCGGCGCGTTGATCAGTTTGTTCGCCCCCAGAACAATCAGCAGCACACCGCCCAGAACGAGAAGGGCATATCCAGTTGACGGAGTTTTGTGTTCAGAATTAACAGACATTTTTTATCCCCCTATTTTCATTTTATGTAAATTAATTGTTGAAGCATCAGCATTCAATTCCGTAATCGCGCTTCATCGCGGCCCTGAACTCTTCCAACGTGGGATGAATACAGGGTATCTCCGGCTGCCACCTTGCCGCCACCTCAGGCGCCTTGATACCGGTGGAGGTCATCAGCACCACAACTTTGTCATCCGGCTTGATCGTCCCTTCCTTAACCAGCTTTTCCAGGACAACGAGGGAAGCGACGGAGGCTGTCTCCGCGAAAACGCCTTCCGTTTTAGCCAGAAGCCGCTGCATCTGCAGAGCCTCGCCATCGTGGCTGCTTCTGGCAGTGCCGTGGGAATCCTTTACGGCGTGGACCGTGTGGTAGGCGGCATACCCGGTGGCAATGGACGTCTGGATCGAGGGCTCGCTGGGCTGTGGGATCGGGTCGTCGGACCCGGCGGCCAGCGTATTCTCCACCGCGCCGAAAACTTCCGCGGCGGCGAACCTGGGAACCGCATC
Source organism: Enterocloster asparagiformis (assembly GCA_018380885.1). GTDB lineage: Bacteria > Bacillota > Clostridia > Lachnospirales > Lachnospiraceae > Enterocloster. The sequence goes on from JAGZSY010000037.1 coordinate 40,790, forward strand.
AATATAACCCATCTCCTTCAGATCGCACATCCCCTTGTAAATCCCATAGAGGGTGTCGCCGTAAGAGATCGGAACAACAAACCAGTCCGGCACCTGATTGCCCATCTGCTCAAACACCTCAAAGGCAATACTTTTATAGGCATCGATTCCAAAACAGCTACTGCCGATCGGCGGGGTCATCAGGCCGCTGGCGGGAACAAAATCCATCTCCCGCACCAGCTTTTCCATAATCACGCCCCGGTCCTCCATGGTGGGCGTCACAAAGACGCTGGCTCCATAGGCCAGCATCAATGTTTTCATGCTGGCAGATACGTTGGGCGTTGTAAAGATAACGCACGGAAGCCCCGCCACAGCGGCGTAAGCGGCCGCAGCGGCGCCCTGATTCCCGGTGGACGAGATGGTGATTCCGGGAGCGCCTTCGCTCAATGCCCGCGAGACGATCAGGGAGCACAGACGGTCTTTGTGGGACATGGTCGGATTCTTAGATTCATCCTTCATGTAAAGGTGATTGAGGCCCAGTTTTTTCCCCATCCGCGCCAGCGGCTGCAGCGGAGTATTTCCCTCGCCGATGCTGACAGCCGGATCGCTATCCTCCATGGCATAAAATTCACGGAACCGGTAAATTCCCGGCTGTCCCGATTTTATGGGAGGCAATTTGGCCTCAGTCAGATCAAAAACCGTTTCATAATTGACATTAACGCCTTCCTGCCGGCATGCGGGGCAGGCCTCATAGAACTTTCCCTCCAGAGGGCGGCCGCAGCGGGGGCAAATCGTTTTTTTGTACCAACTCATATCAACTATTTCCTTTCTCTGAATACTGTGGTTAAAGAATTACAACTGCGTCTTGTTTCACATTGCGGCAGACGCCAGCAAGAATAAATAGTGGGCCGCCATACCGGCGCAGATCCCGCCGATTGTGTGGCTGACAATGGCCTTGCCAATCAGCTCCTTGCATTTCAGGCCGGTCATCATGGACACGTGGGTGCTTAAATAGCCGCTCCAGCACATACACATGGCCGTGAACACCGCCACATCGCACGCATTTGCCTGCCCGGAGGCCAAAAGCCCCGGCACCACGCCGATGGCGGCGCCCGCCGCTCCCAGCGCCGTGATCGGCACGCTGATGCACTCCGGAGACGAAAATCCAAACATGGGCTGCAAAATAAAATTCACCTTGTCCGCTATGGCGGGCAGCAGCGCGATCCCTTCATACGCGCCTCCGGTATAAAAGCCGCCCGCGGACCCGTTTGTGAGCATCATCACAACCGTGCAGATTACCAGGACTCCGGGGATTATATCGATTCCCATCCTGACGCCGCTTTGTCCCCCTGCCAGAATGGCGCCCATCAGCCGCGTTCCGATGGAACCGGATCTCACCGGCCGGTATTCATCGGACGCCGGGCCCTGGGAAGCCCCCGCCGCGCAATCCTCAATCACAGCCTCCGCGCCAAATATGCACCTGGTAAAACGAAGCATGATCCGCGTGCTCACAACGCTTCCGATGATGGCGCCCAGCAAGCCGATTGCCACGGCCAGCCCATACGAAACGCCCGTCACAGCCGACTGGCCCAGCATAAACGTGCATACGATCAGGCCCATTCCAAACGCGGTTCCCAGATTGGTCAGCGCCGGCAGCTGGTATTTTTTAAAGAAATGCCGGTAGTATGAATCGTCCGCCAGCGTCAAAACCGCGGGATTATCGGAGAGAAACGTGGTCACAATCGCCAGGGAGGCGGCGCCGGGCAATCCCCAGACCGGCTGCATAAGCGGCTGCAAAAGCTTATTGATCAGTGTGACAAAACCGAATTCGCTGAACATGGCGGAAACAGCACCCATGATCACGCAGATGGCCATGATATATAAAACCGTGTTCAGCAGCAAATCATAGGCCGTATTCATAATTGTGTTGAGCGCGTTGGCTAACCCCATCACGCGCGCAAAGAAATAAAATATTGCAAAAAAGATGGTCGGAAACACAAATGTCTCCGGACTGATTGCCGTTTTGTAACGCGTATGTACTGTCTGCGTGCCATCCGTCATCATTATGCTCTCTCCGCTACGACCTCCACTTCAACCAGAACATTCTTGGGCAGCGTCTTTACGGCAACGCATGACCGGGCCGGACAAGCGGGAAAATACTTGGCATAGATTTCATTGAATACCGCAAAATCGCCCATATCAGCCAAAAAGCACGTCGATTTGACCACATGATTCAGATCAGTGCCGGCAGCGCTTAAAATTGCCGCCACATTCTTTAATACCCGCTCCGCCTGATCTGCAATCGTGTCCCCCACAATACCGCCGGTCTGGGGATCCAGCGGAATCTGTCCGGAAGTGAATACCAAACCGCCGGCTGCAACCGCCTGAGAATATGGACCGATAGCCGCCGGCGCATCGGCGGTGGAAATAATTTGACTCATAATAATACCTTCTTCCCTCATGTTATTTGAAAAACGACGTCTGGCCATGACATTTGTTTCCCCTATGATTCAAATTATAAGACGATACAATATTTATGTCAATGAATTTTTTTTTATTTAATAGACAAAAATTACGCGTATTTTTCAGCACATTGGCAAAAACGAGTTGATTCAATCAACTTTTTGAACACATTCGGGGGAATAAAGCGTTTTTCTAGCTTAGCAGCTAAACAAAAATAACGTTTTATCTCCCCCTCCCATTGTCTTTGATATTGCTTTTTTTTGTATATTATACTATAATGAATAAAAAATATTTTAGCGAGGTCGGACGTGAATAACAAAAGGGACAATAATATCCAGTTAACTTATGTAGATCGGCTGATTCTGGATTCATACTGTGATATGCTGGATGGGCTTTCCCACTATTTAGGGGATGGGTATGAATTGGTTCTGCACAGCTTGGAGGACTACAATCATTCTGCAATTAAAGTAATCAACGGCTTTCACACCGGCCGCAAAGAAGGGGCGCCCATTACGGATTTAGCCCTTATTATGCTGGAAAAAATTCAAAACCAGAGCGACTCGTGCAAAGATATCACTTATTTTGTAAAAAACAAAAAAGGGGAGCCCCTGAAATCAGCCACCATTACCGTAAAAGGCGAGAACGACCGCATCATCGGCCTTTTATGTATCAATTTCTACATGAACACGCCCATGGCCGAGTTCTTCAAGAATTTTACATTCGAGGAACTTCCCGCGCCGGAGAGCCGGCCCTCTGCAAGCCAGAAAGAAAATTTCTCCTCCAGCAGCACAGAGTTGGTAGAAAAACTTGTCGAACAGATTCAGGCCGAGGTAATGGCCGATTCCAAAATCACGTTTTCCAACAAAAACAAGGAAATTATCCAGAGGCTCTACCAAAAGGGGGTCTATAACTTAAAAGATTCCGTCATCAAAACAGCGCAAATCTTAAATATCAGCAAAAACACCGTTTATCTTCATTTGCGCAACATCGACCGCGCCAACGATCAAAACGCGCCGAAAGCAGAGGACCAGCCCCTGAAAGAATAGTCGTTGAAATAATTTTCATCTTATGCTATAATAACCAGCGTTCAACATGACAATTAAAATTTGTTCCAAAACCCATGACATACCATGGATGTGGATTTTTCTGGACTTACATGATTGGTATTCCAATTTTCGCCACACAGTTACCTTGCCGTAGCTGTGTGTTTTTTTGCCCCCAAATGCCGCCCGCAGCCGGCAGTCTATTTCAAAACTCAGAGGTGTTAACAATGAATCAGTCTTATATGAAAGAAAAACCGGTATTTCCCCTTTTGATGTCAATGGCGCTGCCCATGATGCTCTCAATGCTCGTAAGCGCCCTTTACAACATCATCGACAGCTTTTTTGTGGCAAAGATCAGCGAAGCGTCCATGACAGCCCTTTCCCTGGTATTCCCGGTCCAGAATCTGATCAACGCGGTGTCAGTTGGCTTTGCCATCGGCATCAACTCCGCGGTGGCCTTTTATCTGGGCGCGGAAAAACAGGGCAGCGCCGATACCGCCGCCACGGCGGGCATACTGTTGAACGGACTCCACGGCCTTCTGCTGATGATAGCCGGCCTCTTGCTCATGCCAAATTTTCTCCAGTTATTTACAAATGATCCGGCAGTGCTGGAGATGGGCCTGCAATACTCCAACATCGTGCTGCTGTTCACGCTGCCCAATATCATCGCCATATCATTTGAAAAAATCTTCCAGGCGGTAGGGAAAATGACTGTCTCCATGGTCAGCATGATCTGCGGCTGCGTTACCAATATTATCCTGGACCCCCTGATGATTTTCGGCATCGGCTTCTTCCCGGAAATGGGCATCCGGGGCGCCGCCATCGCAACCGGCATCGGCCAGACCGTCTCCATGGTCATTTACCTGATATTTTATTTCCGCCGTCCCATTTCAGTGAAATTCCGGCTGCTGCCCGGCGGCGTCAACCGCAGTCTGCTCTTCCGGCTCTATGCGGTGGGCGTGCCCGCCACTCTGAACATGGCGCTCCCCTCCCTGCTGGTGTCCGTTTTAAACTCCGTGCTGAGCGCCTACGGCAGCGCTTATGTGCTGGTGCTGGGAGCCTACTATAAGCTGCAAACCTTCCTGTATCTGTCCGCCAACGGGATTGTGCAGGGAATGCGCCCGCTGATCGGCTACAACTACGGCGCCGGTATTTACAAGCGGGTCCGCAGGCTTCACAGCACCGGGCTGGCCATGATCCTGGGCATCATGCTGCTGGGCACGGCGCTCTGCCTGGCGGCCCCGGCCCGGCTGATCGCTCTGTTTACCGCCAACCAGGACACGATCGCCCTGGGGGTAACCGCCATCAGGATCATCAGCGCCGGCTTTTTCGTCTCCGGCATCTCAGTTACGGTTTCCGGCACGCTGGAGGGCCTGGGCATGGGGAGTCCCTCCCTGGCCATATCGCTGTGCCGCTATGTGCTGTTCATCATACCCGGCGCCCTCTTACTCAGCCGTACGATGGGGGCTACCGGCGTGTGGTGCGCCTTTGGGATCAGCGAGTGCCTCACCGCCCTGGTATCCGCCGGGATTTACTGGTATGTCAGCCAAAAACGGTTGCGCGGAGAAATTTCCGGGCTATAATGGTCTTATATTTTAAGTACGTTTAATGTGGCGGCCTGATAATTGATCTATCACATAGTAGGGGAGGTACTGTTATGCGCCTGCTGCTCGCAGAGGATGAACGGGAATTGTCCAACGCTCTGGTGGCTATTTTAAAACACAGCAATTATACGGTGGATGCGGTGTACGACGGGCAGGAAGCCCTGGAATACCTGGCCTCCCAGGATTACGACGGCGTAATTCTGGATATTATGATGCCGAAAACAGACGGGATCACAGTGCTCAAAACCATCCGCCGGCAGGGAAACATGGTCCCGGTCATCATATTGACGGCGAAATCGGAGATCGACGACCGGGTTCTGGGGCTGGACAGCGGCGCCAACGACTATCTGACCAAGCCCTTTGCTGCCAGGGAGCTGCTGGCCCGCATCCGCGCCATGACCCGGCAGGCCGGAGCCGGCGACTCCTGCTTGAGCTTCGGCAGCCTCACGCTGAACCGGGCCACCTATGAGCTCTCCTCCCCCTCCGGCTGCTTCCGGCTGGCCAACAAGGAATTTCAGATGATGGAGCTCCTGCTGTCCAATCCCAGACATGTGGTGTCCACGGAGCGCTTTATGGAGAAAATCTGGGGCTATGACAGCGAGGCGGAGCTCAGCGTGGTCTGGGTCTACATCTCCTACCTGCGCAAAAAGCTGGCTGCATTAAACGCCGGCGTGCAGATTCGCGCCTCCCGCAATGTGGGATATTCCCTGGAGGAGCGCCATGATTAGGCGTCTGAGAAGAAGGTTTATCGCAGTGGCCATGCTTTCCATGTTTCTGGTCCTCTCCGTGATCATGGGCGTTGTCAACGGCATCAACTACCGGAATATCGCCAGGGAAGCGGACCGGGTGCTGGCAGTGCTGGCGGAAAACGGCGGCCGTTTTCCCAGGGAGAAGCGGCCCTCCGGCAAGAAAATGCCGCCGCCCAGGGACCTGTCCCCGGAAACTCCCTTCGAGTCGCGGTTTTTCACCGTCACCCTCGACAGCCAGGGCGCGGCCGCCTCGACAGATACGGGCAGCATCGCGGCCATCGGGGACGGCGAGGCCGCGCAGCTGGCGGAAAGCGTCTACCGCTCCGGCCGTGGAGACGGCTTTATCCGCAATTACCGTTTTCTGCGCCTGGACACGGACAGCGGCGCCATGATCATTTTCCTGGACTGCTACCGCTCCCTGGAGAACTTCCGCACCTTTCTGGTCTCCAGCGTGCTGGTGTCCGCAGCCGGCCTGCTCTCCGTGCTGTTTCTGGTGGTGGTATTTTCCAAAATGGTCTTTAAGCCGGTGGCGGAGAGCGACCGGAAGCAAAAGCAGTTCATCACCGACGCCGGCCATGAGATCAAAACGCCGTTAACCATCATCGACGCCAACACCGAGGTGCTGGAGATGGAGCACGGGGAGAGCCAGTGGACAAAGAGCATCCGCAGCCAGGTAAAGCGCCTGTCCGCCCTGACCGCGGACCTGATCGCTCTCTCCCGTCTGGACGAGGGCGCGGGCCAGCTGCAAAGGCTGGAGTTTTCCCTGTCCGACGCGGTGGACGAGACTGCCAGGAGCTTCCAGGCTCTGGCCCTCACCCAGGGAAAAATGCTGGAAGCGCAGATTCCTCCCAACCTGACCTACCGCGGCGACGAGGCTTCCATCCGGCAGCTGACGGGGATTTTGCTGGACAACGCCCTGAAGCATTCGGACGAGCGCGGCCTGATCCGCCTGAGCGTAAGACCCCGGGGACGGGGCGGCTGCGTCATCACCGTTTACAATACCGTCCAATCCGTGGAGTCCGGGGACCTAAATCTCCTGTTCCAGCGCTTCTACCGCGCCGACCGCTCCCGCAACTCCCAGACCGGCGGATACGGCCTGGGTCTGGCCATCGCCCGGGCCATCGTCTCCGCCCACAAGGGAAAAATAAGCGCGGAGAGCCGGGACAAAAGGTCCTTAACCATCACCGTAACTCTATAGCGTAACGCAAGAAACGCAGCCATGCCTGAATCCCGGGCCTGGCTGCGTTTTTTTGCATGGCCGGCGGACCGCGGACGCGAGCCGTAAGACCATGTGAACTTTATGTGAATTTAAGGTAAATTTTAATTTGGCCCCGTAAACTGGTACCAGCAAAGGAGGCGAGCAAATGGATTATCAAACCATATTCCAACGCTATGAACTGAAATACCAGATGAATCTCGAACAAAAACAGCTGCTGCTGGACGTATTGGGGGACTCCCTCCGGCCGGACCCCTTCGGCAGAAGCACGATCTGCAATATCTACTTTGACACCGCGGACTGCCGTTTGATCCGCCGCTCCCTGGAAAAGCCGGTTTACAAGGAAAAATTGCGGCTGCGCAGCTACGGCGTGTCCACCCCGGACAACAACGTTTTTCTGGAGCTGAAAAAGAAATATCAGGACGTGGTCTACAAGCGCAGGGTCAGCATACCGGAGGCCCAGGTTATGGAATGGCTCTCAACGGGCGGGCCGCTTCCTGATTCCTCCCAGATCGGCAGGGAAATCGACTATTTCCGCAGCTTTTACCGGGAGCTGTTTCCCACCGTGGTCCTGTCCTACGAGCGGGAGGCCTACTATTTCGCCCGGGATCCCGGCCTGCGCGTCACCTTTGACGAGACGATTCTTTGGCGGGACGAGGATTTTTCCCTCTGCTCCAGCGTATACGGCACGCCGGTTTTAAGCCCGGGGCAGGTGCTCATGGAGGTCAAGACAGCCGGTTCCATCCCCGTGGACCTTGCCCGCCTGCTCTCGGAAAACGGGATTTTCAAAACCTCCTTTTCCAAGTACGGCGCCGCCTACCGGCAAATGATAAAAGAATTTGGAGGAATACAATATGCGTGAAACATTGTTCAAAGGCCTGTTCGACACCAGCTCGGCCGGGCTCATCGCGCCGGGAGATTTTCTGCTCTGTATCGGCGTTTCCCTGGTCCTGGGAATTTTTCTGGCCCTGGTCTATACATACAAAGGAAATCACACCCAAAGCTTTGTGGTGACGCTGGCGCTGCTGCCCGCCGCGGTCTGCATGGTGATCATGATGGTCAACGGCAATGTGGGGGCCGGAGTGGCGGTGGCCGGGGCCTTTGGCCTGGTGCGGTTCCGTTCCGTGCCGGGCACCGCCCGGGAGATCGGCGCTATATTTGCGGCCATGAGCGCCGGGCTGGCCACGGGCATGGGGTATCTGGGCTACGCGGCGCTGTTCGTCCTTGTCATGAGCTGCGCAAACCTGCTCTGCGCCCGCTGCGGCCTGGGGGCAAAGCGGACGGCCTCCCGGGATAAAACCCTGCACGTGACGATCCCTGAAAATCTGGACTATACCAATATTTTCGACGATTTGTTTCAGGAATACACCGCAGCCTGGGAGCTGTCGAATGTGAAAACCACCAACATGGGCAGCCTGTTCAAGCTGACCTACCAGATCACGCTGTCCGCGCCGGAAAAAGAAAAGGAGCTGATCGACAAGCTCCGCTGCCGCAACGGCAACCTGGAAATCGTGCTCTCCCGCCGCGAAAACGCGGTCTGTGAATTGTAAGGAGGAATCGTTTATGAAAAAATTACTGTGTCTCTCACTCTGCGCCGCTTTGGCCGTCTCCTCAGCCGGCTGCGCCTCCTCCCCGGCCGTTAACACGGCCTCCCCTTCCACCGCGGCAGCAAAGCAGGTCTCTTCCGAAAAAACAGACGAGACCTCCGGCTCCCCCGCGGGCAGCTCCGGACTAAATATAGAGGAAATGTTTACGGACCGCGACACGCAAGCCGATTACGATGAGGCGGACGCCATAGCGCTGGCCCTGAACTCCACGAAAATCCAATGCGGCAGCGGCTCCGTGGATATCGACGGCGCCACCGCCACCATCCGCGGGGAGGGCACCTATATCCTCACCGGCCGGCTGGAAAACGGCCAGATCATTGTGGACGCGGACAAGAACGACAAGGTCCGGCTGGTGCTGGATGGGGCCTCCATCAACTGCGATACCGGCGCCGCTATCTACGTCCGGCAGGCGGACAAAGTCTTTATCACCCTGGCTGCGGGCAGCGAAAACACGCTCTCCAACACCGGTGAATCCACCGCCGCTCAAGACAGCAGCATCGACGCGGTTTTATTCTCAAAGGAGGACTTGACGCTGAACGGCTCCGGTTCCCTGACCATCAACGCCGCATGGGGCCACGGAGCCGTGTCCAAGGACGATCTGGTGATCACCGGCGGCACCTACACGATCCAGTCCGCCGGACACGGTCTGTCCGGAAAGGACAGCGTGCGGATTCTGGACGGTATCTTTGTGATCAACTCCGGTAAGGACGGCGTACACGCGGAAAACAAGGACGACGACAGCCTTGGCTTCATCTACATCGCCGGCGGCACCTACTCCGTCACCGCCCAGGGCGACGGCTTTGACGCCGCCACCATCCTGCAGGCGGACGACGGCAGCTTCACCGTCACCGCAGGCGGCGGCAGTCAAAACGCTGAACAACGCGCGGAAAAGGGCGGACCCGGCGGCGGACGGCGACAAAGGCAGGACGGCGACACCCCGGACGGCACGGGCGGCGAACGCACGGGCCGGGGCGGCGGCGGCTCAGGACAGCCTCAGGGCGGCACCGCCCCCAGCCAGGGCCAAATCGGCGGTGGCTCAGGTCAGACGCAGAGCGCCGCCGCTCCAAGCCAGGACCAAATCGGCAGTAGCTCAGGTCAGACGCAGAGCGCCGACGCCCCCAGCCAGAGCCAAATCGGCGGTGGCTCAGGTCAGACGCAGAACGCCGACGCCCCCAGCCAGAGCCAAATCGGCGGCCGTTCAGGTCAGCGCCAGGGCGGCCGCCCGGACCGCGGGCAGAAAGGAAGCTTACCGGATTCCAAAGATACCGCGGGCTCCGGCGACACCCCCGCCGCGGATGCCGTCCCCGAAGGCCTCCCGGACGGCGGTGAAAGCGCCGGTTCGGCCGCGGCCGGCGACGCGGGCTCCGACGCCCCCAGCACCAAAGGCTTCAAGGCCGGGACGCTGCTCCTGGTGCGGGGCGGCACCTTTTTGGTCAACTCGGCCGACGATTCCCTGCATTCCAACGGCAGCTTAACCGTGCAGAACGGCTCCCTGACCCTGGCCTCCGGCGACGACGCCATGCACGCGGACGGCGCGCTCACCGTGAGCGGAGGAACCGTCGACATTACCACCAGCTACGAGGGCCTGGAGGGGCGTACCGTGGAGATCAGCGGCGGCGTCATCTCCCTGACAGCTTCCGACGACGGATTAAACGCTGCCGGCGGCAGCGGAGGATACGGCGTAAGCGGCGCGCCCTCGCCGGACAGCTTCACTGAATCGGAGGATTGCTTCATCCGCATCACCGGCGGAATCATCCGCATCGACGCCTCCGGCGACGGCATAGACAGCAACGGCAGCCTCTACATCACCGGCGGTGAAATCTATGTGGACGGCCCCACCGGCGGCGGAAACGGCGCTCTGGATTATGACAAAGAAGGAGTGATCGAGGGCGGATTTATCGTCGCCACAGACGCCGGCGGCATGTCCCAGAACTTTTCCCAGGCCCTAAACCAGGGTTCCGTCATGGTCCAACTTTCCCAGGCCCAAAACGCCGGAACCACCATTACCCTGACCGATGCCGACGGCAGGGAGCTGATCTCCCACACGCCCCAAAAAGCCTACTCCAGCATCGTGATCAGCTGTCCCGGCATCGCCCAGGGACAGACCTACGAGCTCACGGCCGGCGCAGAAACCCTTTCCGTCACCATGGACAGTCTGGTCTACGGCTCCGGCGGCATGGGCATGAGGGGCGGCAGGCCCCGGTAGCCCCATCCCATCCCGGGCCGCAAAAATCCCGCCACGCTTCCGCGCTTGCGGCGCGCGCCGGCCGGGACGGCGCAGCCTGACGTGAGCTGAAAACCGCAGCGCAAAAGGCCGTCTCCGCTCAATCGCGGCAGACGGCCTCTGGTATATCTCTCAATTACTTGTCGATTGCATTCTTCAAAATACCGGCCAGGCCCTTCTCCTCGTAGAGAGTCGCGCCTGCGTCCCGGGCGGGCGTGCTGTCGATCTGGTCGCACTTCATGGTGTTCTCCCGCTCCACCTTGCGCTTGTAATCCGCAAGGTACTTCTCGATCGCAGAGATTTTATCGTCCTTGGCGGCATAGGACTCCGCCTCGAACCCCAGCGCGCTCAGAATAATGTTCAAGTCCTGATCGGACCAGTCGCCTAAAACGGTGTTGGAAAGCATGTCGATGCGTTCCCTGATCGTCGTGCACTGTAAAAATTTTTTAATCATCGATGTCATCCTCCATCTGAAGCCGCAGACCCGCGGCTTGGGCAATGGCCTCCGGTCTGTGCCGGCGGCTCATTCCAAAAAAATAATGTTAGCAGCTTTTATACTGCTAACATTATAATGAATCTCAGATGTTTTTTCAATCGCTTTATTCACCAAATACAGCCTTGTAATCCGCCTGAAACTTAGCAATTCCCTGGTCGGTCAGCGGATGCTTTGTCATCTGCTCCAACACCTTGTACGGTACGGTGGCGATATCCGCGCCCGCTTTTGCACAGTCGATTACGTGGATCGGATTGCGGATGCTGGCGGCGATGATCTGGGTGTCGATATCGTGCATCTGGAAAATCTCGGTGATCTCACAGATCAGGTCGATGCCGGGCATGGAGATGTCGTCCAGACGGCCCAGGAACGGGGAAACATAGGTAGCTCCCGCGCGGGCTGCCAGCAGGGCCTGAGCCGCGGAGAACACCAGGGTCACGTTGGTCTTAACGCCCTCGGCGGTCAGAACCTTGACGGCCTTTAAGCCCTCAACGGTCATGGGGATCTTGACAACCATGTTGGGATGGATCTTGGCGATCTCACGGCCCTCGGCGATCATACCCTCGGCGTCCACGGTGGTGGCCTTCACCTCGCCGCTGATGGGTCCGTCCACGATGTCGGTGATCTCCTTGATCACCTCCGCGAAATCGCGGCCTTCCTTGGCGATCAGGGACGGGTTGGTGGTAACGCCGCAGATGATGCCCATGTCGTTTGCTTTCTTAATCTCCTCAACATTCGCTGTGTCAACGAAAAATCTCATTTTATTCCTCCTAATATGGGAGGCCGGCAGGGCCGTTACCCGGCCGCCGCCGGCCGTCTTTTTTATGCCAGGCTTCTCATTTCCTCAATCTGAGCCTCTGTCAGGTTCAGAATATCACTGTTGTCCATGGACGTGTTGGAATCCTCGATCAGGATCATCTTGGTGTCCTTGCGGGTGATGGTGTTGTGCCATAAGGTGGCCGGAATGTTGTAAACCTTGTCCTTCTCCATCTTTACAGCGCCGAACTCCAGTCCGCCGTTTACCTCGTTGGCGTACACCAGGGTGCAGGAGCCTTCCACCAGCACGAACAGCTCGTCGGTCTTGTTGTGGCGCTCCAGGCAGTCGATGCCGGTTACGTCGTTGGCCGGCTTCCAGTTCTTGATGCCCACGGTCCACTTCTCGTTCTCAAATACGCGCTGCATTCCCTCGCCGTTAAACTCATAGTTCAAAATGGTCATTGTCTTATCCTCCAAAATGATTCCTGATTTATTTGAGCAGCTCTTTTGCCGTTGCAGCCACGTTGGCGGCGGTCAGGCCGTAAGCCTCGAACAGCTGATCCGGTTTGCCGGACTTGCCGAACTTATCCTGAATGCCCACCATGCCGAACTTCGCGCCGTCATGGCCCGCCAGCACCTCGGCCACCGCGGAGCCCAGGCCGCCGATCACAGAGTGCTCCTCAACGGTTACGATGGCCTTGCAGCTCTCGTTCATCTTCAGCACAATGTCCTTGTCGATGGGCTTG
>JAGZSY010000007.1 GCA_018380885.1 Enterocloster asparagiformis
CACTTGCTACACCACCCGCGAAGCAGGTGGTTTTCTGTTTCGCACGTCTCCGTTCCTGACTTCAGGAACTCCAACGTACTCAACTGGCTAAAGCCAGAATAACATAAACGGTTTCTCCGTTTATTATTATGATGATGTTGTAAGGGCAGCAAATTCCTACAATCAGTCAGGAATAGGACTTTCTTACAAAAAGGATATCTTTGAAAAAAATGCCATAGCAGTGTTGATATTCGGAGCTACCGGAATCTTATTGATTATAGGAATTAAAAAAAGAAATAAGTAGAATGGTATATGAACTGGAAAAAATGAGGTTTATCTTTCTGTGAAAGCATGATATATAAATTTGACAAAACCGAAATTGTATTGTATTACCAATCATCTCGTCTACCATGATGTAGAAAGAGACCAAGGTTGCCGTATTGCGGCAATCTTTTTTTATTCCAAATGGTCGCCGCCCTCATCCTGACATACTGGATGAAAGGCGGTGATTTTTTATGCGTAATTTTATACAGAACCCTAAAAACTGGATGCCCCTCTGTGTTGTACTGGCGGTCCTCTTTGCACTGATATACTCCTTCCTCTCCTCCACCAATGCAAATCTACCTTCCTACATGGAGCCCCCGCCGAGCAGACGCCAGCCGTTGACATTGAGACTGTGCAGTTCTCTGCCGAGGGTATTAATCTTACATGTCAGCTCCTACCAAATGGACCTATGTGATACGGCAGGGGGCTGATGCCTATATAAACCCGGCCGAAGGCGCCAGCCTCTACTTCCATATCGGCGGCTACGGTCCCGTAACTGCCAGAAAGCCTTTGTTTATGCGGGTTTTCGGCCTTTGCCTCCCTCTTTTTCTCCCCATTTTAAACGGCATATGACTCGGTGCCAGGCTTGACGGCCGATGGCCCCGGTGGGTGCCGGAAACAGGGGGCCCGGGGTGGTTTTGCACACGAAAAAAGGACCCAAAGTATGGTTTTACATACCTTAGGTCCTTATTTTATCCTTTTTTTGCCTCAAAAATGGTCCATTTTGTGGCAGAAAGTGCCTATTTTAGGTGGCAGGATGACAACTATTACTGCCCCATCTGCTTCGCAACCTCAGCCGCAAAGTCCTCATTTTTCTTCTCTAAACCTTCGCCGGTCTCGAAACGGATGAACTTCTTGATCTTGATCGCAGCGCCGTTAGCCTTGGCAACAGCCGCTACGTAGTTTCCTACGCTCTGCTTGCCGTCCTCAGCCTTAACGTACACCTGATCCAGAAGGCAGATTTCCTTCAGCTCTTTGTTGATACGTCCCATTACCATGCCGCTGATGATCTTGTCGTTTGCATCGGGCTTCTCGTTCTTCGCAGCAGCGGTCAGGATGTCCTTCTCGCGCTCGATGTACTCAGCGTCAACCTCGTCTCTGCAAGTATACAGAGGCTTCAGGGCTGCTGCCTGCATCGCTACGTTCTTAGCCATATCCTTGATCTCGTCGTTCACAACGTCTGTCTCAACATCTACCAGAACACCGATCTTGCCGCCTGCATGGATGTAGGAAGCTACGAAGCCGTTGGCCTCGTCGATCTGCTCGAAACGACGGATGTTCATGTTCTCGCCGATGATTGCGATCTGGGAGGACAGAGCCTCCTTGACAGTCAGGCTGGAATCCTTCTCCCACTTCTCCTCCATGAATGCATCCATGTCCTTTGCGGAAGTGTTCAGAGCCTGAGCGGCCACATCCTCAGCATAGCTGCGGAACTTCTCGTTCTTGGCAACGAAGTCGGTCTCAGCGTTAACCTCAACCACAACAGCCTTCTTGCCGTCCTCGGAAACCTTGGTCACTACCATACCCTCGGCTGCAATACGTCCGGCCTTCTTAGCCGCACCGGCCAGGCCTTTCTCTCTCAAAAACTCAACAGCCTTGTCCATATCGCCGTCGGTAGCTGCAAGTGCTTTCTTACAGTCCATCATTCCGGCGCCAGTCATTTCTCTTAACTCTTTTACCATTGCTGCAGTTACTGCTGCCATTTCAATTCCTCCAATCAGATATTATTGTCAGGATTAAGCCTCTGTTGCCTCAAACGCCTCAACCGGGATCTCGAGCTCCATAGCGCCTTCCAGAACCTCGCCCTGCTTCGCCTCGATCACAGCGTCAGCCATCTTGGAAACGATCAGCTTAACCGCTCTGATTGCGTCGTCGTTGCCGGGGATCACGTAATCCAGCTCTTCCGGATCGCAGTTGGTGTCAACAATACCGATTAACGGGATGCCCAGGGTATGAGCCTCCTGTACGCAGATATGCTCTTTCTTGGGGTCTACCACGAAGATCGCATCCGGCAGTCTCTTCATATCCTTGATACCGCCCAGGTTTCTCTCCAGCTTATCCCACTCTTTCTTTAACGCGATAACTTCCTTCTTGGGCAGTACGTCGAAGGTACCGTCCTGAGACATGGCCTCGATCGCTTTCAGTCTGCCGATACGGCTCTGAATGGTCTTGAAGTTGGTCAGCATGCCGCCCAGCCATCTCTCATTTACAAAATACATTCCGCAGCGCTCCGCCTCAACCTTGATGGCCTCCTGAGCCTGCTTCTTGGTTCCCACGAACAGGATGGTGCCGCCGTTGGCAGCGATGTCGGAAACAGCCTTGTAGGCCTCGTCTACCTTGACAACAGACTTCTGTAAGTCAATGATGTAGATGCCGTTTCTCTCGGTGTAGATGTAGGGAGCCATCTTGGGGTTCCATCTTCTTGTCTGGTGGCCGAAATGCACACCAGCTTCCAGTAACTGCTTCATAGAAATAACGCTCATGTTCTTTACCTCCGTTTGGTTTTTTACCTGCCCCTTGAGCAAGGGAGTCAGGCTTACTTCCGCCCGCTTCTCATGCTTCCCGGAAGACCTCGGCCCTTGTCCGGCCCAGGCACCTTTCCGTAGAATCCACAGACGTGTTTTTTCAGCCTTACAAATATATCATAAAATGCAGATGTGCGCAAGTGGTTTATTGGAAAAAAACCAGTATTTTTCACACTTTCGCGCGTTTTTTACGGCATTTTTTTCCCTCCGCCTCCCGGTAAGCGCGAATCGTCTCCTCAATGGTGGTATAATCCCGTTCAAAGAGCTCAGCGCTGATCTGACGGGCCAGCACATCGGCTGGGACCTTCTGTATAATTTTTTCCACCACGAACTTCTTACTCTTCTCCTTGTACCTGGGCAGCTTGTTGATCTCCTGGATGTGAACCAGCTCCGGACGCCAGAGAAGGCCCAGCTTGCGCTTTAAGTCCATGTTCGGGTTTTGCGCCGCCTCACGCAGCACATAGAAGTCCGGCCCTCCCTCCTGCGCCTCCACCGTGATGATCCCCCACCACTCCGGCACATGCTCCCCAATGTGAAGTCCGTGGGTGGAGCCTGCCACCACGTAATTGCCGTCACAGTACCGGTCGTAATCCCGTACCTGACGGCTCAGCCTGGCGTAGGTGTCAGCGTCGCTTTTGATCTCCAGTCCCATGACCGACTCCTCCAGCACCATCACAATGTCGGCCCTGGACCTGCCCATCCGCTTCTCCTCTATAATACGGATTTTTCCAAACCGGTCCTCCAGGAACTCAAACAGCGGCTCCCGGATATCTTTGTCGTAAAGCATCTGTTTTCCTCCCAGCTGCAAAACAGGGCCGCTGCGCACAAGCTGTATTTCTGCTGTGCCGCTGCGGCCCTGCCGGAATCTCTATCCTTACTTCAGATTTGTGTTGGAAGCCTTGATGGCTTTCAGCTCGTCAAACACCACGTCGTTGAGAACCTTGATGTAAGTTCCCTTCATACCGGAAGAACGTGATTCGATCACGCCCGCGCTCTCGAACTTGCGCAGCGCGTTGACGATCACCGAGCGGGTGATCCCCACGCGGTCGGCAATCTTGCTGGCAACCAGGATGCCCTCATTGCCGTCCAGCTCGTCGAAAATATGGATAATCGCCTCCAGCTCCGAGAATGACAGCGTGCTGATGGCGGACTTCACAATCTGTACCTTTCTGGTCTCCTCAGCGTTCTCCTCGTTGACGGAGCGCATCATCTCCAGCCCCACTACCGTGGTCCCATATTCACTTAAAATGATATCGTCAATGTCGTATTGGGAATCCTGCTTGTAGATGAACAGAGTGCCCAAGCGCTCGCCCGCAATATCGATGGGGGTGATGATCGCCTGGTACTTGCGCACATTCTCCTCCGCAAATCCCAGAGTCGCCAGATTGACGTTCTCCTTGGTGGAGAGCACGCTTAATAAGCGCTCGTTGAGCATCTTATCCACGTACATTCCCACCTGGTCCTCAATCAGCTCCTTGATCTCCTCAACGCCGGAGCACAGGCTCACGCCCAGCACCTTTCCCTTCTTGCTGATTACCAGGATATTAGACAACAATATCTCACTCAACACTTTACAGATATCATTGAAAACCACTTTGTGAGAATTGTTGTTATGCAATAACTTGTTAATCTTCCTTGTTTTGTCCAACAACTGAACGCTCATATTCGAAAACCTCCTTATCCAACTGGTATACCGCCCCGAAATGCCCTATTAATAATAGAATTGTAACATAATTCTGCGGCAATAACAAGAGTTTTTCGAAGTTTTCGATTATTTTAAGAATTTCATATATTCTATAGCAATTTTACCATTTTTTTCTATTCCTGCTCCAGATTTGTGCGGTATCCGCAGGTCTCATTGGAGCACAGCAGCTTGTTTCCCTTCTCCACCATGTAAGAGCCGCACTCCGGGCATTTTTTGGTGGATGGCTTCTGCCAGGACATGAAATCGCAGTCCGGATTCGCCTCACAGCCAAAGTACAGGCGGCCTTTCTTAGTTTTCTTGCGCACCACTTCCTTGCCGCATTTAGGGCAGGGAACGCCGATCTTTTCCAGATACGGTTTGGTGTTTTTACAATCCGGGAAGCCGGGACAGGCCAGGAATTTTCCGTGGGGGCCGTATTTGATTACCATCTGGCGGCCGCACAATTCGCACACCTCATCGGACACCTCGTCTGCGATGGTTACGGTCTCCAGCTCTTTCTCCGCAATCGTTACCGCCTCATCCAAATCAGGATAAAAATTGCTCACCACTGTCTTCCACTGCACAGAGCCGTCCGCCACCTTATCCAGCAGGGATTCCATGTTGGCTGTGAAGCTGATATCCACAATGCTGGGGAAGCTCTGCTTCATAATGCGGTTGACCACCTCGCCGATCTCGGTCACATACAGGTTCTTGCTCTCCTTGACCACATACCGCCTGGCAATGATGGTGGTGATTGTGGGCGCGTAAGTACTGGGACGTCCGATGCCCTGCTCCTCCAGCGCTTTTACCAGAGAAGCCTCGGTGTAGTGCGCCGGGGGCTGGGTGAAATGCTGGCTGGGAACCAGCTCCTCCAGTTTAAGCTTCGTGCCCTTCTCCATATTGCCCAGAGCCTGGTTGTGCTCCTCCTCGTCGTCCGCCTCCACATAGACGGACATGAAGCCGTCAAAGATCAGCCTTGAAGCTGCTGTGGTAAAGCTATGGCCTCCCGCCGTGATTTTAACGGAGGTAGTCTCATACACCGCGTTGTCCATACGGCTGGCTGTAAAGCGCTTCCAGATCAACTGGTACAGACGGAATAAGTCGCGCTGCAGGGATTCCTTTACCACAGTGGGGGTCAGCGCGATATCTGTTGGGCGGATCGCCTCATGGGCGTCCTGAATCTTTCCGCCGTTTTTCTTCGACTGTTCGTTTTTGATCACATATTTGTCGCCGTACTGCTTTTTGATGAACTCCCTGGCCGTGGCGTCCGCTTCCTCTGCGATACGCGTGGAATCCGTACGCAGGTAGGTGATCAGACCGATGGTGCCGTGACCCTTGACCTCAACGCCCTCGTACAGCTGCTGTGCCAGGCGCATGGTTTTCTGGGTGGAAAAATTGAGGGCCTTGGAAGCCTCCTGCTGCATGGTACTGGTGGTAAAGGGGATCGGCGCTTTCTTGATCCGCTCGCCCTTTTTCACCTCATCCACCACATATGCGCTGCCGTCTAAATCCGCTAAGATCTGATCCAGCTCCTCCTTGCTGTGGATGCTCGTTTTCCCGTTCTTGCCGCTGTTGCTGCCGTAATATTTTGCAGTCAGAGGCTTTTTGGCGCCTTTGAGCAGAAGCTTTGCGTCCAGATTCCAATATTCCTCCGGGATAAACGCGTTGATCTCGTCCTCGCGGTCACAGATCATGCGCAGCGCAACGGACTGCACACGGCCCGCGCTCAGTCCCCGCTTCACCTTTTTCCACAGCAGCGGGCTGATCCGGTATCCCACCATGCGGTCCAGCATTCTGCGGGTCTGCTGGGCATCCACCAGGTTCATGTCAATGTCGCGTGGGGTCTTGAAAGAAGCCTTCACCGCATTTTTCGTAATCTCGTTAAAGCTAATGCGGTATACCTGCTTATTCTTCGCCTCGTCCAGCTTAAGGGCCTTCAGGAGATGCCAGGAAATGGCCTCCCCCTCGCGGTCCGGGTCCGTTGCCAGATAGATTTTGTCAGCCTTCTTCACTTCCTTGCGAAGCTTTGCCAGAATATCACCCTTGCCGCGGATCGTGATATATTTCGGCTCATAGTCGTGTTCTGCATCGAACCCAAGCTGACTCTTGGGCAGGTCCCTGACGTGGCCGCCGGAGGCGTCCACTTCATAATTGCTGCCCAAAAATTTTTTGATTGTTTTCACTTTTGCCGGTGACTCAACAATTACCAGATGGTTTGCCATTATAAAACTCCTTGTCATTCCTCATTATCAAAAGCTGCTCTTCGCAGTAATTTTCCTAATATTTATTATCCGTACTCCCTGCACCTGTCTTTGGTTTTAATCGCAGACCATCCGCCGGGCGTAGTACTGGCCTGTGGTTTTTACCACAAGTCCGCCAAGCTCCAGCTCCAGCAGTGCGCTCATGCACTCGCTGACGCAAAGTCCCGACAGAGCGGCGATCTCCTCCACATGTTTTGGTGCGGAATCTAGGCAACTATACACCATTTTTTCATTCTTGGCAAGTCCCTTCACGATTTTTTCGTGAAGAATCAGCTTTTTTTCATGAGGAATCCCCAAAAACTCCAGCACATCACCGGGGCCTGTCAACAGTGCGGCTCCGGCCTGGATCAGTTGGTTGCAGCCCCGGCTGGCGCTGTCCGTCACCCGGCCGGGCAGCGCAAAAATCTCTTTCCCCTGCTCCAGCCCCAACTGCGCGGTGATCAGGGAGCCGCTCTTTTCGTTGGCTTCGATCACCAGCACCGCGTCCGCCAGACCGCTGATAATCCGGTTGCGCACCGGAAAGTGCTGGGGCTTTGGCAGCTCTCCGGGGGGATATTCCGAGAGGATGCCGCCCTGCTCCTCCATCTCCCGGAACAGGGGATAATTCTGCTTTGGGTAGCAGATATTGATCCCGCAGCCTAAAACGCCCCAGGTCCTCCCGCCCACAGACAGGGCGCCCCGGTGTCCGGCCCCATCCACGCCTAAGGCCAAACCGCTGATCACCTGCACGCCTGCCGCAGCCAGCTCCCGGCCCATGAGGCCCGCCGCCTGCTGGCCGTACACCGTGCAATTTCTGGCTCCGATGATCGCAGCAGTGGCTCTGGCATCGGACGGTAAAGCTCCCTTGAACCACAAGCCCATTGGATAGTCATAGATATGCCGCAGCCGTTCCGGATATTCCAGGTCCAGCGGCGTTACAAAGCCGATCCCCTGGCGCTCAAGTCCCCCGAACTCCCTTCTGGCCGCATCCAGGCCTGCCTTTGCGCGGTCGTAAGCCTCCGCGGCTTTCCGGCTCTTGACAATTCCCCTGCGCAGCAATTCCATTCCTTCTATATAATATGCCTGCTCAAAACTTCCAATCTTCTCCCAGATCAGCCGGATTATCACCGCAGACGCCGGCAGACTGCGGCAAAGCCAGTAGAGATACTCCCGCTCCTGTTCTACGCTTCCCATATTTTTTCCTCCAATGTCCGGTAGCCCACAGCTTCCGCCAAATGTTTTTTACAGATCGTATCGCCGGCCTCCAAATCCGCAATGGTTCTGGCCACCCGCAGCACCTTGTGGCAGGTTCTGGCGCTCATCCCTCTGCTCCTGTACACCTGTTCCAAAAAGCGTTCCGCCTCCGGCCTCAGCTTACAGAACCGCTCCAGCTCCCCCTTTCCCATGCGGCTGTTAAAGCGGACGCCAGTGCCGAGAAAACGCCTTGTCTGTATCTCCCTGGCCCGCTCCACCCGGGCGCGGATCGCCGCGGAGCTCTCGTTCCTTCCGGCTGTCTGCCGCAGCTCCTCATACCGGATGGGGGCTGCCTCTGCGCAAATGTCAAATCGCTCCATAATAGGCCGTGAAAGGCGGCCCATGTACTGGCGGACCTGGGCCTGCGTGCAGCGGCAGCGCGTTCTGTCCGGGAAATAACCGCAGGGACAGAGGTTCATGGCCGCGCAGAGCATAAAATCCGCCGGAAACTCATAGGAACCGCGCACCCGGTTGACGATCACCCGCTGTTCCTCCAATGGCTGACGCAGAATCTCCACCGCGCTCTTTCGAAACAGGGTTAGTTCATCCAGAAACAACACCCCGCCCGAGGCCAAAGAGAGTTCCCCCGGTCTCACCGGTCTGCCGCCTCCTGTCAGCGCTTGGGGCGATACCATGTGGTGAGGGCTTCGAAACGGCCGCCGGTTTAAAAGCGGCTGTCCGGCCGGGAGCATACCGCAGATGCTGTAAATCCTGGAAATCTCGATATTCTCCTCCCTGGACAGGGACGGCAGAATGGTGGGAAGCCTTCTGGCGATCATGGTTTTCCCTGTCCCGGCCGGACCGCAGAACAGCAGGTTGTGCATCCCCGCCGCGGCCACCTCCGCAGCCCGCCGTAAAAACTGTTGTCCGTTCACCTCCCGGTAATCCACATCGTAGCGCTCCTCCGCCTGTTCCCAGAACGCCCGTCCGGAGATTGTCGCGGGAGACACGGCCTTGGGATCAGCCGCCATGGAGGCCAAATGCGCCAGGGAGTCAACGCCTACGATCTGCATATGTTCCACCACCAGGCCCTCATTTACATTCTCCCGGGGCAGATAGCAGCGGCTAAGCCCTGCCTCCCTGGCCGCCATCACCATGCTCATAATGCCCCCTACAGGCTTCACCCTGCCGTCCAGGCCCAGCTCGCCCACCACTAGGCTGTCTTTCATGGCTTCCACATTGGCCATGCCGTATGCCCCCAGCACAGCTAAGGCGATGGGCAGATCAAAGGCGGTTCCCTCCTTGCGCAGGTCCGCCGGGGACAGATTCACCGTCACCTTGCGCGCAGGCAGCCGGAAGCCGGAATTTTTCAGCGCGGTGCGCACCCGGTCCTGGGCCTCCCGGACCTCGGAGGCCAGATACCCCACCATGATAAACCCCGGCAGCCCGTCCCCCACATCCGCTTCTGTGGAAACGATCCTTCCGCGGATGCCGCAGATTCCCGCGCTATTCACTTTTACAAACATTCAAGCGCTCCTTCCTGATTTAAATTGTAATACGTAAATTGATGGATACATGGTACGGATATTGTACCGATACGCGGATTGGCTCCGCAAGAGTAACAGGGCGGCAGGCAGAGAAACCCGCCGCCGAAGCTATGTCTATTTACTATACTAAACTCTGTCCTAAATAGCAAGAGGCCCGGGACAGCTATTTTTGAAATTCCGTCATATAGGGCCGGTAACGCAGCGCCAGGTGCGTCCGCTGGCACACCGGATTGTACCGCTCCGGTATCGCCACGGTCTCGTGGAACGCTTTCCAGAGCGCCTCGTACTCCTGCTGGTCCGTATCCTGGTCCAGCTGCGCGGACAGATATCCCTCCCCGTCCGCATGTACTATAGCCCAGCTTCCCCTGGAGGGGTGAACTGCCGCTTTCCTGTGCACCTCATCATAGATAATCCAGCTCTCCATGGGCAGCCGGTCGGCAAAATGGGGAGCTAGTATGGACAGCACATCGTTCTTCGGCCCGATCCTGCTGACCAGCACACCCCCTGCGGTCTGGGAAAAGCGGACGAATCCGGTGAGCAGATGATTTTCATGGCGCACGTTGCGGCACATTTGGAAGATTTCCCGCACCTCCGGAAGCTGCAGCATATCCAGTACCTTTACCCCGTACTGAAACGCCCGGATCAGGAAACGGTAAATCTTATCCGGCCTGCCCTGATCCTGACTCAGGGAGGCTATATAGATCTCCTCGTAAACCGGTCTCCCGATTTTCCCGCAGACGGCCCTGATCACCTTGCGCGCCTTTTCCGGGGACGTCTGTACGGACACATACTGGGTGAACAGCTCCAGCTCCCGAAACGCCCCTTCCAGTTCCAGTTTGACGTTCTCATGTCCCTTTCCGCTCATCCACGCTTCATAGACAGCGCTGAGGATGCTGTCAAAGTCCGGCTCACACAAATATATGGTCATAATATGCCTGCTTTCTATTTTATATTACCGGCCAAAGGGCCGGGTGTCGATATAGCTCCGGGAACGGGCGGCTCACAAGCCGCCCAGCGCGGCGGCCCTCCGGTCATCCGCGCTCACCGGCATATCCATCTTCATATCGTCGAACAGCGACAGCTGGCGGTAGCAGTCCTTGTGCTCAATATCCCACGCCGCCCGCCGCTCGTCCCCTACCAGGCAGCTGGTGATGTAGTCCTGATCCAGGCGCACGCCGGGCATCATCTTTCCGGAGCAGGTGATAAAGTACACCGCCCTTTTGAGGACCAGGCCCATCCCTTTTAAGTCAGGGAAATCCAGCTTTCCCTGCCTTCTGGCCGCCACAATCCGCCGCGCGGACTTGACGCCCATGCCGGGCACCCGCAGCAGCGTCGCGTAATCCGCCCGATTCACCTCCACCGGGAACAGCTCCAAATGGCGGAGCGCCCAGTCGCACTTGGGGTCCAGGAACACGTTGAAATTGGGCTGTTCCTCGGACAGAAGCTCCTCTGCCTGGAACCCGTAAAAGCGCAGCAGCCAGTCCGCCTGGTACAGCCTATGCTCCCGGAGCAACGGCGGCCCTCCCGGCAGAGCGGGCAGGCTGCTGTCCTGGTTGACAGGGACGTAGGCGGAATAAAACACGCGCTTCAGCCCATAGCTGCGGTACAGCGCCTGGGTCACGGCCATCATCTGGTAATCGTTCTCCGGCGTGGCGCCCACAATCATCTGCGTGCTCTGGCCGGCCGGGACAAACCGGCGGCTGCCGTACCGGCCCGCCGGGATCCCCAGACGGCTCTCCTCCTCAAATACAGGAGGCAAACCGGCGCTGCCTGATAAAGCCGCGTCGTGGAAACCTATGTTTAAGTCCGCGGACAGTTTTGGCGGCTGTCCGGACAAACCGCCCGTAAAATCGGCGGCAGTCTCGTCCCTCTGCCCGTCTCCGTCCTCCGTCTTTCTCTGGCACAGATCGCCGTCGGTCTCAGATTTTGCCGACAGGCCTTGGTTCCCCCCATTCACAGCCGCGCGTCCCTTCACCGCTTCCCCCGCGGCCCAGGCCGGGTCCAGCAGCGCTGCGCCGCCGGCAAAGCCAGCCCGTCCGGTATCGTAGGCCTTCTTAAAGCCGCGGTCCCCCTCCAGATACAGACTCTGAGCCGCGATGCCCCGCTGGATCTGGCGCATAGGGCGCAGAATCTTGTCCCGCGTTTTCCCCGGAGCCAGATCGCGCAGACCCTGGGCTGTCGGCAGCTCCAGATTCACGCTCATCCGGTCCGCCAGATATCCCACTCTGGCGATCAGCTCCTGATCCGCTCCCGGTATCCCCTTCACATGGATATAACCGTTAAACCGGCAGGTGGTCCGCAGCTTCAGCAGCGTCTCATAAATCAGCTCCATGGTGTGGTTGGCGCTGTAGAGAATCCCGGAGCTCAAAAACAGCCCCTCAATATAGTTGCGCCGATAGAACTCCATGGTCAGCGTGCAGACCTCGTCGGGTGTGAACGCGGTGCGGACCGCATCGTTGGAGCAGCGGTTCACACAGTACTTGCAATCATAGATACACTGGTTGGTAAACAATATCTTCAGCAGGGAAATACACCTGCCGTCCGCCGCAAAGCTGTGGCAGATTCCGAAATCCGCGGCGCTGCCCATGCCGTCGGACCTGCCCTTCCGGTCCACTCCGCTGGAGGTGCAGGCAACGTCGTACTTGGCCGCGTCCGTCAAAATCCTCAGTTTCTGTTCGATGCTCAAATTCTCCTGTATCAGCATAAGGCGGTTCCATCCATCGCGTTTATTTTAAGAACATATGTTCTGTTTCTTTATTCTAACACAGAGCCACTCCGAACGCAAGGGCATTTTCGAACATTTGTTCTATTCGTTTCAACCGTCCCAACCAGGTTCCTGCAAAGTTCCCCCCACGCCCCGCTGTCTCCAAAGCAAAAGAGCGCTTCCCGCAACCGGCCCCTATTGTCCGTTTGCGGGAAGCGCTCCCAAAATCATCTTTTTCCAACCGTCAGCTCGGTCAGCCCTTTACATACCCGTCGGGATTCATGGACTGCCACCTCCAGGAATCGGCGCACATCTCCTCGATTCCCTTCTCAGCCACCCAGCCCAGTTCATTCTTCGCCTTGGTGCAGTCCGCATAGCAGGTGGCGATGTCGCCGGCCCGGCGCGGTCTCACCTCATATTTCAACGTCTTTCCGCAGGCCTTCTCGTAGGCGTGCAGCACATCCAGCACACTGTAGCCGCAGCCGGTGCCCAGATTGTAGATGGAGACGCCCTCCTTGTCCCGCATCATCTTCTCCACCGCTTTCACGTGGCCCTTGGCCAGATCCACCACGTGGATATAATCGCGCACGCCGGTGCCGTCCGGTGTGTCGTAGTCGTCGCCGAACACGCCCAGACACTCCAGCTTGCCCACGGCCACCTGCGCGATATAGGGCACCAGGTTGTTGGGAATCCCCTTGGGATCCTCGCCGATCAGGCCGCTCTCATGAGCGCCGATGGGGTTAAAATAGCGCAGCAGCATGACGTTCCACTCAGGATCAGCCGTGTGCAGGTCCGTCAAAATCTGCTCCAGCATACCCTTGGTCCGCCCATAAGGGTTGGTGATGTCTCCCTTGGGGCACTCCTCGGTAATAGGAATAAATGCCGGATCGCCGTAAACCGTGGCGGAAGAGCTGAACACAATATTCTTCACATTGTGCTTTCTCATCACATCGCAGAGAATCAGCGTGCCGGTGAGATTGTTATGGTAATACTCCAAAGGCTTATGTACAGACTCGCCCACCGCCTTGAGACCGGCAAAATGAATCACGGACTCGATCTTCTCATTGTCAAATACTTCCTGCACCGCAACCTGATCCAGCAGGTCCGCCTCGTAGAACTTCACCTTTTTCCCGGTGATCTGTTCCACGCGCTCCAGCGCCTCCTCACAGGAGTTGTACAGATTGTCCAGCACGACCACTTCATATCCGGCGTTCAACAGCTCCACGCAGGTATGGCTTCCGATATAACCGGCGCCTCCAGTAACTAAAATTGCCATAACATTGTCCTCCTTAATTAGAACCCTGATTCGCTTGGTCCGAAGGAAACGAATCCCCATCCGCCGTCCTCCGCGCATGGCCCCAAATACCATGTCCTCAACATTATAGCAAAAGGCTCCTCATAAAACAATGCACAATTCTTCGCTCTTTCTATAAAATCTTTTCATTCCCTACGGCGTCTCCCGCCGTTTCCGGTTGTTCTCCAGCAGCTCTTCAAAGCGCACCGGACTGTAATGGTTGATCATGCACCCCGCATTTAAGGCTCTCTCCCGGCCCTTCATAAACTCGTAGGTCTCATTTCTCCGATTGTGGATATGCCCGTAAATATGCCAGGAATTTCTGTAAAATCCATTCCACTCCGCAATAGGAAAATGGCACAGGCACACTGGGCCATGCTGTTCTTGCATGAACTCCATTTTCTCAGCCGACTCAAAGCAGGCCATGGCTCCAGGGTCATTTATCAAAGCCCGGTCATGGTTGCCGATCACCAGGTGCTTTCTGCCCTTCAGGCGCTTTAAATACCACATCGGCCCCCGTCCTGAGCGGTAACAGAAATCCCCCAGAATGTACACCACGTCCTGATCCGCCACTCTGCTGTTCCAGTTCTCAATCAGGACCTGATCCATTTCCTCCGCATTTTCAAAGGGGCGTCCGTCAAATCTGATCACATTTTCATGTCCGAAATGCGTGTCCGCAATAAACCAATTTTTCATTCTTTATTCCGCCTCCACAAAACATCCTCCCGCAAGGGGGATTTCCTGCGCCTGCCGTCAAACCGCACCCTCATCGTGTACCTATCCATCCATTCCCTCGCATAAACGTTTCGCTCATTATACAAAAATGCGCACCGTCAATCCAGTGCGCTGAGGGGAAATAATGGCGCCCCCCGCCGCCTCCCGACCAACCGCCAGGCGTGTTCCCGGAAAAGCTTCCATTTTATTGCATATCTGTCAACCGCTTTCCCAGGTATGAACGGGGCGGGAAGAACCGGCTTTTGCCCGCTCTCTCCGCCCTTTCAACAGTTTTACCGTCTATCAAACTCTCTTCGCGCTTCTCAATCCGGCGCACCTGCTCAAAGTCAACGCAACCTCTGGAAATCAAAATCTTCATCCGTACATTTTCTTACAATACGCTTTGTTTTTTCCACGGGCAAAGGAGTATCACCTGCGGCAAAATATTCAATGTCAGCTACCTTTACAACGACCTCGTGGTTATCCTTTCCCGCAGGAACGATTACAAAGTCATCGACCTCGATGGTGTCGTCCTCAGTCAAATAATAGTAGGATTTCCCTCCTCCTTCAAAAATCACGCTGCAAAAGATATAATCCGTTGTGCGGCGTCTCGCTTTGCCATACACAGACGGGTCAAGTATTTCCCCAAAACCAAAAAAGCGGATAAAGCCCAATACCGTACCCGCAAAATTTTTAAAATCATCCGGCAGGCCATTTTTATCAAATGTACCTGTGATCACCCGCTGCTGTCTCTTTTTATAATCAATGGTAATTCTGTAATCCCTGGATTCATTGGGGGATTCCAGCACATCCCCGGGATTTCCTGCAATGCCGCCAAACAGTTCATCTGCATCGAAATCATCCAGCAGACTTTTTACGCCGCCTTCAATCTCATATTTGTGGGAAACTCTGCCCCCAGTGCCTATGTTTTGAATATGCTCGAGGGTTTCTGTTTCTCTGTCGATGATAAGCCTCTCTGTGTAATCCCAAGTCACAGACTCCTCTTCGGCGCCTTCCGGCGTTTCCCAGGGTTTGATTTTAGTTAATCTGTGATAATCCAACACAATTTTGTCTATCACATCCAATTTGTTATTTCCGTCAAAGACATACAAATCCGGTAACCCCAAGGCATCTCTGATTAAATCGGACAGGTCAATCCCGTCCACTTCAAAATCAGCGCAAAGAGAGCCCCTGAATTTGTATATCTGACCATCCGTGTTGGTAAGTTCCAACTCCCAGTCACCGATATCAGTCGCAAATATTTCATCGTACTCCCGGCTGAAACAGGAGGCCACTTTATTTAAAAGTTCTGCGGCATTGGATTCACCGATGTTGAAATTGTTGCTCCTTGCTTTCGTATACTTTTCCGGTCCATCCCCAAAGGCATAGGCAGAAAACCAAACTTGTCCTTCTGCGTTTATGGTCAGCTGCTGTTCTACCTCATCGTTTGGTCCCGGGCGAGGGCCGTAACAGATATTGTTAGAGACAATACGCATCTTTTCCGGTATCCCGTCAAATATAAATGGATTCCCGCCAGTCAATAGCGCTAGCCTGCTGAGCGCGAGAATAAACCATGAGCGGTTCCTGAATTCAAGAATATCTTCTCCCGCAAAAGCGTAGTGATTAAAATACCTCCACCTGGAATATATGGCAGACCCCAGCAGCGGAATATCTGTCACATCGTCTATAATGTGATCCAGTTCTTCATAGTTGTTGACAGCCTTGCCGTAAGCGCGCTCAAAGACATGACCACAATCCATCTCAAAACCGAGCGCAGCGCAATCATCCGCCATATAGTGGTCAACAAGCTCTCCTTCGTTGATTTTTTGGTCTCTGAATTTATCGATCCACTTCACAGCAAAATCGTGTATTTGATTCATATCCGCCACTGTGTTCCACCTCCCATCGCTAATTATGTTTTTTTAAATTGATTCTCTCTGCAAGTAAATCCACTGACACAACATCATAACCTGCCGCAAGGATTGCATTCCCCATTGAATGCGTGGCAGATGGTCTCCAATAAACGGTATAATTGTACGCCGATTTACAAAGCTGCGTGCCGATGATATTTTCTATTTCCGCAAAGGACAGCGAGACTGTACTCTTCCCGCAATCCGTCAGATACGTTCTAATCCCTGCAAACTTTTCAGATGGCAATTCACCGTTGGATATTTCTCCCGCAGTTACCAATGCGTCTACCAAAGCATCGAATTTTTCAATCATCCAATCAAACAGTACCGCCTGCTTACTTGGGTTGAAAATATCCGCCTCATGTTTATACACGATTCGCTTTGCAGTGCTCTTTTCACGGCTGGAATACCAATCAAACTTATCTCCGAATACAGCTTCAATGGCCGCCTTTTGACTCTCTAATCTCTTAAAGGCCTCTGAATCGTACGCATAGATCAGTAGAGAAATGTATTTGCTGCGTGTTATCGTAAAGCTCAGGTGAAAATCATCGGCGCCAACAGGAACGTCATACCAGTTTTGAACCAGCGGTTTTCTCCCGGCAATATCCTCCCTTCCCTTCCCGATGCAATGGTTCACAAAGTTTACCCAGAAGGTTTCCTGCTGCACGTCAAGGCTGCTGTATTCACGGCTTTCCGGGATGTCTGTCTCTATGGCCGCCTCCTGAGTCCCGTCATCCGGAGCCGGAATCTTGGCTGGAACTTCCCGGCCGTCCACCGCAAAGCTCACATATACAAGCTTCTCTAACTGCTCCCTGCTCAAACTGAATTCCCAGCGTTTCTCCATGTATTCAAGCAGTTTTTTACTGCGGGCATAGATATCTTTCGCCGTCCAGTCGCTGCACTTCGCCACTTCGATTTCAGAATGACAGCCATTCTCATATCCGCGTCTGCCACGCTTGGCGGAAGTTTTTTTGTCCTGGAAGCTATCGTTTTGCATACTTGAATTGATACTCTGTGACAACGGCAGTAAATTGCCCAAGGCGCCTGCAAGCATCTCTTTTTCTTCGTCTGTAAATTGACGGTACGTGTTGCGCCAATCATACTTCGTTGGCTTCTGCGGAAGAATATGCTCGATAGATACCCTGTCCTTTTCTGCTTTTGTGAACATTTCCCAGCTTCCAATGCGGTCAATATTGTTTTTTAGCGCAAGGCTTGTTTCATACTCGTACATAAAGTATCGAATGGAATTCCAGTAATAAAAACCACCGCCGTCAGAAAAATGCTTTTCAATTTTCGCTACAAATCCCGGGATTGCGTATTCAATGTTGGCATCCGTGGTTTCTACGATATCAGCGACCAAATCATCAAGGGGCATTTCTTTAAAATAAAGGCTGCGCGATGCGCGATAATAATCACTGCTGCAGAAAGAAGCATTGAAATTTCCAAGTCTGAAGCAGATAAAAATGAACCTCTCGATTGCCCTAAAAGCTGTAATGCGCGCTTCTGCCGGTATATCCCTTCTGCTGATGATAACCGCAACCAATGGACGGAAATAGCCGATACCGATTCTGTTCAATTTGTCCACCCAAATCTGCTCCTGTCTCGTCAGGTTATCGCTCTGCGCGGGGAAGAACGTGTCGTACCAGTATTTCGCCATGTTTTTCAGGCTATTCACATAGTCGGCGATTTCGGCAGGCGCAAGCTTGGAGATTTCGACGGTTTCATGCTCGTCATCCGATGTGTGTTCCCCATCCTCATAACCGTCATCCGCCTCGTATTCTGAAGTTAATTCGCTCATGAGGACTGTTTTCTTTTCAAAAATATTCTTTGCAGAGAACTTGTTTAATAAGAAACGGATATAGTCATCGCCCTTCCTTCTGGAATAAGTAAAATATATCGTCCAATGCGCCCTCAAAAACTCATCATCTGAAAGAGGCGTGCGTTTATTTCTGCCGAGTTGGAAATACACCTCCTTCCAGGCATCGTTTATCTGTTTCCTGAGATGGGATTTTTCAGTCTCGTCAAATTTATGATCAGCATACAGAGTGGTCAGATAGATCAGCCTGTTCTTTAATAGTTCCAGATTCGTAAGCTTCTTACCGCGGTTATTCATGGTTTCAAACGCTACGAAAACGTCGTAATCATCATCGATCTCGTGTATATTAAACATCAACTTCAAAGTGAGCTTTGAATACAGGCTGTTGATACCGTCCATGCCCTCACTTTTATACAAGACAGCGAGGTTTTCACTAAAAAATTTCTTCGCAAACTTCAAATTCTTTGTATAGTAGGTTTCATTCACCGTGCCGGAATACGGCTCGCCAAAAATTTTATAGCGCAAGTAATCGGCACTTGGATTGTCCACCTCATATCCAAATAAGTATGTGATGATCTGGTGCAGCGGAGGCCTGCTCTGGCAGATATACTTTGACACAACATCCTTCAGCGTGTCATAACCGAGTACAATCTCCTCATCTCTCTTGCCGTTATTCTTTTCCAGCTCACGGACAAATGAAATGATCTCGTTCAATAGGATAACAAAGGTGGTTAAACGCTGCTGTCCGTCAACGATATGGCAGGCCTTGAACCCTTTGTCAACCATCCACAGATCGCTGCCCCAGTCCTTTGTGTCCTTTCTCCCGAGGGTTTTCAGGGATAATAGCCCTGTATAGTGATATCGATCCTGTTGAAGATTGATGAGATCATCCCAAAAATCAACAAGCTGAGGCTGCTGCCAAGCATAGCCTCTCTGATAATCCGGTATTCTAAACAGCCTGTTCTGGAATAACAGGGATAATGGTTGAAGTTCACTGGCCATCGTATAACCACCTCGGCAATCATTGGTATTTTTTTTGCATCGCGTTCAAGAGTCTCAGGAGAGCGCTTATCTTGCCCACATATACAGAAACGATAATTCATTTTACCATGATATTTTCAGTTTTTCAATAAAGGGAGAATTGTGCCCACAGTCAACGTCCCACAACAAAAACACCCTGCCTTTCAGCAAGGTGCGCACTCTTTCACATTAGAGGCCGTCTTTTGCGGTACCTGTATCCCGCCGCGGCATCAAAATACCATTTAGAGGTTAAGTTTTACCCCGCCTCTAAATGGTATTTTTTAATTAGCATTATTCTCCGTACCGATCGAACTCCGCCCGTATTTTTTCCAGCGCGCGCTTCTCAATCCGACTCACATAGGACCTGGAAATCCCCAACTGCGCGGCGATCTCCCGCTGGGTATGCTCCTTTCCTCTGAACAGCCCGTAGCGCATACGGATCACCGTCTTCTCCGTGTCCGACAGGCAGGAGTCAAACGCCTCGTAGAGCTCCTTGACGTCCTGCTTGAGAATCATGGTGTCAATGGTTTCCTTGTTCTCCATCTCGATGATGTCCACCAGGCTCACGGCCTCGCCGTCCTTGTCTACCCCGATGGGTTCGAAAAGCGAAACCTCCTTGGACAACTTCTTGCTGGCGCGAAAAAGCATGAGAATCTCATTTTCCACGCACTTCGCCGCATATGTCGCCAGCCGTGAACCCTTATCCACCTTAAAGGTGTTCACCGCTTTGATCAAACCGATGGTTCCGACACTCAAAAGATCCTCCGTGTCGTAATCCGGACTCTGGTATTTCTTTACCACATGGGCCACCAGGCGCATATTGCGCTCGATCAGCACATCCCGGGCCAGCTGGTCCCCCTCGTTGCAACGCTCCAGATACTCTTTCTCTTCCCTTGCAGATAATGGTTTTGGAAATGTCTTCAAAGAAAGCCGCCTTAACATTCCTTACCTTCATTCTATGCGAGGGCGGCTTCCCAAGTGCTTTTACAAGTTTTTACAGGCTGGTACTATTTTCGCGGTCACGCAGGGACTTGCCGCGCAATGTCCGTCCCTTTTGATCATTTCCCCGGTATAGTGAACATCTGGCCGTAGGTCTTTGCGTCGAAACAGTGGTTGTACACCAGGCACTGATAATCCGATATCAGCTGCCGGTAAGGGCTCTCTGCCCCGTCCACCTGGTCCCAGGCGTAATAATTCCCCTCCCGGTCGTAACAGCCCAGGGGATGGATCACCGGCAGCTCCTCCTCCATTTTCAGCATAAAACGGTTGAACGGCGCCATAGAAAGCCCGGCCCGCTCCAGAACCTCGGAGGCGAGATAAACCGCGCCCATGCGCCCCTTGTCCTCCGGCTCCGTCTCATAGTTGGTCCAGATAATAAACGGCGTCTCGTACCACATGAGACGCTGCGGGTCGGGCACCTGGTCCGAGGGCAGCCCGGCGATCTCGTCGTAGAACTCGTCCTCCACGCTGGGCTGATGGTCCCCGAACATCACGATCATGGTGGGCTCGCTGCTCTGCTCAAAATAACCGATCAGGTAGGCCAGCGCATCGTCGGAGGCCTTCATCAGGGACAGATACTGGTCCGTCATGGGGTATTTGCCCTCCAGGTCCCCGGTCAGCCATATCTCCTGGTCGAAATTCCCGTAGACGCTCTCGTAACCGCCATGGTTCTGCATGGTCACGTTGAACAAAAACAGGCGCTCGGTTGGGTCCTCCTTGGCCTCCACCAGCTGGATCAGCTTCTCATAGTCCGCCTGGTCGCTGACGTAGTTGCGCAGCTGTCCGCTGTCCTCAAAATCCTCGATGCCCAGAAACTGGTCAAATCCCATATTCCGGTAGCTCTCGTCACGGTTCCAGTTCTCCTTCGGGTAGGGATGGGACGCCACCGCCCTGTATCCCTGATCCTTCAAGGTGCTGGTCAGGCCGTAGGTTCCTGGATGGATATAAAACTGGTAGGCGATACAGTTGGCCGGCAGCAGGGCCATGGAATCCCCGGTGAGAAATTCGAACTCAGAATTGCTGGTCATGGAGCCGAACACCGGCACGCACAGGCTTCCCCGCACCGTGTTATCCCGCAGGCTGTTCAGAAAGGGAAAATACTCCCGGTTGGTCTCAAAATCCCCCGCGGTCTTTAAATCAGCCAGACTCTCGTTCATGATACAGATAATGTTCACCGGCGTCACCTTCCCGCTCTCCTGTATGCCCACTTCCGAGTTGGAGGCCAGCAGCTCTTCCTCCTCACCGATGATCTCCTCGTAAATCTGGCGGACCCTCGCCTGGCTGTAGCCCTCGGGCTTTTTCTTGACCGCGTAGCGGAAGGACACCGCGGTGGAGAGCACGTAGCCGTACTCCTGGTAGGTCTCGTTCACTGCCCACATGTTGATGCCAAGGCCCCAGGCCGGAGCCAGACAGCAAAAAAACCACAGCCCGTAGCCCAGCACAAGGCCCGCGGAGCCGCCGGCCACCGCCAGTCTGAGCGTTCGCCCCTTCACCCTGACGGGCACGGCAAAGGCCAGCAGATTGATGGCCGCCAGGCCCAAAAACGCCAGCTTCATGGCCCTGGTGATCACAAACGTGTAGTTGGCGGACACGCTCATGGCTGTCCTCAAGGCAAATACGTCCCAGAACATGATGGGGCGTCCCCTGAAGGCCACCACAAAGGCCTCGGCCAGGGAGATCAGATACAGGGCTGTGGACACCAGCGGCACCGCGAACCGTGAGCGCCCGCTGATCGCGAACACCGCCAGATACAGCGCGTAAATCCAGCCGATGTTGAGGGCCGCCATATAGGACGGAACCGTAGCCAAATTGCCCGTCACAAGCTCGAACAGCACATAGCTTGCGCAGGGCACCAACATCAGGCACACGGTTCCGGTCCATCGCGCGGCAATTTTGCCCCGCTTCCATATTAACTCTCTGTCCAAAGATTTTCCCCTTTTTCATTCAGATGGAATTATCCTAGCACAAAGTTTTTTCGACTTCAAGTGACAACATTCCCCAATATGTGCAATTCACAAAACTTTCACAAAATCCGGCCCAGACCGTTTTGCCTGGCCTCACAGGCGGATCTCAAATTTCCCCGTGACAATCCGCCGGTAAAACAGGATGGTGAGCCCTGAGGCGGCAAACCAGCCAAAGGGCCAGGCCATCCAGATACCCGTGCTCCCAAAGCGGGGCGTCAGCAGGCAGGCGAAGGCGATGCGCAGAATCAGATCCGGTATGGTGGCCAGCACAAAATAGACCATGGCCCCGGACCCGCGGATCACGCCGTCGGTCATCAGCTTGACGGAGATCATGAAATACAGGGGCGACACGATGCGCAGAAACTCCACCCCCGAGCGGATGGCCTTTTCGCTGTCCGCGTTGAGAAACAGCCCCATCATACCCCGGCTGAAGAAAAAGTAAAGCACAAAGAAGGGCACCGCGGCGATGAAGGACAGCCTCAGACCGGTGCGAAAGCCCAGCGGCAGGCGCTCTCTCTTGCCTGCGCCCAGATTTTGGGCCGTGTAGCTGGACAGACAGCCGCCCAGGGCCATAAAGCAGTTGACGGCAAAGGTGTTCAGCTTGATGGCTCCTGAGTACCCGGCGATCACCGCGGACCCATAGCGGTTGACAATCTCCTGCACGAACAGGTTGCCCACGCTGAGAACGCTCTGCTGCATGATACTTGGCACGGCGATGGCCGCGATCCGCCCCAGGAGGGCGGCGTCAAAGAGGGGCGTTTTCTCCGGCCCCCGGTGAAATTTCCGCAGCCGCCCTGTCAGGGTGAGCAGGGCCAGCACCGCGGAGATTCCCTGGGCGATAAAGGTGGCCCAGGCCACGCCGGCCACCCCCATGTGAAGCACCGCCACGAACAGGCAGTCCAGGACGATATTGCCCACAGAGGATCCGATCAAAAAATACAGCGGCGTCCTGGAATCGCCCAGGGCCGTGAAAATACCGGTACAGACATTGTAGAACAGCAGGAAGGTCAGGCCGAACACGTAGATGCGCAGGTACAGCGCCCCGTCGGCCAGGATGTCCGCCGGCGTGTGGATCCAGCGCATCATGGGCGTGCAGAAGGCGACGCCGAACGCGGTGAGAAGCGCGCTCATGCCCAGGCAGGCGATAAAGGCCGTGGTCACCGCCGTGCGCATTTTCCCGTAATCCTTAGCGCCAAACAGCCGCGATACGATCACCGAGGTGCCCAGATTGCTGCCCACCGCAAAAGCCATGAATATCACAGTCACCGGGTAACTGGCGCCCACCGCCGCCAGCGCCGCCTCGCCGGCGAATTTCCCTGCAATCATGCTGTCCGCCAGGTTGTAGAGCTGTTGGAATATCACGCTGGCCATCATGGGCAGCAGAAAACGCCACAGTATTTTATCCGGATGCTCTGTCGTCAGATCCATAACCATATGGTTTACCCCCGCAAAGTTCATAAATATTCACCATTATAACGCGGCCCGGCCGGGGTTTCAACCGCCATTTCAGTCAGAGCGCAAAAAGGGAAAGCCGATTATCTCAGCTTTCCCTGATTGATTGCCTGATTTGCCGCGCGCCGGTGAGTGTTTGAACACACATCCCCGCCGGGCTGCGCCGGCCGAATTGGGATCAAAGCTTCCCCAAGGCGGAAGGCGATTTTAAAACGCCTCCTAGTGGTGGAACAGGCGGATGCCCGTGAAGGCCATCACCATCCCATACTGGTTGCAGGTGTCGATCACCTGGTCGTCGCGCACGGAACCGCCGGGCTGGGCCACATACCGAACGCCGCTCTTGTAGGACCGGTCGATGTTGTCGCCGAAGGGGAAGAAGGCGTCGGAGCCCAGGGCCACGTCCTTCATCTGATCCAGCCAGGCCCGCTTCTCCTCCCTGGTGAACACCGGCGGTTTTACCTTGAAGGTGCGCTCCCAGCGGCCGTCCGCCAGCACGTCCATGTAATCGTCGCCGATGTACACGTCGATGGCGTTGTCCCGGTCCGCCCGCTTGATGGAGTCCACGAACGGCAGGTTCAACACCTGGGGCGCCTGGCGCAGGAACCAGTTGTCCGCCTTGTTTCCCGCCAGACGGGTGCAGTGTACTCTGGACTGCTGACCCGCGCCGATGCCGATGGCCTGGCCGTCCTTCACGTAGCACACGGAGTTGGACTGGGTGTATTTCAGGGTGATCAGGGAGATCATCAAATCGATCTTGGCGGAATCCGGCAGCTCCCGGTTCTCCGTCACAATGTTGGACAGCAGTTCCCGGTCGATCTTCAAATTGTTGCGCCCCTGCTCAAACACCACGCCGAACACCTGCTTGCGCTCGATTTCCTCGGGCACGTAGCCGGGATCGATCTGAATCACGTTGTAGCTGCCGTTCTTTTTGGACTTTAAGATTTCCAGGGCCTCCGGCTCATATCCGGGTGCGATCACGCCGTCGGAGACCTCGCGCTTGATCAGCTTTGCGGTGTCCACATCGCAGACATCGGACAGGGAAATAAAATCGCCAAAGGAGGACATGCGGTCCGCTCCTCTGGCCCTGGCGTAAGCGCAGGCCAGGGGGGACAGCTCTCCCATATCGTCCACCCAGTAGATTTTCTTTAAGGTTTCGCTTAAGGGCAGGCCCACGGCCGCCCCGGCCGGTGAAACGTGCTTAAAGGAGGTGGCCGCCGCCATGCCGGTGGCCTCTTTCAGCTCCTTTACCAGCTGCCATCCGTTGAGAGCGTCCATAAAGTTGATATAGCCGGGTCTGCCGCAGAGCACGGTGATCGGCAGGTCCCTGTCCCCGTGCATGAAAATTCTGGAAGGCTTCTGGTTGGGGTTGCAGCCGTATTTCAGTTCTAATTCGTTCATATCAATTCTCCTTATGGTTTGGCGGATGATTATCTGTTCTTGTTCACGATGCGGGTCTCGTATGATCCGTCTGCGATATCGATGTAGCGGACGAACAGGGAAACCTTATTGTCCTCGTTCAGGCTATCCCACAGCATGTCCGTAAACTGGTCGATCCCGCCCTCGATCACCACCGGCTTGGGTTCCCCCTCAAAGCTGGGCAGCGGATTGCCGTCGTGCATGTAGGTGTGGATAAACCTTCCCTCCCCCGCCGCCGGCTTCTCGTAGGCAAAGGTAAAGCGCAGGCAGGACGAGGGATCTCCGCTGTCGCTCTTTAAAATGGACATGGCGTAATTGTAGCCGCCGTCCTCAATGTGCATGATGCCGGAAATACGCGGGGTATAGTTGGGTCCGTCCGGCTCAAACTCCCTGCTGCGCAGGGACTGCTCAAAGGTCATCTGATGGTCCATTCCCTGGTAGATGGTGTCGGTCTGGTCCCCGTTGGTGACAATGGTCTTGTTGCCCAGCACCCGCACCGGCGCGTAGATGATCAGGCTGGGATCCGTGAGCTTTTCCGGGTCAAAGGCCTGGGTGCGGATGCCCTCGCCGTCCTCCACGAACACGCGGTTGCGGCTGTTCTCGCTGCGCCCCATGATAAAATAAGCGGCCACGGCCTTGCTGCCGTCCTCAGACCGCCCCAGCACGATTCCGCGTCCCGGGTAGGCGTTGTTTCTCAGCTCATCTCTCAGTGATAATCGGTTCATTCCTGCTTCCTCCTCATGGTAAGATTTTATCCCATTAAAATAGCCTGGGTACACAAAAAATACGTGTGCCCAGGCGGTCGGCTCCAATCTCCGGCGCGCTCCCTGTGGTTGCTTCCACGTTCCGCCAGTCACACGCCTCTGCCCTTATCATATATGTTTTTTTCTAATATTGCAAGAGTTTTTTAGAAGTTTTACTTATTAGTTTTCTTAATATAAAGTCCATTATTTTTATTTATTTTTCGATAAACATATGTTATGATATTGTTATTCTTTACAGCCTGTACGGGCGGGCTGCCCTCCGCGCGGCTCTGCAAAAATACCGGAGCGGCGAGGCCAGTGCCCAAAGGGCCGCCTTTTTCCGGCTGTAAACAGCTTTATCATATTGCCATCACACACAAAGGAGCATCAATTTCCATGTTGGATTTCCGAATCGAAACATTCTTATGCGTCTGCAAATATATGAACTTCACCAAGGCCTCCATTGCCCTGAATATCACCCAGCCCGCGGTCAGCCAGCACATCCATTACCTGGAGGATGAGTACAGCGCAAAGCTGTTCGAATACAAGAACCGCAAGCTCACACTGACCCCGGCCGGCGAGGAGCTCTACCGCGCCTCCCTGACCATGAAGCACGACGACAGGATTCTGGCCAAGCGCATGAAGCTGGCCGGACAGCCGGTGCGCAAGCTGTCCTTCGGCGCCACCCTGACCGTGGGCGAGTTCCTGTTTCCCGCCAAGGTGGCCTCCTACCTGGAAGCCAATCCCAAGACCGACATCCGCATGACCATCCGCAACACCCACGAGCTGCTGGAGATGATCGACAGCGGAGCCATCGATTTCGCGGTCATCGAGGGGTATTTTCCCATGTCCGAGTACGGCTACCGCACCTACTCCCTGGAGCCCTACGCCGCCGTGTACAAGAAGGGCTATGAGTTCAAATGCGGCCATGCCCCCACCTCCATCCGGGAGCTGCTCTGCGAACCGCTGCTGATCCGCGAGGAGGGCTCCGGCACCCGTGAGATTTTAGAGCGCTATCTGGCCGGCTCCAACTTGAGCCTGAGCGATTTTGAGCACACCCTGGAGGTGGACAGCATCCACGTGATCAAGCAGCTGGCTTTGGCCGGCTGCGGCATCACCTTCCTGTACCAGATCGCGGTAAAGGACGAGCTGTTGGACGGCCGCCTGGAGCTGGCCCTGCTGCCCGGCCTGGACGCCAGGCACGAGTTTTCCTTTGTCTGGCGCAAGGACAGCATCTACAAGGACGAGTACGACCGGCTGTTCGAGCTGTTCTCCTAGAGAAGCAGCCCGGACGGCCGGCCGTATTTTTCTATTCGTTGCGGATCGCTGCCAGCGGACTCAGCTTCATGGCCCTCATAGCCGGCATAAATCCCGCGGACATGCCCACGAAAATGGCAAAGCCCACCGCAGCCAGGGACAGCCAGGGCGGAACCCGGGATAAATCCCCCTCCATGCCGGTCAGGGCCTGGGCCCCCACAAACTTATTGATCAGCACGGAGACGCCGTAGCTCAAGCAAATGCCCAGCACGCCTCCCATAAAGCCGATAAAACCGGACTCAATGAGGAACATGTTGCGGATATTTCTCATATCGCAGCCCAGCACCTTCATCACGCCGATCTCCTTGGTCCGCTCGTAGATGGACATCATCATGGTGTTGGCGATGCCGATGGCCGCCACGAACAGGGACACGGCGCCGATGCCGCCCAACACCGCCTGCACCATGTCGGACTGCTGCTTGGAGCTCTCCAGCCAGTCGATCTGGCTCTGGACCTGGAAGCCCATGTCCGCCAGTTCCTTCTGCACAGCAGTCACGTTGTCCACGTCGTCCACGTAGACCTGGGCGCTGTTGTAGATGAAGTAGTTGTAGGGCTTGCCCTTTTTGTTGGTGGGCTGGCCGGGAATCACCTTACCCTTCTTAAACGCCTTTCTCAGCTGGCTTTTCAGGCCGTCGATATCCATGTAAATCCGGTAGGAATAGTTGTTCCAGTCGTCCAGGCCGCCCTCCTGGGTGCCCACGCCGTTCATCATATATTTCTTGGGAGGTTTGGTTCCGCTGCCGTCGCCGGCCGGATACTGGGACTGGTAATAGCCGTCCATATCAAAGGTCACGAAAAACGGCCGCCCCAGCAGATCCACATCCGGCAGCTCCCCTGTGTCCCAGTAGCCCCTGCCGGTCTTGGCGTTGTAGAAATCCTGGATCACCGTGTTGCCGAAAAACAGGCCCGTGTCACCTTTTTGGGGATACTCCCCTTCCCCCAGCTTGATCTGCTCAAAATAGGCTGGCCCTACGCCCTGGATGGTCTCGTACTGGGCCTCGTAGGCCCCCTGGCGCAGCAGCACGTTGATGCTCAAAACCGGCGAGATGCCCGTCACGTGCTCCAGACGGGAAAACTTCTCGATCACCTCGTCCGTGATGTAATTTGGTTCGTTCTTGCTGCCTCCGGACATACTGCCGGCCCCGCCCCCCACGCTGACCGCGTAGGACTGACCGTAGGAATCGCCGGAACGCACCTCGATGGTGGTCAGGCTGCCCCAGGAAGCGATCTGCTCCATGGTCAGCTCATTTAAGCCGATTCCCAGGGACACCATGACCACGATGGACGCCGTGCCGATGATGACCCCCAGAACCGTCAGCGCTGTCCTGAGCTTGCGCCGCCTTAGATTGTTCACGCTCATGATCAGAAGATCAGGAAATCTCATCGTCTATGTCCTCTTCTTTTGCCGCCTTGCGCTTTTTCCGAATCCGGATCACCACCACCACCGCCACCGCGATCAGTACCGCCGCCGCGATGCCGATCAGGATTCCGTACTTCTGGAATACGGCCTTCGCACCTGTGGACTCCGCCTCCATGGCGCCGTCCATCTCCCCTCCCATCATGGACTCGTCCCACATCATATTCTGGGAGTCGTCCATGACCATCAGGGTCAGCTCCTTCTCCACAGGCTCTGCGGCCACACCGTTCTCATCCTCGTAGGTGATGGTGACCTTAACCATGCCGTCGTCCATGGTGGGGCTTAAGCCGGTGAGCATGGTATCCACGTTGCCGGTCTCGCCGGGCTTGATATTGCCCACGTAGGTCTCCACCGGCTTGATGGAGTCCGCTGAGAAGGTGGCGGTTACGTTGTACAGGATCACCTTACCTGTGTTGTTGATTCCGAACATCACGTTGCTCTCCGCCCCGGTGGTGATGCTGTCCGGCATCACGTCGATGTTGCTGGTGCTCAGCCTGGCGTACTGCTTCACCGGAATATCAACCACAATGGATTCCTCCGCGTTCTTGAACTCCGGGCTGTCGTACTTCTCCTTGATGGTGATGGAGTAAGACCGCTGGTCCACTCCCGCCCTGGCGGTGAACACCGTGCGCACCTCCGCGCTCTGGCCGGGTCCCATGTCGTCAACCACCATGGAGGACGTGCCCGACTCCGTGGTAAACACGGCGCTGTCCGAAACCTTCTCGGATTCCAGATTGAACAGGATATTGCTGGCGCCCACGTTCTTGGAGGCGTTCTTCATATTTAAAACCAGCTCAAACGCCTCGCCCGCATAGATCTGCTCGGGCACAGTGTAGTAGCTGTCCACAATCAGACGCGCCCTGGTACGGTCGTTGGCGTCGAAATCGCCCAGATCGTCCTCCTTGTCCTTGGACGTGATGTGGACGTAGAACGTTCCCTCCTCCGTGTGCAGATCGCCCTCGCTGCTGAGCCGGAAGGTGATGGTATATTTGATCGGGTAATACCCGGTGTAGGAGTCCTTTCGGATCGCCATGCTGTAGGGCACGGACACGGTTTCCCCGTAAGCCACGCGCTCGTAGGTGCGGTCGTAGTTGCCGTCGTTGATCTCAAAGGGGAACTTGGTGTCGTCCTCGGACAGCTGCATACTGATGGTCACGTCCTGGGCGGTGGTCTCCCGCTTGTTGCGGAAGTTTACGGTGTAATCCATGACGTTGGGGTAGGTCCCCCTGGGCGTGGACTGGTTCTCTCCGATGACGAAGTAGCTGCCCTCCTTCTTCTCGTCCTCCTCGTCATCCTCAGAGGAGGAGCTGGTGGAAATCCAGATATTGATGTAATCGATATCGTTTCCGCCGTCCCACTCGATGAGCACGGGGATGCTGTAATAGCCCTGGAGCGCATCCCGGCGCACTCTGGCGGAAAGCGAGGCGCTCTTCACGCTGCCCTTCTTGATGTTGCCCACGGATTTGGACACGAAGGTATTCTCCGTGATCTCAAAGGGGTAATAGTCCACCGTGTAATCGCCGTTCCCCCGCTCCTCCCACTGCTGGAAGTCGTCGGTCTCGGACAGGCGCACCCGGACGTTCTCCATGTCCTCGTCGGTGGCCCGGATGCGGAAGGAGATGGTCATGGTCTTCCCCACGCTCCCCTTAGGCGATTTGGTAGTAAATATGTAGTCATTCTGGCTGGCGTCGGTGCTGTACCCCAGCCTGTAGTCCGCTGCCAATGCCGTGACCGGGGCGCTCACTGTCATCAACAGCAGGGCGGCCCACATGGCAAAAACCTTAAATGCTCTCATGCTTTCTCTCCCTTTTCTCCTGTTTCTTCCGCGGCGGCATCCCGTCCGCCCTCCTCGATTCCCACAATTTTGCCGTCCACAATGCGGATTCTGCGGTCCGCGTAGGAGGCCAGATTGTTGTCGTGGGTTACCATCACCAGGGTCTGGTTCTGTTCCCGCACGATCTTCTGCATCAATTTCAGCACCTCCATGGTGGTTTTGGAATCCAGATTTCCCGTGGGCTCATCCGCAAATATAATCTGAGGATTCACCACCAAAGCCCTGGCGATTCCCACGCGCTGCTGCTGGCCGCCGGACATCTGGTTGGGCATGTGCCTGGCCTGGTCGCCCACGCCCACCAGCTCCATGAATTTGCGGGCCGTTTTGATCCGCTCCCGCTTGGAGATACCCCGAAAGGACAGCGGCAGCGCCACATTCTCGATGG
Organism: Enterocloster asparagiformis; assembly: GCA_018380885.1. GTDB lineage: Bacteria > Bacillota > Clostridia > Lachnospirales > Lachnospiraceae > Enterocloster. The sequence goes on from JAGZSY010000007.1 coordinate 30,479, forward strand.
CGTTCATGGTATTGAGCAGGTTGTATGCCTGGAATATGAACCCCACCCGCTGTCTGCGGAAGGTCACCAGCTGCCTTTCCGTCAGCTTCTCGATGTGCTTGCCGGCGATCTCGATCTCGCCCCTGGTGGGCTTCTCCAGACCGGCCAGCATGTTTAACAGCGTGGACTTTCCGGAACCCGAGGTTCCCACTATGGCCACAAACTCTCCCTTATAAATCTCAAAATCCACCCCGTTCAGGGCATAGACCTTCGTCTCCCCCACGCGGTAGATCTTATACAGCTTTGACACGCGGATTACCGGTTTTCGCCGGACCTCTTCCTCCATCCGCCTCCCTCACTTTCATATACATAAATCATGTATTTGTCATTTCTTCGTCAAGTATAACACGGCCCTGTTGCCGTGGTCTTTGGGATTTTCCTTAAACTTCCTTAAATATTCCTTACACAGAAAATCGTGCGCTGTTTACCAGTATAGCACAAATATGAAAAAAGTTTAAAAAATTCTTGACTTATAATGCATTCTGTGTAAGAATATGACGAGGCACAAATCAGTGCCATATCTGGCTGGACCGGCTATCGCACTGGTACGTCTACCATTATTTCCAAAAACCATAAAAATACATAAAGAAGGAGAAACCCATGAGACATTTACTGAACCCTCTTGACTTCTCTGTGGAAGAAATCGACGACCTTTTGGCGCTGGCGCGGGACATCGAGGGGAATCTTCCCGGATACTCCCACGTGTGTGACGGCAAAAAGCTGGCCACACTTTTTTACGAGCCCAGCACCAGAACGCGTCTGAGCTTCGAAGCAGCCATGCTGAATCTGGGCGGCAGCGTGTTAGGCTTTGCCTCCGCCACTTCCAGCTCCGCAGCCAAGGGAGAGAGCGTGGCGGACACCATCCGCATGATCTCCTGCTATGCCGATATCTGCGCCATGCGCCATCCCAAAGAGGGCGCCGCGTTCGTGGCGGCACAGAAGTCCAGCATTCCGGTGATCAACGCAGGCGACGGCGGACATCAGCATCCCACCCAGACGCTGACCGACCTGATGACCATCCGCTCCTTAAAGGGCCGTCTGGACAACCTGACCATCGGTCTGTGCGGCGACTTAAAGTTCGGGCGCACCGTCCATTCCCTGATCAACGCCATGGTCCGCTACCCGGGCGTCAAGTTTGTGCTGATCTCCCCCGAGGAGCTGCGCATCCCGGACAGCATCCGCGAGGATGTGCTGGAGTCCAACAACGTTCCCTTTGAGGAAGTGGGCAGCCTGGACGACGCCATCGGTTCCCTGGATATCCTTTACATGACCAGGGTTCAGAAGGAGCGCTTCTTCAACGAGGAGGACTACATCCGCTTAAAGGACTGCTACATCCTGGACAAGAAGAAAATGAAGCTGGCCAAGAAGGACATGTACGTGCTCCATCCCCTTCCCCGCGTCAACGAGATTTCCGTTGAGGTGGACGACGACCCGAGAGCCGCTTACTTCAGACAGGCCCAGTACGGGGTATATGTGCGTATGGCATTGATCATGAGATTACTGGAGGTGAAAAAGCCATGTTAAACATCAGCGGATTAAAAGAAGGCATTGTGCTGGACCACATCGAGGCCGGCAAGAGCCTGGACATCTACTATCACCTGGGACTGGACAAGCTGGAGTGCCAGGTGGCTATCATCAAGAACGCCCGCAGCAACAAGATGGGGCGCAAGGACATCATCAAGATCGAGGGCGGTCTGGACAACGTGGATTTGGATATGCTGGGCTACATTGACCACAACATCACCGTCAACATCATCCGCGACGACAAGATCGCGGAGAAGAAAACCTTAAAGCTGCCCAAAAAGATCGTCAATGTGATCCACTGCAAAAACCCCCGCTGCATCACCTCCATCGAGCAGGAGCTTCCCCACATCTTCTATCTGGCGGACGAGAGAACCGAGACCTACCGCTGCCAGTACTGCGAGGAGAAATACAGCGAATACAAATAAATATCTCATGGTTAAAAAACACACCGCCGGAAGGCCTGCGGTGTGTTTTTGCGCGCATATATGGTCTGATACAAGCTCTGCTATCTGGCAGGCACAATCTCAATCCAGTAGCCGTCCGGATCGGAGATAAAGTAAATGCCCATGGACGGGTTCTCAAAGCAGATGCAGCCCATGGCTTCGTGATGTCGGTGGATCGCCTCGTAGTCATCCACATGGAACGCCAGGTGGAATTCGCACTCGCCCAGGTTGTAAGGCTCCGTGCGGTCCTTCAGCCAGGTCAGCTCCAGCGTAAAGTCGCTGGCGCCGTCGCCCAGATACACCAGCTTAAAGGAGCCGTCGGACGCGTTCTTCTCTCTCACCGGCTCCAGGCCCAGGGCCTCCTTATAGAAAGCCAGGCTCTTCTCCAGATTCAGCACGTTAAAGTTAAAATGATTAAATTTTACCACTGTATAAACCTCCTCTTTGCAGGCGCTTGCGCCCTGTTTTACTTAAGACTGTATAGATGAGGGTATTATAAGTATATGAAACGCAAAAGTCAATCCTTTTTTGCCCGCCCGGAGTACATACCGCACCGGCCGGCGGCGGACAAATCGCAGTGGAAATATTTCCTAAACAATGGTACAATAGAGGAAACATATTGGCCGGCCACGGGATTTGCAATATGTTAGGGATTACGACACGGGAAGGTACTGAATTCATCATGAAAAGGCATGAAAAGGCCGCGGCTTTTGCGGCAGCGGTTTTAACATTGGGGGTAACGATATATTCGGCGTGGAAACTGGTGGTCACAGGCATATTGTCCTGGCATGTGTCCCAGCCGGAGTTTCACTCCATGGCGTTGGAACTGGCGGCTGTGTGGCTGCTTCTGTTCCTGCTATTTTTTTGCGCCAAAAACAGTCTGCAGGCCTGGGGCGGCACGGCAATTCTTACCGCGGTTTTCTGCTGGCTGCACGTGATTTTCTTGCCCATGGCCTTTGCCGGCGCCTACACCGCCTACCTGATCCTGGTCGGAAGGTGGTTTGAACAGACCGCGCTGCGCCGGAAACTGGGCCTGTGCTGGGACTATCTGCTGGGGGCCGCGCTGACCATCACCGCCTTCTGTCTGCTGTCCCTGTTTCACTTAGGCAGTATTCCCATCCTGCGTCTCTGGGTGGGATTTACCGGACTCTGTCTGCTGCTGTGGGCGGCCCGCCGGCTGCTCGCCGCTTACCGGCAGCGCGGTAGCGGTCTGTGGTCCGCTATGGGACCGGCAGCAGGCGGCGACCTGGCCGGACGCTCCCGCCCCGGACAGGCTGCCATGACCGCTGCTATTTTGACGCTACTTCTGCTCCAGGCGGGCCGGATGAACCTGGCTGTGGATTTCGACAGCATCTGGTACGGGGTCCGCTCCCACGTGATGCTAAACAGCGGGCGGGGCATATATGAAAACCTGGGCACCCTGGGCCTGGTATACACCTACTCCAAGGGCTGGGAGGTGCTGGGCCTGCCGCTGGCGGGACTGCCCTCCTACAGCTTCACCATCGCCATGAATATATGGTTGGGCGCTCTGACCCTGCTGGCCGCTTACCGCACCGCCAGCCTGTGCATGAAGCGCAGGCTGGCCCTGTGGCTGCCCTTTCTCATCGCCTCTGTGCCGGGTATCATGAACATGGCGGATACGGCCAAGGCGGATATGATGACCCTGTTCTGCCAGCTGCTGATGCTCCAGGGTGTGCTGCAATTCATCAGAGAGCGCCGGGCCGGCTGGCTGGCCGCTGCCCTGGCGGCCGGGGGCGTCAGCCTGATCATGAAGCCCACGGCGGTGGTTTTCTCCTCCGCTATGGTGGGCATCTGCGGCCTGTGGCTGCTGCTAAAGTCCGTGCGCTGCCCGAAGTCCCAGAAATCCCCGGCGCGTGAGGATAAGCGCTGCTGGCTTATGCTGATCCCGGCCGTCACGGCGCTGCTGGGAATCTGGGGCAGGACCGTGAAGCTGGTGGGCGTGCCGGTGACCTCCGTGTTCTACCAGTTCTTTCAAAAGCTGGGCTTTGAGGTCAAGTACCCCTTCTGCGCGGCGGGATTCCCGTCCGCGGGCCGGCATATGTCCCCGTTGGAACAGCTGGCATTTCTGGCCCGGCGGCTTTACGGCGTGCTGTTAAACCCCCAGGGCCGCGATATGGCCCACGTGCAGATCGCCTGGGGCGCTGTGCTGCCTCTGGTATTCCTGGTTCTCTGGATCTGCCTGAGAACCGCGGGAAACGGCTGCCCGCAGGAGGAAAAGGAGGAACGGCTTCCGCTCTCCTGCCTCACCTGGCTGCTGCTGGCCATGTCCTTTATCAATCTGGTCAGCCTGTACTCCCTGTCCCAGATCGACGGGAATTACTACATGCTCTACTACGCCCTGATCCTCCTCACCGGACTCTGCTGGCTGGACAAAAAAAGCGCCTCCTGCCGTAAAACCGCCCTGGCCATTCTGATTCCCGCCTGGGCCTACGGGGCGCTGCTGTGCGGCCTGACCAACTGGGCCTGGGCCCTGGGAAACGGCGGCCTGCATCCGGTCAACTGCGGCTATTACTCCCACGTGCGCGAGGCGCAGGAAAAGCGCACCGCCCAGGGCAGCGGGACCATCTGGAATATCCTGGCCGCGGACCCCAGCCATCGGGTGATCGCGCTGGGGGATCTCCCCGACGTTCTGACCTTCCCCTGCTGGGTGCAGTCCTACATCGATGTGTCCGGTTACTGGGGCAACCCCGAGGTGGTGGCCAACGCGCCCAATTTTCTGCAATACCTGCAGTTTGCGGATGTGGACTACGTTTATATGGAACGCGGATATGTCTGCGCCGGCGTGCGCATCTACGATATCATCCGCACCCTGATCGGGCAGGGCTATCTGTACAACGTGTGCGAGGAGAGCGGAAACCTGATCATCAGCGTGCGCAAGGACGAGCCCGAGCCGGAAAAAACAGCCCCGCGGGATCTGGAAGTATTCGACAACCTGTATATCCAGCACCAGTGAGCAGTTTCATGCTCCGTTATGACAAAAATACAGCCGGGCCAATGGCGGTCCGGCTGTATTTAATCTGTCTGTTTATCCTCTAAGCAGCTCTCCTGATCAGCGGATTTCCTTCATGCCGCCCATATAAGGCTGCAGCACCTCGGGAATCCTCACGCTGCCGTCAGCCTGGAGATTGTTCTCCAGAAAAGCGATCAGCATGCGGGGCGGAGCCACAACGGTGTTGTTCAGCGTGTGAGCCAGGTACTTGCCGCCGTCTTCTCCCTGAACGCGGATCTTTAAACGGCGGGCCTGGGCATCGCCTAAGTTGGAGCAGCTGCCCACCTCAAAATACTTCTTCTGTCTTGGGGACCACGCCTCCACGTCCACGGATTTCACCTTCAGGTCGGCCAGGTCGCCGGAGCAGCACTCCAGCGTGCGGACCGGGATGTCCAGGCTGCGGAACAGGTCAACGGTGTTCTTCCACAGCTTCTCGTACCACATGGGGCTCTCCTCGGGCTTGCAGACCACGATCATCTCCTGCTTCTCAAACTGGTGGATGCGGTAAACGCCGCGCTCCTCCAGGCCGTGAGCGCCCTTCTCCTTACGGAAGCACGGGGAGTAGCTGGTCAGGGTCAGCGGCAGCTTGGTCTCAGGCGTGATGGTGTCGATGAACTTGCCGATCATGGAGTGTTCGCTGGTCCCGATCAGGTACAGGTCCTCGCCCTCGATCTTGTACATCATGGCGTCCATCTCGGCAAAGCTCATAACGCCGGTCACCACGTTGCTGCGGATCATAAAGGGCGGAACGCAGTAGGTAAAGCCGCGGTTGATCATGAAATCGCGGGCGTAGGAAATCACGGCGGAGTGAAGTCTGGCGATATCGCCCATCAGATAGTAAAAACCGTTGCCCGCTACCTTCCTGGCCGCGTCCAGGTCAATGCCCTCAAAGCGCTCCATGATCTCAGTGTGATAGGGAATCTCAAAATCCGGGATCACCGGCTCGCCGAAGCGCTCTACCTCCACGTTCTCGCTGTCGTCCCTGCCGATGGGCACGCTGGGGTCAATGATGTTGGGAATGGTCATCATGATCTTGGTGATCTTCCCGGACAGCTCGCTCTCCAGAGCCTCCAGCTCCGCCAGCCGGTCGGAATTGGCGCTCACCTGGCGCTTTACTTCCTCGGCCTCCTCCTTTTTGCCCTGGCCCATGAGCTGGCCGATCTGTTTGGACAGCTTGTTGCGGCTGGCGCGCAGATCGTCGGCCTCCTTCTGGGTGGCGCGGTTTTTGGCATCCAGCTCAATCACCTCGTCCACCAGCGGCAGCTTTCCGTCCTGGAATTTATTTTTAATATTCTGTTTTACAATATCCGGGTTTTCTCTGACAAACTTTAAATCTAACATTGTTTTCCTCCTGTATTTCACTGAAGCCGGCTCAAAGGCGCTCCAATGTTACTTTCATAACACTGTTTATGAGTATATAACATTTTTCCTGGAAAAAAAAGCCCCTTTTACCGATTTTCCCCGGAATTCTGCGATTTTATTCCCATGGGGGCCCCGGGGCGGATTCAAGCGTGACAGACCGCGCCTTTTCAGCGGATTCTGGTCAAATGGTCCATGAGCTCCTCAAAGCAGACGCCGTTCTGCACCGGGATTTCCAGCTCCTCGGACTTCTGGATACAGTCCTTGACAAAGGAGGAGGCCAGGCGCACCGCCCGCTCCAGCGGGAAGCCGCGGACCACGGCTGCGCTGACCACGGCTGCGAACACATCGCCCGTGCCTGGGCGTTCCCTGCCCACGCGCTTAGTCCGGCAGAGCACCGGCTCCCGCCCTTCCTCGGCCACATAATTGGCCAAGTAGCTGCCCTGGGAGATGCCCGTGATCACCACCGAACGCGCTCCCAGCCCGCGGATGTCCTCAGCCAGGCGTTCTAACTCCCCGGCCTTCCAGCCCTCCCGGCGGTAGGGGCGGTCCGTGAGGATACAGGCCTCGGTCAGGTTGGGCGTCACCACGTCGCCCAGGCCCACCAGCCTGCGCATGCCCTCGCACATTGGCTGGGTGTAGGTGGCGTATTTCTGTCCGTTGTCCCCCATGATGGGGTCGATTATCACCTTGGTCTGGGGTCCTTTAAACCGGTCGATCATCTCCTCCACAATGCGGATCTGCTCCACAGAGCCCAGAAACCCGCTCACAATCCCGTCGAACTCCAGGCCCAGCTCCTCCCATTTTTCCAGGTAAGCCGGCAGCTTGGCCGTGTAGTCGTCAAAAAAATAGACCGGAAAGCCGGTGTGGTTGCTCAGGATTGAGGTAGGTACCGGACAGCACTGGACCTTCATGGCTGATAAAATGGGAACAGCCACTGTCAGAGAACAGCGGCCATATCCCGAAAGATCATTGATCATTGCAACTTTTTTCTGGTGAAATTCACTCATCTATAAAATCTCCTATTGCGATTACAGTTCACAGTCCTGCACGGCAGCGGCTTTGCCGGCTGCCGTCGATTGCAGCTTGCATCGATCCCCGATCATTTCATCCTGGCAAACATGCCGTTTTTAATCAGGGCGCTGCGCAGCGGCATATAGATGGCCACGGAAGCCACGGCCGAGGTCACGGCGTTGACCGAGGTGGAGGCGATATTCCACTTTAATATCAAATCCGCAGCGGGCTTGCCCAGGATCAGCAGCTTGTAATAGTAACCCAGCAGCGGATCGAAAATCACGTTGAACAGCAGACCGCAAACCGCGGCCGCGATCACCCAGCGCAGCAGACGGGCCTGATCCGTGATCTGGTTGATCTTGCCCATGCGGTGAGCCACAAAGCCGGTGATAAAGCCGATACAGAACTTCAAAATAAAGGTCTTGGGCGCGTACACCACATAGATGGGGTCCATCAGGTCCCCGATGGTCATGCCGATGGCTCCGCCCACCCCGCCGTAGGTGCCGCCGATCAACAGCGCGCCCAGCACGCAGACCGCGTTGCCCAGGTGGATGGAGGTGGCGTCCCCGCCCGGCAGGGTGATCTTGATCTGCAGGAAGGTGAACACCACATAGGACAGGGCCGCGAACAGGCCTGTCAGGGCGATTTTATAGTTGCGGCCTGAGGCCGTCTGGTGGTTTGCCGCATGGACACTGGTTGCTTTCATAATCTGTTCTCTCCTCTTTTTCCGTTCATTGGCGGAGTGCCAAAAAGCGGCTCTCTGCTGCTGTCCCTTATCCTATCACGGAAGTGGAGTGTTATAAATAACCAGTTTGCGCTTTTTTAACCAGTCCAGTATTGGAAGCACAGGCTCCCTCTATCCCTGCTCCTCAGTCGTGGGATTCCACGCAGATCAGCACCCCGTCCGTGAAGGTGATGCGCCCGGTCTCCCCCGTCAGCTCGTTGCTGATGCACAGGCTGGTGCCGATCTCGATATCCTTCTCGTACAGCGGGTACTTAAAGCCCTCCAGGGTGATCCCGTTCACCCGCTCCGTCAGGGGCAGGAAGGAGATATACTTGCCCCACAGGGCGCTGCGCCTAAACTCATGCTCTCCGTCGATCAGGTAAATGCGGTTCTGGGGATCCGCCAGCCAGGCGTGGATGCCCTTCTGGAGACAGGGAAACAGCAGGTGGATATTGCCCAGCATGTGATCCGCCCTGCCGCCGGTGGCGCCCAGCACAGCGATCTCGTCGCTGCCGATGGCCTGGGCCCGGAGAAGGGCCAGTTCCGTGTCCGTCTCGTCCTTCTCCGGCTGGTGCACGTCCCATATAATATGCTCCATGCTGCGGTATTTCTCCAACACCCCGGGCTTCACGGTGTCGAAATCCCCCACGATCATGTCGGGCTCCAGCCCCAGCGCCATGGCGCGCTCCAGCCCCGCGTCCACGGCGATCACCTTGTCAAAATGTTCCGTCTTTAAAAAAGACCCGGCGAAATCCAGGTCAATGGTTCCGCCGGTAATTACCAGACATCGTCTCATCTCTCATATTCCTTAAAAATATTCATGAATGTTTCCACATTGGCCGTCACGTCGCCGCCGAACACGGCGGAGCCCGCCACCAGCACGTTGGCTCCCGCCTCGATCAGCGGGCGGATGGTGTCGCGGTTTACGCCGCCGTCCACCTGGATGTCCGTGGACAGCCCCTTGCCGTCAAAGTATTTGCGCAGAGCGCGAACCTTATCCAGGGTGTAGGGGATAAACTTCTGCCCGCCAAAGCCAGGGTTCACGGACATGACAAGCACCATGTCCACCTGGTCCAGCACGCATTCCAAAGTGCTCACCGGCGTGGCGGGGTTTAAGGCCACTCCCGCTTTGGCTCCCGCAGCCTTGATCTGGCCGATCACCCGGTCCAGGTGAGTGCAGGCTTCCTGGTGAACCGTGATGATGTCGGCTCCCGCCCTGCGGATATCTTCCACATAGCGGCCCGGATCCTCCACCATCATATGGACGTCAAACACCATATCCGTGTAGCTTCTGAGGGAGGCGATCACCGGCATCCCGAAAGAGATGCTGGGCACGAACGCCCCGTCCATCACGTCCAGGTGGAGGTACTTCGCTCCTCCCTCCCTGGCTTTCAAGGTGTCCTCTGCAAGTTTTCCAAAGTCTGCGGCCAGCACAGACGGCGCTAAAATGTACATGTCTAATATCTCCTTTTATTCTTCAGCTCCTGGTACATCAGGAGGTAATTTTCATAGCGGCTCTTGGCCAGCTTTCCCTGGCTTAAGGCCTCCTTCACGCCGCAGACCTTCTCGCCCACGTGAACGCAGCCCAGAAATTTGCACCCATCCTCGTAGGCCGCGAACTCGGGAAAATAATCTTTAAGCTCACCTGCCTCCAGGTCCTCCACATACATGGAACTGAAGCCCGGCGTGTCCATCATGAACGTGTCCTCCCCGATGTGAAACAGCTGGGAATGGCGGGTGGTGTGCTTGCCCCGCTCGATCTTGCGGCTGATGTCCCCTGTTTCCATGGCGGCGGCCGGGTACAGCTCGTTGGTCAGGGAGGATTTCCCCACACCGGAGGGACCTGCCAAAACCGTTGTCCGGCCCTGAAGCCGTTCCCTGATCCGATCCAGGCCCCGCTTGTCGATGGTGCTGATAAACTCCACCTCGTAGCCAGCCTGACGGTAAATCCCGCCGTACTGCTCCATCAGCTCCCCGCCGCATAGGTCCACCTTGTTGAAACAGATTACCACCGGCACCTGCTGGCGCTCCATCATCACCAGGAAGCGGTCCAGCAGATTCAAGTTGGGCGCCGGGTGGGTGATGGAAAACACCACCATGGCCTGATCCACATTGGCCGCCGCGGGGCGCACCAGGGCGTTTTTCCGCGGCAGAATGCGGTCGATGTTGCCGGTAAGCTCCCCCTCGTCCAGCACGGTGAACTCCACGTCGTCCCCCACCAGGGGTTTTATTTTTTTGTTGCGGAAAACGCCCTTGGCCTTGCACTCGTACAGCCGGCTCTTTCCGTCGTGCACATAGTAAAAGCCTGCGATTCCTTTTATAATCTTTCCGGTCATATGCGAACTACTCCACTGGGAAAAATGATACGGTGTAGGACTGGATCACGGTGTTGTTGCTCACGTCCACCACCTCCACCTCGCCGGTGTCCACGCCCCAGTATCCCTTGATCCTGGAAATGGAGACGGGAATGGTTTGGCTGCCCGCAATGGTGCGCGCATCGATTAAGGTCTCGTATTTGTCCTCATTGTTGACCCGCTGTTTTAAGCGGATGGCCACCCGCACGCTGCTGGTCTGGGAGGCCGGGCCGATATAATTGCTCAGGTTACAGGTGGTGTCGATGGAGCTGAGATAGTATTTTCCTCCGTCATCCGTCGTCTCTCCCTCCTGGCCGCCGCTGACCACAAAATTCACAACCGAGCCCTTGGGCAAAATCGTGCCGTCCATCTCGGACTGGGTGATCACCACGCCGGCCGGCACCGTGTCGCTGGGCTCAGTAGTTACCTCCCCCGGCTGCAATCCCACGGCCGCCAGCATGGCCACTGCCGCCTCCTGGGGCTGGCCCACCAGATGAGGCACCTGGCCCTCCACGGTCTTGGGCCCCTGGCTGACGTACAGCTCCACGCTGTCGCCCACCTTCGCCTCCTCCGGCTTGTAGCGCACCACCGTGTCCTTGGGCACGCTGTCGCTGTATTCCGGCTTCAACTCCACTGTCAGCCCTTTTTCCTCCAACAGCGTCTTGGCCGCCGCGCCGGTCATAACCGTCAGATTCAACGCGTTTAAGTCCACCCGGTCGCTGCCCTTGCTGATGGTGACGCCAATGGTATCCCATTTTTTTACAATTGTTCCAGAATCATAGTCCTGAGCCATGACCTGGCCCGGATCGTAGTTGTCCGAATACTCCGAACCAATCACCTTCATCACCAGGGATTCGTCCTTCAGCCTGGCTTCCGCCATATCCTGAGGCATCCCCAGCACGCTGGGCACATAGACCTGGTCGTTGGTGATGGTCACCTCGGGCGCCGGGCCTTCCGTGACCACGGATTCCCTGGTGGGCCGGACGCCGCTGCCCAGGTTGAACAGGCCGCCTAGCTTTGAGAACACGAACACCACCACCGCCACAATGATGATCGCCGCCACGATGCCGATCACCGTCACAATGCGCTCAAACTGGCGGCTGACATCGTCGCTCCTGCCTTTTTTGTCCGCCTCCTGGGGCTTGCGGTGTCCCTTTTGAGGCCTGCCTCTGCGATGGTGATCGCGTTTTTCCTCCTCAGCGGACTGCTCGCCCTCTTCCTCCTGGACGTCCGCCTTTTTGTGGAGCTGGCGGCTGCCCTCCTGTATTTTCTGCATCTCCTCCGGGCTCATGGTCTTGGTCTGCCCCATCTCGTCCACAGGCGCATCCGCAGACGTCATCAGATCGCAATCCGGCTTTAGAATGGCCTTGTGCAAATCCGCGATCACGTCCGATACGCTGGAATAGCGGCGGCTTGGCTCCTTCTGGATACAATGCAAAATAATCTGCTCCATGGCCCGCCCCACCTCCGGGTTTAACTTGCCGGGCGGGGTGACCGGCTCCTGAATGTGAGCCATGGCCACCGCCACGGAGGTGTCGCCCTGGAAGGGCACCTGGCCCGTGACCATCTCGTACATGGTGATTCCAAAGGAATAGATGTCGCTGCGCGCATCGCAGGCCTGGCCTTTGGCCTGCTCCGGCGCAATGTAGTGGACAGAGCCCACGGCCTGTGCTCCCGCCGTCTGGGCTGAGACCGCCCTGGCGATGCCAAAGTCCGCCACCTTCACCTTGCCGTCCCGGCTGATGATGATGTTCTGGGGCTTGATATCCCGGTGAATAATATGGCTCTCATGGGCGGCGGCGATTCCCTTGGCCACCTGGAGGGCCACGCCTATGGCTTCCTTGGTCTCCATTTTGCCCTTTTTGGCAATGTACTGCTTGAGGGTGATGCCGTCCACCAGCTCCATCACAATATAGTGCAGCTTCCCCTCGTCCACAACGTCGTAGACATTGACGATATTGGGGTTGGACAGACGGGCCGCCGCCTGGGCCTCCATCTTGAATTTCTTCACAAAGGTATCGTCGGAGGTGAACTCCTCCTTCAGCACCTTGATGGCCACCAGACGGTTCAAGGTGTGGCACTGGGCCTTGTACACGTCGGACATGCCGCCGGACCCGATGCGGTCCAGAATCTCGTAGCGGTCCTGCAAAAATGTTCCATTGCTTAAGATCATGTGGTCACCCCGCTTTCCAGGGGCTTCACCAGAACCACCGCAATGTTGTCGTTTCCTCCGCGCCGGTTGGCTTCCGCAATCAGGGCGGAGGCCTTTTCCCGCATCGTGCCCGGCCCTGAGACAATGCGGCAGATATCACGGTCCTCCACCATGTTGGTCAGGCCGTCGGAGCAGAGCAGGAAGTAATCCCCCGGCTCCAGATCCACCTCGAAAAAGTCCGTGTCCACGGCTTCGCTGATGCCCATGGCCCTGGTAATAATGTTCTTCTGGCGGTTATAGGCGGCGCTGTCCCGCTCCATCTGGCCCATGGCCACCATCTCCTCCACATAGGAGTGGTCTCTGGTCACCTGGTGGATCAGATTGCCGTGGATCAGATACAGGCGGCTGTCCCCCACGTTGGCCACGTAGAGGGTGTTGTCCTCCACCACGCCGGCCACCAGGGTGCAGCCCATGCCGTAAAACTCCTCCTGGCTCAAGGACTCCTGGTAAAGCCCCCGGTTCACCTGGTCGATGGCGTTTTTCAGCTGGCCCACCACGCCGTTTCCCCTGTGCTTGTTCAGATAAATCACCAAATTTTCCACCATATAGCGGGAGGCATAATCCCCCGCCCGGTGGCCGCCCATGCCGTCCGCAACCAAAAAGAGGTTGGGCAGCGTGCCCACCGGCTCCGGCGAGGCGTAAATATAATCCTGATTCATGGCGCGGACCCTTCCCACGTCGGTCAATGCATAGCTTTCCATGGTTATTCCCCGCTCCTTTCTGTGGTCTCCCCCTGCTGCCGTCCCTCCGCCTTTTCCTCCTCCAGGAAGCTCTTGCGCAGCTGGCCGCAGGCGCCGCCTATATCGCGGCCCATCTCTCTTCTAATGGTAACATTTATACCGTTTTTTTCAAGCAGATTTTTAAAATCCTGGATTTCCTTCTGGCCTGACTGCACATAATCCCGCTCCTTGATGGGATTCACCGGGATCAGGTTCACATGGCCGTGCTCGTGGCGGATCAGCTTTGCCAGGGCCGCGGCCTCACGCAGGTTGTCGTTCACCCCGCGGACCAGGCTGTACTCAAAGGTCAGCCGCCGCCCCGTCTGCTCATAATAATACCGGCAGGCCGCCAGCACATCCTTTAAGCCGTAGCGGTTGGCGATGGGCAGCAGGGTTTTGCGCACCTCGTCGTTGGGCGCGTGGAGGGACAGGGCCAGGGTGATCTGAAACCCTTCCTCCGCCAAACTGCGAATCTCCGGCACCAGGCCGCAGGTGGAGACCGTCAGGTTCCGCTGGCTGATGTTGAGCCCCTTCTCGTGGGAGATCAGGCGGACAAACCGCACCAGGTTGTCGTAATTGTCCAGGGGCTCCCCGGAGCCCATCACCACCACGTTGGAAACCCGCTCCCCCGTGATGCGCTGGATCCGGTAGATTTGGTCCAGCATCTCCGACGGGCGCAGGTTCCGCGCCAGCCCGTCCAGGGTGGAGGCGCAGAAGCGGCAGCCCATGCGGCAGCCTACCTGGGAGGAGATACACACGGAATTTCCGTGGTGGTACTGCATCCACACGCTCTCGATAATATTGCCGTCCTCCAGGGCGAAGAGATACTTTCTGGTGCCGTCGATCCGGGAAATTTTCTCGTCCACCACCCGCAGGCAGGTGACGGAGCAGGTCTCGTCCAGCTTCCTCTGAAGTTCCTTTGAGATGCTGGTCATCTCCTCAAACCGTTCCGCCAGCTTGACGTGGAGCCAGTCGTAAATCTGCTTGGCCCGGAAGGGCTTCTCGCCCATTTCCCTCAGCAGCGCCTCCAGTTCCTCCGGCGTCATGGACTTGATGTCTGTTTTTCCGTTGTGGTCCTTTAAATCCAACATATACACTCCTAATGCGCTTATATCATATGATTGCAAGGCCTGTTCAAGCCTTCTTGCGGGTAAATACCGAGATGAAAAAGCCGTCCATGGGATGAACCCCCGGCAGGAACTGAATCCAGCCGTCCCTCAGTGAGTCCGCCTCAAACCGTTCCCCCAGAACCGGGCGCAGGTCCACCGGCTCAAAGGGGAAGCTCCCGGCAAACCACCTGGCGTTCTCCTCGTTTTCCTGTGAATCCACGGTGCAGGTGCTGTAGATCAGGCGCCCGCCCGGCTTCACATAGCGCCACACCACGGACAGAATCTGCCGCTGGAGCTTAGCCAGCTCCCCCAGCTTCTCCGGGGTCATGTTCTGTTTGATGTCCGGCTTTTTCCCCAGGATTCCCAGGCCGGAGCAGGGCAGGTCCGCGATGAGGATATCGGCCTTCTCCACAGATTCCCCGTCCTCCTCCAGCGCGTCCATCACCACCGCGCGGACATTCTCAAGCCCGCAGCGCCGGATGTTTTCCTCGATCAGCTCCGCCTTCTGGAAGGTCAGATCCCTGGCCTCCACAGTGCCCGTGCCCTCCAGCAGGTCCGCAATATGTAAGCTCTTGCCGCCGGGCGCGGCGCAGACGTCGATGACGTAATCGCCCTTCTCAGGGGCGGCCAGCTCACCCACCAGGGCCGAGGAGGCGTCCTGGACCTGAATCCAGCCCTTTCCAAAGGCGGACAAGTCCTCCAGCCGGTCGTACCCGGACAGGTAGAACAAGCCGCCTCCCAGGGACGCCGCCTCCGCCCCCTGCTCCCGCAGGTCCTCTGCCGCGCGCTCCCAGGCTTCCTCCTTTGATATCCCCGGGAACTCTCGGCGCAGGGCCCGCAGATTGCAGCGCACCGTGGTCTTTTTGTCGCTCAGAAACGCTTTTCCCATGGCAGCCGCCGTGTCCGGGCCGTACTTCCCGGCCCACATCTCGTACATCCACCGGGGAAGGGAGAGCTCCAGCCAGGGCTCCGGGAAGGTAAGCTTTTCCTTCTCCCTGGCAATGGTCCGCAGCACGCCGTTCACAAAGCCCTTCAGGCCCTCAAACCGCCGTTTCGCGGCCAGCTTCACCGCCTCGTTGCACACCGCCGAGTCCGGGACCCGGTCCATGTACAGGATCTGGTAAACGCTAAGCCGCAGAAGATTGCGGATCACCGGCTTCATCTTCTGCGTCTTGGTCTTAGAATATTGATTTATAATAAAATCGATCTGGATCAGATACTCCAGTGTGCCCTCGGTCAGGCGGGTGATGAAGGCGCGGTCCGCTTTTTCCAGATACTGGTACTTGTCCAGTGCCTGTCTCTGCACCACGTGCACAAAGCTGCCGCGCTCCAGCACCTCCATTAAAATATCCAGGACAATCTCCCGGTTTTCCAGACCTCTGTCCGTACGCTTTGCCATACTCCGCCCCCTCTGTCTAGTCGTTGCGCCTTCTGCCGCCGAACAGGATCAACAGCCGCAGCAGCTGTAAAATGGACGCCGCCGCTGCCGCCACGTAGGTCAGGGCCGCCGCGCTCAACACCTGTCTGGTCTGTCCGACCTCCTGCCCCGCCAGAATTCCGGTGCGGTCCAGAAGATGCACCGCCCTGCTGGAAGCGTTAAACTCCACCGGCAGAGTCACCAGCTGAAACAGCACGGACAGCGAAAACAGCAGAATCCCCAGCGTGATCAGTATGGAGCTGGAGCCGCCGGAAATCAGCACGCCGATCAGGATCAGGGGCCAGGAAATCTGCGCGCCCAGATTCGCCGCAGGCACCAGCGCGCCCCTGAGCTTTAAGGGGACGTAATCTCCCGCGTCCTGCATGGCATGGCCGCACTCGTGGGCCGCCACGCCGATGGCCGCGATGGAGGTGGAGCCGTACACAGACTCCGACAGGTTCACCGTCTTAGTCCTGGGATCGTAATGGTCCGTCAGCTTGCCGGGCACCCGGCGCACGGTCACGTCGTAGATGCCCTGGGAGTTCAGAAGCCGCTTGGCCGCCTCCGCACCGGTCATGCCGCAGCGGGCTCCCACTCTGGCGTACCTGGCGTAGGTGGAATTCACCTTGGCTGAGGCAGCCATGGACAGCAAAAGTCCGATCAGAATCAACACATAGGTGGGATCAAAATAAAACATCGGGTACATCATGAATTAGTCATTCTCCTCTCAAATACAGCGCCCTCCGGCACGGGATATCCCCTGAGAAAGGACTCCACGTCCATGCGCTTTTTGCCTTCCATCTGTAATTCCCGGATGGACAGGATGCCGTCCCCGGTCTGCACCAGAAGGCTGTGCTTATCGCTCTTTACCACCTGTCCCGGGCGGGCAGAAGCAGCAGCGCCCTCCATCACCTCCGCAGCCCAGAGCTTTACAGTCCTCCCGTTCCAGCAGGTGTAGGCGCTGGGCCAGGGGTTCAGCCCCCGGATCAGGCGCTCGATGGAAGCCGCGGCCGCGCTCCAGTCCACATCCCCCAGCTCCTTGGTCAGGCGCTTGGCGTAGCAGGTGCCTTCCTCCGTCTGAGGCGTGGGGACCGCCGTGCCGTCCTCCAGCTTTCGCAGCGTGGACAGGATCAGCTTCCCGCCCTCCAGACTCAGCTTATCGTGCAGGCTGCCGCCCGTCTCCTTCTCATCCAGGGGCAGCACCGTTTTCTCCAGCATATCGCCGGTGTCCAGGCCCTCCGCCATCATCATGGTGGTGATGCCGCTCTCCTTCTCCCCGTCGATCACCGCCCACTGGATCGGAGCCGCGCCCCGGTACCTGGGCAGCAGCGAGGCGTGGATGTTAACGCAGCCGTACTTGGGCATATCCAGAATCGATTTGGGGATAATCTGGCCAAAGGCCACCACCACGATCACGTCGGGCTTCAGCTCGGCCACGGTCTGCACAAAGAGCGGGTCACGCACCTTCACAGGCTGATAGACGGGAATCCCGTACTCCAGGGCCTGCTCCTTCACCGGCGTCATCTGCACGGCCTTGCCGCGCCCCTTGGGCTTATCCGGCTGGGTCACCACGGCGATCACCTCATGGCCGCCCTCCACCAGCGCTCTCAGCGTGGGCACGGAAAAATCCGGCGTTCCCATAAATATAATCCGCATAAATCTGCACCTTCCTTCCTGGCACCGGAGCGCTTTACGCTTCCTCCGTGATCTCCTCCTCGTCGGCTCCCACGTCCATCAGCTCGCCCTCCACGATATCCACGTAAAGCTCTCCCTTTAAGTGCGCGCACTCGTGGCAGATAGCCCGGGCCAAAAGCCCCTCGCCCTCCAGCTCGTAGGGCTCCATGTTCTCATTGAACGCCTTCACCTTCACGTGCATGGGGCGGGTCACGATGCCGGACTTGCCCGGCACGCTTAAGCAGCCCTCGGAGCCGGACTGGCTCCCCTCGGTCTCCGTGATCTCGGGGTTGATCAGCACGTACTGGTTGCCGTCGTCCACGTCGATCACCACCAGCTGCTTCAGGATGCCCACCTGGGGGGCGGCCAGTCCCACGCCGTTGGCCTCGTACATGGTCTCAAACATATCTTCAATCAGCTGCGCCGTCCGGGGCGTCATCTCCTTCACCGGCTTGCACTGCTTTCTCAAAATTTCATCTCCAATGGTTCTGATCTGTCGAATTGCCATCCTCATAGTCTCCTTTTGCTTATGTTAAATCGTACTGGGCGGACATGTTTTTAAGCTCCTCCGCGCCCTTTATAAATTCCTCGGAATTTTTCCTAATCTTTATCAGTATATCATAATTTTCGTGCTTTATATATAAAATTTTTCTATAAATATCATTAACTTTGTATACCGTCGCGTTGACCGGCCCGATGAACTGCACCGGGGGAACCGGGGCAGCCGGCGCGCCCTCCCCGCAGCCCCCGCGGATGCGCTCCGCCAGCCGCTGTGCCCCCGCGGTGAGCAGGGCCTCGTCCGCCGATGAGAGCTGGATGATCAGCAGGCCCACGGCGGGCGGGTAGCCCAGCAGCCGCCTGAAGGCCATCTCCTGGTCGTAGAAGGCGCGGTAGTCCTGCCTGGAAGCCGTCAGCACCGCATAGTGGTCCGGCTGGTAGGTCTGGATCACCATCGTCCCCGCCTCCTTTGCCCTGCCGGCCCGGCCGGCGGCCTGGGTCAGCAGGGCAAAGGTCTGTTCGCCGCAGCGGTAGTCCGGCGCATAGAGGGACAAATCCGCGGCCAGCGCGCCCACCAGGGTCACATTGGGGAAATCGTGGCCCTTGACGATCATCTGGGTGCCGATCAGGATATCCGCCTCCCCCCTGGCAAAGGAGGAGAGAATCTCCTGGTGCCCGCCCTTCTTCGACGTGGTGTCCAGGTCCATCCGCAGCACCCTGGCCGCAGGGAACATCTGGCGGGTCATCTCCTCGATCTTCTGGGTGCCCGTGCCGAAGGGGGCGATATAGGGCGAGCCGCAGGCCGGACAGACCTTGGGCTGGGGCACCGTGTAGCCGCAGTAATGGCACATCATCTGCCCGTTCCGGTGCAGCGTCAGGGTCACGTCGCAGTGGGGGCAGCGCATGGCCTCCCCGCAGGAGCGGCAGGACACGAAATTGGCGTATCCACGGCGGTTGATGAACAGCATGATCTGCTGCCCCTTTTGGAGCCGGTCCTCCATCAGCCCCTGCAGCCTGCGGCTGAAAATGGACTTGTTGCCCTCCTGCAGCTCTTGCCGCAGATCCACAATCTCCGTACCGGCCAGGGCGCTGTCCGCCTTGGCCCGCCGATTCAGGGTAAACAGCCGGTACTCTCCCTTTAAGGCCCTGGTGTAAGACTCCAGGGAGGGCGTGGCTGAGCCCAGCACCAGGCTGGCCCCATTTATCCCGGCCCGCTCAGCCGCCACCTCCCTGGCGTGGTAGCGGGGGGACAGCTCGCTTTTGTAGGCGTTCTCGTGCTCCTCGTCGATGATAATGAGACCCAGGCGCTCAAAGGGCGCGAACAGGGCCGAGCGGGGGCCGATCATAATATCAATATTCCCGGTTCTGGCCCGCTCATACTGGTCGTATCGCTCCCCGGCGGACAGCCGGGAATTCATCACCGACACCCGGTCTCCGAACCGCCGGTAAAAGCGCATCACCGTCTGCCAGGTCAGGGAAATTTCGGGGATCAGCACGATCACCTGCCGCCCCTGGGCCAGCACGTGGGCGATCAGCTCCATGTAGACCTCTGTCTTGCCGCTGCCGGTGATGCCGTGGATCAGGTAGGTTTTCCGCAGGCCCTGATCGTACTCACCGGAAATGGAGTCCACAATCTGCCGCTGCTCCTGGTTTAAAGCCACCCTGCCCTGGTTTAAATTCTGGCTTCCCACCGCCAGCCGCTGCATCTCCTCCAGGGGATTGCGGTAGCGGGCGATCACCTCCACGGCGATCATCCCCGCCTCCTCCATGGGCTTTAAGGCGGCCGCCGTCAGGTTCAGCTGGCCTGCCGCAGCCTCGTAGGGGATCACCGGCTCCTCCTTAAAGGCCGCAAGAAGCCGGACCCTGGCCTTGTAGTGCCTGCGCTCCGCCTCCGAAAGGGCCCGGTCAAGCTCCTCCCCGGCCAGCAGACAGCGGATTTGGCGCCGCGGTGCCTCCTTCACCTTCTGCTTCACCGGAAGCACGGTTTTGAGCGCCTGGTTCATGGTGGAGCCGTAGCGCTCCTTCATCCACCAGGCAAGCCAAATAAGCTGGGATTCCGCGGGCACACTCCCCGGCACAACCCCAGCGATCTCCTTTAATTTGCGCTCATCGTACTCCGCCCGGTCGGTCAGCTCCACCACATAGCCCTTGCGCCGGGAATTGCCCGCCCCAAAGGGAATGTACACCTGCTGCCCGGCCTTAAGCCGGTCCTTAAGTTCCTCCGGAACCCGGTACTGAAAGGTCCGGTCCACGTTCTCGTGGGATATATCTATGATAACATTGGCAAATCTCTGCCCCACCTGCGTCACCTGTCCATCTGCTTCGGCACAGCCGAATTGATTTCACTATTATACATGACAACTGCGGAAAATGCAAATGGCCGGCAACGGCCGGACAGAAATATGACCGCCGGTCAACAATCATTTCCACACCTTAAAATATTACAGTGCCAATCCTGAAAGTGTTGATTGAAAAAGCAATTTCGAATTTCTATACTGAAGGT
The DNA here is from genome assembly GCA_018380885.1 of Enterocloster asparagiformis. GTDB lineage: Bacteria > Bacillota > Clostridia > Lachnospirales > Lachnospiraceae > Enterocloster. The sequence goes on from JAGZSY010000007.1 coordinate 51,078, forward strand.
AGCGTTAAAACAAAAAGCAAAGATGATATGAAGGAGGAAATTTTTATGGCTGCAAAAACCGAAAAAATCAAATCGTCCTACCGAGAACCGCTGATCCTGATCGCGTTTGTCATTTTTGGAGCGATTATCGGGCTGGTGCTGGGGGAGAAGGCCGCATTTCTGTATCCCATCGGACAGATATGGCTGAATATGCTGTTCGTCCTTCTGGTTCCGCTAATTTTCTTTTCCATCTCCAGTTCCATCGCAAATATCGGCGACACCAGCCGCGTTGGAAAGATGCTGGGGTTAACCATCGGTATCTTTATCGTGACCGCGGGGCTGGCCGGTATCTATATGTTTATTGTGACCGGCATCTTCGGCGTGGATACCTCGGTACAGATGGGCACCGCCGAGACCGCCATCGAGACGGCAGCCGCCAGCGTGAGCGACCAGATTGTAAATACGTTCACAGTGGGGGATTTCTCGGAAGTCATATCCAGAAGCCATATCCTGGCGCTGATTGTGTTCACCATCTTTTTCGGCATCACGGTTTCAACCCTTGGGGAGAAGGGGCGAGCCGTAGCCGGCTGGTTAAGCGATATGTCGCTGGTATTTTACAAAATGGTGGCGTTGCTGATGAAGCTGGCTCCCATCGGCCTGATGGCCTACTTTGCAAACCTGACGGGAATCTACGGACCGGACCTTCTCAAGAGCTACGGAAGGGGCCTTCTGATTTATTACCCGGCGGCCATACTCTACTTTTTCGTTTTCCTGGGCTTGTACGCCTTTCTGGCCGCCGGCTCCTGGGGCGTGAAAAATTTCTTTAAAAACATTCTGACGCCCGCGCTGACCGCCTTAGGTACAAGGTCCTCCGCCGCTTCCCTGCCGCTGCAGATGGACGCCTGTGACAAACTGGGCGTACCCAGGGAGGTCAGCTCCGTGGTCGTACCCGTGGGGGCAACCTGCCATATGGACGGAGCCTGTATTGCGACAATCTATGAAATTGTCCTCTGCTGCACGCTCTTTGGGCATCCCTTAAACAGCATCGGCGACTACATCTTTGCGCTGGTTATCGCGGTGTGCGGTTCCGTGGCGGTCTCGTCCGTACCCGGAGGCGGCGCGGCCATGGAGACGATGATCATCTCCTCCTTTGGCTTTCCGTCCATCGCCCTGCCCGTGTTGATGATGATGACCCAGCTCTTCGATGCCGGATGTACGCTGATCAACTCCTGCGGCGATACCGTGGCCTCCATGCTGGTTACCAGAGCCCTGTACGGAAAGGACTGGTACAAGAAGGGATTGAATCACGAAAGCGGCAACGCCGCTGCGCTGGCTGAGGCAGAAAGAGAGCCGTGATATGGACGATAGAATACAATTGTATGAAAAACACTATGGAGCCTGCGCCAAGCGTCCGGATCTGTGCGGAATCATCATACCGGGCAGGCGCGGCCGGCTCCTCTCCGTGCTGTATACCGCAGAAGGCCCCGGGGTCCATCCAACCGTCATTCTTCTTCACGGAATCCCCGGCTGCGAACAGAATTTTGACCTGGCCCAGGCCCTGCGCAGAAGCGGTTTTCATGTCATAACCTTTCATTACAGCGGAAACTGGGGCAGCGATGGGAGCTATTCTCTCAGAAATGACTTGGAGGATGCGCAAACCGTCCTGGACTTTGTCCTGAAAGACGAGACCTACGGGTTTGACAGGGATCATATTTACGCGGTGGGACATAGCCTGGGAGGCTTTGTCTGCGGCCAGCTGACTGCCAGGCGACGGGAAATAAGGGGCGGAGTCCTGCTTATGCCCTGCGATATCGGACGGATCGGCCGGATTTACCTTCAGAATAAAAAAATGGCTGAGAATATCAGAAACGTGCTGGAGGACAGTGCCCAATGGCTGAACGGCGTCACAGGGGAGGCCCTTTTGCGCGAGGCGGAAACGTACAGCCAACAGCTTTGCCTTGAAAACGTGGCCGGGCTGCTGGCGCAGAAACCCCTTTTCTGTATTACGGGAACGCTGGACACCTGCACGCCCGGGCTTTATCATTGCCGTCCTCTCATAGATGCGATCCTGGCGGAAGGAGGGACTATGCTTAAAAGCATGGAATTTCCTACGGATCACTTTTTTTCCGATTACCGGCTGACGGTGACGGGATATGTGACGGAGTTTCTTCAGGGGCTGCTTGCCGCACAGTCCCCTGCGCGCCGACCCGGTACTGAGTCGGAGTGCAGCCGTAATATTTCTTGAACACCTTCATAAAGTAGGAGGCCTCCTGATAGCCGGACAGCTTCGTGATGTCCGCTATCGGGAGGGCGCTGCCCGCTAAAAGCCGTCCCGCCTCCTCCATCCTGATTTTGAGCACCAGGTCCGTAAAGCTGTGCCCGGTTATCTGCCTGATCAGCTCGCTCACATAGGGAACGCTTACCTGGAAATATTCCGCCACATGACCCAGCGACACGGTGGAGAGATTTTGCCTGATCAGATATATCAGCTCCTCCTCAAAGGAGGTATAGTTAAAACGCGACCTGCTGTGCTCAATATTTTCCAGCAGGAAGTTGGCGATCTTCATGGATATCTGAACGCGTATATTGGAAAAATAGTGGTCCGATGCCACCCGGTGCCACTGGATTCGGTTGTCGGGATATTTTTTGAGCTTCTGCATAAAGGACAGGGTGCCGGCCTGCTCCGAGACCACCTCGTCCTCGGGGCTGCTGATCCACAGGATCGGCTTCTTAGCCAGCTCCTCGATATAGGGCTCAATGGAAAACGTATCCAGATTCTCCTTGATCTCACGGATGAGCGTTTCGCTGTCCGTACCGTTTACATAGGGGATCCCCTCCTCGATGGTGCTGGCGATGCTCTGGCTGTAGCTCTTGCCGCCCTTGCCCAGCAGGTACATCTTCCCAAAATCACAGGGCGCTAAAAACACGCCGCCCCTCACCTCCGGGTAAAGGGCAATCATGCGGGCCGCCGTTATGCAGCCCAAGCTGTGTCCAATGAAAAATATGTTCTTTTTATCAAATCCGTGCTGCGTATCCGTCAGCACAAAATCCAGTACGGCCTGTGTGTCCTTGATGCTGCCGTTAAATGAAAACTCACCTTCGCTCCCCCAGCTTCCCCGATAAAAAAACACAACAGAATGAAAGCCCATCCGCCTGAGGGACTGGGCTAAATCCAGATTCTTTTCATGTCCGGGGTAGCCGTGGGTGAAAATCAATACAGGATGCATACCTTTTCCACCGGCGGTGTAAATCGTGCACAAAATGCGCCCCTGCTGTCCTTTGACAGCCGTTGAATAAAGGGACGCCCCCTGCCCGGTTCTGTCCCGATCGAGATAAAGGGAATCAAGCTTCATTAGCGCTCCCCCTCCTGCGGCAATTTTCTTCGTCCGGCGACGCGTCGCCCGCGCTGCCCGAATACTCTGTTTTTTGCCTGCCTACATTATATCAAACTCAACCGGCAAATACAAATAATTGTTGTTGAATCTGATCCGCGTACATTTTCTGCGCGCGGAAGGGATTACGGGCCCGTTTTGCCGAATCCCGGGCGACGGGAATCGCTGTCCGGCTCCCTACGGAATCTCCGTGATCTTGTTTAAGGACCAGACGCGGATGCTGATCTCCCGCAGCCCGGAGCCGCAGTACTCGCAGAACTTGCTGCCGAGGCGGGTCACAGGCGCGCCGCAGTTGGGGCAGGTAACCCCCACCGCGGTGGCGTTATGGTTCAGCAGCGCCGTATCCTGGATGTAGACCAGCTCCGTGTTGTACTTGGTCTGCACCTTCCGCTCCCGGCTGCCGGACACCAGCTCCCCCGCGGCGCTCTCTATGTAGTGCAGGCAGCCCACGGCGGACTGCACCAGGATCACGCAGGTGCCGCCCTCCTTCCGGTAGTGGGCGATCTCCGTCTGGTGTACGGTTATATCCCTGAAATACTCCCGCTGCCCGCTGCTTTTAAGCTCAGCCACCCTCAGCGCAATCTGGCGGCGCAGCTCCTCCGAGGCGCTCTCCAGCAGCGCCTGGTCCCGGGCGTCGATAGCCCGCAGCGCCGACTTTACCATATTTTCCGTCTTTTGCTGGAACTCCTTCCAGTTGAATTCCGGGAAATCCCGCTGAATCTGCGGCAGGAATACCCTGGTCATGCCTGAAACGGACTTGGGCGTTTCCTCCAACATATCCGCCTGGCGCTCCAGAACCCGTTTCAGAACCTTCGCGCTGTACGCCGCCTTTCTGATCATCCCGACCAGGCGGAAGAGGCCCCAGATCCCCAAAGAAGCTGCCAGGACTGCCAGAACCGGTGTGATATACCCTTTCATTTTTTACCTCCTGAGTGCCGACGGATTTTTAAGCGCTTCCTCCCGTCCGCCGTCTGGGCGGAAACGCCAGCGAAGGCTGTAGGACGATACCCATGTGCCACAGTCGGGCGGAAATTCCCGCACGCCCTCGGAGTCGGCAAAAAACACCTGCGCCTCCGCCACCCGGAGGCTGGCCCCGTACAGCTCCGACATATAATTGTCCCCGGCAGGCCGCAGGTTTAAGGCGGTCACCCCCTCGAACACCAGCTCCACCCCCGGACTCCACTGGCAGTCAAACTCCATGACCACCCGCCTGGCATCGTCCACCGGACACACGGTGCCGTCCGCATTGCCGTGAGCGCCGCTGACGTAGTGAAGCTCCCGCAGCAGGCTGTCGTGAAACCCGCTTGTCTCGCAGAACAGGCGGCGCGCATCCTCCTCCGTCTCAACGTAATTCCAGCCCTCCTCATCGCAGGTGTAGAGCCTGCGCTCAAAAGGGCTGCCCAAAACCGGCACAGCCTCGCCCTCCAGCAGCCGTGCCAGCAGCCCGGTCTCTTCAAACAGCCAGGACACCCCGATGTACTCAAAAAATTTCATCTGCTCCGGCAGCCCGCGCTCAAAGCCCGCGATCCGCGTGTCCACATTCCCGGAACTGCGCCGTATCCAATCGGGATGCTCCCCCGGAACAATGGTGTTGATCAGAGCCGGACTGCTCCCGCCGCCCCTCCGGTCCAGGTAGTCGAAAAATTTCATGCAGCCACCATTTTCCCCCGGAATCCGAACCAGCCTGCGCTCATACCAGCCCGTGTTGACCAGGGCATAGACCTCCGACTTAAAATACCGCCCCTTTACCGGATCGCATACACGCACCTTCACGTCGCTTCCTCCCCGTCCGTCCGGGTATCCGGCCTCTTCTCCCGCTTTCCCGGAATCAATTTTCCCTCCGCAATCACCTTCGCCACGTCGTAGAAGGATTTGACGCTGTCCACCGGGCCATTTTTGATGCGCTTTTCCGCCTTTGTGATGGGGGACATCTGATTGGCGCTGTCCTTTTCCAGCACCGGCAGGCCGTCACCGGTGAGCTGCCAGCCGTATCCCTGTTCGGCCAGCCCGTTTCGCAGCAGCGCCTCGCCCAGATAGGTTCCAAACAGCACCGCCAGATTCCATACCGTCTGTTCGCTCAGCTGGTTTTCCTCAAAGTATTCCCGGTAGAACTCCAGCAGCTCATCTAAAACCGCGATGCTCCCGTCGCTGTAGTCCAAAACGCGTCCCTGCTTTGCCGCCTGGCTCTCTGCAGCTTTTAAAATTCCTTCTGTGTCAAAATTTCCCATTTTCAAATACTCCTCGTTCATCCGTCGCAGCCTGATATTGCTGAAGCGGCACAGGCACCATTCTGTCAAACGCCCTCTTCCCCGCGCTCTAAAACCCCGCCCAGCTCTCTCTCATAAAACCGGATGCAGTCCTCGTACGCGCCGCGGTCGAAGGCATATCCCGTCTCCCCCAGCCACACAATGTGCCGCTCATCCTGGCAGTACGGCAGCGTGTAGTTCATCCTGCGCCGGTAAAGCTCCTCGTCCCAGTTCCGTGAGATCCACTGGCGCCACTCACGGCTGTCCGGCCGCTCCAGCGCGATGTTATCTCCGTATTTTGCCCAGTCCTCATCCGTGTAGGCCTCCAGGCAGAGAATTCCCGACGCCTTTTCCTGTTTGGAATCCTCCTCCCGGTGATCCACATACCCGATCCGGTCCCAGAACACAATCTCCTCCGCCTTGCGCACCGCGGCCACGATCACGATGCAGCTTAAGTCCAGATCGTCCTCACAGACCAGAATGGGCAGGTTCACCGGCAAATCGCGCCACAGCAGCGTGTGAATATAGCGGATCTCCCCCCGATTTTGCAGCCCCGATCCCCAGGCCGGGCAGAGGCCTTTCATGGAGCCGAACCGCTTTAGGTCGCCGTCCCCGCTCTCCCTCACAAAATCCTCCAGCAGTTCGGTGACGGGCACGCCGTCCACCGCCAGATACTGCTCCTCATATCCGTAGGGCGTTTTGACGGGGAACACGGTAATTTGATTGATACCGCCCTTCACCGCCCCTCCTTTGCGGCCATCGCTTCCGCTTCCAGGGCCATCACCGCCGTGCCGTCCAGGGCCGCATCCGGAAAATTCCAAGCCTTCCGCTCCCATACCCGCGCCGTGCCGATCACACTCCTGCTCCGAAATTTCGCACTCCTTTTTTCGCATGTGAAGGCTCCTCCGTTCTTTTTGCGGCCGCCAAAGGGAAACGTGGCTTCCTTGTCCGGCCAGTTCATCCGCCGTGGCCCGCATGAATCTAATCTGCCGTCATTATACCATACCGGCGGCAGTCCGGGCAATGAAAAAAGCCGCAGGCGTACCCCGGATCCCTTTGACTTTAAATCCATAACAAGCGCCGTTGCTTCCCATTGCAAAAAACGCTCCAGGTGTAAACGCGCCCTTTTACCTGAAAAAACGCGACAGGCGCCCCGCAGCCACAATGGCCGCAAGGGCGCCTGCCCGCTCATTTGCGCGCATAAACACTGATTCTCTAAAGACCTATGAAACAACCCGGTAGCTCCCGTCCCCCTCCGCCTTCAGGCTGGTGGAGAAGAACTGCGCGGCCGCCCGGATCAGGTACTCCGTGTCCCGCACGCCCGCGGTCTCGTAGGGCGAGTGCATCGCCAGCTCCGGCAGTCCGATGTCCACCGTGTTCAGGGCCACGTGTGTGTTGGAAATATTTCCCAAGGTGGAGCCGCCCACCATGTCGGAGCGGTTGGTGAAGGTCTGAACCGGCACGCCGGCGCGCACGCAGACGTCCCGGAACACAGCCGCTGAAACCGCGTCCGTGGTATACTTCTGGTTGGCGTTGAACTTCACCACGATGCCGCCGTTCAAATAGGGGCGGTTGGTGGGGTCCGCCTTGTCCGCATAGTTTGGGTGCACGCCGTGGGCGTTGTCCGCGGAAACCATGAAGCTGGAGGCCAGAGCGGTCAGGTACTGCTCCTCGCTTCTTCCCAGGGCAGCGTTCAGGCGCTTCAACGTGTCGGACAGGAACGTGGAAGCCGCGCCCTGCTTGGTGGTGCTTCCCACCTCCTCATTGTCCAGCACAGCGTGAACGGACACGCTGTCCGGATGCCCGCCCGCCAGAAATCCCTCCAGAGAGCCGAAGGCGCACTGCAGGTCGTCGATGCGGCCGCAGGAGAAGAACTCCTCCTCAGCGCCCCAGATCGAGCCCTTCATGCGGTTGTACAGGTAAAGGTCGTGGCCCAGAATGTCCTCCTCAGCCACGCCGGCGCTCTTTGCAATGATTTTCATCAGGGTGCCCGCAGCAGCCTCCGAGCCGTACAGGGGCAGCATATCCGACTGGGCGTTGTAGGCGTAGCCGTCGTTGACCTGGCGGTTCATGTGGATGGCCAGATTGGGGATCATCACCAGGTCCCGGTCAATGTTCACCAGCTTTGTCCGCAGACCGCCGCATTCCCGGACCACCAGACGCCCGGCGATGGACAGGGGCCGGTCAAACCAGGGAGCGCACAGCATGCCGCCGTACTTCTCCACGTTCAGCTTCACATAGTGGTGCTCCACCTCCATCTCCGGGTTTTCCTTAATCTTAAAGGTGGGGGAATCGCTGTGGCTGGAAATGATCTGGAATCCGGAAAAATCCTTTCCCGGAACCTTAAACGCGATCAGCGAGGACATGTTGCGGGTGACGAAATAGCTTCCCCCGGCACTCAGCTGCCAGCGCTCCGCCTCCTGCAGCTCCTCAAAGCCCGCCTCCCGAAGGCGCGCGGCCATATTGGCCACCGCGTGGAAGCTGGTGGGGCTGTCCTCCAGAAACCTCAGCAGTTTCTCCGTTATTTTCCTTGTGGTCTGTCTCTCATCCATTTGTCAACTCTCCTTTAATTTTCGCCAAAGCGGCGGGGTGGGCCGGCGCTATCCCTGCCTCTCTCTCCTGGCCATCCGGGGCAGAATAAAGCCCAGGCCCACCAGCAGAAAGGGGGTGACGATATTGAGCACAAGCTGGAACGGGTCCTCCGAGTAAATACCCGTGATGCAGGCAAAGGCCGTGAAGATAAAGCACCAGGCGCCGAAAAATACCCCCAGCCCTCTGCCCCGCACAAAGCGGTACGCGGCCGGGAACTTGTCCCCCGCCCGCTTTAAGGCAATGTAGGCCACGAACACCCAGAGGTAGCGCAGGGGCATGCACACGGAGTTCACCTTGATCAGCCAGCGCACCAGGACGTCCACGTTCTTGATTCCAAAGGCCGGGACCACGATCAGCACGGCCACAATGGCCATGACCAGCTTATGACCATTAGTATACGCCCCATTTTCATTTTTCACAAACATTTTTTCCGGGATATAGTCCCGGTCTGCGCTCTCAAGCAGCATCCGCAGCGGCGCGTCGATGGAGAGCACCATCACGGAAAACTGTCCCACCAGATTGGTCAGCGCGTAGACGATCACAAAGAAATTGCCCAGGTGGTAATACTCCCCCAGCCGCTGGAAGGCGTAGTAGGCACCATTTGTCATCAGATCCTCCGGGATATGGTTGGAGTCGAACATCATGCCCAGGGCAATGGTGCCCAGGATGGCGGTCAGGGCCACCATGACGGCCAGGGCCACCATACCCTTGGAGAAATCTCTGGCCGGGTCCTTCATCTTGTTGACGTAGGGTGATATCTTCTCACAGCCGCCCACCGCGAACACCAGGATGGAGAGGCCCATGAAGAACTTGGCGTCAAAGGTGGGCATGAAGGTTTTCACGGACCAGTCGATATTCAGAAGCCCCTGGTCGGTGATAAAGGGCGCGCCCATCATCATGACCACAAACAGCATGGACATGATGAACATGGCGGAGCCGGCCAGGGTAGAAAGCTGTTTGAGCATGTTGACGCCCTTGCCGGCCAGATACATGGCAAGGAGGAAAATTACCAGGCAGATGAGCTGCAATACCGTCGTGTTCATTGAACTGGCCCGCTTGTCCTGGAACACCGCCCAGCTGGCTGCGATCACGGCCGCCGAGGGCTTCTGGGAAATGTAGGGCATGTGCACCACCCAGTAGGTCCAGCCCGCGTAGTAGGCCATGCGCGGCCCGATGGTCTCATGAATCCAGGAGCTGACGCCGCCCCCGGCATTTTTAAAGGCGCTGCCCAGCTCGCCCACCATCAGGGCGTAGGGTACGAAGTAAATCGCAAAAATCAGAATCCAGCTGACAATGGCCTTCAACCCGCCGTACTCTGAGAAGCCGTTGATCACGTTGCCGAATCCCCAAACCGTGGAGAAGGCCATGAAGGCCAGGCTGTACCACAGTATTTTCTTTTCACCGTTCTGCTGCTGCATATCTTATATCTCCTTTAGTTCCAACGTATGGTCTATATGGAACAGTTTACCCCGGAACAGGCCAATCGTATACACGCCTGCTATCCTGCCCATTTACAGCCCAAAACGAAGCGGACAGGAGCCGGGATACCGCCTGCTCCTGTCCGTGTGAACGCGCTGCAACAGCGCCGTCTATTTCATAAATTCCGCCACCGCTTCCCCCAGCTTCATGCTGTTGGAGCCCTTAAAAAGAATACAGTCTCCCTGCCTCGTCTCCCGCTGGAGCCAGGCCTCCACCTGGTCCAGCCCGGCACACTGAATGAAGGGGGATTTGCCGCCCTTTTCCCGGATACCAGCTCCGATCTCACCGGCCAGTTCCCCGAACAGCAGCACCTGATCCACCGGATGCGCTGCGATGTAATGGCCGATTTCACGGTGAAATTCCACGGTGTCCGGCCCCAGCTCCTTCATGTCCGCCAGCACGGCGATCTTTCTGGCCCCCGGCTTCATGGAGGAGAGCACCTCCAGCCCGGCCTTCATGGAGACAGGGCTGGCATTGTAGCTGTCGTCTATGATCGTCATGCCCTTAAACTCGTGAATCTGCTGCCTTCCCTTGTAGCCGCCGAACTCGCCCAGCGTCCGCGCAGCCTGATCCATAGGCACGCCGTACTCGGACGCCACCGCCAGCGCCGCCATGGCGTTGCCCACCATGTGGGTGCCCATGACCTGCAGGCGCACAGGGGTGCGCTCACCGCCGTGGACCGCGGTAAAAACCGGATACCCTTCGTCCAGGCGCACGTCCTCGGCCCGGTAGTCACAGCCCTCGGACATGCCGTAGCGGACGGTGCGCCTTCCGTCTCCGGCCCGGACGCCAGCCAGCAGCGGGTCGTCCCCGTTGAGAAACAGGATTCCCTCCGGGTCCATGCCGTCCTGGATGTGCAGCTTCTCCCGCAGAATATTTTCCTGGGAACCCAGCTGCTCGATGTGGGCGATGCCGATGTTGGTCACCACCGCGCTGTCCACCCGGGCCACCCGGGCGATCTTCTCCATCTCCCCGGGCTCGCTTATGCCCAGCTCGATCACCGCAATCTGCGCCTCAGAGGGAATGGAGCTCATGGTGACGGGCACGCCCACCTGGCTGTTGGAGTTGCCCGGAGTCCGGTAAACCGCGTAGCCCGCGCTGAGAGCCGCGGCAATCATCTCCCTGGTGGTGGTTTTCCCAACGCTGCCGGTGATGCCCACGATGGGGATATTCAGACGGCCGCGGCAGTAGGCGCCCAGGGCCTGTAACGCCGCTCTGGTGTCCTCCACGGCGATCCAGGCGGCCTTTCGGGCCAGAGTCCCGTCGTTTCCCCCGTTCTCCCAGTCCGCAATGGTTTTCTCCACCTGGGACAGCTCCCGGTGGGCGCCGGTAAACACGGCGACCGCCCCGTTGCCGATGGCCTGGCAGATAAACCGGTGGGCATCCACCTTCTCCCCCACAATGGGAACGAACAGGTCCAGCCCCGCCATATTTCTGGAATCCAGACTGATATTCGCCACAGCCTGGTCCTCGTTTCCGCAGAGAAGGCGGCCATTCGCCGCCTCCACAATCTGTTTTACCCGGATGTTTTCCATAATCAAGCCCTCTCTCCCAGTTTTTCTACCGTCTCCTCGATCACCTCGCGGTCCAGGAAGTGGTGGCGCACGCCGCAGATTTCCTGGTAATCCTCGTGGCCCTTTCCGATAATGGCGATCATGTCCCCGGGTCGGGCGTTCTCAATGCTGTACTCGATGGCCTTGCGGCGGTCCGGAATCTCCACAAAGGCTCCCCCGGTTTTCTCGATGCTGGAGCGGATATCCGCGATGATGTCCTCCGGCTTCTCATAGCGGGAATTGTCCGCCGTCAGGATGCATAGGTCCGCCATGCGGCCCCCGATCTCGCCCATGGAATACCTGCGGTCCTTGGAGCGGTTGCCGCCGCAGCCAAACACGCACACCAGGCGTTTGGGATGATAGTTGCGCAGGGTGCCCAGCAGGCTCTCCATGCTCACCGCGTTGTGGGCGTAGTCCACCAGCACGGTACAGCGCTTGGAGGTGTGCACAATCTCCATGCGGCCGTTGATGCGGATGTGCTCCAGGGCATGGCACATGCGCTCCTCGTCCAGCCCCATAAAGCTGCAAAGGCTCATAGCCGCCAGGGCGTTGTCCACGTTGAACAGGCCCGGGATACCCAGGCGCACATCCATGGACAGCCGTCCTGTTACGTCGAACTCCGTGCCCACGAAATTTTCCTCCGCCACGTAGCGGACGTTTTTCGCCTCAAAATCAGCGGGCGTCGCCCCTTCCTCCCAAACCCGATAGGTGTAGAGCCGGCAGGCGGCGTCCTTTACAATCCCCTCGTAGTGCTCATCCCCGCTGTTTACCAGCCCGATCCTGCACATACTCATCAGCCGCGACTTGTAGTAGAGATACTCCGCAAAGTCCGCGTGCTCGTCGGGGCCGATGTGGTCCGGGGAAATGTTGGTAAACAGGCCATAGTCAAAGAACAGGCCGTCGGTCCGGTGCATCTTGATGCCCTGGGAGGACACCTCCATGATCATATACTCGCAGCCAGCCTCCACCATATCCGCAAAGGCCTGGTGCAGCTGATAGGACTCCGGCGTGGTGTTTAAGTTGGGCGTCACCCTGTCTCCGATCACGGTGCCGTTGGTGCCGATCATGCCCACCTTTTTCCCCGCCGCCTCCAGTATGGCCTTGATCATATGGGTGGTGGTGGTCTTTCCTTTTGTCCCCGTAACGCCTACGGTGACCATCTTTTTCGCCGGATGGCCGAACCGGGCGGCGGAAAGCAGCGCCAGCGCGCGGCGACCGTCCTGTACGCGGATCACCGTGGCCTGGGGATCAACAGCTTTGAGCAGCTCCTCCAGGGGGCGCTCGATTACAATGACCTTAACCCCCGCTTCCTCCACCTGCGGAATAAACAGGTGGGAGTCCACGCGGGTTCCCGTCATGCACACGAACACGTCCCCCTCCTTCGCTTTTCTGGAGTCATAGGAGACGTCCCATACCTGCGCATCCAGGCTGCCCTGCAGCAGCTCGTAATCCAGTCCTTCCAGCCAATCTCTCAATACCATACGGAATGTCCTCTTTTCTTCGAAATCATCGGGGATTGGCCCCATACGGGGCCTGCGCTCCCCAACCGCGCATTTTATCCTTAAAACAGTCCGGTGATCTTGCCGTTTTCGTCCACGTCGATGCCCTCGGCGGCCGGTCTCTTGGGCAGTCCCGGCATGGTCATGATGGAGCCGGTGAGCGCCACCACAAAGCCGGCGCCCGCTGAAACGTAGGCGTCCCGCACATTGATTTTAAAGCCGGTGGGCCTGCCAAGCTTTGTCTGATCGTCGGACAGAGAGTACTGGGTTTTGGCCATGCACACCGGCAGATTTCCGTAGCCCATCTCCGTGATGCGCTTCAGCGCCTTCTCAGCTGCGGGCGCGTAGGTCACGCCGTCCGCCCCGTAAATCTCTCCGGCGATGGTGGCGATCTTATCCTTCAGGCTCATCTCATCCGGATAGAGCACCTTGAAATTGCTCTGCTTCTTCTCCAGGGTTTCCAGCACCTTCTCAGCCAGAGCGATGCCGCCCTCCCCGCCCTTGGCCCAGACCTCGCTCAGAGCAAACTCACAGCCCATCTGCTCGCAGAAATGTTTAATATAAGCATATTCCGCCTCAGTGTCGGAGGTGAAGGAATTCAACGTCACAACCACCGGAACGCCGAATTTCTGGATGTTCTCGATGTGCTTTTCCAGGTTGACGATGCCGCGCTTTAAGGCTTCCAGGTTCTCGGTGGAGAGCTGGTCCTTGGGCACGCCGCCGTTGTACTTGAGGGCGCGCACCGTGGCCACCAGCACCACCGCGTCGGGCTTCAGCCCTGCCATGCGGCACTTGATGTCCAAAAACTTCTCAGCGCCCAGATCCGCGCCGAAGCCGGCCTCCGTCACCACCACGTCCGCCAGCTTCAGGGCTGTCCGCGTGGCGCGGACGCTGTTGCAGCCGTGGGCGATATTGGCAAAAGGTCCGCCGTGCACCAGCACCCCAGTGTGCTCCAGGGTCTGGATCAGATTTGGCTTTAAGGCGTCCTTTAACAGCGCCGCCATGGAGCCCACCGCGTGCAGGTCCGCCGCGGTCACCGGCTCGCCGGCAAAGTTATAAGCCACAATCACCCGCCCCAGACGCTCCTTTAAGTCCTTCATATCCGCAGCAAGACAGAGGATCGCCATGATCTCAGAGGCTACGGTGATCACAAAGTGGTCCTCGCGCACCATGCCGTCCGCCTTGGCGCCCAGGCCGATCACCACATTTCGCAGAGCCCGGTCGTTCATATCCTCACAGCGCTTCCACTGCACCTGGCGGGGATCGATGCCCAGAGCGTTGCCCTGCTGGATGTGGTTGTCCAGCAGCGCCGCCAGCAGGTTGTTGGCGGAGGTGATGGCATGGAAATCGCCGGTAAAGTGCAGATTTAAATCCTCCATGGGGACCACCTGGGCGTACCCGCCGCCGGCCGCTCCCCCCTTGATGCCGAAGCACGGCCCCAGAGACGGCTCGCGCAGGGCGATAATAGCGCTTTTCTTCATCACGCCGAAGGCCTCGCCAAGGCCCACTGTGGTGGTGGTTTTACCCTCGCCGGCAGGCGTGGGGTTGATGGCCGTCACCAGCACCAGCTTGCCGTCGGGCCGGTCCTTCACCTGATCCCAAAGGTCGTCGGTGAGCTTGGCCTTGTACTTGCCGTAAAGCTCCAGATCGTCCTCCCCTATGCCGTAGGCCGCTGCCACCTCTTTGATGGGAAGCATCTGCGCTTCCTGTGCAATCTCAATGTCTGACTTCATGCCGCTTATCCTCCTTATGTTTGTGTTGCTGATGGATTTATCTTCCCTGCTCCAGGAATTCCTGGAACTCCTCAGGACTCATCAATACTTTTCTGGGCTTGGTGCCCTCCTCCTCGCCCACCACGCCGGCCTCGGCCAGCTGGTCCATAATGCGGGCCGCACGGTTGAAGCCGATCTTGAACATGCGCTGCAGCATACCGATGGACGCCTTCTCCTTGTCGATGATCAACTGCCCGGCCTGGGTGAAATACTCATCCCGCCCGTCGTCGCCCCTGCCCCCCGCGCTCTCCGCCGCGGGAGTCGCGATGCGGTTCTCCACATCCGGGCTGTACTGGGCCGTCAGCCCCTGCTCGGTGAGGAATTCCACCACCCGCCCCACCTCCTCGTCGGACACAAATGCGCCCTGCACGCGCTGTGGTTTGGGGAAGCCCGCCGGGTAGAACAGCATGTCGCCCTTACCCAAAAGCTTCTCGGCCCCGTTCATATCGATAATGGTCCTGGAGTCCACACCCGAGGACACGGAAAATGCAATTCTTGACGGCACGTTGGCCTTGATCAGGCCGGTGATTACGTTCACGGAGGGCCGCTGGGTGGCGATCACCAGATGGATTCCCGCGGCTCTGGCCAGCTGGGCCAGACGGCAGATGGATTCCTCCACCTCCCCGGGTGCCACCATCATAAGATCCGCCAGCTCGTCGATGATAATCACGATCTGCGGGAGCTTTGACGGCTTGTTTTCGCCCTCCACATCCTTTAGCTTCTCCACGCGGTCGTTGTAGCCCTTCAGATCGCGGACATTGCAGGAGGCGAACTTTTTGTAGCGGTCCTCCATCTCGGCCACCGCCCAGTTCAGGGCGCCGGAGGCCTTTTTCGGGTCCGTCACCACCGGGATCAGCAGATGGGGAATGCCGTTGTAAACGCTCAGCTCCACCACCTTGGGGTCCACCATGATCAGCTTCACATCCTCAGGCTTGGACTTGAAAATAATGCTCATGATCAGCGTGTTGATACACACGGATTTACCTGATCCGGTGGCGCCCGCGATCAGGAGGTGAGGCATCTTGCCGATGTCCGTCACCACCACCTGCCCGCCGATATCCTTGCCCACCGCAAAGGCCAGGCGGGACTTGTGGTTCTGGAAGCTGTCGCTTTCCAGCAGCTCGCGCAGATAGACCACGTTATTTTCCTTGTTCGGCACCTCGATGCCCACGGCGGATTTACCGGGTATGGGCGCCTCGATGCGGATATCCGCGGCCGCCAGGTTCAGCTTGATGTCGTCCGTCAGACCCACGATCTTGCTGACCTTCACGCCCTGCTCGGGCAGCAGCTCATAGCGGGTAACCGCCGGACCGCAGCTGATATTGGTCACCGTCACCCCGACGCCGAAATTGCGCAGGGTCTGCTGCAGCTTGATGGCCGTTGCCTTGTACTCGTTCTGGGAAAACGCGCCCGCGTTCCGGTTTCCGCGCTTTAACAGGGTGGTGGGCGGGAAAATGTACTCCTTCTGCACCACCACCTCCTCCTTGCGTATCTCCTCGGCCACCTGGACCTTGGCGCTGGCCTCGGCAGCCTGCTGGCGGCTCTTCTCAAGCTTCTTCTGCAGCAGCTCCGTCTCCGTCTCGATCACCTTGCCCGCGGCCGTCACCACCCGCTTGGGCTCCTCGGGCACGAAGATGCTGTCGTAATTCAGCCCCTGTTCCGAAGCGTCCGCTCCGTAGTCGTCCTCCTGAACCGACAGCCCGTCCGCCGGTTCCGCAAAGCTCCAGGGCACACTGTCCTCACCGGCCGCTTCCACGGTCGCAGGGGCAGACTCCTCCTCGTAGACCGCTTCCTCAGGCGCCTGCCCCGCATAAAACGCTTCCTCCGCGGGCCGGGGCGCATCCAGGCTCACCCTGGCTGCAGTCTCCTCAAAGGGAGGCATATCCTCCTCAAAAGGCGCCTCCTCAGAGATGTCCCGCAGAAAGTCCGGCTTAGGCGCCGCATCCGCCGTATTCACCGTCTGTTTTCCGTAGCCGTCCTCCACAAACTCCATCTCACCCAGGGTTCTGTGGTCTCTGGGAAGCCGGATCGCCTCCTCCCCGTCCTCCCTATGTATCATGTAAGCGTCCGCCGGCCCCCTCTCGGCCGCGGCCATCCGTTCTTTTCCAGCGGACTTTGCCGCGGCCTTCTGATGGCGCTCGATGGAGTCCGCCAAAACCGCCACGTCATCCGTATCGCAGGGCTGCTCCTGGTCCGCCTCCTCATAGTCCGGGGGCAGGTTGATCCGCCCGCTGAATACGTCCGCAGCGGCGGCCGGAACCGTTCTCCCGGCCGCGGGCTCAAATCCGCCGTTCTCTGGCTCCCCGTACTCGTCCGGCATAATATCCGGCAGTTCCCTGGGATCGGTCAGTCTGGTGGCCTCCAGGTTCACGCCCCGCACCGTCTGCTCTTCCCGCTCCTGCCTGCGCTCCTCCTGCCGTCTGGCGTGAAGCTCCCGCCTGCGCTCCATATCTTCCCTGGCATAGTGATAGGCCTTGTCCCCGCCGGAGCGGACCACGGAGACAAAGGACTTCTCCGTGATGCAGACCGCGCAGATGATCAGCACCACCAGGAGCACCAGATAAGCCCCTGCCCTGCCCAGGGCCACGATCAGCACGGAGGTGAGCACGCCGCCCAGCCATCCGCCGCCCCGGCCGGTGTCCGCGGACTGCTTGTAATACTCCATCCATTTTGCCCCCTCGGGCGCGGAGCCGAACATGAGCTGCAGCAGCCCGCAGACCGTGATCACGGCCAGGATCACAGCGCCCAGCTTCAGCGCCGCATGGATATTTCCCTCGTTTGACATGTGAAAGCATGTCCCCACAAACAGTAAAATGGGCACCAGAAAGCCCACCATGCCGAAAACGCCCAGCTGCGCCCTGCGCAGGGCCTCTCCCACCACGCCGCATAGCCGGAAATTGCTGAGAAACAACAGCACTGCAACAGCAAAAGAGCAGATGATGACAACTTCTGCTCTCAAAAATCCCATATCCTGTTCTGTATTCGCTGATTTACTCTGGCTCCTCTTTGCCCCGGAACCGCCCTTCCTGGACGTTCCCGCGCCTCTTGTGCTTTTCCCCGTATTCTTTGGTGTGTTCTGCCTTTTACGATTTGCTTCAGCCACGAAATCAGCCTCCCGTCATTCTATACACGTCTGTCCGGGCATAAGCCCAGTTAGTATATAGTATACAAAAAAATCCGGGGAAATGCAACGCCAAGGCGTTTAATTTTTCGCATCGATCATCTGGTACAGCTTGCGCAGGGCTTCCTTGATTCCTCCCACCTCGTCGATGAGCCCGGCTTCCACAGTCTCTTCCCCCACCAGCACGGTGCCCAGATCCCGGGTGAGCATCTCGGTGTTGTGCATGAGTTCTTTCAGCTGATCGTAGGCTATGCGGGCGTGGCTCTCCACGAAATTCAGAATCCGGTCCTCGATCATGGCAAAATATTCATAGGTCTGGGAGCTGCCGATCACCATGCCGGACATGCGCACGGGATGAATCATCATGGTTCCCGAGGGCACAATAAAGGAGTAGTCGGTGGAGACTGCCAGGGGCACTCCGATGGAATGGCTTCCGCCCAGCACCAGGGAAACAGTGGGCATGGACAGAGAGGCGATCATCTCCGCGATAGCCAGCCCCGCGTCCACATCCCCGCCCGAGGTGTTGAGCAGCACCAGCAGGCCGTCCACAGTGTCGTCGTCCTCGATCTGGGCCAGCTGAGGCAGCACGTGGTCGTACTTGGTGGCCTTGCTGTTGCCGGACAGGTTCTCGTGGCCTTCCACCTCGCCGATGATGGTGATCAGGTGGATTTTCCGGTGCTTCCTGTTCTCCTCCAGGGTCATCTGGCCGTACTCCTCCAGCTTTTCGTTCTCCCTTGCCTCGATGTCCTTCTCGTCCTTCTTCTCCTGTGTATTGTCCTGTCCGGCATAGCTCTCCACACCGGTGCTTTTCTTTTTATTTTTGTTCTTTTCCTGCGCCATGGCCTTATCTTCCTTTCCTCATTCTGCCGCTGCAGATTTTTCGATTCACAGCTGCAGCCGTTCAGGAAATAGTCTGTGCCGGGCGCGGAAAAATATGCATGGGCCAGATATGCAAGGGCCGCAAGCGTCAACATTCGCCCAAAGGCTGCGCCATCGGCCCATTGTATTCAAAAAAGACCGGGCAAAGCGCCCGGCCTTTCTCAAAAAATATTTTACATATTTAAAATTCATCAGTCGCCCAGCACGTTGCGGATCGCAACGGGCGTGCGGTAATTCCAGGTGGAAATCTTGATGCCGCTCTTCCTGCTGGCCGCATGTACGATCTGTCCGTTGCCGATGTACATGGCCACGTGGTTGATCGTGCCGCCGCTGTTGGCGTAAAAGATCAGATCGCCGGGACGCATCTCGCTGGACTTCACCGGCTTGCCCATCTTGGCCTGCGCGCCGGAGTAGTGCGGCAGGGACACGCCGAACTGCCTCATAACCTGCATGGTAAAGCCGGAGCAATCCGCGCCCTTGGTCAGGCTGGTGCCGCCCCAGACATAGGGGTTGCCCACAAACTGGAGCGCATAGTTGACCACCTTGGAGCGCCTGGACGCCGCCGCGTTGGCTGCTTCCTCAGCCGGTGAGAACTTGATGGCCTCGTTTAGCGCATAGCGCACCTCCACGTTGTTGTCCCGGGTGGAGATATAGGCCTTGTCGCCCTCTGAGCCGTCCTCCTCATCCACGGAATCCAGCTCAATCTGCACCCAGCCGTCCAGCTGTGCCAGCACCGGGTAGCGCTCGTCCTTTACGATCTGGGTCCAGATTTTGGCGTCGGTGCTGGGCTCCGTGCGGACATTGAGCACATCCGTGTTGATCACGGCCCTCAAGGTCGCCGTCTGCATAGCGATATCCTTTGCCTCCTGGCCGGTGGCCGTGTACTGCGGATCAGCCGTGATATAGCCGGTGATAGGGCCGGATTTGATCTTGTACCAGCCGTCCAGGGTTTCCAGGATTTCTCCGGCGGCCTTGCTGGTCATCTTGCCGATGATCTTGCCGTCCGACTTGGGCTCGGCCCGGACGTTTAAGTAATTGTTCACCTTGGAGATCACCAGATTGTCGTACTGGTTGATGGCCATGGCCTTCATATCCATCTTGCGGCCCTCGTTCAGGGCGTATTTCACCTGGGCGTAATCGGCGGAAATATAGCCCTCCTCGATCTGAATCCACCCGTCCTGCTGCCCCAGCACCACATAGCGCTCGTTCAGCAGAGCCTGTCCGATCACATTGTTGGGGTCCAGGGCCGGCTCCTGGCGGATGTTTAAGTTGTCCGTGGTCACAATGGCTCTCAGCTTCACTAGCTCCCTGGCCTTTGCCTTTGCCTCGTCCCCGGTCAGCAGGTACTGGTTGTTGATATAGCCGTCCACGCCGCCCGAGGTGATGTGGGACCACTCCCCGTCCGTCTCCAGTATCTCGCAGCCCGCGTCCCCGGACAGCTTACCGATGATCTTGCCGTCTAAGCTGGGCGTCTCGCGGATATTCAGGTAACCGGACACCTGCACGACGCCTAAGTTCTGGTAGGAATCAACCACCTCGTCCACAGCCGCCTGCCGCTCCTGCCGCTCCTTCTCCTCCTGGGAGAGGGTGGGCTCTGCCGCCGCCTGGGCCGGGGTGGCTCCCGGCCCCTGGTTCGCTTCCTGGCCGGGATCGCCGGCAGCGCGGCCCGAGGCCGGTTTTTTTAAATTCATCGCCGCCGCGGCCACGATGCCTATAAGCACCACAGCGCCCAGGATCATCAGAAGATAGCGGGGGTCCCATTTGCGGTTGCGCTTTCTTCTGGCTTTGTTCAACGTCTCCAGATAATCTTTATGGTCCAGCATATTTCGACTCGTCTCCATTTTTTATTCTCGCGGGCCGGCGGCCGGTTATTCATTCGGCCCGCAAAGCTGCGTCTGCCCGCGGAGTCAAATTCCCCATATATCGTACAAGAAATTCAACATTGCCAGTGTACTGGCACATATCAGCAACCAGTATACCATAAATCCAGCCAAAAAAATGTGAAATCTTTCTTAAAATTTACCGATAATTCACCGGACCCCAGGACCTTGGTCCTGTTTTTTCTATTTTGACAGCAGCATGCGGTCGTTGGCAAAGGCCCCGCCGCTGGCCTGGGCGAACTTCTCCAGCAGGTCCTCCACGGTCAGGTTCTGCTTCTCCTCCCCCGCCACATCGTAAATAATCTGTCCGTCGTTCATCATAATCAGGCGGTTGCCGATCTGGATGGCATCCCGCATGTTGTGGGTCACCATCAGGGCGGTCAGGTTCTGCTCCTCCACCATCTCCCGGGTCAAATCCAGCACCTTTTTGGCAGTCTGGGGATCCAGGGCGGCCGTGTGCTCATCCAGCAGCAAAAGCTTGGGCTTCTGGAGGGTGGCCATCAACAGGGTCAGGGCCTGGCGCTGTCCGCCGGACAACAGGCCCACCTTGCTGGTCATGCGGGTCTGAAGCCCCAGGCCCAGGCGGGTCAGCAGGTCGTGGTAATAGTCCTTTTCCTGGGAGCGGATTCCCCAGCCCAGGCCGCGCCTTTGTCCGCGGCGGAACGCCAGGGCCATGTTCTCCTGAATCTCCATGCCTGCGGCAGTGCCCTTCATGGGGTCCTGGAACACCCGGCCGATGTATTTTGCCCGCTTGTACTCCGGCTGCCGGGAAATATTCACGCCGTCGATCTCAATCTTTCCCATGTCAATGGGGTATACGCCGGCGATCATGTTCAGCATGGTGGATTTTCCCGCGCCATTGCCCCCGATTACGGTCACGAAATCCCCGTCGTTTAAGGTCAGGGTCAGCTTTTTTAAGGCCTGCTTTTCATTGATGGTTCCCTTATTAAATGTCTTGCTCACATTGATCAGCTTCAGCATTACTGTTCCCCTCCTTCCGAGTAGGACCGATAGTTTTTCCATTTATTGACAGCCACCGGCACGCACAGGGCCAGGGCTACGATCAGGGCGGACAACAGCTTCATATAGTTGGGATCCATGCCCAGCTCCAGCACGATGGCCCTGATCACAAAGTAGACCACGGAGCCGATCACGGCCGCCGCCAGCTTTAAGGCGAAATTCCGGAACCAGCCAAAGAGCACCTCGCCGATCACAATGGCCGCCAGGCCGATGACAATCGCTCCCTGTCCCATCATCACGTCCGCATATTTCTGGCTCTGGCACACCAGAGCGCCGGATAAGCCCACCAGGCCGTTGCTGATCATCAGCCCCAGCAGCTTGGTCCACTTGGTATTCACGCCCAGAGCGCGGATCATATCCTCGTTGTTGCCTGTGGCGCGGATGGCGCTGCCGATCTCCGTTCCGAAAAACCAGTAAAGCCCAACCACCACGGCCACCGCCACCACGATGCCGATGACCTGGGAGGCCTTGGCCTGAGTGAGGCCGGTGCGGGCGGCCAGCAGGCTCACCATATTGTCCACCTTAGCCAACGGCGTATTGCTCTTGCCCATCACCCAGAGGTTGACGGACCACAGCCCCAGCTGGGTCAGGATTCCGGCCAGAATCGCCGGGATGTCAAAGGCCGTGTGCAGCGCTCCGGTCACAAGGCCTGCCGCCATGCCGGCCAGCGTGGCCAGAAAGAGCGCCAGATAGGGATTGACCCCCTTTTGGACGATCAGCATGGCGCAGACGCAGCCGCCCAGCGCAAAGCTTCCATCCACGGTCAGGTCCGCGATATCCAGCAGCTTGTATGTAATATAAACGCCCAGGACCATCAGACCCCAGAGCACGCCCTGCCCGGTGGCGTCCAGAAGCTTGGGCCCCATACCCGAAAAAAAGTGAATGATAATCATGATCTACCTCCATCAATTCATAATTGCCGTGTGATCGGGAAAACCGCCTGCGGCCCGGCGTTGCCGCATCCTGGCCTCCTCCCAATAAATAGCTTGCCCAAACTACCTCCAGTCCTTAAAGCGCCGCCCTCCGGCATACGCAAACCAGCTTGAGCAAACCATCTATTCCGGTCCTTCCGCCTATTCTCTCCCCACACCTAAAGATGGTGCTGCAAGCCCCGGGACGGTTTTCCCAGGGCGCTCACAGCACCGTCTAAATTCTGATCCGGTTCGGACTGGTCCTATTTATTTCAGTCCGGAAACATCGATACCCAGCGTCTGCGCGGTCTCCTCGTTCACAGTCAGCTCGCAGTTTTCCGCCTTCAGATACTCGATGGGCATGTCGGCCGGTGAAGCGCCCTCGGTCAGGATCTTCACAGCCTGCTGGCCGGTCATATAGCCCAGCTCAAAGTAATTGATACCGTAGGTTGCCAGGCCGCCGCTGTCCACCATGCCGGACTCGCCGCAGATCACCGGCAGATTGTTGTCGTTGGCCACCATGGCAACAGTGGTCATACCGGCTGCGATGGTGTTGTCCGTGGGAGCGTAAATCGCATCCACCTTGCCCACCATGGACTGAACCACGGTCTGGATCTCGTTGGAGCTGGAGACGGTGAAATCCTTGCTTTCCATGCCAGCCGCCGCAATGGCGTCTCTGGCCATCTGCGCCTGGATATCTGAGTTGGACTCCGCGGAGCAGTACAGGATGCCGATTTTCTTGGCTTCCGGAAGAATCTTCTTTAACAGGTCGATCTGCTCGGTCACCGGAGTCAGATCGGAGGTCCCGGTCACGTTGGCGCCGGGCTTCTCGTTGCTCCCCACCAGACCGGACTCAGCCGGATCGGTCACCGCGGTGATCAGCACAGGCGTGTCGGTCACTGCGCCCACCATGGCCTGGGCAGCCGGTGTGGCGATGGCCAGAATCAGGTCCTTGCCGTCGTTGGCAAACTTGGAGGCCACGGTCTGGCACACGGACTGGTCGCCGGAGGCGTTCTGCTGGTCTAAGTCGTACTTTACGCCCGCATCGTCCAGGGCCTTTAAAAAGCCCTCGTTGGCCGCGTCCAGAGCCGGATGCTGGGTCAGCTGTAAAATTCCGATTTTGTAGGTAACGCCGTCCGCGGAAGCTTCCGCCTGGCTTTCAGCCCCGGTCTCCTCCGCGGAGGCCGCCTCGCTGCCGGCCGCTGTGGTCTCAGCCGCCGCAGTATCCGCAGCGGTGGTCTCCGCGGACTTGCCGGAACCGCACGCGCTCATGGACAGAACCATAGCGCCGGCCAGAACCAGAGACATGATCTTTGATGATTTTTTCATAATACTCGCTCTCCTCTTTTTAAAGCATTTGTCCTCACAGAATTAAGGATGTTTCCTATCATACTACAAAAAAATATGAGAGTCAATTTTATTACTTTAAATTCCTACGAATTCAACGCGATAAAGTGTATTTTTTTTCGTACAATCCTGGTTGATTCCTAAATTTTTCCATTTTTGATAAATCGCAGCAGCTGATCCCCCTGAGCCGGCTTGAGCAGGTAACCGTCGATGCGGCCCTTCTGGCAGGCGTCCACAATCTCCGATTTGATCAGCCCGGAGAGAATGAGAATCTTCAGGTTTTTGTTCAGGAACCTGGCCTGTGCGGCCAGCTCCACTCCGTTCATCTCGTCCATCTGGTAGTCGGTGATCATCATGTCGTATTTCTCCCGCCCGCCCTCCAGCGCGGCAAGCGCTTCCCGTGGGCTGCCGAAATACTCGGCCCTGAAACCGTGTTTGCCCAGAACCCGGCGGATCATCCGCAGCGTGCTCTCATCGTCGTCCACCACCAGCAGGCGGCGGGCGCCCTCCTCCCGCTCCTCCTGCTCAGGCGGCGTCTCGGGCGGCCCGGACAGCTCCCGCGCCTCATCAGCCCTGTGGTAAGGGAGACAGTAGTAAAAGCTGCTGCCCTCCCCCACCCGGGATTCCACGCAGATGTCGCCCTGGTGCTCATCCAGAATCTTTTGGGAGATCGCCAGACCCAGCCCCGTGCCCTCCCCGTGCTTTTTGGTGGTGAAAAAGGGGGTGAATATGTTGTCGATGATCTCCGGGCTGATGCCGCCGCCCGTATCCTGAACCCGCACCAGCACAAAGCGGCCGGTCAGGGAGATGGGGCTTAACCCCTCCGGCAGTTCTCCCGCCTCGACGACAGAGGCGGTCAGCGTCAGTCCGCCCTCGGCAGGCATCTCATAAAAGGCGTTGACGCAGAGGTTTAACAGCACCTCGTACAGCTGGGTGGGGTTGCCGTAAACCCAGGCGCCTTCGGTGTGGATTCTGGTGACCAGGGTGATCTTCTCCGGTTTGATCAGGATCACCGACTTGATCCATTTGCGCAGCGCCTCCTCGAAATCAAACAGCCGGTACTGGGCCTGGTCCACGCTCTTCTGGCTCAGGGAGGATATCTGCGCCACCAGCTCCTTTGCCCTAAGGGCAGCCTCGTAAATCTCGGCCGCGTCGCTGTGGGATAGGCAGTCGTCGGGCAAGTCGCCCATGAGCAGCTCGGAATAGCCCAGAATGGGAGCCAGAATATTGTTGAACTCATGGGACAAGCCGCTGGTCATGATGCCCACCATCTGCAGGCGCTCGCTGTGCTTGGCCTGCTCCCTGGTCTGGTTCAGCTCCGTCACCGCGCTGCCCAGCTCCTTCAGGTACTGGTTCTGGCGCAGCAGCTCCCGCTGGCGCTGTCCGGTGCGGATGAGCATCCAGGCGCCGATCCCAAGGCAGATGAAGATTGCGGCCAGAATCACCATGGACTCGGCCAGCAGCTGGTTGTAGGGGCCGATAAAATCGTCGTAATCCATTGTCAGCGAGATCACCCAGAAGCCGTCGTCCATGGCTAACGGGGAGAAGGCCGAGAACTTTTTGGCCTGCCGCGGTTCCTCGTCGTCGGAGAACCAGTATGAGTCGTAGACATAGGTCCCCTCCTCCCCGGAGAGCTGGCGCGCTATGAGCTGTTCCATCCCGGAGATATCCAGACCCGGATAGTGCTCCAGACGCCCGGAAATGGCCTGGAGACCCACCTGCTCTCTGCTCTCATGGGACAGGATGATGCCGTTCTGGTCCTTGACCACAAAGTAACCCCTGATGTCCGTCTTTAAAGCCGCGCTGTCAATGGCCCGGTCCAGATCGGCAAAATCCACCATCTCCGCCAGGTAAAGCGGCCCGTCATATCCATTTACGGATACGGGTGTGACCACCGGAATCAGGCAGCTGCCCTCCTGGGGAATATAGGCGCCGGGCACCAGGACCTCCCCGGTACCCGGCAGCGCAAAGTCAAAGCGGTCCGCCTGGCAGTATAAGCCCTCCTGCCTGCTCTTCACATTCAAGATCACCTTCCCGTCCCCGTTCAGCAGCAGCATGTTTCTCCTGGCCCGGGGCTTCATGGCCAGATACTCCGTCATGGCCCCGGCCAGCTCCTCCCCTGATCCGTAGCTGCGCCCCGCCTCCCAGGCGAACAGCTCCTTCTCCGTCTCAATATAGGTGCGGACCGTGCCGCCCACCGAGCGCACGATGCGCAGCATCTGCTCCTGCTGCTGGCTGATCAACAGCGCGCTGTAGCGCGATATACAGTGGCCCAGCACGCCGGCCATTGCGGCCAGGGCAATCAGGGCGGCGGCCAGAGCGGCCCGCCCCTTTAAGCTTTTCTTCCGTTTCATCCCCAGATCATTCCTCTCTCGTAATACGCCCATTATAGTGCGGGGACAAAAGATTTGCAATTCCTTCTTGATTACGGTAAAATAAGGAAAACGGCCGCGATTTCCGGCCGTCCTTCCCACGGGATACGCCGGGTTGGTGCCCAGCCCGGGGACAAACACCTCTGAAAGGAGTCTTTCATTTGCCACAGGATAAAGTTCTGATCGTGGACGACGATCTCCATATACTGCGCATGGCCTCCCGCATCCTGCAAAGCGACGGGATCGCCACAACCGAGGTCTCCTCCGGCCGGGAGGCCTTAAATCAGATTCTCTACAGCCATTACGACCTGGTGCTTCTGGACATCAACCTGGACGATCTGGACGGATTTTCCATCGTGAAAAAGGTTCGCGCCCAGGGCATTTCCACGCCTATCATAATCATCAGCGGCAACACGGAGGAGTACAACACCATCTTCGGGCTGGGGATCGGGGCCGACGACTACCTGGCCAAGCCGGTGAGCCCGGCCATTCTGGGCGCCAAGGTCAAGGCGCTGATCCGGCGCAACCGCACGGCCATGGAGAGCAGCGAGAAGCTATTGGAGCGCGGCCCCTTCTCCTTTGATCTGGAGACCTACACCCTCTACAAGGACCACGAGGAGGTCCCGCTGACCTCCAAGGAGAAGCAGCTGGTCTGTCTGTTTCTAAAGAACATCAACACGGTTTTTACAAAGGAAATGCTGTTTGAGCAGATATGGAAGGACCGGGCCGTGGACGACAACACCATTATGGTCAACATCCGCAACATCCGGTCCAAGATCGAAGCAGACCCCAAAAATCCCCAATATCTGAAAACCGTATGGGGTATGGGCTACCAGTTCGTGCTGCCGGCCCGGTGTGACCAGGGCGGTGCCCAGCGCATTTTTGTATAATTTGCATAAAATTTATCTAAAATTTTTGTGAGCCAAACCGCGGGATTCTGTAGATTTCTTCAGAATTCCCGCGGTTTTCCTTTATATTTACAGGTTATAGTTGAGTACATCGAAAGACAAACAAGAGGAGGTTACTCAATTATGTATCTGGCTATTATCGGATTTGCCATGGTGGCGGTCATCGTCGCGCTGCTGTTAAAGGGAAAGATGTCCCCCATCGTGGTGCTGATCACCATCCCCACCATCGCCGCCCTGCTGGCAGGCTTTGGCATCAGCGACATCGGCACCTTCATCGTGGACGGCGTAAAAACCACCCAGAACAACGCGGTGCTGTTCATCTTCTCCATCACCTATTTCGGCATTATGACCGACGTGGGGCTGTTCGACATCCTGGTGGGCAAGCTGGTAAAGAAGGCCGGCAACAATGTCATTGCCATCACCGTCGTGACGGCCATCATCGCTATCATGGCCCATCTGGACGGTTCCACCGCATGTACGGTGCTGATCACCATCCCGTCCATGTACCCCATCTACAAGCGCATGAACATCCGCCCCTACGTGCTGCTGCTGCTCACCGCGGCCTCCATGGGCGTCATGAACCTGCTGCCCTGGGGCGGTCCCACCGCCAGAGCCGCAACCGTGCTTGGCATGGACGCCAATGACCTGTGGCTGAAGCTGATCCCCATCCAGATCGTGGGCGTTGTTGTGACCCTGACCCTGGCCGTGATCATGGGCCTGATCGAGAAGAAGCGGGGCGCGGGCTTAAACGCCGGAACCTCCGGACAGGAGGAGAACGCCCAGACCGCCGAGGCCGACAAGAAAGCCGAGGAGTTAAAGCGGCCCAAGCTTTTGTGGTTCAACGGCCTGCTGACCATCGGCATCATCGCTTCCCTGGTGCTCAACGTGGTGAGCTCCTACGTGGTATTCATGATGGGCACCTGTATCGCCCTGATCGTCAACTATCCCTCCTTGAAGGCGCAGGACGCCCGTTTTAAAGCCCACGCGGCCTCCGCTCTCTCCATCGCCACCACAATGCTGGCGGCCGGCGCCATGGTCGGCGTGATGGAGGGCTCCGATATGCTAAGCGCCATGGCCAACGTGCTGATCTCCTTTATCCCCGAGGCCCTGGGACAGTACATCCACGTGATTTTCGGTATCTTCGCCCTGCCCATGGGCATGATGATCGGCACCGACGCCTACTTCTACGGTATCATGCCGCTGATCATCGAGGTCGGCACCAAGTACGGCGTAACCGCCTTAAATACCGCTATGACCATGATCATCGGCAAGAACGTGGCCCTGATGATCAGCCCCCTGGTGCCCGCCACCTTCTTAGCCATCGGCCTGGTGGACGTGGAGCTGAAGGACCACATCCGCTTCTCCTTCAAATGGCTGTTCGGCATCAGCCTGATCATGCTGCTGGCTGGATTTTTGCTGGGCGTGATACAGTTATAATAATAAAAAGCAAGCAGCGCAATGTACGGGAGTATGTTGCGCTGTTTTTTTGTTCCGCCATCCTCCTGGCCGGATATAAATGTTAAAAATCTAATGTAAATCTAACATGAATTCATATATAATGGGTACGAAACCGATATTGACGTAATTTGCATTGCAAGGAGAGATACAGTGAAGCTTTTAATTGTAGAAGACGAGGTTTTGCTCTCGAAAGCCCTCTCAAAAGGTCTGCGCAGGCTCGGCTACGCCGTGGACTGCGCCTTTGACGGCGAAGAGGCGCTGGAGCTTTTTGAGATAAATCAATATGATCTGATGATATTAGACATTAACATCCCCAAGATAAACGGCCTGGATGTCCTCAAGACAATCCGCCAAACTGACAGCCTGCTGCGGGTCATCATTTTATCCGCCAAGAATACGGTTTTCGACAAGGTTAAAGGGCTGGACTGCGGCAGCAACGACTATCTGACAAAGCCCTTTGACTTTCTCGAGCTTGAAGCCAGGATCAGGAGCCTGCTCAGGCAAAACGCAGGCTCAAAGGGCTCTGTTTTAAAGTGCGGTCAGGTGTCCGTGGACACCTCGGCAAAGATCGCCTATTTGGCGGAGAGCCAGTTGGACCTGACCAAAAAAGAATACTCCATACTCCAATATCTCCTGCACCATCCAGACACCGTTATAAGCGCCGAGGAGCTGATCGAGCATGTTTGGGACAGCGATACGGATTTGTTTTCCAACTCATTCCGCTTTCACATCCACTCCCTGCGCAAAAAGATAAAGGAGGCCGGCAGCACCCACGACTGCATTCTCACCGTCAGAGGCCAGGGGTATATGATTTCATCCCCTGAGGAGGACCGTTTATGAAAACATGGCCTCTGCGCATCAAAATCGTGATAATGGCCGGCGCGGTGGTCACCGCCGCCTGCCTTTTTCTGACAGCGCTCTCCATCGCCTCGGCAAACAAGTACATGCGCTCTATTGTCTCCTATGACACAGCCGTCCTATCCCCCAAAGCAACAGGCCCTGCGCCTTCAAATGAAGAAAAACGCGTTCCCCCGGCTGCAAGCATCGCAGAAAACCAGATCGCCCGCGAAAACATCATAACGGCATTTTCAATTAACGCTATTTTGTCAATGGTGGCCACCATTATTATTTTAGCTATCGCGGTCTATATTGTCACGGGCAGGATCTTAAAGCCCTTGGGCCGCCTGACACAGTCCATATGCAGCATTGACGAGAAGAACCTGCGCCACCGCGTGGAACTGCCCCGTACAAAGGACGAGGTGTACCGCTTAACCCAGTCCTTTAACACGATGATGGACCGCTTGGAGGACTCCTATACCGCCCAGAAAAACTTTGCGGCAAATGCCGCCCACGAGCTAAAAACGCCCCTTTCTGTCATGAAAACCTCCCTGCAGGTTTTAGAGCTGCAGGCTTGCCCCTGCGATGAGGATTATATAGAGTTTGCCGACGATGTAAAGCAAAGCCTGGACAGGCTGATTAAAACCGTGGAAAATCTCATGGCCCTGACCGACTCTTCCTTAAAAGGCGACACGGAAACCGTGGATGCCCTGGCAGTTGTATGCCAAGTTAAACAGGACCTCTCGCCTCTCTCGGAGGAAAAGGGCGTCAGCATCGCGGCGGCGGGCGATGCCCTGATGCTGACCTACAACAGGGAGATGCTGTACAGATTGATTTATAATCTGGTCGAAAATGCGGTGAAATATAACCGCAGCGGCGGCTATGTTGACATTACCCTTTCGGACGCAGACCAGTCCATACTGATTAAGGATAACGGCATCGGCATGGATTCCCCTGCAATACAACATATTTTTGAACCGTTTTACCGCTCCGACTTGTCGCGCTCCCAAAAAATACCCGGCAGCGGCCTTGGCATGTCCATTGTAAAGATGATTATGGATCGTTACGGCGGCACCCTTGAAATCCACAGCGATTCCGGCAGGGGAACGGAAATAAAATTCAAGGTAAAAAACTAACATTCATCTAATAAAGGCTATGCTATACTGAGGCTGTTCTCAGGGGAGGCCCCTCCCACACAGAACACGGTACCGCAACCAGACACAACGAACAGTATGAAAGGAGTCATCGACTATGAAAAAAACTTTATCAGTACTCGCAACCGCAGGCATGATCGCCATTTTCTCCGTCTCCGCATTTGCAGCGGAGCCTCGTACCGCCGCCGGCAGCCCTGCGCCGACAGCAAAAGGCGAGGTGTATGTCACCGATCTCGGCGAGGGTATGAGTATCGACGATGTGGCCAGAGACATTTTTTAAAAGCGCCTCTTTACAGGGTGCCGCCCGGAGACGTCCGGGCAAGGCGACCTGTGAGACCGCGGCCGAAACGCGCGGTGAATTTCCAGCACGTCAACCACCGGGCACGCCGCCGTTGAGGAGCCGGATTTTGACTTCTTCCAGAGATGCCTGGGCATTACCGAAGGAGTCGCACACGTCAAATGAGATCACCAACGCCTCCCCATCCAGAGCAAACACGGGCTGCTCCTCCCGGGCCAGGATCAGATAACCGGAATAAGTGCTCTCCTGGAACAGATCGTCCGTCCGGATGGCTCCATGCCCATCCCCGCCTGCGTAGGTCAGCTTGATCCTGCCTCCGGGCCCTGTGCCCTTCCGCTCCAGCTTCATGGTGGTATTGGCGCCGTAGGTACGGCTGTCGTAGGACACCGACATCCCATCCTCCCCCACCGCCAGCCCGGTGGCGTACCGGAGCTCCTCGGTCATAGCCAACAGCACGCTGTTGGCCAGCACCCGGGACTCGGAGTACGCCTTCTCCGCCCGGTACACCTTCACCGCGACTCCCGTTCCCCCAGCGACGACCATGGTCAGCATCATCAGGATCAGCACCGCCACCAGCATCTCGCCCAGGGTGGCGCCCCTCTTTTGAGACAATTTATTCCAAATAGTGGGGCGCCATCTCACGCTGAGGGTTCTCATTTCTCATCCCCCCCATCCAGCTCGTAGGATACCATCTCCTCGTCGTAGTACACCGTTACCGGAAACGTCTCCGAGACGCCGCCGCCCTCCACCTGCAGATAGCCGCTGTCCTCCTTTGCGCCGTCCTCCCCGGGCTCAAAGCACTCCAGCCGGGACATTGCCTTATAAAACCGGGTGTCCATCTCCATTGCCTGCCGGTTGATATGGGCTGCAACCGCCACCATGCCCAAAAACAGGGAGGTGGAAACCGCCACCACCAGGATCGCCACCAGCACCTCGGCCAGCGTCTCCCCGCTCCTGCTTTTCAATTTTTTCATGAGCCCTCACCTCCCGCGCCTGTGCCGCCATAAGCCGGCCTGCCGGAGAATACCGGCCGGTCCGAGGATATAAACGCCCTGGATTTGTACCCGTAAATATAGTCCGGCTCGCTGTCACCGCCGTCGCCGCCTTCATCATCACTGTCATCGTCGTCATCAGAACGCTCCACCACAGTGACCGTCTCCTCCAGCGTGTAGTAGATCACCCCGTTGGCTGTCATCCGCAGATAATACCCGCCGTCCGCCCCGCTCTCCTGGTCGATGGAAAAAACAGCCTCCACCCGGACCTGAAGCTGCTGGGAATCCCCGCTGTCCATCACCACATAGTCCGGGATAAAGGCGATGTCCGCCCTGACCGGGCGCAGCCGCGCCTCATCCTCCCCGGCGCTCTCCAGGCAGAAGGTCAGGGTCAGATTTTCCCCCCTGTTCTTTTTTTCCGCCTCATCCCGCGGAACCGACAGACGGTTGTCGTCCTCAACGCAGTTTAAATATACCTGGTACAGCGCGCCTGCAAGGGCTGCCTCCGTACCGGTTTTTCCTGTCTCTGAAGCGGCGTTGTACAGCAGCTCCCGCTTAAAATCCACCCGCTGGCTTTCATCGGCGGGAAAATCCTGTTCCTCATGGTCCGCCAGGCACTCCCTGGCTCCGCTCTCCAGCTGCCCTTTTAAGGCCATCCCCGCGGACATCACCGCAAGATAGCTCCCCTCGTTGATTTTTTCCGACTTCACATGGCTGATATTGGCCATGGCCGCGGCCAGAACCACGGAACCCACGCTGGCGCAGATCAGAAAGTACACCAGCGCGATGGCAAGGGAAGCGCCCCTTGTGCGTTGGATTTTCCTGATTCCCCATTGTTCCGCCATTTTTGAGCGCCTCCTCTCCGTTTTTTATCTGTCTCACCTTTTCTAGCGGCAGACCGGGTGATATTCCCGTGGCCAGCCGCCGATGTGGTAGAGCCCTGTCAGGCCCGCGCCCGTATCGCTGAGCATCGGGAAGGGATAACCGGCGTAGGTGTTGCCGGTATTCTCCAGATTCGGCTGCATCTGCGTCAATCTGGCCGCATCCTGGCCGTGGGCCTCCAGCCTCAGCTCCTCCTCAAACCGAGCCACGCTCCAACCTTCGATCAGGCCGTCGATTCCCTGGTAAGCGGCGTTATAAGGCTTTAACCCCTGGGCGGTGCCATCCTCCCGGAGGAAGAAGCAGTCGCCCAGGTTTGAGGCGTTCCAGACGCCCGAGCCTGTCTGCAGCACATAATAGGACGTGCTGTAGGAGCTGTTGAAATATTTCACCTCCATGCGCTGGTTCACCTCGATCAGCGCTCTTCTCTCCTGTGCGCTTCCCGCCTGCTCGTACTTGGGAAGATTCACCCTGAACGCGGTGTAGGTTCCCTCTTTTATATCCCCGTCGTTGATCCAGTAGAGGTAATTGTTTTCAATTCTCCACAATGTCATCACGCCGAGGTCCCGGGATTTTTCGTACACTGTTTCATAATAGCTGTCCCCGTTATCCCCGCCGTAATCCGGCTGCAGGCGCGGGTCATATACCAGGCCGGTGCCGCCGATTATCTTTGCGTAGATGTCCTCCAGCTTCGACCGCTGCGCCTTCTGGTTCGTACCCTCGATCCCCACCTTCATCATATCGGGGTAATAGGGGTATCCCAGAATATTGTACACCAGCGCAGAGTTGCCCTCGCCGTCCAATACCCCGAAGGTGGACGAGTCCATTGCCGGAGGGCTCTGCATATTCCAGATGGTGTTCCCGTTCTGAGCCGCGGGGCGGTTGTGCACCTCGGCCTGTTTCATGATGTGGATCAGGCTCATAATCATCGGGTCGACCTGCCCGAAGCTGGTGTCGGCCCCTTCCACATATCCCAGAAATCCGCCGGCCGCCGCTCCCGCAGGCAGTGCCTCCGGCACGCGTCCCACGCAGTAGCACTCCCGCACGGAGGCGGCAATATTTCCGGTTCTGCCCAGGCTTCCGCCAAAGCCGCCGATTGAAGCGTTCTTTGCCGCCCCCTCGCCCAGGCTCACATCCCCTGAGGCGTAGCAGGACTGCACTGTTCCGGTCTTTGCGATAACGCCGAAAAATCCGCCCGTGTCCGCACAGCCCGACACCTCTCCCGAGGCGTAGCAGCGCCTCACGGTACCGCTGTTGATGGTTCCCGCAAATCCGCCCGCCGGAGCCGGCCCGCTGCCCTGCACGCGGACAGCTGCGAAGCAGTCCTCCACGGTTCCCCCGTCCAGGCTGCCCACAAATCCGCCCAGACTGACGCTGTCCGTCACACCGCCGTCCTCCCGGCGGATTCCGGTCACAAGGGTGCCTTCCGCCGACAGATGGGACAGGGCCGCCTTTGTATTGACGGTTCCGGCCACCGCGCCGGCGATTTTATCCGTCTGGATTTCTCCGCCCGCCACCGCAATATTCTGAAACACGGTTTTGTCGGAGATCACCGCTGTCAGGCCGCCGGCGTTCTGGCAGCCCTCTGCCGTCACCGATC
This sequence comes from Enterocloster asparagiformis, assembly GCA_018380885.1. Lineage (GTDB taxonomy): Bacteria > Bacillota > Clostridia > Lachnospirales > Lachnospiraceae > Enterocloster. The sequence continues at coordinate 85,246 of JAGZSY010000007.1, forward strand.
CCAAGTGGACCACGCTTCTGGTCCCGTTTGCAGGTTTTACGGTCACGGTTCCCCCTGCCCGCCCCAGCACTCCGCCCACGGTCACGGCGCTGTCCGGCGCCTTCACCTGTATATCCGGCAGATATAGTTCATCGGGCAGCAGCAGCGAAGCCGCGGTGGAAAATCTTCCCGCCAGCCCGGACACCGCGGAATCCCGGTTCATTTTGCCGGAAACCGCCACAATGCGGCTGGTGGAAAAATCCCACACCGACGCGCCCGACGCCGGCCTGATGCCGACGTCCTTCACATTGCCCACGATTCCGCCGTAATAGCACACCGGGTTCTCCCCTGCATTGCTGACCTCGTCGGTCAGCAGCCGGCCGTTCCTGACGCTGACTGTTCCCACAATCAGCGTATTTCCGTTGCTGGCGCCGGACCTGTAGAGAGATCCCACCAAAAGCCCTCCCACGCTGGAGAGGCAGTCGCTGCCGTTTCTCACCTTCAAAAGGCCGTCTCCGCTGCCGTTTATTCCAGCGCTTCCAGGGATTCCGCTCAGATCGATGCCCTCCAGAGTCACCGGGTAATTGACCTCGCAGATGCCCACCAGCAGCCCGGCGGCATTATAGAGGGCGCGGTTCTCCCCGCTGCTGTGATTGGCCTGCATCTGGCGGATGTCAGCCGTACCCTCCATCTTAATTGAGGACAGGGACACCTCCTGGCTGGAAAGAACCTGGCCGATGACGCCGCCCACCGCTCTGCGCCCCTGCACGGTGATCTCGCCGGAGAGCCCAAGGCCTTCTATGGAGCCGCTGTACATTTTTCCAACCGCGCAGCCCAGCCAACTGGCCTGATCGTTGATCACACTTGAATTTTCAATAGCGCACGTCTCAAAGACCGTTCCCGTGGCCTCGCCCGCCAGGATACCGGCCGGTTTTTCCAGATTGCCGGGACGCAGCTTGATGTTGACGGCCGTCACGTCCCTGATGTGCGCGCCGGAAGCGCTGCCGCACAGGGCGGAATTTTCACCCGATATATTGGAATTTGCCAGCACCAGGTCCTCCACCGTGCCGTTTAAGTATCCGAACAGCGGCGTGTTCACATTGAACTTGCTCATGCTGGAAAACTCCGGAAGGTCACGAGGGCCCTCGCTCCAGGCGCCCAGACCGGTGATTTTGTGTCCGTCCCCCAGATAAGTCCCCGTAAAAGGGATGTTCTGGCTTCCGATGGCGCTGTTGAACCACCGGTAATCCTGCCTTGGCCTGCCGTCTCCGGATGTCATCGGCGCTCCGTCCGAATAGTAGTAGGCGTACGCGTTGTCCTGGCCCAGAGCGATATCCAGCTCCTGGCGGAAGGTGCGGCCGTAATAATTGTCGATTCCGTTGGGACGCCCGGTTATATTTTCAAACCCCAGCGTGCAGAGCTGGCGGGAGGTCCGAACCAAAAGCTCCTTCTCGTTCCCCGACTCATCCCCGCCGTAAGTCTCGTCCGGCCGCTCGCCCACGCCGATGTCCGATTTGGCAAAATGGGGACAGTAATAGAAGGTCCTGCTCTTCTCCACCGCAGTGCCCACGCCCTGGCCGCCGCCCTCGTCCCGGTAGTTGCTCTCCACAAACACGCTGAGCTCCTGGTAGATGCTGTCCTCCTCCACGTAGGCGTTGGTGACCACCGCCGCCGGGGGCAGGATGCGGAAATAGTACCGGCCGTCGCGGCCGTCCAGCTTCAGAGACACCGGTTTGTCGCCGTAAACGGAGTCCCGCTCAAAGGCTGCTTTGCTCCCGCCCACATTGGTGTAATACCACAGATTCCCCTTAAACCGGCTGTCCGTAAACACCTTTCCGCTGTTGTCCTTGAGATTGTACACGGATTTCAGATAGTTGGTCGCGCTGGCCACATTGTTGTCGCCTCCGGTGTTATTGTCCATCCAGGTGATATACGCCTTCTTGTTGGAGCTGCTGCTGCCCTGGATCAGGTTCTGCACATTGATATCATCCATATCAATGTATTCCTCATTAAACAGCAGGCTGTACCCATCCAGAAAAATCTGTTTGTCGTCCCTCAAGGTATCTAACTCCATGGCCTCGTTGTAAAATCCCACGGAGTAGGAGGAGCTCCCCTCCTTGTACACCTCAAAATACGCCATCTCCGCGCCCACGTATTCGTAGCTGGGCCAGTCTCCGTACTGGATCAGGCCCTGGGCCTTGGGGAACGGAAACACAGGCCCCAGCAGGCGGCTGAACGCTTCCGTGTCCGAGCCGTCGGCCCTGGCCTTGACGAGGCCGTCCATGCCGGTCTCGTCCCTGAGCTGGCGGTAGGTAACCGCCTTGGCGCCGATTGCCGTCTGCCCGTCCTTTATGTAGTTTTCCGACCAGCTCAGCACATAGCACTTCTCGCCGCTGACCGCGGAAAACGGATAGAGAAACACGCCGAAGGCATCCGTGTACACGCAGTCCTCGTAGCGGATCTGGCCGTTCACGATCCTGTAACCGGACGAATACCCGTTGCTCACCGCCGCATAGCAGTTCCTGATCCCGCTGGCGCTTCCCGCAAAGCCTGAGGCGGAACCGGCCCCCAGGGTGATCACCCTTCTCAGCGCATAGCAGCCGCTGATCTCATTGGAGGAGGCGTTGACAAAGCCAGCTGCGAATCTGCTGGCCGTGTAGCAGTTGGCGTAGGAATTCCGGATTCTACCGCTGTTGGCGTTCACAAATCCGGCCGCCTGGTTTCCATACTCCGGTGAAACCGTTTTGAAAGCCTCATCGTACACGCCTGTGGTGACCGCTCCCGCGGCTCCGCACATCTCAATGGTGCCTGCGTTGTTGGCAGCGAAACCGGCGGCCTCGTTGCGGCAGGTGATCAGGGCATTGGCGTAATTGTTGGCCGTCACATTCCAGTTCTCATCGTACACGTGACGGTAGCGGTCGGACTCCGGCAAATTTCCCGGCTGCCTGGGCAGCACATAGCTGTTGGATATCGTTCCCTGGCCCTCGTTGTCGATCACAAACCCGGCGGCGGCGCCGCTCTCAGAGTAGATTTTCGGGCTCACCACCAGAACCTCCGTGACCGTGCCGTAGTTTTGCAAAACCAAACCGGCCGCGCCCTGGCTGCTCTTCACCACCGGATTGTCAATTACCAGATTTTTCACCGTCCCGCCGGGACCCACGGTCCCAAACAGCGCGGCTTCCCCGGAGCCGCGCTCCATCCGCAGATTGGAGATTAAGTGCCCCTCGCCGTCGTAGCTTTTCACAAACCCGCCTGATTTTGAGGCGTTTTCCCCGATAATTCCCTGAGCCAGCTCCCCGCTATCGTAGGTGCTCAGATCATACGCCGCGTAGTCCGCATCCCGCTCCTGGCGGTAGTCCCACGGAGCGGCCCAATACGCGCTGTTGTTCTTGCTCCCCTCATTGAACTCGTACCCCAGCTCATACAGATGCCGGACCGTGCGAATCACCGCTTTTTCCGGCTGCTTTCCAGCCTCCGCCTCGTTTGTGGCAATGGCCTTGGCGAAGTGGGGATTGTAGTAGAATGTGGCCGGATTCCCGTCAATCTCCAGCTTTATGGTATCGTAGAACCGTTCATTTTTATGGTTGTTGTGACCGTTAAAATCCCCAAACTGCTTGTGAACCACTGCCCACGGCAGCGGGTACAGCTGCTGGGAATCCCCGGAATCAGAAGCCTTTACCTGTATGCGCTTCAGATGATCCCCCTCGCCGGAAATCATCACCTCGCCGCCTTCCCGGCTGCCCAGATATCCGTACCCGTCGCTCAACACCGGCGCGTCGTCCCGAAGCGTACTGTCCCCATCCATATCAGGCGACCAGAAGCCAAACTCCGCTCCGCCCGCCAAGCTTGTGTCGTATTTCTCATAATAGACCAGTCCGGTGGTCATGCCGCCCCCCGCCCAGTCTCCGCGGTAGCTCTTTTGCCAGGACGGGTAGGGATAGGCCGCCGCCTGTTCCTTCCGGTACAGCTCGTCGTAGGGGTAGGTCCCCGTATGGCTTGGCTTCTCCGCCCCCGACTCCGCCAGCCCGTCCAGAGGGCCGCAGCCGATGGAATTGCTCTCCCCGCCAGCCGCCGCAAAGGTGCTGCCCAGGGCGTATGTCAAGGTAATATTGTCCGGGACAACGGCGGCGCCCACAAAGGGACCGCAGGCAGTTCCCCACACGGAACAGGTGGAAAACGACGTGTTCACGGCGGCGCTGTCCTCGATGGCCCCGGCAAAACCGCCCGCCCGGCTTCTGCCGGATACGTTGGGGCGCTCCTGGGAATAGGCGCCGCTCTCCGTATGGCCGCCGGAATAGCAGCCGGAGACAGCAGAACGCCCTGTCAACGAGCCGACAAAACCGCCGGCCGTGATGCCCGCCGACACCTTCAGGGAGGCGAAGGAATCCTCAGCCCGGAGATTTTGCCCTCTGCCCACAAGCCCTCCGGCAAAGCTGTTCTGGGAGATCACGCCGCAGGCCTGATAGCGCTCGGACAGATTTTCCTCCCCGGTTCCGTCGATATACGCGCCGCACCTTTCAACCACGCCATCCTTTAGATAGCCGGCCAGCGCCCCCGCGTACGACTCCATCGCGCCTCCGCCGGAAAGCCCGGGCTCGATCACCGGGTTTACCAGGTTAATCCCGCTCAGCTTTACCCGGCGGTTTTCCCCCTCTGCGCCCTCCATATAGCCGAACAATCCCGCATAGCCGTAACCCCGGCCGCCGTAATCCAGCACGGCATTGCGGGAGACGTGCAGATTGCGGATCACATGGCCGTTTCCCGCAACGGTCTTAAGCTGCGTCCGGTCATTGCTGATGGGGTAAAAATTCACCTTTTCCCCGCTTCCGCCTCTCGCAGTGCAGACCTGATCCCAGGACCCGCCGGCCCCGTTTTCCCCGTAAACAGCCTCCGCCCAGTCGATGTCCCGGATCAGGGCCGCCCTCACCGGGGAAAAATCGGAATATTCCTCGGTTTTCCATCCGGTCCCGGCCAGGCGCATCCCCAGGCCGGAGACTTCATAGGAAAGGTTCTGGAGATGCCGGCCGTTCTCAATCAACACCTCTTCCCCCCTGCCATCCCCGCCGCGGAGCCCGGCAAACAGGCTGTTGATCTCCACAGTCCTCACCTGGGGCAGATAGAGCTTATCGCTGCTGGCGCCGTATCCTGTGACCGATATGCGCAGGTCGTCCCCCGCCGCGATGCTGGAAAAATTGTCGGCAAAATGCAGACCCGGCCTGAGACTGTCCAGTATGATGGTATATTCGGACTTGCCGTTTCCCGCCGCCTCCACATCAAATCCCAGCTCTGCGCTCTGCACCCCGTCCGCCGGGGATTCCAGGGACAGGTTTCTGCCCTTCAGCCGGTAGGTGTAAATCTGTGAGTGTGCCGGGTCGGTCTTGGACTCAATATCGATCTGGTAGGCGGTCCTATCCCACAACGCCTGGTCCATGGATATGGTCACCTGCAATTCCTCGGCATTGCGCAGATTGACCGCAAATTCCAGGTTTTCCGTCCCCTCCACCAGCGCGGCGGCCTCGCCGCCGTAATATCCCACCGAGGGCGTCATCCGGTTCTTCCGGTTGTCCGCCCCCCGCAGGTCCAGGGAATCGTACTGGTTGAAATTCTCCGGGTAGGAAAACAGACTGTCCCTCTGGAACGCCCCGCCGCTTTCCTCCCAGTAAAACACGGCGTAGACTCTGCCGGTCCCGCGGTTGTATTCAATGACATAGCTCCCGCCGTCCGCCTTCGTAAGTCCGGGCGCAAAGGCGGTGCCGTTCATCCATTGAAAGCCGCTGTCCCCCTGGCAGAGGGCGTAGGTGTCCGGCTTCTCCCCCTGGCCCTCCGTGTAGTCCGACGGAACAAGGGATTCGTCAAGCTTCCTGCCGTCCGCGCCCTCCGGCTCCGGAACCGGCAGCTTTCCGCAGAGTTTGAGGCCCGACATCTGGTTCTGTGCCACTATAAAAATTTCTTTCGCCCGGTCGTCCAGCTCGGTCTGGCGCAGGGAATTGCGCATATTGATGAGCGCGGGAAATGAAACCGCAGCCAGAATTGCGATAATTCCAACCACGATCAGCAGTTCCGCCAGCGTGTAACCGCCGGCTCCGTGTTTTTTGCCGTAACGCCGTCCGCTCATAGATGCTTGCTACTCCCGTCCTGTATTTTCCGCTTCCGCGCTGCTCTCCTGCTTCTCGAACACAAGCCCGTTGGTGGTTTCCGCTCCCACCAAGGTCTCGTAAAAGGTCACGTTCACATTCACGTTGATCAGGTCCGCTGAGGACATGCCGTTTGCCTCCCCCCTGCTCTTGTTCACGGAAATGGACAGGTCCTTGATAATACACCGGTAAGGGCTGGAGCGCATCTGATCCAGGATGGAGCGCACCGTGCGGTAGGAATCGGCCTGGAAGGCAATGGAAATATCTCTCCTGACGATATTGCCCGAGGCCACCGCCTCGGAAAAGCTCAGATTATAGGTATCTGCCTGGTAAAGGGCGTCGTAGAGGTCTGTGATCTCGTTTTTGATATTGTTGTAGGGGAGCAGTTCCCCCTGCTGCTTCTCCGGAGCGCTCTCCAGCTCCCCCACCATTTTCTTTTTTCTGGCGGCCTTCAGCAGCTGGAGCTCCAGGTCCTCCTCCACCGGGACCTGAAGGCCCGCGCACCGCTCCACCTCCTGGTTTACCGGGCGGTACAGGGAAAAATAGTAGAACAGGCCCAGCAGCAGCGCGCTGAGCAGCAGAAGCAGCCACGCTTCCCGGGCAGTAAATTTGCGGTTCATCATTTTTCCTGCCCTCCTGTCAGCGTGATGGTCACATTGGCCGTCACGTTCTGCCTGGCCTGGCCCTCCTCATTGTCCTCGGTTGCGGCCGTAGCCACCGATATGTACTGCACCTGGGGATTGCTTTCCAAGTCCGCCACAATCCCGGATATGGTGTTCAGCGGCACATCCGTGATCGAGATGCGGCAGATATTACCCTGCACGGAGATGCTGGATAAATCCGCCTGGTTCATCACGCATTTTTCCAACAGGGCCAGTACGTCCATGCGGTCCTGGAGCACCGCCTCGTCCTCGCTCAGATAATCGTTGAAATACTGGCTGTACTGCTCCCGTATCTCCTCGTAGTCGCGGTTGTATTCCAGCAGGCCCCTTAAATCCGCCTGGGCCTGCTCCAGCGACGCCTGGGCGGCCGTCATTTTCTGGAGCTGGCTTTGAACGCCGAAGCGGACGAACAGCGCCAGCAGGACCAAAAACAGGAGGAAGGCGGGAATTGCCCTGGAGGGACTGTTGATGGACCGTTCCCTGAACACCAGATTGACCGTCTGTTTTGAGGGATATTCATTTTTTCGAACAGTTAACATACTCGTCTGCTCCTTCCCGCCCTACCGGTAGGTGATTCCGGCTGCCGCCGGGCTGACAAATGCTTCCGGGGGCAGCTCGCCCGCGGTTCTAAACAACTCCGACACAGGCCTTGGGACCAGCGGAATACTTCGAATCACTGTGTCCACCAGCGGGCCGATCAGCGATCCGCCCCCGCAAAAGTACACGGTGTCCAGTCTGCTGGAGGGATTGTTAAAGCCATAGAAATTGATCGCACGCATGAGTTCCACCGCGATGGTGTCGTAAATTTCCTGGCAGCACGGCAACGCCCACACGTTTTCATAGTTCTCCGCCATGTAGGCGTGGGCAATGTGCTCATCCAGGTTCCGCTCGTGGGCGATGGCCCGGTCCAGCTGGGCGCAGCCGTGATCGATTTCCCTGGTGACCTCAAACCGGCAGCCGGAAAAGATGTGCAGCTTCGTCGTGTAATATCCCAGGTCCACGAAACAGTATTCCCTGGCTTCCCCGGGCTGCCCGGCCGTCTCATAATCTCGGATGATATTGGAGTAGGCGAATATCTCCGGCGCCGCTATGGTCAGCTTAAAGCCCGCGTGCTTCAGCATCATGGTATACTCCTGAAGCTTCTCCCTGGGGGCCGCCGCGGCCATCAGATCCATGGAAAACGGCTTTCCGTCGTCGTTGTAGTGCATCTCCAGAAGGCAGTAGTCAAACACATACTTTTTCCGGCTCTCATTGATAAAATCGTGGAATTCATAGGGAAGATTGATTTTCAAGTGCTCCACGGTCATGGCCGGCATGGTGAGCCGCTTGGAGAAGGCCACGCTGTTGGGGAGGACCAGCGCGCATTTCTTGTCCGCAAAGCGGTATTTTTTAGCCATCTCCTTCAAAAACTCACTCATCGCCTCCATGGAAACGATGGTTCCCCGGTTCACATAGTTGTCCGGCAGCGGCTCTACGGCAACCCGGAGAACCCGGTTATCCTCGCATTGCGTCATCTTCACCTGCATGGAACCGATCTCGATTCCGGTCAAACTGTCCGCCATGTTCTGTCTCCTTTCAGGTTTCCCGCTTTCTCGCGGTACCCGGCTTATTATAATAGGCCGAAAAGCCCTAAATACCATTTGATCACTGCGTCGCCGGCCAGCAGGCACAGCCACGTTCCCGCGGCAATGGCCGGGCCGAAGGGGATTGCCGCCGGGTCGTCGCGCTTTTTCCTGGAGTCCGCCAGAACAAACGCCAGGCCCAGCGCCAGGATGCAGCTCACAATCAAATTGAGCAGATTCACCGCCAGGCCCAGGTAAAGCCCGGTAACAAAGAACAGCTTAACATCTCCGCCGCCCAGGCTTTCCCTGCCCAGCAGCCTGTCGAATATCAGGGAAACGGCCAGCATCCCGCCGGCGATGGCTCCTCCTCCCAACAGCCCGGAACCGAAGTACGCCGCCAGGGACTTTTCGCTGATCAGCGCTCCCGCGCACCACCAGAGAATGGCCGAGACGTGGAACCGGTCCGGTATCTCATAGGACTCCAGGTCCGTCAGTGCGACCCCCAGCAGGATCAGGGAAAACACCAGGTAAAAAGGCATTTTCAGCGTCAGGCCGTAGCGAAACAGGATACAGACCGCCCCGGCCCCGGCCAGAAGCTCCACGGCCGCATAGCGGAATGGAATCCGCTCCCCGCAGTAACGGCATCTGCCCTTCAGCGCAAACCAGCTGACCACCGGCACCAGATCCGGCGCCCCCAGCACATGGCCGCAGGACGGACAGCAGCTCCGCCCCTTCGTCACCTGCCGGCCGCGGACCAACCGCCAGGCCAGGCAGTTTACAAAGCTTCCTCCTGCCGCGCCCGTTATCGCGGCCAGGACTGTAAAATAGAGGGTGATCCCCCAGTCATTTGCCAGCATTCTGTCCCCCTTTGACCCAGGAGAGAACGTAATTTGTCCCGTCGAACTGAATCTGAATCACCATGGTGCCGGCCTTGCCCTCAAAGGTCCGGCCATCGATCTCCATGGTATGGTATTCGTTGTAGCCCCTGGGCCGCTCTCCCCTGACGGTGTTGGTGTCGTGGTCAAAATAGCCGGTCTGAACGCTGTTTTTGGTGTGAGGGCAGCCGCTGCCCCCGTCACAGCCCTGTACGATACAGCCGCCGATGGAGTTCAGGTTTGCCACCCGCCGGGCCGTCTCGGCCATCAGCTGGTCGTTGCCCGTTTTCAGGGACTTGGAGTAGCTTAAAAGGCCCGCGGCCAGAAGCGCGAACGCCGCTGCCGCAAAGCAGCAGAGGCAGATTGTCTCGATCAGGGAGAGGGCGCGCCTTGATTTCATTTTACCATATATTTGTCGCAAGAGATTCACCTGTGTAAGATTATTTTGGATATCTGCAAAATGACTCCGTCCAGTGCAAACAGCACCGTTGGAAAATGGCGGTGCTGTTTGGGGGAGACACTTTGGAGATGGCCAAAGTGTCGGAATGTTTGTGGAAAGGGGGAGAAGCCGCAACCCTTCGGCTTCTCGTAAATAAAAATATATTGATTTATTTACTTAACCCATTCCATCGTTATCTCAACGTCTTTATCGATTTCAGTTGGTGGTGTTATTACAACTTGTATTACTTTACCTGCGCAATCTTTATTATCATATCCTTCATACGTTACCCCACCATTAGTTTCAGTTCCTTGTCCGTAACCTTTGGAAGGCTGTACTTTTGACAATATACCCTTTTCAGCATCATAAAAATACTTATCTGTAGCCTTTATTTCACCTTTATCATCCCCTAAATACATTGCCGCAGCCGCAGCCTTCGCAGCCCTCATATTCGCCACATCCGTAGCCTCCCTGGCCTTCTCCAGCTTGCTGCTGAAAATCGGCACGGACACAGCCACCAGCACTGCGATGATTGCCACGACAATCAGCAGCTCGGCCAATGTAAAGCCCTTTTTGTTTAATTTCTTACTCATCCTGTTCATGTTGATAATCCTCCTGATTTTATAGTTTCTGAAAATGTACGTTTTGATCTTTAATCCGACAAGCTCGGAGCCACGGGTTGTGATGGTCCGATATGCAAATTCCTACATCATATCATAGATATTAAAAATCGGCAGATAGATGGAGATCACGATAAATCCGGCGATGCCTGCGATCAGCACCAGGATCGTCGGTTCCAGCTTGGAGAGCGCCTTCTGGGTGGCGTGCTCCGCCTCATTGTCAAAATACCGCCCGATGGTCTTGAGCGTTTCCTCCAGCTCCCCCGTCTCCTCGCCGATCACGCACATGTCGTTGAGGGTCTGGGGATAACAGCCGCATTCCTTCATACAGGTTCCCAGATGGCGGCCTTCCTCTAACCCGGTGACCATCTTGCTGGTCTCCAGGGAAAGCATATAATTGTCCAGGGTCTTGGCCGTCACCGCCAGCGCCCTGGCCACGGGAAGCCCCGCGCCCAGCAGGGTGGACATGGTGTTGGCAAACTGGCTGGAGGCGTTGAGCATACTGATTTTGCCCAATATGGGCACCTTCAGCTTTAACCTACTCCATTTCACCCGGCCCTCCTCCGTCCTCACCACAGCCGCGGACAGCGCTGCCAGCAGAATCATGCCCAGCAGAATCCAGATAATATTCCTCTGGAAAAACGCCGATGTGGAAATCAGCGCCTTTGTGGACGGCGGCATATCCCCTCCCAGCTCATCAAAAATGCCGCTCACCGTGGGAATTACCTTCACCATCACCACGATCATCACCACAATGGCGATGATTATGACGAACACCGGGTAAGTCAGAGCGGCAGATACCTTCTGTTTTGTCTTATAACGTCTCTCATAGAAACCGCTCAGGCTGTCAAAGGAATTTTCCAGAGTTCCCGACTGCTCTCCCGCGCGGATAGTTTCAATAAATGTCAGGGGCAGCAGCCCCTTGCCGGCGGTCTCAAAGCTGTCCGCCAGACCGTACCCGGCCGCCACATCCCGGGTCACATTGCCAAGGATCCGTTTCAGGCGTTTGTCCTCGGCCTGCCCCGCGATCAGCTCCACGCATTTGGCGATGGGCATACCCGCCGCCAGAATCACGGAGAACTGGGAGCACACCATGGAGAGCGCCTTTAAGTCGATTTTTTTAACATTGATTTCCTTTGTCAGCAGGCCGGAGCGCTCCCTCACCGGCGTAATCCTGGTCACAAGGCTGCAGGTTTCCTTGATCTGGGCCACGGCCGCATACTCGTCGTACGCCTCCACAATGCCGCTTACCGGCAGCCCATCCCGGGAAATAGCCTTGTATTTGTACGTGACCATGTCCTATCCCCCCATCCTCCGGCTGCCGTCACACCAGCACATACCGTTTCATATAGTCCGCATCCCGGGCGGCTTCCTTTGCCGTCCTGGCGGAAATGACCTGATCCTTGTAGAGCCGCACCAGGAAATTATCCATGGTTATGCTCCCCTCCTGGGCCGCGGAGGCCATGGAGTTGGCAATCTGAGGCGTCTTGGCCTCCCGGATCAGATTGCGGATCGCGGGCGTGACCATCATCAGCTCGCAGGCCGCCACCCGTCCCCTGCCGATCTTCTTTTCCACCAGCTGCTGGGACAGCACGGCCAGAAGGCTGGTGGAGAGCTGCATTCTGATCTGCTTTTGCAGACCGTCCGGGAATACGTTCACAATGCGGTCAATGGAATCCGCAGCGGAATTGGTGTGCAGCGTTCCGAACACCAGATGCCCGGTCTCCGCGGCGGTCAGCGCCGTCTCGATGGTGTCCAGGTCCCGCATCTCCCCGATGAGGATCACATCCGGGTCCTCCCGCAGGGCGGCCCGCAGGCCGTCACCGTAGCTTCTCGTGTCCGTGCCGATCTCCCGCTGGTTGATCACGCACTGATCCGGAGTGTAGATATACTCCACCGGGTCCTCCAGTGTGATGATATGGCCCTTTCTGGTGTGGTTGATCTGATCCAGAATCGCCGCCAATGTGGTGGATTTACCTGAGCCGGTCTCGCCGGTCACCAGGATCAGCCCACGCTTCATGGATGAGAAGCCGGCGACAGCAGGCGGAAGCCCCAGGCTCTCCAGCTTGGGGATCTCCTGGCTGAGCAGGCGGATCGCGACGGAGACACTCCCCTGCTGCCGAAACAGGTTGATTCGTACGCGTATCCCCGCGCAGGTGGCCGCCAGATCCAGCTCCCCGATCCTCCCGATCCGGTCCCAGTCATCTCCGGCCAGCTCTCTGGCATATTCCTCGCAGTCCGCCGCGGTCAGCGCCGCCCCGCCCATATCTTCTATCTGTCCGTCCCGCCTGAACCTGGGCGGCAGCCCTTTTACCAGGTGAATATCCGAGCCTCCCTCAGCGCAGGCTTTTTGAATCAGTTCTTCGATTGTCACGCGTGTTCCTACCCTTCTATGGAATTGATGGTGCGGCGGGCTTCCTCCGCCGTGGTAACGCCCTCCAAAACCAGGCGCCGGCAGTTGTCCCGGATGGACACATAGTCCACTCCCTCGGCCGCGCGCATCAGCTGCTCCTTTGCCCCGCCCTCCGCAATGCAGCGGCGCGTTTCCCGGTTCATCATCAGAATCTCAAAAACGCCGGTCCTGCCCCGGTATCCGGTGTCAAAGCAGTGGGGGCAGCCCTTTCCCTTATAAAAGGTGACGTCGCTCCCGCCCTCCATTCCCAAAATCTCCAGGTCCTCCTGGGTAGGCTTGTAGGCTGTCTTGCAGTTGGGGCATATGCGCCGGACCAGGCGCTGGGAAATGATTCCGTTGAGCGCGCTGGCGATCAGATAGGGCTTCACGCCGATATCCTTCAGCCGGTCGATGGTGGAAATGGCGTCGTTGGTATGGATGGTGGAAAGCACCAGGTGGCCGGTGATGGCGGCGCGCATGGCGATCTCCGCCGTCTCGCCGTCCCGTATCTCGCCCACGGCGATGATATCCGGGTCCTGGCGCAGGATGGAGCGCAGGCCGTTGGCAAAGGTCATATCCACCTTCTCGTTGATCTGCACCTGATTGATTCCTGGAATATTGTATTCCACCGGGTCCTCCAGCGTGACCAGGTTGACCTCCTCCCGGTTCAGCTCCCCGATCATGGTGTACATGGTGGAGGATTTACCGCTTCCCGTGGGACCTACGATCAGGATCACGCCGCTGTGGTTGGAAATCAGCTTGGCATATTTGTCCAGGTCCGGCCCGGAGAGGCCGATGCCTGCCTTGTTCAGAAGGTCGGTGGACTTGTTCAAAAGCCTGATCACCACCTTTTCCCCGTAAATCAGCGGCAGGGTCGAGATGCGCAGGTCGATGTCCTGGCTTTTGATCCGCACGTTGGCGCGGCCGTCCAGAGGAATTCTGCGCTCCGCTATATTCATTCCGCCCATTATCTTGATGCGGGAGATCACCGACGACTGCAAATCCTTGGGCACGGTGAGAATCTTGTGGAGCATTCCGTCGATCCGCATGCGCACCGCCACATCCGTCTCCCGCGGCTCGATGTGGATATCGCTCACCCGCTCGGTCACGGCCCGCTCGATGATGGAGTTGACCAGGCGCACCGTGGGCGCGCTGATCGTGTCCTCATCCCCGATCTCAAGGGAGGGAACCGCGGACTCCGGGCTCTGCTCGGCATTTCCCGACTGGCGCATCTCCTCGATCGCCCTGGCAACGCCTTCGTTTCCGTACAGGTTCATAATGGCGCGGTCGATGCCGTTGGAGGTGGAAATCATGGGCACCACCCGTTTTCTGGAGGCGGTTTTGGCCTCCTCGATGGCCAGGAAATTCATGGGATCCTTCATCGCCAGGTAGAGGGAATCCTTCTCCACCCGGACCGGCACCACGCCGTACTTGCGCGCAATGTTCTTGGGCACCTGGGCGGACATGCGGGCGTCGATCTCAACCTTTGACAGGTCCACAAACTCAATCCCCAGCTGCATCTGAAGGGCCTCAATCAGCTGCTTTTCCGTGATCACCCCGCGGTCGATGAGCAGCGTTCCCAGACGTTCCTTCGTCTCCTTTTGCAGCTGCAGCGCATGATTCAGCTGGTCCTCGTTGATCAGTCCAACGGACAGCAGCAGATCGCCAAGTCTCTTGTAAATCACCTTCCGCTCCTCCCCGGAGCCATGCAGATAGCTCCCACTCATTCTTAGAATGCCTTCATTATATCCTTTTTCCAATTGGTAATCAATTACATTTTTGCGTTTAGATGAGAGAAATTGCGTGTTTTTTGACTATTTTTACATTATGTAGTATTATGCCAGGCGTCCATTCCCCCCGCCTCCCGGGACCTGCCGCAACCAAAAAAAATGCAGCCTGACTCCGCTCTGAAGCGGGCGCCAGACTGCTGTCTTTATTTCTGCTCAATCTCAGAGGCTTTGATCCTGCTCCTCCAGACAGGACTGGGCCTCATAGGCCTCCCCAGCCTTCATCACAAAGGCGCAGTCCAACAGCGCCTTCTTATCCGTCATCAGATCGCGTTTCCAGGCCGCGATGTCCGCGTATTTTCCCGGCTCCACCGCGCCGATCCGGTCCTCCAGCCCAAGTATGCCCGCGTTGGTGCGGGTGGCTGCCTTCAGGGCGTCAAAAGGCTTCATGCCGCTGTTCAACCAGGCTTCATACTCGTAGCCGCTCTCATAATTCTGGTGGACCGCCACAAAATCCGTGCCGTAGCCCAGCCTGATCCTGCTACTGCAGATCACCTCCCGGCCTGCGCGCAGCGCGTCCTTGTACAGCTCCAGCTTTCTCCTGAACTCCGGCTGCTTATCCTTCATCTTTTCCGGGTCATAGTGGACGGCCTCCTCGTAGGGACAGAAGGTGGGCACCAGGTAGATTCCCCGCTCCTCCATCATAACCGCCGTCTCCCTGGTCATCAAGCTGCCGTGCTCCATGCCGTCGATCCCCAAGCGGATCAGCTTTTGCATGAGCTCATCCGTGTAAACGTGGGCGGTAACCGTTTTTCCCAGCTCGTGGGCGGTGGCGATGATGGCCTCCAGCTCCCCGTCGTTTAACTGCTGTTGTACCGGCGTGTCGCAGGGCGTAAAGAATCCGCCTGTAGCCATGATCTTTAAGAAGTCCGCGCCGTATTTCACCTGCTCCCTGACCGCTCCCGCAAAGAAGTCCCGGCCGCTTCCCAGCCCCGGCCGCTGCCTCTGCAGATACCCGGACAGCTGCGGGTTGCGGGCAAAGCCCTGGCTCAGATCGCCGTGGCTGCCCGCGGTGCACAGAAACAGGGGAGCCGCCACGATGCGCGCTCCGGGTAAATACCCCCGCTCAATGGCCTCCCTCACGTCCAGAACGCCGTAGCCGCTGCTGGTAATCCCGCCCACATGGCGCACCGTGGTAAAGCCACGGGCTAGCGCCATCCGGGCGCAGCGGGCAATGGCCAGCGTCTTGGCCTCCTCGCTGGTGGCGTAGACCTCCTCCCGCACCCTGCGCCAGTCTATATAGTCCATGTGCATGTGGGCGTCGATCATGCCGGGCGTCACCTGGTATTCCCGCAGGTCGTATTCCTCAGCGTTTTCCGGCTCCGGCACCGCCTGGCCCACCGCGGCGATGCGTTCCCCGTCCACCAGGATGCTTTGGCCCCGCTTCCACTCCTCCGTGATTCCGTCGTACAGCAGGCCGCAGCGGATGATTTTAAACCGTCTCTTCATTTTCAACCTCCGTATGGGCATTTTCGTTCGCTCTGCTTCCGGCCGTCCCCTGTCCCGGAACCTTAAACTCGTACTCCGGCGGCTCCTGCCCCAGGAGATGGCGCACAAAAAAGTCCAGCTTTCTGCGGATAAAGTAAGGATCGGCGGGCACGTTGTGGTTAGCCCTGGGCAGCACCAGCAGCTCGTAATCCCGGTTGCTGCAGATCAGCCTGTCGCACAGCCGCAGGGTCTGGGACATGCTCACATTGTCGTCCAGCGCGCCGCAGGCCAGCAGAAGCTTTCCCCTGAGCTTCCCGGCCAGCCGGGTGATGTCTCCCTGCCGGTACAATTCCTCGTCGTAAAGGCCGTAATAGCGCTCCGTCCAGGAATTTTCGTACATCCGCTGGTCGTAGTTGCCTGCCGAGGCCACGCCGGCCCGGTAGATTTCCGGATATTGGAACATGGCGGACACAGCGGCGTAACCGCCCCCGGAATTTCCCCAGATTCCCACCCGGTCCAAATCCAGGAAGGGGAACTGCGCCTTCAGCTCCGGCAGGCAGAAGGCGTGGTCCTTCAAGCCGGCGCACTCGTGGATTCCCCTCCAGCTGAATTCGTGAAACCGCTTCCCCCTACCGGGCGTTCCCCTGCCGTCCAGAATGATTCCAACCATTCCAAGCTGGGCGAACTCCTGCAAACCGCCCATGGCCTCCCGGCCCATGGCGTTGTCCCAGGTAAATTCCCGGGGCACATTGTAGAGCTGCGCGCCGCCGTAGATATAATCGATCAGCGGATACGTTTCCCGCGGCGAAAAACCGGCCGGCCGCACCAGGATTCCGCAGAGCTTTGTGACGCCGTCCGCAGCCGTCACCGTAAATCGCTCCGGAATCCGGTAGCCTGCCGCCAGAAGCTCGCTCACATCCGCGCGCTCCAGCTCCCGGATCAGGGAGCCGTCCACGCCTCTGAGCACCGTCACCGGCGGCAGGTCCACCCGGGAATAGGTGTCCGCAAACGCACGCTCCCCCATGCTGATCCGGTGGGTCGCATCCTCAGGCGTGAGCCTGGTCAGTCCGCTGCCGTCAAAGTTCACGGCAAAGAGCTGGTAGTAAAGGGGGTCGGAGCAGCCCGGCACATTGTTGGCCATAAAATAGATTCGGCCCTCCCCCTCGTCCACCTTCACCAGCTTCTGCACGATCATTTCCCGGTGTTCCTCTCCAAACAGGTCTCCCTCGCAGGCTCCCGTGTCCAGGCGGTAGCGGTACAGGTGTGCGTAACCGCTCCTCTCGCTCTGCCAGAAGGCCAGCTTCCGGTCTGCAGTCACGTAGTTGGAGAACTGGTAGCTGCCGAAGCCGTCCAGCTGCCCGAAGGCTCCCAGGTTCAGAAACGTGTCCGCGGTTTCCCCCACGATCCGCACAGCCCTGCCGGTATCCGCATCGGCCAGGTACAGCCTGCCCTCCCGGTATCCCCTGTTAAACCAGGTGAAATAAAAGCCGCTGCTGTCCGGCAGCCAACGCGCAAAGCTCTTTTCCGCGGAGGTGAACACCGGGTCCACATAGGGCGGCGCGTCCACCACAGTCAGCTTCCGCCGCCTCACATCCCCGACGCAGAGCTGAAAACGGGGCAGCTCCCCGTCCTGGTCCCCGGCAAAGGGACAGGGGTATTCCCGCAGCCGCGGCCTGATCTCCCGGTCCGAATCCCCGAAGGATTCGATCACATAAAGCTTTTTCACCGCTCTGCGGTCCGCCCGGTAAGTGACGAAATAATGCCCGTCCGGGCTCCACAGCGCCAGCGGATGCTCCCTGTAGCCCTGGCGCTTCACCGTGATCTGGCTGTAGATATCCACATAACAGCCGTATTCGCACATGGGCTCGCCGTCAAAGGTCAGCTGCGTCTCCCCGCCGCCTTCCTGTCCCAGATACAGATTGTGGCTGCGCCAGAACAGCCGGTATCCGCCGTCCGGGGAGGGGGAGGCGCAGGTTTTAGCCTCCTGCCGCCAATCCGTCCCGCCGGCGCCTTGGCCCCGAACCGCTTCCGCTGCGTCAGACGCCCCGGCCTCACGGACATCCTCCGCCCTGGGCGCCCCGGCCTCACGGACCGCTTCTATCCCAGACGCCCCGGCCTCACGGACCGCTTCCATCCCAGACATCCCGTCCTCCCGGACTTCCTCCGCTCCCGTCACCGCGCTGACCCGCACAGTGACGCGCTTCTTCCCGTTATCCGCGCGGACCTCCCGCTGATAGGCTAATGTCTCTCCGTCCAGCCAGCAAATCTCCGGGCTGCCGTTTATTACCATCTCTCTCGCGTGCCAGGGCAGCATCCGCTCCGCGGCCCGGTATTTTTCCAACAAATCCATCATCTCATTCTCCCTGACCGTCATAGCTTACAAGAATACCTGAACGCCCGGCCCCAAAGGCAGGTTGAACACCACCCAGACCACCATCTGCACCACCCACACCAGCAGAAACGCGATAGAGTAGGGAAGCATCAGGGAGATCAGGCTGCCCATGCCGAATTCCTTGTCGTATTTTTTCGCCATGCCGATGGCAATGGGTATGTAGGGGTAGATTGGGGTGATGGCGTTGGTGCAGGAATCGCCGATCCGGTAGATCACCTGGGCGAAGGCCGGGCTGTAGCCCAGCATCATCATCATGGGCACCAGGATCGGCGCAAAAATGTACCATTTGCCGGAGCCGCTGGTCATAAACAGGTTCACCACGCAGCACAGCAGGATGAAGAACAGCATCAGCGGAATGCCCGTAAACCCGGCGGCTTGGAGGGCGTCTGCGCTCTTGACCGCAATGATCATTCCCAGGTTCGTGTAGCTGAACATGTTGATAAACTGGGCGATGACAAAGACCAGCACGATGTACCCCGTCATGCCCTCCAGCGCCTGGGCCATGTACAGCGGCACATCTGAACTGTTCTTTAAGGTTCCGGCCGCAACGCCGTAGACCACGCCCACCAGAATGAAGTAGAAAATCAGAATTGGCACCAGACCTGCGATAAACGGGCCGTTTAAGATGGAGCCGTCCTCGCCCCGCAGGATTCCGCCCTGGGGTATCACCATAAGCGCAAAGGCCAGGATAAACAGCAGGCTGAAAATCCCCGCCGCACGCAGCGCCCTGCCCTGGCGCTCGCTCACCCCTGCTTCCTGGGTCTCATTCCCCTGGACCTGGTAGGTTCCCAGCCTGGGCATGATAAATTTCTTGTTGACAAACGCGCCCACCGCAGTCAGCGTAAATACCGACACAAACATGAAGTACCAGTTGCAAGTGGCGTTTACCTTCATCGCGGGGTCGATCAACTGGGCCGCCGACTCCGTGACGCCGCTGAGCAGCACGTCCGTGCCCGCCACAACGATGCAGGCCGTAAACCCGGCGTTGGTAGCCGCATAACCCGCCAGAAGGCCGGCAATGGGGTGCATGCCCACGGACTCAAAGGCCGCTGCCGCCAGGGCTGGAACCACGATGATGGAGGCCTCGGAGGCTATGCTCCCGTTGATGCCCAAAAAGAGCACGGTGGCCGTCAGGCACCACAGCGGCACGCCCAGGATCGCACGGCGCATGGCCGTGGTCAGAAGGCCCACCTTTTCAGCGAACCCGATGGCAATCTGCATGGCCAGCACCAGGCCCAGGGGCGTAAAGGTCTGGAAGTTGGTCAACAGGTTCTCCAGCAGCCAGACAAACCCATCTTTGCTGATCAGGCTCTTGGACACCACCATCTCCCCGGTGGTGGGGCTCACCACGCTGACGCCGGCCATGGAGCAGACCATGCTGATCACCGCCAGGATCAGGCACAGCCACAAAAACAGGATATAGGGGTGGGGCAGCTTATTGCCCGCCCGCTCGATCAAGTCCAGCACCCGGCCCCCGCTTTTTTTCTGCATCGCTTTTTCACTCATATGCGCATTTCCTCCTCAGTACTTCATTTTCTTTTTTAGACCACGGTCTTATTATAAATAAAAAACAAGAATGGCGCAATTACATTTTGCCATTCTTAATTTTATAAAGTCACATTGGAACATTTATACGATTTTTTTCCATCAATTCTTTTAATCTTCACCATAGCTCCGATAAAACCGCGCCAGCTTGGGGATGCTGGTCTCGGTCAGATCATAGGCGCCCTTAGCCAGGCACCATGAGATCAGCAGGCTGCGCTCCTCCTCAATGATGTCCGTCACAATCTGATCGCAGTCCAGCTTTGCCGTCAGCTGGCCCAGCTGCTGGCCCCGGGACACGATGGACGCGAGAATCTTCCGCACCGCACGGTTCTCTCCCCAGAAGGAGATGCCCGTGGTGCCCGAGAGCTGGCTGACGTAAAGGCTGGTCAAAAGCTCGGCGCCGATCTCATCCGA
The DNA here is from genome assembly GCA_018380885.1 of Enterocloster asparagiformis. GTDB lineage: Bacteria > Bacillota > Clostridia > Lachnospirales > Lachnospiraceae > Enterocloster. The sequence continues at coordinate 105,475 of JAGZSY010000007.1, forward strand.
AAGGAACCGGAACATGTAGCGGTTGATCTCCAGAAGGCGCTCCCCGGCGTGGGCCTCCCGGTCGATCAGGCCGTAAAGCTCAATATATTTCTGGTCAAATATCTCGTAGAGGGAATCCAAAAGCTCCGCCTTGGCGTGGAAATAGTAATAGAAACGCCCCTTGGAGCACCTGGCCGCCTGCAGGATATCCTCCATGGTGGTGTCCTGGTATCCCTTCTGGTAAAACAGCTGCCAGGCCGTATTCAGGATCTGCTGCCTCTGCCTCTGCTCGTTTTCCTCGTCCTTTGTCCGCATGTCTCAATCTCCTCAGCTGTTCTCGCGCTGCGTGTAACCGGAAATCTTGTTCCTGCCCTGCTGCTTCGCGCGGTACAGCGCCTTATCGGCGCATTCCAGCAGCTGGACGTAGTCCCCGGCCTTCACATTCTCCTGGCAGGCGTAGCCCACGCTGATGGTGATCCGCTTGAAGGAGGAACTCTCGTGGGGAAGGCTCAGATCGTATATGGCGCTGACGATCTCCCGGGCGACCTGATCCAGCCCGTCCCAATCGAGCCGGGTGTCCACGGCCACAAACTCCTCGCCGCCGTACCGGGCGAAGAAAATTCCCTTATCCCTGCCAAACCGGTTCAGGGCTTTGCCGATGCACTCCAGACAGTAGTCTCCGGCAATATGCCCCTTGGTGTCGTTGTAGGCCTTAAAATGGTCGATATCCATCATCAGAATACTGACCCGCCCATCCTTTCCGGCCTCAAACGCCTCCCTGGCGTAAATGTTAAAACGCCTTCTGTTAGGAAGGGTTGTGAGAATATCCGTGTCCCGCTGAATGGTGAGCAGCTGCTCATTGCGGATAAAGCCGACCCGCAGCTTCACAATCCAGAACGCCACCGCCGACGCCAGGGCATAGAATACCCAGCAGTTGTACACGTCCGCCAACACCATGGGGGACGGCTTCACCCTGGCGCTGCACAGGCAGAATACCAGGCAGGCCAGGGCATTGTACAGGTTCAGCTTCCACGGCCTCACGATGAACAGGATGGACAGCACGATCATAAACACGGAAAAGCTGATAGCGGGCAAATCCACGCTGTAGTTGACGCCGGAGACAATGCAGAACGCGTATATTTTCGCCATGCACAGGAACACGGCGGCCTCGATCCCCCTGCTGCTCCCAAACAGCAGCAGCCGGTCCGCGGCCATCTCCAGCAGGGTGAACGCGGCGATTCCCACGTAGACGGCCTGCATGGGGGCCACATAACCGGTGAAAAATCCCGAGGCAAACACAACGGCCAGCAGCGCCAGCACCAGCACATTGAAAAATTTGAGCATTCCGATGTTATACCGGTCAATCTCCGCCCGGTATTCGTGGAAGTACTGTTTGTTGTAGCCCTCCAGAAACCATTCCCTTATTCGATGAGTCTCTTCCATTCCCATCCACCATCCCGCTTTGCTTTATAAGTTTCCCTTATAAATGTTCTCCCAAGAAGCTATATCTCCCTTTGATTATAGTTCAAGTCAGGCAAAAACGCAACACAGGATGGAAGCGGTCCGGCACGGCCGTGGATACGCGGCCCCGCAGGGGTTTTCTCAGCGCTCCCCCATGGGAAGCGCCACCACAAATTCACTGCCCTCATCCAGCCTGGACTCCACCCGGATGGTGCCGTGGTAATAGCTCACAATGTGTTTGACAATGGACAGTCCCAGGCCGGTGCCCCCCTGCTTGCGGCTGCGCCCCTTGTCCACCCGGTAAAAGCGCTCGAAAATGCGGTCCAGGGAATCCTCAGGGATTCCCACGCCGTTGTCCTTTATCCTGGCGATCAGCTGACGATCCACCTCCCGGACGCTCACCCAGACCTGGCCGCCCGGCCTGTTGTACTTGACCGCGTTCCCAATCAGGTTGGTGAACAGCTCCCGCATGTGCTGGGCGTTGGCCCGGATCATGAGGGGCTGGCAGTCCGTATGGATGAACACCTGGCCGGCCGCGGCCTGGGGCTTTAAGCTGCCCACAATCTCCTCCAGCAATACGCTGACCCGCACGTCGGTCATCACCACCTCGGCCTCCTTTGTCTCCAGCCGGGAGATCATCAGGATGTCGTTGATCAGGCCGGTCATGCGCACGGCCTCCTTTTTAATGCGGCCCGCGAAATCCCGCTGCATGCTCTCATCCCGGATCAGCCCTCCCTCCAGCAGCTCCGCGTAGCCCTGTATGGAGGTGATGGGCGTCTTCAGCTCGTGGGAGGCGTTGCTGAAAAACTCCTGGCGAATCTGCTTCTCCTTCTCGATCTGGGTCAGGTACTCCTCCACGTTCCTGGACATCTCCATGGTGGTGTCCGCGATCACGTTGATCTCCGGATAAGGGCAGCGCTCAAACTGAAGGGACCGGTAATCCCCCCTGACCTTTGACATTTCCCGTGAGATAACCCGCAGCGGCCGGGTGACCGAGGACACAAAGCGCTCCGTCGCCGCGAAGGAAAAGGCCAGGGCCAGCATAAAGCTGCCCATGGCCGCGGGGAACAATAAGGGCAGATATTCCCGCATCCCCGAGTAGGGCACCGCCATGCGCAGCACGTTGTCCGAGTGGGCGGATCGCATGGCCACGTAGAGCATGGTCCGGCCCAGGGTGGCGGAGCGGCGGATGGCGTATCCGCTTCCCTCCTTTAGGGCGGTCTCCACCTCCTCCCGCCCCAGATGGTTGTCCAGGGCGGCTGCGTCCGCCTTCGTATCTGCCGCCACCGTGCCGTCGGACCGGATCACGGTCAGCCTGCTGTCGTAGCGGTCCGTCACCTGCTCCAGCCGCGCCGCCTGGGCGTCCAGGCCGTTCCCGTACTCCAGCAGACTGTCCGCGCTCTCCAGGATGTAGAGCATGTCCTCTTTGGTACTGTTTAAAATACTCCTGCTGCTTGCCGCGTAAAAGATCAGGCTGTTCAAAAACAGGGCCGCCAGAAGCACCAGCGCAAATTTTTTCAGCAGCGCCCTACGCATGGGCGCTCTCCCCGGTCTCGGGCTTTACCATCCGGTAGCCCACGCCGCGCACCGTGCGGATACAAGCCCCGCCCTCCGGTCCCAGCTTCTGGCGCAGGGTGCGGATGTGCATGTCCAGGGTTCTGGTCTCCCCGTCGTATCCGTATCCCCAGATGCGGTTTAGCAGCTCATCCCTGGTCACCACCCGGGCGCGGTTTTCCAGCAGATACACCAGCAGCTCGTACTCCTTCAGGGTCAGCTCCACCGGACGGCCGCCGGAGGACACCTCCCGTGTCTGGCGGCTGACCCGAATCTCCTCAAAGGCCAGCTCATCCCGCTCCGTCTCCCGTTTGCTCCTGCGCAGCAGGCTGCGGACCCGGGCCGACAGCTCCAGGACGCCGAAGGGCTTCACCATGTAGTCGTCGGCCCCGCAGTCCAGTCCCACCACCTTGTCCAGCTCTTTTTCCTTGGCGGTGAGCACCATAACCGGCAGATCCCTCAGCTCCTCGGTGCGCCGCACCTCCTTGATCGCCTCAATACCGTCCATCCCCGGCAGCATCCAATCGAAAATGGCCAGGGACGGCGGCTCCTCCTTCATGCGCGCCAGCCCCTCCTCCGCGGTCTCAAAGCTCTCCGCCTCGTAGCCAAAGCCCTCCAGGGCGATTTGCAGCAGATTGCGGATATTTTCATCGTCCTCTATGATATAGATCCGGTCCATCGTTCCTCTACCTCTCTCCGTCACATTGTGGCGGCTCTGCCGCCCATGTAAACAGCATATCAAACCTGCGTAAAATCCGCCCCTTGGAAATGTAAAATCTATGTAAAATTTTCAGGCTATTTCCCCGCTCACAGGATTTCCCGGTAAACGCGCAGCACATTTTTCGAGAACACCGCCTCGATCTCATCCGCCGTAAAGCCCTGCCTCTCCATCTCCTGCGCCAGCCGCGGCAGGTCAGCGGCCGTTTTAAGCTCCAGGTCCCCTCCTATGCCGTCGAAATCCGAGCCCAGGCCGATGCACTGGATTCCGCCCACATTGCGGATGTGTTTCATATGCGCCACCATGTCCGCTATCCGGCTCACGTCCGCTCCGCCCTCCGGCACATCCCGCAAAAATCCGCCGTAATAGTTGATGCCCATCACGCCGCCCCGTTGGGACAAGGCCCGGATCATCTCGTCGGTTAAGTTCCTGGGGTGGGAGCAGACGGCCCTGGCGTTGCTGTGGCTGGCCACAAAGGGCTTTTTCGTGTGCTGAAACACATCCCAGATACCCGCGTCGTTTAAGTGGGCCACATCGATGATCATGCCCAGGCGCTCCATCTCCTCCACAAAGGTGATCCCCGTCTCCGTCAGCCCGTGCTCCGTATCCGGCACCACCTGGAAATGCCCGTCCTCCAGCGCTCTGCGGCCGTTGGGGAAGGCCAGCTCGTTGGGATGGTTCCAGGTGAGGGTCATCATCCTCACGCCCAGACGGTAGAAATTCCGCAGGAAGGCCGGCTCACCCTGGCAGACGCCTCCCTCCTCGATGGTCAGCAGCGCGGACATTTTTCCCTGACGCATGTTGGACTCGATGTCCCCGTAGCTGCGCACGATGCCGATCAGGTCCTGATGGGCCTCCAGCTCGGTATAAAAGGTGTCCAAAAGCTTCATGCAATATTCGTAGGGCGGCTCGTCGATGCCCGCCAGATTGGTAAACAGGGCAAAATTCTGCAGACCGTAGTCCCCGGCCTGCATCTTCTTTAAATCCAGCATCAGATTGTTTTCCAGCACTGAAACTGTTTTGCCCTCCCGGTGGTTTTTGTACAGCTCGGCAATGGTGTCGCAGTGCATATCAACTACTTTCATATCTCTGTCCTCTTTCCGGATTTCATCCATCAATATTTTACGCTTATCTTACCATATTATCCCTGAAATTTCCAGAGGCAGGCCGCGATTGCCCACAAACCCGCCCCGCCTCCTAAAGCTAAAAAACGGCGCAGCCGAGGCCGCGCCGTTTCAGAGTTCAGTCAAGGTTAAATCACTGCGCCGGGAACCGGCGGACAGGGCCGGTCCCGTTACTCGCTGCGCAGGGCGTCAATGGGATTTAAGTTGGCCGCCCTGCTGGCCGGCATGTAGCCGAACAGCAGGCCGATGCCCACGGACACGCTGAAGGAAATGATGATCGCGGCCGGCGTGGGCGTGGCGCTTATGCCCACCGCGGTGCCCACCACCGTGGTGGCCACGCAGCCGATGAGGATGCCGATCACGCCGCCCAGGGAGCTGGTCACAGCCGCCTCGATGACGAACTGCTGCATGATCACGCCCTTGTCCGCGCCCAGGGATTTGCGGATGCCGATCTCCCGGGTCCGCTCCGTCACGGACACCAGCATGATGTTCATGACGCCCACCCCGGCCACCAGCAGGGAGATGCCCGCGATTCCGCCCAGCATGCCGCTCATCATGGCGATCTGTTCGTTTAAGGAGTCCAGCATCTCGCTCATGGCAGACACCCGGTACAGGCTGTCGCTCTTGAATATGCCGTAGAGGTAATCCTCAATCTGGGTTTTGCACTCCTCGGCCTTTGTGGTGTCGATGATGGTAAAGGTGTAGCTGCTGATATTTGCGTTCCGGGACATTTTCACGGCCACGCTGTAGGGCATCCACACAAAATCGTCGGTGCCGCCCTCGTCCATGCTGCTCTCGTCCTGGGCCTCCACCACGCCCACGATCCTGAAGGCGTAGCCGCCGATTTTCAGCGTCTCCCCCAGGGCCTTCTCCGCCCCGCCGTAGAGCTCCTGGGCCACGTAGGCGCCGATCACGCACACCTTCTGGCGGGCGGCGATATCCGGGTAGGCGATGTTGCGCCCCTGCGTCAGCTTGTAATCCTTGATCTCCAGGTACTGCTCGCTGCGGCCGGACACGCTGGTGGAGGTCAACGAGTCGTCCCCGTGCTTGATGGTGGTAGAGACCGTCACATTGGGGCTGAGGCCGTCGAACAGATCCGTGTGCTCCTCGTAGAAGGCGTACATCTCATCCACATCCAGGGAGCGGGAGGAGAGGTTGGTCACATTCACGTTGACCTGGTTCACGCCCATGCTGGCAAAGCTCTCCACCACGCTGCCCATGTAACCGTTCACCAGGCTCACCAGGATGATCACGGCCGCCACGCCGATGATGATGCCCAGCATGGTCAAAAAGGAGCGCATCTTGTTGCCCCATATACTTCTTATAGCCAATTTAAAGGATTGCAGCATAGTCTTTCACATCTCCGTCAAAGGTTATCTTCCCATCCGCAATGCGCACCACCCTTCTGGCCTCCATGGCGATGGAATTGTCGTGGGTGATCATTACAATGGTGTTGCCCTCGTCATTCAACTGCTTCAAAAAGTTCAGCACGTCCCGGCTGGTTCTGGAATCCAGGGCGCCGGTGGGCTCGTCGGCCAGAATCAGGGACGGGCTGCCGGCCAGCGCCCTGGCGATGGACACCCTCTGCTGCTGGCCTCCGGAGAGCTGGTTGGGCATGCTGCGCCACTTCTCCTCCAGGCCCACCTTGCGCAGCGAGGCCAGGGCCCGCTCCCTGCGCTCCGCCTGGCCCACCCCGGCGTACAGCAGAGGCAGCTCCACATTTTCCAGCAGGTTAAGCTTTGGCAGCAGATTGTACTGCTGGAAAATAAATCCGATCATCCTGTTCCGGATGCGGGCCAGCTGCTTATCCGTCATCACGGCCACGTCCTCCCCGCCCAGGTAATAGTCCCCCTCAGTGGGCACATCCAGCGCTCCGATGATGTTCATCAGCGTGGATTTTCCGCTGCCGGATTTCCCCACAATGGCCACAAACTCCCCCCTGTGGATGGTCAGGTTGATGCCGTCGTTGGCCCGGACCTCCTCCCCGCCCAGGGTATAAATCTTATAGATATCCTTCAGTTCGATTAATGGCTGGCCGGCGCCGCCGCCCTCGCTCTGCGCCGCCTCCGCCTCAATGGTTCTGTCTTGCATCCGATCCTCCCGCGCACCGCGTCCTTCAAATATCCCGGAGCTCAAAGTCTCCGTCAACGCCTGCCGCCGCCCTGGCTGTTTCCGCTTCTCTGGCGGTTTTCTCCGCCCTGTCCGCCGCCGTTTGGCGGGCCGCCCATGCCGCCGCCCGGCATCATCATATAGCTGTTCACGCTGCCTGCAGTGGACTCCGCCACGTAGACCGAGTCCCCCTCCGAGAGGCCGCTCTTGATCTCCACGTAGGATTCGCTGGTCAGGCCGGTCTCCACCTCCACCGCCCTGAAGCCTGCGGGCACCGGTCCCTGCTGCTCCGTCACCGTGTCGTCCTTCACATACACCCGGTTGCCGCGCATCAGGGCGTCCACCGGGATCGCCAGCACGTCGTTGGCCTCCTCCAGGGTGATCACGCCGTCCACGTTCATGCCGGGAATCAGATTTCCCGTCTCATCCAGCGTCACGGTCACCGGATAGGTGCTGACGCCGTTGGAATAGCTGCTCTCAAGGCTCACGTTTGTCACGGTGCCGGAGAATTTCTGGCCCGCGAAGGCGTCCGCCGTCACCGCAACCTTCTGGCCCACCTTCACCTTCTGGATATCCAGCTCGTCGATGGACATCTCAAAGGTCAATCCGGACAGATCGTAGATGGTTGCCAGCACGGTGGTGCTGCTGGTATTCTTGGTAATATTATCTCCCACCTTGAAATTCTTTGCGATCACCTGGCCGGAGATCGGCGCGGTGATGGTGTAGTTGTCGTAGCTGTCCTGGGTGCTGTCCAGCTTGCTCTGGGCGGATTCCACCGACTCCTGGGCTTTGTCCAGGGCGTCCTTGTAGCTCTGGACCAGCTTATTGGCCGATTTCTCGGTCATGCGGAACATTGGGGTTCCCTTCGAAACATAGTCCCCCTCGTTAACCAGCACGGCTTCCACCTCCACGCTGGTGCTCAGGTCCGCGTTCATGGTGGTGTCCACCGAGGCCTCAAAGGTGCCGTCCTCGCTGCCCACAAAATCGCCGATCTGGGCCGTGGCCCTCATGGTGTCGATCAGGCCTCCCGGATTCTGCACGGAAATGGTCACGTAGCGCACCAGCCGTCCCCCTGTCAGCACCCGCTCCTGGTTTGCCACCGCCTTCACCGTGCCGCCGATCTGCTCGCCGGTGTCCGTCAGGGTGACGGTGACGCCGTTGCCCGCTCCGATGGCCGCCGCCTCGCCGGAGAGGAAGGGGATGCGCAGCTCCATCACGTCGTCGCTGTAGATGTCGGCCAGCTTGGTGTTCCCGTTTACCTTGTCGCCCTGGTTCACGTACAGCTCCTTGATGTAGCCGGACTCGGTGGCCTTGTAGGTATTTCCGCTGTAGTCGTTTAAGGCGTCCTGGTAGTCCTCCGACGCTTCCTCGTAGGAGCTCTGGGCCCGCTCCAGGGAATTGTTGGCGCTGGTCAGCTGCGTCTCCATGCTGGACTTGTCGATCTCAAAGAGCACCTGGTCCTTCTCCACCTGGTCCCCCTCCTCGAAGTCGGCGGACAGCACCTCCCCCTCCACCAGGGAGGTGATGCTGTAGGTGTCCTTGGCCGCCAGAGTACCGGACGAGGACAACTCGGAGGTGATGCTCCGGCGCTCCACATTGGCCGTTTTCTGAGATTTCGCGGCGGCCGAGGCCTTTTTCGCCTTGGAATTGCGATAGGCCATCAGGCCGGTCAGCGCCGCGGCCGCTATCAGCAGCGCGATGAGAGCCTTAAGTCCCTTTTTTCCCTTCTCCCGCGGCTTTTTCCCCTTCCCGGGTGCCGCCTGGCCCTGGGGGACGTCCTCCCCGGCGGCCGGCGCTGCGCCGTCCTTTTTCCGAAATTTAAAATTAAATTTCCCGTTCATCCCGCACCTCATCTATCAATATTCAATGGCGTCGATCGCCGTGTAGCTGTTGCTGCTGCCAGAGCCCTGGCACACGACCACCACGTCGTCCCCCACCTGTACGCTGCCGTAAATGGAGAACAGGTATTGCAGCTGAGAGGAATTCAGCGCGATGGTGATCGTGCCGTCCCCGTCGATCAGCTCGGAATCGGAGGAATCGTTTAAATCCACCTCCAGTTCAATGGACGTGGGCGTGATCACATCCGTGGATTTGTAATATATGTTCTTGACCTCGCCCTTGACCAGAATATAGTTGCCCACTCCGCCGTCGTCGTCGTTCCAGCCCGAGGTGGTGTAGGCCCAGATGGTCTTGGACTTCACGTTGTAGTAGATCACCGCGAAACCGCACTCCCTCTGAGACTGGTTCACAGCGGCCAGGCTGCTGGCAACGCCGTTTAGGAATACATTGGCGTTCTCCGTGCTAAAGGGCACGGAATCGGACACGGAAAAGCCCTTACGCACCAGAAGGGGACCCTTCCGCTCGTCGTCCAGAATGGTGATGGGGTTGATCTCCCCGTCGGAGTTCAGCTCGCATTTGAGCACTGCGCCGTAAATCTCGTTGCTGTCCTTTTTCTTTGTCTTCAACAGGTTATAAAAAATGTTCACGCAGTCCGTCTGGTTTAACACCTCGTCGGGCTGGCGGCTCACCTTCTCATTCAGCTCCAGATAATTGAATTTTGACACGCGGGAGGACGCCAGGTCGCCGGTGAAATCGCTGTCCGCGTAACCCAGCATGGTCAGAAAGGCTTTTACGGCGTCCTTATATGTAATGTAGTCGTCGGGCTTAAACATTCCGCCCAGAAAACCGGTCATCCAGCCCTGGGAGGCCGCGATGCGGATATAGACCGCGTTCTCGTGGTTCATGGGCACGTCCGCGAACACCGAGACATTGGTGGTGGGAAGATTTTCCCGATAGCTGGAGGCGTTCACCAGCATTTTCGCAAACTCGGCCCGCGTCACCTGGCCCGTGTAATCGGTGACGCTCAGGATTCCCAACAGGTCCACCACCTTTTTGCGCATGTCGAAATTGGCCGTGGACGTGCTGGCGCTCACCGTCATAGGCGCGGCCGCCGTCACCGCCGTTACGGCCGCCAGGGAGGCATAAAAAAAGCGGCCTGCCTTGTATCGTCTCTTCATAACCGTTGCTCCTCTCAAATCTACTGCATAATTCCTCGTTATCTCATACTTTACCATCTTAATGTGTTCATTTTGTGATTTAAATTGGAAAATTTTATCTGTTCTCCGTCCCTTCCCCCGGCCCGTTCCTCAGGACGGCGCAAATATTTTTCTAAATTTTGGAGAAATATGCAAATATTTTCACATACCGTCTGTCTGCATATTGAAAAAGTCTGAATTTAGTTCTATACTCAGCTTAAAGAGGTCATTTTTTCTTTTTCTCATATCAAAGGGGGCTTATTTATGAATCTATCGTATCTGGCACCTGTCGGCTCTGTCCTGGCCCTGCTGTTCGCAGCGTTTCTTGCAAGGAGAGTTCTGAAAACCGATCCCGGTTCCCAGGAAATGGTCCGGATTTCCGAAGCTGTCCGCAAGGGCGCGGGCGCATATCTGAAGCGCCAGTACCGGGGCGTATTCCTGTTCTTTATCGCCATGTTTCTGCTGTTGTCCGCCATGGCGTTTGGCGGCTTCCTCACCATGTTCGTCCCCTTTGCCTTTATCACGGGCGGCTTCTTCTCCGGCCTGTCGGGCTTCATCGGCATGAAGATCGCCACCGCGGCCAACTGCCGCACGGCCTGCGCCGCCACGGACAGCCTCAACTCCGGCCTCAAGGTGGCGTTTCGGGCCGGGGCCGTTATGGGCTTTACCGTGGTGGGCTTAGGGCTCTTTGACCTTTCCTTCTGGTTCTTTTTCCTGAAATTCTGGTACTCCAACCCGGCTCACCTGATGCTGGCCGCGGGTCAGTCCCTAGAGAGCGCCCAGGTACAGGCCATCACCTCGGCCATGCTCACCTTCGGTATGGGCGCCTCCTCCATGGCGCTGTTCGCCCGGGTGGGCGGCGGCATCTACACCAAGGCGGCCGACGTGGGCGCGGATCTGGTGGGCAAGGTGGAGATCGGCATCCCCGAGGACGATCCCCGCAACCCCGCCGTGATCGCGGACAATGTGGGCGACAACGTGGGCGACGTGGCCGGAATGGGCGCGGACCTGTACGAGTCCTACGTGGGTTCCGTGATCTCCACAGCCGCCTTAGCCGTGGCCGCGGGCCTGGAATTTAAAGGGGTGACCATCCCCATGGCCCTAGCTTCCGTGGGCATCCTGGCTTCCATCCTTGGCTCCTTCCTGGTGAGCACCAGAGAGGACGCCTCCCAGAAGGAGCTGCTGACCGCCCTGCGCCGGGGCATCTGGGGCAGCGGCGTGATCATCGCGGCGGTGGCCTGGCCCCTCATCCGCGTGGGCTTAGGCCCTGGCTACACGGGCGTGTACCTCGCCGTGCTCTCCGGCCTGGTGGCCGGAATCCTGATCGGCTATTCCACCGAGTATTTCACTTCGGACACCTACGGTCCCACGCAGAAACTGGCGGACTCCTCCGTCACCGGCCCGGGCACCGTAATCATACGCGGAATCTCCCTGGGAATGTACTCCTGCGTATTTCCGGTGCTCATCGTGGGCGTGTCCGTGCTGGTCAGCTTTTATGCGGCCGGCGGCAGCTCCAACTTTAACATGGGGCTTTACGGCATCGGCCTGTCCGCGGTGGGTATGCTCTCCACCCTGGGAATCACCCTGGCCACGGACGCCTACGGTCCCATCGCGGACAACGCGGGCGGCATCGCGGAGATGGCTCACCTGGGCGAGGACGTGAGAAAGCGCACCGACGCCCTGGATTCCCTTGGAAACACCACGGCAGCCACGGGCAAGGGCTTTGCCATCGGCTCCGCCGCGCTGACGGCCCTGGCGCTGATCGTGTCCTACATCAATCAGGTGAAAGTGATCAACCCTGCGTTCGTGTTCGACATGCAGATCACCAATCCGGCCGTGCTGGTAGGGCTGTTCATCGGCAGCGTGCTGCCCTTCCTTTTCGCTTCCTTCACCATGGAGTCCGTGGGCGAGGTGGCCCAGAGCATCGTGGTGGAGGTGCGCAGGCAGTTTCAGGAGATCGCGGGCCTGATGGACGGCTCCTCGGACCCCGACTACGAGGCCTGCGTGGACATCTGCACCAAATCCGCCCAAAAGGAAATGATCCGCCCTGCGGTGGTGGCCATCGCGGCTCCCCTGCTCACCGGATTGATTCTGGGCGTCAACGGCGTGATCGGGATGCTGGCGGGAGCCACGGCCTGCGGCTTCATTCTGGCGGTCATGATGGCCAACTCCGGCGGCGCCTGGGATAACGCCAAGAAGTATATCGAGAGCGGCAAACACGGCGGCAAGGGCAGCGAAGCCCACAAGGCGGCCGTGGTGGGCGATACCGTGGGCGATCCCTTCAAGGATACCTCCGGGCCGTCCATTAATATTCTCATCAAGCTGCTGAGCATGGTGTCCATTGTGTTTGCGGGAGTGATTCTGCATTTTTCGATTATGTGAGATGGCGGTGAAAATTGAGTGAAAAAATCAGGGAGGCGGTCCCGTTTTTCGGATCGCCTCCCTGATTTTTAATCCCACATCCAAAATTTATCCAACCATATGCTCAATCGCCTCTTCCACGGCAGCATTTAAACTTTTTCCATGTTCGATTGCATAGATAGCAATCGTTCTGTGTAAATCCGGACTGATTCTCACATTAAATGTTCCCTTGTATGGCAATTCAGGCTGTACACCGCGCTCTTCACAATCTTTCAAATATTCATCAATTACACTACGAAAGTCCATCTCCAACTCGCGTACCGAGTCGCCCTCATAAGAAAGCAAGGACTTTACACCAATTACCTTTCCGTACAAACAATTATCGGCTTTTGAATATTCCACTGTTCCGTTATAATTCTTATAGGATAACAGGCTGCTCATAGTTGGCCATCCTTTCTCAATTTCTCGATTACCTGATCTAATACATATTTTTTTAATACACCATTGGGATGCGGCTTATGAAAATTAATTACCTCGTTGCTTCCTTCTTTGATGAACTTTACTCCTGAACCGGTTCCGCCTTGTTTTAACTCATATCCAAAGTATGACAATAATAATACCATTTCATCAAATGTAAAATCCTTCGGTTTCTTCATGAGTCTGTCGACTAATTTTTCCTTCTTGCTCATCCTTACATCCCCTTTATTAATACTATACACTTTTCATTCGATTTATGCAACTATTTTTAGTTGCATTTTATCTATGCGATCACCCGTTATCACAATTTGAAATGTATAACATAAAAAGGAGAGGCAACTCCCACCCCAGGAATCCCTCTCCTTCTCCATCTTCCCCTCACATAAGCGGCGCAAACAACCGCAGCGCCCGGCCGGCCGCCCGCTTAAAGAACGGATACCTCCGGCATTCCTCCAGGGTGACCGGCCTGCATTTTGCGATCGTCTCCTGGAAATCCCGTTCGATCTCCAGGACCACGGGATTTTTGTAAATATACGCGGCGCACTCGAAGTGCAGATACAGGCTGCGGAAGTCCAGGTTGATGGTTCCCACCACCGCCTTGGCGTCGTCACTGATAAACTCCTTCGCGTGCACGAATCCCGGCGTGTACTCGTAGACCTTCACCCCAGCCTCGATCAGCTCCGGGTAATAGGTTCTGGCCAAAAGATACGCGTACAGCTTGTCCGGAATGTGCGGCATGATCAGAGTCACATCCACGCCCCGCTTGGCTGCAAAGCACAACGCGTTCTCCATCTCGTCGTCCAGAATCAGGTAGGGCGTCATAATGTGGACATAATTTTCCGCCTGGTTCAGGATGTCCAAATAGAGCTGCTCACCCACCTGCTCGTTGTCCATGGGGCTGTCGCCGTAGGGGAGCACAAATCCCTGGGCTCCCTCCACCGGCAGCGGTTCCCGCAGATACGCCTGGTAATCGTCCTGATCCCTCTCAGTCACATTCCACATTTGCAGAAACATCATGGTGAAGCTGGCCACCGCGTCACCCTTGATCATCACAGCCGTGTCCTTCCAGTGCCCGAAGCGCACCTTGGCGTTGATATACTCGTCCGCCAGATTCACGCCGCCTGTAAACGCAGTCCGGCCGTCGATCACCACGATCTTGCGGTGATCCCGGTTGTTCTGGTAGGTGGACAGGGTGGGCTTTATGGGAGAGAACATCTTGCAATGGATGCCCTTTTTCTCCAGCTCCTTCGGATATCCATACGGGAGCAGGATCAGAGAGCACATACCGTCGTACATCACCCGGACCTCCACGCCCTCCTTCACCTTCTGCTCCAGTATTTCCAGAATCTGGTTCCACATCGTACCGCGCTCGATGATGAAATACTCCATGAAAATAAATTCCTTCGCAGCCCGCAGCTCCCGCTTTAACGCCTCAAACTTGTCCTCCCCCAGGGGGAAATGGCAGACCGACGTGTTTTCGTACACCGGGAAACCGGCCCAGCGGTTCATGTATCCGGCCAGGCGGAACTGGGATGGGTCGGCTTCGGCCAGCCGGTCGGTGACAGCCACGTTCTGCGTCAGACAGGGCGCGGCCATTTTCCTGGTCATTTTCAGGCGCAGCTTCAAAATTCTGGTCCGCAGCTGCACGTGCATGAACAGGAAAAACAGCACGCCGAACACCGGGAACACCAGCACCGGTATGATCCAGGCCATTTTAAAGCTGGCGTTCTCCCTGGCGTTTAATATGTAAATCACGGCAAATGAGGTTACTATCAGCGCAAGTCCGTAGGCGTAAATCAGGTAATCCCCCAGCCACCGGATCACCCCGAACAGGATCCCCACCTGTATCAGCAGGAACAGAATGACAAAGGCTGTCCGCCCGAACACAATGCGGAACAATCCGCGCAATTTCTTCATAAGCCTCCTTCTCCTTCTGCCGGCTGCCCGGACAGCCCACGCCTGCGGCTCATAGCCCCGGCTGCTGTCCGCCTGCGGCGCCCTGGCCCCGCTGCCTCCAACAGAAAGCGGCAGCAAGGCGGCATTCTTTCGCCGCTGCTGCCTCTTCTTTTGTCAGTAAGATTTCCGTGTCACTATCAATCCTCGAAAGCCTGGCGGATATCCTCGATGATATCGTCCGCGCTCTCAAGCCCTACGCTGAACCGGATCATGGACGGATCCACGCCAGCCTCCACCAGCTGCTCATCCGTCAGCTGACGGTGGGTGTGGCTGGCCGGGTGGAGCACAGCCGTTCTGGAGTCCGCCACGTGCGTCTCGATGGAGCACAGCTTTAGCTTGTCCATAAACTCCGCCGCCGCCGCTCTCCCGCCCTTCAGGCCAAAGGAAATCACGCCGCAGGTGCCGTTGGGCATATACTTCTGCGCCACTTCATAGTACTTGTCGCCGGGCAGGCCGGGATAGCGCACCCAGTCCACGTCCTCCCTGGATTGCAGGTAGGAGGCAACCTTGAGGGCGCTCTCACAGTGGCGCGGCATGCGCAGGTGAAGGGTCTCCAGGCCCAGGTTCAGCAGGAACGCGTTCTGGGGCGACGGGATGGAGCCCAGGTCGCGCATGAGCTGGGCGGTGGCCTTCATGATATAAGCCATTTTGCCGAACTTCTGGGTGTAAACGATGCCGTGATAGGACTCGTCCGGCTCGGTCAGACCGGTAAAGCGGTCGTGGTGGGCCTCCCAGTCGAAGTTTCCACTGTCCACAATACAGCCGCCCACGCAGGTGGCGTGTCCGTCCATGTATTTGGTGGTGCTGTGAGTCACGATGTCGACGCCCCACTCAAAGGGGCGGCAGTTGATGGGGGTCGCAAAGGTGTTGTCCACGATCAGCGGAACGCCGTGCTCGTGGGCCACCTTGGCGA
The DNA here is from genome assembly GCA_018380885.1 of Enterocloster asparagiformis. Classification (GTDB taxonomy): domain Bacteria; phylum Bacillota; class Clostridia; order Lachnospirales; family Lachnospiraceae; genus Enterocloster. The sequence goes on from JAGZSY010000007.1 coordinate 121,162, forward strand.
ACTTCTCAAAGTCCAGCACGGTCAGCGCCGGATTGGCGATGCTCTCGGCAAACAGCACCTTGGTATTAGGCTTAAAGGCCTCGTTCAGCTCCTCCTCGGTGGCATCCGGGCTCACCAGCGTGCACTCCACGCCCATCTTGGGGAAGGTGACGGTAAACAGGTTGGTGGAGCCGCCGTAGATCGCGGAGGAGGCCACGATGTGGTCACCTGCCTGGCAGATGTTCAGGATCGCGAAAAAGTTGGCCGCCTGTCCGGAGGAAGTCAGCATGGCGCCCACGCCGCCCTCCAGCTCGCAGATCTTGGCTGCCACCGCGTCGTTGGTGGGATTGGCCAGGCGGGTGTAAAAATATCCGCTCTCCTCCAGATCAAACAGACGTCCCATCTGCTCGCTGGTGGTGAACTTAAATGTGGTGCTCTGATAGATGGGAAGCTGACGTGGTTCCCCGTTTTTCGGTTCCCAGCCCCCCTGGATGCAGATTGTGTCCAGTGAACGTTTCGTGCTCATGCCCTATATCCTCCTGTTGGTCGCAATTTTACTTATTTTACCATTTTTTTACTATTTTGCAATCGTGTCAGATCAAATGGTGATCAGATGATACTCCCGGTTCCCCAGCCCCAGCTTCACGCCGTGGTCGATACAGGTCTCCCAGTTGGTATCCGGGTGAGTGTCCTTAAAGTGGTCGTGGTGGCAGTGCTCCTGCTCCGCCAGATAGCTGCCGTTTATGATGGGCTGGCGGTTGACCGCGTCCACACAGGCCATATCCAGGGCCACAGGGTCAAAGGAGGCGAATATGCCCACATTGGGCACAATGGCCGCGTCGTTCTCGGAGTGGCAGTCGCAGTTTGGAGATACGTCCACCACCAGGCTCACGTGGAAGCTGGGGCGGTCCTTCACAATTGCCCAGGCGTACTCCGCGATCTTCATATTTAAGATGTCGTTGGCCTCGTCGCACATGCTGTCCACCGCGTCCACGGGACATGCCCCGATGCAGCGGCCGCAGCCCACGCACTTGCTCACGTCGATGGTGGCCTTTCTGGACTCGATGGTGATGGCGTCGTGCGCGCAGTTTTTCCGGCAGGCGCCGCAGCCCACGCACAGCTCGTGGTTCACAAAGGGCTTGCCGGCGTTGTGCATCTCCATCTTCCCTGCCCGGGAACCGCCGCCCATGCCCAGGTTCTTTAAAGCTCCGCCGAAGCCGGTGGACTCGTGGCCCTTAAAGTGGGTCAGGGAAATGACGATGTCCGCGTCCATCAGCGCACGGCCGATCTTCGCCTCCTTCACATAGTCCCCGTCGATGGGGACCAGCACCTCGTCCGTGCCCTTTAAGCCGTCTGCGATAATCATATGGCAGCCGGTGCAGAACGGGTTGTAGCCGTTCTCATAGGCTGCGTCCAGGTGATCCAGCGCGTTCTTGCGCCGCCCCACGTAGAGGGTGTTGCAGTCGGTGAGGAAGGGGCGTCCGCCCTTGGAGCGGATTAAGTCCACCAGCACCTTGGAATAGTTGGGCCGCAGGTAAGCCAGATTTCCCGGTTCACCGAAGTGAATCTTGATTGCGGTGAATTTATTTTCAAAGTCCATATCCATCATACCGGCCTTCTTGACCAGCCGCTCCAGCTTCTGCAGGAGATTTTCCTGTAATGTCGTGCGCATGTTGGTGTAGTATACATTTGATACTGCCATGATATCCTCCTTTGGAATCGTTATAATCCCCTATTATACTTCATCCAGAGCGGATATTCAATCTACATTTGGAAAAGCCCGCCAGCCCTCTTAACAATTTTCTAGCGCCGCTGTTCTTGCAAAGGGCTTCGTCCCTGTGTTAAGCTATTACTGTTATTTCATCCTAACCGGAGCCGGGTCCCGGCTCCCGCATTCTCTTAGACGCACCAACTGAATTGGCGACGGACTGACCTGAAGCAATCGTCCACCCTTCCGTTTTTTAATATCCGCCAGCGCGCGGACCGCCTGTGCCCTGTTTTTTTGGTGCCCTCAGGGCAGGCAAAATCTCAATATAAGTAGGAGGAAACTATTTGAACAAAAAATTAAACGAAAAAATTTCCGAATCCCTCTCCTGCGTCCTGCCGGTGACCTGTATTGTGCTGCTTTTGTGCATCACCATCACGCCCATGCCGTTGGACCCGCTGATGCTGTTTCTGGCCGGAGCCGCCTTTCTGATCGTGGGCATGGGCTTTTTTACCCTGGGCGCGGACATGGCTATGATGCCCATCGGCGAGCGGGTGGGCGCAAAGCTCACCTCGTCCGGGCGCCTGCCTTTAATCGCCCTGGCCTGCTTTATCATCGGCGCGGTGATCACCATGGCGGAGCCCGACCTAAAGGTGCTGGCCAACCAGACGCCCGCCGTGCCGGACGCGGTTCTCATGGTCTCGGTGGCCGCGGGCGTGGGCGTATTTCTGGCTCTGGCCTTCCTGCGCAGCCTGTTTGGCTGGAGCCTCTCGAAAATCCTGCTGGTCTGCTACGGAGCGCTCTTTCTCCTGACCGTTTTTGTGCCCGGCGATTTTCTGGCAGTGGCCTTTGACTCCGGCGGCGTGACCACAGGCCCCATCACCGTTCCCTTTATCATGGCCCTGGGCGTGGGCCTGACCTCGGTGGGCCGCACCAGGGAGGGCGCAAGCAGCAGCTTCGGCCTGGTGGCCCTCTGCTCTGTGGGCCCCATACTCTCCGTCATGCTTCTGGGCATGGCCTACAGCTCCTCCTCCGGCAGCTACACGCCCTTCACCATACCGGAGATTTCCAACTCCCAGGACCTGTGGCTGGCCTTCCAGCGCCAGTTTCCAGAGTACGCGGGGGAAGTATTTTTCGCCCTCTTCCCCATCCTTGTGTTCTTCCTGTTTTTCCAGATCTTCTTTCTCCGGCTGCGCAGGCGGCAGGTAATCAAGATTCTGGTCGGCATGCTCTACTCCTACATAGGCCTGACCTTGTTCCTGACAGGCGTCAACGTGGGCTTTATGCCGGCCGGCAATTATCTGGGCATGCAGATGGCCTCCCTGCCCTACCGTTGGATCATGGTGCCTGTGGGCATGGTGATCGGCTTCTACATCGTCAAGGCCGAGCCCGCGGTGCAGGTGCTCAACAAGCAGGTGGAGGAGATCACCGGCGGCACTATCCCGGCCAAAACCATGATGACCGGCCTTTCCGTGGGTATGGCCGTCTCCCTGGGGCTGTCCATCTTCCGGGTGCTCACCGGCCTGCCGCTGATGTACCTGCTGGCGCCGGGCTACGCCCTGGCTTTGGGGCTATCCTTCGTGGTGCCGCCCATTTTCACCTCCATCGCCTTTGACTCCGGCGGCGTGGCCTCGGGCCCCATGACGGCCACCTTCCTGCTGCCCTTTGCAATGGGCGCCTGCGAGGCCGTGGGCGGCAACATCCTGACCGACGCCTTCGGCATCGTGGCCATGGTCGCCATGACGCCCCTGGTCATCATCCAGCTGATCGGCCTTCTGTACAAGATGAGCGCCGGCAAAACAAAATCCAGACCTATGCTCCCCGCTCCCGCCGCGGATGGGGAAATCATTGATTTGAACGAGGAGGAGCCGACATGAGCATGAACAGAATCCAATGGATTGTCGCCATTGTGGACCGAAAAAAGGGCGGGGCTGCCGCAGAAATCTTCCGGGAAATGGGGGCGGGCGCCCTGTCCGTGATCCGCGGACACGGCACGGCCAGCTCCCGGATCATGGATTGCCTTGGCCTTGACGAGCCGGAAAAAGAGATCGTCACCGGGATCGCCGGCCCCGCCGCCGCCCTGGGCCTGTTTCACGCGCTGAAATCCAGGCTGAGCTTTTCCCGCCCCGGCAAGGGCATCGTGTTTGCAGTGCCGCTGGACGGCGTCAGCGCCATCCTCTCCGACCAGCTTGAAAAAAATCACCACGGCCCGCAGTGGAATGCGGCGACCGGCAGCCTAAAGGAGGAATCTCTTATGCCAACCTCAGTTTCCTATGAATTGATCGCAGCCGTCATCGACGACGGACTGTCCAACACAGTGATGGATGCCGCCCGCCTGGCCGGCTGCCGCGGCGGCACGCTGGTCAAGGCCCGGGAGCTTGGGGATTCCGCCTCCCGGACCATTTTCGGGCTGACCATGGCCGAAGAGCGTGAAATCCTCTTTATCCTGATTCCGGCCTCGGACAAAAAAGCGGTGATGAACGCCATCTGCCAGACGGTCCTGCGGGAAACCGGGCAGCGCGGCACCGTATTTTCCATGCCGGTGAGCGCGGTGGCCGGACTGGCGCCGGAGGGCGAGCCGCAATAGCGCGAAAACCGGCAAAACGCCGCCTGAAGCTTCCACAATACATCTGGAGCTTCAGGCGGCGTTTTGCTGTTCCGTCCGGTTTGGCTGGGCTGACGTTCCCGCGTTTACCTGCGTTTCCGCCTACAGCCTTCTGATAATCTCCTCCACATACTGGCCGGTGGTGGCGCTGCCGCCGATATCCGGCGTGTTAAAGGCGCCCTCCTCCAGCACGGTATCCACGCTCCTGCGGATCCTCGCCGCGCAGTCCATCTGGCCCAGGTGCTCCAGCATCATGCAGGCGGACCACAGCAGGGCCGTGGGGTTGGCGATGCCCTTTCCCGCGATATCCGGAGCGCTGCCGTGGACGGCCTCGAACATGGCGTACTCCTCCCCCAAGTTGCTGGAGGGCAGCAGCCCCAGGCCGCCGATTAAGCCGCTGGCTAAGTCGGAGAGCATATCCCCGTAGAGGTTGGGCATCACCATCACGTCGAACTGCCGCGGATTCATGACCATCTGCATACACACGTTGTCCACGATCTTGTCCTCCGCCGCGATATCCGGATACCCCTGGCTGATTTCGTAAAAAATGTCGCGGAACAGGCCGTCTGAAATTTTTAAGATGTTGGCCTTGTGCACGCAGGTAACCTTCCTTCTGCCGTGGGCTCTGGCGTACTCAAAGGCGTCCCGCACAATGCGCTCGCTGGCTCTTCTGGTGATGATTTTGGTGGCGTGCACGGTATTCTCGTCGATCTTCTTCTCCACGCCCACGTACAGGTCCTCCGTGTTCTCGCGGAATATCACGATATCCACTTCTTTAAACGGCGTTTTCACCGCGTGGTTGCTCCTCGCCGGGCGGATATTGGCGTAGAGGTCGTATTTCTTGCGCAGAAACACGTTGAGGGAGCGGAAGCCCTTGCCCACGGGCGTGGTGATGGGGGATTTCAAAAGCACCTTGTTGCGCTCCATTGACTGGAAAGCCGCCTTTGGAATCAGCTCCCCGTGGGCCTCATACTCCGCCTCGCCCACATTGTAAATTTCATACTCCAGCTGCGCTCCCGCTGCATCCATCACCCGGATCACCGCATCCGTGATCTCCGGGCCGATTCCGTCTCCTTTAAATACCGTAATTGTCTGTCTCATCGCTGTTTTCCTCCTATGTTCACTCTCTGTTCCCGCATGAATTATAAAAAACGGGCAGACTGAATCCTCAGCCATGCCCCATTGCAAACCGCTGTCTACTACTATAAAATAATTTTTCCCGCTTGTCCAGCTATTTTATTGTCGCTTACACAACTTTTTAGTTGTGTCAAATGGTGTAAAGAACTCTGCCGAACGCCAATGGGTCCGGCAGAGTCCTTTTCGCATCTAACGAAAATTAGGAGTTGGTTGATTAACGGTTGCGGTTGTAATTGATCAGGCAGCCCGCCTTCACAATTTCCCGCTCCTCGGGCGTCATATCGGCAATGTAGAGATTCAGCTCCCTCACGGTGTCACCGATTACATACGCTTTGATATTTTTCAGGTCGCCATCCAGGGCCCGGCGGATTTCCGGTACATAGATGTAGTCTCCCACTTCAAACTCAGGCTCCGCCTCCATCTGGAAGGGGATCATTCCCCAGTTCATTACATTGGAGCGGTAACGCTTGGTGGCGTATTCCCTGGTAATATTGGCCAGGCCGCCGATCACGCGCTGGCAGCTGGCAGCCTGCTCTCTGGCGGAGCCGTCGCCGGGCTTCACAGCGTATATCATGCTGCCGATCTCCGTCTCATCGGCGTTCACATTCTCGTTTCCGGCGATGGTGCGGATTATCTCAAATACATGCTTCAATTCGGGAGCCAGACTGATCTCAGCCTCGCCGCCCTGGTTCACTCTGGCCTTCTCCAGCTGGTCCACGGCCTTGGTGCGGCCCACGTACTCCGGATCGCGTCTGGACAGGGTGAACTCGGCCAGCCCCAGGGGATTGGAGCGGAAGGAGGAAGTCTCTCCGGAGGGGATCAGCTCGTCGGTGGTGGTGACGGGGTCCATGATCTTGGAGCAGACCTTTAACAGGATGTTGTCGGTCAGCGGGCTCATCTCCGGCCAGTCCTTGATATTGGGGCCGTACACCAGCTCCTTGGCCGTGTCCGCCTTGTCGTAGCCGAAGTACACGCGGTTTCTGTAGGACGTGTCGTCGAACTCGTACTCCGGAACATTCCCCCAGCAGTCCAGCTGGGCCGCGGAGGTGAGCACGCCGCCGTTGGCCGCGGTCGCCGCGATGGAGCGGGCGTCCATGAGGGCCACTGCGGACATCTGCCCGTTGCCCGGCTTGGAGCCTTCGCGGTTGGGGAAGTTGCGGGTGGTGTGGCGGACGGAAAGCCCGTTGTTGCAGGGTGTGTCGCCCGCGCCGAAGCAGGGGCCGCAGAATGCCGTGCGGATAATGGCGCCCGCCGCCATCAAATCAGAGATCGCGCCCTTTTTCACCAGATCGGCGAATACCGGCTGGGAGGAGGGGTACACGGCCAGGGAGAACTCGTCGCAGCCGCAGTCCTTGCCCTTTAAGGCATGGGCTGCCTCAACCACGTTGGTGTAGTTGCCGCCCGCGCAGCCGGCGATGATTCCCTGCTGCACCATCAGCTTTCCGTCCCCGGTGATCTTGTCCATCAGGCTGAAGGAGGCTCTGCCGCCGGCGACCTTCTTTGCCTCCTCCTCCACGCTGTGGAGAATGTCCTTTAAGTTGGCGTTCAGCTCGTCGATCTCGTAGGTGTTGCTGGGATGGAAGGGCAGCGCGATCATGGGCTTCACGGTGCTCAAGTCCACGTAAACGCAGCCGTCATAGTAGGCGACGTCCGCCGGGTTCAGCTCTTTATAGTCGTCGGCTCTGCCGTGAGCGGCCAGATAGCGCCTGGTGTCCTCGTCGGTTCTCCAGATGGAGGACAGGCAGGTGGTCTCAGTGGTCATCACGTCCACGCCGTTGCGGTAATCCGTGGTCATATGGGAGATGCCGGGGCCTACAAACTCCATCACCTTGTTCTTCACATATCCGTTCTTGAACACTGCGCCGATGATGGCCAGGGCGATATCCTGGGGTCCCACGTAGGGAGCGGGCTCGCCGTCCAGGTATACGGCCACCACGCCGGGACACGCCACGTCGTATGTATCGCACAAAAGCTGCTTCACCAGCTCTCCGCCGCCCTCGCCGATGGCCATGGTGCCCAGAGCGCCGTAGCGGGTGTGGCTGTCGGAGCCAAGGATCATCTTGCCGCCGCCCGCCATCATCTCGCGCATGTACTGGTGGATCACGGCGATGTGGGGCGGAACGTAGATGCCGCCGTACTTCTTGGCCGCGGAAAGTCCGAACATGTGGTCGTCCTCGTTGATGGTGCCGCCCACCGCGCACAGGGAGTTGTGGCAGTTGGTCAAAACGTAGGGGATGGGGAATTTTTCCATTCCGGACGCCTTGGCGGTCTGCACAATGCCCACAAAGGTGATATCGTGGCTGGTCATGGCGTCGAATTTGATCTTCAGATGCTCCATGTTGCCGGAAGTGTTGTGCGCTTCCATAATCGAGTAGGCCATGGTGCCTTTTCTGTCGCTCTCGCGGTCCGCATCCCAGCCGGTTAAGGCCTTGACCCTGGCCGCCTCCGCTTCCGGAACGATCTCGTTGCCGTTTACCAGGTACACGCCCCCGTCATACAGTGATACCATAAAAATTTACCTCCTGAACCTTAATTTTTGCTTATTTAAAAATCGGTGCTTTTCTTTCTGATGATTCTAATATATACTATAAATAGTTTATAGGCAAATACTATATATCTTATAACCTCTATAGAGTTTACCTATACTATAACGGGCTGCTTGCCCAGCCCGCCAGCTGAGGAGGAATTGCACCATGACCAGCAAAGAACTGATGTATGTAAAAACCATCGCGGAAGAGAAAAATATATCAAAGGCCGCCCAGAAATTGTTTGTGGCCCAGCCCTCTTTAAGCCAGTCCTTACAGCGCATCGAGGAGTCCCTGGGAACCAGGCTGTTCAACCGCACGGCCGGAGGCCTGACGTTAACCTACGCCGGGGAGCGGTACTATCACATGGCCGCCCAGATCCTGAAAATGTACGAGGACTTCGAGACCGAGGTCAGCGACATCAACAACCTGAAAACAGGGCGCATCCACCTGGGGATCACCAACCATCTGGGCACCATCGTGCTCTCCAGGGTGCTGCCCGCCTTCCACGCCGTCTGCCCCAACGTGGAGGTGTACGTGTCGGAGGAAAATTCCTGCACCCTGGACCAGAAAATCCTCAGCGGCGAATTGGATTTCGCGGTGATGCACGCGCCAGGCCGCGAGGAGTGGCAGCCCCTGATCAACTACGAGCTGCTGAAGGACGACCCCTTCCTCATCGCCCTGAAAAAGGACCATCCCCTGATCGCCCAGGCGGAATCCGTGCCGGACTCCCCTCACCCCCTGCTGGACCCGCGCCGCTTAAAGGACGAGCCCTTCATCATGCTCCACAAGCAGCAGCGCATCCGCCAGGTGACGGACTGGGTGCTGAAAAAAGCCCGCATCCAGCAGCCGCGCATCGTCCTGACCCTGCGCAGCTATGAGACGGCCCAGCTGCTGGCCGCCCAGGGCCTGGGCATCACCATGGTGCCGGCCCAGTACGCCAACATCAGCCAGCCCCGCCTGGCGCCCGCCTATCTCTCCATCCCCGCCAGGTATGAGGCCGGATGGAGCATGTGCATCTCCACCTTAAAGAGCGGCTTTTTGTCCCGGGCGGACCAGATGTTTATCTCCCTGGTCAGGGAACAGTTCGGGGATCAGGCAGACGGCGGCAAATGACGCGCCCGCCCTTTTTCCTCCCGCCTGTGTTGAGTTTTGATACGGATAATGTTATGATTTTATAAGATGCGACGATTGATATTGGTTCCCGCTGTTTGGGAAGCCCGACAGACGAAAGAAGGTATTATATGAATCCGAAACATGCACAGTACATGCTCACCGTATACCAGGAGGGCAGCATCACCAACGCCGCCAAAAAGCTGTATGTCTCACAGCCCTCCTTAAGCCAGATGATCAAGCTGGTGGAGACCAATCTGGGCGCGCCCATCTTCAACCGCTCCACCGATCCGCTGACCCTGACCTACGCCGGCGAAAAATACATCGAGGCGGCCCAGAAGATCCTGACCATCAACGCCAACCTGGCCCGGGAGATCGAGGAGATCAACGACGAGGAACACGGGAAAATCCGCCTGGGCATCCCGGTGCAGCGCGGGATGCAGGTTCTCCCCTATGTGCTTCCCAAATTTTTCCAAAAGTACCCCCATGTGGACGTGGTGATCTCCGAGCACGGCTCCTCCGCCATCGACAAGCTGGTGTTGGACGGCACGGTGGACCTGGCCTGCATGACCACGGTTCCCAAGCACGACGAGCTGAATTATATCATTGTGGAGAAGGAACAGCTGGTGCTGCTCGCCAGCAAGAACACAGAGCTGGCGCGGCGGATCCCCAGCGGCACGCCCATCTCCATCCTGGAGGCCAAAAATGAAAAGTTCGTCTCCAACAAGCACGGGCACAGCGTGCGCACGCTCCAGGACAGCCTGTTCATCACCAACAACATCCAGCCCAAGATTATCCTGGAGACCATGAGCATCGAAATCGAAAAAAAGGTGGCCCTGGCCTGCGATGCCGTGACCATCTGCCCGCTGAATTACATTGAAAACACCGATGAGATACGCAGCCAGGCGGCCCTGTATCCCCTAAAGAACACGGACAGCCTGCGCCACTGCTATATCTGCCACCGCAAGGAGCTGTACCTGACCAAGTATATGAAGGATTTTATCAATATCCTGCTGGAGGTGGAGAATCCCTTTATGAAGGACCACCCCCTATCCAAATATCAGCCCTAATACGGCGGCCAGCAAAATGGTCCTGGGCACGCTCAGGTGGAAACGGATCATGACAGCGGCCGTGAGCACGGCGATAATCACCATGTTCCACTGCACCATATTGTTGGCCAGCAGAATGGAGTGGCCCATGGTCAGCCCCACCGAGAACACCATGCCCAGGCACACGGGCCGGACTCCGCCAAGGGCGGCTTCCAGCGCCGGATTATCCTTGAGCTTGAGAATAAATCTGGCCGCCACCATACACAGGGTGAGGGAGGGCATCATCACGCCCAGGCTGGCGGCCAGGGAGCCGGCCAGCCCTGCCGTGCGCAGGCCCACGAAGGTTGCGCAGTTGATCCCCAGGGAACCGGGCGTCATCTCCGCGATGGCCACGATATCCAGCACCTCGCCGGCCGTCATCCAGCCGTAGCGCAGCACCTCGTCGTTGATCACCGGGATCATGGTGGTCCCGCCAAAGCTGAAGAAGCCGATTTTTAAGAAAGACCAGAACAGCTGCAGATAAATCATTTCTTGCGCCCTCCTCTCCCGGCCGCCAGGGTCAGAAGCCCGAGCGCGGCCCCGCCCAGGACCACCAGAATTTTAGCCACTCCGGTGAAGGTGCAGATGATCAGCGCCAGGGCGGCCAGCACATAGCTCCACCTGCCGGTCAGGGATTTTTCCCGCAGCCTCAGGGCAGCTCCCAGGATAATGGGGATCACCGCGCAGCGCACGCCGTCCAGCGCGCGGGCCACCAACACATTGTTTTTCAGCGCCGAGTAAAAATATGTAACCACCGCGATACAGAGCAGAGCGGGCAGCGACAGGCCGAAGGCGGCCAGCACCGCGCCCCAGAAGCCCGCCGTGGTGTATCCGAACAGCACGGCGATGTTGATGATCATAATCCCCGGAAAGGACCTTCCCAGGGAGATAAAGTCCACCAGCTGCTCCTCGTCGATCCACGCTCTGCGATCCACGAACTCCTCCTGCATCTGCGCGATAATTCCCCAGCCTCCGCCGAAGGTGACGCAGCCAATCTTAAACATCACGGTAAAAATCGTCAACAGACGGTTTTCTTTTTTTCCCTCACCGGCGCACACCGCCTCCTGTGTGGTCTGCAATCCGCGCACCTCCTTTTTCTAAATATCTTTCTGGATTTAACCGGCCCAGGCCGGCTTTTAATCCATTATACCCCGAAACCCGCCCTATTTCACCCGTTTTTTCCAAATACAGCCATATCATTTTTCTTATATCCCATATTGAAAAGGGCTATACTTGCCCAAAGTACAGCCCTTTTCCTGTCTGCGGCGGCCCCGGCGGGAGGATTGTCCGGCTTCGCCCCGCGGCCACTGCGTCCATATCAATAACAATAGTAATGGTATCCGGTCCGCAGATAAACCCCTTTTCCCTGCCTGCCGCCGGACTGGAACACCACGTTTCCGGGCAGCACGCTGCCGTTCTCCAGCAGCCATCTGGCGTTGGCCCAGTTGGCCGCTGTGGGCGTGCGGTAATAATTGCCGTCCCGGGTGCAGGAGTACTGGCCCGGCTGGAACACCACGCCCTTGATGGTTCCCGGGTAGCGGCCGCTGTTCATGCGGTTTAAGACCACGGAGCCGATATAGCGCTGCTCGTCGTCGGGGCAATTCTGCGCTTCCCCGCAGATCACGTGGGCCAGCACGTAGAGGTCCTCCTCGGTCCAGCCCCGGTACGGCGCAGCCGTCCCCGCCCCCGGTCCCTGGCAGAGCTCCACTGTTCCCTCCGGCGCGGCCGCCGGCTGCCGGGTCCCCGGGCCGTTGGACTCCACATAGATCACCCCCGGCCCCTCTACTCTGGCGGCCGTCTCCGGCTTCATGGCCTGAATCTCCTGAGCTTGTACCGATGTGGTCATAACCGCGGCCGCAAACAGCGCCGCCGCTGCGATCTGTTTCAATTTCACCATATAAAAAATCCTCCTGATTGGATTTGCACACGCATCTCTTCAAAGAGGATTTTATCCAGTTTTTCACTAATTATTACAAAAAAGTTACAAAATGATGAACTAAACCTTCCCGTTCAGCCGCAGACTGGCCGCAATCTCCCTCAGCCTGGGCAGCGCGGCGGCAAAAAAGCGCTTGTAGGATTGGCAGAAATAATTCTTCCCCAGCGCGCCCTCCGCCCCTGTCTCCCTGTTTCTGCGGCAGCCGCCCCGGCAGAGCCGGACGTAGGGACAGGCCAGGCATTCCGGGTCCGGCTCCAGAGAAGCCTGGACAAAACCGGACTCCCGGCCGCGCTGCGCCAGCTCCTCCAGCGTGTGCTCGCGAAAGCTGCCCATCCGGAACCGGTCCAGCACGTAGAAGTCGCAGGGGTAGACTGAGCCGTCCGCCTCCACCACGAACTGGAGGCTGCAGTGCCCCCTCTGCTCGCAGGACTCCGGCTCATAGCCAACCAGCAGGGCGACATAGTTCTCAAACTGCCGGATATAGGGCTGTCGCCCCTTCTGCACGTCCAGATACCACAGGTTGAACAGCTTGATCAGGAAATCCCCGTAGGCCTCGGGGGTCAGAGAGTATTCCCTGCCCCCCGCCGGCTCTCCCAAAGGGTCCAGGCAGGCGATATACTGCTGGTAACGGAAATGGTTTTTCGCGTAAAAGGCGTATATCTTTTCCGGACGGGCGGCGGTGGCCCGGTTCACCACGGTCAGGATATTGTACTCCACGTGAAAGCGGTCAAACAGGCCGGCGGTTTTCATCACCGTCTCAAAGGTGGTGCTCCCGTCCGCCCCCGCGCGGTAGGCGTCGTGGGTGTATTTGACGCCGTCCAGGGAAAGGCCCACCAGAAAATGATTTTCCGCAAAAAACGCGGCCCACTCCTCGTCCAGGCCGCAGCCGTTGGTCTGGATGGCGTTGGAGATGTGCACGCCCTTGGCGTTGCAGGCTTTCTCCAGGCGGATCAGCTCCCGGAAAAAATCCAGGCCCGCCAGGGTCGGCTCCCCGCCCTGAAAGGTAAACCCGCACTCCGTATCCGCAAAGGCCAGGCTTTTCTCCACCACGGCCTTAAGCGTGTCCTTGGACATGATCCCGTAGTTCACGGTCCCGCGCTTGTGCATCTCGTCGTAATAAAAACAGTATTTGCACCTCAGGTTGCAGGAACCCGAGGCTGGCTTAATCAACAGTTGTATGGGCGGCATGGCCGTTCCTCCTCCCTTTTCGCCGCGCGGGACCGGCCCGCGGGTCTCACTTTTGTCCTCCGATCGTCCGGATGGAGCGGCCCTCGTAGATGCGCGGCTCAAACACATAGCTGTAGCCGTTGTCCGCGTACTCGTGATTCTCGATCATGCGCAGCAGCCGGCTTCCCACCTGCTGGCCCATCTGGTAGCCCGGGTGCACGGAGCAGGTGATCCCCGCCTCCTCCCAGTCGCTGCCGGAATAGTCGAAGCAGACCAGGGAATAATCCTCCGGCACCCGTTTGCCCGCCTCCTCCATGAACCGCTGCACCGCCTTCAAAATCATGTAGTTGCAGCAGACAACGGCCGTGCATTTCGGCAGACCCTTCAAGAACTTCCCCACTTCCTTATAAAAGCCGCCGCTGTGGGCCTCGTTGGACACGCACCATTTCACATAGTCGTCGTCGAACTCCACCCCGTACTTGCGCAGGGCCGTCACATAGCCCCGGAATTTTTCAATACTCTGGTAATTGTCGTACACGAAAATCCCCGCGATGTGCTTGTGGCCCGCCCGGGTCAGCCGTCCCAACAGCTCCAGGGCGCATTTCCAGTCGTTGTTGATCACCCGGGGATACTTTAACTCCTTGTAGTAATTGTTGTAAAAAATCACCGGGATTTTCTTCTGGTAAATGTACCGGTAGCAGTCCAGATTGGGGTTTAACAGGCTGGCCTTCACGCCGTCCACAATGAAGCCGTCGTAATCCTGATAGGCCACCACGTTCAGACAGTTGCGCTCGCTTAAAAATTTGTTGTCCGTAAAAAAGAGGTGCAAATCCGCCTGCTTCTCCTTCATCACATTGCGGACGCCGCTTATGAGGCCGGAGTTGGCGTTGGCGTCCTGCCCCTGTAAAATAAGGCCGATTTTAACACAGGCGGAAGCGTTGCCCAGCTCCCTGGACAACGCCACCGCCTTGTTGATATAGGTTCCGCTGCCTCTGACCTTGTAGACAAATTCCTCCTTCGCCAGGCGGTCCAGGGCCTGGCGCACCGTCTCTCTGCTCACGTCCAGCCGCATGCAGATCACATGCTCGGACGGCAGCTTTAAATTGGCGGAAAATTTGTTCTCGTCGATATAGGCGCGAATCCAGTTATATACTTTATCCGATTTTCTTCCCAGAGCGCTCATGTACACCTCACTCCCGCAGAATCCTCTCTACTCTCCGTCGATTATGCGAGGCCTGGCTCCTTCCGCCCGGTAAATCCAGTCCAGAAGCTTCCCTCTCAGCTCCTCCTTCACCGGTCTCAAGGACTCGTCGCCGATGCGGTTGTGGAGCTGGAATGGGTCTGTGCGCATATCGTACAGGAAATCGTCCGCGTACACCTGCGCGGACGCCGCCTCCCCGCCGCCCACGCCCGGGGCGTACACTGCGTACAGGTAGTCGGCGGTGCGCACCGCCCGGCCCACGCGGCTCTCGGAAATCTGCATATAGACCTCGTCAGGTCTATTATCAGTCTTTCCCAACGCCACGTCAAGCAGATTTTCGCCGATCATCCGGCCGCCCACGTCCACCCCCGCCAGGGCCAGAATGGTCTTTGGCAGGCTCTCCGTGCTCACCAGCGCTTTGACCTCCCTGCCTCCCTTAAAGGGTCCGCCCGCGATCACCAGCGGCACGTGGGAGGCCGCGTCGTGACAGGAGCGCTTGTAGTCGTCATAGCCGTTTAAATGTCCGTCCAGGTTGCGGGTCCTGAAATGGGAGCCGTGGTCCGAGGCGAAAATGATCACGGTGTCGTCGTAGATCCCCTCGTCCTTCAGCTTGCGTATCAGGCGTCCCAGATTCTCGTCCAGTCTGGCGCAGGCTCCCAGGTAGTCCGGGTACTCCTCCCGGCTGTCCCCGCCCAGCGCTTCAAGGTCCCCGGGCAGCACAAAGTCCTTAAACCGCTGCCCGGAGCCCGCCGGCCCCTCGTAGTGCTTCCGGTCGTTCTGGTGATGGGGCTCGATGTGGGAGATTGTCATGAAGAACGGCTTTTCACGGTCCCTCACCTCGAAGAAATCCAGCGCCATATCCGTGATGCAATCCACCCGGTAGCCCTTGAAATCGATCCGCCTGTCGTTCTCGTCGAACACGTACCCGTCGTAGCCGTGGGAGGTAAATTCCAGCACGTCCGCCGCCCGCCAGTACCCGGTGTAGCCGCCCCGCAGCTCCCTGGGCACGGCTGTCACGGTATGGTCGATGCGGGGCGGCTTCTCCAGCTCCCCGTCGCTGGCCAGGTGCCACTTCCCGATGTAGGCTGTCTCATACCCGGCCTCCTCGATGTAATCGGCCAGCGTCTTGACATTGGCCGGCAGCATGATATTGTTGCGGAAGCACCCCGTTTCCGTGGCGTACCGCCCTGTCTGGAACAGGGCCCGGCAGGGGCCGCACACCGGCTGGGGCGAAAAGGCCATGTCGAACTTTACGCCCTCCCCGGCCAGGCGGTCCAGGTTGGGCGTGATATCCAGGGGCTGCCCGAAGCAGCCGCAGGTGTCCGCCCTCTGCTGGTCTGTGAAATAAAAAATAATATTGTAAGCCATGTCCTACTCCCCTTTCCCTGCGTTTCGTTCCTTGATCTTACTCTTAATGATCATCGCCACCGCGGCCGTAATCATCACCAGAAATGCGATGCAGTAGCCGCTGCCCACAAAGATCGACAGGCTGCCCTCGGAGAGCAGCAGCGCCCGGCGGAAATTGGTCTCCGTCATATTTCCCAGCACCAGCCCCAGCAGAATCGGGACTGTGGGAAAGTCCAGCTTGTAGAGGGTCCAGGCGATCACCGCGAATACCAGGATCACCGCCACGTCGAAATAGGATTTGTTGATGGAGTAAGCCCCCGCAAAGCAGAAAATGACGATAATGGGCGTCAGTATCTCCTGGGGAATGGACACCACCTTGGCAAAGAGCTTTGTCAGATACTTGCCCTGGATCAGCATGAACAGGTTCACGAACAGCAGGCCGATCATGATGGCGTACATAATGTCACCCTGGGTGGTGAACAGGCTCAGCCCCGGGTTGAGACCGTTGATCATCAGGGCCGACAGCATGATGGCCACGCAGCCGTCGCCCGGGATTCCCAGGGTCAAAAGGGGGATCAGGGTCGCGCCGGTCACGGCGTTGTTGGCGCTCTCAGCGGCGGCTATGCCCTCCACCGAGCCGTGCCCGAACTCCTCCTTGTGACGGGAGATGGCCTTGGCCCGGTCATAGCTGAACCAGGAGGCCATGGATGCGCCGGTGCCCGGGATGATCCCGATAACGGTGCCGATCAGGGAGGACAAAAGCACAGGCGGAAGCATGCGCTTGTACTCGCTCTTTGTGATGGTCCCGTCGTCCTTAATCCGCTCCGTGTCCAGCACAAGCCGCCCCGGCTTGGACTCCGCTTTCTTTAAAATCTCGATCAATGCGAAGAGCCCGATCAGGCAGATGGCCAGGTCCAGCCCCATGTAAAGCCGGGGGATTCCAAAGGTAAAGCGGTCGTAGCTGGTCAGCGGGTCCGACCCGATGCAGGAGATGAACAGACCGACGCAGGCGGAAATGATGCCCTTGACCATGCTCTTGCCGGAGATGCCCGCGATGATGGTCAGCCCGAACAGGCAGACCAAAAAGTATTCCGCCGTGCCCAGCTGGGCCGAAACCTTCGCCACCTGGGGCGCCAGAAACAGCAGCATGAGGGCTGAGAAGATGCCCCCGAAGGTGGACGCGTACAGCGCGATTTTCAGAGCCGCCTTGGTGCGCCCCTTCTGGGACAGCGGGTGGCCGTCCAGCATGGTGGTGGCCGCGTGGGGCGTTCCCGGGGTGTTGATCAGGATTGCGGACACGCTGCCGCCGTAGCCGCCCGCGCAGTAGATTCCCAGCAGAAACATCATGCCCGGCACGGCCGTCATCTTGTAGGTGAACGGCAGAAACAGGATGATGCACAGGATCACCGTCAGGCCCGGGATGGCCGCAAACACGGAGCCGATAAACACGCCCAGGTTGATCCAGAGGAAGTTTTCCGGCGTAAACAGCAGCTTAATGGCGGGAAGTATAAAATTCGACATCGTTTCTCCCCCTCTCTAAAACCGGACGCCCAGGGCGAAACGGAACGCCGCCCAGATGAGCACCGCCATACCCACGGTAATCCCATAATAAAGTTTCTTTTTACAGCGGAAATAGACGAGAAAAGCCACCGCGCAGAACACCGCTCCCGTCACGAACAGATCGGTCCACCTGCAGATCAGATAGGTGGCGACCAGGATGCCCAGGATGATCAGGGCCTTCACCTCGGTCAGCAAATTGATGGTGCAGGTGTGTAACGGCTCCTTTTTCGCCAGCTTGATCAAATTCTGGATCAGAAGCAGGGCGCAGCAGGCGATCATCAGCCACATCAGCATCGTGGGAAACTGCCGCCCGTTCACCACATCCGCTTCCGACACCGGTACCTGTCCCGGCGTCAAAATCAGGATCACAACCGCCAGGATCAAAAACAGCCCCGCCCCCAAAAGGTCCGTGGGCAGCGTGATCTCCTTCTCCCGCAGCCGGCCGGCGAGCCGCTCCAGCCCGGACTCCGGGTTGTTCCCGGATTTCTCTTGCGTTTTCATGGTCAAATCCCTCCAATCCCAAAGACGGCGCAGGCGGATGAAATCCCTGCGCCATCTCCAATCCCTTCAAAACCGCCGGTCCGCCTTGTCTCTACTGAATCACGATATCGCGGTACTCGTTCACAATGTTCTGCACGTTCTCGATGTGCTCCAGCACCTGGTCATTGGTCATGGTGTCCACCTCCAGCAGCATGGTGTCCGCCAGCCAGTCCGCCACTTCCTTGTCGGCCAGAATCTTGTCGTAGAGCTCCTTCAGCTCCTGCACCTTCTTGGCGTCCGTACCCTTGCGGGCCAGGATAAAGCAGCGGTTGCGGAAATAGGGGTATCCGTATTTGCCCACGCCCTCCACTCCGGCGAAGGGACCCTTCGCGATGTCCTCCCCGTCAAAGGCACAGACAATGGTAGCGCCCTTCTGCTGCCAAGTTTCCAGAATCTGGGACTGATGGGAGACGGCGAAGTTCGTCTCGCCCTTGGCCACCGCCTGGGCAGCCTCGGCCGCGGAGCTGTAGGCCACCAGCTTCATCTGGTTCCCGTAGCCCATTGCGCCGAACAGGGAAGCCGCCAGGAACGCCTCGGAGCCGGTCGCGCCGTTGACCGCCACCGTCACCTGGTTTCCGGCCTTCATGTATTCCTCCAGGCTGCCGATGGAGTCGATGCCCAGCTTTGCGTCCGCGGACATCACGAACACGGAGGAGTAAAGGTTCTCCACAAACTCGAAATCGTCGTATGTAAACTGCATCTTCGCCGGATCCAGGTTGGAGGTGATGGAAAACAGGCCCTCCCCTGCGAACACCAGCTTGGGATCATTGGCCTTTGTCCCGGCCACCCAGGTGTTTACCGTGGCCGCATCCCCCTTCACCGCGTCCGCTACCAGAATAATCTTCTCCGAATATGTGTTGGAGAGGGCCGCCGCTTTCTGGCTCACCAGCGCCGCCACACCTGAAGGCGCCCAGGGACAGGTGACGGTCCACGTGGTCGTCTTGCTCCCGCAGCCGGCCAGCGCGGCCGCCGCCATGGTCATTGCCAAACCGATTGCTAATACGCTCTTTTTCATCAATACACACTCCTTTTTATTGTGATTCTGAATTTGTTTCGTGCGGTTATCTTGTAAATTAACAGTACCACAGCAAATCGGTCTTTTCAACAACTTTGACAATTTTAATGATAAAGTTGTATGTTTTTAGGCCGAATACACAAAAGTTGTATTGATTTAAACCCGTTAAAAGAAAAATATCCCAACCACCCGTTGTGGTCTTGGGACATTTTGCCGGCATATCCTTTGTTTTTTTCTCTTTTAAACGACAAATAGA
Source organism: Enterocloster asparagiformis (assembly GCA_018380885.1). Taxonomy (GTDB): domain Bacteria; phylum Bacillota; class Clostridia; order Lachnospirales; family Lachnospiraceae; genus Enterocloster. The sequence goes on from JAGZSY010000007.1 coordinate 140,336, forward strand.
CGAACCCGCGTTCCTCCCCCAAAACGCAGATGCAGGCAGGCGATACGCATACGCGCATCGCCTGCCTGTCTAGGGATTTATCGAATCATGGGGTTCCAGTTGAACCTTTTACTTGAAAGCGTACTCTTTCACCTTGCGCACAACGTCGATGACGCTGCCGTCGCGGGCCTCGATGATGCCCACCACCTGGTCGTCGAACTGTACCGGATCCGGCTCGCCCACGATGGAGTACGCCTTGTCGCGCAGCTCCTCGATGGTGCAGAAGGGCAATTTCACGCCCTTCATGGCCTCGATCAGGTCCTGTCTGGCCGGGTTGATGGCGATGCCGTAGTCGGTGATCACAACGTCCACGGTCTCTCCGGGGGTGGTGACCGTGGTCACCTGGCTGCAGATGGCCGGGATTCTGCCCTGCAGGAGGGGCGCGATCACGATGGTGCACTTGGCTCCCGCCGCCGTGTCGGGATGTCCGCCCTGAGCGCCGGTGACCACTCCGTCGGAGCCTACCACCACGTTGCAGTTGAAGTTTACGTCCACCTCAAGGGCCGCCAGGATCACGAAATCCAGCTGGTTCACATAGGCGCCCTTGTTGAAGGGGTTGGCGTACTCGGAAGCGGAAATCTCGAAGTGACGCGGATTGTTCTTGATGGACTCAATGGCGATGGTGTCGAAATCCTGGGTGTCCACCAGCGTCTCGATCAGGCCCTCCTCCAGCAGCTTGCACATGGGCCCTGCGATGCCGCCCACGCCGAATTTCATCTTGATGCCGCGCTCTTTCATGATTTTACCCAGGGAGATGGTGGAGGCAATGGAAGCCCCGCCCACGCCGGTCTGGTATGTGAACCCGTCCTTGAAGTACGGGGTGTTGATCACAAATTCCGTGCAATAGTCCGCCATCAGGATCTTGCGCACGTCTGTGGTAGGCTTTGCAGCGCCGGTTGCGATCTTGGCCGGGTTGCCGATCTCATCCACAACCACCACGAAGTCCACGTCCACCTGGGAGATGCTGGCGGGCAGGTTGGGTGAGGGAACCAGACAGTCGGTGATCGCCACCACTTTGTCCGCGTACTTGGCATCCGCCATGGCGTAGGACAGCACGCCGCAGTCGCTCTTGCCGCCGTTGGCGCGCATGTTGCCGTACTCGTCGCAGGTGGGCGCTCCGATGAAGGCGATGTCGATGTGCACCTCGCCGCTCTCAATCGCTCTCACGCGGCCGCCGTGGCTGCGCATGATGGCCAGGTTTTTCAGCTTGCCCGCGGAGATGGCCTGCCCGATCTTTCCGCGCACGCCGGAGGACTGGATGCCGGTCACGGTGCCGTCCTCGATCATGGGCACGATGGGGTCATGGGCCTTGCCCATGGAGCTGGCGCAGATGGTGATGTCCTTGATTCCCATCTTGTGCACTTCCTCCATCACCATATTCACCACGTAGTCGCCCTCGCGGAAATGGTGGTGGAAGGACAGGGTCATACCGTCCCTGATTCCGCATTTTACCAGCACGTCGTGGATGGAATCCACGCGCTTGGACTTGCCCGGATCCATGTAGGCGCGGACCGTGGGCGCGGCCTTCTTATATTCATAGCCCTCCTTGGCGAAGGTGCCTCTGAAAATATCTTTGCCTGTTGCCTTTAATACTTCTTCCGGAATATCTCTTCCTACTGCGTTTATCATAATTACAGTTCCCCCTCATATACGCCAGATGCCTTGGCCAGATCGATGGTTCTCTTTGCTCCGTCATAGAACGCGATGTCGATCATCTTGCCGTCTACGGTAAACACGCCGATTCCCTGCGCCTTCTTCTCATCGATTTCCCGGACTACCTTCTCGGCGAAGATAATCTCCTTCTGGGTGGGAGTGAAAATTTTATGTACAATGGCGATCTGGCGGGGATTGACAAGGCTCTTTCCGTCAAAGCCCATCATCTTGATCATCCGCGTCTCGTTCTCAAAGCCTTCCATGTCGTCCAGATTGGTGAACACGGTGTCAAAGCACTGCACGCCGGCCGCTCTGGCCGCCATGATCATGTGCTGCCTCGCGCCCATGAGCTCCACGCCGGTGCCGGTGATCACGGTCTGCAAATCCTTGGTGTAATCGCCGCCGGAAAGGGCGATTCCGATCAGGCGCTCGGAGGACTGGCAGACCTCCAGGGCGTTGAGCACGCCCTTGCAGGACTCCAGGGCAGCCATCAAAAGGGTGCTTCCCTCGGGACGTCCGAACTCGCGCTCAGCGGCCAGCACGTGCTCCTCCACGGTCCTTACATCCTGGGCGCACTCGGTCTTGGCGATGCGGATGGTATCGGCTCCGCCGGCCACGCACACGCGGATATCTTCCTTCCAGTGAGGGGTATCCAGGCCGTTGATGCGCACCACGCGCTCGGTGCCGCGGTAGTCGATTTCCTGTAAGGCGTGATACAAGGAGTAGCGGGCCGCGTCCTTCTGGTTCTCAGCCACAGCGTCCTCTAAGTCCAGCATGATGGAATCGGCGCCGTAGATATAGGGATCCTTGATCAGGCCCGGCTTCTGGGCGTTTAAGAACATCATGGATCTTCTCAGTCTCTTTTTATTCGGATGAATCATTTGATCGCACCTCCCCAGGGAAGATTTTCCGTCACATCGTTGGAACGGTATACCGCGCACTCCACGCGGGCCTTCAGCGTGCAGTCCAGAGCGCCCTTGTCCACCACGGTCACCTTGGCGTCCTTCACGTCCAGGCGGTCCAGGGTCTCCATCACCGCCGCCTTAATCTGTCTCCCAAACTGATGAATCACACTGCTCTCGATCGAAAGCTCAATCCCCTGTGCGCCAGGCTCCACTGTAACCTGTGCATCGCTGGATTCCAAGGTTCCGGCCATAGCCGCTTTCTTGATTTCCATTTCCATTCTCCTCCTTGTGGTTGTTGCTCGGGGTACCCTCCAAATTGGTATCGGCCTCACATTTGCTATATTCATTTTATTCCTTTTTCCGGTATTCGGCAAATACTATATTCCTTATGTGTGGTATAGGTTTGAACTATATTTTCTGGACAAAAAAGGGGGGACGTTTTTCCAGCACGTTCCCCCATCTGAGGCGCGGTTACAGGATCGGCAGATAGCCCAGCAACAGACCCATTCCCATGAAAATAACAAAGATTCCGATACACCATTTGAAGATGTATCCCTGGTATTCGGCCAGGGTGATTTCCGTCTTATCCATCAGCAGATAGATAAAGGGAACCAGCGGGCTTAAAAAGTGGAACGCCTGGCCCATAAGAGCGGCAAAACCGATCTGCAGGTCCGTAAAGCCGTACGCCTGGGCCGTGGCGGCCAGGGGCGGCAGAACGCCGTAGTAGAAAGCGTCGTTGTTGAGCAGGTAAGTGCCCGGCGCGCTGACAACCGCGATGACCACTGCGAAGAAGCGGCCCATGGACTCCGGGATTACGGATACCAGGAACTGGGCGATGGCATTTGACATACCGGCGTCCTCCGGCCCGTTCAGCACGCCCATCAGAACGCCCGCGCCCAGAACCATCATGACCACATTGATCATGTCGGGAGCGATGGAGCTGATCACATTGCGCTGTACCTTCTGCTTGGGATAGTTCACCAGCAGGGCGATGGCGGTGCCCACGCCGAACAGGATGGCGGAGCTTGCCAGACCCATGATCAGGGCTGCGATAATGGCTGCCGTCAGGATCAGGTTGAAGATAATGAGTTTCGGGCGTTTCCAGGCCTTTTCCTCATCGGAGACCTCCACTTTATTCACCACGTTGGAGACGTCCTTGGACACGCCCAGACGCTTGCGCTCCTTTAAACCCAGGTAATAGGAAACGCCGATGACGTACAGGGCGGAAATCGCCATACCCGGCACCAGGGGAGCCAGAATCTGGCCCGCGTCCAGGTTCATCACGGACATAACACGGGCAGTGGGGCCGCCCCAGGGAATCAGGTTCATGATACAGTTCTGTAAAATAATCAGGTTGGCAAGGTAAATTTTCTTGATTTTCAGGCGGTTGTAGATCGGGATCATGGCTGTGCAGCAGATCATAACCGTGGTGGTCCCGTCGCCGTCCAGTGACACGAAGGCGGCCAGCACAGCGGTTCCCACCAGAACCTTGAGCGGGTCTCCCTTGCACCAGGAAACCACTTTGTCGACCATGGGATCAAACATGCCGGCGGTGAGCATCACGCCGAAGTACAGGATGGCGAAGGTCATCATGGCAAAGGTCGAGGCCACGCTCTTGATACCGTCCATGGCGTATTTCAGGGTATCCCAGCCGTATCCGGCCAGCAGGCCGAACACGATGGGCACCAGGATCAGGGATGTAAAGGGACTCAGTTTTTTTGCCATAATCAGCCCCATAAATACTACGATCATAGCAAATCCAAGCAATGCTAAAGGCATAATCGTTTCTCCTCCTTGTGGAAAATAGTCATTTTTTATTTTAACTCAGACGGAGCGGGGCCGGCTTCCCTCTTCCAAATGAGCTAAATTCCAACAGGTGTTTTACCGCTGTCTCCCGGCTTCCCGGTTGACCGCGTCGATCAGGGTCTGGCACTCCAGCGGCTTTAGCAGCAGCTCGTGGATCAGGTTCTTGCGGTAATACTCCAGCACCTGGTCCTCCACCAATCCCGTGATCAGGATTACCTTGCAGTGCAGCCCCAGCGTTCTGGCCAGGGACGCGATCTGCGCGCCGTTCATTTTCGGCATGGCGTAATCGGTCACGATCACGTCGATGTGTCCCTCCCGCAGAATCGTCTCCGCTTCCAGGGGATTCCCGATGGCCGTCACCTCAAACCCGGCGGCCCTCAGGGCCTTATCGAATAATTTCAGAATCTTTTTGTCATCCTCCACCAGCAGGACGCGCCTTAAACCGCCTCCGCCCTTCGCTCCCGGGCGGTCCGTCTCCCCGTCCTGCTCTCTCCCGCTCATGCACAGCGGAAGATAAAAGGTAAAGCGGCTGCCCTCGCCCGGCCTGCTCTCCACGCGGATTCCTCCGCCCAGGGATTCCAGGATGCTGGCGACCGTGGACAGGCCCAGCCCCGTGCCCTCTCCCACCTGTTTGGTGGTGAAAAAGGGATCGAATATATGGATCTGCTGTTCCTCCGGGATCCCTTCCCCGTTATCCTCCACCCAGAAGCTGGCGTAGTCCGCCTCGTACTGAGGCGCGTGGAACAGCTGTTTTGCTTCCTCTCCGCCCACCATGCCGCCGCCCAGTTCCAAATGTCCGTCGCGGCTGCGCATGGCGTAGAAGGCGTTGGTGCACAGGTTCAGAATAATCTGGTTGAATTCCGTCTCGCTGCACCGGATGTGACAGTTCTCCTCCCAGGAAAAATGGGTGGTCAGGCGGACATTGGGCGGTATGACGGTGTCGATGATGCGCAGCACCCGCTCCGCCGCCTGGCGGATGTTCAGGGGCCTGGCCGCCGTTCCCGGCTGTTTGCGGGAAAGGGCGGCGATCTGGCGGATAATGTCCTTGGCCTTCTCCGCGGCGCTGTAAATCTCACTGGCGCTGTCGTACACCTCGTCCTTTGGATCGGCCTCCGCCAGAATCATGCCCGAGTACCCCATAATGGGGGTCAGCAGGTTGTTGAACTCGTGGGCGATGCCTCCAGTGAGTGTTCCCATCAGCTGCAGGCGCTGGTTGTGGGCCATTTGTTCCTGTCTGCGGCGAAGCTCCTCCAGCTTGCTGTTTAACTGCCGCAGATATTCATTCTCCTCCTCCGCCCGCGTCCTGGCAATGGAGGAGATGCGCAATTTATAGAGAACCACCACAAAGGTGGTCATGAGTGCGATGGTGAGCAGCGAGATGCTGATCATGGCCCTGCTGATGGGCGCCGCGATCTCGTCGTAGTCAATGACAGCGCTGACGATGATAAAATCGTCCTGGAACCAGACCGGCGTGTAGGCCGCTATCTTTTTCACCCGCTTGGGAACCTCGTCGGTCCACCAGTAGGAGTGGTAAATTTCCGCCGCCTCCCTGCCCTGCTTCTGATGCTCGATCAGGGTTTCCAGCTCGCTCAAATCAAAATCAGGATACATGGCCTCCCGGCCGCTGATCACGTCCTTGCCGATCTGCTTTTTCACCGGGTGCATGAGAATGCGTCCGGTGGAATCCTTGATCATCACGTAACCGTTCTGGCCCACTTTGATATAGGAAGCCACTTTCTGGTACATGCGCTCGATGTTGATCACAAAGTAGAGCCGCAGGCTCCCGTCCAGGGTCGGCATGGACAAGCCCAGGTAGTACTGGTTTTCCTCGTCCCGCAGGATGTCGATGCGCGAGTCCTTCTCCTTGCCGTCAAAGTAGTTGACGCTGGTGTAGGTGCGGTCCTCCCCGCCCTGGATCAGCACCTCGTGCTGCCCGTCGTTCTCCGGGTCGCTGCTGACCAGGAAGTTGGACACATCCTCGTTCTGGATGCGCATATGCTCGGTGAGGAATTTCCTGATCGGTTCCTCCTCCCCTGTCTCCAGGTAAAGGTTTCCCGCCTCCTGATACTCGTTGTATGTATTCACATCCAGCAGGTCCGCAAAGTAGAAATCCGTGTAAACGGAAATGCTGTTGGAGACCGCCTTGGCTATGGTCAGAAGCTGTTCCTCCTGTTCCTCGATGATCTGATCCTTATACTGATTAAAGCTGTAGACCAGCCCCAGGGCCAGGGCTGCGGCCAGCACGAAGGCTGCGGCGATTCCCAGATGGAACCGGATATTTTTTTCCCTCCGCGGTTTCATAGCATTTGTACCTCCCATTTTCGGCTTGTATTTCCGTTTTATATCCATTATACTATAGTCATCGTTCTAAGGGTATTTCGATATTGTTTATTTTTATTTTACCGGGGATTCACATTTGCTATGATTTTATTATAAATGCCCGATCTTAATATCCCATAAAATTATCTTAAAATATTTTAATAATTTGTTGATTTGTGTGATCTTGGCAGAAAATTAACATTGATTTTCGTGTATTTTCCTATATAATATGAAAGTAGACACGTGGAAAATCCACAAAAGGGGGAAATCATTATGGCGGATGAAAAGGTGCTGATTGTGGACGACGATCCGTCCATACGCAAGCTGCTGACAAAGGTGGTGGAGGGCAACGGCTTTAGGTCCATGACCGCCTCAAACGGCCAGGAGGCCGTACAGCTGGCTCAAAACCAGAAATTCGACCTGATTCTTTTGGATATTATGATGAACGGTGTGGACGACGGGTTTGACGCGATCCGCAGCCTGCGCGCCACGGGCAATGACATCCCCATCGTCATTCTCAGCGGGCGCACCGAGGATTTCGACACGCTGTACGGTCTGGATATCGGGGCGGACGACTACATCACCAAGCCCTTCAATCCTGTGGTGCTGGGCGCCAAGATCAAGGCCCTGATCCGTCGGAACCAGAAGGCCTCCTACAACGCCCACAACTTTATCACGGCCGGTCCCTTCCGCTACAGCAACATGACCCTGGAGTTTTTCAAAAACGACCGGCTGATCCCGCTCTCCTCCAAGGAAAACGTGATGATGAAGCTGTTTATCAGCAGCGTGGGCCGGGTCTTTACCAAGGAGCAGCTCTACGAGCTGGTGTGGGGTAATTCCATTGTGGACGAGAACGCCATCATGGTCTACATCAGCCACCTGCGCAACAAAATCGAGGACAATCCCAAGAATCCCCGCTACATCAAAACCGTGTGGGGCCTGGGTTACAAATTTACCGTGAACGAAGGAGAATGACCTATGTCTGATTATCATTTCAGCCAAATCCGCTACAGCGACAAATACGCCCTCCGCCAGATGGAACAGCTTCTGGCCGGCGAGGGCATCGAGCGCGACGGAAACCTGGACTACACCGTGGGCCTCTACGACGAGGACTACAATCTGGCCGCCACCGGCTCCTGCTTCGGCAACACCCTGCGCTGTCTGGCCGTGGACAGCCGCCACCAGGGCGAGGGCCTGTTAAACCAGGTGATCAGCCACCTGATCGACTACCAGTACCGCCGGGGAATCCTGGATTTATTTCTCTACACCAAGTGTAACACCGCCCTGTTCTTCAAGGACCTGGGCTTCTACGAGATCGCGCGGGTGGACGGCAGGGTGGTGTTCATGGAGAACCGCAAGGGCGGCTTTGAACGGTATCTGGCCCGGCTTCAGGCCGAAACCCAGAGCCTGGGCCTCACCGGGGACCGGGTGGGCGCGGTGGTGATGAACGCCAATCCCTTTACCCTGGGCCACCAGTACCTGGCCGAGACCGCGGCAGCGGACTGCGACGTGCTGCACCTGTTCGTGGTCAGCGAGGACGCCTCCCTGGTGCCCTTCCCGGTGCGGGAGCGGCTGGTGCGGGAGGGCACGGCCCACCTGGGCAACGTGGTTTATCACCGCACGGAGAGCTATATGATCTCCAACGCCACCTTCCCCTCCTACTTCTTAAAGGACCAGGAGACCGTGATCCGATCCCACGCGGTGTTAGACATCACGATCTTTGAGAAGATCGCAAAGGCCCTGGGCATCACCGTGCGGTACGTGGGCGAGGAGCCCTTCAGCGAGGTCACCGGCATCTACAACCAGGTGATGGCCCGGCAGCTGGCCGAGGCCGGCCTGGCGCTCACCGTAATCCCCCGCAAGGAGGCGGACGGGTCCGCCATCAGCGCCTCCAAGGTACGGCAGCTGATCAAGGAGGGCCGCCTGGAAGAGCTGCGCGGCCTGGTGCCGGATTCCACCTACGCCTATTTCACCTCCGACGCGGGGCGCGAGACAGTGGAAAAAATCCGTGGCTGCGCGGACGTGGCCCACTACTGATCCTTAGGAGGAGCTATGCTTTCAAACCAGAATACAGACAGACGCGCCGGACTCCTTGAGGAGGTGGCGCTGGAGGATATGTTAAATGCCAGGGAGCGCAGGGCTTCCATCCAGAGATCGCTGCTTAAGGAGCTTGGCGCTCCCCTGGTCTGCCTGACCCTCAACATTCCCGGGCCGGTCAAGGTGCTGGAGGGCGTGCCCGAGGCCTTTGAGCTGGGCTGCCGGCGCATCGGGGAAAGCCTGGAGACGGCCGGTTTATCCGTCCTTCGGCGGCTGGAGCTCCGGGAAAAGACGGGCTATGAGCTGTTTCTCAGCGTGGACGGGGACACTATGGCCATCAAGGCCCTTATGGCCGCCATTGAGGACCAGGGGCGGCTGGGACGGCTCTACGACATCGACGTGATCCGCCCGGACGGCCTGAAGGTCAGCCGCGAGGAATTCGGCCTTGCTCCCAGGACCTGCCTGCTCTGCGGCCAGCCGGCCCACGCCTGCAGCCGCAGCCGCCGTCACAGCGTGGCGGAGCTGGTGGAGGAGATTCAGGCCATACTGAGGGAGGGTTTATGATCGGGGCAAGCAACAGCGGACACGGCTGCACAGAGAACGCGCCCCTGGAACGCTTTTTAGATTGTGTGAGAGCGGCGGCAGCCTACGGCCTGCTGGAGGAGGTTCGCACCACCCCCAAGCCCGGCCTGGTGGACCTGCACGACAACGGCTCCCACCGCGATATGTGCTACGACACCTTTGTGGCCAGCACAGAGGCCGTTGTGCCCTACCTGACGGACATGGCCCGGCTGGGCTGCCTGTGGGACGGCCCCGTCACAGAGCTGTTTCCGGCCATCCGGCCAACCGGCGTCAAGGCGGAGGCCGCCATGTTCGCCGCCACCGGCGGGGTCAACACCCACAAGGGGATTATCTTCTCCCTGGGAATCATCGCGGCCTGCCTGGGCTACGACTACAGGCGCACCGGCGCAGTGGACCCCTGCCGCGCCTTGGAGCTGGGAGGCCTCGCCACCCGCGACTGGCTGGAGCAGGATTTTGACCGCATGAAAACCCGGCCGCCCGTGACCCACGGGGAGCATCTCTTCGCCGAGTACGGCTACCGCGGCATCCGCGGCGAGGCCCAGGAGGGTTTTCCCGCCCTGCGCCTCTTCGCCCTGCCCGCCATGAAGCGGGCCATGACCGTCCAGCCGGACGCCAACCGGGCCCGCCTGTACGTGCTCCTGACCCTGATGGCCAATGTGGATGACACCAACATCCTGATCCGCTCCAATCCCCGGACCCTGGAGTACGCCCAGGAGGAGGCCCGCCGCCTGCTGCTCTCCCATCCCGTGATCACGGACGAAGCCATGGAGGAGCTGGCCGCCCTGAACAGGGAATTTATCGCCAGGAACATCAGCCCCGGCGGCTGCGCGGACCTGCTGGCCATCGCGATCTTTTTTGAGCGGCTGGAGCAGCTTGTTCAAAAATAGCAAAGGGGCGGCTGCGGGGCGCCTGGGACCTTGGACCGTCCGCTGCACCGCACGCCGCATATCAAAAGCGCCGCCCTCTGCCGGGCGGCGTAAATCTTTGGTCTATTCACAGGGGTGGTAATCTTCCTTTCTCAGCGTCACCGGGGTGACCGTTCCCACATAAAACGGCTGGGGTTCTCCGATGATCCTCCCACCCATTCTGCACACCATCCCAGCGGTAATCTCCCTGGCCTCCATATAAATCTCGTCAATCCCCTGGGCGAACAGTTCGTCAAAGGAAAGCTGCGCAATCCGCCTGCCTATATGCCGTCCCCTGTAATCCGGATCAGTCGCAAATCTCCCCCAGTGAACGCTCCCGTCCTCCTTCCACGCCGCTGCCGTTCCCACAATTTGACCGCCGCACACAGCGCACCAGCACTGCGGTTTTTTCGCCAGAAACGCCGGTATTTCTCCGGCGGGTATGTTCTGCTCTCCGCTAAACACCCTTCTCTGTAATTCCAGAATCTGGGATATATCCCGCTCCGTGGCCCGCCTGAACACGATATTCTCCAAAATTATTTTCCTCTCTTTCTTCAACCAGGCCCCGCAGAAACATTACATTTCCACGGGGCCTGACCCTGCATCCGATATAAACGGGCTTTCTACTGTATTCTCACTAAAATAGACTTCCTGTCGGCACAGCTGACGATAACCGCCTTCCTGGTCTTTCCGAGATAGATTTTGGCCTTTTTGCCGGGAATCTGTTGGTCATAGGCGGTTTCCGTGTAAACAGCGCCCTCCCCGTCCTTGAATGTAATGGTTCCGGTCACGCCCTTTTTCGCCGTGCTCTCCACCTTGAACATCACCGCCGCTCCTGTCCGTTTCAGCCGTTCCAAAATCTCCTGCTCGCAGCTCCACGAATCTGATTGCTCCACTTTGGATTGCTCCACTTTGGTTTCCTCCCGGGGGGCCTGCTGTTCGGATTCCTCCTGCCCTCCCCCCTCTTGCCCGCCGCCGTTTTCAATGGCCTCCCACTTTACGCGGTATTCCTCGTCAATTACCTTTCCCAAATCGGGCTCAGCCTCGAACACCGAATAGGTGCAGCGGCCCTTTTCAATATCTTCCTTCAGGCAGACGACCAGAATCTCCCTGCCCTGGTCCAGAATGGCCTCCATAATCCCGGCAATGCCTCCATAGCGCTGCTGCTCGCCCCGGTCATAGCCGAAAAAGCTGGTGTGGTAGATACCGCCAAAGCCCTTCACCGTGGTGCCGTTGAGAAACTGAGGCCTGCCGTCCGGAAACCGCCTGATTCCGGTGGGCTTAAACAGCAGCAATTCCCGTTCGTTCTGCCCGAAGTCCGTTTCCTGGGTGCATGCGCTCTCCTGGCTCCGCTTTGCCGCCGGTTCCTCGTGGCGCCGGCTCCGGTCAATGTAATCCACCGTCCGGTCAACCGCCTGAAAGCGCTTGGGCGAGAAGCCGAATTTGAACCGTACCTTTTCCATGGTGTAGGTCACGCCCGAGCTTGCAGGCTTAAAAAAGATCATCCCGTCTCTCTGGTTCACGCCGCGGTCCAGATAGCGGACCTCGTTGGTGTTCAGCCAGCCGGCGGCCTCATTCTCCGAGACGTCCACCACCGTGCCCGTAATCCAGGATACCGTCTCGTCCTCCCGTATCTCGTCGAACTTTACAAACTCCCGGTCCACCAGGCAGCCAATTCCGCGTTTGCCCGCGCAGTAGTAGTCGTAGAACTGTTCCGAAGCGCCGTTTTCCATCTTGATGTTCGCCTGCAGCTCGTCCCACGCCTGGGCCACATCCTGCTTGGGCTGACCGCTGAGAACGCTGATCAAATAGAGGTAGTAGTATGGCTCCACCCTGCTTTGTCCCCGGTTCACCGGAACCTTTTTCCAAGCCGCGGCGTACATCTTTGCCACCGTGAAGGACTCGTCCCTGAGCTTGGCCATGCGGAACCACTGGCGGTAGAGCGAATACGATTTATCGCTGTAATATTTCATGGCCTCGTCGATATAGCCGCAAACGCGCTCGTACGACTTTTTGTTCGACGCCAGAGCCCGGTAATCCACCCGCCCCCTGTTGTCGGAAAACTGGTAGAGCTCATACCGCAGCATCTCCATATAGGTTCTGTGGTTTGAGCGGCTGTGGTCTCCGGAGGAATCGCGCTTAAGCTTTTCCTGGTAGTTGTTCATCTCCATCCGAATGATCTTGGAATCCCCCAGATACTCGGTCCAACGGAAACGGTTGGCCTGTTCGTTAAAGCAGTCCCGCCCCTCCTCGCTGATCGGATAACCGTCAATATTTTCCAACAGGCTTTCGCCCTCCGATTTGGCGTCCAGGACCCACTCGTATCTGGGCGTGTCCAAGAGCTCCGGCTTGTAAAAATCCTTGCTGAAATTGAGGATTCTGTAAATGTGGCGGATCACCAGCTCGCGCAGGGAGATCAGGGACGGCAGGCCGTAGTCCAGATTTCCCATGTTGATGCTCTCATTAAAATAATTGAGCGCTTCCTCGTAACCGTTTCGCACCTCCTCAATCTCCTCGTCGCCGCTGGCTTTCGTCAAAAGCTCCAGCTTGCGCTCCAGCTTTGCCTGGCAGCAGCTTCCGGCCATGTGATAGAGGTCATAAAATTCCCGGTTGAAGGCGGCGTCATCCACATTCAGCGTGCTCAACGACTTTTTCGTGTAGACGTCCATCTGCTCTTCATCGTAGTCGACCTTGCGGTAAAAACGCGCGCACTGAGCCCACAGCCTGGCTAACAGCCCGAAAATATGGCGGTCCGCGGAATACCTGCTGTTGTCCAGCTCCGGGCGGTTGTCAATGTAGTCCTTCACCATGAGCGCCACCTGCTTTAGCACCTCGATGCCGTCAGTGGTCAGCCCCGCCTCCATCACCGCTCCCACCAGGCTGGTCATCCCCATCTGGTCACGCCTTAAGTCGGACTCCAGATTGTAGTAATCCTTTCTTGCAAACAGACGGCTGAGCACATTGGTAACGCCCTCGTCCACCGTGTATTTTAACGCATCCTGCGCTAAATTCACCGCAGCCATTTTCAGGATATTCCGGCCGAAGTACATTTCCTTCGGATATTGGAGCTCCAGACATTTCTTCAGCAGCTCCCTGGCCAGCAGGGGATGACGCACCTTTACTCCGTTGGGGCTTCTCTGCTGCCGCGCCTGTCCCGTAGGCGAGTTTACGTACAGAAGCAGCGGTTCGATGGGTTTTAACAGGTCCGTCAAATGCGCCTTCAAGGTGCCCGGACCGTCAACCGCCACCGAATAGACGAACTTCCCGGGCAATTCCCCGCCCGTGTAATAGGAGTACAGCGCAATGTAGGTCAATACCTTTAGCGTCTCCTTCGTCATATCCACCTTGAGGAAGGAAGCCACATAGTCCTCCGGCGACTTGAAATTGCGGTCCATCACATAGAGGTTGATCATCAGCGGCACCCGGTCCTTGGGCTCGATGTTGGCTTCCAGATTCCGCACGTGCTCCGCCAGCTCCTCCTCCGAGGCGTACAGCCTTCTGGCGTACTCCATGCAGCGGTCCTGAACCTTTTTCTGGTACTGGCTCTGGATCGTCCGAAGGGGCACCCGCCGGTCGCTGGCGCTCTGGTAGCCGCGCTCCCGCTTGACGGACAGGCCCACCACCGGGGGCAGAATCCCCATCTGGATGGTCAGCATATTTTCCACCATCTCCACCGTCTCATCCGTGATCCCGTTGGCTGTGTCCAATAGAATCAAAAATGGAGTCTGTTTGAGTTCCCGGTAAAGGTCGTTGATCCGATTCTTCAGAACGTTTCTATCGCTGCACGGCGTTTTCAGCACAGCCACCGGCACGCTAAAATGCAGGTTCCAGGCGATCTGCCTTCCCAGCGTGGTCCCTCCGATGCCGGGCTTGTGGATGATCTCAAAGAGGTGATCCTGGTTTAAATTGCTGGTAAAGGAATCCCGGATTCTCTTTTCCAGCTGCTCTCTGCGGGTGCCCACCGTGTCGGCGGCGCAGCCCTGGCTGATGGCGTACCAGGTCGCCGGATGTCCGCGGTAGAACTGCTCCACGTCGGCCGGGTCTCCCGTCATTCCCGTGTCCAGATGGAGGATTTCAAAATATTCCTGGACGCTTTTTAATCGGAGACTCTCCTGTACCCACTCCCGCCCTTTGTCCCTGGCCGGGAACCAGAAGCCGTCGCGCCGCTCCTCCGGTATTTCATCCACCGGCAGAAATTCCCGGCGCTCATACACAATATCAATAAAGTCGTTGATCTCGCTGCCCAGAAAGGCCGGCTCCAACGCCTCCTTCCAGCCCTCCGCGCCCTCCGGGAAGGGCTCTGAATCCCGGACCAGCACCACCTCCAGGTCGCCGTTAAATTTGTTGTAGACCGCCCGGATTACCTGGCTGGCCGTGAGCGTCCGCACCCCGCATTCCGCCAGACTGACCACCACGCAGTTGTTGTACTCCGGCAGAAGGCAGGTCCTGATAAACTCAGACAAGGAGTTTTCCTTCGCCGCCTTTAAGGCCACCAGCTTTTCAACGTTCGCGGCGTTGCCCCTCTTCCGTTTGATGACCATCATATCCGGCTCCAAATCCGCATCCAACACAACGCCGCCGTCCGAATAATTCAAATACGGCAGTTTATCGCCCACGTACAGCTCTCTATAGTCGTCCGCCCGGTACTTTCGGGCATAAAAGGATTTTGTCTCCTTGCCGATGCGCTCCAGAGACAATTCAATCCTGCTTTTTGCGGTTTTCACGTCGTCGTGATCTCTGACGATGCCCCTCCCGTCCAGGTCGATAACGGCGGACCAGGGCAGGGACATAAAGTTGTCCAGCAGGCGGTCGTCGATGCCCCAGGTGGAGTCCGCCAGTAAGACATACGCGCAGTAAGGCTCTGAAAATCTTTGAACGATCCCAATAAAATCGTCAAAAATGCGCTCGCGGTCCTCCTGCAGGCGCAGCGGACGGATATCCTCAAATTGGGGATCGCAGATTCGGATCAGCTGTGCCAGAATATCAAACAGAAGATCATAATGGCGCATCTCACGCAGAATCCCATTGTGCGTCAGGTCATTGCGCACCTGCTTGGTGGTAACCACCATATTCAGGTCGATCTCATTGACCGCGTCATAGTTGAGATCCCGCCTGATGCGTTTTTCCGGATACAGCCCCATATTGCTGAGGTCCTCCGCCATCCGCTTCAGGCTTCTGAAGCTTTTTTCATTTCCTGCGGAAGGATTGTGCATGCTCCTGTCCGTCAGCATTTTCAGTATAATCTCAAAGGCTGTGAACAGCGGATTGTGGCAGGCCTCGCAGCGCTTCAGCAGCAGCTGCAGGTTTTCCTGATCCTCCGCCCCCACTCCGGCTGAAAACAGCTTGGTGGCCTCCTCATATCCGCGGTAAGCGTTGTTATATTCCGCCTCCACTAAACTCAAATGCTCCTCCCAGGTTGTTCCGATTACCATACCCGTTCCCCTCTTTCCCACACTTTTATCACCTGTCTCTGCCCGGATGTTTTATCTTTCATTTTATCATATATTCCAAACAAAACACATTTTCTCCATTATACTTGATGCGCCCCTATATTTCCACCTTTTTCACATATATTTCCAAGACCCGGGGCTCCCTTTCGCAAAAAAAAGCGCTGCCGTTCAGACCCTACCAGCCTGCCCGCAGCGCTTCATTTCGATTCTCTATAATCCGTTCCACTACCGCCTCCGGGGAGCATCGCCAGATTCGTCTCCCCTTTTTAGCGCACAAGGGCGCCGCCCGCACCTTAACTGCGCACGTAGACAATTCCTTCCATAATCCTCCTGGCCGTGCGCTGCACCGCCACCCCCGGCAGCTCCAGCTCGCCGTCCCGGCGGACAATATCCGGGTACATGGTCATCACGCCGCTGGGGTGGCCGATGCGCACGCTGCCACCGGGATTTTTCGGCATTCCCAGGGTTTTCTCGATGATAGAGCCCTCCAGCTGCGCGGCTACGGAAATGGAGCTGGCTGAGGTCAGAGGGCAGGCCTTGTGGCACTTGAACACGGAGATTACCCGGGCGCACAGATCCATGTCCCCCGCGCGCACCTGCTCTCCGGCAATATCCGTGAAGGACACCGGGGCCGTAAAGAATCCCACCTTGGGCACAGCCGGGCTGTTGGCGGTGGCATCCTCCAAATCTTTCGCAAAGCCCATCATGCAGGCGGCAGTGCCGCGAATCTTCTCCAGCAGGCCGCTGATCTCAACGTTGGCGTTCACTTCCTCCGGCAGCTCCGTGCCCTTCATGCCGATGTCCTCAGCCCGCACCAGCACCATGGGGTTGGACACGTCCAGGATGCTGGCCTCGATCTTGCCAAAGCCCGGAATCTCCAGCACGTCCAGCACCTTTCCGGTGGGCAGCAGCTTGCCTGTTTTAGCTCCGGCGGGATTTAAGAAATTCACCTTCAGCTCCGCGGCCGTGCCGTCCACGCCCGCAATATGGCAGTCCCCGTCCTGGGCAAAGGTACCTGTCTCCGGGTCGATGGGAACAATGACATTGATGTATTTGTCCGTGTTGCGGTTCAGCATGCGCACTGTGGTCAGGGGCTGCGTGATCTCGAGCAGCCCCTCCTCAACTGCAAAGGGGCCCACGGCAGCGGTCATGTTGCCGCAGTTGGACTTGTAGTCCACCTGGCTCTTGCCCACGATCACCTGGCCCACCAGGTACTCCACGTCCACATCCGGCTCCCGGCTTTTCCACACAATCACAATCTTATTGTTGGAGGAAACGGTGCCGCCCATACCGTCGATCTGCTTGGGGTCCGGATCGCCCATTACCTGTAAAAAAATGGAATCCCACTGGCTTCTGTCCTCCGGCAGGTCCTCCCTGAGAAACATACAGCCCTTGCTGGTGCCTCCGCGCATAAACACAGTCTTGAATTTTCTCATCTTCTACCCCTTTCCGCCGGATTCACAACCGGCTTATCGCTTCAATCCGTCGATGGTCTCCAGCAGATAATCCGTGAACTCTGCGGCGCTGGCGCCGTCCCTGTCCGTGGTCACCACCAGCCTGCGCTCGGTGATGGTGCAGATATCCAGCGCCTGCTCCAGAATCTGCTTACGGTCCCCATAGCCGATGTGGGCCACGAGCATACCCACCGCCCGGATCAGGCTGCACGGGTCCGCGTAATCTCCTCTGTTGTGGTCAATGAGGAAGGGAGCGGTGCCGTGGATGGCCTCAAACATGGCGTATTTGCTGCCCAGGTTGGAGGAGGAAGCCGTGCCCAGACCGCCCTGATGCTCCGCCGCTACGTCGGTCACAATGTCGCCGTAGAGGTTGGGCAGCACGATCACCTCGATGCCCTTGTTGAACTCCGGGTCCAGCATCTTGGCGCACATGGCGTCCACCAGCCGCTCCTGTATCTCAATCTCAGGGTACTCCTCCCCCACTCTGCGCACGGCCTTGATAAAGTTGCCGTCCGCCAGCTTGACGATGTTGGCCTTGGTCACAATGGTCACGTTCTTTTTTCCGTTCTTTCTGGCAAACTCAAAGGCCGCCCTGGCGATGCGCTCGCTGCCCTGCCTGGTCTGCACCTTGAAGTCCACAGCCAGGTCCTCGTTCACCTGGATGCCCTTATTGCCCCAAATGTACTCCCCCTCGATATTCTCCCGGAAAAACGTCCAGTCAATGTTCTTCTCCGGGATGCGGATGGGCCGCACCGCCGCGAACAGCTCCAGTCCGCGGCGCAGCAGGCTGTTGGCGCTGATCAGATTGGGCCAGGGATCGGAGGCCCTGGGCGTCACCATTGGCCCTTTGAGCAGCACGTCGCACTTTTTCACCTCCTCGAACACCTCGTCCGGCAGGCTCTGCAGCTTGGCGGCCCTGTTCTCGATGGTCATGCCCTCAATGTGGCGCACCTCCACGCGGCCGGAGGCAATCTCCGGCCCCAGCAGATTATCCAGGACCCGCAGGGCCTGTTTCATGATAATGGGGCCGATCCCGTCGCCGGGCAGTATGCCCACCACGATCTTCTCCAGCCTGGCGAAATCCGTCGCCTCATTGTCCGCCTTCATCCTTTCGATCCGCTCATACTCCGATTGGATCAGCTCTGCAAATTTCTCCTGTGCCGCAACAATATTCGCGTCAACGCTCATGTTTTTCTCCTCCATCCTTTTCTTTGCGCTCCTGCGCATATAAGTTAATCAGACAGCCTGAGAGCAGAATCCTGCGCTCCTGTGCCGTCATCTGCCCCAGGGTGCATGTAATTTCCCGCTTTTTCCCTGTCAGAAGCAGTATCCGCACCCGGCTCTCCCCCGCTTCCAGCGCGCTTCTGATATCCGGGATTAGCAGATAGTCGCCAACCCGGATATCTGCCAAATCCCCGCCCGTAATCAGGGGCAGAATCCCCCAGTTGATCAGATTGGAACGGTATCGCTTAGTGGCGTACTCCCCGGCCAGGTTCGCCAGGCCGCCCAGCACCTTCTGGCTGCTGGCCGCCTGCTCCCTGGAGGAACCGTCACCGATCTGCGGGCCGGCGATGATGCTGCCCAGAGCGATATCGTCCCCGCCGCAGCCAAGCTCCGCCTGAAGCCGCTCAAGAAGCTCCCCGGCCTGCCGGTCCGTCACCGCGGCCGCCCCCTTCTCCCGGCGCAGCCGCTCCTGTGCCCGCACCTGCTTTGCCCGCTCAACATACCCGGGATCGCGGCTGATCAGCGTATATCCGGCCAGCTTTTCCGGGTTGGAGCGGTAGGACGAGGCCTCGCCCGAGGGCACCAGCTCATCCGTGGTCACCGGCGAATCGTAGGCCCCGGCCACCTTTAGCAGCAGATGCTGCGCCAGCGGGGGCACAGCGGGCCATTCCCCGATATTGGGGCCCATTACCAGGGGCTCGGCGGGATTGCCGCCGCCGAAATTGTCGTACACCTGCCCCCGGTAGATGGCTGGGTCGAAATGGTAGCTGGGGGAGGTATAGCGCACATCCGCCAGCTCCGTGGCCGCGGTCAGCCGGCCGTTGTTTCGCACCGTGGCCGCAATGGACCTGGCGTCCATCAGCGCCACCGCCGCCATCTGCCCCTGGCCCGGCTTGGAGCCGTCCCGGTTGGGGTAGTTGCGGGTCACATGGCGGATGGAGAGCTGGTTGTTGGCGGGCACGTCCGTGACGCCGAAGCAGGGGCCGCAGATGGCCGGGCGCAGGGTGACTCCGCTCACCGCCAGCCGGCCGGCCAGCCCCTGGTTCATCAGGGCCGCCATCACAGGCATACTGGACGGGTTGACCCCCAGGCTGATGCCGTTTCCGCTGACGGCGTGGCCGTCGAGAATGTCGGCCATGGCTGCGATATTCTCAAACATGCCGCCGCTGCACCCGCTGACCAGAGCCTGGTCCACCACCAGCTCGCCGTCCTTAATCTTATCGGTCAGGCGGAAGGGTTCCCCCGCCTGCCCCTTGATCCTCTGGCCCTCCGCTTCCACCCCGGCCAGAATCTGCCCCAAATTTTCCTTTAGCGCGCGGATGGGCATAGCTCTGCTGGGGTGGAAGGGCAGCGCGATCATACACTCCACTGCGGAGAGATCAATCTCGATCAGCCCGTCGTAGCAGGCGCCCTCTCCCGGCGCCAGAGGGCTGTACGCTTCCGCCCGCCCGTGTTCCTCAAGGTAATCCCTCACCTTGCTGTCCGTCGTCCATATGCTGCTGAGGGCCGCGCTCTCGGTGGTCATCACGTCGATGCCCATCCGGTACTCCACGGACAGCGATTCCACGCCCGGGCCCATAAATTCCAAAATCTTATTCTTGTTAAATCCGTTGGCAAAGGTGGCTCCCACCAGGGCCAGGGCCACATCCATCGGTCCCACGCCCGGCCTGGGCCTTCCCTCCAGCCACACGGCGATCACCGGCGGGCGCTCTAAGTCGTAGGTGCGGCCTAAAAGCTGCTTGGCCACCTCGCCGCCGCCCTCGCCGATGCCCATGGTGCCCAGCGCCCCATAGCGGGTATGGCTGTCCGAGCCCAAGATCATCTTCCCGCAGCCGGCCATCATCTCCCACATGTACTGGTGCAGCACCGCCCGGTAGGGAGGCACGAAAATGCCGCCGTACCGCCTGACGTTAGAAAGGCCGAACACGTGGTCGTCCTCGTTGATGGTGCCGCCCACCGCGCACAAGGTGTTGTGGCAGTTGCTGAGCACATAGGGCACCGGAAATTTCTCAATCCCACTGGCCCGCGCCGTCTGCAAAATACTCACATAATTGTTGTCCGGCGACACCAAGGCATCGAATTTCAGCCGCAGGTTTTCCATATCGTCCCACTGGTTGTGCTCCTTTAAAATCCCCCAGGCCATGGTCTTCTGCCGGCCGGGTTCCACGTCAAATTCCGGCGGGGCCGGCGCGGGACATCCCTCAGCGCCCAGCACAACCGGACAATCCAATAATCGTACCATATCCGCTCCCCTTTTTACCGCTTTTGTCTGATTGAAATTTTCTCCGCCATTCTCAAACACGCCCTAGAAATCCACGGAAATCTTGGTGATCAGCCTGCCCGTACGCTCCATCTCCAGGGCCGTGCGCTTCTGTGCGGCAGCCTTTTTGGCCGCCCTCCCCGGCCTGCTCAATGGCCTTTGTCACGATGGCTCCCTCCCCCGCCGGCACCTTTACGGTCAACGCCCGTCCCACGATCTTCGTGCGCCCGATCCACGGCTTGATCCGGTAGTCCATGGCGTTAAACAATCCTGCGCCGTCGCACAGCTCCGGCACCGTGAACCCACGCAGCCGCTCAAAGAGCTCCCTGTCCTCTTCCAAAACCCGCACCTCCAATTCTGTCTCTGTCTCCATTATATAAAAAAGAATCTCATAAGTAAAATATATGATTTTGTATGGAACCGATAGGTAAAACTATATAGCGTTGTCCTACAAATGGCTGCAGAACCCGCCTGTCGGCCCATTGTATTTAAAAAAACAGAGCGCCGGGCTTCCGTTTCCGAAGCCCCACGCTCTGTATTCCGTTTGAATGCAATGGGCCGCTTACGCAGCCCGTAGGCGATTGTTTTCTATAACGCCCTCTACCCTTTTATGCCAGGAACACGCACCACAGGGGCGCAGTCACCATGGACAGAAGGGTGGAGCTGATCACACACTCTGTGGCGAACACCTCGTCGCAGCTGTATTTCGCCGCCAGGATCGCGGTCACGCTGGCCGCAGGCATCCCCGCCAGCACCACGGACACGCCGGTTACCAGAGGATCTAAGCCTAGCAGCGCGCAGGCCGCCCACACCAGGAACGGCACCAGGAACAGCCGGACAAAGGCGTAGTAGGCAGTCAGCTTGTTCCACATGGACCGAAAGCTATGCCCGGCCAGGATGCTGCCGATGAACAGCATGGAGATGCCGGTGTTGGCCCCGGCCAGGGTGTGCACGGTCTGCCCCACAAAGCCGGGCAGGCGCAGCTGGGCGATCATCAGAAACAAGCCTACTGCCACCGCGATGATACAGGGATGCGTCGCCACCTTTTTTACTAACGACTTCTTATCCGGGCATTCCGTAAAATAGGTCAGACCCATGGACCACATAAAGGTCCGCTGGGGAATCAGGTACACCGAGGCGTACATAAGCCCCAGGGGGCCGAATATCCCCTCCGCGATGGGATTGCCCAGAATCCCCGCGTTGGAGCAGATCGTCGCATACTGGAGCACCTTTTTGCGCTTCCCGTCCACCCGGGGATAGAGCGCATAGCTGAGCGCGTAGGAACCGATCTGTATGCCGATGGCCACCAGAAAAATCACCAGGCAGCTGCGAAGAATCTCGCCGTTAAATTCCATCTCAAAGGATTTTATAATACTGCACGGCAGGGTGACTGTCACCACCAGGTCCGTCAAAAGCTCCCGGTTGCTGTCCGTGATCATTCCGATCTTGCGCAGATACAGCCCCAGGAGCATGAGGGAGAAGAGCATCCCCTGCATAATAAATAAGTTGTTGAAATCCATGTCCATCCGTCCTCTGTCTTTTCTTTAGAATCAGACAAAGTATAGCGCGATCCGGCCGCCCCGTCAAATATCTAATTCCTATATCAGCCATAACCGCGGCGTCAAACTCTGGAGGACATGTAGAACAATCCCGCGCAGAGAAGGAGGTAAAGGATCACCCCCGGATTCAGCACCACGGTGGAAAAACGCCGGCCCCAGACCAGCGGTTTCTCCCCTGGCCTGAACGCGATTTCCTTCCGCCTGGAGATCAGGATCACCAGCCCGCCCACCGCGCAGACAAAGGACAGGACCAGATAGGCGATCAGAACCGCACTGCATATCACGGAGAATACGGGCCCCAAATCCACGCCGAAAATCTGTTCCAGACGCGCCACCATTCCCGCAGGGTCGCTGATCTCCATCAGGCCCTTGTTCAGCTCCACGGTGAACACGCCGCCGATCAGGTTGAAAAACATGTGAAAACCGATGGTGTAGCCGATATGCCCAGTCTTGATGTACACGTAGGCGAACAGCGCCCCCAGCCCAAAGGCATAGAAAAACTGTGAAAAATTCCCGTGGGCCAGGCCGAACAGCAGGCCTGACACCACCACCGCCACCCCGTCTCCGTAGGCCGCGATGCGGTCGATAAGCATTTTGCGGTACAGCAATTCCTCCACAATGGGAGCCGCAAACACCACTGTGGCGATATTGAGCAGCATACCCATCCCGGTCAGCATCTCGTCCATCTGGGCGGCATCCCCGCCGGAGGGGAACAATGCGTCCACCACCTGGCTGAGCAGTATACCCACAAAGCCGATGCCGATACAGATCACCAGACAGGCTGTCAGCCGCATGGCGCTCCACCGCTCGCCGCCCGGCCTCCCCTGCTTGGGAATCAGGCGCATGAGCAGCACGGCCACCGGAAATGCCACCCCATACATGGAAATGGCGGAGATCACAATCTGCACCGCCTGGTTGTCAAAGTCCACGTCCAGGCCGCTGACCACGCCAAACACCATGACGATGACAATGATCGCCAGCTGGGCGGCAAAGGCCACCCCGATAAAGGCCAAAAGCACCAGACCCAGGTGGGAAAACTGGCGGGCCTGCTCCCTGGAGCGGGCCGCCTTCTCCTGTTCTTCCATGTATATCCTGGCCCTGGTCTGGGCCTCGGCCGCGGCGCAGGCCTGCTGTACCTGCGTATGGATATAGGCTGCCGCGGAGGATCTGATCTCCTCCATGGCAGCCGCCTTCATCTGATCGATCTCAATTTTCGTCTCTCTCAGCAGCCGTTCCCGCTCCTGTTCCCGGCTGCCCTCACTCTGATCCGTTGTGTCCGGCTGCGGGAAAGCGTTGCAGCGTCCCCGGTCCGGCTGTTCAAAACGTTCATCCATCTGTACTGAATCCTCAGACCTGAGTTTACCCGAACAGGCTCTCCACCTGGGCGGTTATGGCCTCTAAGTCCTCTTTCTTGGGAATGTAGTTAACCCGGATCTTCTCCAGGCAGATTTCAAATCCGCAGGCCTTCAGCTCTTCCTCCACCTGCCCGATGCTCTGGCCGCCCCAGCCGTAGGAGCCGAAGGCAAAGGCCTTGCGGCGCTTGGGTGAGAGGCCCTTTAAATAGCACAAAAACGCGGCCACCTCGGGCATCATCTGGTTGTTCAGCGTGGGGGAGCCCACAGCGATATATTTACGCTCCAGAATCTCCGGCACAATCTCCGAGCGGTGGGTGTTCTTAAGGTCGTACAGCTCGACGGAAACGCCATTGTCCGCAAAGGCCTCTGCGATGGTCTTAGCCATGATCTCCGTGGAGTGCCACATGCTGTCGAACACCACCAGGGCCCCGGATTCCGGCTCGTTGGCGCTCCAGCCCTTGTAGGCGTTCATGATCGTGTCGATGTGGCTTCTCCAGATAATTCCGTGGCTGGGCGCGATCATGTCCAGTCCCAGCTCGTGGACCACGTTCCAGGCCGCTGCCGCCTGCTTGCCGTAGCACATCACAATGTTGGCGTAATACTTTCTCGCCTCCTCCATGGCCACGGCCAAATCCGTCTGGTCGTCAAAGCGCCCGCTGGTGGCGTAGTGCTGGCCGAAAGCGTCGTTGGAGAACAAAATCCGCTCCTCCGGGCAGTAGGTAACCATGTTGTCCGGCCAGTGCAGCATGGGCGTGGTCACAAAGGTCAGGTTCCTCCGGCCGATATTCAGGGAATCCCCCGTTTTCATGGGCTTGTAATTTAAATCGCCGTAGTGGGCTGTCAGGCCCTTTAATCCGCTGGGCGCGCTGGTGATGATGGTGGCGTTGGGGCAGGCCCGCACCATGGCGGGAAGCGCGCCGGAGTGGTCCATCTCCACGTGGTTGGATACAATATAATCGATTTTCGCCGGGTCGATCACATCGGAAATCCGCTCCAGCAGCTCGGCGGAAAAGCCCTCCTTCACCGTGTCGATCAGGGTCACCTTCTCATCCAGAATCAGATACGCGTTGTACGTGGCCCCCCGGTTGGTGGTGTAACCGTGAAAATTGCGGATGTGCCAGTCAATGGCTCCCACCCAAAAGATACCCTCCCGAATCTCTGTCGCTCTCATAAATGATGTCCTCCTTGCAAGCATTTCTTCTGTTCATCCAGGGATCCAATCCCTATTTCGCTTTGATCGTCCCTATCTTAACAAAATCTATCCTTCATTTCTGTTGCATTTGCAACAAAAATACGGTATGATAGATTATAAAAGATAATCATCCGCTGCATATCATAACACAGAAAACTAGGAGGGGAAAGGTACATGACCGAATATTTTCAAAAAAATTTGTTCTATAATATATCCCTGGAGGAGTATAAACACCTGTTAAACTGCCTGAACGCCAGGGAGAAGCACTTCACCGGCGGCGAGACTGTCTGTACCTTCAATGAGGCGTTTCACAGCATCGGAATCCTGGGCAAGGGCAGCGCTCTGGTTGTCCGTTACGAAATCAACGGCGCGCGCACCATATTGGAGCGCCTGGAACCCCAGGATATTTTCGGCCAGCTTCTGTCCGCCTACCAGAAAAACCCGCTAAACGGCATCTCCGTGGTCTGCGACGCTCCCTGCGACGTACTGTTCATCAATTACGACGGCATCAGCCATCCCTGCACCAAGGCCTGCGCCTTTCACCAACAGCTGATCCAGAACATGCTGACCATGATCTCCGAGAAGGCCGTGGATTTGAGCGAGCGGGTGGAGGTTCTCTCACAGCGCACCATCCGCGAAAAGCTGACCTGCTTCTTCCTGCAGATGGCGGGCCGCCAGAAAAGCGAATCCTTCACCCTGCCCTTCACCATGGTGGACCTGGCCGACTATCTGTCCATCGACCGCAGCGCCATGACCAGGGAGCTGAAGCGGATGAAAGAGGACGGCATGATCGAGATCAACAGGAGAAACATCCGTCTGCACATCAAAGCCGCGGTTTAAACAGCCCCGGCTTCCAGCCCTGCGCCGGCCTCACCCGCCTATCTTCCGGGCCAGAATCCCAAACAGCGAGGGCATGATCACCGCCATACCCATAATGACCGCCAGAAACAGGACTGCGGTCACCAGCCACATGGTAATTTTTTCCCTGCCGCCGCCATGCTGCCCGGGGCTCTCCTGCGCGCGCTCCGGCCCGCCTGCCTCCATATCATTCTCCCCCTGTTGGGCTCCGCAGTAATTGCAGAACCGGGAGTTGTCGTCAATCTGCATCCCACAGCTCTTACAGTACATCTTAAATCCTCCTTCATCGCCGCCGGGGCGCAGCCCCCGGCCCTGGCGCCAAACAATCCCGCCATACAAAAAATGCTTCCCCGGCCCCATTACAGCGCCGGAGAAGCATCCATCAATCACACACTGCTGATGTTATTCCTCCACCGGAGAGAATACATCCTTGCCCAGACCGCAGATCGGACAAACCCAGTCATCGGGAATATCTTCAAAAGCCGTTCCCGGAGCGATACCGCCGTCGGGATCGCCAACCTCCGGATCGTAAACATAACCGCAGGGATCGCATACATATTTCTTCATCGTTTGTTTCCTCCTTAAAATATTTCTTACTTCATTTGATATCCAGATAATATCATAATTATTCCTGATTTTCTGTGATATATGCAACAGAAATAAATTTTTAGAGAAAAACTGCCAGCATTTTACTCTGCATCCTTGGCTGCGGCTCTGGCCTCAACCTCGCGCTTCTGCACATCGCCGGGAGCCTGCTCGTAACGGCTGAACTCGTAGGAGAACAGTCCGATGCCGCCGGTCATGGAGCGCAGATCCGTATTGTAGCCGAACAGTTCGCTCATGGGGATATCGGCCTCGATCACCTGTTTGCCGTGGTGGTCGGAATTCATCCCCAGCACGCGGCCGCGCCTGCGGTTCAAATCGCCCATCACGTCGCCGGTGAACTTATCCGGAACCGTAACCTTCAGGGAGGCGATGGGCTCTAACAGCACGGGGTTGGCATCCATGAAGCCGCTCTTGAAGGCCAGGATCGTCGCCATCTTGAAGGCCATCTCCGAGGAGTCCACCGGATGGTAGGAGCCGTCGAGCAGCGTAGCCTTCAGACCCACGACCGGATATCCGGCCAGCGGTCCCTTCACGACACAGTCCTGCAGGCCCTTCTCAACTGCCGGGAAGTAGTTCTTGGGCACGGAGCCGCCGAACACCTTCTCCTCGAACACATAGGGCTTCTCCAGATCGCCGGAGGGCTCAAATTCCATGATAACGTCGCCGTACTGGCCGTGTCCGCCGGACTGCTTTTTGTGCTTGCCCTGCACCTTTACTTTCTTGCGGATGGTCTCGCGGAAGGCGAATTTCGGCTTGCTCAGAACAACGTCCACTTTGTAGCGGTTCTGCAGCTTGCTGACCACCACATCCAGCTGCTGGTCGCCGATGCCGTACAGCAGCGCCTGGCGGTTCTCAGCATCGTTTACAACCTTTAAGGTCAAATCCTCTTCCATCATGCGGGCCAGAGCGGTGGATACCTTGTCGTCCTCGCCCTTGTTGACGGCCTTGTAGGCCATATATGTATAAGGAGTGGAAATCTGCGGTTTATGGTACACGATAGGCGCGGTGCGCACCGCCATGGTGTCGCCGGTCTGGGTTACGGTCAGCTTGGCAACCGCGCCGATATCTCCGGCTCTCAGCTCGGAAACCTCGATCTGCTCTTTGCCGCGCAGCACGTAGAGCTTGCCCACCTTCTCCTCAGCGTCCTTGTTCACGTTGTATACAACCGTGTCGCCCTTTAAGGTGCCGGTACAAATCTTCATCAGGGAATATTTGCCGATGAAGGGGTCCACGATGGTCTTGAACACTCTGGCGGAAAGGTTTACGTCGTCGTTGTATTTCGCGGTAAAGCGCTCGCCCGTGGACACGTCCACGCCGATGCACTCGAAGTGATCCGGTGACGGGAAGTATTTGTCAATGGCCTGCAGCAGAACCTTAAAGCCCTGGCAGTTGAGGCCGGAGCCCATCATCACGGGAACGATATCGCCCTGGATAACATGGGTTCTGAGCGCGGTGGAAATCTCCTCCTGCGTAAACTCCTCGCCCAGGAAATAGCGCTCCATATATTCTTCACTGGTCTCTGCAACGGCTTCGATCAGGGCATCCCTGGCAATGGTCAGGTTCTTCTGAACATATTCGGGAATCGGGCACTCTTCATAGTCGCTCAGAGTGGTAAAGCGGCGGCCCGCCATCTTAACCACGTTTACAAAGCCCACGAATTTTTCATTTTCACGGATTGGCAGCTGGAACGGAGCAATCTTGCGCCCCAGGCGTGTCTCCAGCTTAACGACCAGTTCGCGGTAGCTGGCGTGGTCGTCGTCCATATTGGTCACAAAAATCAGGCGGGGCAGGTTATACTTTTCACACAGCTCCCAGGCTTTTTCCGTGCCGGGCTCGATGCCCGCCTTACAGTTTACCACGATGATAGCGGCATCCGCCACGCTGATGGCCTCCTCCACTTCGCCCACAAAGTCGAAGTATCCGGGAGTGTCCAACAGGTTGATCTTGATAGGTCCGCTCTCGCCTTCATACTCTAACGGAATCAGGGTTGTGGAGATGGAGAACTGTCTCTTGATCTCTTCCTTGTCATAATCGCTGATGGTGTTGCCGTCCGGCACCTTTCCCATACGTTTGGTAACTCCAGTCAGAAAAGCCATAGCCTCCGCAACGGTCGTCTTGCCGGAACCTCCGTGACCAAGTAATACGACGTTGCGGATTTGTTCAGTACCATAAACGTTCATAAACTTCCCTCCTTATATGTGTAGCTTCAAGATGTCTGTGCATCCGCTTTAAATCCATGGGTCTATTTTACTAAATTCTTCGGAATTTATCAAGCAATTTACTCAAATTTAGACAAAATTATAAAATCATTTTTCACTTTCAGGGAAAAACCCCGTAAAATCAAGAAAAATTCTCAATATATTGCCGCAAGTCAACGGCTCTTCCCTGAGCCGGCGGCGGCTGCCCGCGAGACAGCCGCAGAGACAGGCCGTCACCCGGGACGCTCCTGCAGCTTTTTCCACAGCCGCTCAAATCCCTCAGGGTCGGGCCGCGGACCGCCCTCGGCCTCCACTTCGGCCTCGGCTTCCTTGAAATCCCGCAGCAGCTGTTCATCGGAAAAACCATATAAGCGCTGCAGCAGTTCTGTTATCTCATCCTTCTGTCTCATTTTCCGTCCCTCCTTCTCACAGAGATCGTTTCCCATCGCCAAGCCTGTGCGGTATGGTTTTCTCCGTTATTATACCATTGGCATATTACAAACTTTGGGGCTAATTCCGTCCAATTATCTTAATATTTTATAAACATACGGCAAATTTGGGCTGCCGGCCCGGCCGCATCCTGCCGCCTCAGTGTCTCCCGCCCCCTGGCGCGCGTCAAAGTTTTAAAGTTTAACGCAATAAAGTGTTGACATTTGATTCCCAATCGCTTACACTATCAGAAGCAAAAGACATACGCGCCGGTCCGGACGGCATACGTTCTCTTAAATATCTTTTACCGAACAAGGAGTATTTTCTCATGATTATCATTATGAAACCAAGCGCCTCCGACGAGGCGATCCGCAAGGTTACCAGTATCATTGAATCAAAAGGACTGCAGGCCCATCTTTCCAAGGGCTCCCAGGTCACAATCGTGGGCGTGGTCGGCGACAAGACCCAGCTTACCGGCTGCAACATCGAGATGAGCGAGGGCGTGGACAAAATCGTTCCCGTAACCGAGTCCTACAAGCTGGTCAACAAAAAGTTTCATCCGGAGGACTCCGTGATTCCGGTGGGCAACACCTGCATCGGCCCCGGCACCATGACCGTGATGGCCGGCCCCTGCGCCATTGAGAGCAAGGAGCAGCTGATGGAGACGGCCTTTGCCGTGAAAAAGGCCGGCGCAACCTTCCTGCGCGGCGGCGCCTACAAGCCCAGGACCTCCCCCTACTCCTTCCAAGGTCTGGAGGAGGAGGGTCTCAAATATATGAAGGAAGCCCGGGAGGCCACCGGCCTCAACGTCATCTGCGAGGTGACCAGCGCCCACGCCATCGAGGCGGCCGTAAGGTACGTGGATATGCTTCAGATCGGCGCCCGCAACATGCAGAACTTTGAGCTGCTGAAGGAGGCCGGAAAATCCGGCGTGCCCGTGCTCCTAAAGCGCGGCATTGCCGCCACCATCGACGAGTGGCTCAACGCGGCGGAGTACATTATCTCCGAGGGCAACCCCAACATCGTACTCTGCGAGCGCGGCATCCGCACCTACGAGACAAGCACCCGCAACACCCTGGACATCAGCGCCGTGCCGGTGATCCGCCAGAAGAGCCACCTGCCTGTGATCGTGGACCCCAGCCACGCCACCGGCGTGCGGGCTTACGTGGAGCCGCTGGCCAAGGCGGCAGTGGCGGTGGGCGCGGACGGACTGATGATCGAGGTCCATCCCTGCCCGGCCAGGGCCCTCTCCGATGGTCCCCAGTCCCTGACCTTCGACGCCTTTGACCAGCTGATGGGAGACTTAAAGCCCTACGTGGAGCTGGCGGGAAGGCATTTTTAAAAGAAAGCGAGAAAAGAAATGGGCAAACTGAACATGACGGATTCTACCATCGGTTTTATCGGCTTAGGGCTCATCGGCGGCTCCATCGCCAGGGCCATCAAACGGAAAAATCCCCAGGTGCGCATCATGGCCTACATGCGGACCCGCTCCAAGCTGGAGCAGGCCAGAAAGGACGGCATCGTGGACGTGATTCTGGATGGCATAGACAGCCAGCTGTCCCAATGCGACCTGATCTTCCTCTGCACGCCCGTGGAATACAATGCCCAGTATCTCACGGCCATCCGCCCCTATTTGAAGGAGAACGCCCTGATCACCGACGTGGGCAGCACCAAGGCCAGCATCCACGAGGAGATTGAGCGCCAGGGCCTGGAGGACCGCTTTGTGGGCGGCCATCCCATGGCAGGCTCGGAAAAGACGGGCTACGAAAATTCGTCTGATCACCTGCTGGAAAACGCCTACTACATCGTGACGCCTGCCCGGGGCGCGGACGGTTCCCTTTCCTTTGAGGAGCAGCCGGAAAATGTGCGGCGCATCCTGGCGGTGGCGGAGGCCATCGGCGCCATCCCCATGGTGCTGGATTACCAGGAGCACGACCGGGTGGTGGCCGCCATCAGCCATCTGCCCCATCTGATCGCCTCCTCCCTGGTCAATCTGGTCCGGGACAGCGACACGCCGGCCGGGACCATGAAGCGGGTGGCCGCGGGTGGTTTCAAGGACATCACCCGCATAGCCTCCTCCTCCCCGGAGATGTGGGAGCAAATCTGCATGACCAATACGCTGCCCATCGCAGACGTCCTGGAGCGATACATCGCCTCCCTGCACCGGGTGCTAGATCAGATCAGGGCCCAGGACAGCGGAGGAATCTACCAGCTGTTTGAGACCTCGCGGGATTACCGCAACTCCATTACAGAGCGGGCCAAGGGCCCCCTGGAGCCCTCCTACGAGTTCTCCGTGGACGTGGTGGACGAGGTGGGTTCCATCTCCACCATCTCCGTCATCCTGGCTGCCAAGGGGATCAGCATCAAAAACATCGGCATCAACAACAACCGGGAGCACGGCGAGGGGGCACTCAAGATCGCCTTCTACGACGAGGAGTCCATGGAGGCGGCCTGGAGGCACCTCGACAAATATAAATACGAAATGTTCAGAGTGTAATCATGGTTCGCGGACCTGCCCAAGGGCAGGCCTGTGGATCCCATCAGGGTGCAGCCGGACCGGCGCACCCTTTCAAAGGTTAAAAGGGGGATTTTAGAATGGAATCTATGGAATTTACAAAAGCAACCTCCGGGCTGAACGGCGAACTGTCCGTGCCCGGCGACAAGTCCATCTCTCACCGGGCCGTCATGTTCGGCTCCATCGCCAAGGGTCTGACTGAGATTCGCGGCTTTCTCCAGGGCGCGGACTGCCTCTCCACCATCGCCTGTTTCCGGCGTATGGGCGTGGGCATCGACAACCTGGGCGACCGGGTGGTGGTGCGCGGCAACGGCCTGCGGGGCTTAAAGCGGCCTGCCGGACTGCTGGACTGCGGCAACAGCGGCACTACCATCCGCCTGATCTCCGGCATCCTGGCGGCCCAGCGCTTCGACGTGACCCTCACCGGGGACGCTTCGATCCAGAAGCGCCCCATGAAGCGCATCATGGACCCGCTGTCCCAGATGGGCGCGGATATCTCCAGCGTCAACAGGAACGGCTGCGCGCCTCTGCGCATCAAGGGCCGCCCCCTGACCGGCATCCATTACGCCTCCAAGGTGGCCTCCGCCCAGGTCAAGTCCGCCATCCTTCTGGCCGGGCTCTATGCCCAGGGCGAAACCAGCGTCACCGAGCCCTACTTGTCCCGCAACCACACGGAGTTGATGCTGCGCCACTTCGGCGCAGAGGTCAATGCCTGCGGCAGCACGGCCACGGTCTCCCCCGCGGCCGAGCTGACCGGCGCCAGGGTGGTGGTGCCTGGCGACATCTCCTCCGCCGCCTACTTCATCGCCGGCGGCCTGATGGTTCCCGGCTCCCAGGTGCTCATAAAGGGCGTGGGGATCAATCCCACCAGGGCGGGAATGCTCAAGGTATGCCGGGACATGGGAGCCGACCTGACGCTGATGAACGAAAATCACAGCGGCGCAGAGCCCACCGCCGACATCCTGGTGCGCTTTTGCCCGCTCCACGGCACCGTGGTGGAGGGCGCGGTGATCCCCACCCTCATCGATGAGCTGCCCATGATCGCCGCCATGGCCTGCATGGCCCAGGGCGAGACCGTGATCCGCGACGCTGCAGAGCTGAAGGTCAAGGAGTCCAACCGCATCGCCATTATGGTGCAGGGCTTAAGCGCCATGGGCGCAGACGTCACCGAGACGGAGGACGGCATGATCATCCGCGGCGGGCGTCCCCTCCACGGCGCGGAGATCGACAGCCGCCTGGACCATCGCATCGCCATGACCTTTGCCGTCGCCGCCCTGTGCGCGGACGGTGTGACCACCATTCGGGATGCCCAGTGCGTCAACATCTCCTACCCGGGATTTTACCGTGATCTGAAAAAACTGATGGAATAGGGTGCCCCGTACCGGCGCAATTTCCCGGCACGAGTCAAGACCACCGGCTTAGCCGGTGGCTTGTTCTGCCCCTATAAGGGGCTGTTACCTACTTGCGCCCGGAAGGCGCACTGAAAGGTCTGCCAGCTGCA
>JAGZSY010000038.1 GCA_018380885.1 Enterocloster asparagiformis
ATTTTGCCACATCAGCCCCACGGATCAGGTAATCCCCCATTTCTTCGTTGCTGAGTAATGGCGGCTTCCTTCCGACATCCGGGGAAAACGCCAGTTTGATGTTCTCATCTGCTCGCGCCCGGCATTTTCCTTTGGCCCGGCAGAACTGGCATGTCTTTTCGCTGGGGGCAAATTTTCCCTCGCCCAGAATTGCCAACTCTGCCTTGGCTTTAACCGTCTCTCCAAATCCTAGCAACGTGTCCAGCGAACAGGACCATTCGGATATGCCGTCCGGGAGCCGGGGCTGTACGATGGACATATGGACATCCGTTATGTCGTACAGGATCTTGTACGCCTCGTAGGCGCCCAGGGCGTACAACATCATTTGCGGATTACGTTCGGCGGATACTCGGCCATTGGGAGACTTGCCGTACTTAAAATCGATTACATGCAGGACGCTTCCGCCGATCAGAATACAGTCCGCCGTTCCGAACCCATCCGGGATATACGCCGTAAGGTCTACTTGCTTTTCGATCGCCGTGTATGGCTGGCTTTTAAATTTGAGGGCTACGGTTTTGACGTAATCCAGATAATCGTCCGTGTAGCCCAGCATTTCGTCCTGCCACAGCTCATCCTTTTTCAGT
Organism: Enterocloster asparagiformis; assembly: GCA_018380885.1. GTDB lineage: Bacteria > Bacillota > Clostridia > Lachnospirales > Lachnospiraceae > Enterocloster. The sequence continues at coordinate 624 of JAGZSY010000038.1, forward strand.
TTGTTGATGGCCGTGGACAATTTCCGTTTGCCAAAATCGACCGTATAGAAATAGTTCCGCAGCTTTAGCTCCGCCAACTCGTGGGCCAGTGTACCCTCCCGTGCCGCCTCCGAGGTAGTGTCCGGGAACTGTTCTTCCAGGCGGGCGCTTGGCGTGCAGGCCATCCACCGGTGCGCCCCCGACGCGCTCAGCAGCGCGTGTGCTCTATCACTGTGCCCCATTAAATCTGCGCCCCCAATCCCCGCAGCGCGGTTGCGAACGCCCCATACTGATCCGGGCGCAGGTTGGGCACGGACATGACACCAAACTGCTGCAATAACCCGATTAATTCATTCTGCCGGCCCGCGTCCATCAGGGTGATCGCCGCCCGTGATAATTCGTCCGCGGTGTAACTGGGCGTACTGGTCTGAACCGGCGGCTGCGTAGGCGGCTGCTGTACCGGCTGAGGCTGCATAGGCGGCTGCTGTACCGGCTGGGGCTGCATAGGCGGCTGCTGTACCGGCTGGGGCTGCATAGGCGGCTGCTGTACCGGCTGGGGCTGTACGGGCGGCGTAGACGGCTGCTGCACGGGCTGGGGCTGTGCAGGCGGTGTAGGCGACTGCTGTACCGGCTGAGGCTGCTCCGCAGATCCCGCCTTTCCGGCCAGGTCCCGCACCAGGTTCCGGGCAAAAGTCACCATGTCGTCAAAATTCTTAAATTCCACTGTAATCATCTATTTCTCCTCCTTTTTTAATCCAATGAACAGGTAGCGCTTGTCCAGCGCCACGGCCACCTCCGTGCACTCCAGTTTTTGCAGGCTGGATACGTCAAACCCGACTTCCTTCAGGTATTCTACGCACTGCGCGGCCTTAGTTTTGTTTTTCAGGGCTGCCCGGATTGCGGCGTAGTTGGCGGAGATCCCGCGATTGGTTGCCGCATAATCCTTTTCTAAACGTGTGAGTTGCCGGGATTCAAAAGAGATATCATCGAACACGGATTTATAGATATTCCTCACCGTTTCCAGATGGTACTGTAACCCACGGCAACTTCTCTTTTCGTACTGAATGCCGGCACTCGATTCCAATTGGGCGTCCAATATTTCAAAATCATCCAGCAGGTTGTTCATGGTAGTCTGCATACGTCGGATGATCTCAATGGCTCCGCTTTCCTCGAATATTCGCTTCTGCTCTAATCCCCTCGCCTTAATGTATGCCTCCTGTGCTGCATTGCGGGCCAGGGCTTCCATGCGGTCTACATAGGCAGAAACTTCCTTTTTAGTCAGCATGATTACTCCTTCCCATCAGCTCTTTGGTGACATAGCGCATGATATCCGCTGCCAACTTTGTCAACTCGGATACTCCCTGGAGCGTACTGCGCCCGGTCTGCATGATCACTTCCGGAATAGAACATGCTACATCCTGCCCCAATATGGAGGCATTTGTTCTTCCTACCAAGAACGTTTGGGCGTCGATCGAGCTATCCTTCTCCGAACTCACCGATCCCCACGCATATTCGCCGGTCATTACCCGCGATACCACCCCGTCAATCTCAATCGTTACTTTTACCATTGATTTTTCTCTCTTTCTCCCCTATAATTAGGGGTGTAGTTTGTTTTAAGTGTCTGAATCCCGGACGGTTGCCCCCGTCTGGGGTTCTTCTTTTTCTGCCCGCAATGTGTTCAAAAAGTCCATAACCTCGTCGTACTTCTCGCTATCGTCAAGATTAAAACGTTCGCACAATTCGCAGTCATTGAATGCGTCATAACCGTCTGTCTGTGCATTCACCGAGATGTCGTATCCGAAGTTTGACATTTCCAAGTTAGCGTAATGACTCCCCTGTTCCTGGATGTCCAGAACCACATCCACCAACTTATGGATCGCTTTCCTATCAATCACCCTCTTACCTCCTTACCCTAAATAGATTCCTACAGCCAATCCGGCCAGGAAAAACGCTATGCCCCACATCACCACCGTTGCCACCGTAACGATGTGTCTAAAAATCCGCCACGGCCGTCTCGTTCGCTGGGGCATATAGCAGATGGGGCCAAGTATGTCTCGCCTACACATCGGGATCACCTCCTTTCCAGCGGCCCGTTACCGGATGGCCCAAAAATTTTTCCAGCTTATAACGGAATACGTTATACTCGTTTTTATCCTTGTTCCCCAGCACTTCCTTGGGAATGACCTCTCCCAGGTCCCACAGCTTACGTTTCATCCGCGCCCGGACCTTCGGGCCGGTGCAGCCAATTTCCCGGGCTGCTTCCTCAGCGTTGAAAATCTCTTTCATCGGTTATCACCTCGCTTTCTAATTGCCTTTTTTTTCTTCTCCACCCCTTGCTATTTACCAACGGTTTCAAGAATCAGGTTCAACTTTTTCAGGTATTGATTCGTCCCCTCTATGTGGTCTCTCACCGCCTGGGACTGTTGAACTAGCGTATCCCATAGAAGCTGGTGGTCCCGATTACATCGCTGATGAATCTGGTAATTCTGTATCGCGGTCAAAGCCTGAATAGTCGTGATTACCAAAATCCACATCTTCCATTCCGGGATACGCGGTTTTTTCCTATCCGAAATCCTTCTCACCTCCCTTTCTAATTGCCTTTTTTCTCCCCCTGGACTATACTGTATTTATAGGTGTCAAATCGCCCAAAATATCAGGAGGAATAGAGTATGACGATGCCGGATTCTCACGATCAACTATCATCATGTGGTACTTCCGTCCCAAACTCTGGTACCAGTGCGTGCTCCTTGTTCAGTCATTCCGCTCCGACGCTTCCAGAAATGTCAGAAAGCGCAGCGAATATCTTAAAGGAAGCCTCCAAAACTGAGTCCACAAAATTAATTGAATACTTCTCCCCTAAATTGCAGAAAAGCCAAGCCGCCATAGAACGTCAGGTAGAGGCCGTAGAGAAGATAGCCGATGAAGCCCAAAAACAAGCCGACGCCACCAACAGACAGGTCATTATCCTGGAACAACAGCTCGATTTTGTTAAATTGGAGGCGGACTCTGCAAGGAAAGACGCTAAATTTTCAAAAATTGTGTCCATTATCTCCATAGCCCTTTCCATCGGCGGTATAGTCGTATCTGTCATAGCTTTAACGTGATTGCGATCACCGAAATGACAAGGGCAGTTCCAGAAAATAGCAGGCTTGCGACTGCCCACTTTTGTGCACTCAGTACTGTATCCTGGGTTTCTTTCATAATTTTGATGATTTCTTTGACTTTCTCTTTCTCTCTCTGCGAAATGATGAAATTCATAATTTCCGAACTTTTGGAAGCAGATGAAGATCCCGAGGAGTGGTCATTCTCCTTTATTTGATGGGGCGTTGCGGTTCCTATTCTATTTTGAAGGAGTGCTTTTTCGCACTTATTCAAAAGATTTTCCGCGGACCAAATACTCATCCCCTCCAACTGCTTCAAAATCATCTCGGCTTTGTTCTTTTCAGCGTTATTAAATCCCAATATCTCACCTCCCTTTCCTCTAAATTCCGTCGCTTTCAGTTGTCAATGTGCTTTTCCGGTTATTCCGTTTCCTGCGGCAGCAGATCCCGTATAGTCTGGATCTGAACCTCAAACCGGCGCTGCATAGCTACCGGCAGTTCGTCCCAATGATCAGCGATATACCGTAGCTGATCCATGCGCTGTTGCTCCTTGGTTTTTGGTACTTCTCTGTGGTCTTTCATTTTGTATCACCTCGCCTTCTAAGCTGTTTTGTTATCTTTCTGATTAGTAGCCAGCTTGTACACTTCCTCGCTTACCGACAAATCCAACCCGTACTTGTCCTTGATTTCCATCAGCTCTACGGTGGCCTCCAGAAGTTCCTGGCGATCCACCAGCATTTCCGGGGTCATGTCGGCTTTTCTCACCATCTTAGGATAATCATGTTTAATTGATACCGCCTTATTGGCTATGGTATTGGCTTTGATGAAATCTACCCTCTTCGGTTTCTTTAATCTCCGGTTGAGCTTTGACATCATTTCCTTTTGGTGTTCCTTATCCAACATACGAAATACTTGGAACCCTTCGATCCCGGATTGATGACGGAGGGTCTTTAATACGGTAAATACCCAGCGCTTAAAAGCTTTCGCCTCTGGCTTGTGACTGCTGAACACGGCGTCATAAATTCCAAATTCTGTAATCACAAGAAGCTCTTGCGTTCCACCAGGGGTACTCAGAAAGTGAGTACCCTTGTCTTTCTGATCCAAATTTCTAATCATATTGTGTGCGTCTCTGTACCCTAGCGCTTTCGCTACGTCCTTCGCCACTGCCCACCACTCACCGGTTATTTCTACAAACCGGATTGGGTATCCGTTCCAAAGTTCTGTTTTCATGCTCTCACCTCGCTTTCTCGATTTGACTATGTCATAATTATATTCGACTTAGTTCAATATGTCAAGATATTTTTCTTGACTTTGTCGAATTTTTGTTATAGTATTTAAGTATAAAGTGAGGTGATAACTGTGAATGAAGAAATCAGAGATAGGATCAGCAAGGTAAGAGGACATTTTCAAAAAAGTCAAGAAGAATTTGGAACCATCCTTGGGGTAACTAATTCCACTATTTCCCTATTAGAGAGAAAAAAGCGTGACCCTTCTGACAGACTAGTACGCGATATATGCCGAGAGTTTAATGTCAATGAAGATTGGCTACGAACTGGAAAAGGCGAGATGTTTAATGAAGTAGATTCCACAGACATAGCATTCAACCACTTCGGCCATATAATGGGAAACGCAAGTGCACAAAAAAAAGCGGTATTATCCGCTTTGGTTGAAATGGTATATTGTGTCCCCGATGATAAATGGGACTATATTTTCAATCAGTTTGAGAACTGCCTGGAAGAAGCCCGCAGAGACAAGGAGCAGGGGGAGGATTAGAAATTCCTCCCCAGCACCCCTATCACTAGCTGATATATGTGTTTAGCTGATTTGCCATCGAGAGAGTCAATAATTTCAAGCAACATTTTTTTATAATCCATAAATATGTACCACCCTTTCCCCGGTTCGTGACTGGCTGTTATACTATCTACAACGTATTCGGATATCAGAAGTCACCACGATATGTAAATTTGTCCAATATCTTGGACAAATCAGGAGATCACCTCGAAGGAATACAATTTTTCCGGGGGTACATCCAACGCCCGGGAAAGTAGGCACAAGGTTCGTACAGTGGGATCGGTTAAATTGTTTTCGATGTTGCTGATCTCGGACCGGCTGACGCCTGAAAGCGTCGCCAGATTACGAAGGCTTAAACGTTTTGCAGTTCTGGCCTCGTACACATGATAGGTGACTCTAACATCCATCGTTATACCTCCATGCGGCTAGTATTCGCATTCCGCGTGGAAGTATGTGCGAACATACGTTCTGTTCTCATTATAGAACATACGTTTGTTTTTTGCAACAGGGGGTTATAACTTTTTACCCTCATTTTATCCAAAACAAAATTTACATAGATTAAATGGCCTATGGCTTTTTAATAAAATTTCAAAGGAGGAAATATCAATGAGAAAAAGGAAACTGGTAGGCGTAGCATTTGCGATTTCGATGGCCTTAACGGCTTGTGGAGGCGGAGGGTCTCAGACGCCGGAAACAACAACTGCACAAGAGACCGAGGCAAAAGCCGAGACAACAGCAGCAAGCACGGAAGCAGCGACTGAGGCGGCCACCACAGCAGCCGAGACAGAAGCGGAAAGCGCTGAAAGCGAAAATGTACCAACCGAATATAAGTCCGCACTAAAAAGCGCTGAAACGTACAGCAGCCTTATGCACATGTCAAAAGTGGGTATTTATGATCAGCTTACATCCGAGTACGGAGACAAATTTACACCCGAAGCCGCGCAATATGCGGTTGATAATGTCAACGTTGACTGGAACGCAAATGCCCTGGAAAAAGCCAAATCCTACAGCGACACAATGAGTATGTCAAAAGCTGGGATTTACGATCAGCTCATATCTGAATATGGAGAGAAATTCACTCCCGAAGAAGCGCAATATGCCGTCGATAACGTCGAGGCCGATTGGAACGCGAATGCTCTGGAGAAAGCCAAATCCTATCAGAACACCATGAATATGTCTCCTGCTGCGATTCGCGATCAGCTTATGTCTGATTATGGAGAAAAATTTACCCAGGAAGAAGCCGATTACGCGGTTGCTAATCTCGAATAAAACAAAGGTTGATATCCCCCTCCCCATAAGCAGCGGGGCAGGGGGAGAAAAACAACAAAACAAAAAACCGCCCCCGGCGGGAACCGGGAACGGCTTTTGTGATACTATTGCCCGGTGTACCAGGGCGATATAATACCAGCTTGAACACCTTGTATTATATCACCCCGCGGTGCACCCGGTCAATGGGTGTATTTTTTATGCTAATTTTTAAGGAGGATGATATAATGGCAAGACCCAAAACACGAACCCATATGGGGTGTACCCGCCGACTACAGAATTTGACGAGGACGGGAGGCCCGTATCTGTCAAAGCGATCGCCTATGTGGATGACTGGTATTATGGGTTTTCGATCCTGACGGCGTACCATGCCGGGACCTATGTTCCTGGGGTGTATCCGCCCAGGCCAAACCTGAAAATCGCGGATATCGGGCAACAGGACGCCGTAGTACGGGACATCATCAGGGACTACGGAAAAATCCGTTCCGCCATCACCGGGCAGCACGAGAAGAATCAGGGCCCAACGTTCGCGGAGGTGTATCAAAAATTCTATAATTGGAAATTCGTAGAATCTAAAAAAACATATTCCAAGAGTTCAAAGGCGTCAACCCAAGCAGCGTACAACAACTGTAAATCGCTGCATAATAAAATTTTTGCTGATCTACGCCACAGTGATTTACAGGCCGTTATAGATTCGTGCGCCCTTAAGCATTCTAGTCTGGAACTTATTTTACACCTCTACCATCAGATGTATGCCTACGCAGATATCGAGGGGTTATGTGATAAAGACTACTCGGCGCATGTAAAAATCAACATAGACGACGATGACGAGAGTGGAGAGCCGTTCAATGAGGATGAGTTAAAAATATTATGGAAGCATGAAAAAGACCCGAATATCGAGCTTTTGTTAATTATGTGCTATTCAGGATATCGGATAATTGCCTATAAAACCATAAAAGTCGACCTTGAAGCCCAATATTTTCAAGGAGGAGTGAAAACAAAAGCGGGAAAAGATCGTATCGTGCCAATCCATCCAGGAATACTTCCACTGGTGAAGCGTCGGATTAATCGCGATGGTGGATTGCTGGTGTGTTCGGTTTGTAAATATCGTCAAGACATGTATAAAACACTGGATACGTTGGGGATAAAACGGCATACACCGCATGACTGCCGCCATACCTTTTCTGCGCTCTGCGAAAAGTACAGCGTGCAGGAAAATGACCGAAAACGAATGCTGGGGCACTCTTTCGGAAACGACGTCACAAACAGAACATATGGGCACCGCAGCCTGGAGGATTTAAAGGCAGAAATTTGCAAGATTAAAATTTGTCGCTAGTTTGTCGCTATCGATCGCATTTTTGAGCATTGTTAAGACGCCTTATTCATACTTAAAAAAGCGCGAATTTTCCTTGATTCTACGTTGTTTTTTACGTTTTTCCCCATAATATCTAGGTACTCCTCGCGACCCCATAAATTTAAAGAAATGTTAAGGGTATTGAAATTTTCCTTATTTTCCCAAGTATTCTTTCCCCGTCCCTCCGTTTCCCAGAATACTTAAATACGGCCTGCATTCTCGGTGCTGCGGACAGTGAGACGGCCCAAGCCGGGCTTGAACGCCCCGGTGATTTCAAGTGACAAAAAATGGATTTGATGATATGATTGTGGTAGTAAAATACGCGTTTGAGGAGGTACGAAATTGGGTAGAGGAGGCGCCGGCCAAGGAAGCTCGGGAGGGGACCGAAGCAGTTCAAGCCACTCCAGCTCGTCGAGAAGTTTTTCAAGCAGATCAAGTCCCAGCAGTTCGTCCGGAAGGGGAGGAAGAAGCAATTACAGCGGCTCCGGCTCGTCATCATCGGGTGGAAGCTCCGGTTCCGGCCGCTCATCTGCCCCGCCGCCAAGGCCTGCGCCGCCCCCAAGGCCCGCCCCACCGCCAAGGCCCGCGCCGCCCCCAAGGCCCACTCCGCCGCCAAGGCCCCCCAGGACGTTTTATGTCGATACGCCTAGCCAGCCGTACACCGACTACTCCGACTACTCCACGCCGCCCCCATCATATTACCAGCCCACCGGATACGGGGGAATGAACGGAACCGGCTCCCCGGGCTGCAGCAAAGGCTGTATGGGCGGCTGCGCCGTCAGCATAGCCGGCTTCATACTCCTGGCCATATTAGCCGTTGTAATCAGTTCATTCTCCCGCGCGCCGCAGGAGACGATCACGGTCAGCACCACCAACCGTTCTCCATTGCCCGCCGGGATATGCGTTGAGTCAAAGGACTGGTATGAGGACAACGCCCAATGGATTACCAAATCGTCGCAGATGATCTCAGGGCTAAAAACCTTCTATAAAAAAACCGGAGTACAGCCCTATGTGGTGATTGCCAGCGAGATCAACGGCAAGGGCGAATCGCTTACAGATTCCGAGGCGGAGGCGTATCTGGAGGATAAGTACAACACGCTGTTCAACGACGAAGGCCATTTGATTTTCCTTTTCCTGGAGTATGAAAGCGGTGTTTATAAGGAATATCTGTATTTGGGAAATAAGGCCGCTTCTGTGATCGACCACGAGGCGCAGGAAATTATTTATGACTACGCAGATTATTATTATACGTCGGATCTCGATGACAATGCTTTCTTTGCCACTGTTTTTGAAAAGTCGGCGGAGCGCATTATGCAAAAAACTACGACTAAAAATGATATTGCCAACCGAACCGTGCTGATCGTAGGCATCGTCGTGCCCATTTCCATTATAGGTTATATTATCATCCGAAATAAGAAATATGATCTGAAGCGGCTTGAGGAAAAAAGGAAAATTTTAGAAACTCCTATTGACAACCTGGCGGATGAGGAATTAAAGAACAAATACAAAGACTAAATAAGGAGATCAAACTATGGCTACCATTTTTCAGAGAATCAGTTTAATCGTCAAATCAAATGTCAACGACCTGCTGGACCGGTTCGAGGACCCGGAAAAGATGATCGATCAGTGTATCATTGACGCAAAAGAAGAATACTCCACACTTTTAAAAGATACGGCCACTGTAAAAGGCAATCTGAGCGTTGCCCGGGAAAAGCTCAAAAAAATCCAGGACAGCCGGGCGCAGTGGCAGTCCATCGCCGAGAAGGCTGTAAAAGCGGGGAATGACGACGATGCCAGAAAGGCGCTGCAAAAGATGACCGAGGACAAAGCCCGGGAAGAGTCCCAGGCCGCGGTTGTCGCCAAATGCGCGGAGGCCGCCGACAAGGCTGTGGCCGCTCTGAATTCATTTGCCGACCAGATCCATGCAATGGAAATGAAAAAATCCGAGCTGAAATCCAAGGCCATCGCCGCCAGAAGCCAGGAAAAGGCGAATGCCATCAAATCCAGGAATATTGCCGGAAGCCTGAATAAGTTTAACGAGATGGCGGAAAAAATCGACGCCAATCTGGCCACCCAGGAGGCAATGGCCGAGCTTACAGGCGCCGCGGACAAAGAGGAGGAGGACCTGATCGCCAAATATTCCTCCCCCGATGTGGATGCCGCCCTGGCCGAGCTCAAAAAACAGATGGGTATGGAATAGCGTTCACAGCCGTATTGAAGAGCAGAATACGCCCCGGCGTACTCTGCTTTTTTATGTATATAGGCCTCCGGCAAACGTGCGTGACTTAATCACAGAAATCCCTCCATCCATATGGTATCCTTAGTTCAACAAATCAATTAAACAACAAATTCGGAGGGATAAACATATGACACTTGAACATTTAAGCAAAGCAAATTTCAACGAGAAAACGAATTCACAGGATCACGTGGTAGTAGTGGATTTCTTCGCCACCTGGTGCGGCCCCTGCAAGATGCTGGCGCCGGTGATCGAAAAGGCCGCTGATGAATTGACCAATGTACAGTTCTACAAAGTAGACATCGATGAGGAAATGGAGCTGGCTAACCAGTATAAAATCATGACCGTCCCCACCCTTCTCTTCTTTAAAGGCGGCAAACTGGTATTTCAGAACAGCGGCGTGATCAGCCGCAAGCAATTAGAATCCATGCTGGAGAAGCTCAACTGATATGGCGCCTAAGCGTCTGGCAGCAGTCGATCAGGCAAGATGCGTCGCCTGCGGCTGCTGTGCAAAGGTCTGTCCCCGCCAGGCCATCCGCATCGCAAACGGATGTTTCGCGGCGGTGGATTCCGCCTTATGTATCGGCTGCGGCAAATGTGAGAAGGAGTGCCCGGCCTGTATTATCTCCATGAATCAACGCCAAACGTCAGAGGGAGGTGCCGCATGAAGAAAAAATGGTCCGACTACCTCTGGATCGCCTCCCTCGCCTATCTGATCCTGGGATTCTTTAATATCCTGTTCGCATGGCTGGGGCTGATCTGCTTCATCGTCCCCCTTGTCATCTCCCTGACCACCGGCAGTAAAGCCTACTGCCACTCCTACTGCGGGCGGGGCCAGCTGTTTTCACTTCTGGGCCGTAAATTTCATCTGTCCGGCTGCCGTCCCGCTCCGGCCTGGCTCAGTTCCAAAGCGTTCCGCTATGGATTCCTGACCTTTTTTATGGTCATGTTCGGCCAGATGCTCTTTAACACCGCGCTGGTGTTCCGGGGCGCCCGGGACCTGCGGCAGGTAGTCACGCTGTTGTGGACCTTCCGCCTTCCCTGGCACCACGCCTACTATGCCGCCGGCCTTCCGCTTTGGGTTTCCCAGTTCGCCTTCGGCTTTTACAGCGTGATGCTCACCTCCACGATCCTGGGGCTGATCACCATGATGCTGTTCAAGCCCCGCTCCTGGTGCGTCTACTGTCCTATGGGCACCATGACCCAGATGATCTGCAAGGCCAAAGCGCGCAATTAAATTTTGCCATCCTTTTTCTATCTTTTCTATATATAATACATGCAAACCCCGATGCGGGGCGGCCGTGGTTTCCTTTTGGAAAATGCAGCCGCCCCGCTTTGGTCTGCTCTTCGCCGCCCCACAGACCTCCGCCTTTTTCCGTGGGCGCCAACGCGCGCTGCCATTCCCAGTAACCATCGCATGCGCCGGCCCGGCGAAAGAATCCCCCATCTCCCCCCTGCGCTCTTGCATTTCAGCGTCCCCGACCTTATAATAGTTTTATCGGAAACGCGCCCGCCCAGGGCATCTCCGCCCTCCGGACGCGTGCCCGCCACCGAAAAAGCACCTGCAAAGGAGCATATCATATGGAATTGCACGTAATTGACGAGAAATTCACCGTCTGCAAGCTGGCGGACAGCTCCGGCGTGGATTTAAACTCCCCCTGGACTTTTTTCAGCCGGACCGACGAGGAAATCTCCCTGGTCTGTCCCGCGGACCGGGTCCCCGGAAACACCCTTGCCCGCGAGGACGACTGGAGGGCCTTCCGCGTTCAGGGGGTGCTGGACTTCTCCCTGGTTGGCATCCTGGCTGAAATCTCCCGCATACTGGCGGACGGAGGAATCAGCCTGTTCGCCGTCTCCACCTACAACACCGACTACATTCTGATAAAGGAACAGGAATTTGACCGGGCGCTGGCGCTTCTTAAGCAGAGCGGCTGCCGGATTCACTGATCCCGAAATCTATAAGGAGGTAATTTCACCATGACAGAGATCGCACCGATTTTGGCGGAGCACTATCCGTTCTGGGAACATTTGAAAGCGGATGAGCAGCGCGCCTTTGTGTCCTGCTCCATGATCCGCGACTACGAGAAAGGCGGCTTTGTCCGCAGCGAATGCGACGAGTGCCTGGGAGTGCTGCTGGTGCTCTCAGGGGAGCTGCGCATCTATATCCAGTCCGACGAAGGCCGGGAGGTGACCTTGTTCCGCGCAGGCCCCGGCGAGCTCTGCACGCTCTCCGCCTCCTGCGTCATGTCGGAGATCACCTTTGATATTTTCGTGGAAGCGGCGGAACCCAGCAAAATCCTGATCACCCGCTCCGGCTGCGTACACCGTTTTATGGAAACCAATATCTATGTGGAGAATTTTATCTACAAGCAGACGGCCGAGCGTTTCTCCGACGTGATGTGGGCCATCAGCCAGATTCTGTTCTCCAGCTTCGACAAGCGCCTGGCCTCCTACCTGGAGGATGAGCGCCGCCGCAGCGGCTCCACCTCCATCACCGCCACCCACGACCAGATCGCCAAAAACCTGGGCAGCGCCCGCGAGGTGGTCTCCCGCATGCTGAAATACTTCGAGAAGGAGGGACTGGTCTCCCTGTCCCGCGGCACGGTGACCATCACCGACATCCCCCGGTTAAAGGCCCTGACCGCGTAAGGCGGGCCAGGCACCCCCGCCGGACGGCGTGGGCCTTTGGGCGAAACGCGCTTCTCTGTGGACTCATTCCCCGCCCTCCTTGAACAGGCGGATTAATTCCCTGGCCCCCCGGGCCAGGAATTTGTTTTTGTGGTAGATGACGGAAAATTTCCGCTCCATAGACAGGCCCTCCACCGCAAACTCCGCGATCATCCCCCGCTCAACCGCCTCCGCGGCCAGAAATGCCGGCAGCACGGAGATTCCAAAGCCCTCCGCCACGCCGTGGATGATAGCCTGATTGCTGGTGCTCTGCCAGGCGATGCGGATATCCAGCTCGTGGGCGGCCGCCAGCCCGTCGAAAATCTCACGGCCGGCGCTGCCCTTTTCCCGCAGAATAAAATTCTCTCCCTGCAAATCCCCCAATTTCACATCCCAAAGCCCTGCGAACCGATGCCCCGGCGGGCAGACAAAGGTCAGACGGTCGCCCTGAAAGCTCTCGCTGCTGATATAACGGCTGTGGGCGATGCCTTCGATCACACCGAGATCAATCTCATTGGAGAGCACGCACTGCTCGATGTTGTTGGAGTTCTCAATCCTGGCCTCCACCTGGAGCTCCGGGTAAAGGCGGGTCAGCTCCTTCACATATCCGGGCAGCAGAAACGTGCCCACGGTGATGCTGGTCCCCACCCGCAGCGTCCCGCTCATATCCGGGTTGCGCACCTCCTGCTCCATCTCGTCGAACAGGGCGATGATATGCCTGGCGTACTCCAGAACCCGGCGGCCTGATTCCGTCAGGAACAGCTTTTTGGAAATCCGGTCAAAGAGCTTTACGCCGTAATACTCCTCCATTTCCCGGATCGCCAGGCTGATCGACGGCTGGGCTGTAAACAGCCGGTTCGCCGCCCCGGTCATGCTCCCGGTCTCGCAAACGGTCAGGAAAATACGCAAATGCCGCAGCGTCACACCCATCCCCTCCAATCCATATCAAATTTCTTATATATATTATAAAATTATACTATTTTACATATGGATTTACAAGCTCTATAGTAGATGCAACAAACGAAATATGGAGATGATTCCTATGACAGTAGAAGAAGCCATCCGGCCTCAGAACGCGGAGAGCCGCAAGAAAATATTGCTGAAGCTTTTTATTTCCAACCTCTATCTCAGCACCTTCACCTTCGGCGGCGGCTATGTGATCGTCACGCTGATGAAAAAGAAGTTCGTGGACCAATACCACTGGATCGACGATCAGGAGATGCTGGACCTGGTGGCCATCGCCCAGTCCTGCCCCGGCCCCATCGCGGTGAACGGAGCCATTGTGGTGGGCTACCAGCTGGCGCGGATTCCCGGGCTGATTATCTCAGTGCTGGCCACCGTGATACCGCCCTTTACCATCCTCTCCCTGATCTCCCTGTGCTACACGGCCTTTCGCAGCAACCCTTACGTGGGCTGGATGCTAAACGGCATGCAGTCCGGGGTAGCGGCGGTGATCGCCCAGGTGGTGCTTGAGATGACCCAGGGCCTGGTCAAACAGCGCCAGTGGACTTCCATGGTCGTGCTGGCGGTGGCCTTTATCGCCAGCTATGTGTTTAAGGTCAACGCAGCCCTGATTATCCTGGCCTGCGCGGTCCTGGGCCTTTTGACCCGCAAAAAAGGAGGTGACGGGAACAAATGAACATCTATCTTCAGCTATTCCTCAGCTTTATACAGATCGGCGCCCTGAGCTTCGGCGGCGGCTACGCGGCCATGCCGCTGATCCAGCAGCAGGTAGTCACCCTGCACGGCTGGCTCTCCCCCGGCGAATTCACGGACCTGATCACCATCTCCCAGATGACCCCCGGCCCGATCGCCATCAACTCCGCCACCTTTGTGGGCACCAGGATCGCGGGCTTCTGGGGCGCGGTTGCCGCCACCGTGGGCTGCGTCCTGCCCTCCTGCCTGCTGGTGTCCCTGCTGGCCTGGGCCTATCTGCGCTACCGCAACCTCTCGCTGATCCAGCAGGTGCTCACCTCCCTGCGCCCGGCCGTGATCGCCATGATCGCCTCGGCCGGCGTCAGCATCCTGGTCACCGCCCTTTGGCCCCAGGCAGCGGCGTTCACCGGTTCCCTGCCCCAGATTCTGGGAGCAGCCCTCCGTTCCGCCAACCTGCGCGCCTTTCTCATATTCCTGGGCGCCATGGTACTGCTGGTGCGTTACAAGCGCAATCCCATCCAGGTGATGCTCCTGTCCGGCGTGGTGGAGGTTGCGTATCAGATGGTTATGAGAGCGCTGCCCGGTATGGCTTAGACGCAGTTTTCCCAGCCGCCTACACCTCCCTGCCGTGCTCCTTGAGCCATGCCCTGCGCTGCCGGTAGTCCGGCAATACCCGCTCCACCTCGGCCCAAAACCGGTCGGAGTGGTTCATCTCCTTCCGGTGGGCCAGCTCGTGGACCACCACGTAGTCCAGAATCTCCGGCGGCATAAGGATCAGCTTCCAGTGGAAATTCAGATTTCCCTCCGCACTGCAGCTGCCCCACCTGGTCTTGGCCGCCCGGATGGAGATGCGCCCGTAGGTAACGCCCATGCGGCGGGCGAAATAGGCGGTCCGCCAGGCGATCCGCTTGCGCGCCTGCTCCCGGTACCACCGCTCCAGGGCCGGGTCCCCCTCGTAGTCCCGGGGCCCCCGCGCCTCGGCGGCCTGCCTGCGCTCCCGCATGAGAAACCATTTCTCCACGATCCATTCCCGTCGCTCTCCGACAAACTGTGTCACAGCCCGGTCCGGCGTCCGTTTGGGCACCCGCGCCAGCACCGTGCCGTCGCCCTTGACCTCCAGCCCCAGCGTCCTGCGGGCGGAATACACCACCTCCACCGGGATCGTACCGCTCTCCCCGCGGTCGCTCCAGTTCAAGCATATCTCTTTCATCACAGCCTGATCTCTCCCTTCCTCCCACAAACAAAGAACCGCCCCGGCCCGGCATCTCTGCCTGAAACCGGAACGGTCGTCCGTCCCCGCGTGATCCCGCTTAAGTCCCTGCCGCGGCCTTTAAAGGACGTCGGAAAAATGCGGCCGCAGCCGTTTGAACATTCTCAATCCCACCAGCAGCACCACAATGGTCACGCCCCAGAAATATAAAGTCATGGTGGGGCGTCTCCAGAACCAGTCGCCTGTGAGCATGCTGTCCCGGTATCCCGCTACAATGTAATAAAAGGGATTCAGCTTGAGCACCGTGCCGATCCAGGGGCTGCGGCTGGTAAAAATCGCCTCGTCGTACATAATCGGGGTCATCCAGATTCCGAACTGGAGACAAATCCCTACAATGTTGGCCATGTCCTTGAAAAATACGTTCACCGCGCTGGTGAAATACCCGAACGCCAGCGCCAGCATGGCCGCGGCAAAGGTGTAGTACAAAATCTGTATCCAGGTGGCGAACACCGGCTGCCGGTAGGCAGCGTACAGGGCCAGCATAATCAGGATGAAGAAAGCGTGCACCAGCAGGCAGGACAGCAGCTTGATGATGGGCAGCATCTCCACCTTAAACACCACTTTTTTTACCAGATAGCTGTACTCCTGCAGACAGCCCGTGATGGAGTTCAGCGCCTCGCTGTAAAAGAACCACGGCACCAGACCCGGAACCAGCCACACCACATAGGTGGCGTTGGGCACCGGCGGGACCGTTTTCATCCCGTGCTCTCCGAAGATAAACCAGTAGATCAGCACGGTCACCAGCGGCTGCAGAAACATCCAGACAATCCCAAAATACGAGCCCACGAACCGCTTGCGGAAATCCGCCAGCGCCAGGTCCAGAATCATTTTCCGTTTTTTTACAATCTCTTTTATCAGAGAGATGACATACTTCATATGCGTTTAATTCCTTTTCTTGAGCATAAAAACATCCGCGCTATCCGCCCGCAGGCCAAACCTGCGCTGCAATGCAGCCGTACAATCCGCCCGAAGGTCAAACCCGCGCACCGCCGCATCTGATCAGAACTTGAACGTGTCCCGCAGGCCGCTCCACTTCTGATCCTTCTCAGAGATGATCAGCTCCATTCCCTCCTCGATGGGCCACTCCACACCGATCTCAGGGTCGCTCCACAGCAGGCCGCCCTCGTCGCCCGGATGGTAGAAATCCGTGCATTTATAGGCGAACTCCGCCTCGTCGGAGAGCACCAGGAAGCCGTGGGCAAACCCTTCCGGAATGTAGAACTGCTTCTTGTTCTCCGCGGACAGGGTCACGCCGAACCATTTCCCATAGGTCTCTGAGTCGGAGCGCAGGTCCACCGCCACGTCGAACACTGTGCCGCGCACGGCGCGCACCAGCTTGCCCTGGGGATACTGCTTCTGAAAATGAAGGCCCCGCAGCACGCCCTTCACGGACATGGACTGGTTGTCCTGCACAAACACCATGTTCAGGCCAGCCTCCCTGAAATCATTCTGATTGTAGGTCTCCATAAAATATCCGCGCTCGTCCTTAAACACGGTCGGTTCAATCACATACAGCCCTTTGATGGGACAGGGCGTCACTTTTATCTTTCCCATGATTTTAATGCTCCTTTATTTTCAGAAGGCCTCAGACGCCTTCCATTTTATGTAAGCCCGTGCGGCAGACCCTGCCGTACATCTGGCAATTCTATCACATTCCACCGCCGCTGACAATACCCGGAAACTTCATTTGCCCGGACGGGCCGGGATAAAGGCGGAGGTCCGCTCCGGGACCGGCGGCCGCTCTCAATTCGCCGCGGGCTACACCCGCAGGCACACCACCCCGAAAATCCGCAGAATCACATACACGTCAATGCATACCATGACAAACAGCAGCTTCCGGTCGTCGCAGTCCGTGCGCACCAGCCGGTCGTTTTTCAGCGACAGCGCGAATATGGGCAGCAGCGGCAGAAGATACCGTCCCTGCACGCCCTGGATGAAGGAGGCGCTCACGGGCGTCCAGGCCAGCAGCATGGAAAACATCAGCGCTCCCAGGCAGATCAGGCAGATGGTCCAGACCCAGGCCCGCTGTCCGCCCGAGATGTGCAGGGATTCCCCCGGCTTGCGGGAGGCCAGCATGAGCAGAAGAACCGCCAGCCCCAGCACCGCAACGTAAGGCGTGTTCAGCACCGGGTCCATATTTCCCAGACTGCCGCCGATCATGCCGGAGAACAGCTCGCCGCCGTTCCACACCAGGGTGCTGTAAAACATTTTCAGCACCAACAGGGGGCTGTGGATCAGCTGGGCAAAGGAATACCCCGGTTCGTCGGCCCAGATCACATGCCTGTCCTGGATGCCCGTGTACAGGGCCACGGTCTGGCTGTTCACCACCAGCATTGCCAGCACAAAGGCTCCCAGAACCGCGGCCGCGGCCGCCAGCCAGCGTCCCCAGCCGCCGAACTTTTTCACCGGAATCAGCAGGCACAGGCCGGCGATCACGCCGTAGACCATCTTGCAGGGCCCCATGACCGCCATCACCAGGGACAGAACCGCCACGTCCCTCAGCCGCACCCGTTCAGCCCGGTAAGCCAGGTCCAGGCAGACCGCGGTGAAGTAGGCGGACATGGACAGGATCATCACATCGTAGGACATGGAGGCGGTCAGGTTCAGCGTCATGGGCAGCAACCCCACGCCGAATACCACCTCCCTACCGAAGGGCATCCGCTTCATGGTCAGATACCCCATTCCTGTGTAAAACAGCAGGTTTGCCAGGCGGCCCAGAAACAGCAGCCCTATGCTGCCAAGGCCCAGCAGCCTGGCCAGAGTGATCCCCACCGCCTGGGGCGCGTAGGCCAGAGGCGTGGTGTGCACGGCCGGCTGGTAGGAGACGGCGCCGCCGTCCGGGGCAGTTTCCCCACGACCGGCAGCCGCATCTGCCGCGTTCTCCGCCCGGCCGTTCTCCCCCCTCTTTCCATACACCTCCCCGTAGGTATACTGTGTCACCATCTGCCCCAGCACCACGGAATCCTTGTCCACCGTGCGCCCGCTGCCGTCGTCGGCCAGCACGTCCTCCAAGTCCTCCACCCAGGCATCCTCCGGGCGGATCAGCACGCGCCCGTCCTCATCCGCCGCGGTTTTTCCCATCAGGCAGTTGGACACCTGGTAGGCGGAAATGTAGTGGGCCACCTCGTCAGGCGCGGACAGCGGCGGAAGCACCACCGCAAACAGCGCGCCCAGCGTCAGGCTGCACACCACAAACACCCGCTCCAGGCTCCATTTTCTGCGGATCAGCAGCAGCCAGCCGGACACAGCCAAAAGCCCCAGCCCCCACAGAAACGCCAGCCCGTACCAGCCGTACAGGAAACGGTTTCCGGTCCTGGCGATGCCGTCCCGCACATCCAGCCCGTGCCAAAGCCCCAGGACCGCCACCGCCAGAACCCCGCAGATCAGCAGGCGCAGGCCGCGGTCCTTCAATTGTAACCTTCTGTCATTCGCGCTCATCTTCCACCCCGTCCGCTCTGTCTTTATCCTCCATCAGCTCCTGGACCTTCAGCTCCAGCTCCTCCTTCTCCTTCTGGTCCAGGGCCATTTTCTGGATCAGATCCTTCTGCTTGCTCTCAATCTGCGACAGATGGATGGTCATGCTGAACACCTTGGCCATCAGCAGGAAAATGGTAAACAGAAACAGGAAGTTGGGGGTGGAGTAGATGCCCAGCAGTCTGGCGCAGATATTGGCCACCGGCGGGCAGACGGCAAATACCACCAGGAGCAGGGCCAGCATCACCCAGAACATAGCCGCCTCGATCTGAACCTTGGCCTGGCGTATCTTGCGCATCATGTACGCCAGAGTCGCCAGGGAGACAATGATCAGAATCACTCGGAACATCGGTTGCATCATAGGAATCTCCTACCTTCTTTCGTCATTTCCGGGACAAGTTCACGCCCGGCTCCAGTATTCCTTGTTCATCGTACATTTGAGCACCAGGGGGCGCGGCAGCAGCCGGTAGCATTTGCCCACGCGGTAGCCCAGATACTTGAACCCGCTCTTCACAAACATCCCCGGCACCAGCCAGGGCCGGCGCTGCTTCACCAGATAGCGCGCCGTCTGCTTCACCAGGCGGATGCCCTCGCTCTCCGAGCGCACCTGGGAAAACAGCTCGGGGTGGTCGGCCTGGGACACGGCCAGGTCGAAATTCCGGCGGAACTGGGCCATGCAGCCGTAGTTGTGAGAGTGGATCACCCGCGCCTGGGCCACATAGGCCACGGCGTAGTCGTCCTCCAGCACGGCGCGGCCCGCGAAAATCATATCCTCATTGAAAATAGTCCTGTTGGTAAAGCCGCCCTGGAACCAGAACTTTTCCCGGTCGTAGGCGCAGCAGACGTTGGAGGCGAAAAACGTCTTGATCCCCAGCTCCTGCATATCCGCCCTGGTTTTCACCCTGCTCTGCTCCGGGTAGTTGAAGGACCTTGTATACCGCTCCGCCAGATTGCAGTCCTTATCCGCCAGCTGGCGCGCGTAGGCCATGATCACCGACTCGCCCAAAGGGCCGCGCAGGTCAAAGGCCGATGCCAGGTGCTCGATCAGCTGGTTGTCGGCCGGCACCGCGTCGTCGGTCATAAACACCATGATATCTGCGCGGCTGTAGCGCGCGCCCTGATTGCGGGTCCTGCCGTGGTCGAACTCCGCCTTTGTCAGGTGGTGGACCTCCAGCCCCTTGATCCCCTCGTAGCCCTTGTCGTTCCAGTAGGATTTCTCCGTATTCATCACAATAATCTTCCGGATGGGGTACGTTTGCAGCTCCAGCATGCGCAGCAGGCGGCTGAATTTCTTATCCGGCTTGTAGGTCGGGATGATCACATCCACCGTGCGCCTGCGCCCGGCGCTTGCTCTCTCTCCACGCACATTCATTGTCTCATCCTGCATTCCCACGATTCTCCCCTTTCTCACATCTGTAGCCCCGGACCATACAAAATCCGAAGCCCGCAGTCAGCCCCATCATCAGCAGCAGATAGCAGCCAGCAGCCCCTCCCAGCCCCCAGCGCGTTACCATGGGGCCGGAAACCAGAGCCGCCGTGACGGCTGCCAGGAGATACACGATGAAAATAGCCTTCTGTTTTCTCATAATCACCAGCGCATAATACATCAAATTGGCCAGGGCGTAAAATCCCCCGCCCAAAACAATTACCACAAAGGCAGTCTGATATACGGTCAGAGAGCCCTCATAACCGGAGCCCAGGATGGACTCCATAATTCCCAGCACAAAGCGCCCCAAAATCATGGTGGCGCCCACAGCCAGCACCGTCAGGCCGGAGATGATGCCGCCCAGGCGGACCAGCTGCTCCTTAAAGCCCAGAAACAAATTTCCCTCCCACAGGTCCGTCAGCTTTGTCAGAAACGGCCGGATCACGAAATTCGCCACCATGTAGATCACGGAGGTGGGCATGAAAATCAGGTTAAAGTACCCCGAGGCCGCGTCGCCGATGCGCGCGTCAATGGCGTACTTGGCGGAGGAAAATACATAAAAGTCCAGAAACGCGGACAAAAACAGCAGCGCCGTGCTGCGAAACAGCCGGCTGCTCTGCCCCTCGCCCCTCATCCAGCTCACCCCGTCCACCGCGCGGATGACCGGGAGATTGAACAGGCAGACCCCGGCCACCTGGGCCGCCACCGCCGTCAGGCAGGCCGCGAACAGGCTCCGTGTGACCGCCAGGGCCAGCAGAAAGCAGGACACGGACAGCAGGGTGCGGAAAAAATTGGATTTTCCGGTAAGGTACAGGCTGCCCCGGCGCTGAAACTCCGACTCGTACACATCCGCGTAGCCGTCGATCACCTTGTACAGCACCAGCAAAATCAGGATCAATGCCTTGTACGGGGTGTAAAACCCGGCGGACACCCTGGCCGTCAGGTACACGCAGCCCGCCGCCAGCGCAGCCAGGCAGGTGAGATTGCGGTGCTCCAGGTAGTCCTTAAAGGAATACTCGCCCCTGTTATCCGTGATCTGGAAGGGGCGTATTCCGAAGTAAGCGATGATAAACATCTGCTGGCCCAGGGTGGAAAATCCGAAGGAAAATATCCCTCCCTCGTCCTCCCCGATCATGCGTATGACCAGAAAGGACAGCACCATGCTGGCCAATGCGTAGCAGAAGCTGCCCGCGGTGTTCCACAGGATGTTCTGCCGTTCAATATTGCCGCCCTTATACAGCAGGCGGGTTGTCAGTTTGTTCATTTCATCCTCCACCCGGCGGAGCCGCTGTTGTAATCCTTAACCGGCTCTCACCGCTTGCGGAAATTCTGGATCAGCAGTATGGAAGTCAGCATCCGCATCATATATTTGGCCGCCACAACGGGCTTTAGGTAGCTCTCCCCGGCCAGGCGGTCGTCGATCTCCACCTGGATTTCCGCCACCCTGGCCCCCTGCTTGATCAGAAAGGACAGCGTATCCGGCTCTGGTCCGTAGTTTAAATTCAGCGCAAACTCCTCGATCATGCTGCGGTTGAACATGCGCATGCCGGAGGTGGGATCGCAGATTTTCGCGCCCGTGGTCAGGCGGATCGCCGCGCCGATTACGCGGCTGCCCAGCATACGGGGGGACCAGCCTTTTTTCTGTTCCACAAACCGGGAACCGATCACAATATCGTATCCCTCATCCATCTTATCCCGCATGGCGCCGATATATTCCGGCCGGTGCTGGCCGTCCCCGTCAAATTGTATGGCGTACTTGTAGCCCTTCAGGTAGGCGTACTTCATTCCCGCCTGAAAGCAGCCGGCCAGCCCCAGGTTCACCGGCAGGTCCAGCAGATTGTAGCCGTTTTCCCGGCAGATTCTGGCCGTGGAGTCGCGGGAGCCGTCGTTGACCACAATGTAGTCCAATTCCGGAAAATCCTCCGCCAGGCGGCCCACCACCTTCCGTATATTTTTTTCTTCATTGTAAGCCGGTATTACCAGCAGCACCTTGTCCATGATCCGTTCCTCTTATCCAAAGCAGCGCGCTTCGGCATTTATCGTATTTTGTCCCGGCGTTCAGGCCATCTCCCGGATGAGCCCGCAGATCCGGTCCACGTCCTCCAGCGCCAAATCCGCGTACAGCGGCAGGGTCAGCACCCGGTCCGCGATATACTTGGCCACCGGCGTATCCTCTGAGGAAAATCTGCCCTCATAACACTGGAAATCGTTGATCAGCGGGTAAAAATACTTCCGCGGGAAAATCTGATGGGCCCCAAGCTCCTGGTACACCTGGTCCCGGCTTACGGCAAAGCCGTCGAACACCACCGGGAAATAGGCGTAATTGGGCTTCACGCCCGGCCGGTACTCCGGCAGCCTTAAGCCCTTCACGCCCGCCAGATTCTCCAGATACCGCTCCACCACGCGGCGGCGTTTCCCGATCTCTTCGTCCACATGGCGCAGATTGCACAGGCCCATTGCGGCCTGAAATTCGTTCATCTTGGCGTTGCCGCCCACCCAGACCACATGGTCCTGATCCACGATGCCGAAATTCTTCAGGCAGTTCAGCCGGTGCTCCATCCACTGCTCCCGGAAGGCCACCGCCCCGCCCTCGATGGTGTGGTACACCTTGGTGGCGTGAAAGCTGAAAATGCTGGCATCCCCGAACATGGCCGTGCCCACTCCGTTGTAGGTCTCCCCGAAGGTGTGGGCCGCATCGTAGATCACCTTTAAATTATGCCTCCTTGCGATGGCTTCAATCCGCTCCACGTCGCATATATTTCCATAAACGTGCACCGGCAGGATCGCGGAGGTCTTTTCCGTGATCAGCGCCTCGATCTTGTCCACATCCATGGTGTAGTCCACAGGGTTGATGTCGCAGAACACCGGCGTCAGCCCGTTGCGCACGATGGCGTGGGTGGTGGAGGCAAAGGTAAAGGGCGTTGTGATCACCTCGCCCGTCAGCTCCATGGCCTGGATCACCATCTCCAGGGCCATGTGGCCGTTGGTAAAGAGCACCAGACTGGCGGCGCCCAGATACTCACGCAGCTTTTGCTCCAGCTCCTTGTGATAATCTCCCATATTGGTCAGCCACCTGGACTCCCAGATGGGCTTTAGCATTTCCGTAAATTCCTCGAACGGCGGCAGGGAGGACCTTGTCACCAGTATCGGTTTTTCCGTTTGATTCGCAGACATAATCGTTCCTTTCCGTGCAGGCGCTACCAGCGCATGCCGCACACCTCGGTGAGAAACCGCACCTCCGCCAGCACCAAACCCAGAAACGCCCTGGCGCCGGCCATTTTAAGCGGCCCTGCGTGGAGGTATTCCCGGTAATAATACAGCTTGCTCTCGTGCAGCAGCCGCTGCTTGTCCCCGATTTTTTTCACGCTCTTGTCGATGCTCACGGAATGGGCGTGGACGTAAGAGCAGTCCAGCGCCAGCGCGGCGGTCAGGCCCATGGCCTTCAGCTTCCGCCCCAGCACCTTCTCTTCATAATATAAAAATATCCTTTTGTCAAATACTTTGTGAATCTCCCCGGCCGGAAACCGGTCCGCCCGCAGCATAAAAAAAGACCCCGGAACCGCGTCCACCAGGCGGCAGCCGGAAAGCCCGCCCTGCTTCAGCCGTTCCTGCGGCACATTCAGCCGGCGCGCAAACAGCCGGCGGGTGATCAGTCCCGTGTCCAGCAGGTCCTTCCACAAGGGCAGCAGCGTCCAGTAGCTGAGAAGCGGCTTTCCCTGGGGACTTTCCACCAGGGCCGAGGCCAGCCCGCAGCGCTCCGTTTGGTCCAGGACCTCCTTGACCCGCAGGATACACGATTCCGTCACATGGATATCCGGGTTCGCCACCATCACGTAATCCGCGCCCAGGCGGTCCACCGCCCAGTCCACCCCGATCTGGTTGCCCCAGCCGTAGCCGCCGTTCTGCTCCGCCCGGATCAGGCTTAGGCGGCCGCCCCCGTCCCCGAGGGCCGAGAGCGTTTCCCAGGAATCGTCCGTGGAGCAGTTGTCCACCACCACCACAAAGTCCAGGCAGTTTATCCCCAAAAGTTCCTCCACCAATCCACAGGTGGTGCGGGCATCGTTGTAATTGAGCACAATACAGCTGATCTTGTTCATTCTTCCAATCCTTATGATTTCTTCCGGGCGTCGATCACCTTCATGCCGAACCGGCGGCTGACCCACAGCCGCAGCGGCGGGCACAGGAGCGTCATCTTGTTGAGCCCCCACCACAGGAGCATGTAAAATTCCTTCCCCGTCTGCTTGGGCGTCCCCTTCCAGGGTGTCCGGTCCAGGTAGGTCTCATACAGCTTCCGGTAGTGATTGTGATTTCCCGCAATCCACGGGCGCTCGTCCCCCAGGTAATGGAGCACCACCGGGTTACGCTTCGCCTCCATAAACGCCTCCCGCCCCACCTGCTCGTAGGCGCGGCACAGGCCGCGGAGGGTGTCGTAGCGGAAATAGCGGTAGTTGGTGAAAAAATTGTATTTGGGCGGCAGGGTGAGAATCTGCCCCCGCAGAGCTCCGTTGATAGTGTCCTGGTCGCAGGCGAACAGACGGCCGGCGTGGGCCCCGTAAAAGTCCAGCAGGCGCTTCAGCACCTGCTCCCTGCGCCAGCGCCCCAGGTCCATCAAAAGCACGCCGGAATTGTAGTAGGCGTCGTCCCTTCCCATACCCAGGGCCGCTTTCATCTCCCCGTACACCGTGGGTTCCATTACCATACCCACCAGGCAGTCTCCCAAATCCAGCTCATACAAGGGCAAAATGCTGCCGCAAACGATGGTGTCGCAGTCCAGATACAGGGCTCTCTCCACCGTTTCCGGCAGCACCTCGGCCGCAAACAGACGCCCCATGGCGCTGATGTCAAACCCCCTGGTGTCGATGTCGTAGGAAAAGCGCTGCTTCAAATCTCCCAGCTCCACGGCCAAAAAGCCCCGGCCGAAGCCCTCCGCGATCCGGCGCAGGCGGTCCTGGTAGGCTTCGCACATGTTCACCGAGAGCACATAGATGTCCATGTGGGGAATCTGCCGGTTATTTTCCAGCAGGGAAACCAGGGAGGCGGCCAGGTGTCCCGCGTACCCGTCGTTGGAGGCATATATGATATTGACTGTTTCTTTATTCCATTTCATTATGGCACCCATTTCTTACATTCCGTGGTCATTTTATTTACAATTTTACAATAATCCCAATAAAAAGTAAATCACATATGGAATTTTCATAACAGATATGATAAATTAGGACATGTACGGCAAGTCTATCATAATTTAGGAGGATTCACGAATGAATAAATTAGCAAAGCGGGCTGCTGCCGCTTTTTTGTCCGGGCTTCTGATCGTCGGACAGGCAGGCCCTGCATGGGCCGTCCAGGATGATTCCAATTACGGACCTGGTTTTACCAAGGCAGCCGAGGCTGAGACAGAGGCCCCGGAGGCACAGGCTGAGACCCCGCCCGATTCCACTGCGGAAACTCCCGCACCCGATGCCAACGCCGACGTCACCACGCCTGAGGACGCGGCCAACGCCCAGCAGGCGGCCGAGGACACAGCCCAGGGCGATGCGGAGGCGGAGGCAGCCGCTAAATTCGCCGAGGAGGAAGCGGCCAGACAGGCCGTGATCGCCAACACACCTTACGTTCAGACCCAGGTATTAAGACCCGACACCACCTGGACCGATCCGTCGGTGGGCGACACCCCCATTGTGGCGGACGAAGGGTTCCGCTCCGTATCGATCTACCTCAACAACATCGTGGGCGATATCCTGTACCGGACCTACACAGGCGCGCACGGCTGGAGCGACTGGGCCATGAACGGCGGCCACACCACGGTGTGGGACGACGGAGCGCTGGTGGAAGCGATCCAGATCCGCTTCAACGGCTTTGCCCGCAACAAGTTTGATATCTACTACTGCACCACCCTAAACGACGGCACCGAGCTGGGCTGGGCGCGCAACAGCGCAACCGCCGGCACCATGGGTACCGGAAAGGTGTTGAAGGGCTTTAGAATCTCCCTCTGGGGCAAGGAAGTGGAGGGCGCCTCCTACAACATGGAAAACCCCGTTGAGGCGGCGTTCCCGGACGGCATCCAGATCACGGACGGCGCCGTGTCCTACAGCAACGGCACGGGCGTTCCCTTTACCGGATGGGCCTGGAACGACAAGGACCGCTATTACTTTGTGGACAACGCGCCTGTGACCGGCTGGCAGTACATAGACGGATTCAAGTACTATTTTGACGAGTCCGGCAAGCTGCTCACCGACTTGGAGCCCATCGTGGGCAACAACGGGCCGTTCCTCATCAGCATCAACAAGCAGATGAACTGCATGACCATTTTCGCCCAGGACGGAGCCAACGGCTTCATCATCCCGGTCAAGACGTTCCTGACGTCCACCGGCCCCGATACGCCCCTGGGCACCTTCCAAACTCCCGCCAAGTACCGCTGGCGCGATATGAACCACGGCATCTACACGCAGTACGCAACGCGGATTTACAAGGGCTTCCTGATCCACTCCATTCTCTACAGCAGCCCTGATCCCATGACCCTGGACCCCATGACCTACAATTACCTGGGAATCGCCCAGTCGGCCGGATGTGTCCGCCTGGTGTCCGGAGAGGCAAAATGGGTGTACGACCACTGCGGCCTTGGCACCACTGTGAAGATTTACAATTCGGAAAAGCCCGGCCCCTATGACCGGCCCGCAATCGAGCAGGTGATCCCCGCGGATCAGACCTGGGATCCCACGGACCCGCTCTTTGCACAGCAGTAAGCTCAAACCGTAAAAACGGCGAGGGAGCAGCCACTGGAATTATCTTCCAGTGAATGCTTTCCTCGCCATTTTATATACCCCGGGCAGGCTGCGCTCAAATCGCAGAAAGAAGCGCGTCCGGGGGGTAAGCTCCTTATAATACCGGCGGTACTCCGGATTAAATACTTCGTCGAACTTCTTGGTGTTCACCATGGTGTGGTAGTAGGTGCGCAGCGCGGCGCTCTCCGCCGCTTGGTGGAACCGGCCGCCGGTGGCCCGGTCGAACTGTTCATAGGTCCGCTTCATCCGCCTGTAGTACGCGTTCTGTTTCCCCTCGTAGTCCCCGCTCTGGCCCTCCACGGTCCAGGAGCCGGCCACGCCCACGCGGTACGCGCTCATGGGCTCGTCCATATAGTAGCCGTATCCCTCCGCCGCCGCCATCAGCTGCAGCGGCGTGTCCCCCACCGGACAGTCCACATAATAGTCCGGCAAAATCTTCACCAGCCTGGCTGGAAACGCCATGGAGGACATGGCGTAGCCCGAGGACTTGTCGATGATCTCCTCCGGCGGGATCACCCGGCTCTGCCGGTACGGCCTCATCTGCCCCTCCGTCAGCGCCTTGCCCACCAGGTCGATCCTGGCGCTGTGGATGCACAGGGCGCAGTCCGGGTGGGCTTCCATGTAATCCACCTGGCGTTGCAGCTTGTCCGGGGACAGAAAATAGTCGTCCCCGTCGCACATGAAGATGTATTTCCCCCTGGCCCTGGGAAAGTTGAACGCGCCGCTGATATTGTCAATTCCCTGGGAATACTGGTTTTCCGTCTGGATCAGCGGGCGCACCTGATCCGGGTATTTCTCTGCGTACTCCCGGATGATTTCGCCGGTTCCGTCCGTGGAGGCATCGTCGTGCACCAGAATCTCAAAGGCGAAATCCGTTTTCTGCATCAGAAAACTGTCCAGGGCCTTTCGGATATAATTGACATGGTTAAACGTAACGCAGTTGATGCTTGCCATCACCTCTTCAGCTTCCATCATGCTTCCTCTCTCACCTCTCACCGCCGGCTGGTCCGGTAATATATTCCTCAAATTTTCTGGCAATATACATGCCCGAGATTTTTGCCGCGGTGTCCACCGGCTTTCCCTCAAAGCAGTGCAGGTGCTCGCTCACGCAGTCGTACCCTGCGATACAGGAAAATTCCACCCCGCCTGAAAAACGTGGGTTGCACTCCAGCATGTGGTATTTTCCCCCGCTGTCCTCAATAAACTCCATGTTCACGCAGCCGTTCACTCCCAGCCAGCCGGCGATCTGTCCGCACAGCCGCTCCAGCTGCGGATCAGAAAATACCAGCACCGACGTGCCCGCGCCGTTGGGCGTGCGCAGCAGCTCCCTCCGGCATACCGCGGCGCAGGCTCCGTCCGCCGCGCTGCGCACCACGTCCACCGTGATCACGCTGCCCTCCACCAGGGGCTGCACGATGTATGCGGACACGTCCCGGCCGTCCAGAAAATTCTCCATCTCCCGACGGGAATTGATAAAGGTCAGGCCCTGGCTGCTCCGGCCATTGTAGGGCTTGCACACCACCGGGTAGGCGAGTCGCCCGGGCTCTGTGGCGGCCAGCTCCTGGGTGGAAATGACCGTGCCCGGCCGGCGCTCCTCCAGGTAACGGAACAGCTTCATCTTATCCCGGCACAATTCGATGCACGCCTCCCCGGAGATGCACAGCGTGATCCCCAGTCCGGCAAGCTCCGGGCGCAGCCGGTCCAGCACGTCCACCTCTGCATCGGTCAGCGGCAGAATCCCCTCCACCTTCTCCCGGCTGCAAATGGATCGCAGCGCTTCTATATAAGCAGTCTCCTGCGTGGCCCGGGGCACCTGGCAGAACACGTCCACATTTGCCGCATCCGCCACCCACTCCCGGGGATAAATGTCGCACCCGATCACCTTAAGGCCGTTTTCACGGCACTTTTTAATGACTATATCCGCCGAAAATGAACCGATGGCCGTTATCAATACTGTTTTCACCCGATCACCTCACAATTTTTGCTCCCACCATTGTACTATGTCCGCCGGGAAATGTAAATCCAATAATTGCGCGCAAAAGCCGCCGGCGCATACATCGCGCCGGCGGCCGTCCGTCTACTCGGCCTTTGCTCCCATGGCCTGTTCCATTTTCTTCATAATCACCGGTGAAAAGATTCCGAATACGCAGAGGAACAGAAGTCCCCAGCAGATGGGCGTGGAGAGCAGGATCGCCGGATTCCCTCCGCTGAGCAGCAGCGCCCGGCGCAGGCCCTTCTCTCCGATTGGCCCCAGAATCAACGCCAGCACAATGGCCGCCGGATTCAGATCAAACTTCTTGATCAAATACCCAAGCACGCCGAAGGCGAACATAACGCCCACGTCCACCATGCTGTTACGGATGGCGTAGGAGCCCACCACGCTCAGGGAAAACACCACGGGGATCAGGATCGCATCGGACACCCTGGATATTTTGGCAAAGCCCTTGGCGCCCAGCAGGCCGATCACAAGCATGAAAAACTGGACCAGCACAAAACCGGCGAAAAACGTGTAGGTGACGCCGGAAAATTTGTTGAACAGATCCGGCCCGGGCTGCATGCCCTGGATCAAAAGGCCGCCCATCAACACAGCGGTCACGCTCTCACCCGGGATTCCCAGGGTCAGCGTGGGGATCAGGGAGCCGCCGGTCACCGCGTTGTTGGCAGCCTCCGAGCCCGCGATCCCCTCGATGGACCCGTGCCCGAATTCCTCCTTGTGCTTGGAAGCCCGGCGCGCCTCATTATAGCCCATGAACGAGGCGATGGAGGCGCCGGCGCCCGGCAGGATGCCGATCAAATTTCCGATGATCCAGGACCGCACGATTGTGGGCGCGATCAGCTTCATCTCCTTGCCGTTTAACAGCACGCGGTCGTCGAACTTCACCAGCTCTCCGGCCTTGCGAATCTTCTTTTCCGCCAGCACCAGCACCTGGGACATGGAGAACAGCCCGATCAAGGTGGCGGTGAAGGGCAGCCCTTCGTAGAGGGCCGCCTGGCCGAAGGTGAAGCGGAACACGCCGTTCATGGGATCCATGCCCACGGTGGAGAGCAGCAGCCCCAGCGCGCCGGAAATCAACCCTTTTAACAGGGAATCCGTGCTGACCCCCGCGATGATGGTCAGACCGAAGATGGACAGCCAGAAATACTCCGGGCTGCCGAAGGCCATCGCCAGCTTCGCCAGAACCGGCGCAAAGAAATACAGGGAAATGCAGCTCAAAAGCCCGCCGAAGAACGAGGAGATAATGGCTGTCCCCAGCGCTTTCCCCGCTTTTCCCTTTAGCGTGAGCTGGTAGCCGTCGATGGCAGTGGCGGCCGATGCCGGAGTTCCCGGCGTGTGGATCAGGATCGCCGAAATGGAGCCGCCGAATATGGCTCCGCAGTACACGCCCGCCAGCACGATCAGCCCGGTGGAGGCCGGCATTCCGAACGTGATCGGGATCAACAGCGCCACGCCCATGGCCGCGGACAGACCCGGCAGCGCGCCGATCATAATTCCGATGGCCACGCTCACCGCCATCGCCACCAGATTCAGGGGCTGCACCGCATTCACAAAACCTGCTAAAATCTCATTCATATCCGTTTCCTCCCTTTCAGCGCAAAAATCCGACGGGCAGCGGCACGTGCAGGAACAGGGTAAACGCGCAGTAAACCAGTCCGGCAAAGGCCAGCACCGTGATCAGAATGTACAGCGTCCGCACCCGCAGGCACAGCAGCGTAACCACCAGGTACACCGCCGTGGCCGCGTAAAAGCCCAGCACGCCGATGAGCGCCACGTACAGCACCGACAGCACGAGCACCGCCGCAAACTGCCCGGGCTGAAAGCCTTCGAACAGACTCGCCAAATCGTTGACCGGCTTCCTGCCCTCCCTCCTGGCAATCAAACACTGCTGCACCAGAAATCCCGTGTTCAGCAGAAACAGCAGCGCCATCACCACCATGGGATAAATCTGCGCCTCCGGTTTCAGTTTCAGCGTCATCACAAAGAAAAACAGAATCACTGCGTAAATGCAGGCCACAAGGCCCATATCGCTGCGTTTCATTATCATTTCCTCCAATCCTTTATATCGGGACGGGCAGGCCCTACGGCTGCGCAGGTCCTGCCCGTCTGACAGATCAATCAAACAGTGTGGGAAGTATATTTTTCACAAAATCGTCCTGCTCGTCGATGTACTCGCCCAGGGTTTCCGGCGACATCAGGCTCAGGGACAGACCTGCGTTTTTGCTCTTCTCGATGTTTTCCGGATCCTCCATGGTCTTGGTGAATGCATCTACATAGAAGTCAATGACCTCCTGGGGCGTTCCCGCCGGGGCCACCAGCGCGCGGGCGGAGCCGTACACCAGATCGTAACCCTTCTCCTTCAGCGTGGGCACGTCCGGGTAATCCTCAAGACGCTGTTCCGTGTAGGAAGCTAAAATCTTTAATTCCCCGTTCTCACCCGTCAGGCTGGCCACATCGCCGGCCTTGGGCACCGACACCTCCACTTCGCCCTGACGCAGAGCCAGCAGCTGGTCCGCCGTGCCGCCGTAGGGAATGGCGCTCACCTCAAATCCCGCCTTTTTCGCCAGCAGCTGGATTCCGATGTGGTTGGACGCCTTCACGCCGTTGGTGGAGCATTTCACCTCGCCCGGGTGGGCCTTGCAGTAATCGATAAACTCTTCAATGGTATTCCACGGCGCATCCTTTTTCACCACAACCACCGACGGTTCAAACAGGTGATTCACGATGGGGGTGACGGAATCCTTGTTGAACACGCTGTCCGGCTCCTGCGCCAGGGACACGTAAGTGGGCAGGTTGATAAATCCGATGGTGTAGCCGTCCGGTTTCGCGTTGGCCAGCTCCGTGTAGCCGATTTTTCCGTCCGCGCCCTCCTTGTTGACGATCAGAAGCGTCCGCCCCACATACTTCTCCGCGATGGAACAGAGGATTCTGGCGCCCGTGTCCGTTCCGCTTCCGGCCTTGTAGGCCACAATCACATTGATATCCTTTTCCGGCTTCCACGCGCCCGCGCTCCCGGCCGCTCCTTCCGTCTGGCTCCCGCCCTGTGTCCCGGCCGGCGCGGGGTCCGCCTTGACAGTCTCCGCCGCCTGGCCGCCCGCGCAGCCCGCCAGAGACGCAGTTACCATAAGCGCAGCAAACAAACGCATCATCTTTCTCATATCATGTAGCCTCCCATTTTGTTTTATTTTTTCATGCAAATTGCTTTTATATTTGTGAATATTCACGTTTTATATATATAATTTTAACAATATTTTTACAGTCAAACAATACCTCATTTTGACACAAATATCCGAAAAATAAAACTATCGCACAATTTCCGCCGAGAAATTGTGCGATTCAGTCAATCACCTTTTCCAGTTTTTACAAAACCCGTTGGCACAGTGCCGGTGTATTTTTTAAATACAGCGCAGAAATGCTTGTAATCCGAAAACCCGGTCATGTCCGAGACCTCGTAGACCTTATATCTCCCGGTCTGCAGCAGCTCCCCCGCCTTGGTCACCCGGTAGCGGTTGAGCAAATCCAGGAACGTGCAGGAGGTCTCCTCCTTCAGCCGTTTGTTCAGATAGGTCACAGAGATGTCCAGCTTCTCCGCCACGCCCTCCAGCGTCAGCTTGCCCCCGTAATGCTCCATAATCTCCTGCACCGCCCGCGCCACATAGGGGCTTTCAAATTTGCCCGGCTGGAGAAAGGCCGCCATGGGATTGGCCTCCGCGTGGCGCAGGTAGTGCTCCTGCCGCCGCTTCTCCAGCTCCTCCCCGATGCGCTTCATGGTGGCGGCCAGCTCGTCCTCGTCCACAGGCTTGAGCAGGTACTCCGCCACTCCCAGACGGATGGATTTCCGGGCGTACTCAAACTCCGAATAGCTGGTGAGGATGATGGGAATAAAATCGGCCAGCTGCTGCTCCTGCGCCCTGGCGATCATGTCGATCCCGGACAACTTTGGCATCTTGATGTCAGTCATGACCACGTCCGGCTTCAGCTGGGCGATCTTTTCCAGGCCCTCTCTCCCGTCCTTGCCCTCGCCCACCACCACGCTGTCCATGGCCATCCAGTCGATGGCGTACACCAGACCCTTGCGGATTAAATTTTCATCCTCCACAATCAGAACCTTGATCATGCTTCTCCTCTCCTTTGTGACGGACCGGCAGCCTCATGGACACGCTGGTCCCGCTTCCCGGCCTGCTGTCAATGTCCAGGCCGAACTCCCCGCCGTACATCAGCTTGATCCGCCGGTCGATATTGTACAGGCCGAAATGTGCCTTTCCCGTCCTGTTCTCCTCCTTCATGAGGGCTCTCAGCTCCTCCAGCTTCTCCTCCGTCATACCGTCGCCGTCGTCCTGCACCCGGATCAGCAGGCAGTCCTCCGCCGTGACGCGGATTCGGATGGTCAGCAGCTCCGTCTCCCCAAACCCGTATTTGATGGCGTTTTCAATCACCGGCTGGAAGATCAGCTTGGGAACCACGCAGTCCAACGCCCGTTCGTCCACCTGGATATCCGTGAACAGACTGTCCTCAAAGCGGTATTTCTGGATGGTCAGGTAGCTCTCGATATAGGACAGGTCCTCCTCCAGCGTCACATCCGTCATCTGGCTGTTGATGCTGTAGCGCAGAATCGCGGACAGAGCCACGATCATGCGGGAGGCGATGTCCGGCTCCAGCTTCACCGTGAACTTGATGGTTTCCAGGGTGTTAAACAGGAAGTGGGGGTTAAACTGGCTCTCCAGCTGGCGTATCTCCGAGTAGACCGTCTCCCGCACCACCTGGTTGTTGCGCTCGATCTGCTCCTTGAGGCTTTCCAGCATCAGATTGTAGGAATCCCCGATCACGCTGAGCTCGTCCTCCGCACTGATATTCAGCGGAGTGTTGAGGTTGCCCTCCTTGACCTTTTCAAAGGCGCGGATTATCTGGTCGATCACCGCCGTCTTGCTTCTGGCCACCCGGGAGGCCCCGAACACGCTGATATTGCCGATCAGCAGGATCACCAGCAGGAAAATGCTGATGTCCACCGCAAACAACGTCATGGCGCTTTTCACCGGCGTGAAGGTGTAAACGCTGATCTCCCCGCCCAAAATATCCGCCCCGTGCTGATAGTACCACTCGTCGTCCAGCGACAAAAAGGCGCTGTTCCGGCGAATCTCCGGACGGACGGCCCCAAACTCCATGGTAAAGCTGTTGGTGTTGGAGGTGCAGACGTCGTGGTAGCGGTTGGTCACCACCACCTGGACCGGGCGGTTGCAGGTGGTGTCCACCAGGTACCGGGCGGGCACCATGAAAAACAGATAGTAGCGCTCTCCGGCGGCGGAGTCAAGCTGCGCCCCAATCACCAGCGCCTTCTGGTTCTCCCGCTTCGTGCTCTCGCTGGTAAACTCAAAAACAGGCTCCCCCGGCCTGCTCGTCATCCTGCGCACAATTCCCCAGTTGAGCCCGGCGTCCGGCGGCATGAAGCCAGGACGCTGGTCAGCGGTGGAAACGCACACGCCGAACGCCTCGTCCAGAATATAGAAATCCGCCTGGCTGTGCATGGAGTCGATAAAACGGGTGGCCTCAGCCTGGAGCTGGCGCAGGCGGGAGGCGTTTCCCCGCAGCCCATCCATGGAATCCGGGTCCCACATGCGGATCAGCTCTTCCCCGTAGGAGTCCACCATGTGCTCCAGCTCGCCGCAGACCAGGCGGTTGTTCTCCTGGTTCACCTCCATGATGCTGGAGTGGGCGTAAAATATGAAAAAGGCAAAAAACGCCAGCACCACCACAGCCACCGGTATCACCGTGTAAAAGATCAACGCTCTTCGAATCTCATCGCGGAAATGTATGGGACCGCGTCCCTTTACCCCGACCTTCAATCCAGCACTCCCCCCTGGCTTTTATCTCCGTTTCAGCCGCACGCCCAGAATGTTGGAGAGGTAGGTAAAGCTCTCCAGCTTGAACAACCACGCCAGCCCCCCGTAGATCACCGCGCCGGCCAGAATCTGCAGGATCAGCTTCATCCAAGGGCCGCCCGGCAGCACGAACTGCAGCCCGTATACCGCGGCGCACATCACAAGGGACAGGACCATGGAGGGCATGATGTCCATCCACTGGCTGCCGATGCTGTAGCCCAGAAGCTTCTTGTTGGGCCAGGCGTTGATAAAGGTGCTGAGGAAATCCAGCGCCGCCTTGATGGACACCAGGACGATGGGGCTGTAGCGGATTCCCACCACCAGTCCTATTATTCCCACAGCCTTCTTGATCACCTCCAGCTTCAGGAACACGTCGCTGCGCCCCACCGCATTGATGGCCTGGAGGTTGGTGATGTGGATGGGCCAGAAGGAGTAGGCCACGCACATGATCCGCAGGTAGGGCACGCAGATCAGCCATTTTTCGCCCAGCAGCGCTTCCACCATAGTGTCCGCCACTGCGAACAGGCCGAACAGCATGGGCAGCACCAGAAAGGAGCTGGTGCGGATGGCCCGGCGCACCATGCTGCGCACCTGTTTAGCCTCACCCTGGCGCGAGGAGAAGGCGGGCAGGAGCACAGCCTGGATGGCAGCCCCCAGGTTATTGACGATCAGTTTGGGAAACTGGTCCCCGCGGTTATAGATTCCCAGCAGCTCTTCATTGTAAATTTTTCCCATAATAAGGCCGTACAGGTTATTGAACAGCGTGTCGATCAAGGAAGCCGCCAACAGCTTCCAGCCAAAGGACAGGATTCTCACAACCCGGACCAGCGAGCACACGAGCCCCGGTCTCCAGGTCACGGTCCAGAATAAGCAGGCCATCAAAACCACATAGTAGGAGAGCTGCTGCCCCACTATGGCCCAGATGCCGAACCCCGCGTAGGCCATCCAGATGCTGGCCGCGCCGGACACCACAACCGCGCAGATCGTGGCCTTGAACAGTCCCTTGAATTCCAACTTCCTGGAAACGTAGGCGGTCTGCACCGAGATCACGGAACCGGGAAACAAAACCAGCGCCAGCACTCTCACGATGGGGGCCAGCACATCGTTCCGGTAGAAACGCGCGATGCCCGGAGCCGCGAAAAACAGCGCCCCGTACATCACCGCCGCAAGGCACAGCCCGAAATAAAATACCGACGAAAAATCCGTCTCGTCCGAATTTTTTTTCTGAATCAGCGCCGTTGAAAAGCCGCTCTGGACCGTGACGTTGGCGAGGGTGATAAAGATCATCACAATCCCCACCAGGCCGTACTCCGCGGGCGTCAGAAGCCGGGCCAGCAAAATTGATATCACAAATTGCAGGCCCTGCGCCCCAAAATTTTCCGATATTTTCCAAAAAAGACCTTTGATTACCTGGCCTTTGATCTCTGTTTCAGCCAATCTTTTATTTCCTTCCGTCAAAGAATCATTTCCTGCCGGCTTCCGCCCCTGCAAGTCCAATTCGCTCCCATCATTGTACTATGCGCGCCTGAAAATGTAAATCCCCTGTTCCGCACCCGGCGCAGGGGCGCGCTGTTTCAGCGCAATTCTCGGCGCAATTTTCCGGCGCAAGCTCACGCCACAATTTCCCGGCGTCCAAAACAACTACGGCCCCGGCTAGTATAAACGCCGGGGCCGCATGGTCCGTCTGTCTGATAAAGTTTTATTCTCCCAGGCGCTTCTCCACCAGCCTGCACCAGATGGGCACGCCGTACTCCAGCGCCTTGGTGTCGATCACCACGTTGGGATTGTGGAAGCCCGGAACCGCGTCCGCTCCCAGCCCCAGATAGGTGGCTTTGCAGTGAAGCTTCTGGGCGTAGTAGTGAAAATCCTCGCCGCCGGAATTTTTAAAGATTCCGATGGAGCCGTCCTCGCCCAGCACGTCCTTTATGGTCTCCTCGGCCAGATCGATCATACCCTGGTCGAACTCAGCCGCCGGAACGCCGTCCTTGGAGCGCAGGATGGCTTCCGCTCCAACCGCGGCCGCCGCGCCGTTCACAGCGGCGATGGCCCTCTCCTTGATGCGCTCGATCTCCTCGTTGCTCTCCGAGCGGATATCCATGGCCATAAACGCCTCGTCGGGGATATTGTTGTAGGTTTCCCCGGGCACCGTGATGTTGGTGACCTTGATGGAGCTGGGGATCGCCGGGTTTACGCGGATCGCGTTAATCGCCTGCACCGCCAGGGAAGCGGCGTCCACCACATTCACGCCCAGATGGGGCTTGGAACCGTGGCAGGTGACTCCCTTGATGGTAAATTCCATGATGCAGCTGGCGCAGTGGTACATGGCCGGGATGGCCTTGCCCAGGCGGCAGTCCTGCTTGGGACGCAGGTGCATGCCCACGATCTCCTCCACGTCGTCCAGCAGGCCGGAGTCGATCATGCGCAGCGCGCCGTAGAGGCGCTCCTCGCCGGGCTGGAAAATGATCTTTAACTTGCCCTTCTTCACCAGATCACGGTCATGAATCTCCCGGGCCGCGGCCAGAAGCATGGAGGTGTGACCGTCGTGGCCGCAGGCGTGGATCATGGTTTTCTTGCCGTCGATGATAAACTCCAGGGCGTCCATATCCGCCCGCAGGCCCAGCACCGGCCCTTCCTTGCCGGAATCGATGGTGACGATGATTCCGGTCCCGGCCACTCCGGTCTTGATATCCTCAAAACCGATCTTTTTAAGCTCCTCCAGCACAAAGGCCGAGGTCTTGAACTCCTCAAAGCCCTTCTCCGGGATGGTGTGCAGATAGTCGTACACCTGGTGCACATATGTAACGTAATCGGTTCTCTCTCCCATTTTCGCTCTCCTTTTCGCGGTTAAATTATACGATGAAATAGTTCATGATCAGCATTGCGACGCAGCCGTTCAACGTGGCGGTCACAAACATGTGGGGATAATATTTGGTCTTTAAATCAGCGGTTCCCAGAAGCCGTCCCATAAACTGGATCTGCGCTCCGGAGAGCAGCAGCGCGGGCAGCAGAATCGCCACCTGGGGCTCGGTCAGCTGGCCGGCGGTGAACAGTCCCGCGATCACGCCTGCAGCGCCGCCCATGGAAAGAAAGATCGCCATCACCGCGGTGGCCGCCACGCCGGGCAGGCCGAAGATCCGCATAACCGGCGCGAACACTACGCCGATCACGTCCGCAAGCCCTGTCAAATTCAAAATAATCGTCAGTGTAAATCCAAACAGCGTATTGGGAAGCATGGAGTTAAACGCAATTTTAAGTCCGTTGCGCGCTCCGTCCACAAATGCGTCGATCACATTCCCCCGCTTAGCCTTCACCTGCTCTGCCATCTTACTCGTCCTCCTTGTCAAACTTATTCAGATAGAACCTCAGGGCGTTCGCGCCCACAAATTTCATGATCAAAATCAACGCCAGCGGCTTAAAGATGGGCACATCCCCAATAAATGGAAACAGCGCCGCGCCGGAAGCGAAAAAGTTGGTGATCGCCGAAGCGCCCGAGAACTGGAAGGCGCAGAATACCGCCTTCTGCTTTTCGCTTATGTAACCGTCGTCGCACAGGCCCTTGGTCATGGAAGCGGCCGCGTCCGTAGACTGGAGGCTTGCGATCAGCGTCAGGCCGCAGCTTCCCGGAAGGCCCATGAGCGGTCTCATCAGGGGGCTTAACAGCTTCTGGGCCGCTTTCATGCCATCCAGATGATCGATCACCTTAACCGCGCCCAAGGCCAGCATCACGCCGGGAACCAGGCTCAAACCGTACAGCCAGCCGTCCCTGGGGCCTGTGCCGGCGGTGCCGCGGAAATTTCCCGCCAGGGTTCCCGCGCCCTCGCTCAGGGTTCCCAGCTTGCCGAAGCTGCCCAGCACATTATTAAAATCCAGCGCCTTGAGGGGTCCGGGCGCGTCCTTCATCAGCCCTGAGAAAAACAGGATTCCCAAAAACAGCACCAGATACCCATACCATTTTACCTTTACCTCTTCTTGTTTCAGATTTTGACTTTCCATACTCCTCTTTGTATGACGGCTACATCATACGCTCCTTTCTTCATTGGTGGTTCACTTTATATCAAGCAATTTTCATGCCAACTTTTGTTTCGCCCTAATTTTCGCGGTATTTCCGCACTTTTCTCGCATTTTTTTCTACTTGGTTCCAGAAAAAAATGGGTTTTTACAGGATTCATCCTATAAAAGCCCATTTTCATCCTATTGTTCTTGCATTCTCCCCCAAAACTCATTATAATAGTGAAACGTAATCATCCAATTCATCCGGGAGGGACACCAGTGACGAACAGACGAAAACTGATATTGATAACCTACGACCAGTCCAACGGAATGCATTACCGCCGGGAGCTTTTGGACTTTTTCGGCGACGCCGTGGACATTGAAATCCACACCATATGCGAGGGGCTGGGAAACGACCTGTGGGGGGACGCCGTTTTGACCCTCTCCCCAATCTCCAACAACCGCCTGACCCCGCATTTGAAGGGGGAACTAGAAATCATACACGGCTCCAAGGTTCTCACCAAGGCCGCCTATCAGAGGCTGATGGACCTGCCCAAGGGCACCAGGGCCTTTCTCATCACCACCAACAAAACCGCCTCCTTCGACATGGCCACCTACCTGTATCAAATCGGCGTGAACCATATCGATTTCGTGCCCTTCTACCCTGGCTGCGCCAGCGACCCGAACCTGGACATCGCCATCACGCCGGGCCAAACCCGTTTTATCCCCGGACATGTCCGGCAGGTGGTGGATCTGGGATGGCGGCGCATCTCCCTGGACACCTTCATGTCCCTGATGGTGGTGCTGCGGCTGAAAAGTGAAGCCCTGATCGAGCGCCTCTACCACCTGTCCCGGGATATCATGAGTCACGATTTTCTCACCACACCCCTGGACAATGTGTCCCGGCTCAGGGATATGCTCTCCATGATGATCGACGAGATCGAGGACGGCATCCTGTTTCTGTCCAACGCCGGAAGGCCTATCTTTGAGAACAACGCCTTCCACTCCATGCTGAACCTGGACCCCGGGCTGCGGCAGTCCCCGGACCTGTTAAACTATCTGCCCGCGGAGCTGACCAGACAGATGTCGGGGCCGGAGTCCTTTGACCACAAAATCATCCACATCGCGGCCACCGGGCAGGCCTTCACCCTGTCCAAGCGCAGCTTCTATTACTATAACAACCACAGCGGCTTTTTGATCGTGCTCAAGGACGTGCAGAACATCGAAAAGCTGGAGCAGAAGATCCGGCTGGACTCGGTGCAGAAGAAATACACCGCCAAATATACGTTTTCCGATATTCTGGGCAGCAGCCGGGCCATGTCCGAGTGCATACGGCACGCCCGGCGTATGGCGGCCACGGACTACCCGGTGCTCATCACCGGCGAGACCGGCACCGGCAAGGAGCTGTTCGCCCACTCCATCCACAACGCTTCCAGCCGCTGCGAAAAGCCCTTTATCGCCATCAACTGCGCCTCCCTCTCCCGGGACCTGCTGGAGAGCGAGCTGTTCGGCTACGAGGAGGGTTCCTTCACCGGGGCAAAAAAGGGCGGAAAAAAGGGCCTGTTCGAGTTCGCCCACACCGGAACCATTTTCCTGGACGAAATCGGAGACATGCCCTTTGACCTGCAGGCCCAGCTGCTGCGGGTGCTCCAGGAAAAGGAAATCCGCAGGGTGGGCAGTACCAGCACCATACCGGTGGACGTGCGGATCATCGCCGCCACCAACCGGGACTTAAAACAGATGATGGAGGAAAATCTGTTCCGCATGGATTTGTATTACCGCATCGGAATGTTTTCCCTCCATCTGCCGCCCCTGAGGGAGAGGCCCGAGGATATCCCCGTGCTGGCCTCCGACATTCTGTCCCAGGTTCCCGGCTCCCATCCCATGGACCAGGAGCTGCTGCGGACCCTGTCCGCCCAGGCCTGGCGGGGAAATGTCCGGGAGCTGAAAAACTGTGTGGAGTACATGGCCTACATGACGGACGGCCCGCTCTCCAGCCGCGACCTGCCCTCTGACTACGTCCCCGGGCCCGAACCCGGCCCGGCCCGGGAGGAGCCCCCGATCTTTCAGGAGCTGCCCCTGCGCAGCCGGAAGCTGTGCTTTTCCATCCTGAACGCCCTGCGCGAGCGCCCCATGGGCCGGACGCGGCTTATGGAAGCTCTGGGAAACAGCTTCACCGAGTACGAGGTGCGGACTATGCTGGAATACCTGACCGGGGAGGGCTGCCTGCTCCCGCGCAGGGGCCGCGGCGGCACCGCCTTAAGCCCGGAGGGAAGCCGGATCGTCCGGGAATACTTAAATTCCGGCGGGAACGGATGAGGCAGCCTGGGCGCCGCCTCAATCCCCGATCATCAGCATCTGCCCCAGGGTCCGCAGCCACGTGTTTTTCGTAAACCCGTATTTCAGGATCGTGCGGATCCGCCGGACTCTCCCCATGCGGGGAATCTCTATGAACGCGGTCAAAATCTCCTTCTGCTCCCCGCTTAAGCGGTCCGGAAACAGCTCCAGCAGGCACCGGGCCTGGCCGAACATTTTCCGGTAGTTCTCCCTGGCCCCGCTGCCGTCCTCCAGGCGTTCCCGCATCCCCTGCAGATTATCGCCCTTCTCCGCGCCCAGGGTGTTGGCCCCGTGCTGGCGGTAGAGGTAAAGGGGTTCCCTCACACAGCCGACGGCCCCGAAGCAGGAGGCCAGAAGGGCCAGCCAGGCGTCGTGCATCAGGCATACCCGCGGAAGCTCCCTGAGCAGCTTAAGCATGGGCCGGTTGATCATCACCGCCCCGCCGGTCACGTTGTTCTGCACCAAAAGCTGCGGCAGCGCGGTGCGCTCCGGGGAAATCTTCTGGTATTTAAAAAAGCTGTGGGCAACCACCCGCAGGCTCTCGTCCACCACCACGAGGTCCGAGTGCACCAGCACCGGAGTCCCCGGCTTCAGGCCTGCTTCCAGCTCCTGCATGCGCGCCAGAAGCGTTTCCGCTTTCTGCGGCATCCAGACGTCGTCCTGGTCGCTGAGCATGAAATAGCCCGCCCGGGCGGCGGCCACGGGCAGGCCCTTCCTCACGGCGTCCCCGAACCCGCCCGCACCGCTTTCGGAGCCCTCGCTGCCCCGGGAGATTTCCCCAAACCCGCCGTTCTCCGCCTCCTGGTCCATTTGCGCCAGCTCCGAGAGCAGTCCCAGAAAATGGGCCGCGGCCCCTCCGGAGGGCCTGCGCCGGTGAATCACCGTCACCTTTCCCGGATACTGGCGCCCATAGCGGTCCAGAATCTCCGGCGTACGATCCGAGGAGCAGTCGTCGGACACTACAATATGGATTCCACTCTGGCTCTGAGCCAGGATGGAATCCATCTGTTCTTCAATATAAGCTTCTCCATTGTACGCGGCTACCAACACCGTGATCATGTCTGTCTCCCCTGCGCTTTCCCGCTTCAGCCGAACACGGCCTCCGCCCGCTTCATGGCGGACTCGATTACCTTGTCCATATCATAATACTTATATTCTCCCAGTCTGCCGCCGAAAATCACATGCTCCTCTTTTTCCGCCAAGTCGGCGTACTTTTGGTACAAGGCCTGGTTCTTCTCGTCGTTGACCGGATAGTAGGGCTCCATGCCCTCCTGCCAGTTCACCGAGTACTCCCGGGTGATCACGGTCTTGGGCTGGGTTCCGAACTCGAAATGCTTGTGCTCGATCATCCGGGTGTAGGGCGTCTCCCGGTCCGTGTAGTTCACCACCGCCACGCCCTGGTGGTTCTCCTCGTCCAGCACCTCGGACTCAAAGCGCAGGGAGCGGTATTCCAGCTTGCCGAAGCAGTAGCCAAAGTAGGCATCGATGGTGCCGGTATAGACCACCGTGCCGCCCAGGCTGTCGTACTTTTCCCTGTTCTCCAGGTAATCCACCCCTGTCTCGATA
Source organism: Enterocloster asparagiformis (assembly GCA_018380885.1). GTDB lineage: Bacteria > Bacillota > Clostridia > Lachnospirales > Lachnospiraceae > Enterocloster. Next base: position 43,388 of record JAGZSY010000038.1, read on the forward strand.
TCGCAGCCCGCAAACAGCTTGTCGATGATCACATTATAGCCGCCGATGGGGATTCCCTGGTACAGGTCGTTGAAATAGTTGTTGTCGTAGGTGTAACGCACCGGCAGGCGCTTGATAATAAACGCGGGCAGTTCCCGGCAATCCCGTCCCCACTGCTTTTCCGTGTAGCCCTTCACCAGCTTCTCGTAGATATCCCGGCCCACCAGGCTGATAGCCTGCTCCTCCAGGTTCCGCGGCTCCCCGGTCACCCCGGACCGCTGCTCGTCGATCTTGGCCCTGGCCTCCGCGGGAGTGCACACGCCCCACATCTTGCTGAAGGTGTTCATATTAAAGGGCATGTTGTACATTTCCCCCTTGTAATTGGCCACCGGGCTGTTGGTGTAGCGGTTGAACTCAGCCAGAGCGTTCACAAACTCCCACACCTTCTTGTTGCTGGTGTGGAAAATGTGGGCCCCGTACTTGTGCACGTGGATTCCCTCCACGTCCTCGCAGTAAATGTTGCCGCCGATGTGATCCCGGCGCTCCAGCACCAGGCAGGTCTTTCCGTTCTGCTTCGCGTACCAGGCAAACACGCCCGCGTACAGCCCGCTTCCCACCAATACGTAATCATATTTTTTCATCTTGCATTCTCCTTTACTCAGCAACGAACCCAAAGCGGCTCATCACTTCCGGCAGCCGCCCAAAAGCGGCCCATTTCCTCCGGCAGCCTTCCAAACACGGTGCCGGCTGCCCGCTGCAGCCGACAAAACCGGCGCGCACAGCACACCTGTGAAATGCGCATTTCGCTTTCACCATTGTACTATGCGCGCCGGGAAATGTAAATCCCCTTATTACCTGATAAACGCGGCCGTCTCGTAGGGTCTGAGCCGCTCAATCCCCGCCGTTCCCCGCCTCTGCGCCGCGGGCTCGAATCCCGTCCCGCGCCCCGCGCCGTGCGAAGTTCTCTCCCCGCCGTCCGTCGCCTCATAATTCCCGATCAGAAGCCGCCAGCCCTCCGTCCGGAACGGTTCCGGCAGCTCCAGCTCACTGCCGGTCAGATTGTTAAACACCATCAGCTCATGCTCCGCGTCCTCCCGCCTGTAAGCCAGAAGGCCCGGGCAGTCCCGGTGCACAAACGCGATCCGCCCGTCCGCGATCACCGGGTACTCCTTGCGCAGGGCGATGAGACGGCGGTAGTAATTCCAGACGGAATCAGAGTCCGCCATCTCCTCACCTGCATTGATAAACGTGTGATTTTGGGGAATCCCGATCCAGGGCGTACCGGCCGTAAACCCGGCCTGAGGGCCCTTGTCCCACTGCATGGGGGTGCGCCCGTTGTCCCGGGAGCGCGCTGCCAAAACCTTCAGCGCCTCCCCCTCGCCAAGCCCCTGGGCACGCAGAATCTCGTAGTAATTCAGGCTCTCCACGTCCCTGTATTGGGAGATACGCTCAAAGCCCGCGTTCGTCATGCCCAGCTCCTCACCCTGGTAGACGTAAGGTGTGCCGCGCATGAGGTGGATGGCCGAGGCCAGCATCTTGGCCGACTCCCTCCAGTACGCCCCGTCGTCCCCAAACCGCGACACCGCCCGGGGCTGGTCGTGATTGCACCAGAACAGCGCGTTCCATCCCTCCGCCTCCTGCATTCCTTCCTGCCACGTCACAAGCAGCTCCTTCAACCGCTCCAGATCGGGATCCATTAATTTCCATTTATCGCCGTCCCGGTAATCCACCTTCAAATGATGGAAATTAAATACCATGGCCAGCTCCCGGCTCTCGGGCCGCGTATAGCGGATGCAGTTGTCCAGGGATGTGGAGGACATCTCCCCCACTGTCACCATATCCCCGATTCCAGTATCCGACACCAGCTCCCGCAGATACTCGTGGACCCGCGGCCCGTCCGTATAAAACCTGCGCCCGTCTCCGGTCCTGTCGTCGGCAAATACTTCCGGTTTGGAGATCAGATTTACAACGTCAAACCGGAACCCCTTGACTCCCAGATTCTTCCAAAACCGGATAACGCCCTTTAACTCCTCCCGCACCCTCGGATTGTCCCAGTTCAAGTCCGCCTGGGTCACATCAAACAGGTGCAGGTACCACTTTTTCAGGCGCGGCACATACTCCCAGGCGCTGCCGCCGAACTTGGACTGCCAGTTGGTCGGCGGCAGGTCCGGGGCGCCGTCCCTGAATATATAGTAATCCATATATTCCGGATCGCCCTCCAGCGCGCGCTTAAACCACTGATGTTCAGTGGAGGTATGGTTGAATACCATGTCGAACATACAGCCCATATCCCGCCGCGCGGCCTGGCGGATCAGCTCCTTTACGTCCTCCATGGTGCCGAACAGGGGGTCCACGGAAGTATAGTCCGCCACGTCGTAGCCGTTGTCCCGCTGGGGCGACTTAAAAAACGGGGTCAGCCAAATGTAATCCACCCCCAGCGCCTTCAGATAATCCAGCTTGCCCGTCACCCCGGGGATATCGCCTATACCGTCGCCGTTGGAATCACAGAATGATTTGGTATAAATCTGATAAACGGTACTGTTCTTAAAATGTCTCATTGGTTCCCTCCTGTATCGATGCGCCGGCAGGCCTGTGCCCGCCGGCCAAAACGTCGTCCTGCCGCTGCGCGTCAGCCCTGAATCCGGCCGATCACATCCTTACCCGCGCTCACCTGGGTTCTGTTCTCCCAGACCACTCCCGCAGCACTGCCGGGATTGGTTACCACCATGATCACCACGTCCTCATGCCCCGCCGCCTTGATCCCGGCCCGGTCAAAGGAGATCAGCTCATCACCGGCCTTCACCCGGTCGCCCACCTTCACATGAGCCGAAAAACCAGCGCCCTTCATATCCACCGTGTCCAGGCCGATGTGGAACAACAGCTCCGTACCGCTGTCCAGGACAATGCCGCAGGCGTGCAGGCTTTCCTCCATGACCACGGCCACGGTCCCGTCGGCGGGCGCCCGCAGCACGCCCTCCTCCGGCCAGACCGCGATTCCGTCGCCCAGAACCTTTGCGGAAAACACCTGGTCCGGAACCTCCTCAATAGGCGCCACCCGTCCGGTGGCAAAGGCCAGAAGCCCGCTGCCGCCGTTGGCATTTTCCTCAGACCGGGCGCCGGCCGGCGCTTTCGTTGTCACGGCGGCGGAGCCGATCCCCTTCCGCTTTCCCACTCCATAGGTCAGGCCGAAGGGCACCACAATCACAATCGCCATACAGACGGCAAACATTGCCATGTACTGGGGCTGAATCGAGAGAATGCCCGGAATCCCTCCCACGCCGATGGCCTGAGCCCGTACGCCGCTGGTGATGGACACCACCGCCGCTATGGACGAGCCGATCATGCCGCAGATAAAGGGAAAGCCGTATTTCAAGTTCACGCCGAACATGGCCGGTTCCGTTACCCCCAGGTAGCAGGAGATGCAGGAGGGAACGGAAACCTCCCTGGCTCTGGCGTCGTTTTTCTGCAGGCGGATCATGGCCAGCACGGCGGAGCCCTGGGCGATATTGGACAGCGCGATCATGGGCCACAGATTGGTACCGCCGAAATCCGCGACCAGCTGCAAATCAATGGCATTGCTCATATGGTGCAAACCCGTGATCACAAGGGGCGCGTAGAAGAAACCGAAAATCGCCGCAAACACGGCTTTAAAGGAAGAGGTCAGACCTGCGTTGACAAAATCGGAGACCAGATTTCCAATCTTCCAGCCGATGGGCCCCAGGATACCGTGGGCCACGATCACGGCCAGCAGCAGGGAGCAGAACGGCACCACAATCATGGAAATCATAGCCGGACAAATCTTTCGGAAGAACCGCTCCAGATAGACCAGCGTAAATCCGGCCAGCATGGCGGGCAGCACCTGGGCCTGATAGCCGATCATATCCACCTGAAACGCGCCGAAATTCCACTTGGGTATCTCAGCCGCCGCGGTGGTGGCCACGCTGTAAGCGTTCAGCAGCTGGGGCGATACCAGGGTGATACCCAGCACAATCCCCAAGGCCTGGGTGGTGCCCATCTTTTTGGTGATGGACCACACGATGCACACGGGCAGATAATGGAACACCGCCTCTCCGATCAGCCACAGAAAGCTGTTGACACCGGCCCAGAATACCGAGATCTGGGTCAACGTCTTTGTGCCGCCGTCAAACAGCGCGATCTCGCCGATTACATTGCGAAAGCCCAGGATCAGGCCTCCCACGATAATCGCCGGGATCAGCGGCGCAAAAATCTCGGCCAGGCTGCTCATCAGGCGCTGCAAGGCGCTCTGGTTCTGTTTGGCCGCCGACTTCACCGCCTCCTTAGTAATCCCCTCCAAACCGGAAACAGCGATAAAATCATTATAAAAGCTGCTGACCTCATTGCCTATGATCACCTGGAACTGCCCCGCCTGCGTAAACGTCCCCTTGGCGCAGGCCAGCCCCTCAATCGCTTTCACATCCGCCTTGGCAGGATCATTCAGCACGAAGCGCATCCTCGTCACACAGTGGGATACCGCGGCAACATTCTCCTTGCCCCCGACATACTCCAACAGCTTTCTCCCATCCTCCGAATACTTTCCCATATTTTCCTCCTTGTCCGGTTCAGCAATCCGATTTCCCATCTTGTTTAAACAAGTTTTCCATGTTTTTATTCTATCTTGTTTAAACAAGTTTGTCAATACCTGTTTTGAAAATATTTTCAAGCGATACCAAAATGCCAAACCGCCTGCGCACCGCCGCCTAAGTGGGCTGCCGATCGCAAAAAACCTCCGGAAAATCCGTGGGACATGCGGATTTTCCGGAGGTTCTCCTCCAACGCTTTACATTAAAAGGAATACCGGAGTAATGGGAGCCGGTCGAAGTCAGCGAAAAGGGGTTGGCATGGCAGCCTTCTACTTGATCCGATGAGCCAAATCGTAAAAGACGAATTTGTCCGGCCTGTGTCTGGACTGGGTAAATTCGAACATCACGCCGTCCGCATTGTAGGTCATGCTGCTGACCACCGCCAGACAGTTGTAGTCCCCCAGCTCCAGATATTTCTCATCGATCTGGCTGGCGCGCTCCACCGTGACCTTGCGTTTTGTTGTCACGATATTCTCGCCCAGCTCCTGCTCCAGGTAATCGTAGATGGACCGCTCCGCAATCTCCGGCGTCAGGCCGCGGGCAACCTCCCGGAGAAAATAGTTGTGGTCCAGTATCAGCGCTTCCCCGTCAATATAGCGGACCCGCTGGATGTAATAGATCTCAGCCCCCTCCGGAAATGTGGTTCTGGCGCTGATTCTCTGGTCAACCGTCAGCTCCGCGAAGCACACCACCTTTGTGCTGTACTCCTTCTGGTTGCGGGCCACGTCCTCCTTTAAGCTCTCGATTCCGCTCAGCATAAACGCCGAGGGCTGGCCGGGCTGATAGATAATCCGCACGCCCTTGCCGTGCAGGCTCTGGACATATCCCTCATCCGCCAGGCGGCCGATGGCCCGCCGCACCGTGTTGCGCGAACAGTCGTACTCCTTCACCAGCGTGTTCTCCGAGGGGAGCAGCTCCTGAAAGCCGTACTCCTGCTGTTCAATCCTGTCCCTGAGCTCCGCGTAAATCTGATCGTATTTCGTCCTGGCCATTCTCTTGTCTCTCCCAACTTGTTTATACAACCAATCCTACCACATTTCCCTGATTATTACAAGACTGGGGCCGCGGCGCCGGCCAGGGACGCCTTGATATAACAGGGCGCGGTACTGGCCGGGGACGCCTTAACATAACGGGCCGCGGCGCTGGCCAGGCTGCCTTGATACATCAGGGTGCGGCGCTGGCCGGGGACGCCTTGATATAACAGGGTGCGGTACCGGCCGGGGACGCCTTAACATAACGGGCCGCTGCGCCGGCCAGGCCCCCTTGACACAGCAGGGCGCTTCCGCCCCCGCCGCCTTACCACAGCGGCCGGCGCAGCAGCAGAGCACACAGCAGCGCCAGCACTGCCAGGTGCGCCGGATAGAACCAATAGTAGAACATCTTGTGTCGGATCGTCCCGCGGCGTCCGTTGTACAGGCAGATCGCCAGTCCGGCAGGGATAGACCCGATTTCATATACCAGCGGCATAGAACAGAGGCTGAACAGAACCACCGTCGAAAACAGCAAAATTCTGCTGTTCCGCGCCAGATACAGGATCAGAATGAGCGCGATCCCCATATATCCATAGTCCACAGCCAAAAGCTCGCCGGCCGCCCCCGCCAACAGCAGCACCGCCCCGCAGGCAAACCAGCGCAGTCCCTCCTCCAGCCTCTCCGCCCACCGCATGGCGCGCAGCCCTGCCAGGCCCACTGCCAGGGTCCAATAGATATTCTGGGCCCGGGGCTCAAACAGAACGCCGGTGACGGCCACGTCAAAGGGCATCTCGGAGATCAGCGCAAATACGATCAGGTTCCGCAAGTATTTTCCGTAATTTTTTGTGTGCAGAAACCCTTCGACCATCAGAAAGCAGTAGACCGGAAACGCAATCCGCCCGAATATCCGCAGGCACAGCACCGTCTGTTCCAGAATCCCGTATACCTCCGGCCCCACAGACCACCCAAACCGCCCGTGATCCAGGCCAAACAGCACCCCGTTTTGCAATAACACCAACGCAAAATGGTCTGCCAGCATAGAAATCACCGCAATCCGTTTCAGCGCCGCCCCGCTGATTCCGGCTTCCGCCCATTTTCCGCCCCCGCTCCGCTCCACTCTCTCCATCGCTCCGCCAATCTCCCTCCGTCTCATATGTCATAGAGTTTAATACCAACCGCCCAATCCGTCAATCCACAGACAGTTTTTCCACGTTTCCGCCTCCCCAGCGCCGTCAACACATTTCCCGCACACAAAAACAGGTATCGATTTGGATTTCTCTTCCTCGATACCTGTTTCTGCTCTGCTCTTACTCTGTTCATTCGGTTTTCCATTTGCAGATATTGTCTGATTTATTTTCACCTTTTCAAGATCAAATTTCGTTTTTATAATACTTTCTCGTCATATTATAAAAACGTTCCCGTAGCTTGATCACTACTTCGGCTTTTGAAAATAAATGAGTACAATTCTGAATCTGGTTTCCTGTTATGAACATTTCCTGGAACAGATTTCATATACCTTGTTTTTATTATAATTCTTCAATATATAATAAAAACGAAAGTCCTCTTTTGTACCTCCTTCTTTGTATTCTTCACTTCTTTTGTTAGTTATAGTATAAGGGTTTAGCGGCATTTTGTCAATGCTTTTCTTCTAAAAATCAAATATTTTTAGTTTTAAATTCAAAATATATTGAATATTCTGATTATTTGGTCGTCTGCTCCCACTCGCTCAGGGCCGCGAAAATCAATTTTCCCACCACGGCGCCCCCATCCGGATTCCCCAGGCATTTCTCTCCATAGTAGGCGGCCCGCCCGTGAACCGGCTTCATCTGCTTTGTGGCCTCCGCCCCCCGGGCAGCCGCCTCCGCGGCTGCCGCCATGGCAGGCTCCCCGCTCTCCAGCGTCGCACAATAGGCCGATACCGCCGGACACAGCGCGTCCAAGATCGTCCGCTCTCCGGGCTTTGACCCGGCCTTCTCCATAATTTTATCCACGCCCGCCTGAAGCGCCGCGCCGATTTGATCTCCGCCGGCCTGCCGGATACCCTTCAGCGTTTTGGCCATCCCGATAAAACCAAAGGAGAGAATGGTTCCCAGGCTGGACGGCGCCGCCTCGTTGAAGGCATTTCCCGCTTTCATCAGCAGCTTTCCCAGATCCTCCTCCTCAGAGATTTCCATCAGCATCACCACAGCCTTAAACCCCTCGCTCATGGAGATTCCCAGATCCCCGTCCCCGCTTAACTGGTCCAGCTTAGTCAGATATTCCTTCTGTTCCTCGATCTTGCCCGCGACCGCCGCGATTGCGCCCGCCAATCCCTGTGCATCCATCATCCCGTCCCTCCTGTCCCTCATTTTTTATTGTAGTTGGTGTAAAACGGCGATTGCGCCGTCTGTCCCAGCAACCCCTTGAGCTGCTCATCCAGCTTCATGATAGTCAGGGACAGCCCGGCCATCTCCATGGAGGTGGCGTACTCCCCGATGTGAGGCATATACTCCCTGACCCCCATCTCCTCCAGCAAAGCGTGGACCCTGCGGTACACGATCAGCTGCTCCTCAAGGGGTGTGGCTCCCAGCCCGTTTACCATCACGGAGACTTCGTCGCCTTGGCGCAACGGCATATCCCCCACAATCTTTCGCACCAGCGTCTCCGCCACCTGGTCGGCGGTCATCATCTTGCGCACCTCCAGGCCGGGCTCCCCGTGGATGCCCATGCCGATCTCAATCTCGTCCTCCGCGATCGAGAACGTAGGCTCCCCCACCTGGGGTACGGTGCAGGATGACAGCGCTACGCCTATGGTGCGGATATTTTCCAGCGCATGCCGGGCCGCGGCCGCCACCTCCTCCAGCGTACCGCCGTTTTCCGCGGCCGCTCCCGCGGCCTTAAAGGCGTAGACCATACCGGCCACGCCCCGGCGGCGTTCCTTCTCTTCCCTGGGAGCGCTGGCCACGTCATCCTTCACCAGCACCATCTCCGTGCGGATATCGTCCTCCATATCCACCGTCTCGCAGGCCAGCTCAAAATTCATCTTATCCCCGCCGTAGTTCCCGAACAACACCAGCACGCCGTTTCCCCGGTCGCAGGCGCGGATCATATCCGCCATCTTGGAGGCCGACGGGGAGGCAAACACATTTCCCACCGTGCAGCCGTCCAACAGCCCCTGACCCACATAGCCCAGAAACACCGGCAAATGCCCGGAGCCGCCGGCCGTGACGATGCCCACCTTTCCAGGCCGCGCCTCATAATTACTGAGCAGAATGCGGTAATCATCATTTAACAGCTTTACCTTATCGCCGTAAGCGGCGATGATGCCCTCCATTGTCTCCCTGACGAAATCTTCCGGACGGTTAATCAATTTCTTCATAACGAACTCTCCTTCTCCCATTTTCCGTATACAATTTCCGACGTTTTGTAGAACAGGTCATCCAACCCACTCGGCGGACAGATCGCTCCGTCGATCAGATAACGGTAAAGATTTTCATAGGAATCCATATTCAGCAAGGTCGGAACATCACTTCCCCACAACAGCCGTTCTGTGCCCACCAGCTTCACCGCCTCTGCCACATAGCGCAGGCTGGCTGGATACGGGTAAGCTTCGTGGACATTCCAGGGCACCGCCGTAAGGTCAAACCAGATATTTTCCCGGGAAGCCAGCGATTTCATATCCCCGCACCACGCTTCGAAATCCATGCCGTTGGGCGCCATCAGATGGCACAGCGTAAACTTCACCCCCGGATGGCGTCCCGCCGCCCTGACCAGTTCCTCCACTTGAAAACTCTTCATCCCGCGGGAGCCGATATCGAACACAATGGTAACTCCGTATTGTTCCGCCACCCCGTAAATGTACTCAAACTCTTCACCATCAATTTTCAGATTGGGATGGAGCCCCGCCATTCCCGCCCCGGAGCTCAGCTCAAATTTCAAAATTCTGTATCCGTAGTGGTGAATCAGACGGTCCAGAACCATCTCCGCCTGGTCGATACAGGGATCAAAGCTGCCTGACCCCTTAAACTTATCCGGATATTTCCTCACACACTCGTAGATATAGTCGTTCTGCAAACCGTACAGCAACCCATGGAGCAGAACAGCCCTGTCAATATGCGCCTTTTCCATCTGCTCCAGCAACTGTTCGGCAAAAAATCCTGTGCCTCCCATGTATTCAGGGATAACCTGCATTTCCTGCCCATCCAAAAAGCGGATGCGGCCTCCCCCGATGGCCCGGACTTCTCCGCGGGCTCCCATGCCGGACAAATGCTCAAAAATATGTGCATGGCTGTCAATTATCATTGCAAATTCCCCCTCTTCATCAAGCCCCCGGTTCTCCTTTCCGCTTTTAAGGACTTCATAAACCGAATTGAATAGTTGTTGAACGCAACAGCCGCCAAAATAATGCCCCCCTTTACCACCGGATGCCATGTACCCGGCACGCTGAGCAGGTTAAGCCCATTGTTGATCAGACCGATCAGCACCACGCCGAACACGGTGCCGGGTATCGTTCCGACACCTCCGCTCATACTGGCTCCTCCAATTACAATTGCCGCAATTACATCCAGCTCGTAACCGCTGGCAGTGGATGCGCTGGCCTGCTGATTCAGCGCGCTCAGAATGATTCCGCCGAATGCAGCGGCAATTCCGCTGAGCATATAAGCGGATACAACCACCTGCTTCACATTAATGTTGGAAACCCTGGCTGCCCTGGCGTTACCTCCCACCGCATAGCACTTCCGCCCCAGAACCATATATTTCAGGATGAAAAATGCGATCACAAACGAGAGGAGAAAGCAAAAAATCGGAATGGGAATGTCGGCAATTTTACCGCTTCCCAGAAAAATGTATGCCTTAGACTCCATGATGCTGATCGTCTTACCATTGCTGACCATCTGGGCGATGCCGGTGATAATACTGCCCGTAGCCAGGGTGGTGATAAATTCCGGCACCCGGAACTGAATGACCAACAGGCCATTGACAAAACCGACAACAGCGCCCACGCCGCAGGCCGCAGTCAAGGCCACCGGGATGGGTGTTCCTCCTTTGATGAGCAGCGCCGCCGTGATACCGGACAGTGCTGCGGTTTGACCCACAGACAAATCAATCCGCCCCACTAAAATCACGAAGGTGGCGCCCATGGAGATAATTCCAACAATGGATACAGCCCACAGGATATTGAGAAAATTGGTGGCGGAAAAGAACTTTGGAGTGGCCATCGTCAGGCCCAGCACAACAACCAGTAGAATGATCGCATACCGGAAGCGGTACAGTGCCAGCTTTACATTATCGTTCATTACGTTTCCTCCTCCCCCAGCCCCGACGCAATAGCCAGAATCTGCTCCTCGTTCACGCTTCCGCCGGGCAGCTCCCGAATAATCCGTCCCCCTCGCAGTACCAGAATTCGGTTGCTCAGCTTCAGCAGTTCATTTAAATCAGAGGACACCAGCAACACGGCGGAGCCCGTTTCCACCAGCTCATGAATCAAATGATAGATCTCGTCCTTAGCCCCGACATCCACCCCAGCCGTAGGTTCATCCACCATCAGCAGCGTCAGCTCCCGCTCCAGCCATTTGCCCAGCACCACCTTCTGCTGATTGCCTCCTGACAGATTGATCACCAGCTGATCCGGGTTGGCCGGTTTAATGTTGAATGCTTTCACAGCCTGATCCGCAACCTGGTTTTCTTTTTTAACCGCGGTGAAAAAACGCTTTCTGCTGATCCAGTCAAAATTGCAGGAGACAATATTCTGTTTAACGGACATCAGCGGAACGAATCCCTCCTGTCCCCGATCCTCCGGGACATAGCCGATACCGTTTTCCACCGACTCTCGGATAGAGCCCGGGCTCAACTTCCTGCCGCGTATCTTGATTGTTCCTGCAGCCGCCCGGTCCGCACCGAAAATCGCCCTGACAATCTCCGTTCTGCCGGAACCGATCAAACCGCTGAGGCCTAATATCTCTCCTGGAAAGACCTGAAAGCTCACATCCTCAATCACTCCCGGAATCCGCAGATGCTCCACCTCCAGAATCGGCGCCTTGCCGGTATTGTCCGAAGGCTTTGCATAGCTCTCGTTATCCTGGAGGTCCTTTCCGATCATGTGGCGGATAATGTCCTCCGGCGTGACCTCGTCCCTGGCGTACGTACCCACCTTACATCCATCCCGCAACACCGTAATGGTATCGGACAACTCGTACACCTCCTCCATGCGGTGTGATATATATAGGATGCTGACCCCTCTTGCTGCCAGTTCCCGGATAATCTTAAACAGATGCTTGCTCTCCGTGGTTGTCAGGGACGCCGTGGGTTCGTCCATTATAATCATGGAGGCCTCCACAGACAGCGCCTTTAAAATTTCAACCAACTGCTTCTGGGCAATGCTTAAGTTCTCTACCAGCTCATGGGCGGACAGCGGAAAATCATAGGCTGCAATCAGTTCCTCAACCAGTCTCTGCCGCTCTTTCTTTTTGATCGCCCCCAGCAGGCCGGTCCGCTCTCTGCCCAGATAAATATTTTCCGCCACAGTCAGCGTAGGGATCAGGCTCAATTCCTGGAAAATAGTGCTGATCCCCAGCTTTGACGCGTCGCCGCGGCTGTTGATCTGTACTTGTTTTCCTCCATAGATAATCTCTCCCGAATCCTTGGTATAGACCCCGGTAATAATCTTGATTACAGTGGATTTTCCCGCGCCGTTTTCTCCCATCAGCGCATGGATTTCCCCCTTTTTAATGGCAAAGCCCAAATCTTTCAGCACCGGCACTCCGGAAAAGCTCTTGCATATATGTCTCACTTCTAGCAGAACGCTGCTCTGTTCCATAGAAAATCCCTCCTCTAATTCGCCGCCTTTACACGCTCTGCCCGGCTTTTAGTCCGCTGTTTTGAATGGCTTGCATAGAAAATATCAAACAATACCGCGGCCAGAATAATTCCCCCCTTGATCACCGGCTGATAATAGGTGGAAATTCCGATCTGCACGATACCGGAATTAATGACCGCCATCAGCAAGGTTCCAATCAAAGTGCCGGTCATATCTCCCCTGCCGCCCTGTAGGCTGCAGCCGCCTATCACGATAGCCGCAATCACGTTAAATTCCATTCCTACGCCAATCTCCGTGGTAGCTGTCATCATTCTGGCCGCCGTCATAATCCCGGCAAGGCCGCAGACAAATCCCGTATAGGCAAAGGCGAAAATCTTGACCTTTGCAAAGCTAATCCCTGTAAGGCGCGCCGCTTGGGCGTTGGAGCCCACCGCATAGGTGTAAAGTCCCAGACGGGTATGGCACAGGAGATAGTGGGAGATCAGAGCAAGAATAAAAAATGCGATCACCACCAAATAGATCAGTCCAATCCTTCCTCCCAGAAGTTTGAAGGCTGCGTTTTTGATCATAGGATTTTTTAAGGACTCCACATCCGTCGCGTTGATAACCCGGGTAAGCCCCCGGTAAATATTCATAGTTGCCAGGGTAACGATAAAATCCGGTATTTTCAGTTTTGTAACCAGCAGGCCGTTGACTGTACCCAACCCCAATCCCAAAAGGGCGGTAAGCGCCAGCACTGCGGCCAGTGGTATTCCGGTAAAACGCAGAAGATTGGAGCAGACCATCGCACATAGTGCCATGGTGGAACCCACCGAGATGTCGATGCCTCCGGTGATAATCACAAAGGTCATCCCGCAGGCGATCATTCCCACAAAGGAAGCTTCCCTCAGAATGGAGGACAGGTTGTTAATAGTAAAGAACAGCGGTGTTTGCACGGAGAATACCGCGATCATAAGCAGAAGCAGCAATACGGAAGTCAGTTTTCTGGCTATTTTGCGATTCATTTGCCTCACCCCTCACATTTGTCAGCCCTATAACGGTCTTTTGCGGTACCATGCAAGGGCGTGCTTTTTCCTTTCCCAACGGCCGCGGATTTCCCGGAAATCCCGGGAAATCCGCAGGTCTCTCTACCATCTGTCGGCAGGGAGAATCGTATCTACGTTATCTTTCGTCACCACCACAGGCGCCATGTCCACCACGCCGGTTCTGGTCACATAATCCGGGCTCAATCCGCTGTTCATAAAGAACATTGCCAGCTGAGCGGCGGCAGCCCCCTGTTCAAAGCAGTTGGTGTAGATGGTTCCCGCCATCTGACCGTTCTCGATCATGGTCAGCGCATCGGATTCGCCGTCATTGCCCCAGATATACATCCCATCCAAACGTCCGGCCGCCTCAGCCGCCACTGCGGCGCCCTCAGCCATGGAGTCGTTGATCGCGCACACGCCGTCGATCTTCTCATAGGTCTGGAGGAAGTTATTCATTACGGAAACTGCCTGCTCCTTTTCCCAGTCCGCGGGCTGCGCGTCCAAAATAACAACATCCGGGTACTTGGCGGCCATGGTATCGCGGAAACCGCTCTCACGCAGCACCTGGGTAGAGGCGCCAATCACCCCCTGAATGATGACCACATTGCCGCTGCCGCCCATCTGCTCGCCCATTTTCTCCGCCACCAGAGCCCCGGATTCATAGGTGGCCATCTGAACCAGACCAGCATGGGGAACGGTGACATCCAGGTTGATACAGATCACCGGAATACCAGCGGCTTCGGCTTCCTGCACAGAGGAGGACAGGCCCGCCGCATCAGAGGCTTGGAGGAAAATGCAGTCATAATCCTGATTGATCAGATCGTTCATGATGCTGACCTGCTTCTCGGTGGAAGCCTCTCCGTCAAAACAGGTATATTGGATCTTCGGAAAGCTGGCGAACTGGCGCTTGATACCCTCGTCCCAGGCCGCCGGCACCGTGTGCCCGATGGACCAGGAGACAAATCCCACCTTGTAGCTGTCCTTCTCAGCCCGCGCCTTAATAGCCGTCTCTGCCGTCGGTTCGCTGGAAGCTGCAGTCCCAGCGGCCGTCTCCTGTTTTGGGCTGTCGTCTGTGGAAATACTGGAGCACCCGCTCATCATTCCCAATGTCAATGCCGCTGCCATCAATACGCTAATTGCTTTTTTCATCATAATATCCCTTCTCCTTTACTACTACAATGTATTTATGGTTAATATCCCTTACAGCCAGTAAGGAATTATCCATCTTGTTGCTTAAGCTGTTATAATGATGGAGCAATCGGTATATCG
>JAGZSY010000077.1 GCA_018380885.1 Enterocloster asparagiformis
CCTGCAGGCCATGCAGGAGATTGTCGGCGGGGACATCGACGCCACATACCCCTATGAGGATCCCGTGGCGCTTATATTTAACAGCAGCGGCAAGTTTGCCGGCCTGCAGCCAAACCGCCTCCTCCGGCTGGAAAACGGGGATCCGTATGATGTCGTGTGCGGCACCTTTTTCCTCGCCGGCCTCGGCGGGGAAACCTTTGTGTCTTTGACGCCGGAACAGCTTCGAAAATATGAATCCCTGTACAGCCGAGAGATGCTGTTCCCGCTCCCCAAAAAGAAAGAGAGAAGGAATGAGCATGAAAGATAAGACCATTCTGACAGCGGAGTCCGTCACGGCAGGCCACCCGGACAAACTGTGCGACACCATAGCGGACACGGTGCTGGACTGCTGCCTGGAACACGACCCCGACGCCCGCGTCGCCTGTGAAGTTCTGGCGACGGCGGGCAAATTCGTGGTGGCCGGCGAGATCACCGCGCTGACGATCCCGGATATCCCTTCCATCGTGCGCGACACGGTGCGACGGGCCGGCTACAACTGCAGGAACTTTGACGTGGAGGTCCTCATCCAGCCTCAAAGCCCAGACATCGCAGAGGCAGTACAACACGGGGAACAGACCGCAGCCGGTGATCAGGGGATCGTGTATGGCTACGCCTGCAGCGAAACGGAAAACCTCCTGCCCCTGCCAGTGGTGTTGGCCCACCGCCTGACCGCCCTGCTCGCCTGTGCGCGGACGATGGGCAGGATCAGCGGCCTGCGGCCGGACGGAAAGGCGCAGGTGTCCGTAGAGTACGCCTTCGGCGTTCCCCGGCGGATCTCCGCCATCGTCCTCTCCTGTCAGCATGCGGAGGATAAGGACCTGTCCCGGCTGCGGGAGGAACTGCTGGAGTTTGTCATTCAGCCCGCCCTCCGCATCTTCCCCGCGGATGAGGATACGGAGATCCTCATCAACCCCTCTGGCCGCTTTGTGCTGGGCGGGATCGAGGCAGACACCGGGCTGACCGGCCGCAAGCTGATGGTGGACACCTATGGAGGGCTGGCGCCCCACGGCGGTGGCGCGCTGTCCGGCAAGGACGGGACCAAAGTGGACCGCAGCGGCGCCTACATGGCCCGCTGCATCGCAAAGAACATTGTGGCCGCCGGCCTCGCGGAGAAATGCACGGTCGCCCTGGCCTATGCCATCGGACGGGCTGAGCCGGTGGCTGTGGATGTAGATACCCACCTCACCGGCACATACCCGGACGAACTGCTGGAACAGGCGGTCCGCTGTTTCTTTGACCTCACGCCCGCGGGTATGATCCGCGCCCTACAACTGGACCGGCCCATCTTCGCGGACGCCTGCAACTATGGCCACTTCACCAGGGCAAGCCTGCCGTGGGAGCTGACCGGGCAGGCTGGAAAGTTTGCGGAGTTGTGTGCAGAGCTGGAGTGCGGAGATGATGGCGGCTGAAACATATAGCATCCTGTTCCTTTGGAAAGGACAGCATCGCCACCATCCTGCTGGCGCTCCGTTACGGGGAACCGTTGGATGAGGCGGTGTACTGCGAAGTGATGTTTGACAGCCATATCTCCGGCGAGGTGCCGGAGCACCGGGACTTCATCTATGGCACGGCCATCCCCGCACTGGAGCGCATGGGCGTAAAGATCCGCGTCCTCCGTGGACCGCAGACCTATGTGGGGCTGTTCACCGGGCGGATCACCCGTGGGCCGAAAAAGGGCCTGCTCCGCTCTTTTCCCATCTGTGGGCGATGCGCCGTCCAGCGGGACTGCAAACTGAAACCGATTTTGCGGTACCAGAAAAGCCTCCCGCCGGACACGGTACAGTACATCGGCATCGCCAGGGATGAGCAGGAGCGGCTGCTCCGGCTGGGTGGGCGCCGTGTCTCCCTGCTGGACAAATACGGCTATACGGAACAGGACGCAAAGCAGCTCTGCCGGGAGGCGGGGCTGCTTTCGCCTGTCTATGACTTCACCGACAGGGGCGGCTGCTGGTTCTGCCCCAACGCCAGACAGCGGGAACTCCGCCATCTCTATGACCACCACCCGGATCTGTGGGCCAGGATGCTGGAACTGCAGGCCCTGCCGGGGAAGGTCAGCGAGAAGTTCAATCGGACTATGACATTTTCGGAAATTGACGCAGGTTTTCGGTGAGAGGATGAACAACTCAGCCTATGGAAAAACGCCGCATAGCGGCGAAAGGAGGTCATATGCCAAACCATATCGACAATACGCACCATGAGATCCACTGGAAAAGTGCTCCTGCGCAAAAGGATGGGCCGGAGCGATGACATTTTACGAACAGGAACTTCGGAAACTGTTTGCGGACGGCATGGTGATCGGCAGCCCCAAGTTTACAGGCCGGGCCTGTTTGGGAACGCTGGGAAAGGATCTCCGTGTCCGTGTGCAGTTTGTGACATCCGGCTATGCGGACCACTATGACGCCATCAGCGTTACGGTGCTGAACCGCACAGACGGCGTGGTAGATAAGCTCCGCCTCCGGCTGAAGGATATCCTCGGCATCAAGCAGGTGCCGGGCAACCCCAACTTCCGTAATGGCGTATCACCGCATATCTGGGAAGATGGCGGAAAGGCGGAGTGGTATGCCTTCCGCCCAACCGCGGCGGACTATTCCGCCATGCGGCAGGCTGTGAGCGAGTACCTGGACGTGTTTCGGGATCGTGTGACGGAGCGCCGGCAGGACGGCCCGAAACTCGTTTACATCTGCGCCCCGCTGCGTGGCGAGGTAGAGAAAAATATCGCCTTCGCCAGAGAAAAAGCGCGGGAGGTGTTCGCGGAGGGCAACGTGCCCGTCTGCCCGCACCTCTTATTTCCGCCTATTGCCGACACTGGTAATCCGGCACAGGATCAGGCGGCACGGGAGATGGGCCTGCGGCTGGTAGAGTTCTGCCAGCAGGTCAATGTCTACGGCCCCGTCTGGACGGAGGGCATGTGGGCGGAGATCAACCACGCCGAGAGGCTGGGGATCCCTGTCCTGACAGACCAGAAGGAGCTGGGAAAGCCCCCGCACCGGCGAACCAAGCAAGGGAAGGAGCGATGATGTGATGGTGGACAACATTCCGCCAGAAGAACCGGAGATCGAATTATCAGGCAGGCAGATCGAGCAGTTGGATGCCATCGACAATGCCGTTTACCAAACGATCCTCACCTTCCTCAACAAGACGGAAGATGAATTTCCCTGGGATATGCATTATATAGGCGAAGTAGCGGATGCCATCGAAGGAA
>JAGZSY010000039.1 GCA_018380885.1 Enterocloster asparagiformis
ACGTGCGCGGGCTTTTGTCGCAAAAAGCGCAATTAAGGCGCAGAAAAGGGCCGGGCATTACGGCTGCCCGGCCCTGTCGTTTCCCGCGTTTTACAGTCCTATGATCCGCATTATCCTTCTATGCCTCTGCCTCACCGGAAGCGATCCGCTTGGTCAGCCAATCCTTGCCCTCCACCATACGGGCGATTATCATGGAAGCGATGGCGTCGCCGCTGGCGTTTAAGCAGGTTGCCGCCGGGTCAAACAGGAATCCCAGGGTGGCGATCAGCGGGAACGCCTCTGCCGGGAAGCCGAACAGGCTGACGATCAGCATCTCGCCCACCAGGCCGCCGCCCGGGGCTCCGGACAGCACGAAGGCGCTGAGAATTGCCACCACGATGGACATGGCGTAGGTGCCCACGCCTGTGAAGGGCTGGCCGAACACGCCGAACAGGAACGCGATCTTCACGATGGAGGAAAGCACGGAACCGTCCATATGCATGGTTGCGCCCATGGGCAGCACGATGTTGCTGATGTCCTCGGGAACGCCGATCTTCTTACAGGTCTCCATGTTCACCGGGATGGTCGCCACGGAGCTCTGGGTGGCAAACGCCGTGATGGCAGGACTGAAAATGTTCTTCAGCATGCGCTTTACGCCCAGGGGGCCTCCGGCGAAATACGCGTAGGCCGGGAAGGCCACAGCCACGTAAACCAGGCACATGGGGTAATACACCAGCATGGAGCGGCCGTAGTCACCGATCAGCTCGGGTCCGAATTCGCCCACCAGGTTGGCGAAGTAAGCGCCCAGTCCGATGGGGGCCAGCTTCATGATCAGGCCCACGATCTTGAAAATAATGTCGTTTAAGTTGTTGAGCAGCTTGCCCACCGGGCTCTCCTCGCCGCCGCAGGCGCTGACACAGACGCCGGAGATAATGGCGAACACGATGATGGGCAGCATGTTGCTGCGGCTCATCAGTCCGGAGAAATCGTTCACGGTCAGGGAGTTTACGATCATATCGCCCACGCTGGCCGCCTCCGCCATCTCAGCGTTGGCAAACTGGATGGAGGTGTTGGCCGCCGGCGGCCAGATATTGACAACGGTCAGCACCAGAGCGGCCGCAAACAAGCCCGTGACGATAAAGGTCAGCACCAGGTTGCCCAGGATTTTGCCCAGGCGCTTCATATTGACCATGTTTCCCACTGCCGTGGTGATGGACACGAATACCATGGGCACCACGATGGTAAACATCAGGTTCAGGAAAATGTCGCCCAAGGGCTTTAAAACAGTGGCCTTTTCTCCCAGCGTAACGCCCAGCAGCGCGCCCACTACAATGCCGATTACCAGAATGATCGGAAACCGATAGCTTTTCCAAATACTTTTCTTATCCATATTCTTCCCTCCATATGTATGTTTTCTCTTCAACCGCGTGATCTCACGCGGTTCCCCCCGACAGCATACTTACAGCGCGTCCACCGCTTCCCTCAGCTGCTTCATCGCCTGCTCCAGCACGCTTCTGGGGCAGGCCACGTTCAGCCGCATATATCCGGACAGGCTGCGCCCAAAGGTATAGCCCTCGTTCAGTCCCAGGCCGGCTTTCTCGATCATAAAGCTTCTCAGCTGTTCGTTGTCCATACCCAGACCGCGGCAGTCCAGCCACATCAGGTAGGTTGCATCCGGAACCGTGGTCTTGATTGCGGGAATATACTTGTCGCAGTATTCCTTGACATAGTCGAAGTTTCCGGAAATATACTCCAGGAGCTGCTCCAGCCACTCCTCGCCCTCGTTGTAAGCCGCCTCCATTGCCACGGAGCTGAACGCGTTGTTGCGGTGAATGTCCATATTCATCCAGAAACGGTCGAATTTCTTCTTCATCTCCATGTTGGGGAAAATGGTGGTGGAAGCCTGCAGCCCCGCCAGGTTGAAGGTCTTGGTGGCGGACACGCAGGAAATCACCTTGCCGGCGATCTCCGGGGAAACCGTGGCGGTGGGAATGTGCTTTTTGCCGTGGAAGATCAGGTCGGAGTGAATCTCATCGGATACCAGCAGCACGTCGTTGGCAATGCAGATATCCGCCATACGCTTTAACTCCTCGCGGGTCCAGACAATGCCCAGGGGGTTGTGGGGGCTGCACAGCAGGAAAATTTTTACCTCCTTGGCCTTCTGCTCGAAGTCCTCGAAGTCAATATGCCATTTGCCGTTTTCCTCCACCAGCTTGTTCTCCACGACCTCCCGCTCCCAGGCCTCGGTCACGTCGTAAAACTCGGAGTACACGGGCGTCTGGATCATCACCTTGTCGCCGGTGTGGGAAAAGATCTTTACCAGAGCGGACAGCGCCGGCACCACGCCCAGGCTCCAGCTCATCAGGGAGGTGTCCACGTCCCAGTTGTTGCGGCGCTTCTCCCATCCCTTTACCGCCTCAAAATAGCTGGCCGGCCTGGAGGTGTAGCCCCAAATCCCTTCCTCCGCCTTCTTCACGCAGGTGTCGATTATGGGCTGCGCAGTCTTAAAGTCCATGTCCGCCACCCACAGGGGGATCACCTTGTCGGTGCCAAACTTCATCACCCTCTCGTCATACTTGGAAGCGCGGTTTTTGCTCCTGTCAATCACCTGATCAAAATCATATTTCATCTCTCATCCATCCTTTCCGCAGCTGTTTTACAGCTGCCCGGTGTTTTATTCCTTATGCCTAAATATACAGCAATTTGCGTGCCAAATGCAGAAACAGACCCAAAAAATATTTAAACCCACGATTTTATGTACTTTTTCCTATACACTGGCCCTGGAAAAAACTGGGCTAAATTTAGTTTATTTGGTTTAATTGGTTATTTAATTGTTTTATTTGGTTTAATTGGTTAAAAAGTACTATTTTATCTCTATACTCGCGGCACCTCCGCCTAAAACCAGGGCAAAACCGCCCGGCCATCCCTCCCCACACCAGTGCAAAAAAACAGGGGACTCTGATTTTTTCTCAGAATCCCCTGTCCCTCTCAATCATGCCGCGCCTCTTCCCCCGGCGTTAATTAAAAATCATCAGCCGCCCACACTGGTGGAAATCCGTCCGAACACTTGGTCTATCTGGACATCCCGTGGTTTTTCCACAGCTCCACCCCCAAAGGGGTGACCCTGCTGCCGCCTCTGCCGCGGCCGATCTTGGCCAGGCCCTGGCGCTCCATCTCCTCCAGCAGGTTTCGCACCTCCTTCTGGGACAGCGGGAACATGACCTCCCTGGCGGCCGCCAGTATGGCTTCCCGCCCGATCAGCCTTCCCTCCCTGGCGGCCGCGCACAGCTGGTCCAGCACAAACCAGAACTCGGGGTTTCGCTCCCCTCCCGCCTTTCCGGCAGCCGGGGACGCGCCGTACTCTCCTTCCAGTCCACGGCCCCAGCCCGGCGCCGGCCCCAAAAACGCCTCCCCGCCATCCCCAGGCTCCCCGTGTCCCCGGGCGGATTTATCCGCAGCGCCGCCCGCGGTCCCGCAGCCTCTGAGGAACGTGGGCGGAAGGTCCTCGGGCCTGATGGTCTCCTGCCCCGTGTAGCTGAAATACTCCGCCACATTGCGCAATTCCCGGATGTTGCCCGGCCAGCTGTAGCCGGTCAGAATCTCCTTCACCTGGGGCGACAGGCTGAACTTGCGCGAGGTCTCCCCGGCAAACCGCTCCAGCAGCAGAAAAATGTCGTTTCCCCGCTCCCTCAGCGGGGGAATCAGCGCCGGAAGCGTGTTGATCCGGTAATACAGGTCCCGGCGGAAGCTGCCCTCCTCCACCTTCTTCTCCAGAGACTCGTTGGTTGCGGCGATGATGCGCACATCCACATGGATGATCTGGTTGCCGCCCACCCGCATGATCTCCCGCTCCTGGAGCACCCGCAGCAGCTTGACCTGCATGGCCTGGCTCATGCCCTCCACCTCGTCCAGAAACAGGGTTCCGGTATGGGCGAACTCAAACAGCCCCGGCCGGCCGCCCTTTTTCGCCCCGGTAAACGCGCCCTCCTCATAGCCGAACAGCTCGCTCTCCAGCAGATTCTCCGGCATGGCCGCCACATTGATGGCCACAAAGGGGCCGTCGCTGCGCTTGGAGGCGCTGTGCACCGCGTGGGCGAACAGCTCCTTTCCGGTTCCCGTCTCCCCGATCAGGAGCACCGGCGACTCGGTGAGAGCCATGCGCTTTAAAATCTCCTTAGTCCGGCAGATTCCCGCGGACTGGCCCACAATATCGTCAAAGGTGTACTTAGCCCGGTGCCCCTTGTGGAACAGCTGGCTGCGCAGCTCATTCTGCCGCTTTTCCACGTCGTTAAAGCGCTGGAGGGTGGCGAAGGCCCCTATGCACTCGCTCTGGCGCATCACCGGGATCACAGCCAGGTTTACGTTGGTCCCGCCCACGTTGATCACCTGGGCCGGCTGAGCCGTCCTGGTCTCCAGGCATTTCCGGAAGGGGATATAGGGAAATACCTCCTCGCCCCGCCGACCCTCCACCAGGTTCCGGCTGACGCGGGTGATCTCCCTGGCCTTCTCGTTGCAGGCAAATATCTCCCCCTTCTCATTGATGCCGATGAGCCCCTCGTCCAGTATCTCCATCAGGATGTCGAACCGGCTCTCCATGCGGGTGGAGCGCTCCAGCATATGGCCGAAGCTGTAGTCGTTGGTCGCCATGGACAGGATATAGGCCTGGAACTCCCGCGTCTCCACCAGCTCCTCAAACCCCAGGCGCAGCGCGATTTCAATCATCATCCCGGAGGTGCAGGAGCGGTGGGGCAGCTTGACCACGTGCTTGATCTCCCTGGGCACGTACCGCTCCTCGTCCGGCGTCACCGCCAAATCCACGTCCTCGGTCAGCTCCGCCCCGGGGTAATAGGCGATCATCTCCAGATGGTTGACGCCCAGATGCTCTAGCTGGGCGATGCCCTCCCGGGCCATCTTCAGCGTCATATTCACAAACAGCGCTTTTGTGCCCTTGGGGATCTCGCGCAGCTTCTGGATGGTGGACCAGCGGTAGGACACCTCGATGCCCATGACCTGGCACTCCGAGGGTATGTGCTGCTGCATCTCCTCCGTGGTGTCAAAGGCGTCCGTGGACACCACAAACAGGTCCGCCCGCTCCAGATGACCCATGGCCGACCCGTCCCTAACGCTGTAGGTGCGGACCGACACGTATTTCCCAAACAGGGCCTGTATCTCGTCGGCATAAAAACTGCCGGCCCTGGGGTCCAGCGCCACCACTGAAATCGTCTTTTTCATACTCACACTCCCTTTGCCCCGGAAAAATACGGATACCCCGCGCGGTACGCCGTGACCGCGGCAGGGTATCCCCGGTTTTCTTTTCCCGGCCCCGCGCGCCAAAAACAGCTTGCAGTCAGCCGCTATAAAGGATAGACCGCGGCGCTATACGTTCAGGCAGCTGCCGCCGATAAATTCCCGTAAAATCGAGTTCTTCGGTATATCCTCGCTGCTCACGCCCAGGAAATAGTCCAGGAATTTGAGCAGACGCTTGGCCTCCAGATACTCGTCGCAGTCCTTGGGGATGCCGAACAAAAGCGGCTCCGCGTACTGCTTTAAAATCGCCAGCTCGTAGATCAGCGCCGAATTGAACATGGCGTCCGCCTCCTCTTGGTAGGGGAAAATGTTCTCCTCCTCGCCCTTGCGCACCGAGGGCCACATGCGGATCGTCTCCCTGGCGGGGTTGCCCCTGGTCCTGGCGTCCCGCACCATGCGGCGCAAAAGCCGCCCGTCCGTGGTGGGAATCCGGTTGTGCTCGTCGATGTTCAGCTGGGTCAGGGCGCTGATGTAGATTTTGAACTTGCTCTCCTTTGGCAGGGAGTGGGACATCCGCTCGTTCAGGCAGTGGATGCCCTCGATCACCAGAATGTCCGTGGGCCCCAGGCGCATAAAGTCGCCCTTGTACTCCCGCGTGCCCTTCTTGAAATTGTAGTAGGGCAGCTCCACCTGCTCCCCTGCCAGAAGCTTCAGCATATCACCGTTGAACTGCTCCAAATCCAGGCATTCCAGGGCCTCGTAGTTGTAATTGCCCTGCTCATCCCTGGGGCTGTTCACCCGGTCCACAAAATAATTGTCCACAGAGATGGGATGGGGCTTCATGCCGATAGCCTCCAGCTGGACGCTGAGGCGGTGGGCAAAGGTGGTCTTGCCCGAGGAGGAGGGGCCGGCGATCATCACAAATTTCACGTTGCCGCGCTCGGCAATCCTGGCCGCAATATCAGCCAGCCGCTTCTCCTGCAGCGCCTCCTGAACCAGGATCAGCCGCTGCATCTGCCCTGAGGCGATGCGGTCGTTGAGCGCGCCCACATTTTCCAGGTCCATGCGCTTGCCCCAGCTGGAGGACTCCGCCAGGGTGGCGAACAGTTTCTCCTGGGGCTCAAAGGCCGGAAGCCTTTTGGGGTCCGACATCTGGGGCATCATCAGCACAAAGCCGTAGTGGTAGGGGATCAGGTCAAAATACCGGATGTAGCCTGTATTCTGCACCATGTACCCGTAATAGTAGTCCTCAAAGCCTCCGATGCTGTAGATATTCACCCGGGAGACCCGCCGATAATTGAACAGCCGTGCCTTGTCGTACATGCCGTGGCGGTGGAACAGCTCCACCGCATCGTCGGTGTGCACGCTGCGCTTCATGATAGGGATGGATTCCTCCACGTACTCCTTCATCTTCGCCTTCACCTGATCCAACAGCCCGGCGGTCAGCTCAAAATCCCCGGAGGGCTCCACAAAAAAGCCCTTGCCGATGGAAAAGTCCACGGAAACCTTTTTCACGCGCTCCGCGCCCACCACGTCGTAAAACGCCTTCAACATGAGCAGGGAGGCGCTGCGCTGGTACGCGCTCATCCCCGGCTTATCCCTGGCGGTGATAAAGGTCAGGCTGCAGTCCCGCACATGCTTGTGCAGCTCCTGCAGCTTGCCGTTCACCCGCACCAGCAGAATATCATTCTCATAAAAGTGCTGGTACTCCCCGGCCACCTCCAGCCAGGTCGTCCCCTCCGGGTACTCCCGCACTTCATTTCCGATCCTTACCTGCGCCATATCCATCTCCTCCAGTCCGCAAAATCGCTCCGTCTCAGACAGCCGTCACAGCACCACCGCCGGCCACTCCGGCAGCGCCTTGGTCAGTTCCAGGTCCTTCCCAAACTGTTCCCTCAGGAATCCCGCCATATAGTCGATAAAAATGTGTTCCAAGCCGTAATGCCCAGCATCGATCACCGCCATATTCCGGGCCACCGAGTCGATGCCCTGGTGATGGCTGATATCCCCGGTCACCAGCACCTGGGCTCCCCCCGCAATGGCGCGCTCAATCTCGCTGCCTCCCGCTCCCGGGCAGACTGCCACCCGGCTCACCGGGTCCGGCACCCGGTTCTGTCCGTACACCACCGCAAAGGGCAGCCCGAAGGCCTCCTTCACCCGATGCGCCAGCGTCTCCAGCTCCATAGGCTGCTTCAGGCTGCCGATCTTGCCGATGCCGTAGGGCTGATCCCCCATCTCCCCCATCAGTTCCAGGGGCTCGCAGTCCATCAGGCCCAGCCGGGCCGCCGCCAAATCCGCCATGCAGCCGGGGGCGGAATCGAAATTGGTGTGCATGGCGAAATAGGAGATATCCGCCTGAATCAGGCGGATGATCCTCCGGGTGATAAAGTTCTGATCGTTGACCTGCTTCACCGCCTTAAAAATCAGCGGGTGATGGGTGATGAGCATATCGGCCTTCTGCGCGACGGCCCGCTCCACCACCGTGTCCGTGGCGTCCAGCGCTATATATATGCGCCTCACCTCTTTGTCATGACGGCCGGCCAGAAGCCCCGGATTGTCCCAATCGCAGGCGCATGTCTCCGGCGCCAGCTCCCTCAGCCGCTCAATAATCTCACTGCATCTCATCTAGTGCCTCCTCAATCCACTGCAATTCTTCCGTCAGGTTGCGGCGCGCCGCCTCCTGCCCCCGGGTGGCCGGCCCCTCCGAAGTGGTCACTTGCGCCAGGATCGCCTCCACCCTGTTTTTTTCTTTTTGCAGATATTCGCGTAACACCGGGTGCTTTTCCCGGATCAGACAAGCCCCGTACAGGTACTGGGCCTCGTTCCCATACTCCATGGACCCGCGTCCCGCCTCCATGACGGTATAGTATTTCCCCTCGTCCTTCACCATCGTCTCCCTGAGAATACAAAAGCCCTCCTGAGACAAAAAATGCCGGACCTTTTGCAGCTCCGACTGTGGCGCGAGAATCAGGCGTCTGACGCTGTCCCACATATGGCGGCCCTGGTCCAGGATGCGGATCATCAGCTCGCCGCCCATCCCGGCGATCACCACCGTGTCCGCCTCCTCCGGCTTCAGCGCCTTTAATCCGTCTGAGAGCCGAATCTCAATCCGCTCCCTGCAGCCGGGCTCCAGCTGCTCCACATGGGCCCTGGCCCGTTCAAGGGGGCCGGGGCGCACATCCATGGCCAGCGCCCGCTGCGCGATCCCCGTCTGCACCAGATAGATGGGGATGTAACCGTGGTCCGTGCCTACGTCCGCCACCCGGCTGCCGGGCTCCACAAAGGAGGCTACCGCGGCCAGGCGGGCGGATAATTTCACTGTCTTTTCCGTCGTATCATTCGTTATTCTATTCATCCAGATAATCCTTTAACTTTTTACTTCTGCTGGGGTGGCGCAGCTTGCGCAGGGCCTTGGCCTCGATCTGTCTGATCCGCTCCCTGGTGACGTTGAACTCCCGTCCCACC
Source organism: Enterocloster asparagiformis (assembly GCA_018380885.1). Lineage (GTDB taxonomy): Bacteria > Bacillota > Clostridia > Lachnospirales > Lachnospiraceae > Enterocloster. The sequence continues at coordinate 8,692 of JAGZSY010000039.1, forward strand.
TCCTCCAGGGTCCGCGGACGGCCGTCGTCCAGGCCGAACCGCAGGCGCAGCACCCGCTGCTCCCGCTCGGTCAAGGTGGTCAAAACCTCCATCAGCTGCTCGTGCAGCAGCGTGTAGGTGGCCGCATCCTGGGGCACGGTGACGTTGTCGTCCTGGATAAAATCCCCCAGATGGCTGTCCTCCTCCTCGCCGATGGGCGTCTCCAGGGATACGGGCTCCTGGGACATTTTCAGAATCTCGGACACCCGCTCCACAGACATCTCCGCCCGGGCCGCGATCTCCTCGGTGGTGGGTTCCCGCCCCAGCTCCTGAAGCAGCTGGCGGGAGGTGCGCACCAGGCGGTTGATGGTCTCCACCATGTGGACAGGTATGCGGATGGTCCGCGCCTGGTCCGCAATGGAACGGGTGATGGCCTGGCGGATCCACCAGGTGGCGTAGGTGCTGAATTTATATCCCTTGCGGTAATCGAACTTTTCCACCGCCTTGATCAGCCCCAGATTCCCCTCCTGGATCAGGTCCAGAAACTGCATCCCTCTGCCCACGTACCGCTTGGCGATGCTCACCACCAGGCGCAGGTTGGACTCGGCCAGACGTTTGGCCGCCTCCCTGTCCCCCAGCTCCATCTGCCTGGCCAGCCGTGTTTCCGACTCCATATCCAGCAGCGGTATCTTGCCGATCTCCTTTAAGTACATGCGGACCGGGTCCTGCAGGCTTACGCCCTCGGGCACCGAGAGGTCGATGTGCTCCACATCGATCTCCTCTTCCTCCTCCAGCTCCTCCTCCAGAAAAAGGTCCGGGTCCAGATCGCCCTTTCCGTCCGCCTGGAGCACGTCCACCCGGTTCTGATCCAGGAATTCAAATATCTGGTCAAGCTGGTCGCCGTCCGGAGGCGGGGCGCCTAAAAAGTCCAGGATCTCCTGGTACTCCAGCACATTCTTCTTTTTCTTCGCCTCCGCCAGCAAGCCTGCCAGCTTTTCCTCGAATCCAACGGTCTTTTCGTCCATATCGGTCCACCCCTCTTTGCCAAAATGCATTTCAACGGCTTTCTGCCCCTGCCCCAAACGCGCTCTAGTCCAGGGTGATTCGCAGTTGCTTTAGCGCCGCCTGCTGCCGGATAATCTCCTGCAGCCCGGCAATGTCCTTCGCATTTTTGCTGGCCGTGTCCAGGCTGTTCTTGCGCACCTTGTACACGGTCTCCGAAAACGCCTTCTTTTGTTCCTCGTTACTCAGAGAATCGCTCAGGCTGGCATTGAACAGCGCTGCGACCTCCTTGTACTGGTCCTCGTCGTTGATGTATCGGCTGAGTATGGCCGCGGGATTTAAGTTCCCCGCCGCGTGGCCCTTAAACACTTCATCCGCCACCTGGTGGTACAAATCCTCCACAAAATCATCGGCCGTTATGATTCCTTCTATCTTGTCAAACAGCTCCGGGTTCTCGATCAGCCAGGTGAGCAGAAGCCGCTGTGACTTGCGGATTCCGTCCTCCTTGGCGGAGCGCTTCTCCCGTTTCGCGCCTGGGGACCGGGCGCCGTAGCCCTCGTCGGAGCCGGGCGGTCCGCCGGGCCCCTGCCCCGCTCCTGCCTCCAGCCCACGCGCGGCGCGGCCCTGGGAGGGAGCGTCCCCCGCCTGGGACGGACGGCCTGTCCGCCCTCCCGGCGCGTAGCTCTCCCCCGCCTTCAGTCCCATGGACATTCCCAGCCGGTTCACCAGCTGGCGCAATTCCTCGTAGGGGATCATATGTTCCCTGGAAACGGCCTGGATGTAGTTGTCCCGCTCCAGGGGTTCCCCGAAGCGCAGCAGCATCTTGGCCGTTTCCAGATAAAACTTCGTTTTCTGCTCCGGATCCTCCAGCTGGTAGTCCTTCTTCAGCACGTCCACCTCGAACATGAAGCTGTTTCTCGCCTCCCCGATGCGCTCCCGGAAGGCCTCAGCCCCCATGTTCTTGATGAACTCGTCCGGGTCCTTATAGGGACGCATGTTCAGCACCTTGATGGACATGCCCACCTCCTTCAGGATGGGAATCGCCCGCAGCGCCGCCTTGACCCCGGCGCCGTCGCTGTCGTAGGTCAGGATCACCTGCTCCGTGTAGCGCTTGAGCACGTTGGCGTGCTGGGTGGTGAAGGCCGTGCCCAGCGAGGCCACCGCGTTGGTAAAGCCGGCCTGGTGAAGGGAAATCACGTCCAGATAACCCTCGCAGATCAAAAAGAACTTCTCCCTGGACGTCCTGGCGTAGCCCAGGCCGTAGAGATTGCGGCTCTTGTCGAACAGCTTTGTCTCCGGCGAGTTGAGATATTTCGGCTCCCCGTCGCCCATTACCCGGCCTCCGAAGCCGATCACCCGGTTGTTCACATCCATGATGGGGAACATCACCCGGTTCCAGAACTTGTCCCGCCCGCCGCGCTCCTCCACGGTCACCAGCCCGGTCTCTTTTAAAAATGAATCCTCATATCCCTTTTCCTTCAGGTACCGGTACAGGTCGTCGCTGGTCTTGTTGGCGTAGCCCAGGCCGAAACGGCGGATCGTCTCATCCTTCAGCCCCCGCTTGTCGTGGAGGTACTGGTAGCCCAGCTGCCCCTGAGGCTGCTTCAGCTGATAGTAAAAATAGTTGGCCGCCAGCTTGTTGACCTCCAGCAGCCTGGCCCTGAAGTCCGCCTGTTCCCGGGCCTCCCTGCCGTACTCCATCTTCGGCAGACTCACCCCCGCCCGGTCCGCCAGAGACTGCAGCGCCTCGGGGAAGGTGTAGTTCTCGTATTCCATCAGAAATGTGATCACATTTCCCCCGGCCCCGCAGCCGAAGCAGTAATACATCTGCTTGCCCGGGGACACGGAAAAACTCGGAGACTTCTCATTGTGGAAGGGGCACAGCCCGAAATAGCTGGCCCCCTTCTTCTGAAGCTTCACATATCCCGAAATCACATCCACGATGTCATTCTTCATTCTCACTTCTTCAATGACTTCATCCGGATAGTACATGAAAAGTTCTCCCTCCTGGCCGCCATGGACCGCCTGGGGCCCATGACATTTAACTAAAATTCCCGCCTCATCTGATCCATGAAGGCGGGCAAAATTCACAGAACATTCCACCGCTGGGGCACAAACAGATCCTCAAACAGATCGATGGCATAGATATCGCTCATCCCGGCGATGTAATCGCACACCACCCGGCTCTTCTTCTCGCCCCGCTCCTCCATCAAAAAGAGGTATTCCTCCGGCAGCCGGTCCACGTGCTTTAGATAGTAGTCGTACAGGGAGGCGATCATCTGCTGCGCCTTTCCCTCCTCGGCCTTGGGAATGTCGTTCTTGTACACGTTCTCAAACATCCAGCGCCGCAGCCCCTGCATGGCTTCCTCCATGCCCGGAGACATCTTGATCTCCGGCTTTCCCAGGCTGTTCAGGATAATGTCGTGGATCATGGTGTTGAGCCGCTCCCGCACGCTGTGCCCCAGAATATCGGTGTAGACGGCAGGCAGCTGCTCCTCCACAAACATCCTGGCGCGGATGGCGTCGTCGATGTCGTGGTTGATGTAGGCGATCTTGTCGGAGAGGCGGACTATGGCGCCCTCCAGCGTGTTGGGGTGCCCCGCGGTCCGATGGTTTAAAATCCCGTCCCGCACCTCCCAGGTCAGGTTAAGACCCCTCCCGCCCTTCTCCAGCAGCTCCACCACGCGCACGCTCTGCTCGTAGTGGGCGAAGCCGTCCTCGCAAATCTGGTTCAGGATGAACTCGCCGGAATGGCCGAAGGGCGTGTGGCCCAGGTCGTGGCCTAAGGCGATGGCCTCGGTCAGGCTCTCGTTCAGGCAAAGGGATTTGGCAATGGTCCTGGCGATCTGGCTGACCTCCAGCGTGTGGGTCAGGCGCGTCCGATAGTGGTCACCCTCGGGCGCCAGAAACACCTGGGTCTTGTGCTTGAGCCGGCGAAAGGCCTTGCAGTGCAGAATCCGGTCCCGGTCCCGCTGGTATTCAGGCCGTATATCGCACAGCTCCTCCGGCCTGTCCCTTCCCCGCGAGCGGGAAGAGAGCGACGCGTACGGGCTTAAATACTGTTCCTCAAGGGCTTCCATCGATTCGCGAATGTTCATCCACCACTCCCCCTATCTCTATTATATTGCCTATTCCCTTATTTTACTACAAAAAATGATGCCTGACTAGGGAAATGACATGGATTTTCAGAAAATTTTATAAATAGAGCGATAGTTGGTTGCATTCTATTCATGACTCACAAAATATATGCCTTTTGTGCCCTTTTTTGCCTCGTAAAGCATATTGTCGGCCCGGCACAGCAGGCGGTTTACATCCTGAACCGTGGACACCCGGCCGCAGGCGATGCCGATGGAGCAGGAGATGCCGTCCCGGCAGTCGATGGGCTTTTCCGCAACGTACCTGCGCAGCGTGCCCAGAAAATACTCCCTGCTCTCCAGCTCCCCGTAAATCTTTCGGGCCAGCTCCTCCAGCGTTTCCTGCCCTGCGTTGGGGACGCAGATCACAAACTCGTCTCCGCCGAAGCGCACCGCCAGCTCGGATCTGCCGCAGGCCCCCTCAAACACCCCGGCGATCTCCCGCAGCACCGCGTCGCCCACCAGGTGGCCGAAGCGGTCGTTGCAGTTTTTAAAATTGTCCAGGTCAATATACAGCAAGCCCATCTGCCTCTCCCCGTGGGCCAGAAGGCCGCGCAGCCTGCGGTAAAAGCCCTCCCGGTTCAGGATTCCGGTCAGCTGGTCCGTGGTGGCCGCCAGCCTTAGCTCCTCCTGAATCCGCCTCAGCTCGGCGTCCTTCTCGCTGCGGCAGATCACGCTGTTGAGCTGGCAGAATATCATCTCGAAGATGTCCAGCTCCTCCTCGCTGATGGCATAGTTCATGGCCTCGTAAATATAGCTGGCCCGCATATAGATCACCACAAATACCGCGCACTCCAGGCGGTTGTTGTTGAAAAACGGGATTCCGGCCATGGCGCAGAGCCTGTCCTCGTAAAAGGGCTCCGTGACCTCACGGTACTGCCCGAAATGGCCGGTAAAGCGTGACACCGCAAACCCCTGCTGGCGCTTCTCAAAAAAGCGGCGGAAAGCCTCTGTCTCCCGCTGCCCCACCGCGCAGTCCAGATCGCTGTAATACACGCCGCCGCTTCCCTCCGCCGGGAAGCGGACGTACATCAGGCCGTCAACGCCAAAATGCCGCTCAAACAGGCTGACCATCAGCTTCAGCTTGTCCTGCCTGCGTATGTCGTCCACATTGTTCAGCAGGCGGATCCAGTTGGACACAAAACGGCGGTTGTTTCTCTGCTTCCAATACTGGCACTCCTTTTCCCAGCTCTTGGCCAGCAGCTCGATCTCCCGCTCCATATCACGGATGAGCCGTTCCTCCGGCGCGCCCTCCAGCTTCATGGACGGAGGGATGTGCGGATTTCGCGCCCCTGCCGGAATCCTCCTCCCGGACTCCTCGTCCAGCCGAATGCGCAGCCGCTCCTGCTCCGCCTCGCCCATGCGTCCCGTGCGCACGAACAGCTCCACCCTGTCACGGCGGTACATGGCGCGGCAGATCCGCTGGTCCGGCCTGGCCCTTTGAACATGAATTTCCGCCCGCTCCATGCAGATTTGCGCCCTCTGGTAATCCCGCTCCAGCATGAAACTAAGCCCCATGGCATAGTGGTACAAAAACAGGTCTCCGCTGACCGAGGCCCTGGCGTTATCCCGGACCGGGCGGACGCAGCCCTCCATATGCTCCAGGATCTGCCTGGCCCTGTTTAAGTATACCTTGGCGTCGGCCCCGCTGTGCCCGTACATACAGCACAGCGCCATCAGGCAGTAAAACTGGCCCAAATCGCAGAACCTCTGGCCGTATATGCCCAGGCGTCCCATGATCCGCATGGACCGCTGGAAATATTCCTGCGCCTTGACGAACTGTTCCTGCGCCAGAGCGTTAAGACCCATGTAGTAGTAGGTTCCGGCCGCCTCCCTCACCACGTCGCCGCCCAGACGGCGGTAGATTTGCAGCGCCTGCACAAAGGCAGTCCCCGCCCGGCCGTACTCCCCCAGCATGATGTAATTGTAACCCAGACCGTTGTAGATTCGCGCCAGCTCCAGGCATTCCTGCCCTTCCAGGGCCTGATAGCATTTAAAATGATAACAGTTGGATACATCATTGCGCCCGTTGTAGGCCGCAATCATGCTGTTGCGGCAGTAGGCCTTGTCCACCAGCACGCGGTTTCCCACGGACTTTGCCCAGGCCAGGGCGCGGCCAAATTCCGGCAGAGCGGTCTCGTCGCTCAAAAAGCGCTCCACGCCCTCCGCGCTGTTGTCCCTGCCGTATATGCGCATGTAGGCCAGATGGTTATAATATCCCAGCTGCTCCGCCTTCTGCAGAAGCTCCTCCTCCACCGGGACATCCTCCAGGCAGAAGTTCATGCGGTCCCAGCCGCCCATGCGGATTTTTGCGCGCAGCAGGCGAAACTTGAACGCCCCGATATCCTCCTGATCCTTAACCGGCTGCCGCAGGTTAAGGCATTCCCCCGCCAGGTCCAGGCGGCCCGAGTGCATATAGGCCAGGGCCAACAGGTAGTGCCTGCTGTTCTTTGCCCCCTTTTCATCGAAATTACCCAGCAGCTCGCACAGCGACAGGGCTCTGGAAAAGTTCTTCAGGCAGATCATCACGTAGGCGTGCAGAACCAGCACCTGGATGCGGTAGTGGTTGGAAATACTGCTGTTCTCAATATTCAGCCTGTTGTCGATCATCTCCAGGTAATACTCCGCCTGGTATAAATCCAGCATCCCCACCAGGTTGTACAGGCGCTGCAGCATATCCCCCATGTGCTCCTCGGACAGCCGGATGCCCTCCTGGGCAGTATTCCGGTACCGGTCGGAATAGCTCTCAAATTCCAGCAGTTGTCCCCAGCTCTGAGCCGCCTCCAGCCACTCGTCCCACGTCTCCTGCAAATATACGGCCGGACTCTCCAAAACATCGTAGAGGATCACCATATGGACCATATGGCGGTCCCCCGACTCCATCAGACGCCGCACCAGGTCCATGGTCAGCGCGCTGGCCCGCTGAAAGCTGTTCAGGATCAGCACGAAGGGCCGCCGGCCGGAGCACCATACCGTCAGGTTAAAAAGCGCCTCCGCCATGCGCTTCTGCTCAAAGGCGAGCTCGTCCAGGATCAGATCCTCAGGCCTGACCGCCAGTCCTGTTCTCAGATAGGACTTCAATATCTGTCGGTGGCAGTTGTATACATCACACTGTTCAAAAACGCGCTCCAGCTCCGCATCGTCCAGCTCTCCCAGAAAATCGCTCAGTATCCCCATAAACGGCATGAACGGCTCCTGGATATTCTCCTGTCCGTATTCGCAGAAAAATATTTTTGGTCCGTTCACCTGTCTCTCAAATTTTTTGATTTCTCGATTGGTAATCTCAACAGCGTCGTAGATTCGTATCACCAGACATCCGGCCCGGCCCTCTTCGCCGGCCAGCTCTGTGATATACTCTACCGCCTGTTCAACGCGTCGATCCATCCTCACTCCCGCTCTCTGTATTCATTGCGTCCGCCCTCCGGCGTCCGTCCCACCCCTTGCGTATATGATATTATAGCGTAAACAGTTTGCGGCTTCAATAGGGGGACGGGGATATTTTTCTCTGAATACAGGATAAATCGCGCCGTGACAGCGGGCCGCCCGCCCATTGCGCGCCAGCTAATCGCGCCCAGGCTGCGCCAGCGGCCCATTGCAATCCAAAAAAGGAGAACCTGGCCCGGCACAAAGCCCGTCAGGTTCCCCTCTCAATCCTCAATCTTTTTGGCAAATATCAGCACCCTGCCGTTGTCGATGGGACGGTAGCAGGTGGACAGGGTGAGGATTTTGTCCTCCGCCTCCGCTTTCACCCCGGTGTCGTACAGGCTGTGCTCTGCCAGGTACTGCAGGAACGCATCCCACTGCTCCGGCTTTTGCGGATCCCGCCGGATCATCTGAAAAATATCGCGGTTCTCCTGGTCCGAAAGACTGGAAAACAGCACCGCGAATATCCGGTAGTCTCCGCCCTGATCGTGGTCGAACCGGATCAGGGGGTGTTCCTTAAAATATTCCTCCTCGCGGTAAAAACGCAGACAGCTGAACATCTTGGTGTTGCGCGTGTTATGCCCATAGACGATCAGGTTGTCCGAGGGTGTTTCAGTATCGCAGCGCACATCCAGAAAGGGCGTCCCGTTGCCGTGATAGGAACGGTCGAAGGCGTGGGTTAAGTAAAACATGCCGTCCTCCTCGTCGGTCTGCATCACGGGGTAGCTTAAGGGAGTGTCCTCGATGCTGATGTAGCCCACGCACTGCGGGTTCAGGGCGCGCAGCGCCTCCAAATCCACTCCCCCCGCCTGATCATGGTTCCGCTTTGCCCGCTCCGGCATGTGGTAAGCCTGCCGCCAAATCTCGTCGTAGCCCGTTTCCTCGCGGTACAGCGAAAACGCGTCCGCCGCCGCCACTGCCAGGCAGACGGCAATCACCGCCAGACAGACCCTGCGTATCCATTTTCTCACCATCTATTTCACCCGTATTTCCTGTATATTCTCAAAAAAGTCGTCGTAGCGGGTGATGCGGTAGCCTGAGAGGTCCGCGGACACGGCCAGAAACTGCTTTGGCCGGGCTAACGGCACCACCGGCACCTGGCGGCCGGCCGTCTCATCGGCCTTCCTCCAGGCAGCGGTCAACGCCTTCTCGCTGTATGCCCTGCCAAGCTCCGCCAGCGCTTCATTCAGCTCGTTGCTGTTGCAGGCGGTGGGAAGGCCCTGCATATCCTCCGTCAGACCGGCCCAGGCCGACGGGTAACCCCAGCCGCCGGAGCCGGATAAAATCAAATCAAAATCCTGCAGCATATACACCTGCCGCAGGTAGCCGGCCTGGTCCAGAAGCACGATCTCCACGTCAAAGCCGATCTCTTTTAAGTCCCGTTTGATCTCCTTGGCCAGGCTTTCCTGCAGCTTGTTGCCCGCCATCACCGGCAGATGCAGGTGGCTCTTTAAATTCCCGTACTTCTCGCCGGCCTGCTCCATCAGAGCAGCTGCCTCCTTCTGGTTGAAAGCCATACTCCCGGCGGCAAAGGCGCTGTCCTCGGGCGCGATGCCCTCCGCCTTCACCAGATACGCGGAGAGGCCGCCGCCCGCAAAATGATCCCGGTCAATGGAAAGGGCGATGGCCCGGCGCACCGCTGGAATGTAAAGCAGCTGGTTGTTCCGGTTCAGGGCCATGTAGTAGATCCCCTCACCCGGTTTCTCATAGATCGTAAACTGCTTTGCCGCAAAAAAGCGGTCGAACAGCGCCGACTCGGCGGAGAAAAAGGCCACGTCGATCTGCTGCTCCTCAATGGCCGTGCCCATCTCATAGGTGCCGTAGAATACAAACTCCACAGCCTTGATATCCCGTATTTTCCCCCGGTACTCCTGGTTGGCCTCCAAACGGATTCCGCTTCCCTCCCGGATCCTGGCCTTGTAGTACGGGCCGGTCCCCACGCCGTCCATGGACAGCTGCTGCAAAGCCGGTATCAGGCCGCCGGAAAGCGACTCCGGTCTTTTCTGGATTTTCGTCTCCAGAATCCGCAGGTTGTCCGGGGACGGGACCGCAAACGTGAGTTCCACCGTCAGCTCGTCCGCTACCCGGATTCCCTCCGGCAGTTCCCCCTCCCCGTTTCGAAACGCCGACGCCCCGCTGATATTTCCGTAGGGTCCGCTTCCCTCCTCCTCGACCGCGCACATGGCGGCAATGGAAAACGCAGCGTCCTGCGCGGTCAGAGGCGCGCCGTCGCTAAAGCGCACGTTTTTCTTCAGGCGTATGGTACAGCTGCTTCCGTCCTCCTCCATCAGGGCCTGACGCGCCAGCACCGGTTCCAGACTTCCGTCCGCGCCACGGCGCATCAGGGGTTCAAACATCACGGAGCAGGCCGCCTTGTCCCCGGCGGAAGCGGCGTAGGCCGGATTGGTCACGCCGACGGCATCATTGGTGTAAACCCGCAGCACCTGCCCCCGGTCCTTATCCTTGTTCACCGCGGCCTTGTCGCCCTCCTGCACCATGGCTAAACCGGTCTGGTCCCGGAATATCCCGGAAAAAATCCGCCCCGGCCCCATGATGCACAGCAGCGCGGCCGCCAGGATAACCGCAGCCGCAGCAAAAGCTGCGGCGCACGGTTTCCTTCGGACGGCGGCGGCAAACGCCGCCATCCGGTCTTTCATCTGTTTGTTATTCATGCTTATATTCCTCTGTCTGTTATTCCTCGTCCTCTTTTTTGCGTTTTGTCAGCAGGAGAACGACTCCGGCTGCCGCCGCGATTCCCAGCGCCGTCAGGCCCGCCGGCACTACGCCGGTCTTGGGGATCGTAAACAGCGGCGGCACATCCTCGGGATCTTCTCCCCGGATGATCGCCTCGATTATCTTGGGCAGGTTCGGCACAGCGCTTCCGCCGCCTCCGCCGCCTCCGGTATGACCGTGGTCCGGTTTGTCGGGTTCCTTCTCTTTCTCAGGCGCAGTCAGGCCGGCATCCTGGTTTAAGTCGTTCCTGATCTTTCGCAGATCAATGGTCCAGCCCGGCTCTTCCGATATCTTGCCGTCGTAAATGACAAATTCCGCCGACACTGCCGCCCGGTACACGCCGTAGGCCGGCATACCATTTACAGCTCCCACCGGAGAGAGACGGCCGTTTTCGCCGTCCGACGGATCGTAAATTCCCGCCACGCTGAGCTCTGCGCCCACAGGCAGGGAACCGCCCTCCAGCAGCTCTGCAAACTGTTCGTCCAGGGTTTTCCTGGTCAGATCCATAAACGCATTGGCCGGCACCACGTTGCTGTCCAGCTTTTCGTCCTTGGTTCTTCCGATACCGGCCCATCTCCAGGTCTCCGCGCCGTCCGGCTGGTAAACCTGAACCCGGTAACGGTACACCGTATTGAGCGCGCTCTCAGGGCTCATGTCCCCTACCGGCACCTGGAACTCATAGTGCCCGTTCTCATCCGTATAACAAAGGCTCACCCCGTCCAGATCGGCGCAGGGTTCCCACGTTCCCTTGCGGACCGCTGTCCCCGTAATCCGGATTTTCGTCGTTCCCGCTTCTGTCACATCGGTCCCGTTGCCTGCAAGCCAGGCATTTCCGGAAGCCATCAGAGTGCCGTGGGCCGAATCCGGCGTGGCCACCGCGTTGGAGGCTGTGGCCGTGACGTCTTCCTTGTCCACCAGCTCATAGGTGTAATAGGTCTCTTCTCCCTCCGGATTGTAGCGGAACAATATGACGGCCGCTCCTTTCACTCCTCTCTCATTCTCGTCCTGGATTCCGTCGCCGTCGGCGTCCTCCCAGACGTAATCTCCAATGACAACTCGGTTCTCAAATGCCAATAACCCGGCATCCCTGAGCGCGTGGCGCTTCGCCCGCACGCTGTCCGGTACGTCCCGGTCCTGGCGCAGGTGGAATCTGCCGTCATAGGCGTTCACATCCGCACTCATCACCTCCAGCAGACTAAAGCTGTCGCTGACTCCCAGGCTGGTCCGTCCCACCCCGTACCGATTTATGTTGCCGTTCTCATAGTCGTATCTGGTCAAAACACCCACATCCGAGTCGTTATTCTCGTTGGCACCGGCGGTCCGCACCTTCAGGTATGTAAAGTTCAGCCCGGACGCCTTCTCGACCAGTATGCGGTAGCGGTACGGCTCAGGCTGGATAAAGGCCTCCCGGCGCTTCCCGCCCTCCCGGACCGGCTGTTCCTCGTCGAACATAGGCAGAGACTCAAAGGCGTAACAGCCGTCCCTGTCAGTGCGGACATTGGCCGTCCCGACGTAAACCATCTCGCTCTCTTTGCGCTTCCCGGCGATCTCCTCGGCCAGTTTTTCCAGATCCGTCTGTTTCAGGCTGATCTGCCGTTTCAGAGCGCTGATCTCCAGCTCGCAGCTCTCCATCTTGCTCTGCAGCTCCCTGATCTCGTTTCCGATCTCCCAAATCTGCGTGTTAAGCTGCTGGTACGCTGCCTCTGCCTCGCGCTGCTCTTTCTCGTAGCCTGCCTTTTCCGTTTCCAGTTTCGAGATCTTTTCATTAATTTCTTCGATCTCTTCCTGTGTGTGATCCTGCTTCAGATCGTCCTTCAATTCCTTGATGGACTGCTGGCGCACCTCGATTAAGACCTCGAGACGTGCCTTGCGGCCCTCCACTTCCGCCCGTTCGTGTTCGCTGGCGCTCTGCTTTTCATACTTCTCATCCAGCTGCGCCTGGCACGACATTTTAGCGTTCTCCGCGCTTCCCAGCTTGGATTGCAGGCCGCTCAGCTCGTTGACCTCGCTTGCCTGCTGCCGGATCAGCTCCTCCAACTCTCTCTTTAAGCTGTCAATTCGCTGTTCCTCAGTTCTTGCGTCCTCGAGGAACCGCTCCTCCGCCTCCAGGGTGCGCGGCAGTATATAATTGCCGCTGATCCAGTAGGCCTCTCCGGTGTCGTCCGCCCAGGGCTGATAGTAGTCCGGGTCAAAGCGGAACAGGTTCACATAGGTGCCATCCGGGATGATGTTTTCGTCCCGACTGTAATCCGTATCCGGTTCCTCAGCATAGTCCGCCTCTGATTTGGTGGCGTAATCCGCATCGCCGATTCTGTACTGGAGCGTTACCTGCACGTCCTCGACTCCCTTTTCCCCGGGCCTGCGGATTCCGTCGTAAAACGCCTTTCCATCCACCATCTGGGCGTCATTCCACACAATTCCGTTCACCGAGCCTTTGGCGTAAGGCACAAGGCCTGCATCCACATGCTCAATGGTTCTCTGGGCGTCGTAATCGTAGTAAACCTCGCCCAGCCGTATGGTGTGGAGATTTGGATCCGGTTTTCCGTTCTCGTCCGTCTCCGCCCTCTCATAAGGCAGATAAATGCTCGCAGCAGCCGGATCGGTGTAGTCAAACACGTCTTTCTCCAGGTTCAGCCACTGACCGGGTTCCCTTCTGGCGTACAGCCAGGTGTTGCCCGACAGATCGCTGTCCACAAATTCGATCTCATCCACTCCGTCAAGCTCCCGATGCATGGTAGTCAGGGTGTATGCGGCCGGTATCTCCGGTATCCGGACACGGTAGCCCACCAGGTAATTCTCCTTGCTTCCCGGATCTCCGGCTTCCAGCACAGGCTTCAGCTTAAACTGCCACTCGCCTCCGGCCGTGGTCACGGTGGATTCCATGGGTTTGGCCTCCGACGGCGTGGCTGCCGTCAGGTCGTCGACGAACTTCAGCTCTCCGTCCTCCTTCTCCAACGGCCACCAGCCCTTGTCCTCCACCCATCCGTAAGCGTACAGGTCCACAGTCACGTTCCCGATGCCCTCGTAGCCGTCCCTGCGCACGCCGTCATAGGGTGCGTAGGAGCCGTTGGGCAGTACCTCCCGGTCCGTGCTGTCATCCCACACAATACCGGATATCATGGTGTTGTCGACGGCGACCAGACCAAAATCAATCACTCTCTGATCCTGGTAACGGAGCACGCGCCCCGCCTGATTCTTCACCACCAGCTCCTGGCCGTTGTCCATGGGAATCCCAGCGGTAAATTCTTTGGTCCAACCGTTGTAACGGCCGGTATTCTCGTACCAGCTGGCCAGCGGATCGCCGGCAATGGTCTTGGACATCTTGTAAATCTTCTTGCCCGTCCCTTGTTCAGCAGGCGGAATCGCATAAAATACGTACTGTTGACCCGGAACCATGTATTTGAACTCGTAAGTCCCTACAAACGGCTCAAAAATCGCCTCCAGCTCCGCCTCGTCGGGAGTCGCGTCAATGGCCGGCAGCTCCGGATAGCGGGACGGATACTTCCGGTGTAGCTCGTCGTAAGCCGTCCTCAATCTGGTCAGCTCTGACTCCGTACCGCCCGCGGCGCGAATCGCCTCGTCCTCAGCCTTTAACCGCTCATATTCCTCTTTTAAAATCTCCATGGTGCGGGTGGTGCTGCGGCCCGGCAGCGGCCTGGTAATCATAGGCTTGCCGTGCATATCAATCGCAGGCACGATATTGCCCTGCTCATCCCGCTCCTCGCCCTTGATACAGGCGACAACCGTCACGCCTTCCCCGTACTTCGTCCCGTCCGCGTTCTCATAGCTGTGGCTGAATCCAGCTTCCGTGTAGGAATCCGTCTGATGATCCGGATGTGGGTTCTCCACATTATCGTAATATCCGTCGTATCCGTGCTCCGCCAGTCCGTCCTCCTGCTCGTCCAGCCATGTTACGCCGCCGTAGCGCACCGGAAGGCCCACTCCCACGTCGTAGCTGACCCGTTCCTCGTCCTTGGACTTGCTGTCCGCGTGAATCTTGTCCGCGGTGACAAAAGTCAGGTTCTGTGCAATAAATGTTCCCACCGCGCTGTTGGAATTACCGGGTGACCACGTCTCGCCGGGCTCCACCACCTCCATGGTGACCAGATCGTCTTCATTTCCGATCTCCCAGGTGGTCAGGCCGTACTCGTTGTACTCCTCCGGCATGGTAAAGCGCAGCCGGTACTCCCCGTCCTTTAAATTGGGGAAAATGTAATAGCCCTGGTTGCCGTAACGGTCTGACTTGGTAATGCAGCTCAAGGGGCCGTAGGGCGTCGTTGCGCTGCTGGTCATGGAGCCGTCCAAAAGCGGGTCCCCGTTCTCATCCAGCTTGTAGTACAGCGGCCTGCCGAACTTGTCCACGCCTGCCGTAGGTTCTGCTTCCACAGCTTCCCCATCGTAGTTGCAGGGCTGTCCAAGCCCGTTTAACAGTTCCACCCTGACGCCGTTGATTCCGGGATCAGGCTTTAACTGGTCTCCATTCTTGCCCCAATCGGGCACATAGGTGATATTCCCATACTCGTCCACCTCTTTGACCCGTTTCGGAAGCTTGCGGCTGAAGTCCGTGCCAGTCTCGGGAACCTCGTAGATGATTTCATCCTGCATTCCGTTGAGGTTGGTATCCAGCCACACGTAGTCGCCGATCTGGGTGCGGTCCGCCGGATTGTGCACATACACCTCCAGCACGGCCGATTCGGCCGTATACACGTCCTTTGCGGTTCCCACAAAGCTGTTGCCCGCCTTATAGCGGCCGATCTGCGTTTTCAGCGCCTCGTCCGAAACGGTGGCTCTGTCCGCAGAGTAAACCGGCAGATTGAGCGGTGTCTCCACCTCGTAGACCAGCCAGAAGTCTGAGGAGGCGTACATCCGGTAAAGCTCGTCCTTCTGTCCCTCCCAGTTGTTGAAGGTCACTGCGATATCCCGCATTCCCTTGCGGATTTCTTCATACTGCGCCTGGGTCATGCCGCTGTTTTCGCGGTATTCCTTTAACTCCTGAAGGGTTACATGATGCTTTTTCACATCAGCCTCCTCCAGCCCGGTCACCGTCCAGTTGAGCGTCGGCTCCTCGTCGAGGGCGCTCAGGCCCAGAGCCTGGAAGAAGTTGTCCTCGCTGTCCTTGATGCGGCTTCTGGTCTCCACGGAATAAATGGATTCCAGCCCGGCTGGCTTGAGATCCGTGATCTGCCCGCCACCGTCTCTGGACACCTCCACGGGACCCACCCATATCTTGTAGTCCTCCTCCGGGAACACGATCTCGAACTTGTCGTCCACCGTTCCCTGGTCGTCCGCGTTGCTGGTAGCTCTCAGCGTGAAGTTCTCCTGCTCAGGCTCCAGCCACGGATTCCACTTGGAGCCTCTGCCCGGCGCGCTCCACTTGCCTCCTGATTCGCTTCCCGTAATTTTCGTATCACCCTCATAGGGCAGGATATCGTAGAATACCGGGTTCAGTTTCAGGCCTGCGGCCGGCTCTCCAGGCGTATACACCTGGCTGTTGCGCATGTTCAACTTATAACGGTAATACTCTCCCTCCAGCACAGGAACCGGAAGCCCGGTGGTGGATGAGCTCTCGCCCGGCTCCAGCACCGTGGTCACGGCCTTGAACTTCGGGAAGGACATCACTGTGTCAAATGCAATAATATCGTTCTTGATTTCCAGCAGGGTGTCGGAGGTGGAGTCGTCCTCGTCGTAGTTGTTGACATCCTTAATCTGATGGGAGCCCACGTCCTGGGCCTCCCCGTCCCCTGCCGTCCATTTCACCCATTTGGGCTGTCCCACGTCGTCCGTGGCGTAACCGTAGGTCACCTTGTTCTCCCCCTTGGCCAATGGGTCGGCCTCGTTGGTGGTGGTAACCCTGGCCATATACTGGATTACAATGGTGTCGCCCGGCATCAGCCTGCCCTTAAAGAAGAATTTCAACAGGTTTTCATTTCCGTTCTGCTTATAGGGCTGGATCTCCTCCGCGTTCAGCGTCACGTCCGTAAAATCCGAGGGCGCCGTCTCGGTGGTATAGTTGCCGTTTCTGTCATAATCCCTGTGCACCACCCGGTAGGTCCAGAACAGAGGCTCCGTCTCGCTGTAGGAATTCTTACGTTTATATTCCGGATTGAGCGGCACGGATAAATCGCTTGCAACCTCGTCGTAGGGCACATAGGTCAGCGTGTTGGGATTGATGGCCAGCAGCGGCGGCACCCGGATCACGATGGTGGGATTGACGAAAATATCCTCCCTGTCCTCGGAATCCGTATACTTCTCCAAACGCTCGTTCTCGATATTGTCCAGCGTGCAGGTGTAGGAAACCACCTTGCTGCTGTCCTTCAGCTTAATCTCGTCGTTCCACTTGTAATAGCATTGATCCTGGGGAAGCTGGTCTCCCTCCGGCGTTCGCTGGATAAACTCCAGGTATTTGCCGTCGATCTTCATCTCACCCACAGGCGTATACAGCACCAGGATCATACCGGAACGCGAGAACAATTCCGGATACGGCACCTTGGAGCTGCCCTCCACCCTCTCGTCGCTGCTCACAAGCCGGCAGTACTTGCCGTCGCTGTAGTTCACGTAGATATCGGTGTAGTTGGCCGTGTAGCTGTCGCTCTTGATCGCCTGTCCGTCGGAGCTGTAAGCCCCCAGACGCATATTGATCAGGCCGCCGTTGGTGGCCACATCGTCCCGCTGCGCCTCGGCCGGCGTTGCGCTGCTGGGCGACGCCGTCTCAAAATACTGGTAATGGTTGGGATAGTGGCCCACATTCATACCTGTGCCCGTGTTTTCAAACTCGTGGGCATCCTGCTTCCCTTCCTCGTTGTAGTTGACGTCCACATCCAGACGGAAGCCCGCCGGGATCGGATATTTCTCCGGGTTTTCCGAGGTCACCATCCACATGATCTGGTTGATATCGTCCCGAATCTCCTTCGGTACCGCGATGGTCTGCTGCTCCCACAGGGAAGCGCCGTCCGGGTTCTCCCCGTCCTTTGCACCCAGGCGATGCCAGATGAGCGGCTTACTCTCGTCGCCGTCGTAATGGCTGCCGATGTCGAAGCCGTCCTCAATGGTCTGGCGCAGATCCCCGGTCTCGCTGCGCAGCGTGTAATACACCTTCACCTGGAGATTTTCTTCCAGCTTCTCTTTGTATTTCTCCATCTCCTCAGGCGTATTGCCGCAGAGCTCGCTGAGCGGCACGTACCAGCGCCCGGTCCTGACCTCCGTCACCGTGGTGGTCACCTTGTAGGCGTCATATTTCTTGTAATTCTCCGCCGTCAGATCAGGCCGGTTGATATCCCGTCCCACGCCGTACAGCGGCAGATTGGAGATCGTGCACACCTCTCCCACCGCCCCCCGCACCAGGCTTGTCTCCGCCAGGTACATGACAATATCGTCGGTGGATCTGTAGGCCGGGTCTTGGGCTTTGCCGTTTCGGCTTTCCAGAGGCCTGCTGGTGCTGACCCTGCCGTAGCCCATGGGGCTTAACACCTTCAGGCCCGCGGCCGTGTCGTAGGCGTAACGGTCTTTCTCCTCCTTTTCCTTCTGGTTCCAGTTGTCCCCAAAGTTTTTCTCAATGGACACGCCGTTGATGTCTGTCACCGTGGTGGGAACCGGAAGCTTCTCACCGTCCTTAATCACCACCTTTTCGTCCGTATTCTTACCTGCCGTCCCGCTGTAATAGGACACGGCGTCCTTTTTCTGGTCGCCGAACCAGGACCGGCCGTCCTTTTCGTAGCGCACTCCGGCATCCGTTTCCAGCTCCCCGTAATTTCCGTCCAGGTTGTCCAGGTTCACGAACGCCCTGTTGTAGAAGCTCTCCTTGCTCTTTCCGTCCTTGTCGTAAGCCTCCGGATCATTTACATCGGGGATATCCGACACGCGCGTGCGGATCTTAAGCGTAAATTTGTCCCCGTTTTTCAGATAACCGGCGGGCCGTTTGCCGTTGCCGATATTCTCATAAGCCGACTGTCGGTCGTCAAATGAAGCGGTGCCGTCGGCCGGCGGGATCACCGTGATGCTGATGAACTTGCGGTTGTCCCGCTCGTCCGGCCCGGGCTTCGGCGTGTTGTCGATGATGGTCCACCCCTTTGCCCTGGCCTCATTGAGATTCAGGATCGCCGCCGGCTTCCCGTCCTCGTCGTAGGTCTCGATGCAGATACCCGGATCCTCGGCAGTGCCTTCGTCGTAGGCCAGTACCCAGGGCAGATAGTCGGAGAATACGAAGGCTCCGTGAGCCACGTCCCCGCTCTCCGCCAGCTTCCGCCTGCGCACCTCAAGCTGCTCCTCAAAAGCCTTGACGTCCGCGGCGGCGGGCTTCTGATCCCAATCGCCGCCGGCCGACACATCTTCAATCCTTTGCGCGTTTCCGCTCTCGTCCGTCAAGTACTCGTTGGGCTGGTCCAGGCGCGCAAACGCCTTGGGATCCTGATCCTCCGCGACGGTGGAATCCGCCTGGCTGTGCATGGGCGATTCCACGTGCTTGTTCATGACCGTCACGCCGTACCACACTCTTCCGCCGTATCCGAAGGTCACTCCCTCCTCCAGCAGAATATTCGCATTCTCCGTGTAGTCGTCCAGGCATTCCGCATCCACGTCCTTCACGCCGTCCGCGTTGGTGCAGGCGTCCGTTTTCACCAGCTTCCCGTTCTCATCGATCTCATACTCGTGCACATCCCGGCCCCTGTAATCAGGCGAGCCGTTGTTGTCCCCCAAACCGTCCTCGGTGACGCTGAGCGCCACACGCTTATCCAGCATAATGTTGGGGTTCTTCACGTATATCTTCATGGTGTTGGCCACAAACCGGTCGCCAGTCACCGCGCCGCCCTCAAGGGCGCCGCCTCTGCCGTTGCCGTTCACATCCAGCCGGTCGTAGGTCACCTCCAGAGGCGCCCGCAGTCCGCCCTTCATGGCGTTCGTCAGCGTCAGATCGCTTTGCGATTTTATGTTGGCCGGCGAGTAGTCCTCAATGTCCACCACGTTCCCCTGGCCGTCCGCGCTCTGTTCCCTGCCCCGGACCATGTCTCCGATGAGCGTCCGGTCCTTGATGCGGCCGTCCGGCCCCGTGCTGTCAAGGCGCGTATCGTCAAAGGTGTGATAGCATTGGCTGTAGCAGCCGTTCCAGCTGCAATATTTTCCGTCCATGTAGTAGCCGCTGTACTCCTGGCCCACGCTGAACGGATTGCCCATCAGCTTCATGGACAGGCCGTTGTCCTCCTCCACGCCTCTGTCGTCGGTCAGGAACCGGAAGCCCTGCACCAGGCTGGTCGCAAAGCTGCGGGTCTGCTGCCAGCGCCTCAGCATGATGTTGGAATCCGAAGCTCCCTTTTGCGCCCAGGCGGCTTCCTGGCTCACTCCGGCCAGATTGACCTGATCCTGCGGCATCTCCACCGCCATCACCTTGACGCGGATATCCAGACTCTGATTCCAGTCCAGCCGCGGCGCGTTCAGCACTTCCAGCGCGTCCGCGTGGGTTCTCGGCTCTGTCAGCGGATTATAGTCAAGTCCGGCCGCGTTTTGCGCCACCGGCAGAACGCGCACCATGTAGCGGCGTGCCTCCTCGATGTAGCTTACGGATACCTCATAGCGGTTCTTGACCACGCTGGTTCCACCAGCGACCTCCACGTTGGCCTGGCCATTCTGGAGCGTGCTCACCCCGCGCACCGTCAGATCAAAGTCCGCCGGTGCATTGGTCCATGCAGCTCTCTCGTCGTCCGGAACGCTGGGCCCGGGCCACGGCTTGCCCTGCTCATCCACCGGCACAATTCCCTCCGGCAGCAGTGCGGACAGCACGGGCAGCGGGTACTTCGCCCCTTCCTTCACCTCCACAGGCCCGGAATCCTTGCCCGTAATCCATCCTCCGCCGAGATCGTCAAAGGACGGAGCGGCCTGATAATATTGCGTGTTGTTGTAGCCCTCAAACGGCCTGATAAAGGTCATCACTTCCCCCGTAGCCGGGTCCTGGTAATGCACGTCGCCGGTTCCGGTGGTATTGCTGTAAACTGTGCGGCCCGCGGCGATATTTTTCATCACCGCCTGATTTTCCGCAAACAGACTGATCTTAAAGGCCTCTTCCATATTTTGGTAAAATTCGTCCAGCTTTTTCTGTTCCTCAATGGGCTGGCCCTGCTGCTCGGACGCCTCGTCCGCCACCTCGCTCCAATGGCGCACCACCGGCACGAGAAGCCTGGCCTGGCTGCCGCTGACGGCCGCGTAGGCCGCATCCCTGCCGCTCCCGTCCGCGCCGCTGTAGTCCGTAACCGCCTCAGGAAGCTTTCCGTCCCTGGACGAATAGATGGCGCAGAACAGATTTCGCCCGCTGTCAAAGGCTGTAAACGCCGGGAACATCCAGAAATTGCTGGTAGTAGTTCCCCAATAGCTGGACTGGTACCGGTAAACGCCGTTCATACCGTAAATCTGCTGGTAATTGTTGCGGTCCAGCCACCCTGTCACGGCACCGCCGTAACCGTTGGTGGTATTCGGGTACGAGCCGTTTTGGCGCACCGTCAGGTCGCCGCTGCGGCAGGACTCGTCGTAAATCTGGCAGTAATCGGAATCCGGCTGCATTTGGCCGTCCCTCACATAAATCCCGTCGTCCCACGGCTCGGTGTAAACCATGTCGTAGAACCGCTCGCTGTCGGGCTGCGCGTAGACAACCGACTTCAAGTCCACCGTGATCTGGTAGCCCTTCTCCTCCTCCGTCAAATTCTCCGTGATGTTGCGGCCCCACCAGCCGTTTAGGGGCTGTTTCACCGTAATCCTCACCACCCAGGGCAGGTTCTCCCTGCCGTAGGTTTCAAGGGTACTTCCATAATAGTCGTCCGCCAGCACCGGGTCCGCCGCCGTCCTGGCCGCCGGATAATAGTCCGTGCCCACGGTATCCCACGGGCGCTGTATCACCTCCGCCTCCACGTATTTGCCGTCGATGGCCAACGGGGTCAGATAACCGCTCCCCATAGCCGGGGCGCCGCCGTAGAACGCCTCCAGATCCGGCGTGCCGTCCTCCTTCAGATTGGGCATCACGCCCAGGGGCAGCACATAGGTGAATGTCACGCCGTCCAGCGCCCAGTCGCCGTAGTTGATGGCGCTGATGCGGGACGTGTACTCGTCGCCGTACTGGATTCCCGGGGTGTAGACTCTGAGGTTGGGATCCATATAATAGGTGGAGAGCCCCTGTACGCTTCCCATAAAGCCGGCCGGCACCCTTGAATCGTACTGGTCATAGCTGCCGTTTATATCGCCGGCATAGTAACGGTCCGTCACAAACCGGGTCGCGGTGTACAGCCAGGGCATCCGCAGATGGAGAGAATCCTCCGTCCACAGGATGTTCTCTTTCAGTCCCACGCCGTCCAGCGTTTCCGCCACAGGCTTCCATTCCTCCGTGAGCCCCTGTTCATCCCAGTGCATGCTGTTCTCCACGCCCTTGTTCAGATACTCCCCGGACGCCGGGTCAACGCCGTAAGGCGCCACCAGGCCGTAGGTGCGGTTCTTCGCCAGCATATTGTACCAGTCGCGCTCGCAGGTCAGTTCCGTCACCCGGTCCGGCTGTCCGCCGTCCGGCAGCGCTTCCACCACCACCGTCTGACGGTTGCTGCTGTCCAAATCCCCGTCAAAGAACCTGCCGTTGTCTCCGGAATCCACAGCCCATATGTTGCTGACCCCTGAGCCCGGAATCACAGTCTCGCTCTGATCCAGGAATTCGTACCGCTGCTGTCTGGTGTCGTCCGGGTAAAGCCGGTCGCTTCCGTCGGCGTTCTTCACGGTCTCATAAACCGTCGTCCCGTTTTTCACCACCGGCGTCAGGGCCGCCTTGCGTCCGGCCCGTCTGCCGGTAAAGCCCACGTCGTGGAGCAGATTGCTCATATCCATCAGCTTGTCGCCGGTCTGGTTCACAGCCGGCACAAAGGCGTTAAGCCCATGGGAATAAAGGTTATGATTCGTACCGTGGCTGTACTCGCCAAACCGCGGCATGTACGCCACTCTCCCGTTGGTCCTGGGATCGTCGGACTGGTAGCTGGTCACCGGCAGCCCCTCCCGCCTGGCGGTGGTCCGGTAGACGATCTCAATCTTTTCTCCCGGCGCCAGGGCGGAACGAAGCTTCTCATCTTTAAAGGTATAGGTATAAACAAAGTACCGCGTATCCGCCGCCTTAGTCCTGGCGGGGTCTGTGTCCACAGGCGAAATCTCAGCGTCCACCTTGTTAAGCAGGGTCCTGTCGTAGGCCTGCATACCGCCGATATCCCCGGCCGTCATAGCGTAGACCGTAACCACAGGCGGCTGATAGTCCGTTCCCATGGTCTTTAAGGTTCCGTCCGCATTCCACCAGAGTATCTGAATCGGCCCGTTGTCCCAGTCGCTGATGGTGACCTCCCTGACCGTTTCATCCACAGCGGACTCGCCTCCGGCCGGAAGCATCCGCGGGTCGATCTCCACAAACTGCGCCGGCACCTTGTCGATGATTACCGGCTGATAGACCTCTCCGGTTCCCAGCACGTCGTCCTTTGTGGCCGGGCCCGGCGCTGCGCCGGCTGGGTTGTCGGTGTCCTCCTCCCAGTGATAGGGATTGTCCCCCTGCTCCTCTCCGTCGTACTTTATGCGCAGCACGCCTGAGGAGTCGCGCTCCAGCGGCTGCCTGGCCGCCCTGCCGATGTTCTCCGCCGTGATCCGGCTCCAGAGCTCCTGGCCCGGGCGGTAACCGTCCATGGGCGTGGCGTTGGAGTCCGTGGCCTTCGCGGCCGACTCATAGGTTTCCGCGCTCAGGCTCATTTGGGCCATCCGACGGAGCACCGGATAGGTCACGGAGGTTCCGATTCCATACCGGTAGGTGTTCTTCTCAATATCCGTGGACTGGTCGTCCGCGGTGGAGGTGCTGGCGATGCCGTTCTGGTCCTTGAACTCCTGTTCCATGTCGCCGGCCGTCTTGTCCTCGTTCCCCTCGGTGATTTCTCCCGGCTTGGGCGTGGTATAGTTGTCGGCCATAGAGCTGTCGCGGTACCATTCCTGGGTCACCTGCACCGTATAGTTGTAGCTGTAGTCCTTCTGCGCCTGGGAGGGTTTGATGTCCGCCCAGCGGCTGATTCCGTAGAGCCGGATGGCGGGCAGCGTCAGATAATCGTCCGTCTCATCGGCCTTTTGGCTGTCCGAACCGGCCAGGGCCGCGTACTCCAGCCTGAGCCTGACCACGTCCCGCGGGTCCACCAGCTGATAGGTGTGATCGCTCTCCCGATAGTAGGACCACCCGTCCGGGTTGTACCGTTCCCGCTTGGGATATACCTTGCGGTAGCCGTTTCTGGCCCACCGGTCCGCGTTGGGATGGGCTGGGTCGTAGGGCACGTTGAGCCCGTTTAACCCTGCCAGCAGTTCCCCGTCCTCGTCCACATCGCCGCGCAGCTGCACGTACATGGTCGCCATCATATTCCGTTCACCGCTGTAGCTGGTCTGGTTATAGGACAGCTCCTCCTCATCCGGCAGTCGGTTCAAATAGAAGCCCTGCAGCGCTCTGAGGTCGCCCATCTCGCCGGAGCTGTAAGCGTTGCCGGTTATAAAGTCCACGGTCAGATCCATATAGGCCAGATCCTTGTGCACCTCATTGCGGATCATGCCCTCGCTGTCCTTTCTTGCGGCCTGGGGCTCGCCGATGGTCAGCACCGCTTCACCGCTGTCCACATGGTCCTCCATGGACACCTCCACATCCGGCGGCAGCTGTTCCGTGTAAATATGCATTCCGCCGGACAGCACCTGGGCGTGGACGCCGTTCACCATGGTCTCGGTATCCCACTTGTAGGCGTCCCCTGCTCCTGCCATAACCCGTTTGTAGGTCACGGTGTCCCGGCTGCCGATGGTCTCCTGCCTGGCTTCATCCGCACCCAGATAGGCTGCGGAACCGGCCGTGGTGTGCAGGGCACCGGCCTCGTAGCTGTTTCCGTCCGGATCCTTCAGCGTAATATAGTTGTAAACCTGCTCCTGGTTAAAGCTTCCGGCCTGGCTCTGGGGATTGGCGCTGGTAAAGTAGAACGGCTCGTAGCCGTGCGCCTCCAGTCCGCCCACAGCAACAAGGGATTCTGCGATAAAATTGCCTTTCCGGTTTCCGTCTCCGTTGTTGTCCGGGTCTTCCACCTCCAAAACGACCAGCAGGCGGATTCCCTTGTTCACAGGTATGTCACCGTCGATCTTCCAGACGATGCTTCTCACCACGTTCTCGGCCTCCGGGGCAGCGCTTCTGGCAGACCTGAAGAAGCGCGCGAAAATGTTCGGCTTCTCCATCTCCATGCCGCTGTATAAATCTTTTAGCTCCTGATCGGCCGGCACGCTGTAATAGACTCCGTCGGCAATGGGCTGACGCGGATCGTACGCCTCGATATCTTCCAGCAGAATCGGCTTATATCCGCTGACTCCGCCCTCCGCCTTGTCCGCGGCCAGAGGCTGCGCAGCGATAGCCGCGTTGTCTCCGTCCACGATGGGATTACCATCCGCGTCCAGTATCTCCTTGCCGTTTTCATCCAGGTAATGTCCGTTGGCATCCACCCGTTTGCCTTCGCCCAGCGGGTAGTTGGCCGGCATGTAAGACCATCTGGCGATTCTGGTCCCTTCCGGCGCCTCAAATCGCAGCACAGGATTGTTCCAGGTGATGCTCTCGCGCATCTCACCGCTCTCCGTTGGATACTCGTCCTTATCATTGACCGCGGTCACGTAATAGGAGATGCGGTCGCCCGGCACCAGATGCTCCATGTCCGCCAAATCGCGGGGCGGATTGGTCGTGCCGTCGGGGTCCGCCTTGTTAAAGTCGTTGCCGTTATAGTTCATTCCCAGCGGACGGTTGTCAAAAGCGTCGCCGTTCTCAGGCCTCGGCGTCAGGTCCGGGACGTTGATCACCTGTCCCGCGTTGGACGCGGTGGCCAGATTGTTTTTGTAGGGCAGCCGGTTGACTGCCAGATTGATCTTGGCCGCACGGTTCACAAATCTCAGCTTTTTGTAGTTGTCGATATCCCAGAACCGGTTGCCGTCCACCGCGCTGTTCACGCCCGCCATGTGCAGGCGCAGATCGATGCGGTTGGTGATAACCTTGGACAGCACCAGGGGGTCGGTGTCCACGGTTGGCCGGCTGTTCAAATCCCACGCCTTCTCCTGGGCGGAGTTATGGGACTCGCCCTCCGCGTATTTGCGGTCGGCAAATATTCCCTCAAACAGGAGCTCGGCCGGTTCCTCCGTAAACTGATCCGATGCCGGCTGCCCCTCCGGAACGCTCTCCCGGACGCCCGTCAGCGTGGCGTTGCCCTCCTCGTTGGGCCCAAAGAAACGCATCATGTTCTGGTGATAGTCGATACGCCAGGGCGTGCGCACCTTTAGGCTATAGTCAAAGGCCAGCAGATTGTGCTGGAGGAAATAACCGCCGTCCGCAGTGTCAAGCCGCACCGGCTCCAGCACGCCGTCCAGGAACATGGCTTCGATGTCCACGCAGTAATACCGCGCCTGGTCGATGTCGTCCGTAGCCGTTCCATCGGCTTTCTCATAGGTCATGTACCTGGCTACCAAAGGATTGCCGATGCCGTCCAGCAGGCCGTCGGCCTCGATCAGGTCGTCCAGCATCTCCTTTTTCATGTCAAATACATTGGTGTTATCGTAATCCGACCCAAAAACAGCGGGGTCGCTGCGCGTCAGCGCAGATGATTTCTGGTCCGCGTCCTTTGCGGTGTAGAGCTTGAACCGGGATACCCCAAATCGGTTCTCACCCAGCACATCCAATTCATCCGAATCCAGGTCCGTCTGGGCTCCCCGGGCTGTCTTGCTGATAAACTGCACCGGAATCCACAGTTTCCCTGTGCGCAGGCCTTCCGGCAGCACATCCTGGTAATCCAGCTCCCGGAAATAGACGCCGGTGAGGTCCAGATTCTCAATCTCTCTGCCGCTGTCCGCCTTCTCCCTCTGCTGCTTTGTCCCATTGACCGCCCAGATGCGATATTTCACTTTGTTGGGCTCCTTGTTGTCGGAGTCGTAGTCGTAGACATCCTGCAGGGGCTGGGCCGTGTTCGCATCCACCGCGTCGTCCGCCGTAGTGTTGGCCAGCGCCGTGTTGATCTCCACTCCTGAAGGCTTTGCCGGGGTATTCGTTCCCTGCCCTGCGCTCACCGTCTCCGCGTTGGAGCTGCCGTCCGGCGAGATGTTGGCCGCGTACCAGATCGCCAGGTTTGCCTGTTTTACCTCGGTCAGAGAGCTCTCCGGAATTCCGAAGGTGGCCGATTTATCTTTAACCTCGCCCTCGTCAATCCTGCTGTCCGCTAAAAAGCCGTCCAACAGGCCCTTGGTCTGCATGTAGCCGATCTCTCCCGTGCTGTAATTGGACTGTCTATTGTCGTACTGATCCCTGCTGTAATTCCCGTAGCCATCCTTCGGCTTGCGCTGCGCCAGATTGGAGGTCCAGATACCGATGCCGAAGGGATCGTATGTACTGGATTCCAGCAGATCGCACACGTTGCCCATGAGATAGAAATCCGGGTTGGTATCGTTAGTCTGCTTCGGGTCCGGCGTCACGCCGGTGTACTCGTCGGTCATATCGCCGTTGCCGGGAAGATTCACCACGGTAACCGCAATTTCAGCGGGATACTCATTCTTTTTCAGCTCCACCACGTTGTCAAACGCGCTCCACTGCTGCATCTGGTCGTTGAGCGGATCGCCCGGCTGATGCGGGCTTGTGGGATCCAGGGAGGAGAGCTCCCCGTCGGAATGTCCGTCCGTTAAATTGTCGTTCCCCAGCAGGCTGTCCGCCGTATTGGGCGCGTACCGGAACAGAACGCGGCCGTCCAGCTCTGCGGGAAGGCCGTTTCGGTATTCCGCCAGCATTTCGCCGTAGGGCACTTCCACCGTCCTGGTTCCCTTGATCACCGGTTTGCCGTCCACAAATTCCGTGTCGCCGTCTTTGTCCTGAGCGTACTCGTTGATGGTCACCTTCACGCTCATCAGGTTGGGCCTTATACTGTCGTCAATCTCCACATAGCGCGAGAAAAAGCCCTTGTAGAAGCCGTCCTTGCGGCCGATTAACGGCAAAACGTCCGTCAGCTGCGCGTAATCCACATGGGTAAAGCGGTTGTTCCACTCGGAATACAGGTAGTCATAAATATAGTATCCGCTGTACATTCCGGTGCTGATCCACGTGCGCGGCGTGCTTTTTTCCGTGCTGGAGTCAACCTGCTGGTTGATTCCGATGCCAAAGGCCCTGAGTTGGCCGTAATAGGGTATTCCTAACATCTGGGGGCCTGCGATACCGGGAATTAAAAATGAAAATCCGTCCGTAGGCTGGTCGTACTGTATATTACCTCCCGCCGCGGCGAAGGCCTTGCCGTCCGCCGTCATGCCCAGACCCTTCTGCTGCTGCACATTGCTGGGCAGCACCCTGATCAGCGTCTCGTCCTCCAGGTGTCCCGCATGCCACTCGCTGTAGTCGTGGTTGCCGGAATACATCGCGTCTGTATATACATAGTGCCAGTTCCGGTAGGACCAGGTGCTCTTGGTCCCCCGGTCGCTGCGGTTCACCACAGTTACATTGTCGCCCTTCTCAGTGCCGGCATTATCGTCGCTGACCGCTGATTTCTGCACGCGGATGCGGCTGACCTTGTCCTCCTGACGCACCTTGCCCGCATACCGCGGGTCTCTGGACAGGTTTTTCCCGCCGCCGTCGTTATCGTCAATGTTAAACTGGCTGCCCAGCTCCAGGCGCACGCCCACCTTGGCCGTCTGATTCTCCGCCTTGTCACCCATCTGGTTTTCCGTGCGGATGACGCGCCCTGCGATCTCCAGGGAATGGCGGGTATTCTGGTTGGGAATCTGGTAAACGCGGTTGTAGGGTTCTTGCTGGATTTCGGGATTGTAAGCCTCCTCATACCAGCTCCCCTCGTCGGCGTTGATCACCTCCCACAGATTTTCCGCAGTTCCACCGGCCGCCTGAGCATTGACGGACATGTTGAGCACAACCTTTTGGATGCCGCCGGTTTCCATCACCTGCGCCGGCGTCTTATAGTAGCGATGCGCCTCTGAGGCTGATCCCACCAGATCCCTGGCGTTATATTTTTCCGGCATCTGGGCGTTCTCCCACAGTGTGCCGTCCCCGTCCGGATTGGTCCGGTCAGGGTCTGCCAACAGGTTGATTCTCCACCACTCATCCATGCTCTCCCCGCTCAACAGGTCGCCGGAAGTCATGTTTGCATTGACCGCGTTATCCCGCCAGGTCGTCACCGCGTACGGCTCTCCCTTCACCGGATAAACGGTGACGGAGTTCACAAACGGGCGCAGCTTGGGACGCAGCTTAATAAAGTACGCGTCAAACGCTTCCGCCGGCAGCGTCACCACCATCTCCACGTTGGCAGCCGCGTTATAGTCCTGCGAAACCGTACCGTTTTCGTACAGGCCGTAGCCGCTCTTATATTTGGCCGTGCCCGCCGCCGAGATTCCCAACTGCCGGAAATCCACGGTGTAGCTTGCCAGGGACTTGTAGCCCACGGTCAGCCAGTTGTTGTCCATATAACTCGGATGGTATGCCCACCTATAGCTGTCCCTGTTTTGATAATTTCCCGTGGTCTCATCCGTAAAACGCCAGTCCCCGGCGTCGGCCTCCGAGCCCACCAGGTGATCCCGGAACACCGCGCTGATGGTCGTGTCAAAATACATCTGCGGCGTCCTGATATAGGTTTCGTCTAAGTCGTTGCGGCGGTGATCCATGGAAGCCACTTCCTCGAAGTTATTGCCCGCCGTATCCTGAGTGCCGTCGGCTTTCTTCGGCAGCATTTCATAAGCAGCCTTCCACTGTTCGTAGGTGTGGCCGTACAGGTAGGCGTCGAAGGAGCCCTGGTTTTTCGTGATATTGGCCTCAGTGATCTCCTGCACGTTCTTGATCTCCGTATCGCTGATGCCCACGAACACAATCGTCTCCGCTTTGCCCTCGGTCTGGTCCGTGACAACCTCACGGGAGACGTCCCAGTTGGCCGCGTCGGCGCTGTAGTCGGGGTTGCGCATGGGCAGGAAATCGGACCCCTCCACCAGCACCTGGCTGACGGTGGGCATACCGGCCCTGGCGATCAGCATGGTCCTGGGGATCACCAGATCGCCTTCGTAAGTTTTATACAGGCCCTTTGCGAGGGAGGCCACCATATCATAGCTTGTGTCGTGATCCTCCAGGCCAAGCAGCCCGAAATCCTCCATCAAATTGTCCGACCGGTCATACAGCTTCACGGTAAATTGCGCGTTGGCGTTGACCGTTTCCGGTAGCGCTTTATCCTCCGTGGAGGGTTTCAGCTTCTCATAGGGATTTCGGTCGCCGGACGGCTGGGGCAGGGGTTGGGTATAGCCCACCCGCTCCAGCACCAGTTTCCTTGCGTTTTCCTCGTCCACGATTGTGATGCGGTCGATCACCGCCTGGTTGAACAGCTCGGCGCGCACGATCATATCCATGGTGTGGAAGCCGCGGTTTCTCTCAGAAGCCGCAACCTTATCGTCCCACACATTTCCCGTATTCAGGCCCGGCGTCATCTCAAAGCGGAAGTTCTCCATGCGGGAGATGCTGTCGTTGGTCAGGCCGAACACCGACAGATATTCACGGGCGTAGGGCACCACGTTCCACTCCGTGTCTCCGTCCACCGAGGTGGTGACCGCGGACCCGTCGTTGCGATAGCCTCCTGTGCCGTTTGAGGGCGCAAAATCCCTGTAATTGTAGGTGCCCAGATTCTTTTGGTTCAGCTGCTGTCGGTTGTAATACTGGCTCTCAGCGGAAACCTTGGGCAGCGGCTCCTTCACGTCAAAGGCCGCCCAGTCCAGGGCATCCTTTTTGTCCTTGGACTCCACCTTGGTGTCCGTGCCGGACACGTAATCGATAAAGGAGGACTTAGCCATAAGCTGGTTGCCGTAGTAGGTCACGGTCTTGCCGTCCGGGTCGGTGAACTCGTTAAAGGGGTTCTTCACATTGTCCTGCTGATAATTGCGCAGGTAGGTGGACACATCGCCGTAGCGGTTGACTTCACCGCGCAGCTCCACGATTCCGCGCCGGTCCTCATGGCTCTTTTCATCCTTAATCACATTGCCCTCAAAGGTGTCGAATACAATCTCCACCTTGCCCGGGTATTTGATGCAGCGCTCGTCGTCCCCTTCCTGATACCAGATGCTGTAGGGAATCTCCACACCCTTGCCGTTTTTCCGCTCTTCCAGCAGGTTCTTAAGCTCCTCATCCCGGATCGTGTAGCAGAGCGGCTCCTCTGTCTCGGCATCCACGGCCAGTCGGTCGTACACGCGAATCTCAAAAATCGCCGTCACGCCGTCGTCGTAAACCGGCTGCCAGCCCGCGCCCTCCGGATCCGCCGGAACTTCCGGATCGTTCTTGTCATGGTACTCTCCTGTGAGATCGCTGTAGCCTGTCAGCTCACCGTTTCCGATCAGCTTTTTGTCCAGATAGATATCCGTCATCTGGAAGCCTCTTCTGCGCTCCTCCTGCTCTCCGGTAACCGGCTCATCGTCGTACAGAGGCAGCTCCACCGCCAGAACAGGCTGAGACATACCGCTCTCACAGCTGTTGCCCAGATAGAATCTGTACGCAGTCCCGTCCTTGTACTCGTAGGAGATCGGCAGCAGCTTTTCCTCGCCGTCGTAAGCCGCGGCGGGGGTGTTCTCCTTGACCGCAAAGGACTCCAGGGTGGGCTCGGAGGGATCAATGTGCAGGATACCGTAGCTGCCCGCGGTCCTGGTGAGGATGTTGCCGTACTCGCTGTCGCTCTCGTAGGTGTTGACCCAGACCGCCTTTAGCTTCAAATCCTGAACCGGCTTCAACTCGTCCAGGTCTCCGCTTCCGTCCAGCTCGTAGATATATCCGGTAGGCGTGCCCTTGACCAGCAGCATGCTCTCATTGCTCTTCACCAGGTCCGTGGTGTTGTAGACGGCCGTATCCTCCCTGTAGCTGGTGTAGCTTCCGATGGCCACCGCAATGTCCTTGGGATGCTCTAAGGGACAGTCCTTGGTATTCCAAAGGCTCTTTGTCACGGACAGCATGTAGGTGCTGCCCTGTTTTTTTATGATCTCCGATGCCTTCACCGGGTCCCGCCCGATCTCGAGGCCGTCGCGGCCCACGTAGACGATATTGTAGTAAGCGTCGTCCAGCTTGTCTAACTCCGGATAGATGTAGCCGCCCCCGGCGTCCTTTTGCAGCTCAAGCAGAACCTTGGCGGGACTGCCGGGCTCTATGTTCTCGTCGTATTTATTTTCATCGTCCACCTTCAGAGGCGGATACTCCGCCAGGGTCACGGATTCCAGGTAAACCTTGTTGTCCCGGGTGATGTTGGGGATAAACTTCTCGTCGGACACAATGGAGGTAGTCTCAAAACCATTGATGTACTGTTTCCCCTGGGCGTTCACCGGCCCAGACGTGATCGGTACCTCAAACCGTAGAATCCCCTGATAGATACGGCTGGCGCCGGTATTGCCCAGCTTTACGCCGTACCAGGAGGTCTTGCCGCCGATGCTGGCGTTTAAACGCCCCTGATTGTCGCCGTATTTGAGCTTGCCGTTGGTATCCATACCGTAGGGACGCACTTCCAGCGTGGGAATGGCCTTCATCGGTTCAAAGGAGGTGCTTCCCTGGTAAGCCGCATCCTGAGCCGCAACCGCTTCCTTCACGCCGCTCTGCACATTCCACTGGTAGGCTTCTCCCGTCTTAAACACGGAATTTCCTTTGGATTGCCCGGTCACCAGATCGCCCGACGTAGAGCCGGCCGATGCGCCCCAGGAATTCTGGGTATCCTCCGCGCTGGCCTGGGTGTCGTTAAAGGAGGTGGGTTTTCCATAGATGCGCAGCCAGTTCTGCTTGCTCACCTCGTGGACCACACCCGTGGGGCTGGCCTGGGCGTTGGAGAGCACCTGGCCGTCATAGGGGTAGCGGGCGGATTGGTCGGTATCGCTGACCACAATGTGATCGTTTCCGTCATAGTTGTCAAAGGCTATCTTGACCGAACCCACGACAGCGTCGGCTTTCAGGTCGTAAGCGCCGTCCCCGCCCACGGTGATCGTGAAATCCTCTGCGCTCACCGAGCTTCCACCTCCGGTGGTCTGGTTCCCGCCGTCCGGCCTTTCACGGCCGTCAAACATGGCCTTCACCTCATCCGCCCCGTAAGTGCGGATCACGGACTTCTGGTCCTTATCGTAGATGGTGATCACCGGATTTTGGCCGTACTTTAACAAGTCCCTGTCGATGACAATCTTTGTCACCAGGAACCCTTTTCCCTTCTCGTAATTTGCATAGATCGGCACATCGGCCCTGAACTCCGCCGACGGGATATCCGAATAGCTTCTGTCCGAAAGGCCGTTGTCCGCACCTGAGTAAGAACGGATCAGCTGGTTTCCAAAGGTAAACAGATAGCTGTGCTGATACCGGTCGTACTCAGGAAGCTTGAACAGGTCGCCCAAAGGCGCCTGGGCCTTCAGCGGATTCTGGGGCAGCGAGCTGTACCACCGGTTAGCATCGATGGACTTGGCCGTGTACTGGTTGTTTGCCGGCAGCTTTTTGTTTTGCAGCGCCTCATCGTCAAAAATGGACTGTAAAAACGCGTAGGGATGGGGCTTCTGCACGCTGATATAGGCGGACTTGGCGTCAGTCCGGAGCGGCTGGTCCGTGGGCCTGCCGCTCACACCGTCGCCAAACTGCTCAAAGTTATACCGTTCCGGCCGGAAGAAATCCGCCCGGCTCTCCAGCGTGGGGTCCTCCGCGTACACGTTGGTGGTGCCGCTGACCCGCACCTGCACCGCGTTGCTGATGTTGCCTGTATTGGCATCGATGTCGGCAAAGCGGAGGCGGATATAGCGGATGCCCTCTAAGCTTCCGTTGATCTTCTTTAACTGCTCCATGGGCGCCACAAAATCGCCCGCGTCGGTAAGCCAGCTCTCTATGGGGTTTAAATTCTGCACGCCGCCCAGCACCACGGAATCAGCTGCGGCCAGCCCGTCATGTACGCCCAGGTTCTGAGGATTGGAAAGCCCGCCGAACTCGATGCTGTAAATCCCGCCCATCTTGGCGATCTGGTCCTTCCCGATGGTCAGCCCGTCAAACACAAAGCCCTTCACCGGGTCGTGCCCATCAGCGGCCTCCTTCACCACCGGCAGCTCGATAAACAGCGTGCCCTCGGTCAGCACGCGGTAACCGCCGGACGGATTCTGCATGCGGTCCTGCTGGTACATGTCATTGCGGCTGCCTGCCGAGCACTGTGAACATCCGGGCAGGTAGGAGCCGTCCTCCATTCTTACGGAGCTCGGCTCCTGCCCGGCGCCCACATAGTACACATATTCCTTTTCGTGGCCGTTGTACGGCACATAGACCGTCCCCGCCAGCTGATCGTATCCCATCAGCGCGCGCTGGGAGCGGTTCTCGTCGTACGCCTTCTCCTGGTATGCCTCATAGCTTGCCGCCGCGGACAGCCAGGGGGCCGAGGAATCGTTAACCTTCAGAATATGCTGGTCCCGGTCCTCCGCATAGTATTCGTCCGCCGGGCGCAGGTTGGCCGGCTTGTCCTCGCGGTTGTGCACCGCCTCCAGCCGCTTGTCCGCTGTGTGGAAGCTGGCTTTAAAACGGTAGGCGATTCCATAGGTGGCCTTTCCGTCCAAATCCACGTAAAATTCATTGTCCTCCACCGTGCCGGCAAAGCGCTCAAATTCTACCGTAAACTTTCCGGCCAGCACCAGGCCGCCGCTCTCCCACACGTCCCGCGAAACCACAAAGCTGCCGTTGCTCTCGGCGATATCGTCGCCCGCGACCGTTACGCTGGCGCTGCTTCCATCCTGTCTCCAGCCCTCGATGGTGACCTGCACAATCTTCCCGGAGCGCTTCTCATCCTTGGGAATCCTCAGCTCCGAGGCGACAAATCCCTCCGGCCGGTTCAACAGCACGTGGTTCACGCTGGCATCGTTGGCGTCACCCGTGGCATCCGACGTGCCGTCGTTTAAACGGCAGGGAATCTCCAGCTCCAGAATTCCGCTGATCAGGCTGGACGCCTCCCGGCTCTCTCCGGCGTTTGTGTTGTTCATATAGTTGCTCAGCCAGGCCCTGATGGTCTCAGGCACCCCCGCTGTCCCGTTCTCAAAATACACCGAGGTGGTGTAGGTGGTGCCGTCCGGCCGAATCTCGTCAAAATCCACGTTGGGATTCCGCTCTCCGCCGTAATAATATCCATGGTTATGGCTCCACACGCTTCCCGGATAGCCGGACTGGGTGTACACATCCAGCTTGACATTGGGGTTGGGATCCACATACAGCTTTTTGATGCCGAGCGGCTTGTCGTCCTTTTTTCCGCCGTCGTCCGTTGCCGAGGTCTGGAATTTCTTGCCCTCGAAGTTCTTCTGCGTCTCGGCGATAAACTCGTTGCCCAGCTCCAGGTCCCGCTCGTACACGTTGGCATGGCCGATCACCTGCATGTGCAGCAGTTTTTCCGGCACCAGCGTCTCAGCCACGCCGTCGCCGTCGGAATCCACATAGTGCTGCGGCTGCATATCGCCGTCCAGCTCGTTCAGAATGACCGCAATCCGGCCGGGAATCCATTCCCCGTCAAGGCCACCCTTAGCGCGGACATCAGCCACAGGCAGAATCAAACGCTGGTTCCCATCAATAAAGGGGCGCAGTTCCTCCATGGTAAACACAACCGCCGGGGAATCCTTCTCTCCCCTGTGGTCCACATCGTAGAAGCGGATCTCTTCCATCTCCGCCCAGTTGTCCTTTGACTCCGGACTGAGCATCTTGCTCATGTCAAATTCCAGGCGGTCCACGGCAAAGCCTTTGTAGCGCAGGTCCTCCACGCCGTAGGAACCGTCGAACAGATCCATATTCAAATCAATGGTGCCCATGTACATCACGGCCGGGGCGTCGTTGCCCAGCGCCAGATCATAGGAAAACTCGTTCCCGTAGGGAACCGGCTGCTGTTTGGAGCTGAAGGTTTTCTTTAAGGTCTGATCCGTCCAGGACACATAGGCGTCCACGGTGGGCTTGGCCATCACAAACTGCAGCTCTGTCTTGTCCTCATTCCGGTACCGGTAGGCCTCGTCCTCCATGATCCGGCCGTCAAAACGGTTTTTCCAGCCCTCCACCTCGCAGGACAGCCTGCCGGGAGCGGTACAGATATTCATGGAAGTTCCGTAGACGCGCACCCACTGGTCCGCCTGGGGATCTTCCACCGGAGCCGGGACTTCACCCGGGACTTCCGGATCCTCCCCTGCCTCATCGTCCTGTTTCTCCAGCTCGTATTTACCCTTGAAGGAATCGAATTGCAGCTTGAATTCCACGATCTGGATTGGGCGCGGGGCCTCATCCGGGTCTGCGGGCTGCTCCCGCAAATCCAGGTAAACGCTGTTGTTCGTATATTCGGGGCGTGGGTTGACACCGCCTCCCGTGGGGTCCGTCACAATATGCTGGAGCAGTTCCTCCCTGGTATATGTAAGGATGCGCGTGCCTCCCGGCGCGTCGCCGTCCACCACGGTCAAGGTCAGCATGGGAGCCGGGGTCTCTGTCAGCCTGCCCTTCTCATCCCTGAGATGGGGCTCATCCCCTGCCTCTAAAAGCGCCGTGCTGATGCGCAGGCCGGAGGTAAGGAAACCGTCCACCATGTCGCCTTCCTTGGCGTCCTGCTGTTCGTCCTGTACCTTTTCATCCAGTTTGAAGGTGAAGGTGACGTTATATCCCTCGCCGTCGCTGTCATTGCGCACTTTATACAGATAGTCGCCGAAGTCCATGATCGCCGGGGTCATCAGCTGCTCCTGATCGACCTTGGTCACATCCTTGATCAGGGTTTCCGCCATGACATCAGCGGAAATTCTGGAGGGATTGACCATCTTCTCCGGCTTTGACTCCTCGGTTCTGCGCTTATAGTTTTCATTCTCCACGTCGAACTCGCCGCAGGGGTCCTGTAAAAGCTTGGCCTCCAGCGCTTCCGGGTCAGCCTTTTCCAGGAAGTTCAGGATGGAGAAGGTGAACTGTGCCGTGTTGGTGCGCACGCCGGACACCCTCGATGCGCCGATCAGGCGCACGGTCCCGGGGCAGGAGGTCAGCGGAACCCAGGTGCAGCGGTAGTTGATCCGCACCACGTTGTTGTAATCCTCCACGGACTCGAAGAAATCCTTTACATCGTAGGTGTAGGCCACTCCGGGAACCATGTGGCCGTTCTCATCTTTTATCTGTACCTTGTCCTTCTCCGTGTAAATGTTGGAATCGGGTACTGTCACAGGCATCCATTTGCCCTGACTGTTCTGGTATTCCAGGATAGGGTATTCCTTGCTGGTGTCATCCGACAGCCGGACTCCGTAGCCCGCCAGCGCGTCCTCGCCTCCCAGCCAGAACTTCATGGGATTCTGCCCGTCCTTCGAGTACTCCTCCACCTTGTCTTCCGGTAGCACAAGCTGAAGCTTCTGTAAGTCAAACGCCTCCGGAAGCTGGTCGATCACCCGCGGGTGGTACATGGGCGCCTGGAAGCTGCCTTCCTTGCCCGCGCCGATATTTTCCAATGTATATGTCAGTTCTTTTCCCACATAGGCTTCCTCGCTCTGGACGATCTTCTCGCCCTGGGCGCTGAAATCGGATACCTCCAGGATTGTGTCCACCTTCGCATGCTTGGACCAGCGGTAGCCCAGGTTCTCGGCGCTGCTCCCGCTCTGGGGATCAGTCTCTGCAGCTTTTTTGTCACCGCCGAAGTAAACGACGCCGTCCGTGTTCACCTTGGCTAACGCGCGGCGGGACTGATTCAGCTTCAGGCTGTTGCCGAAGGGCGCAAAAATCCGGTAGACGCGTTTTGTGGGATGATCCTTCTCCGCCTCCTTGTCCACAGCTCCATTATAATCACTCGAAAATTGCGGCGGGTACAGTTTGAAATCCCTGGAAACAAAGTCAAAGGTACATCCCGCGTTCCAGTTATAGCCAACTACCTGTCCGCCCTTAGCGATAAGTTTGTAGGGGTCCTCGGTTTCCCATAAAGCCTGATCCACCGCGGTCACATCCACGATCACCACGCCGCCGCTGTTGTCGTACTTGGAGGCGTCATACTCCACATTGGAGAGATCGTTGGAAATCCAGATACCGCCGAAGGTCCTGGTTACATCCGTGCCCGTCTGCTCGGCATAGGACTCATTTTTCTCCAGCTTTAGCGGATCATCGGGGTCCATGTAATATTTTCGGTACTGGTACGGGTTGGCGTAGGCATCGCTCTGCGAGTTAGAGGGAACGTCAATGGTCACGTCAAAATCCTCAAAGGTCGTCTCGTCCGGCACCCACTCCTCCTCGTTCTCCGGAAGGATCAGCTTGCCGTCCTCGTCCTCCATCAGTCCTGATGTGTTCTCCACGCTCAGCAGATAGGACGCATAGTTGTTCTTCTGCCACGCGTACACAGGTTTTTCATCCGTACCGCATATGGTCTTAAAATCCAGCTTCCAGTCAATATTGGTGTATAGCAGGTTCAGCATGGAGTTGGAATTTCTGGGCTCCTCCGCCATAAAGCCCGCCACCGGGTCGTCGGATATAATTTTATTGGGCTGATCCGTATACTGATAGCCATAGTAATTCACCCAGGTCCAGCAGCTGGCCAGCAGGCCCTCGGGTATGTATTTTTTCTGGATACTGGGATCGTCCGTGATCCAGAACTTAAATACCACTTTGATGATACGCGCCTGTTCAGGCTTATATCCGTTCTGGCCGGCCGTCATGTTCAGGCGCACGTTGCCTCGGTAGAACTGGTTCTTGGAATCCAGCGTCCCCGGCAGCATCTGCTCGTCCGTAGGGCAGAATACATAGTTGTAGCTGCTGCTGTCCGAGGAGGTGAAGCTGGATACCTGGTAAACGCTGCCCTGCTCCATCACGGCCTCGGGCTGGCTCAGCTGGTTTTGAAGCTGCGCATTCGGTTTGCTCTCATCAGCGGCCTGTCCGCCGACCGGATTTTCCGCCTGCTGATCACCTGCGGCGTTATTTTCCTCGCCTTCAATTTCGCCGTTCCCAGACGCGCCGTTTTCCGCAGCCGTGCTATCCTCTGCAGCCGTGCTGTCCTCCCCAACCGTGTTATCCTCCGCAGCCGCGTCATCCTTCACAGCGCCGCCGTGCGCGCTGTCCTGATCCTCTTTCTCCCCCGGCTTCTCCTGCGCGCCGTCCTCTTTGGCCGTGGAATCCGTAGCCACCGGGGCCGTGGTCAAATGTTCCCGGCTGCGAACGGAGATCGAGGCGACGGCATCTCCGTTTTCGTCGTTTTCGTCCGCGCTGCTCCCGCTGGTACCGGCATCGGAGCCCGCGCCGGAATTGCCGCCGCTCTCTGTTCCGCTGTGGGAGCCGCTGCTGTTGTTTTCTGTGCCGCCGTGGGAACCGCTGCCGCTGTTTTCTGAGCCGCTGCCGGAACCGCCGGCGCCGTTTTCTGTTCCACTGCTGGTTCCGCTTCCGCCGCTCTCTGTTCCGCTGCCAGTACCGCTTCCGCCGCTCTCTGTTTCGCTGCCGGAGCCGCCTGCTCCATTCTCTGTTTCGCTGTCGGAGCCGCCTGCGCCATTCTCGTTTTCGCTGCCGGAGCCGCTTCCGCCGCTCTCCGTCCCGCTGCCGGAGCCGCCTGCGCCGCTCTCTGTTCCACTGCCCGAGCCGCCTGCGCCATTCTCCGTTTCGCTGCCGGAGCCGTTTCCGCCGTTCTCCGTTTCGCTGTCGGAGCCGCTTCCGCCGTTCTCCGTCCCGTTTCCGTCTCCCGTCTCAGAGTCCTGGGAGCCCCCGCTCTCCTGGCCCTGGCCGCCATTTTCCGAATCGCTTTCATGATGGCCGCCTGAAGAACCCTGGCCGCCGCTGCCAACTCCGCTTCCCGCACCGCCGGCGCCCTGGCCCGCATTCTCCATTTGAACGGGATCCATCACATCCATAAACAGGATATCGTCCATGATCGCGCTGGCATCGCTGGTGTCCCAGATTCTCCAATCGTCGCTGCTCAGCCCCGGGAACGCCACCTCCACGCCGCCGATTATCTCCAGCCCGTTTTCATAGGCGTACCGCTCAGGCCCGTAGGCGTTGCCGTTTTTATCGGTTTCGCCCACGATCGCGGAAAACACGTTGCCCTCCTGGTCGCGGAAAATTGTGGGCGTGTCGATATGAAGCGCAAGATTGTAGATCGTGCTGTCCGCCGCCGCTGAGTTGGCTACCAGCTGGATCTCCCCCTCCGCCTGCGTCTTTCTCGACAGCGTCATAGTCCCCTTCTCCAGCTGAATACCGCTGTCATCGGTTTTCATATTGAACGCCGCCTTAATATCCGGCGGCTCGTGCTCAGCCGCCCTGGCCCAGATGGGAAGAGACGGATTCCACGGCACCTGCTCCACCACCATCACCACCGCAATCAACAGCGCTGTCAATCGCTTGGTCGCTCTGCAAACAAACTGTCTTTTCTCTTCTGACATAAATCCTAACCCCTGTCTTCTCCGTATTCGTTTCTTAGCGTTTTCTTAACATCATGCCCAGAAACGTGTAAAAAATATAACAAGCAAGGCTCTCCAACCGTCAAGCGGCGGTTGAAGAGCTTCGATCAAATAAATATTTAATTTATTACTACATAATAACAATTATGTGATACTTATTTCACATTTATTATAGCATCAATTTTCCATTTGAGAAGCCCCAAATTAAGAATTTCTTAAACTAATATCACGATTTTAAGCGGAAAAGTCGGATTTTTGTGATTTTTATGTGACTAATAGAATGTTACAGTTGGTAATAGATAGTCAGAAATGGTCATGGTTTTTTCGGACGATCTCACGAGGAATCGCCCCCTTACCCACGTTATATATTATAGAAAATACCCCATACACCTTCGGGGAAGCAATCTCAATCTTTGGCGGAGCACGTCCCGGGTCATACCCGGGCGCCGCCCTTTTTTATATTCTAAATCTGCTCCGCCAGGTCCACACGCCAGATTTCCTGCGCTCCGTTGGCCCGGGTATGCCAGCAGGCGCCTTCCAGCGGCCCGCCAGGCGTGTTGTCCAGGAAATACCAGTCCCCGGTGCCGTCATCCGGGTCACATACGCGCCCGTCCCACCTGTGCCAGCCGGTCATCATGTAGCCGTCACGGTTGAACAGGTACCAGCCAGTGATGGTTGATAATGCACCACTGATTCGCAGGGTAAGTTCCGTCGGGACGCTGGTACCAGTATCCAATACCGGTACGGACCCAGCCTGCGGCTGGTGCCCAGGTCCGCATGAACACTTCCGGGGTGCCGTAGGTCTGGATCAGCTTGGTGGGCGTGCTTCCCCAATCCGGCAGATACAGATGGGGTTTATCCTCCAGGCTGGACCAGTCTCCGCCCCAGGCCAGGCCCAGGGACTTGGCAATTCCCGCTGCCCGACCGAAGAGGCCCGTGCTGTCGTTGAAACTATCGTCGCTGGTTTTGCCATCGCCATCCACGTCCATGAGCAGGAAGAAGTCGAATGCAATGCCCCACTGGTGCTGGGAACGGTAGGATGTGCCCCTGGCATTGGTCACGATCTGGCCGGGCTTGGTGCGGCCCTGGGCATAGAGCGCTTCCTGCTCCTCAACCGTCCGCAGAGTCTCACCGATTCCTACAATGATTCCCTGGGCTGCACAGGCCTTGACCCACTTGGCGGCCAGCTGCTGCAGGCGGGGATGGCATAATGTAATATCTCTCATGATGTATATTCCTCCGATCATAATAAGGCCCCGGGATGTCCCAGGGCCAAAAAGTTGTGACGTCACAACCGTTGCGATATCGCAACAGTGCCGCGTAACCCTGCGGCCGGGAGATGTCAGGATCACCTCCAATCAGGCCTTCTTGTGTCCCGGATCATAATCGCTATCGATCTTGTCCTTCAGCACCGCGATGTACCCGCGCAGCCACTCCGGCACCGGGCCGCCCATCCGGCCAGCGTTCTCGATAATGGACAGGAGCTCGTTCAACAGATACCAAACCGCC
>JAGZSY010000008.1 GCA_018380885.1 Enterocloster asparagiformis
AGTGGCTTGAACGTAGTGAAAGCCAGCGTCTTTAGGCGCTGGCCGGTAACTGCCCCTTATAGGGGCGAGCAAACCACCCGTTTGACGGGTGGTCATGATCATTATTACTATTCTGTGTATTTGAAGATGTAGCTGTCTTTCCCCTGTTTTTTGCTGCTGTGGGCCATTCCCCATTAAATGCATGTGTCGTAGACTTCTGCGCAGGAATCACAAATTCAGGTTTTTCATCAGCATTAAATATGATGGCTACAGGATATCTGATTCCGGGAAGTCCTGAAACAACTTCGTATGAATATTCATCACTGTTGTACCCCGCCTCGTCAAGAGAGGTTGTTACAGTACTGTCATAATCAATCGTTTCTGCATCATATACATAGACAGCTCCCACAGTCCAAATATTTAATTTCTGTCTGAGCGTTTCTTTTGCATCTTCCGGAATATCATCAGGAATGGATGTTACCTTGGTTATATCAACCAAAATCGTAAAACCGTCTATGTATACGGGAATTTGCCACTTATAATAACTGTTTTCCAATGATTTTTTAATATCTTTTGTTTCTAACAGCTCGGAATTGGCATAAACTTTATATGCTCGTTCCATTTTTACCTCATCCGCTTCCACATCCCGGTTGAGTTCTGTACGTGCTCCTCCATAATTGATATGATATAAAACATCATCCTTCATAGAAAGAATCTCCTGATACTCGCTTCCCTCTGAAGGTATCAAGCGTTCCGATGCATATGACGTAAAGCTGAGATTAAGCAACAAAGAGATACAAACATACATACAGATTATTCTACTCATAACATATCCCCCTTCTCTTTTTAGCTCTTGTAAGCAAGGACGCTGTACGTATAAGTCCCCAATCTGGTTACAAACTGATATTCAGCTACTGCTTTATCATAAGGAGCAGTCCGGTAGATGTCTTTCCTCCGTAAATATCGATTTTGCGTTCTACTTAGCTCCTCGATAAATATGAAGTTACTAATTGTTCCTTAATTCCCCATTATCAAACTTACTGTCATATTCTTCAATTTTAGCTATGTCTAATTGAGTAACTTTGCTTGTTATACCCTGTCTTATAATTTGCCTATCTCGATATGTAAAAGCAAAAATAATATCAGGTTCACTTTCAAACTCAACAAAAATTCGCCATTCGTTATATCCTAGTAATTTATTGATAAAGGAATGTTTTATCTCTACATTGTCAATATCATTTTGAGTATATCCAATAGTTTCTAAATGTGAATAGGTTTTGTCTTTGATACTATTACTAGCGATGAGTTTATAAGATACTATTGCTAATGCAATAACTAATATCATTCCCAAAGATATTTTGAGTTTCTTTTTCATAGCGGTACTCCTTTCAACTCCCGATTTTTTGTTCTGTTTAACCGCCCGATAATATCTTAATGGTTGTAATAGAAACAAAAATAATCGCGGCATTTGCAACAATCGTACCCGTCCAATTCATCGTTATCGCTCCAAAGACAGTGGACGCTGCATTAAACATTGTGTGAAACAGCACACACATAAATATGCAGCTTTTCCCTGATACTTTGTAGACTGCTCCAAAGAAAAATCGCAAAGCTATACACTGAACAGCAAACATCCCAAAGTTAATCAGCCCATATTCATGATTTGTCCCAGGGATATGGCGACAGAATGTAGATGGCAAAAGGAACATTCGCCGCAAATTGCTTAAATGTGTTTGTAAAGTTATAGACTCTATAACCAAACTGTCCAAAGAAAATTTTTGTCTATCATGAATCCACTTCCTAACGTTATGGCATAACGTTACTTCTTTTGGTTTTTCCAGACATACTCAATTAAACTGACAATGAATATTGCCAAGAAAAATATTATTTCATATTCTAAGGTTAATAAAAAGGGGTTACCAGATATTAAGCCATATAGAACATATATCAAACTACATCCTACTGTGATGACAAATGTTTTCATAAATGCAAGTAGCATAAATCGCTTCATAAAACTCTCCTCTTTTCTATGGTGTAGGTTTTGTGCCCACATTGTCAAACTATTTCATCAGGCTATTCCCAATCACAACGGCGTCCGGTATAGTCATTGGGAATCCATTCATATTTTCCTATCATTAGGCAGGTAGTCCTGACCAGAAATGTATTATCAAAGGGGTCCCTTTAACAATGAACAGTATGAGTCCTATGAACACTATCCCCAGGAGAAAACCGAGTTTACTCAAAACTCTTTTTATAAATTTAGTGCTGCCATCTCCGTTAATCTGCATATGACCAAATTGTTTGACCACCAACCATAACACTTTTAATCGGCTCTAAATCAATGGATGTTTCGTAAGTTCCCTGAATTTCCAGCCTCGAAGCGCAACGCCTGACTCTACAGGCTCTACTCGTAATTTTAAAGTTTGTCCGTTCAGGGAAGTAGTACAATATAGTTGTTTTTCATCAATCGGTTCTCCTACAACAAAAAGACTCAAAAGTATTCCCAAGCTAATCAGTACTAATATACTTATGACTGCACCAATAAAAGATTTTCTTTTTAACTTTCCCTCCTCATCTCCCGATTTGTAAAAAAATCATAACCATACAGAAGAATAAAATTGCAGAACATATAATGATACTTCTTTGGAGTTCACCTTTACTGCTTTTATTAAGAGGTAAAATTAAAAGGTTCTTGCAATAATATTACTGGAGCTTCCTGAATGTAATAACAAATGCCCCTTTAATCTGTGTCGATGTTGCCATGTAATTGTATGTCACAAGTTCCCATCCATCAACAGCCTTTTCGTTAATTAACTCATCCAACATAGCTATGTCTCCTCTATCTGCTTTGTCTGAAAACCATTTTATACTTACTTTTAAAATTTCTGTTTTATAAATATACATAGTCCATCTCCTCCTGTTATTAAAGCAAAAATCCCTATTACAAATTCTTATTATAAGTATAGGACAGCATTTGCTCGTCCGCATTCTCCCATAAAATTAAAAAATATATGTTAACCCAGTAAACAGAAAAATGAATAACTATA
The DNA here is from genome assembly GCA_018380885.1 of Enterocloster asparagiformis. Lineage (GTDB taxonomy): Bacteria > Bacillota > Clostridia > Lachnospirales > Lachnospiraceae > Enterocloster. Next base: position 3,027 of record JAGZSY010000008.1, read on the forward strand.
GCTGTTTTTCTATTTGGTAGGATTGTAGGCTCTTGCGGCATCCATTTTTTTCGTAAAATTGTTCCGCATCTGGTTGTGCGCCAAAATATAGCAAGGTCGGTGTATTGTCTTTGGCAAGTTGGAGGAGTTTGCTGCGCCAAAATATAGCAAGGTCGGTGTATTGTCTTTGGCAAGTTGGAGGAGTTTGCTGCCGATTCCCTGTTTCTGATATTCAGGAAGAACGGGCAGCTCTGTAATGGTTCCAAAGAAATAGCCATCTGAAAGAATCCGCAGGCAGCCCACCAGCGTTTCATTTTTATAGGCGCTTATGTTTAACGTTTTTGATAGTGCATTTTGCGTTTTTTCCATATCATAATTTCTTGGCCAAACTTTGTTGACAAAAGGGATAAATGCGGAAGCATTAAGTTCCTGGTCGTCTACTTTATACTCCATTAGTCTCTGAACCTCCAATTCGATTACTGGGATGAACTTTAGCATGTTTGATTTATGGCTATAATATAGTCTTAAGCAAACTAAAAAAGAAATATACGGCCACACCCGCTATAAAGTATTTGATTTTCATCAAAAGTTTCCCTGTTTTGCATTAATTACCGTGACATCAAAACATGTGGTTAATATACTATATTATAAGATATAAAATGGAGAAATATGGTGGGAAGAAAGTTAAAATTATCTTACAATTACAATACGATAAATCCGTCCATGATACTATCCACACTTTTACCTGCCGCAGGACGGGGGATGAAGAAAAATAACAGGCTGCCCTCTGGTTGATAGGAGAGCAGCCTGTTATTTTATCCGGCTTTTCCGGCAGGAACTTGCGCTTATTCTGCAGTCAATGCTTATACGAAGTAAGGAATGAGTTTTTAAATTTACCAGATTTTAAATAAGCAAGGGCTTTCTGATAGTCATACCCATATGCTTTTAAAGCCTTATAACAAAATAAAAGGCCGGCTTGGCTTTCCTTATTCAGCAATCTGATTTGTTCCAAGGTATCATGTGTATCCAAAAAAATCCCTCACTCTGAAAATTCGCTGATGATTTATATTTCTACAACAATATGTCTATTAAATTCATCTAACTTTTCTGCCGGGCCCCATGATTCCCGATTTATCAACGCGATAAACTGGAAGTTGAGGAATGCTTTATTCTGCTTCTTCCCACTTTAAATTAGGATACAACTCTCCGGTTTTGGCAAAATGCAGGACACATTCTGCTGCCAAGTCTAAATTATCTAATGCATTTCGCTTTAGAACTGGCGTTTGACTTCCAATATTTACAGGTGCATCCTCTTGGGAGTCCTCATACTTCTGATTAATTGGCTGATACATATGAGCAATCCCATTCTCGTCCCATGTATTAAAGGCAAGTGCTACCCATCTATTCGCAATATCCACAGAGAGAAAGTCCTCCTCACCATATTCATCCAAAGCCAGCCACGCATTTGAAATCTGATTGTTGCGAATATTGAAGATCAATTTATTTACTGTTTCTTGCGTGACCAGTTGCTCATCATCGTTAAGAAAATGAATGGCAAGATTATCCAAACTTATTGCCTCCTTAAAAAATTCCAATTTAGCGTTCTACTTAGCTCCTAGATAAATAGGAAGTTGTGTTTCTATAATTTTTGTATCTCTTTCAATGCTTTTTGAATGTCCTTATAAACCAATGGCTGCATACTATCATCGTAAATATATACATTTGCCTTATGAAGTGCAGAAATAATATCATTTCTCAATTCTGGCTTATACTTTGCAATAATCGGCAGCAGCTTAATACATTGTCTTGCTGTAATGGGCTTAGCATCTGTTATGTGTCTTAAATACTTATCAATGATTTCATCAATTTTATAATCTTTATCCCATTTTGCATTATGAGCAAGTAATGTAAGCCCTCTTGTACGAACATAAGAATTATCGCTGTCAAGCATATCACTTAATCTATCCATATAAGGATAAACACAATCCGTTTCTTCACTTTCTTTTTGCAATTTCTGTAATGCCTTATATGCAGCATTATTATTTTTATCAAACAATAATTCAAATGTTACTTCTATATTGACCGACATAGTACACCCCTTTACAACTTCCGATTGAACTTTTATGTATTGGCGCCAGACGCCCCTCCATCCTGTTCACAGGAGCGGTTGATAAGAAACCGGAGCCGGAACATCCCATCTTCCGTCACGCTGTACTGGTATACCGCCTTGTGCTTTGTGAAAAAGGCGGCCATGCTGCGGGTGCCCACGCCGTGCTCCGGATCGGAGGAGGTGGGGAGGCCGTCGCTGTCAAATACCACAGTCCCGTCACAGGTGTTGGCAAACTCGGCACAGAACATAGGGGAAGACACCGCCGAGACCTCGATGTGCCGGGGCGCTCCCTCCGGCAGCTTTTCACAGGCGTGGATGGCATTTTCCAGTGCATTCGCAAACACGGTGGAAAGTTCCGTCTCATCCACCGGCAGCTCTGGGGCCAGGGTCATGCGGATGTCCACCTGGATGCCCCTGGCCCGGGCCTGCTCCTCATAGTAGGACAGCAGCGCGTCAAGCACGGGGCTGCTGCAATAATGGTTCAGGGCAGTATCCTTAAGTTTGGCGTCCGATTTCCCCAGATATTCCAGGGCCCCGGCAGTATCGCCCCGCTCCAGCATGGCCGCCAGTGTGTGCAGAGTAAAACGCATATCGTGGCGGTAGAGCCGCATTTTCTCCTCGCTGGCCGCCGCCATATCCTTCTGGCGGCGCAGGGCGGATACCTGCATTTCCAAAAGCTGCCGCTCCTCCCTCAGGGTGTTTTCCCGTGTGATTTTATGAAACAGGATGAACACTATCCCATATGCTGCTATCAGCATGACAAGAGCGGCGGCAGTGAGACCGATGCTTTCCGGGTAATCCTGCCGGGGCCGGAAATTCAGGAGGTACAGGAACATCCCATAGAACACCAACGGCATCAGGCAGAACAGCCCCCATCCCCGCTGCATGGAGGAGAGGGTAGCCAGATAGGCCGGGCGGAAAAAGCGGTACAGCAGATAAAGCAGCGGGATGGTCAGCACAAGGCGGGAGAGGATATCCACCTCCGGGCCGAAGCCATACACGTATGTCAGCAGAAATCCCGGAAGTGTGACAATGCCGCAGGTGCTAATCGCCGTCAGCAGGTTGAACAGCAGCGGCAGTCCCTTCTGTTTGGAAAACAGAAAAATTACTGCCAGCGCCAGACCGTTGGTCGTCACCGGGTACAGGGTGAATAAGGCCTGAATGCCAAACAGCCAAAAGACCAGCAGGTTGATGAGGACAATCCCCAGGGTGCCAATAAACAGGATGGTCAGGGATTTTTTAAGGCTGTATTTCCGGTCGGTGAGCAGGAACATCATGCCGATTCCGGTAAAGGTCAGTAGGACATAGCGGACCGCAGCCACCGCAGTCATAAATTCAGCCCCCTTTTCAGGACGAATTCCAAAAACTGCTTTCGCACATCCCTGCGCTTCAAGCGTGGAATCAGGATTTTGCCGCCCTCCCGCATCTGAAGGCAGTCCGGTTCCATGCGCTCTACATAGAGCATATTCACAAGGAATGACGTTCCAACCCGCATAAACCGCTCATCCTCCAGCAGGGGTGTGACGGCTTCCTCAAAGGAGCCCCGCCTTGGGGCCGTGATGCTTCGCTCTTTGGAGAGATAGTAAACCGTCGTGTGGTTGTTGCCCTCCACATAGCGGAGTTCACAGGGACGGATGAGGGAGATGCAGTCCCGTGTTTTGACAGTCAGCATCCTGGACTGCTCCTGGACCAGCCTGTCCAGAAGCCGGTCCAACTGGGCGAACAGCGCCTCACGTTTTAAAGGCTTTAACAGGTATCCCGACGCCTGTACGCCATAAGAATCCAGCGCATAGTCCGGGGAGCTTGTGAGATAGATGATGACCGCATCTGCATCCCCCTCCCGGATGGCCGCCCCAAGAGCCAGGCCGTCCGGCTCCGGCATCATCACATCCAGCAGATAGAAGGGGAAGCCTCCCTGGGTATGGATACATTCCAGCAGTTCGTGGCCGGACTGGAACATCCGCAGTTCAAAGGGGGTCTCGGGATGGAGGCGGGCGTACTCCGCGAGCAGTTCTGCCACCTCATTCATTTCCTCTATTTGGTCGTCACAGATAGCGAGTTGCAGCATGGGCCGCACCTCCTTTCCAAAATTTCCTGGGCTGACAGTCAATTTTCGTGCATTCAAGTGCAAATTTCGTACATTGGCCCACAAATCATTCTTTTTTCGTTAAAATAGGAGCAGTAAAAGCAGTCTAAACACAATAAATATAGAGAGAACAGGAGGGGTTGACAATGAGTATGGGCATGGAAACAAACTACTTTGCCAAAGACAGCCCGCTGAAGGAACCCCGGGTAGGCCAAAGTGTCTGGCCGTTCCAATACTGCCCGGTGTTTACGCCCCGTGCCGCCGCAGTGTTGGTGGAGCGGGAGTGCTGGTACTGCAAATATGCAGATTTCCATCTGAAGGAACGTGTGCCTCTGGATGTAGGAATCTGCTGCTGGCCCAACGTACAAATGGACTGAGTGTTGGGAAACTTACATTTATTTTATCGCAAGCCTGTGAAGTTTGTCAAACCTGATGGGACGATATTTTCATTCGGGAGTCGCCAAACGGGCGTGTGTGGCTGGCCGCTCCACGGCGGAAGCAGTTACAATCAGATAAAGAGATAATAAAAACTGGAAAAGGAATGGAAGTTTATGGATAAACGAATACGGAGATTAGTAAGTTATTTCCTGTATGCTGCAGCGGTGATACAGGATAATGGAGAAGGGCTATGGAAGGGATTGAGGGGCAGGACGAGAAGGAGAATTGCCGCCTGGATATGTTCCCTTTGCCTGGTGGTGAATCTGCTGCCCATGACGGCTTTTGCCGCCGGCACAGGCACATCTTCTGACACATCCAACGTGTACGAGTATGTTCATAATGAGGAAGGCGGCAATATAGAAGAGAAAACCCCGACAGAACAGCCGACAGAGGATTTAACGGAAAAGCCAGCAGAAGCTCCGACGGAGACTCCAACAGAAAAGCCAACGGAAGAATCGACGGAAAAGCCTACGGAAACTCCAGCGGAAAGGCCAACGGAAGAACCGACAGAAACTCCGTCAGAAGATTCAACGGAACAGCCGACACAGGATTCAACAGAAAAGCCAACGGAAGATTCGACAGAAAATCCTACAGAACAGCCGACAGAGGATTCAACAGAACAGCCCACGGAAACCCCGACGGAAGGACCAGTGGAACATCCAACGGAAGATTCAATAGAAAAGCCGGTGGAAACTCCAACAGAGGAACCAGTGGAAAAGCCAACGGAAACTCCGCTGGAAAAAGAAGAAAATTTCACAGGTACATGCATCTGTGATATCCTCTGTGAAGAGGGTATCATAAACCTTGACTGTGAAGTTTGCAGCGCCGAGGGCGCAGATTTATCCGTCGTATGCGAGGGCAGGGAGCATGAGGAAATCAACTGCATCTGTGACCCTGTTGTAACGAGAAACGGGGTACATACCAATCCTGACTGCCCTCTTTACGTTGAGCCGGAGATAACGGCCTATAAGCAGGTAGTGGCGCTCTTTAAGGCCCTTCCAAGTGCAGACAGCATTACGGAAGATACCACGGAAGAGGAAAGAGACATATTGAGGGTGCAGATTGACGAGGCGATTGACGCCCTGTACGCCCTTTCGGATGAGGACTTTGCGAAATTTACTGCTGAACATGAAGCGTTATTAGCAGCATTGAAAGCACTGCGGGAGGCGGTTGAGGAGACCGTTCCCAATTTGCTGGCAGGCAGTGTTGTGGAGGTTTTGCATGGAGACGCTTCAAAAGGCTCATACTCCACACTTCCTGCCGCCATTACTGCAGCGAGTAACGGTGATACATTGAAAATTCTTGATAATATCAACCTTGGGACGTCAAGTCCCGGCGTTACGATTACGGATAAATCCCTCCCCCTGGATTTAAACGACCAGACCATTACGCACAAGGGAATGTATGGTGCAATCAAGCTTACGGGAAGTGCAGATTTGACGGTGACAGACAGCGGTGCTAATGGTGCTGGTAAGTTGGAGGAAGGTGGTAGTGGCGTTTATCTCTTTTGTGCTATATACAGTGAAAACACCAGCAATGTCACTGTGTCGGGAGGCACAGTATCGGCTGCCGGACAGAATGGAGCGGCAATAGTATGTGCTGACGGAAGTAGTGCTTCAATCGTGGTGGATGGAGGTATCGTGTCAGCAACCAGTGGCACGGGAACAGCAATATATAACATAGGTAATGGCTCAGTCGTGGTAAAAGGGGGCAAGGTGTCGACAAGTGCTGCCTCTGTTAATTCCAATTCTGCAATAAGCAGCGTCAAAGGTGGTTCAATCGAGGTGTCGGGAGGCATGGTATCGGGTGAGGGCGTTCCGGCAATCAGAACTTCTATTAAACCAATAACAGTTACCATTAAGGATGGGGCAAAGGTGACAAGTGCCTGTACTGACGTTGACATCGGCACAATTGTAGTGCAGATGAAGGGCAGTGTATTGAATATTGAAGGCGGAATGGTGGAGAATACGGCGGATAGTGGCAATGTCATCCGTAATGGCGATGCCACGGTAAATATATCAGGCGGCACAGTTTCAGCCAGTGGCTCTGGTACGGTGGTGAACAATGCTTCAGATGTCAGTGCCGTAAACATATCGGGTGGCATAGTTTCAGCGACAAATGGATGCGCTATTTATAATAATGCCGAAGGAACAATTATCATCAGTGAAAATGCAACAATAACCAGTGCAAATAGCCAGACAGATAATACAGACAGCGCAGGTACCGGCACCATTTTCATTAAGAAAGTAGCTGACTCAATTGAGACTGCCAAGGTTTATCTGGATATACAAGGCAGTGCCATAGTGAAGAACACGGCAAACCCAGAAGGGTATTCAGTCTATTTCAATGATGCAAAGGTGACTTCCGAAAATTTGTCACAATACTACAAGAAGGCGGAGAATGCAACCGTGGGCAAGGTCCATCCTGAGCCCTCTGTCGTAACCAAACCTGTCCCCACGGCATCAGGTAACGATATTTACGCCAATGGTGTGGATATCAGAATTGTTGCAGGGCTTACAGATGGTAATCCAAATAGTAATACCAATATCCTTTATGACAAGAATGGTGACGGCCAGATTGAGGATGACGAATATCTGCAAGTCGGTGCTGATGCCCCTAGTGCAAGTGGCTACCCCTCCATTAATAACATCTACGGAGTTGGTGGCAATATCACCATGGAGGGTGGCATAGTACAGGTTATCTACGGTGGCAGCGACAGCCAATACGAGGGCGATACGAATATCACTATGACCGGTGGCAAGGCAGACAATGTCTTCGGCGGCGGTAATGGCAGTGATGGCAGTGTTAAGGGCAATACGAATATCGCTATATCTGGTGGAACAGTAGGCATGCTTGTCTACGGAGGAGGTAATGCGGCTTCCGTGGATGGTACAACGACTATCACCATAACTGGCGGAACGGTGAATCATAGTGTTTACGGCGGTAGCCGTAATGCTTCCGTGAACGGTGCAAAGACAGTCACCATTGGCGCCAGTGCGAAAATCGGTAACAACAATACTGGTGGCATCGTCATCGACGGCGGAACAAGCAACATCACCAATGGCGTAACCAGCTTTGTCATCGGGGATGACCTCACTGGCGCAGACGAAAGCATTTTAGTCAGCCTTCCAGCAGGCTATGCCGGAGGAATAATTGCCACAGAAGCAGTTTCGAGTGACCTTGCTAAACTCAAACTGGTGGGCAGTGGCGCAACGGGCAAGAAAGCGCATCTGGACGGCACGGAAATAAAAGTGGGGGCGGAGGGAGTTGCCCCTACGGTAGATGAAAGCCAAAAAAGAATCTACGCCAACGGTGCGGAAATCAAAATCGTGGCAGGTACTACAACGGGTTACACCAATATCCTTTATGACAAGAATGGCAACAATCAGATTGAGGATGACGAATATCTGCAGATTGGTACTACTGCCCCTGGTGCAGAGGGATACGCTCTCTCCCAATACAAGGTTTATGGAGGCAGCAGCGAAGCCGACCTGACTGTCAGCCCGAAAATCACCATAACAGGCGGTGTGGTTGACAGGATTTATGGTGGCTGTTATGGAACCGACCTGACGGGTAGCCCGAAAATCACCGTGGAAGGCGGTAAGGTTAACTCAATTTACGGTGGTGGAAATGTCGGAGGAAGCGATGATAAAGGAGTTGTTAATGGCAACACCGAAGTCATCATTAGTGGCGGCGAGACGGGATGGGTCTATGGCGGCGGCGACGGTAGCTATGATGGTGGTAAGGTAAATGGCAACACCGAGGTTACTATCAGCAATACCGGAAAGGTGACATCCTCTGTCTATGGCGGAAGTTATGGCACCAATGTGGATGGCAGCACAAAGGTCACCGTGGGTGTGGGCGGTAGTGTAGGTGGCAACGTCTATGGTGGCAGTGGGAATAAAGGTGGAAGGGGCGGAGTTGTTAATCAAAACACCGTTGTTATAATAGAAAATGGCGGCACGGTGGAAGGAGACCTTTATGGCGGCGGTAATAGTGAGTATAATACTGTTGGCAGCACAGTCATAGGAACAGCAACGGTCGATATCAGAGGTGGCACAATAAAAGGCGCTGTTTACGGTGGAGGAAGGAAAATATATGCCCCTGCCACCGTGGGGAGTTCCACAGTCGCCATCAGCGGCGGAGCGAAAATTGGCAGCGTCGATAAAACTAACAGCGGCATCATTATCAACGGCGGCACAGGCAGTATTACCAACGGCGTGGCCAGCTTTGCCATCGGGGATGACCTCACCGGCGCTGCCGAAAGTATTTTCGTCAACCTCCCCGCAGGCTATGCCGGAGGAACTATCGCCACAGAAGCAGTTTCGGGCGACCTGGCCAAAATCAAACTGGCCGGTGACGGCGCAGCGGGCAAGGAAGCGTATCTGAACGGCACAGAAATAAAAGTGAGGGAGAAGGGAGCCACCCCTACGGTATCGAGTTACAGTATCTATGCTAATGGTGCGGAAATCAAAATCGTGGCAGGCACTACAACGGGTTATACCAACATCCTTTACGACAAGAATGGTGATGGCCAGATTGAAGATACGGAATACCTGTGGATTTCTGAAGAACCTGGTCCAGCGGGGTATGACCTGAAGCAATACACCGTTTACGGAGGCAGCAAGAATACAGCCCTTACCGCCAATCCTAAGATTACCATGACTGGCGGGCGCGTAACGAGTATCTACGGAGGCAGTAACAATAGTGTTGTCACGGGCGACACCTCGGTGACTGTAAGCGGAGGCGAAGCGAGTTCTCTCTGCGGTGGCGGTTCCGGCTCCAATAGCAATGTTACGGGCAGCACTGCGGTTACTATAAGTGACGGTAAAGTAACGTTTGTCTACGGCGGAGGCAGCGGCATCGATAACAAAGTCTCACGTAATACCTCAGTGACCATGAGCGGTGGCAAGGTGGTATCTGTCAATGGCGGAGGTAACGGCGGCAAGGTTGAAGGCTCAGTTTCGGTGGACATAAGTGGGGGCGAGACAAATACGGTATACGGAGGCAGCACCGGTGGTATTGTCACGGGGGCGTCAACTGTCGTTATCAGCGGAGGAACAGTCAGCTATAAAGTCTATGGAGGCGGTCTGGTTAGCACGGACACCGTAGGGGAAGGCTCTACGGTCACCATTGGCGGCGGGGTGAACATCGGCAATCCTGATAACTCCGACAGTGGCATCGTCATCAACGGAGGCACGGATAATATCGCCAACGGTGTGACCAGCTTTGTCATCGGGAATAACCTCACCGGCGCAGCCGGAAGCATTTTCGTCAGTCTCCCTGCAGGCTACACTGGCGGTATCATCGCCACAGAAGCAGTTTCTGGCGACCTGGCTAAAATCAAACTGGCCGGTGATGGCGCAGTGGGCAAGGAAGCGTATCTGGACGGCACGGAAATAAAAGTCAGGCAGTCTGGCGTAGATAAGACGGACCTGGCCGAGGCCATTGCGGCGGCAAACAGTGCAAAGAACGGTATTACCGTCAGCAATAATCCGGCATCCTCTGTGGCAGACGGCACAAAGTTTGTAACCACGGCGGAAATGAAGGCGCTTACGGATGCTATTGCGGCGGCAAAGATAGTCATGGACAATTCCCTTGCAACGGCCGGGGAGGTTGCGGCGGCAGCGGATGCACTGAACAGTGCGGTCACGACCTTTAAAGCAGCAATTAAGACAGGTACGGATACTGGTTCAGGAGGAGGTACGTCAGACGGAGGTTCATTAGGCGGAGGGTCTTCTGGTGGAGGTTCATCGAACGACAGCGGGACCAAAACCCCATCAGCCACAACCGAACCAGGCGCACTTACTGAAAGCGAAATCAATATGGAGGGCACGGTGGATGCATCCGGCAACGTGACCGTTACCCTTCCGGAACAACATGTGGAGGACGCCATCAAAAAGGCGGAGGAGGAAGCCCGTAAATCCGGCAACCCGGCGAAGGGCATCACCCTTGTATTAAATGTGAACACAGGCAGCAATACGGCGGGAAGCGTTACCGTCAATCTGCCAAAGGTAACGCAGGAGACCATCATCAGCAAAGAGATTGCGAATACGATGATTGTGGTGAATCATCCTGAAATTCAAATCAGTCTGGATTTGTCTGCGGTACAGGAAATCAACCGTCAGGCCAACGCGGACGTGAACATTACTTCTACCAGACAGGACAACAACAGGCTCACCGGCAATGCCAAGGCAGTCATTGGTTCCCGCCCTGTCTTTGACCTCAAGGTGAACTACGGCAGCGGCAAGGAGGTCACATACTTTGGCGCGGGCAGTGTCAGCGTTGCCATCCCTTATACGCTGGGAGCAGGTGAAGTGGCAGGCGGTGTGTACGCCGTTTATGTGGACGGCAGCGGCAATGTGCAGTGGATGGACAGCTCGCTTTATGATGCGGAGAACAGGCTGCTGCGCTTTAACACCTCCCACTTCTCCATCTATGGCATTGGTTATAAGGCCCCGGCGGCATTCACCGACACCCAGGGACACTGGGCAAAGGACGATATCCAGTTTGTGGTGGACAGGGGGCTGATGAATGGAGCCAGCGCCACAGCCTTTGACCCCGACGGGGCCGTGACCCGGGGAATGTTCGTGGCCACCCTCGGCAGACTGGCGGGAGCGGATGTAAGCGGCTATGCCACAAGCAGTTTCACGGATGTAGGTGCGGACGCTTACTACATGGGTTATGTGGAATGGGCGGTGGAAAAAGGCATTGTGGGCGGTACTTCTGCAACCACATTTGCCCCCGATGATGCTGTCACCCGTGAGCAGATGGCAGTGATGATGGCAAACTACGCAAGGGCAGCCGGTATATCTCTGCCAAAGGTACATACGGAAAACACCTTTGCCGATGGCGCAGACATTTCCGAAGGGGCAAGGGAGGCAGTAAAGGCCATGCAGATGGCGGGCGTCCTGGCAGGCAGGGACGGCAACCGGTTTGACCCGCAGGGAACAGCCACCAGAGCCCAGGCGGCGGCAGCGCTCCGTCGTTTCATAGAGGTGACGATTGACGCTTCCACCGCACAGGGATGGAGACAGAATGATGACGGACAGTGGATGTATTATGAAAATGGAACTCCTGTCAAACATACAACCAAACAGGTGGACGGCGAAAATTATAGCTTCAATGCCTTCGGCGTAACCCTGGATTATCCGAAAAAGAAAACCCGTACCGGAACTTATACGGTACAGGCGGGCGACAGCTTCTGGCTCATCGCCAAAAAACATAATGTGGACATGTATATGCTGGCGGCGGTCAATGGAAAGACCATCCATTCAATCATCCATCCCGGCGACGTGCTCATGATACCCCAGTAAATCGTCAGAGCTTACAGGCGGCGGTCTCTTATGAGGAGGCCGCCGTTTTAAAGTTGTGGTATCCTACCTGGCAATGCAAAAATTACCATCTCCGTTGCGAATTTGTTCCCACGATTTCCACAAGTTTGCTACTCCATTTTTTCTTGGCACTCACTGCATTCTTTATCGTGAATGGAAATAATACCGCCGCATTTAGGGCAGGTATATTTTTCTTTCTGCTGTTCCATGAAGCATTCTAAACCATGTGCTTGCACAAAATGGCTGTTTTCTATAAGACTTGCTTGATACCGCTTGTTATAGCTCTTTTCAAGGTTTTTAATTCGTTTGCAAGGATATTCGGAACATTCAAAGCAATAAGTCAAAGCATTTTTCTTGATACAGTCCTTTATTTTACATTTTCGGCAATGCTCCGGCTTTCCTTTATCGCTGTTCAAGCAACCGGCACAGGGCTTTTTCTGGTAACAGTGCTTGTAGCAAACTTTACAATTCATTCCGCAAGGGGCCAACATACTTGTATCAATGTTTTCTTCCGGCATTTTCATAAGTTCCGCCCCTTCCTCTAAATCCCGGTTGTCAGCCGTGCTCGTTGCCCTCTGTGACTGTTATATACAAAGAATATCTGTTTAACCCCGTGATAACTGAAAGGTTAATCGAGGGCCTTCTTTAAATCTGTTACAAATTGTGTCTGCTCCTTTTTCAAATACGTTTGTTCGAATACACTTTTACCAACTGGTCTCACAGAAAGCTGTTTCGCTTCTGCAGACGCTGTAAAGTCGATTTGTGTATCACTGCCTTTGGAGGCAAATACAATAGTCCAGTGTCCTTTTGTGTGGCTGTTTTCCACATCAAGCTCCCAGCGCCTGTGCGGTTCAACCTTAGTAACCGTAAACGTAGTTGAATAGCCATTTTTTGTGTATTCTGTAAAATGTTTTTCATCTGTCAATTCTGTTTTGCTTACATCACTTCTCCATGTATGATAGCGCTCAACTGCCGATACAGTTTCCCAGACTTTTTCAATATCGCATTGGATAACAGCCTTTACGTTGGATGTTGTCATATTCAGTTCCTCCTCCTAATCAGGATTCCTATTTTGCGCTCTGCCCGATATTCCTGCAAACAGGGAAAGCTGGAATCTGCATTTTTAAGTTACTCATTATTTTCAGGAAATTCCTGGGCCAATGGCAATCGTACATGAGGCAGGCTTTTAAGGTCACACGCAGAGAATTTTTTATAATTTTCGCGTCCTTGCGCCAGGGTCATATGATTTGCTCCGCTGTATGCCTCTGGATTTTCTTTAAATACATCATTTTCCCAAAAACAAACGGGACATATATCCCAAGCAATTTCTGCTTTTGTCCCAACGAGCGTATAGTAACCACAGCATTTGCATTTATGCCGTTGTTCCATTAACCGCACCTCCTCTCTGGTTAAATGTTCTTATGTGATTTTTCAACTTAATTCCAGATACTTTTCGTTCACTCCACTATGTAAAAGTATTGTTGATCTGTACCCTTCATCACATCGACCTGTGCTATTGTGTATTTCCACGCATCAGACCGGATATATCTGAAGCATTACTGATTTCCTTCAACAACAATGATTGAGGTATTGTCAAGTGCATCCCTTAGCCATTCGATAAAAGCTGTAAAGAAAGGCTTTTTATCATAGGACATATTTTCTAAATCTTGTTCTATTTCAGAAATTATTTTAAGCCAATCGTCTTTACCTATCCAATTATCAAAGCAAACGTCAAAAGCAGGTTGAAAAGTTCCGTCAAAAGCGTCTGTAGTGGGATATATTTTATTAAAGTAATCAAGTAATAATTCGTAATCTTGTCTATATATTCGTAAAGGTGCGGTATAACAGTGCCATTCCTCCCAGGCTGGATTCCAGTCGGGCTCGGAGGAAATTTTGAGAGGATTAAAATTCAGTAATATCCTTTCATCGTTCGGCGCGTATAACCTCAATTCTGTATACAGCTGCTTTCTGTAATCGCTTGGCTTCAACCATATCATATAGTCACCTCGAATCCCCACAACTCCTGATTTTGTGTTCTGCTCAATAAACGAACAAATCTCTATAACAGATATTTTACCATAATGGGGTAGTTTCGTCCATGTCGCCACCCGTGCTTTTTACCTGTCACTTTTCATGAAGCCTTCAGCTTGCGGAAAGCGTGACGCTTCACTTTCAGAGGCTTCTTTGTTATACTTTCATTAATTGGATTTAGGCTTTACGATTATAAAAGTAGAAAAAACGGAGTGGAAATATGGCAGTAAACAAAATTCCTTTTCAGGAAGGAACACTGGAAACATTGATTGAGCGGCTCTATCAAACTATGGATTCCATGGATAAACATTGGTCGGAAAGCGTAGTGCCGGCTTCACAAGGGCAAATTGAAGAATTAGCGAAACAATCAGGCTTAGACCATAAGGGTAAGGGGATCCCGGCCGCATACCTTTTGTTTTTAAGGGCCATGGGGCAATGTGACAACGGGCTTTTGGAACAGCAATGGGACGGAAGCGCAGAGGTGGGGATAGACGATGTGTTAGAAGGGTATCTTTTTTACAAAGATGATTTCGACGTGGAGGAGTATATGCCCTTTTCCCTGCACTGGACAGAAGCCATATTGTTTTTGAAACTGACAGAGGGAGAAAATCCTCCTGTTTATTATAATGGAAAGTTATTTTCCGGTTCATTTGAAAACTATTTGTTTCAAATGGCATACAAGAAAATGGAAGAGAAGCAGTTTTTGTATCGGACTGAATTGGCTGCTTCGAAACAACAGCTTCATGAGATTTTATCCCGGGGATCAGAGCAGGACATTGACGGGACAAGGCCGATGAAGTTTATCGAACACATACTTGCGCCGTATCACTTGCAGAAACTGTGGTTTAGCGACGAAATACATTTTTATGGTATATCTCCAGAATTGATTGTGAGCGTACACTTAGATTGGGCGCTTAATATCATAATTTCAAGTGATAATCATGCCGTTTTCCAGAGCACGAAAGCGAATTTGACTCATTTATTGGGTGTGAGCTGAACCGGGGCATTTTTCTAAATCTCTTATGACATCCGCATAATCTCTTTTCGATAAAGAATAAGGTTTGGTATATAGGTCAGGGTCATAAAAATCCATGACAGCCCTTCTGCATACGCAATGGCCATATTTGCAAGCGAGGAGGCCAGCAGATAGGAGAGCGCAATTCGAACACAAAGCGTGGCGATACCCACAACGCTGGAATATACCACATTTCCGATGCCTTCAACTGTTCCACGAAAGGCGGTGGCAATACCATAAAAGAGATAGAACACGGAAATACTTTGAAAAAATGAGCTGCCTATTTTTGTTGCAGCTTCTTCCACGCCAAACATTGCGATGAGCCGTCCGCCAAACAGAGGCATGATGACAGACAAGGTCAGCGAGATCAAAATCACTATTACAATACCTGTCTGTAAAAGCTTCTTGATTTTCCAATGCTCATTTGCGCCTTTGCTCTGTGCCGCCAAGGTGGAAATCGCAGAACCGAGATTGACAACCGGCAAAAGCATGATCGAATCTATTCGGTACGCCGTTGTAACGGCTGCGACCGTTTGTGAACCAAACCCATTCATGAAATTTTGCAGGGCGATATTGCCCAGCGACGTCACGCTTGATTGTATCGCAGGGGGAAAGCCAAACTTGCAGCCCTGCCGGATCGTGCTGAGATGCAGCAGTTTTCCCCGGATTGAATAGCGCATGGACGAGTATTTTTTTGTGGCGTAACAGACAATGAAAATTGTCATGGCAATTTGCGAAATCACAGTCGCCGTGGCGGCACCGGCGACGCCAAAGGGCAGTATTGCCACCAGAAGAATATCCAGCAGCACGTTCATCGTAGATGAGATGAGAACCGCATAAAACGGCGCTTTGCTGTCGCCCATTGCGCGGAGCAAAGAAGCATAGGTATTATAGACTGCCAAAACCGGGATGCCTATAAAAATGATCCGCAGGTAATCCTTGGCCAAGGAAAACATATCTGTGGGGGTATTCATTAAATTCAATATGGGAGCAGTAAAAGGGATGCCCAGCGCGGCGAGCCCGGTGAAAACAACTCCGAGGAGCAGAGAGAACGAGGAAAGAATTTTGCTGATCTCCTCCGTGTGCTGCTGCCCGTGTTTTTGGGCTGCAAAAATAGACAATCCAAGCGTAAAGCCCGTGATCGACAAAACAAAGAAGTCGGTGATTGCCGCCGTTGCGCCCACAGCGGCCAGCGCGGTTTCACCGTTCACATGGCCAACGATAAAGGCATCCGCCCAACTGTAGAGCTGTTGCAGGATACCGCTTAAAATGAGCGGCAGACTAAACTTAATAAGCGTTACCGTAATGTTATTTCTTGCCATTTGTTTCTCCCCATAAAAATACCGCACAAGACAGCCTTGTGCGGTAGGTGCTCACCCAGTAGAAATACAGCATACAAAAATGATATTCAGTTTTTATATTATAACGATTTCAATTTAAGCTGTCAAGACAGTTCCGCGTCAAATAAGAGCAGCAAAACTTTGTTGCGTTGCAGGGGAAATTGGGTTACAATTAAAGCAGTTATATTGCTAAAATTTAGTAATTTACGATTGCTGTGGCAGCCAGTCACCGGCGATTGAATCGAGTGGGGGATAGGAGACTGAAACGATGAGAACGAAGCGGGGTTTTCAATTGTATACCGGCATGTGGCTGCTTGCAGTCCTGCTTTTGGCAGTGATGCTCTTGTGGACAGTAGGTGATGCCCGTATCATCAATTACAGCGGATTAGTTCGCGGCGCCACGCAGCGCCTGGTGAAGGAAGAGATGAACGGTATGCCGGACGACGAGTTGATCGCGCGTCTTGACGGCATTATCTATGACCTCCAGACCGGCAAGGGGGATTTTGGGCTTACAAAAAGCAGTGACAAGGAATTCCAGAAACAGCTATCTGAATTAAATGAAATATGGGGCCGTATTAAGGATGAGATATATTCCGTACGCTCCGGGAACGCCGATGCAAGGCTGTATGATTTAAGCCAGCGGCACTTTGAGATGGCAGACCGCCTGGTGCTGCAGGCAGAACAGGATTCAAATCATAAGCTCGTCAACTTTATTTTGGTGTACTTTCTCATTTTATTTCTCTCCATTGCTGTTTTTTTCATTGTAAATAGGCGCAATCAAAAAAAATTGGAGACAGCCGCCTCCACAGACAAGCTGACCGGTCTCTTAAACCGGGCCGGCTTCGAGTCTGCCGCAGAAAATATGTTGCGGCAGCAGGCCAGAAGCAAATTTGTTATTGTGTCATTCGATATTGACAATTTCAAGATAATCAATGACTCAATTGGATATGTCCAGGGGGATCAGCTTCTGTGTGCCCTCGCCTTGGCGCTCAAGAATTGGAAAAGTGAAAGCTATCTGTGCGCGCGCCTTGATGCGGACGATTTTATCCTGTTGACCGAGATAAATGATACGGTCATTCCTGAGTTACAGGATATTTTGGAGCGCACTACAAAGGCGCAGGGGTTTCTGGAGCCCTTTGGCGGTGTTGGCTTCACATATGGGGGGTATCAGATCCAAAATAACGGAGAGCTGATCAAGACTGCTATAGACAAGGCTAAAATGGCCCACAAGGCGGCAAAGGCGGCAGCTGATAAATCGCTCGTCTGGTATGACGGGCAGCTGTTGGAAAAGCTGACGCGGGAGCGCAAGCTGCAGGAGCAGCTGCAGAATGCCCTTGTCAGTCAGGAATTTGAGTTGTATTTACAGCCCAGGGTGGAGCTGTCTGATCTGCGGATTGTTGGGGCTGAGGCCCTGGTCCGGTGGGAGCTGCCGGGACAGGGAACCTTGTATCCAGATTCATTTATCCCCATGTTTGAGGAGAACGGTTCCATCGCGGACCTGGATTTTTATATGCTCAAAAAGGTTTGCGCGTATCTGCACGGCCGCCAGGAGCAGGGGCAGGAATTGTTTCCCGTATCGGTCAATTTTTCACGGGTCACCCTCTATCGCCAGGCCTTTTATGAGACGTTCCACTCCATCGTGGATCAATATGAAATTCCCCATGACTGCATCGAAATTGAAGTGACGGAGAGCGCCTTTAATGATATAGCGGATATTGTTCTCCAGATACTGAACCGCCTGGACGAGGAGGGTTTCCCCATTGCCATGGACGATTTCGGATCCGGCTATTCCAATATGAATTTGCTGGGCAGCCTTCCCCTGCGGATCATCAAATTGGATAAAGTGTTTTTGCAGGAGGCGGACATACATGACAGGGTAAAGGGGATTATTATCTGCGCTGTGGAATTGGCCCACACCATGGGCGTCCAGATTGTGTGTGAAGGGGCGGAGACGGAACAGCACGTGAACTTCCTGCGTGAAATCGGCTGTGACTTTGCCCAGGGCTATTACTTTACCAGGCCCATCCCTCAGAAAGCATTCGATCAGAAGTACCCGGTGTTTGAGCAGCGGATCATGTTACCCCCGCGCCGCATGGTCAAGAGCGTGAATTCCATGGTTCCGAACTGGGAAAAGAGAAGTAAGCGGATGTTCGAAGAGGTTTTGGCAGAGACATATCCGGGCTTCCTCAGCCTTCGGAATGAAAAGCATCAAATCGTTTATTTGAATCAAAATTTCCGGGACTGGATTGCAAAGTACACGGATGTGGATCCCTTGGGAAAAACCAATATAGATTTGGCGGCCATTGTACCGGAAAATGTGGCGGATACCTTTATGCAGTGCCACGATGGAAGCCTTGACCTGCAAAAGGACCAGGGCAACCTCACCGGTGTCAAGAAGCTGTTGGAATTTAAGGGCGCGGTGGGCACCAATGAACCATCCCAGTATTTTGACGCGCTGAAGTACTGGGTCACCCTTGACGGGGCGAAGTACATATTTACCGTTGCCTATGATGTGACGGAGCTCTATCAGGAGGATATGTTCAATCTGCAAAATGCCCTGACGGACAGCTTGACAGGCGCGCAGAACCGGCGCTACCTGGAGATGCATTTAGAAAAATTTTATGGTCACTATGCGGCGGTCTTTGATTTGGATCATTTTAAGGCTGTCAATGACCTGGAAGGGCATCTCATTGGGGACAAGGTCCTGCGTGATTTTGTCAATTTTATCCGGGAACAGGTGCCTGGCGTCATGGCCATGATCCGCCTGGGAGGCGATGAGTTCCTTGCCATTTTCCAAAGCGGCGAAACTGCCGACGGCGTATTGGAATCACTGAGGCAGGCGCGGACCCGGTATGAGGCGGCCTACCGTCAACACGGTAATCTGTCCTTCAGCATGGGGATCGGCCGGCTCGGAGAGCAAATTGACGTTGCGTTGGGTGAGCTGGATCAGCTAATGTACGAGGACAAGCATCGCAATCAACAATAATGGAGTAAAAAATAAACAGGCATCGGCTAAATCCGGTGCTTGTTTTATGGTCTCCTGAAAGGTTAGCGGCCGTAAGACTATGGTAAACGACGATAGAGCTCTGATAATTCCATCAACCGAATTGCCAATGGATTTGAATAGTCCCAACTATCTGCGATTCCTTTTGGATAATATGGATGGAACAGATGGATGTCCCTGATTCGTTCCATTTTATCTAATTCATCTAAAATTAAATATAACTGCTTTTCTAAAATATAGCTGGGCCGATTGTCTTTGTTTTGGATTTCCTCTTGTACAAGCGCCCTGGTTTCCTCAACCATTGATTGAAAATTTTTCATATTCCCCTCATGTGTCAATCCCGATTCACATTCATTATCTGATCACGGTAAGCTTTCCAGCTCTCAAATGAAGCAGGCTTATCCGGGCTGATCAATTCACCTGTGTTGCAATCCATAAGGCGGGTATTTAAGTCCGCTGATAAAAAAGCAAACACCTCCTTGGGCTCGCCGCCTCTGATATGCAGCATGACCGATTCTGTTTGCGGATTCATCCCTACGTTAAATTCGATGGACCAGCTGCTGCTGTCGAGCGTCTGCCAGGACAAATCATCACAGCTGTAAGCCAGGCCGAGCTGCGCTGAAATTTTCTTTATCGCAGCGGCTATTTCCGTCTGCCCAAACGGGATAATATTCTCGTCCTTTATCTCATCTGCGCCTTCACGGTTCGTCTTTGTCCTGATCATTACCACATCCCAGCTCATTTATTGCTCCGATCCGCACCGCTGAGTTTTCCTTGTCACGAAGCGGTGGCTATGACATATATTCTACCATAATACGGAAAATTCGTCCATGCTGCGGTTCACGCGTTTTTTTAGTTATGGGGTAGAAATATAGGAAATTAAACCGCTATGCGAATCGATTGATGAGCGGGCAACAATAAGTATATTTCTTTGTCCTAAAATGGGGCGCCCAGATTTTTATGTGACGCTTTTTTCGCAGTTCCAAATATCAATTAAGTAATTGTACTCGTCGCGCGAATCGCCGCCGGCCTCCAGGAAGCGGCTCAATTCTGCATCCGCAAGCAGGAACCCTCTGGTATTTTCGCCGTGTCTCCATAAAGAGGGGACGGCAAGCCGTAAGTCCAACAGTTTAATCCTGCTCCATACGCCGCAGAAAAAGAAATACTCCTTGTTTTCCCCCAACCCCATCGTATCAATCGTCCAGGAATAAACCGCCTCTGTGGGGGAGCTGCAGGGTAATTTACTGCAGGGCTTCACATCACATCCATAGGTGGTAGAATAGGCCCTAAACAGTTCGTTTAACCAATCAGGCTCGTTGGGCCCGAAAATTTCCAACACGTCGATCCCGCCCATCTGCTTCAGCTTTATTTTTGCCGATTGTATGGCCTGCTTATATTCGATCAGTTTTTGCCGTTCAGTCATCCTATCGCCTTTCTGGAAAATATTTCCTTTTATAAAAATCATTGCGTTCTCATGAAATCGCCCTGTAAGCCGGAGGCAGAGGCTACAGCCGCGCGATCATATCCAACAGTATAGCATACACCCCCTGTTCCCACAACAAGCTTCACCATATCCGGCAGTTGCCGCCAATACCTGCGGTATGGTATAATCTGCTGTATAAAGCGAAAGGCGGGGTGATGGTATGCCGGCATATTTCAATCTATCGGTCCAGTTCAGAAGGAGGGACCTTTATCCTTCATTTGTGAGGGATTTTTACG
The DNA here is from genome assembly GCA_018380885.1 of Enterocloster asparagiformis. Classification (GTDB taxonomy): domain Bacteria; phylum Bacillota; class Clostridia; order Lachnospirales; family Lachnospiraceae; genus Enterocloster. Next base: position 24,083 of record JAGZSY010000008.1, read on the forward strand.
CAAAGCTTGACGAGGCCGGCATGGCGTTTCAATCCGGCTACTGGGGGTTTGAAACGGATTCCCTGGAGGAGACCATTGAATGGAACCAGAGGAAGCTGGAGAGCGATTTTAACCTTGGGTTCACGGAGCACCATTCACACGATTATAAACAGGCGGTATACGGGTTTTGCGGCTGTTCGGAGGTGCGGGGCTTCTGGATGAACAACTACCCGGAGCACGGGGCGTTTACCTATGAAATCATCATACCGGAAGCGGATGTGCTGGAAGAAGAGTGGCCGGCCAAATTCCGGGAAGAAAAGCTGGGGGAGCTTTTAGGACTCGCCGGGAGGATATGGCAGTTTCCGCTTGTCAAGGCCATACAGACGGGTTTAGAAGGAAATGATGCGTCAACTGGTTTTACAAAACTGGCCGGAGGCGAATACCCCAATATCTGCCCTTTTGCCATTGTGGAGGAGACGGGGGTGTGCTACGAGGATTCCATGTACGATATCCGGCCTTTGAGTGAGGGGAAGAGAGGAATATTGCTTTTAAAAAGTCATTCATAGTTTTGCTTTTTATTTCAGACGCCGCCTGGGAACGGTTTTCGCTGTGGCACGTTGCCTCTGTGTGCAGCCGCGGGCCGGGGAAGTGTAATGCCCCGCTGCTCTTTTTGTACATACTTTGGTTAATTGGAATTGACAAGGAGGATTTTGGGATGAAGGAAGAGATTGGACGGATTGTCATGGCGCTGGTGATTTTTGCGGTTGTATTTTGGGGCTCCCCATACATGATGGGTTCCGGGGTTTATGATATAAACGCTCGTGCAACAGAGCTGTTGGCGGCTGTTCTGGCCGCCGGCTGCTATTGGATCGGAACCAACAGGCATTGACATCGGCGAAAAAAATCTGGAGTGATTTGACAGCCCATAGTGAAACTGAAATTTGAGGTGTGAAAATGGCAAGAGAATTTTTTATGGAAACAGAGCGAATTGGATTCTCAAAATGGCAGGAGGACGATTTGACGTTGGCAGAGACGCTGTGGGGCAATCAGCAGGTTACGCAGTATATCTGCGCCGATGGAAAATTCAGCAGGCAGGATATAAAAAATCGGTTAAGTAAAGAAATAACCACCGGAAAAACGCAGAACATGGAATATTGGCCCATTTTTGAGATGATCACAAATCAGTTTATTGGCTGCTGCGGACTGCGCCCCTATAAGGACAAAGAATACGAGGCAGGTGTGCATCTTCTCCCTGAATTCTGGGGAAAGGGTTATGCGTCGGAAGCCCTCACTGCGGTAATCACATATGCGTTTACCGTGCTGGACGCGGAGAAATTATTTGCTGGGCATAATCCAAAGAATACTCGTTCCGGGCGCCTTCTAAATCGGTTGGGTTTTACATATATAGGGGATGAGTTCTATGCACCGACGGGACTCTATCACCCATCTTATGAGTTACAGAATGAAAAGAAGTTATAGGTAAAGTCTAATTTACTTCAGAACGCAGACAAGGGGACTGTGGAAAAAGGAGTTGACTCAACTCCATTTTTTCACAGTCCCCTTGTCAATGCCAGATTGCTATATATCTTCAGGCGCACGGTTGCTGCGCAAATCTCCCAACGCTCCCCCCTCCTGTATCCGCAAAAGCGTCTCCGACACCCATTTCATAAACAGCGTCATGGTCTTGCTCACGTGCTTGTTGGCGTGGTACTGGATGCCCAGCTTGTAGTGCACCGGGCGGGGGGATAGCTCGTAGTAGACGGGCGTTACGCTGTCCTGAAATGAGGAGGCGGCCAGGCTTGTGACAAAGGAGATTCCCAGGCCGCTGGCGGAAAGGCGGATCGCCAGGTCCACGTTGGAGGTTTCCAGGATGCACCTGGGCTGGATGTGGTGCTGTTCGAACACGTCGTCGGAGATGTAGCGCAGGCGGTGCCCCTCCTTGATCAAAATAAAGGGATAGTTCTGAAACAGAATCGGGTTGGCGGAGTTTTTCCCCCGCAGAATCTCGTTGACCGGATTATCCCTGGGCACGGCCAGCAGGACGTTTTCGTTGAACAGCGGCGTAAACGTGATTAACGGGGAGGAGGATTGGGGGACCATGCAGGCCAAGTCGATCTCGTTGTTCAGGATCATGGTCTCGAGAACCGCGGAGCGGAACTCCTTTACCTGGAGCTGGATGCCCGGATATTTCACGGTGAACCCGGGGAGCACCCTTGGGAGTATCTGGAGGCTGCGGTTGCTGGGGATGCCGATCACCAGCTTTCCGATGTTCATGGTGGAGATGTCCTCGATCATCTTGCTGATCTGGTTTTCTTCGTATAACACCTTCTGGATAAATTCAATGTATTTTGTGCCAACATAGGTCAGCGACAGCGGGGTGGTGGTGCGGTCGAAAATCTGGATGCCCAGCTCGGTCTCCAGCTTGATCAGGTGATGGCTGAGGGCCGGCTGGGAGATAAACAGCTTTTGGGCGGCCTTGGAGATGCTGCCCTCCTCGTAGATCGTCAGGATGTATCGCAGCTGCTGAAAATTCATGATGTCCCCCTCCCGGTATAACCGTTTATTTATAGGTGCGGCTATGAATACGAATTAGACAATTATATGGCACTAGTATATAATGAAATTATCTGAAAAGCAACAAATTTTGTCGGATATCACAATTTTTAGACGTTAATTGTGGACGGAGAGGGGGAATTATGCGGATTTATAAGACAATAGTGGATGATTTGCCCATGAGCTACGCGGTGGGATGGCTGAACCGCGGCGGGAAGCTGTACGGGATTGCCGCCAGCGAGGGCAGGGACCGGTGCATTGTGTTTGACCCGGATCAGCGGTCTGAACCGGAAACCGTCTGGACGGACGCCGGAGGCACCATGAGCATTTCCCAGATTAAGGGGGATGGAACATTTCTGGCCGTGCAGAATTTTTTCAAGGGATTTCAGGCGGCTTCCGCCTGCATCGTTTGCGCGAAGCCCTTGGTTACGGGCGGATGGCAGGTGGAAAAATATCTGGACCTGCCCTATGTCCACCGCTTCGACGTCGTCGAGGTGGAGGGAAAGCAGTTTCTTCTGGCCTGTACGCTCTGCGACGGCAAGGAGTATAAACAGGACTGGAGCCGGCCGGGCCGGGTCTGGCTGGGGGAAATGAAGGAGGACGGCTGCGAGCTGAAAACCCTGATCCCGGGAATCACCAAGAACCACGGCTTTTACAGAGGCAGGCGGAATGGCAGAAATGTGGTGCTGGTCTCCGGCATGGAGGGCCTGTTTGAGATCCAGATTCCGGAGCGCAGCGACGGGGAGTGGCGCTGGGAGAGACTGATGGAGAAGGAGATCAGCGACGCCGCCGTGGTGGACCTGGACCAGGACGGGGAGGACGAGATCGTCACCATCGAGGGCTTTCACGGCACGCGCGTTGTGGTCAACAAGCTGTCGGGGGGGCAGTGGCGCGAGGTGTATTCCTGCCCGGTAAAATTCGGCCATGTGGTGTGGGGCGGGAACATGCTGGGGAGAAATTCCCTGCTGATCGGCTACAGGGAGGAGAATGCGCCGCTCATTCTCATGAGGAAGAAGGAAGGGCCGGATTTTCGCATGGAGCACATCTTCATCGACGAGCTGGAGGGGCCCACCAACATCAGCGTATTGAATGAGGAAAACCGCGGGAGGATTCTCTGCTCCTGCGGAAGGACACAGCGGGTTGTGATTTACGATCTGACAGAAGAATCATAGAAAGGGAGGATTTGGAAATATGCCGGACGCGAAGGAGATAACAAGAGAGAAATGGATCATGGACTGTTTCCCTGAATGGGGGAGATGGCTTGTGGAGGATATCGAGGACACGGAGGTTAAAAAGGGGACGTTCGCCATGTGGTGGATGGGCTGCACGGGAATCTGGGTCAAGACGGAGAACAACACCAATATCTGCATTGACCTGTTTTCGGCCAATTCAAAGGTGTCCCACTACAAATGCCCGGAAAACCAGAAGGGACGGGATTACCAGCTGGCCAGGATTGCGGGGAGCGTGCAGCCCAACATGAATCCCAGGAATATCCCCCATGTGATGGACCCCTTCCAGGTGGAGCAGATCGACGCCGTGCTGGCGACCCACGATCACAGCGACCACATGGATATCTACAGCACAGCGGCCTTTTTAAAGCACGAGGGAATCCCCTTTATCGGCCCTAAGTTCAGCACCGACAAATGGAGGGGCTGGGGAGTGCCGGAGGACCGCCTGATCACGGTGAAGCCGGGGGACAAGGTGGTGGTTAAGGATATTGAGATATGCGCGGTGGATTCCTTTGACCGCACCGCCCTCATCACCGCGCCGCCCAAGGGCGAGATCATCGGACGTTTTCCGGGCGATATGGACGAGCGGGCCGTGAACTATGTGATCAAGACCCCGGGGGGAACGCTGTATCACAGCGGCGACTCGCATTTTTCCAATTATTCCCTGAAACACGGGAAAATGTTCGACATCGACGTGGCGTTGGCCTCCTTCGGGGAGAACCCCATCGGCATCACGGACAAGGTGACCTCCGCGGATGTGCTGCGCATGGCCGAGAACCTCAGGTGCAAGGTCATGATCCCCATCCACTATGACATTTGGCCCACGTTCTACGCGGACCCGGAGGAGATCGACCTGCTGTACCAGTTTAAGAAGGACCGCCTGGGATATCAGTTCAAGACCTTCATATGGCAGGTAGGCGGAAAATTTGTGTATCCCGATGACAAGGACAAACGCAGATACATGTATCCCAGAGGCTTTTCCGACGCAATGGATTACGAACCAAATATTCCTTATCGTTCATTCTTATAAAAAATGGGAGGGTTACAGATGAAAAAAATGATTGGAGCGCTATTGATCGCAAGTATGCTTGGTGCAACGCTGCTGACCGCCTGCGGCGGCTCGGGCGGACAGGGCACGACGGCGGCCGCGGCCGCGCCGGAAGCGACACAGAGCAAAGCGCCGGAGAGCGGATCGGCGGAGACCGTGCAGAGCGAGGCGGCCAAGGCGGAGGAACTGAACTATCCGGAAAAGCCCATCACGCTGCTGATCACATTCGAGGCAGGAGGGACCACGGACGTGGCCACCAGACTGTTTGTAAAATATTGGCAGAAAAATCTTCCGGAGAACGTCAATGTGATCAACATCGACGGCGCGGGAGGAAATGTGGGCATCGCCGAGGCGAAAAAACAGAAGGGAGACGGATATTACCTGGTGGTGCAGTCGGCGCCCTTTGCCATGAACGCGGCGCTGGGCACGGCCAATTTCACCTGGGAGGATTTTGAACCCATTTCCCTGTACTTCGAGTCGTATATGGCGCTGTGCGTCCGCTCGGATTCCGAGTACCAGACCTTTGACGATTTCAAGAAGGCGGTGGAGGAGGACCCGTCAAACGTGAAATACGGCGTTTATGCGGGCTCGCCCATGATGTCCACCCTGCTGGCCTTACAGGACTACACCCAGGCCCAGTTTAACGTGGTGGATATTCCCAAGACCAAAGCCACCGAGCTGCTGGCAGGCCGCGTGGACGCGTACTGCGACGCCTTTGCCCAGATGAAGTCCTATATTGATTCCGGAGATTTCCGGTGTCTGGGAGTGTTCGCGCCTGAACGCCTGGCGGAGTATCCCGATATTCCCACCATGAAGGAGATGGGCGTCGATTATATTATCACCGAGCAGAAGTATGGGATGTGGGCTCCCAAGGGGACTCCGGATGAAATTCTCGACTATCTCAACGAATCCATCAAAAAGACGTATGAGGACCCTGAGTTTGCCGAGGAGCTGAGCAAGATGTGTTTCGTGCCGGTGTACACCACCAGAGCCGAGTACACGGACTGGCTGACCAGCATTTACACAAAGTTCTCGGAGTTCGTTCAAACTTTGCAGCAATAAGACGAGAGATAAATGCGGGGGCGGGAGATTGTCCGCCCCCGCCCTACAATCGAAAGGGGATTGACCGGAGATGGGAGAGATGATATTCCTGCTTTTGCTGGCCGGGATCGACGTTTATTATCTGGCAGAGACCTTTTCTTACAAGAAGCCTCTGTACGACAACACGGGGGGACCGGCCGTTTTTCCGAGGGTGATCCTGGTACTGCTGCTGGTCTGCCTTGCGGTCCGGATGATTCAGATCATCGTGACCAGGGACAAAAAGCATTTTGTGTTCAAAGAACTGTTCCGGGGCTCCACGGGGGTGTTCCTGTTCGCGTTCGCGGGGTATATTTTCCTGATGGAATACCTGGGGATGATTCTGGACACGGTGCTGTACCTCGGATTTATCAGCCATTACATGATCTATCAGCGGGATGGGACGCTGGGAACGGCCCGCTCCGTGGCCGTCCACATGGCTGCGTACCTTGTGATGGCTGCGGCGCTCTACTGGTTTTTCTCAGTGTTTATGAATGTGGCCGTTCCCAAGGGCCTGCTGGGATTCCTTAGGTTTTAAGGAAGGGGGAAGCGATCTGTGGATTTGATAAGTACATTTCAGGGAATACTGACGCCCGACATATTAGGGCTGATTCTGCTGGGCACGGTTCTCGGCATGATTTTTGGAGCGATTCCGGGACTCAACACGCCGATTGCAATCGCGCTTGTTCTGCCCTTTACCTATTCGCTGGCCCCCCTGCCGTCCATCGCGCTGATTATGGCGGTTTACATGGCCGGAATCTCGGGAGGTTTGATCTCCGCCATCCTGCTCAGGATACCGGGGACAGTGTCCTCCATCGCCACCACCCTGGAGGGGTATCCCATGGCGCAGTCAGGGAGAGCGGCGGAGGCGCTGGCGATCGGCACCTTCTCCTCCTTTGTGGGCGGAATGATCAGCGCGGTGGCGCTCCTGCTCCTGACCCCGGTGCTGTCCAAGTTTGCCCTGGCTTTCGGGCCATGGGAATATCTGGGGACAACCTTTCTGGCGCTCAGCCTCGTCTGCACGCTGATGAACGGCCGCATGGTCAAGGGCGTGATCTGCGTCTGTCTGGGGCTTGTGATCGCCTCCATCGGCATCAGCCCCATCGACGGCACGGCCATGCGCCTTACCTTCGGGACCACGGCGCTGTCCAACGGGTTCGAGATGATCGCGCTGATCGTTGGGGCCTACGCCTTTCCGGAGCTGTTCTCCATTGCGGGCCGCTTAAAGGAGCAGGTGACGCCCACGCAGTTTCGGAAAAAGTGGTTCTACCTTCCCAGGTGGTCGGACCTGGCCGGCACGCTGCGCACCTATATCCGCTCCAGCATCATCGGGATCGGCGTGGGCATACTCCCGGGAATGGGGCCCAGCGTCGCCGGGATGGCGGCTTACGCCCAGACAAAGAAGGCCTCGAAATCGCCGGAAGCCTTCGGCACAGGCTGCGTGGAGGGGCTGGTGGCCTCGGAGTGCGCCAACAATGCCGTGACCGGCGGGGCCATCATTCCCATGCTGGCGTTGTCCGTGCCGGGGGATTCCTCCACTGCGGTGATTCTGGGCGCGCTCATGATTCAGGGCATTCAGTGCGGCCCCCTGCTGGTGCTGCGGGAACCGCAGCTGTTTCAGTCGGTGATCATCATTGTGTTTCTGGCCAACGTGTTCATGTTTGTGATTCAGACCAGCACGATCCGTTTTTCCGCCAGAATCATACAGATTCAGAGGTGCTTTCTGCTGCCGGCCATCGTTGTGTTTTGCAGCATCGGGGCATTCAGCATCAACAACCGCCTCTTCGACGTGTGGTCTGTCCTGTTTTTCGCGGTGATCGGATACATTCTGGAGAAAAATGATTACCCGCTGATGCCGCTGATTCTGGCCTTTGTGCTGGGGCCCATGCTGGAGGAGTACTACAGGAGGACCATCAGCTATTACGGCGCCTTCACAAACGCGCTGTCCACGTTCTCGGTGGGCACGGTGCTGGTTGTCCTGGGGCTGCTCATGACCGTATGGGGATTCCTTAGGGAGAGCCCGGCGGTCTGCAAAAAGATGGATTCTCTCTTGAAAAGGAGGAAAAATGGATAGCGGGATTCTGATCGGCTGCATTGCCGACGATTTCACAGGGGCCGGCGATGCGGCATCCTTTTTGCGGGAGGGCGGGCTTAGAACGCTGCTCCTTGGCGGAATCCCCGCGGAAGCCGTGGACGCCGGGGGATTTCAGGCGGTGGTGATCGCGCTGAAAACCAGGACAATGCCGCGCTGTGAGGCGGTGCGGATGTCTCTGGAGGCCGCGGACTGGCTGACCGCGCGGGGGGCGGCGCAGCTGTACTTCAAATACTGTTCGACCTTTGATTCCACACGGGAGGGGAATATCGGGCCGGTGGTGGACGCGCTGCTTGAGCGGACCGGGCAGAGGGGCGTGCTGCTGTGCCCGTCCCTGCCCGTGAACCGCAGGACCGTACGCCTTGGCAGGCTCTATGTGGACGACGTCCCCCTGGACGAGAGCTCCATGAAAAACCATCCGCTGACACCCATGTGGGACAGCAGGATTCCGGTTCTTATGAGGGAGCAGGGGCGTTACCCGTGCGTGGTCCTGGAACGGGAAACGCTTCGCGGGACGGCGGAGGAGGTCCGGGGGCAGGCGGAAAAGCTTGCGGAGGGCTCCGGGCATTTCTATATTGTGCCGGATTACGAGACGGATGAGGACGCCGGGCTCATTGTGGGGGCGTTCGGGGACGACCGCCTGCTCACGGGCGGGTCGGGGCTTTTAAAGGAGCTGGCAAAGAAATGGGTGGGAGAGCAGCGGCGGGACGTTTTGCCCGGGGGAAGCCGACCGGGCCGGAAACGGACGCTGCTTCTGGCCGGAAGCTGTTCCGCCATGACCCTAAAGCAGATCGCCTGGTATCAAAGGCTGGGGCTTGCGGCCGTCAAAATACGGCCTGAGGACGTCCTGGAGGGGAAATGGGACGAACGGCATATCCGGGAAGCGTTGGAGGCCGCGGGGGACGGCCCGGCGCTGTTCTACAGCTCGGACCTGCCGGAGGCGGTGGACCGGGCGGTGGCGCTGGGAGGACGCGGGGTTTCAGGCGAATTTGAAGCGGTTTTCGCTCGGCTTGCGGCCTTGGCGTATGCGCAGGGGTTCCGGAATTTTATCGTCGCGGGCGGGGAGACGTCGGGGGCGGCGGCCCAGGCCCTGGGATTTCATGCGTTTGAAATCGGGGACAGCGCCGCGCCGGGGGTGCCGGTTCTCGTTCCCGTACAGGCTCCGGACGTCCGGCTGATCTTAAAGTCGGGGAATTTCGGAGCGGAAGATTTTCTGGAAAAAGCCATTCGCCTGGTGAGTGGCGGACAGGAGGGGACAGATGCGCGAGGATAAGGAATTAAATGAAAAATTGGAGACTGCGGTATGGATCGCCAGAAGCCTGTTCGACCGCCAAAAGACGTCGGGGGCGTCCGCGAATCTCAGCTTCCGGCACCGGAATGACATCTATATCAGCAGCACGGGGAGCTGCTTCGGCAGGCTGACGCCGGACGAATTTTCCAGGATCACATTGGACGGGGAGCTGATCGGCGGGCCCCTGCCCAGCAAGGAGTATCCCCTGCACCGGAAGCTGTACGAAAAGGACGGGTCCATCGCGGCCGTCATCCACATTCACAGCCCCTACGCCACGCTGTGGTCCTGTCTGGATCATGAGAATGTCAGCGACGTGCTTCCCGCGTACACGCCTTACCTGAAAATGCGCCTGGGGTCGGTGGGGCTGATCCCCTACGCGCCGCCCGGCTCCGAGGAGCTGTTCGAGCTCTTTGAGCTGAATATGCAGAAGAGCGACGGATATCTGCTGAAGAACCACGGGCCCATTGTGGGCGCAAAAAGCCTGATGGAGGCCTTTTACTGCATCGAGGAATTGGAGGACAGCGCGAGAATCGCCTGGGAGCTGGAAAAATAAACGGGAAGATAGGATGGGGTCAAATGAACAGGGCCGCTGCACCGGATTGCAGGTGCGGCGGCCTTTGCCGTGGGACGCCCCGGTATTCCAGGTCCGGTCCCCGCCTTTCGGCCCGGAAAAGGGCCGGAGGGCGGGGTAAAAATAAAAGGAGTGGATAAGGGGGAGCCGATTTGATATAATCATATGAGACAAGCGTATCGGAAGCGGGCTGCAGCCTCGGCGATGGCGGCCCGGATCGGGGATACGCACATTTTACAGGGGGAATTATCCGCATGATGGAACTGATTTGGGGGAGGACGCTGCGCTCCCGGCTCATACGTTACAATTTCTTCATCATCTGCGTCATCGCCATATTTGTCAGCGTGTGCAGCTACATAACGGCCAGCAGAAAGACCGTGGAGGTGGCCAAGAACTCTCTGCAGCACCATGTGGAGAGCATTTCCTACCGGTATCAGCTGGCCTACGAGGAGATGATCAACATTGTGCTCAACTGTACGGAGCGCAAGACCTTTGACCTGGACCAGGTGGGGAGAGGCTTAACCCCCGGTTCCCGCAAGAAGGCCCTGGACTACGCGGAGCTGATCACGGATTACTGCGCCATCACGGAATACGGCAATTACATCGTGAAGCTGGCCGTGTTCAACGACAAGGGGACCATGATCCAGACCGGCACCTCCTTCGGTAGCATAGACGACGCCAAGCGGATGCTGGAGGGAGGCTGGCTGGACCGCGAGCTGGACAAGACCATGGACGAATACCGGTTGGACCTGGTGGACTCCTCCTTTTTCCAGCAGGAGGGGCAGGTTCTTCCCATCGCCAGGACTCTGACCGGCAGCAGAACCCGTCCGGGCGGCTGGGCGGTGCTGTGCCTGTCCACAGAGCTGTTCCAGGACGTGCTCCAGGAAACCACGGCGGGCCAGGAGGCGGTGGTGGTCACCGGGGACGGGAAGCGGGTGGCTTCCCTCAACGAGCCGGCGGATCACCGGGAGGAAAACGACCGCGTCATCCGCCGGCTGCAGCAAAATCCGGAGGACAAGGGGCTTTTGGAGATGCGGATACACGGCAGGGACAGCCTGGTGGCCTTTGAGAAATACGACCGCAGCGGCATCATGGTGTACGAGACCATCACCATGGACAGCCTGTCCAACGACCGGCTTCTGATCGTCCAGACCGTGATCATCATGTTTGCGGCCTGCCTCATTTTCGGCTTCATCCTGTCCGTGCTCATCACCAAACAGATCAAGAAGCCCATCGACCGCCTGGTGCGCCACATCGGAGCCGTGGCGGGAGGCGATTTCACCAGGGACCCGGCGATCGAGGGGGAGGATGAGATCGGAACCGTGGGCAAGGTGGTCAACGACATGTCCCAGCAGATCGACACCCTCATGGCCGGACGGCTGGAGGACGAGAAGGAGAAGGGCGATCTGGAGCTGAAAATGCTTCAGGCCCAGATCAACCCCCATTTCCTCTACAACACTCTGGACTCCATCCGCTGGATTGCGGTGATCCAGAAGAACAGCGGCATTGTGAAGATGGTCACCGCCCTGTCCGGCCTGCTCAAGAACATGGCCAAGGGCTTTAACGAGAAGGTGACGCTCCGGAAGGAGCTGGATTTCCTCAACGACTACGTGATCATCGAGAAGGTGAAGTACGTGGAGCTCTTTGACCTGACGGTTCAGGTGGATGAGGAACGGCTTTACGAGGCTTCGATCATCAAGCTGACCCTTCAGCCCCTGGTGGAAAACGCCATTTTTAACGGCATCGAGCCCAGCGGGAAGCACGGCGTTATCCATATCCACGCCTTTGCCCTGGACGGCTGCCTCATCATCAAGGTGCGCGACGACGGCATGGGCATACCGGAGGAGAAGCTTAGGACCATCCTGGACAATACGGAGAAGGTGAAGGGCAACTCCATGAGCGGAATCGGCCTTCCCAATGTGGACCGCCGCATCAAGCTAAACTACGGGGACGCCTATGGGCTGTCGATCGACAGCCAGGTGGGACAATTCACGGAGATCACCGTGAAGGTCCCGCTGGAATTTGCGCAGGAGACGTGACGCCGCGGGATATGCACAGGCGGCGGATTTGCGCCGGAATGAAATAGATAAGGGGAGTAATACCATGTATCGTGTAATGATTGTCGACGATGAACCGCTGATCCTGGCGGGAATCGCCTCAATGCTCAACTGGGAGGAATATGACTGCGCCATCACCGGAAAGGCGGCCAACGGCCTGCAGGCCTTAAAGCAGATGGAGGACCAGAAGCCGGATATCGTGATCACGGATATCAAGATGCCCGCAATGGACGGCATCGGCCTGATGAAGGGCGTGAAGGAGAGGGGGTGGGATGATCTGAGCTTTATCATCCTGACCAACCTGGAGGAGTTCAGCCTGGCCCGTCAGGCACTGTCCCTGGGTGCGGTGGAGTATCTGGTGAAGATGGAATTGACCGAGGAGAAGCTGGCCGGGAGTCTGAAGCTGGCTATGGAGCGCTGCGATATGAAGCGCAGGGCGGGGCAGGCGGGAACCGGCGCGGCCATGTCCAGGGAGGATATGATGAGACAGCGCCTGGAGCAGCTCCTGTCCGGGGAGGAGGACGGCCCGCCCGCCCCCGCGGAGGCGGACGATTACCTGAGGGAGCCGGTGATGGTCATGATCAGCTTCAACTACGGCTATGAGGGCTTCACGGAGGAATTTACCCGTCAGGACCAGAAAAAGGTGATTTCCTTTGCCGAGAACATCATCGGGCAGATGGTGAACGGCTATTTTGACCACAGCTGCCTGGTGCGCAGGGAGCTGAACAGCCTTGTGCTCATTCTGTCGGCCCAAGGGGTTGAGGACTATGAGCAGCAGATTCGCAGCCTGGGGGAGAAGATCATTTCCGTGGTGAAGGATTACTTTGAGGTGTCCGTCTCCGTGGCGGTCAGCGGCAGGAAGGAGAGCCTGTCCGATTTCCAGGAGCTCCTCTACGAGGTCATGAGCGCCACCAACTATTACTATTACCACTCCCAGGACCCGGTGGTGTTCTACTCCAAGGAGTGCGAGATGAGCCGGGGCCACACCGGAAGCTTTAACATCGGCTTTCTGAAAAAGGACCTGACCCAGGCCGTGCGCATGAACGACAGCGCCCGCCTGGAGGAGATGCTGGACCAGATTGTGGCCCTTCTGGGGGAAAACAACCCCTCCAAGCAGCAGGCCGTCAACGCGTGCGCAAACCTGTATTTCTTTTTGTCCTCCTTCTTTGAGGACGACGGGGAGGCGGAATTTCCCTATGAGGTGAACATCATGGAGAAGCTGGGACGCCTGGGCACCATGGAGCAGATCGTGCAGTGGATCAACTGGTTCAAGGGGGAGGTTTCCTCCATATTGGAGAGGCGCAAGGACACGCGCCCGGAGCGCATCGCGGAGCTGGTGCGGGAATATGTGATGGAGCATTACAGGGAGCGGATCAGCCTGGGCCAGGTGGCGGAGGCGCTCAACATCAGCCAGGGCTACCTGAGCACTGCGTTCAAGAAGCAGTCCGGGGAGCCATTCACCGCCTACGTCTCGGAGATCAAGATCGAGAAGGCCAAGGAGCTGATCGACGGCCACCAGTACATGATGTATGAGATATCGGACCTTCTGGGCTTTGACACGCCCTTCTATTTCAGCAAGGTGTTCAAGAAGGTCACCGGTATGTCGCCCAAGGAGTACGAGGCAATGTCCCTGAAATCGAAAAAATTATAAAAATATGAAAATATTGCATGAAATAATAAAAACCACATGAAAATATTGCAAAAAGTATGAGATGGGTCGATTCGGTTTTTCATGGAATCCTGGTATAGTAATGGTATGAAATGCGAAAGCAGAAATGCAAGGAGGGTTTTTATTATGAGATTAAAGAAAACAGTTGCAGTTGCTCTTGTGACAGCGATGGCGGCGACCATGGCGGCCGGCTGCGGCAGCTCGTCCGGGAGCGGCGACCAGGCCACAACGGCTGCGGCCGAGAGCAAGACCGGGGAGACCGCGGGCGGAGAGACTAGCGCAGCGGCGGACGCCGCTTCCGGCGAGAAGCAGAAGCTGACCGTCTCCGTGTGGGACAACGACGCTACGCCCCAGTTCACATCGGTGACAAAGGCATTTATGGAAAAGTATCCGGACGTTGAGGTGGAGTTCATCGACGCGCCGTCCGAGGAGTACAAGAACAAGGTGACCGTCATGCTGGCGGGCGGGGATTCTGACCCGGACGTTATCTTCGTGAAGGACACGGAGAACCAGGTGACCATGAAGGATAAGTCCCAGCTTCTGAACCTGGATGAGTATATTAAGCGGGACAACGTGGACTTGAGCATTTACAGCGGCGTTGGCGAGCAGCTCCAGATGGATGGAAGCAGCTACAGCCTTCCGTTCCGGAAAGACTGGTACATGCTGTTCTACAACAAGGATATCTTTGATAAAGCCGGCGTGGAGTATCCCAGCGCGGATATGACATGGGATGAGTACGAGGCTCTGGCGAAGAAGATGACAAGCGGCGAGGGCAGCAGCAAGGTTTACGGCTCCCACAACCACATTTGGCAGGCCCTCGTGTCCAACTGGGCCGTACAGGACGGCAAGAACACTCTGATGAGCGAGGACTACAGCTTCTTAAAGCCCTACTACGAGCAGGCCCTGAGAATGCAGGACGAGGGCACGATTCAGAGCTACGCCAACTTAAAGACAGGCAATATCCACTATATCAGCGTATTTGAGCAGCAGCAGTGCGCGATGCTTCCCATGGGCTCCTGGTTCATCGGAACGCTGATCCAGGATAAGGAAGCCGGAAAGTACGACTTCAACTGGGGCGTGACTGCCATTCCTCATCCCGCAGGGACCGAGGCTGGCATCACCGTAGGCTCCACCACTCCCGTGGCAATCAACGCCAAAACGGACGTGCCGGATCTGGCGTGGGAATACGTCAAGTTCGTCACCGGCGAGGAGGGCGCAGAGGTTCTGGCCGACAACGGTCTCTTCCCGGCTGCGGAGTCACAGGCGATCAGCGACAAGCTGGCAGCAATCAAGGGCTTCCCGGAGGATGGCCAGGCAGCGTTAAAGACCACCGGATGGGTGCTTGACCGCCCGATCGACGCCAAGATGGCGGCTGTGAGAAAGGTTCTCGAGGAAGAGCATGACCTGATTATGATTGGCGAGGAGGATGTGGATACCGGCATCGCCAACATGAATCAGAGAGCACAGGAAGCCAGAGAGGATTAATACTGATTTAAATGCAAAGAGCGTCTGCTTAACGTGGCAACGAGGGTTGGACGCTCTTTTTGCGCCCTAAATTTGGAGGAAATGGTGATAAAAATGACTGGAAAGCAGAAAAAGGACCTGAAACGGAATCTGGTGGGATACTCCTTCATCCTCCCCAATTTTGTGGGTTATCTCATCTTCATATTCATTCCCGTAATATTTTCGTTCGTGCTCAGCGTGATGAAATGGGACGGCTCCGCGGCTCCCATGGAGTTCGTGGGTTTGCAGAACTTCATGAAGCTGACCCGCGACAGCACCTTCATCATATCGGTGAAGAATACCCTGTATTACGCCGTGTTCACAGTGCCCCTGACCATGGTGGCGGCCCTGCTGATCGCGGTGATGCTCAACTCCAAGATCAGGGGAATCGTGGTGTACCGGACGGCGTTCTTCTTCCCGTACGTGGCCTCCCTGGTGGCGGTGGGCGCTGTGTGGAACATGCTGTTCCAGCCGGAGTTCGGCCCGATCAACGAATTTCTCAAGTTCATCGGCATCGCCAACCCGCCCCGGTGGTGCGCGTCCACGGACTGGGCCATGACGGTTATCATCATCGTGAGCGTATGGAAATATATGGGATATTATATGGTGGTGTACCTGGCGGCTCTCCAGGGCATTTCCCAGGATTTGTACGAGGCTGCCAGTATCGACGGAGCCACGGGGTTCAAGAAGTTCCGCTATATCACCATTCCCATGCTGAAGCCCACCACGTTTTTCGTAGTCATCATGTCCACCATCCAGTGCTTTAAGGTGTTCGACCTGATTTACGTTATGACAGGCGGCGGCCCGGGCCGTTCCACCAACGTGCTGGTGAACCACATTTACAATGCGGCTTTCGTGGATTCCAAGTTCGGATATGCCAGCGCAAGCGCGATTGTGCTCTTTGCCATCGTGCTGGTGGTTACACTGATTCAATTCCAGGGTGAAAAGAAATTCACCGATTATGTATAGGAGGCGGACATATGGAGACCAAGACGTTAAAAAGCAGGATTTTCATTTATGGGCTGCTGAGTATACTCGCGGTGCTGGTGGTGATTCCCTTTGGATGGCTGTTGCTGGCGTCGGTGAAAACCAGCAATGAGGTGTTCAGCATCCCCATGAAGCTGCTGCCGGCAAAGTTCCAGTGGGTCAACTATGAGACCATCTGGAGCAAGATACCGCTGCTTACATTTTTTAAGAACACATTTAAGATTTCCGTGCTCACCACATTGCTGCAGGTGTTGTCCAGCTGCTTTGCGGCGTACGGATTTTCCAAGATCAAGTTCAAGGGAAGGGATTTTCTGTTCCTCGTATCCGTCACCACCTTCGCCGTTCCGTGGCAGGCGTACATGGTGCCGCAGTTCGCGCTGATTTCCAAGCTGCACCTGACCAACACCCATCTGGGGCTGATCCTCATGCAGGCGTTCTCCGGCTTCGGCGTGTTCCTGATCAGACAGTTTATGATCAGCATCCCCAATGAGCTGCTGGAGGCGGCCAGGATTGACGGGCTCAATGAATACGGAATATTCGCCAAGATCGCCCTGCCCCTTGTGAAGCCGGGAATCGCAACCCTTGTGATCTTCACCTTTGTGAATATTTGGAACGATTTCATGGGGCCGTTGATTTACTTAAACAGCACGGAGTTAAAGACCATCCAGTTAGGCATCCGGATGTTTATCTCCCAGTACGGGGCGGATTACGCGCTGATCGCCGCGGCATCCGTGTGCTCCCTGATTCCGGTGCTGATCGTGTTTATCGGCTGCCAGAAGTGGTTTGTGGAGGGAATTACTGCCGGAGGCGTGAAGGGATGATGATCGTGGAGCGCAGAAGGGAAGAGCTGGCCTGGTGCCGCGATTTCTGCCGGGAATACTGGCCTGAGGAGTGCGCCCACATCCTTCGGCTGGCGGACGAGGCCGTGAAACAGGAATTTATCTTCGACCTGCCGTGGGATATGGAGCAGACCCAAAAGGCCGTTGTGTTTAAGGGGGAGATCGACTGGCAGTATATGCCGGATGGGGACCCTGAGTTCATCTACCAGTTTAACCGGCACCGGTACTGGATCTGTCTGGGGCAGGCTTACGCCATGACGGGGGAGGAGCGGTACGCGGAGTGCTTCGCGGGCCAGCTCCTCTCCTGGATGAAACATAATCCCATCACGGAGGAGACGAAAAAGACCACCTGGCGCACCATCGAGGCGGGAATCCGCGGGGAAAACTGGGTGAAGGCCATGGGCTATTTCAGAGACAGCCCGTCTGTGACGCAGGAGGTGCGCCGGGAATTTGTCCGGGGCCTGCGGCTGCACGGGGATTATCTGTACAACTGCAGGGTGCCCTTCAGCGACAAGAGCAATTGGGGCGTGCTGGAGAGCCACGGTCTGTATGTGATTGGGATGGCTCTGGAACGCGGCGAGCTGTTCGGCCAGTGGGCCGGGGAAGCGGAGCGCGCGTCACAGCCGGAGGACTGTCGGGAATCGGATTCGCAGTGTCCGTCTCCTGCGGACTATATACGGGAGGCCCTGACGCGCCTGGAGCGGGAGCTGTCCATCCAGGTTATGGACGACGGGGTTCAGTGGGAGCAGTCTCCCATGTATCACAACGAGGTGCTGCGGTGCGTGCTGGAGGTCATCCGCGTGGCGCGGCTCTGCGGCGCGGTCCTGCCTCAGGCAATCCATCAGAGGGCCCGGGCTATGGCCCACGCCGATCTGGCCTGGATGAAGCCGGACAGGACGCAGCCCTGCGGGGGCGACAGCGACCGGACGGATTTGCGGGACGTGCTGACCCCGGCCGCCTGGCTTTTAAAGGATTGTGAGCTCCGGTCCGCCGGATACGGACGTCTGGACTTTGAGAGCGCATGGGACTTGGGGCCTGAGGCAGCCATGGAATATGAAGGGATGGGATCTGTCCCTTCTCGCCGGTGTTTTCACGCCCTGGAGCAGAGCGGCAATTACTGCCTGCGCTCAGGATGGGAATGGGAGGCGGACTATCTCCATTTCAAATGCGGCTCCCTGGGAGGCGGCCACGGACATTTTGACAAGCTGCATCTGGACCTGGTCCTGTGCGGCGAGGACGTGCTGGTGGATTCGGGGCGATACACCTATGTGGACGGCGATCTGCGCCGGGCCCTGAAATCCGCCCGCGCCCACAACGTCCCCATGGTGGACGGCCGGGAATATACCCGCTGCACCGGCTCCTGGGATGTGGCCGGCACGGCGCCCGCCATCGGGCAGCAGTGGTGCCGCAAAGGGGATTTCACATTTATACAGGGTTCCCACCTGGGCTATCTGGAGTCGGGGGTATGCGTTGTCCGGCGGATTATATCCCTGGGAACCAGGATTCACGTGGTGGTGGACGGATTTTACGGCCGGGGAACCCACACGTACAGCCAGGTGTTCCATCTGAATCCCCGAGGGAGCGTGACGCGGGAGGGGAATTCCTTCCGGTATTGCGGGGAGCGGGCGCAGGTGCGCTTTTCGGTGGTCACGGGCCAGGCGGAGCTTGCGGTGGAGGAGCGGCCAATATCCTTCCACTATAACGAACTGGAAGCCGCCCCGGAAATCACGGTGCAAAAGCAGTCGGCTCTGCCTGCATCACTGATCACGGTGATCACCGGCTGCGGGGCGGGCGCGTCCGCCAGCTGCGCGGTGTCCCGGGTTCCGGTTACAGTGCCGGTGACCGGCAGGACCCTGGGGGACGAGGAGGCGGAGGCGGTGCGGATCGAGGACGGAGAGCACTGCTGGCTGGTGGTGGTGAACCACCGGGAGACCGGCTCCGACGGGGAGTACATCGGCGCGGACGGCCATTACGGCCTGGGCCGGGTGATGGTGTGCGACGAGCTGTCCGGGGAATCCGGCATGACCGTGCTCCAGTGGTAACGTGCAATCATGAAAGAGAGAGGAAATCGACATGCAGACAAAAAGCAGTTTACAGTCCTATAAGGCCATTGACGAGACCCAGGTAAACGCATACTTAGACCGGGCGGCCGGGCTGGTGCGGGAAAACCTTCCGCAGTTCCAGGATTGCTTCCCGGATTCCAACAGCATCGGGAATTTTTATCCCCCCTCTGAGAATGTGGAGTGGACCACAGGCTTTTGGACCGGCGAGATATGGCTGGCCTACCAGCGCACCGGGGATGAGAGGCTGAGACGGGCCGGGGAAATCCAGGTGCGGTCCTTCCTGGACCGGATCACGCGCCGCGTGGACGTGGATCACCACGACATGGGCTTTTTGTACACCCCCTCCTGCGTGGCCGCCTACAAGCTCACCGGTGATGAGACAGCCAGAAAAGCGGCCCTTCTGGCCGCCGACAACCTGATGGGGCGGTTTCACGAAAAAGGCCAATTCTTCCAGGCCTGGGGGGCTCTCGACGCCCGGGACAACTACCGTCTGATCATCGACTGCCTGCTGAATATGCCCCTGCTGTTCTGGGCCAGCGAGACCACGGGCGACGGGCGGTACAGGGAGAAGGCGCAGGCCCACATCAGGACGGCCATGGACTGTGTGATCCGGCCGGACCGCTCCACCTACCACACCTATTTCTTCGACCCGGATACGGGACGCCCCACAAAGGGCGTCACCCACCAGGGGAACAGGGACGGCTCCGCCTGGAGCCGCGGCCAGGCCTGGGGCATCTACGGCAGCGCCCTCAGCTACCGGGCGGGCCGCGATGAGCGGTACCTGGACATTTTCCGCAAGGTGACGGACTATTTCCTGGAACACCTGCCCTCCGACCTGATTCCCTACTGGGATTTCGACTTTGACGACGGCAGCAGCGAGCCGCGGGATTCCTCCTCGGCAGCCATCGCGGTCTGCGGGATGCTGGAGATGGCCCGTCATATGGAACCGGAGGAGGCCGGGTACTATACCCTCATGGCAAGGCGTCTCCTCCTGGCGCTCTGCGAGTCCTGCGCCGTGAAGAGCTCCGACGAGTCCAACGGCCTTCTGCTGCACGGCACCTACGCCCGCGCCAGCGCAGGCAACCCCTGCAAGGACCGGGGCGTGGACGAGTGCAATACCTGGGGCGATTATTTTTATCTGGAAGCCCTGACCCGCCTGGCTGGGGACTGGAAGCCGTACTGGTATGAAGATTGACGGAAAATGATACTGTGACAGGGCCGCCGCCCTGCCGGCCGAAGGATTGGCTGGCAGGGCGGCGTTTCCTGTGCCCCTGCGCCGCGGGCCTGGACACTGTGCGCTCGTAAGAGGGCGGTAAATTTCGCAAATAGGGGAGGAAAATGCCCGTCGGCCGTGTTATACTGGTGATCAGAGGACAAGGTGGGAGAAGCGCTTGTCCAAAAGAGGGAGGAACGAGAATATGGAGCCAATTTACGAAATCATTCACCGTTCGCTGACGCCGGAGGGCGTTCTGCCGGACGATTTCAGCCTGCCCAATCCGGATGCCGGGAAGATTCATTTTGCGGACGGAGCGATGGACGGAATCGCGGTTTTTCATATGTCAGGCTCTTCGGAGGATACACAGCTGCTAAAGCAGGCGGTGTGCGCAGCCGACAGAGGCGACCGGGACGAGGCGCTGGACCTGGTGGCGCGGTTCTGCGAAAAAGGCCATATGCTGGGCGCCATCGACGATATCCAGCAGTATATTATCGACCGCAGGGAGGAGCTTGCGGCCAAAAAGCTGTTTTTGCTGGGCAGGGACCTGATGCTTGAGGGCACCCACCGGGAGGCGGTGAAGTTCGGCATGTCCCTGCTGGAGCTGTTCGACATCAGCGGGAACGAGCCGGTGAAGGAAGCGGTGCGCGAGCTGGCCTGCTCCGACGAGTTTACGATTTTCGCCTTGTTTCTTATGCGTTCCTGGGATGATCCGGACCAGGAGATTTTCCGGGCGGCCAAAAGGACCAGGGGCTGGGGGAGAATCCACGCGGTGGAGCGCCTGAACCCGGAGACGGAGGAGATCAGGAGCTGGCTCCTGGCCGAGGGCTGGAACAATACGGTGCTTCCTGCTTACTCGGCCCTGGAGTGCTTCCAAAAGGCGGACTGCGCCAAGCTTTTGGAGGGGGAGATGACCCGGGAACAGTACGGCAGTATGTCGGGACTGATGGACGGGCTCATGGACGAGGGGCCGATCAGCGGAATCTCGGCCTGCGGCAGCCCGGAGCGCGTGCTGGAGGCATTTCTTTATCAGAGCGGCCGGTTTGAGCTCACACCCTCCGAGTACTCCGTGATCGCGCAGATTCTTGACTACGCGGAGGAACACCAGATGGAATCCGTGGCCGGTCAGGCGCAGGCGCTGCTGCAAAGCGGGGCGTGCCGGACCCTTTTCCAGCGGGAGATGGAACGGGGAGAGAATCTGCGCCTGGCAAAGCGCCTGGGGCTTGACTATGTCCCCTATGCAATGGACGCGGTCACCAGGGATTTTCGAAAAAATTACCACTATGTGGACCTGCTCATGCCGGAGGGAACCCATGCGCAGGAGTTGATCCGTCTGTTTGAGGAAAAGCTTCCGCTGGAGGAGATGGCCTGCGGGAGCGCGGACGAGATGGGGCTGGGGGAAGCATTTGCGGACTACCGCATTCTGCTCTATATAGTCCAGCACTTGAAAAGCCGCCCGGGCATGGGAATCAGGCTGATTCAGGCAGCGGTCAATGCGCCGGTGGTCAACAACCGGAATATGGCGTTGAATGTGCTGGAGGAGTGGACAAAGGCCCGGGAGCTGCCTCTGGCGGAGTGTTACCCGGAGCTTTGGGAGATGCTGCGCGGGCTGCGGGATCACGAGGTCCGCGAGGACGTCCGGGGCAGGATGGACGCCCTGATCGGGGAGGCGTGAGATGGAGCTCAACGTCAATTCGCCGGCCTATTTTACCGAGCGTTTCGGGGTGGACGATCAGGTGTACCGCATGTGCCAGCAAACGTATGAATATCTGCGGGAAAGGGAGTACAGCCAGACCCTCCATGTGATTGGGATCATGACGGTCGCCGCGCCGGAGGAGCTGTATGAAAACGGAACCTGGAGCGAGGGCCTGCGGTTCCTGGACAATAAAAATACCGCAGCAATCCGGGTGAAACTGGATTTTGCGCGCTACCGGGACGGAGACAGCGCGGTCAGGGTCCGCATAATGCGGGAGGCCATTTTGCGGGCGGTGAAGAAGGTCAAAGCAAAGGGGAAATTTGCGTACGAGGAGTTTGAGCGGGACCTGCACGAGTTCTGGGGCGACAGCCCTGTTCCGGTGGTGGGAGGAGTTTACTCCATGTACGTGGATGAACTGGGAAAATATGGGGCCTATCAGGTGCTGGAGGCGGAAAAAGACAGCGTGCTCTACGTGGTCCTGGACTATCTGGGCGACGAGCCGCCCAAGGGGGAGGAGATTGCCAGCCTGAAGCCCCTTTACCAGGAGCGTTTTCGCAGCCACCACAAGCTGGATATGAAGTATATATCAAACGGCCGGGTTCCCATGGATTATATCCTGGCCGGCGTCTGCCCCCCGGCCGCGTCCGGGCGCTGCAACGTGTTCTCCGGAGACTGGGGGGACGGCAGGGAATACGTGTACGAGTACGACTGGAGCCAGGCGGATCAGGAGGAGCGGGCGCAGTACAAGCGGTATATCAACAGCGGCGATATGGTCGAGGTGGGGAAGGAGCGCTTCCGGAAAAATTACGGCGGGCTGAACATGAGGCTGTACCAGGCGGCCGGCGGCGATCTGCCCATCCATCAGTTCCCCTGTCTGACCTTTGTGGAGATTGAAGGGCCGTGCCCGGAGGTGACCGGCTGGATCGCCGGGCGCTCGCTGATTCGCACCTTCCGGTGGAAAGCGCCGGAAACCGAGGTTTTGGATTTCAGAGGCACAAACATACGCTTTCTGGAGCTGGACGCCACGGGTGTGAAAACGCTCTATCTGCCGGAACATGCGCGCCGCCTTGAACTGACCGGCAAATTGGATTCAGAGCTGCGGATTGTGGGCTGTCCGGGGGAGGGGACCGCGTGTTCCGGGCGTGGAATCGATGTCACGCTGTCCCTGGGCGCTTCAAAGCTGGCGGCCTATGGGCTGGGGGAGAACGGCATAAAGGTGGGCGCGCTCTGCCTTACGCAGATCGGGGAGTTGGACCTGGAAGCGGTGGCGGAGTTCTTCGGGCAGATCACCTCCCTCACGCTGCGGGGCAAGCCGGGTGTGCTGACAAATTTTGGCGCGCTGGAAAAGCTGAGAGGGCTTCGGACCCTGGCGATCCAGGATTTGTTTGGATATGGGGAGGAGGAGACAGCGGTTCTGGAACGGCTTTTTGGGCTTCGGCGGCTTTGGATGGACAGCGTGCCGAGGGAAGCGGGAGCCGCGGCGAGAAAGCGTTTTAAAAACCGGCTGGATTCCCTGGATATCCGAAAGCTGCGGGCCGACGGCTGGATGAAGGAGAATCTGGACAATCCGTTCCGGCACTGGGACGGCAGCGACTTTGTGCCCGCCGCCGCGTTCAGGAAAGCCTCGGCCCAGTACCAGGCCACGAGAAGGCTCCTGCAACAGGCGGCAAGCCGCGGGGAGCTTGAGCAGGCGGTGAGGGACTACGGGGAATGCTTTAACCGGCTGAACCGGAGATATGAGGAGTTTATCGAGACCGAGGAGCGCGAGGACGTGTTTTCGGCGCTGGAGCGGCTGTACCGTGAGGAGCTTGGGAGCGGCGCTCCCATGGGTTTGGAGGAATTTTTGGGCATACTGGATGGTGTGCGGGATGATTGGTAAATGAGAGTGACAAGGAGCGTGAAATAAAATGGAAATTGAATTGAGGCGGGAACGGCCGGAGGATTACAGTGAGACGGAACGGGTGGTGCGGGAGGCATTTTGGAATCACTTCTGTCCGGGCTGCGACGAGCATTATCTGCTCCATATTATGCGCGGCTGCCCGGCATTTCTGCCGCAGCTGGACATTGTGGCGGTGCACGAGGACAGAATTGTGGGAGTGTCGGTCTGCGTGAGGGCGGTGATCAGAGGGGACGACGGGGCAGACTGTGAGGTTTTGACCTTAGGGCCTATCGCCGTTCTGCCGGAATATCAGGGCAGAGGCGTTGGAAGCAGGCTGATCGCACACACGAAGAAGCTGGCGCTGGAGCTGGGCTTTTGCGCGATTTTCCTCTGCGGCGACCCGGACTATTATTCCCGGCAGGGCTTCATCCCCACCGAACGGCTGGGCATCCGCACCGCGGACAATCAGTACGCCGCGGCCCAGCAGGTCTGCGAGCTGCGCCGGAGCGCGCTGTCCGGTATCCGGGGGCGGTATGTGGAGGATGAGATTTATCAGGTGGACGCGGCCGCTTCCGCCGAGTTTGACAAGTCCTTTCCCGCCAGGGAGAAGATAAGCGGAACGCCGTCCCAAAAGCGGTTCGAACAGATTGTCGCAATGCGCAGAGATGCGATATAAGAGCGTCAGTCCTGAAAAAAATGCAATCTCAGCGATTGGGAGCGGACGGCCCGGCGAAGGCCGCCGCTCTCCGGAGACGGGACGGACCACGGTGTTTCGCCCTCCCGGCGCGCCCCTTAAATTAGGACTTTACAAAAATGCAAATGGAAACTATAATAAAACAGAACTCATAAGTTTGGTAAATGATGGAAAATGCCGGGAGCCTCAGGTGATAATTAAAGAACAGGATCGTTTGGAGAAACGGCGCGTGACGACTATGGCGGAAGCATAGGGTTGCCGCGCTTATTTTGTAGGCGGTTGGGGGAGGCGGCCCGCGCTGCGAATATAAGAGGAAAGGCTATGATGATAATTGGCATGGAAATTCGTCTCTACGCTCCGTGGGTTCATTCCCTGAAGGAGAAGCGCATGATTGTCAAAAGCCTGACCGCCAAGATCCAGAACCGTTTTCACGTTTCCGCGGCGGAGGTGGAGGCCCAGGATGTCCATCAGACAATTGTGATCGGGGTGGCGTCCATTGTGCCTCACAGGGCGCAGGCGGACCGGTTTGCCCAGGAGGTGCAGCGGTTTGTGGAGGAGAGCACAGAGGCGCAGGTGATGGATGTACAGACAGAGCTTTACAGTTGAAATACGAGATGAGGCGTAAAATATTGCCGGAAGGAGAGTTGACATGAAATTCTGGGAAATTTTAGAGGATTGTCCGGTGATCGCTGCGATCAAGGACGAAGAGGGCTTGAAGAAATGTCTGGATCTGGACAGTCAGATCATATTTCTGTTGTTCGGGGATATCTGCAATGTAGAGCGGTATGTGGACATGGCCAAAAGCGCGGGCAAAACCGTGTTCGTACATATGGACCTGATCGTGGGACTCAGCAACAAGGAGATATCCGTGAACTTTATCAAGGAGCACACGAAGGCCGATGGCATCATCTCCACCAAGCCGCAGCTGATCCGGCGGGCCAAGGAGCTGGGCCTGTACGCCATTCTGCGCATGTTTGTGATCGATTCCATGGCCCTTGGAAATGTGACGAAGCAGTGCGCCACCATGCCGCCGGATGCATTTGAGATTCTGCCGGGCGTGATGCCAAAAATCATTCGGGAGCTTCACAATCGCATCTCCATCCCGATCATCGCCGGCGGCCTGATCGCCGACAAGGAGGACGTGATGAACGCCCTGGAGGCCGGAGCGCTGGCGATTTCCTCGACCAACCAGAAGGTGTGGCTGATGTAGCACAGGAGCGGACGAAAGCATGCTCTCCGTCGGTAAAATAGAATAATCAAGCGTTTTGATCTCCGGTGCGGGTTGCGGCCGGAGATTTTTTTTGAGAGGAGATGATGGAGCGGAGGGAAACTTGTGGGGATTGAAATGCGCCCCTTTAAGCCAGATGACGGAGATAATCAAACTGTCTGGCTTAAGGGGGCGCATATTTATGCTTTTATGGCAGCAGCGGACTGGCTATGACCGAAGCGATTTGCCGCAGAACGGACAGAACATCGCGTTGGATTTTGTTACCAGTTTGCCGCAGTGTGGACAGAATACGGCGGAAGCGGCGTTTTGAGAAGCCTCTGCGTTATGGCTGCCTCTGTCCGAACCGGAAGCGGCCGGCTGTCCGCTGGCCGGAGACTGCTCGGTGGAGGCCGTGGGCTGCGGTTTTGCGGGACCGGCGCTTGGGGCCGCGTGCCTGGGCGCGGAGGCCGTGGGCTGCGGCTTTGTGGGTATTACGCTTGAGGCAGGATGTTTAGGTGCGGAAGCAGCAGTTCCATGGCTGTCCGGTTCTGCGGCAGCCGGTCCCGGGTTCGCGCCTGTATGCGAATTTTGCGCTGCGCCGGGAGTATCGGGGCTTTTTGCCGTGGAGGGCTGATGGTCAGCCTCCGGCGGCATTGCGGAGGCTTTCCCGCGGATGTGCGCCTTTTTAGCGGCTTTCTTACCGCCTGTGGGGCCGCCCGGCAAGGGCCCTGATCCCGGCTTTTCTCCACGTCCGCCTGCGGCGTCCGGTCCCTGCAGAGCCGGCTTGCGTTTTTTGAGCACGCGGTTCAGCACCATCAGAAGGATTGCAATCAGCAGGCATAGACCGGCGGCAATGGCCAGAGTCAGAAATACCTTGTGCAGCGACTCGTACTCCTTCAGCATATTGTGAGCTTCCTGAGGCGAGCGCTGAGCCGCCCGGATAAAGGCCAGGGACTCCGCGGCCTGGCGGGCCCTTTCGGCCAGCAGCCGGGCAAAAGCCGCGGCGGCGGACAAAAAGAGCGTGATCAGCAGAGCGACGTTGCGCAGGGTGGTGACCGTCATGACTCCGCGGGCAAGACCCCGGCGCTTTCCGAGGACAACGCCGGTGAGGATTAATACCAGAACTGCCGACATACCCACCAGCATGGTGAAAAACATGGGGAGATAACCCATGTCGCTGTCACCGCCGTCCTGGCCGGCCGCCATGGCCGCGGCGGCCGGCACATCCCCGTGGTAGATTGTGATGTTCTGTGCAGACTGGTTGCCGGCCGGGTCCGTGGAAATCACGGCGAAAATATTTTCAGCTTTCTCTAAAGCCAGGTCAACGGAGAAGCTTCCCTCCTCGCCCAGCGGATATTCCGTGCCATTGACCGTGAGCTTGCAGCCTGGCTCCGTTTCTCCTGTGAGCAGGAAACGATCCTCCGCCACCGAGATGGAGTCCACCTTCTCATAAAAGCGCAGAATAGGGGCGATGCGGTCCGAGTAAACGGATTTCCGGTAGATCACATCGGTCATATCATCCAGAGAACAGAGAACGCTCACCTCATTGGAAAATTCCTCCAGCTGGATGGAGATGCTGTCGCTCCCTGTTAAGACCACCTGCTGCTGGACGTCGTTTACCGCAATAACCGCATTTCTCTGCGCGTCCGTCTCATAGGTGATTACCGCCTGGACGCTGTTGGTGTTTTCCGGCGTGTCGATAGAAAGAGTCAATCCCTGTTCCCAGTCGATCTGACGGCGGTATGGGGCGGAGGCTACGCCGTTACGGGTATAGACCAGTTCCACGGTGAGGCTGTGGACTTCCGGCGGAACATCAAACACAGCGGAAGTGTAGTTGTTATCCAGGCTTTGATAATCAATAGGCGTGTCAGGTGAGGCGTCTGTGTAATAGGCGGCCAGATACTGATCGCAGGATACTTTGTAATCGCTCCAGTCCATGGTGAAAAGCCGAGAGGCGGGATCTACAATTACGTGCACCCCGCTCATAGCCTCAGGCTGATGGTCGTTGACATATCCAAAATTCTGCTCTGTGATACGCGTGTCATTGGTCTCAATGGCATATTCCTTAAAATAGACCTCCAGCTCCAGAAAATAATTATCATAGGATGACAGATTATTCAGGCTGACCTTTCGGACCTCATCCTTGTTAGCACGGGCGGTACCGTGATCCAACTCCCTTTGTCCTGTTACATTACGGCTTTCATCTAATAGAACAGCATATACCACATAATTGTAGGTAATATCTTTGGGATAGCTGGCGTTAAACAAGATCTCAGCCTGGCGGTTTTCGACGCCCTGAAGCGAAAGTGATTCAATGGTCAAGCTGGGTGTATACTCAATATAATTGGCGGTAATGGACGGGTTGGTTTTTTTGTCGTAACGAATCAACCATTGGCCCGCCAGGGCATCCGGAAGGTAGAAATAAAGGATGTTGTCCCCATGATCAACAGTGACATTTCCTGCTGCCTCAGAATAAGCCGTATTGTCGGGCGAAATCAGGGTGATATCCGGCACTTCTGTCTCATAATTGATGGAGACCACGATGTTAGCCTGGCGTGGCAGAACCATCAATTCCTTAGATTGTTCCTCTGCTTGGACAGTTAAAGTCATCCCTGCCAAGGTCAGCAGAAACAGAAGTGTGCCCAGTATATGCTGTAGTAATCGTTTCATATCAGAATGCTCCTTTGTGTCCTGTTTGCTTATCAGAAGAACTTCTTCTGGTTCATATAAAGACCATCTTTTGATAAATCGACGCTAAATTGCCGTACCTTTCC
Source organism: Enterocloster asparagiformis (assembly GCA_018380885.1). Taxonomy (GTDB): domain Bacteria; phylum Bacillota; class Clostridia; order Lachnospirales; family Lachnospiraceae; genus Enterocloster. Next base: position 52,504 of record JAGZSY010000008.1, read on the forward strand.
GGCTGCCAGATAACCTTTGTACCGGACAGTGAGTGCACCGTCTCCATCGTGATCCACAAAGTAGCCGATTGTGGCCATACCCTGTTGGTTAAACTGCTCTACAAATATCCACCATCCAATTTGAATGTGGCAATCCCCATCGCCTTTGAAACCGATAAAACGGTTGGTGAGAGAGGTATTAATAGTTCCGTTAATGGCGATGGTGCAGTTGTCGTTTTCGAAACCGATGCCACGTTTCACCTCGCCGTTAAGGCCCCATACATCCTCGTCGTCCATTGAGAGGAGTTGATTGGTGTAGGAGAAATTACCGACTTGAAGCAATATATGGCCTATGTCAAAGTCCTTCAAAACTTTGACAGTAGTTTCAGCTTCCATTCTCTTGATATTCAGCCTCAAGGTGGAGTCCGCTAGCGTTATTAAACTTTTATCCCGACCAAAGAAATCTGCTATGGGTTGCGGAATAATATCTGAGAGGGAACAAGCGGAGGCATCCATCTTTCCAACCAGAGTAAGACTGAGCCAGTTCTTAATATCCAGATCCTCCACACCAACCTCGAAATTCTTAAATGTAACAGGGATGCCTTGGATCAGCACTGTCTTTTTGAACGGCAGCATCAGCATAATCTTGGTGGGCATAATATTATTTTCCCACTTAACAGAAAAACCTAATTTCTCTTGATCCTTAAAAAAGAGCACCGAGGTTGACAGGGTAAGCTCATATTCATTTTTCAAAGTATTCAGCTTAAATTCTCCGTTGGGATGCAGATATAACTGCAGGCTTAAAAGCTTAGCAGGATAGTAGTTTTCCTTCTCCTCATCCCCCACCTTGAAATCTCCGGTGAACCCTATATTATCCGGAGTTAAAATGCCCCCAAGCTCTTCCACGCTGAACTCGAACATACTGCTGGAAACAGATTTATATATTGTGTCCTGGCCGGGAAAATGTGTGCTAAGTGCCTTTGCCTTAATCGTGATACGATCCGGATACAATGAGTATCTAAGGGTATTTAGGTCGAATGTCGAAGGGAAGGAGATAAGCGGTACACTTCCGATATCAACCAGATAGTCATCGTCAGAGGCATTGTGCTTAATGTCGTTATATAGGGTTAGTGTTCCAAGAGGCGGAAGTTGCAGCGTCATGTTATGGCTGCGCATAAATTCAGCCAGACCTTTGCTACGGCCGGAATAGTAACGGATATAGCAGCCTTTGAAATTCTCCATCTGTATCTGCGCATGATCCAAAGCACCTTTCAGCGTAACCTGCCCTTTGAAACACAGCCAGTTATTAAGCGTTACATATCCGTTTAAGATTGTACTGTCGCCTACGGTCTGCTTTTGGTAGGAGGTAAAGGAATAGGGGCCGAAAACTGTGGTCCGTTCAGAGCCCTGAACCTGAATGGTCAATTCATTATCTAAAATGACCGTCTTTCCGCGAATGGTTACCTTAAGATCATAGGCGCCGCAGGCTACAGAAGACGGGATGGTTAGGGTAAAGGATTTCTCGTCGGTGTACTGGGCCACAATGTCATAAGTCAGACCGTGGGTTCCATTATTGTTCATCATCATCTTGACAGTAATGGAATCGTCCTCTTTAAAACCGGTCCCCATCAGATGAATAGCGGCTGGATTAACGCTCTTGAATAACAGTCTCGTATCAAGCCCCTGGATGGAGAGACCATCTTTGTAAACAAGATCGTGCTGTCCATTCTGTTCGTCCTCGCTGCTGCCATTCACTCCTGGCAGAGTGTAAGCCTTGATATCGTAGAGATAGTTCGAGTCATTTAGGATGACCTTCAACTCACGGTCCACAGATAAAGTGTCCACGGCCCGGTATTGCAATTTATATGTATAGTTTTTTTGGCTTGCCAGATTTTGGTAAAATACAGCCAGAGAAGAAGAATCCGTTACATACTGGTAGGTACCTCCTGCGCTCTGGGCAATGGTCTGGAGATAGTTGGCATCCACCTCGCTGCCTAATCCCAGACAATGTACCAGAATGGATTTGCCTTGGGCGGCATCCCCAATGGCGGTCTGAATATCCTCAGGAGAATGCCGGTTGCCTTCCTGGCCGTCGGACATGACAACCAAGGTGTTGAGCACCTCCGGGCCGTTGTTGGGGAAACTGTTAAGCCCCTGGACTACGGTATCAAAGATATTGGTGCCACCGTGTGCTGTCATGGATTCCGCTGCGCTGCGAATCATGTCGGGTTGAACCGTAAAATTGGTAGTACTCTGCACAGCGTCGTTGAAAAGAATTACGCCCAGACGGGCATTGCCGGTCATGGAATCTGCCATGCTTACGACAGCGGCTTTGGAGTCCTCGATAGGGCGGCCTTCCATACTTCCGGAGACATCGCAGCAGAGCAGCATGTTGGCAGAGTTGTACTCCACCTTTTCCAAAGTATAATCAGTGATCTGGATTCCGCAATCCTCCACAGAGATATAGTTCTTTAACTCATCCAGTTGATAATCCACAGGAGTCTCAATCTGAACATAGGCAGTGATTTGGTCAAAACCGGAGGGATCCAGGCTGGAGATATTGACTGCAGAGCGCTGCATACTCACATAGTCCGTCATATAGCCGGAAAATTGAGTTTGTACAGAGGCTGCGGCCGTGGTTTCTGGCAGCACAATTTCCAACTGGTTGTTCAGCACGTTGTCGGTGTAGAGAGCAACATCCTTCAAGCTTTCGGCCTCGTCTTTATTGGCCATAATACCCATGATCTGGTACATGGGCCCGGTATATTCGGGATCCTCACAGTCGGCGGCGGTGTCCATAGCCAGGCCGATGTATTCCTTGGCCTTATCCTCGCGATCCTTTTCCAACTCCATTTTAGCTGTTTGGAGATAAACCTTGGAGCTGTCGGTAAAGCCACGCTCGTTTGTGCAGTTTAACAGGTTTTGCTCCATACGGTACATGGGTGCATCTTCTTTATAATTTTTATATACATCTAGCAGTTCACCTGCCCGGCGGCCGATTTGGTCATCGCCGTTATTTTGGATTTGGCGCAACTGATTGGTAACTACCCGCAGGCTTTCGTCATCGGCTTGGGCGTAAGAGCCGGTGAAATCCGATTTTTTTACGTACCCGTTCAGGTAGAGCTCAGAGGCAATCATGATTTCGTGGTAATCGGATTCATCCGTCAGATCCGCCGCAATAGATGTGTAATCCCCCTGCAGTATCTGCAGCCTCATCCGGGCCTCACGCACCTGCTGCAAGGAAAACACCTCGGGCCGAGCTATTTCCCATTCAACAAGATCTTCCTCCAGACTGCGGATACGGCTGTCATCTTTTTCACCGCTTGTCAGGAAGGAGTCGTACAATTCCTGGGTAGATGCCAGAATTTGGGACAACTGGGTATAGTCGGTGTCACCGTCGGCTCCGGCCTGTTCCAGGCGCTCAAGAACTAAATCCGCGGCCTGAGCAGTATCGCCGGCAGTTTGGGCGGCTTCAGGATATAGGCCGGTGATGTCAGCGCTATCCATATGGGCAAGTAGAACCGTGTCTATGGACTGGGAGGTACAGGCAGCCGCCACAGCGTCAAACTCTTTGGCGGCAGAGTCGTCCCAGACAGTCTTGGCTTTTTCATACAATACCTTGGCTGCTGCGAAATCGCCGGAGGCGGCGCTGATTCGGGCCTGAGCCAGAGCACAGGAGACATCATAGCCATGGTCTGCGACAAAACCTTTCAGCATCTCCGAGGCCTCGTCGGTGTGTTTCTGTGCGGCGAGCCCGTAGATGATCCGGATCGTTTCGTCGGGTGGTAAAATACCTAACGGAGACTGTGTGGATTCCACCGCGCTGTGGCTGTCTGCAGATTGTGCTTTCCAGGAGACAGTTTCAGGGGCGTTCCCAAAAGGCAGTTTACCGTGAAATGCGCAGAGAGACACACCTCCTGTGAGCATTAAAAAAAGAAGAAGGGAGGAGACAATATTCCTCCGGATCATGATCAGATAGAGAAGCAGAATCAAAAGAGCGGGTAAAAGACCAGCTCCGACTTGTAGCCATATACTCATAAATAGATTCCCCCTAAAATTTAATTGCTACGCAGAAATTTACAATTATCTACATTATACCCTTTCATAGCCATTTCGTACAGCTTATTTTCCAGATAAAACCAAAGAATTAAGATACTAAATTGTTGAAATAAGGGAAATAAGCCCGGAAAGGTAACGCGCGCAGCTATGATCTGGAAAAACGTGATAAAAAAATGGCCCGGTCAACGCCGAGCCATTTTTTGTTAAACTTGTGTCTGTAACTGCTCCCTGCAGCGCCGGAAAAACCGGATCATGACCGGGATTGCGATGAGGGCCATCAGGAGCTCCGCAACCGCCTGGGCGAAGGGCAGGCCATAGAGTGGGAAAACTGCGTTTAAGAGCAGCAGCAGGGGGATTTCGAACACGATTTTTCTCAGGATCGCGAACACAAAGGACTCCTTTCCCATTCCCACGGCCTGGAAGGTGCCGACGCACATAAAATCCAGGGCCAGCACCGGCTGAGCCAGGCAGAATCCCTTTAAAAAGGCAGAGCCGTAGGCAACGGTCGCAGGGTCCTTAATAAACAGGCCGGTGAGGCCTCCGCTGTAAAAGAACATCAGGAAGGAGGAGGCTAAGAGCAGCAGCTCGGAACAGCGGATGGTGTAGAGCAGAGCCGATTTCATGCGCTTGTAATCCCTGCTGGCGAAATTGTAGCTGATGAGCGGCATGACACCCTGGGAGAGTCCCATGGCGACATACATGGGCACCATATTGATCTTGGTGCAAATTCCCATGGCGGCCAGAGCGGCTGCGCCGTAGGAGGCGGCCAGGTTGTTCAGCACCGTGCTGCCCACCACATTTAGCAGATTCTGAATTGAGGCGGGAACGCCCACTGCGCACACGCCCAGCACGATGCGTTTTTGCAGGGAAAACGCCCGGGGAGAGATGCAGACGCTGGTCTTGCCGCGTTTCACAAGCATATAGCCGAAAAAGTAGACCAGCGCGCAGCAGTTGGCAAAGCAGGTGGCCATGCCCGCGCCGGCCGCGCCCATGTTGAGACCCCAGGGGAGGATGCAGATGGGATCCAGGATCATGTTGACCAGGCAGCCGCCCATGGTCCCGATGCTGGCGTTTAAGGATGCTCCCTCCGAGCGGATCATATAGGCCATCACCACGTTGAGGATGGCGGGCACAGCCCCCAGGGTAACGGTCCAGTCCAGGTAGGACGTGGTGGTGGCGGCCGTCACGGAATCTGCCCCCAGCAGGGTCAGCAGAGCGGGGCGGAACACCGTACACACCACCGCGAACAGAAAGCCAAAAAATAATGCCCCGTAAAATCCAAAGGCAGAGCTTTTCTTTACCGTATCAAAATCCTTGCAGCCCATGGCCCGGCTCATCATGCTGGAGCTGCCCACGCCGAACAGGTTGTTCACGGCGTTGAAGGCCAGCAAAACCGGTGCGGCCAGCGCTACCGCGGCTGTCTGAACCGGTTCGTTTAACAGGCCCACGAAATAGGTGTCCACCATACTGTAGATGACCATGACCAGGGAGCTGATGATTGTGGGGATTGACAGGGAAGCCACTGCCTTGGGGATGGGAGTTCTCTCGAATAATTCTTCTTTTGCAACTGATGCCATTTTAGATTCCTCGCTTGTATATTTCATGCCCTGAAAAAGGGTATTTAAATATAGTATAACGTTTTCGCGGCTTCGTCAAGAAAGGGTTTGGGAGTTTCGGGGCGGGGAAAATGCTGGAGATTTTATAAAAAACGAAAAAGTGGGGAATCATGGTGGGAAATATCGGGGATTTCGAACCGAATGTGGGAGAATAATTACAAAATTATGGAAAATTGAGGGCGTAAATGTTTGATTTGGAAAATCGGCATACCATCCCGTCAGCGGGGCGTCCACTGCTTCCCTCGGCCCGCCAATAACCCCCTCCGTTGTAAGGGGACCATGAATATGGTATATTAAGGCTGTGTTGAAGCGATGCAAAAGAGGAGCGGGGAAGTGTCATAAGCGACAGGCGGAGGAATTTTATGTTTCTGAACAGTAATACGACGGCATGTATACTTAAGAAGTTGGAGCCAATATTGCCATACCCCATCAATATCATGAATTATGAGGGGATGATTGTCAATTCTACCGTTCCGCAGAATATGGGCGAGTTGAATGTGGCGGCCAGCAATTATATCAAACAATTACATTCCGGCGGACAACTGCCGGCGGCTGGAAATTTTGACGGAGTTAAATCCATATGCTGCATTACCGTCCGCCAGCGCATCGTGGGGGCTATAGAGCTGGAGAATCTGCTCCCCTCGGACAGCGCGTACCTGGCCCTGTCGAAAGCTATTGCGGAGTTGATGCTGGAGCAGGAGTGTATGATTGGCGACCAGGAGGATAATATTTCCTCGATCAAGGATGTCCTCTCCATATTAGTGGGAGTCCACCCCCTCGATACCACCCAGCTGGTCGACGATTTGCAGCGATTTTGCGTGGATCTCTCAATTCCACGCACCACATTGTTTATCCAACTGTCCAAATTTGACGTGTTGGAGCTTCCACGCGGGAACCGGAAGCTTGTCCTGGATGAAAAACAATATCTATACTCGGTCAAGAAATTTCTCAATCAGCTGCCCAACTTTTTTTACAATAAACAGGATTTCATCCTGTCGGATGTATCCGAGCAGAATGCGGTGATCCTATCCGTAAACCGCAAAGAAAAGCCTGAGGTCAACGCCCTGTATCTGTTTGAGCTGTGCACCAGGCTGATGGAGATTGCCAAAAAAGAATACTGCCTGGTCCTTCATGCGGTGGTCGGGATCCAATGCTACCAGCTTTCCGACTACGAGCGCCAATATGAGCAGCTGATCCTGCGCCTCTCCTCAGGCAGGCTGCTTTTTCCCGAGCGGAACGTGTTTATCGGTAATTCTATTGTTCTGGGCAATATGATCACCCACAGTCCCAAGAAGGTTCTGCAGAATATTGTTTCCTATGTGTATGGACGGCTGCTTGTATCTAAAATGAGCGATATACTGCTGGTGACCCTGCAGACGTTTTTCGAATGCGATCTCAATATAACAATGACATCTCAGAAGCTTTTCACCCATCGCAATACATTGCAGCAGCGGTTTAATAAGATTGAAAAGCTGACCGGATTTTCCGTACACAATGCGGACGGACTTTTGACGCTGCGTCTGGCGCTCCTCTGCTATAACTATTTGCAGGCCGGAGGCGGAGATTTCCCTTATGTTTAAAATAATCCCGGTTTAATCTGTAAAAAGAATATATTTATAAAAAGCCTGCGGGTTTGTTGTTCAAACGAACAATATATCTGCAGGCTTTTTGCTCGATATGCTATCTATATGCACAATGCTTTTGCCATTTTAAATTGGTATCATGGACATAATAGATAAGCGGACGTGCTTATTTAAATAATTCAGGAGGTGTATATCATGACAGAGTACACAAAAGGACTATGCGATTTTATCACAGGGCTGAAATTTGATGATCTGGCCCCGGAGCTGACGGACAAGGCCAAAAAGCTGACCCTGCATGTGGCGGGCGTCGCCCTGGCCGGAAGGACTCTGCCCACGGCGGTCAGCGCCAGATCGGCGGCCAGGGCGACCGTTGGGACCCAGGCGGATTTGATGTCTACCATGTGGGGCGAGCCGGGTAAAATCCCCATGCACGGAGCGATTATGGCCAACGCCACGGCCGCGGACACCCTGGACTGGGAGGACTGCAGCTATACGGGCCACCCCAGCGCCCATCTGGTTTCCGTCTCCATGGCCATGACCGAGGCCATGCACCGCTCCGGCAAAGACTACCTCACGGCTGTGATCGGCGGCTTCGAGGTGTATCAGCGCGTCGCCTGCTATATCCAGCCCACCCCGGATTTTGACTCCAAAAAATACGGCTGGGGCCTTGGCTCCTGGCAGATATTTGCCAGCGCAGCTCCCGCGGGAAAGCTGCTGGACTGCGATGCGGACCAGTATAACCTGCTTCTGGGCGCCACGGGCTGCTCCACCCCGGTGGTAAACGCCATCCTGGCCCTGCAGGGCTCCGACTTTTACCATCTTCAGTATGCGATCACCGGTCTGACCGGAACCATGCTGGCGGGCATGGCCAAGCGGAATGAGCTGGACAACATCTACAATATCATGGACGGCGAATCCGGCTACCCCATGATGATGCGCGGTTTTGCCAACGAAGGCTGGATCGACCGGAATCTGGGGACAGAATATCTGTTCGGCCAGCTCCTGTTCAAGCACTGGCCCGCCAACATGTGGATTCAGACGCCCATCGACTGCCTGGACACCCTGGTGACACGGCATGGCTTCAAGGCTGAGGACATCGAAGAGATTTACATGACGCCCACCTATGACGAGCGCGACAAGTTCAGCTGGGACGGATACGCCAGCTGCCGCGACGCCCAGTTCAGCGTCCCCTACTGCCTGGCGGCTTATCTGCTGCGCGGCGAGCCCGGCCCCAACTGGTATACGGCGGAGCGCCTGGCTGATCCGGAGCTGCTTCAGATGGCGTCCCGGGTAAAGCTCGATCCGGACAACCGCATGAATCTGCAGGTGGCCTTTAAGATGTTCCGGGAGGGTTCCTTCCCCACAACCAGCATGCGCGTTACCTTAAAAGACGGACAGCAGTACGAAGTAACCCTGCCGTTCCCCAAGGGACATCCCAACAATCCCTTTGACTGGAACGACGTGGAGCGCACATTCAGGGCCGGTGCCAGGGCCGCGAACCTGCCGGAAGCGAAGATCGAGCGGTACATCGAGCTGTGCAAGAAGATCGATGAGCTGGACGACATGTCCGAGCTGGCGGAATGCTTAGCCATTTAGAAAGAGAAAAAATCAACGGATTGGGGGAATACAGGTGAAAAAAATTGCAGTTATCGGTACAGGAGGAACCGGATATTCCGTGGCCTCTGAGCTTTCCATGCGGGGGTATGAGGTATGGCTGGGCGAGGCAGGCGGAGAGGAAGCGGTGGAGGACTACGCGGTCCTCGACAAGCAAATGGAGCTCACAGGCGCGATCCGGGGGACGGCGGTGATTCACGCCGTCACCACGGACCTGGGGGCGGTGCTGGAGGGCGCTGAGCTTGTAATCTGCTGCACCATTTCCAACCGGGACGAGCGCGTGGCGCGGGCCATTGCGCCCCACCTTATGCCGGGCAGCAACGTGCTGCTGAGCGCCGGAAATCTGGGATCGCTGATTTATTACCGGGTTTTTCAGGAATTTGGACTGGAGAACGTGATCGTCGGGGAGACCTCGGGAAACCTGTTCTCCTGCCGCCGGGCCGGCGAACATACGGTTTTTCTGGGCAACCGTTATAAGATCAAAAACGCGGCGGCCTTTCCCGCCCGGAATACCAAACGCCTGGTGGAGGCCTTCCGGGAGGTCTACGAGCTGATTCCGGTCAGCTGCATACTGGAGACGGCCTTCAACGGCCCCAATCTCCTCAGCCACATATCGCTGACGCTGGTAAACGCGGGAGCCATTGAAAACAGCAAAGAGCCCTACTACATCTTCAAACAGGGAATCTGCCGGACCACCATGAATTTGGCGGACGGACTCTGGAAGGAAAAAAAGGCGGTTATGGATGCGCTGGGATTTCCCTGCATCCCGTCGCCCTCCAATTCGTTCCGCAAGTACGCGGACCCCTCGGTCCATGAATTTGACGATTTTAAAAATCTTGCCGGTCCCGACAGCCTGACCCAGCGCTATATCACGGAGGATATCCCGATTCTGGGCTGCCTGTTTTTATCCGTCGCCAGGGCGGTAGGCGTGGAGACGCCGCTGTACGCCGCCATGGTAAAGCTGGCGGAGGCGGTCAATCAGACGAACTACTACGAACAGGGGCGGACCACGGAAAATCTGGGACTGGGACATCTTCGCGGAATCCAAATACCTCAGTATTTTCAGCAGGCGGAATAATCCCGGCGGGCACTGCGCCGTAGCTTGGAAAAACGAAAGGAGAGAAGGCAGTGGCTGAAAAAAAAGCTGTGAAAGAGAAAGGTTCATCGCTGCAGTATTTTCATATTGCGGTTTCGATTGTGTTAATGTTCGGGTTTGGGTATCTGCCGCCGTTCTCCACCGTGACGCCGGTGGGAATGAAGCTGTTGGGAATCTTCCTGGGGGTGATTTACGGTTACTCCACCTGTGATATCATATGGCCCTCGCTGGTGGCCATCATAGCCTTCGGCCTGAGCGGGTACCCGGCCAACATGGCGGCGGGCATCACATCCATGATGGGAAGCTCCCTCGTATTCCAGGTGATCACCCAGTACTTTACGGCCGGCGCCATCGTGATTTACGGCGTAGGCAAATGGTTTGTCCGCAAGACGCTGTCCCAGAAGGTTTTCATGGGCCGGCCGCTTCTGTACACCTGGTGCTTTATGTTTGTATTTATGTGGTCCTGCATTGTGCTGGAGACAATCCCAATGTTCCTGCTGCTCTACGGCATCTGGAACGATATTGCGGATTCCTGCGGCTACGAGAAGGACAGCACCTTCCGCTACTATGGGTTCGGAGGAATCCTGGTGTCCCTGCTTCTGGGCGTTTCCATGATGCCCTACAAGAGCTGGCAGCTGGGTTTGGCCACAAGCTGGGCCAATGTGACGGGGGTGAAAATCAATCTGGGCCAGATGCTCTGCTGTACCTCCATCATCGGTACGGTTGTGATCACCGCCTACGTCCTTTTGGGCGCGAAGCTCTTCAACGTGGATTTCAGCGCAATGAAAGCCTTTGACGTCAACAAGCTGGGGGAGGAGAGCAAGGTTCTTAGGCCGCGGGCCAAGCGCATTATGGCCGTCTACTTTGTCACGGTGCTGCTTTCCCTGTACGCGGGCACGTTTTCCGGCACCGCGCTCACCAGCTTTATCGAAAAAACGCTGACCGTCTCGGGGCTGTTCTGTCTGTGCACCGCGATTCTGCTGATCATCCCCGGAGGGGAACACGACGGCAAGCCCGCCATTATTTTCGACGATATCAAGCACAGCGACGCGGCCGTCAGCTGGCCGGTTATCTTTATGTGCGCGGTTACGATTCCCCTGGCCAGCGCGCTGACAACCGAGGCCACGGGCATCCTGCCCTGGCTGAGCGATGTCTTTACCCCGGTGTTCGCGGGCCGCAGCCCGGTGTTTATTATGATTTTAACCATTGTCCTGATGGTATTCCTGACCAACGTGGGCTCCAATATCGCCCTCGGAAACGCCATGATCCCGGTGATCAGCCCGTTTATTCTGGCCTCGGGCGTGAATCCCATGTTTTTCGGCTGCGCGCTGGTCTATGCGGCCAACATCGGCATCTTCCTGCCGGGCTCCTCGGCTCCGGCCTCCATATTCCACGGCCGCAGCGAGATACCCAACGTGAAGCTGCGCAACAAGGCTACCATGCTGGGCATCGGCTTGCACACGCTGGTATCCTGCATTGTTTACACCGCGGCGTTTCTGATCACAAACTGATGCGCGGCGAATCACTATATGGCAGATCGGAGGAATTGAGGTATATATGAACAAAGTAGCCATCATTGGCTTTGGCGCCGCCGGATACAACGGGGCGAAAGAGGTGCGCAGATTATCTCCCGGGGCGGTGATCGACATCTACTCTGACACCAAAAGCGGGCCTTACAATCCCATGCTCACCACCTACTATGTAAAGGAAGCCATTCCTTATGACGCGATGTTTCCCTTTGGCTCTCTGGAGGAGGTCTGCGCGCGTCTGAAGCTGAATTACCATGGGGACCGCCCTGTCACAGGGATGATCCCGGAAGAAAAGACCCTCTGCTTTGCCGACGGCAGCCGCGCCCGGTACGATCAGATTCTGATCAGCACAGGCGCCTCCGCCCTCATGCCGCCGATCCCGGGCTTAAATCAGCCCGGGGTGTTCAAAATGCGAACCGCAAAGGATGCGGCGGAGCTGAAGGAGATGCTGGATAGGGGAACCGTCAAAAGCGGTCTTGTGATCGGGGCCTCCTGGGTCGGCATCAAGATTGTGGAGGATTTTGCGGCGCGCAATATCCCCTGCACGCTGGTGGACGGGGCCGATTGGATTTTTTACACGGCGGCCTTTGAGGAGACCGCAAGGCGGGCGCAAAGGGACTTGGAGGGCAGGGGCGTTAAGGTACACTGCAAGCAGATGCTCTCGCGCATCCAGCGGGAGGCGGACGGCCGTCTCACCGCGGTGATGCAAAGCGGCGGCCGTTTCACCGCGGACGCCGTGGCTGTCTGCATCGGCGTGCGCATGAATGTGGATTTCCTGCGTGAGAGCGGCATCGCCGTGAAGCGGGGCGTGCTGGTAAACCGGCGGATGGAGACAAACTACGAGGGGATTTTCGCAGCCGGCGACTGCTGTGAGGCGTACGATATCCAAAGCCGTACCCAGCGAAACATCGGCCTCTGGTTCAACGCGGTGGAGCAGGGCAGGACGGCAGGCGCCAACATGGCCGGCGGACACCGGGAGTTTGGAGCCAATGTGCTGGTAAATCTGGCCCATTATCTGGATTACGACTTTATCAGCATCGGGGACTTAAGCTCCTGCTGCGATCAGGATGAGGTTTACGAATATGAGGACAGCCGCTATTATATCCGCGCGATCCGGGATGGCTTGGGTGTCAAATGCATTAACGTCATCGGCGCAGCGGACAGCGGCGGCGTTTTAAAGAACGCGTTTATCAAATCCATCGAAAACCCGGATGCCGGTATGAGCATCGGGACGGTCTGCTTCCTGAAGGAAAAAGGGTTTCCCGATGAATTTATCAACTTCTTAGGAGGAAGAATCCTTGACTGAATTGGAAAAGAAACTGAAAGCAAAAATTCCCGGAGAGGACACCGGAATTGAAATCCGTCACTCTCTCTGCGCGATCTGCAGTCCCAGCCACCACTGCGGGCTGGACTGCTATGTGAAGGACGGGGAAATTATCCGGGTGGAGGGCACTCCCGGCCACCCCTACAGCCACGGAAAGCTCTGCACCAAGGGTTCCGCCCAGCGCAATTATATTTATCGGGAGGACCGGATCAGGACGCCGCTGCGCCGCGTGGGAGAGCGTGGGGAGGGCAGATTCGAGCCCATCAGCTGGGACGAGGCCTATCAGATAATCGCCAGGCGGCTGAACCAGGTGAAGGAGGAGTATTCCCCCCACTCCGTGGCGTTTTACAGCGGATACTCCAAGTGGTACAGGCCGATCTACCACCGTTTCGCCTATGTGTTCGGCAGCGTGAACTTCGGCACGGACGACAGCGTCTGCGCCGTGGCAAAAAAGATCGCCGACAAGGTGACGGCCGGCTGCGAGGGCGCTCCGGACATGGCCCATGCCAATACCTATCTGGGCTGGAATTACGACGGCTATTACTCCCACCACCTGTCCGTGGAGGGCGTGAGAAAGCTGAAGGAGCGGGGCGGAAAAGTCATTATCATCGATATCAGAAACACGCCGGCAGCCAAAAACCTGGCCGATATCTTTTTGCAGATCAACCCCGGCACGGACGGCGCCCTGGCGCTGGGCATGGCCAAGCTCATCATCGACAACGGATGGGCGGACATGGAGTATGTGGAGCAGTACACCTACGGCTTTGAGCAGTACAAGGCGCTGGTGGAGGAGTACACGCTGGAGAAGGTCAGCGGGATCACAGGGCTTGATTCAGAAGATATCTATGAGGCGGCTAAGCTTTACGCCACTAACGGTCCCGCCTGCACCAACTATTCCGCCTCCGCTCTGGTGCACCATATCAACGGGTTTAATTCCCACCGGGCGATTCTCTGTCTCTCCGCGCTGACCGGCAATTTTGACCGGGCGGGCGGAAATTATCCCATCCCCGCCTCTTATTTGCGGCAGCCAGCCGGATTTAAAACCAGGGATGAGGAATTCCGCAATAACCGCGAGCCGTCGGGCGCGTCCCGCATCGGCGCAGGGCGTTTCCCGCTGTGGGACGCCAAGTTTAATGAGTTCCAGACCATGGATTTGATGCGCCAGATGGAGGAGGAAACCCCTTACCCTGTCAAGGCCGTCTTTGCCCTGGGCTTAAACGCCAAGCTGTTTCCTGAAACCGACCGGCTGCTGGAGGTGATGAAGCGGAAGCTGGATTTCATTGTGGACGTGGACCTTTTTATGAACATGTCGGCAAAGTACGCCGATATCGTGCTGCCGGCCTGCACCTCGGTGGAGCGCAGCGAGCTGAAATGCTACCGGGGCGGATATCTGGTGTACACCAAGCCCGCGATACAGCCGCTGTATGAGTCTAAGTCCGATGTGGATATCCTCTGCGAGCTGGCACGAGTGATGGATTTGGACGACGATCTGCTGAAGGGAGGCTACGAGGCCTGTCTGGACTGGATGATCGAGGGCTGCGGGCTGACCATGGAGGATCTGAAGAAGAGCGATATTCCTATAAAGGTGCCAAGCGCCGTCTGGCCGGTGAAGCCCGGAAATTGTCTGAAAAACGGCTTTCCGACTCCGACGGGGAGGTTTGAGTTTTATTCCACGGACATTGCGGCTGTGGACCCCAAATACGGTTTGGACCCGCTGCCCAGCTACCGGGATTCCCTGTGGGATCAGGACAGCCAAACGCTGCGGGAAGCGTATCCGTTTTACCTGTGTACCGGGGCGCGCCTGCCCTACGCGATCCACTCCAGGGTTCACAAAACCCCGTGGCTGCGCAGCCTGCGCCCGGACCCCACCTGTGAAATCAACCGGCAGGATGCCGCCCGCCTGGGACTTGGGGACGGAGACTCTGCGGTTCTCTCCAGCCCCTACGGCGAAATCCGCATGAAGGTCAAGGTCACAAGCAAGATAAAGCCCGGCGTCATTCTGACGGTTCCCGGTTACACCGAGGCAAATGTAAACAACCTGATCGGGCGCGACCACCTGGACCCCTACAGCGGGTTCCCGGGGTACAAGGGGATGCGCTGCAATATCAGCAAAAGTCAGGAGGCCAAAATATGAAGCACGTGTTTGTATTTGACGCGGACCGCTGCTGTGCCTGTTCCGCCTGTATGATGGGCTGCATGGATCAAAACGACATCGATCTGTCAGCGGGGGAAGCATGTTATCGAGCTACATACGACAATGAGGTGGAGCTGGCGGACGGCGGCATCTACTTCGCCTACCTCTCCGCCGCCTGCATGCACTGCGACGATGCCCCCTGCATCACCGCCTGTCCCGTGGGCTGCCTGAGCAAGGACCCTGAGACCGGCTTTACGGTCTATGACAATACCAACTGCATCGGCTGCAAGAGCTGCGCTCTGGCCTGTCCCTTCGGCGCGCCCCGGTACCGTCCCTCCGACAAAAAGATGGTGAAATGCGACGGCTGCAACACCAGGGTGAAGAACGGCCTGCAGCCGGCCTGTGTCCGCGCCTGCTCCTTTGGCGCCCTGACCTGCGTTACGGAGGAGGAGTATCTGGCTGAGAACGGCGAAAAGGCATGCAATATGCTGCTCAAGCAGCTGTCGATAAAGAAAAAGGTCTGAGCGCCTGAATGGTGAGGAGGGATTCGCGGATGAAGGCACAGAAAAGAGAGCGCACCTCCATCGAGGAGGCCGTATCCTTGCTGGTGGAGGAAGCGGCTGTTTTGCGGGAGACGGAGCTTAGGAGTCTGGCCGACAGCACGGGCTATGTGCTGGCCGGAGATATAAAGGCTGTGATGGCCCAGCCGCCCTTTACGCGCAGTCCGCTGGACGGCTATGCGCTCCGGGCCCGGGACCTTGCGGGGGCCTGCCGGGAACATCCGGTGTATCTGCCGGTGAGCCGGTATATCCCGGCAGGAGGCGGGATTTCCCTCCCCCTGCCGGAGGGGACGGCCGCCAGGATTATGACAGGAGCCCCGCTTCCGGAGGGGGCCGACTGCGTGATCCGGCAGGAGGACACCGATCAGGGAGAGAACCGGGCTGCTTTCTACACCTCCATAGAGGCCGGGAAAAATGTCTGTTATAAGGGGGAGGATATCCGGGAGGGGGAGTGCCTTGTGTTTGCCGGAACCCGCCTGGACTTCACCCATATCGGTATTTTGGCGGGGCAGGGGATCGGAACGGTTGAGGTGTACAAAAAACCCAGAGTGGCCGTTATGGCTACCGGGGATGAACTTTTAGCGCCGGGGCAGAAGCCTGAGCCGGGCAAAATTTACGATTCCAACAGCATGATGATCTATTCCAGGCTTCTGGAGCTGGGGGCCGCGCCGGAGCTTCGCCCGTTTAAGCGGGATGAACCCGGGGAACTGGCTGCGGTGACGGACCGGTTTCTACAGGAATACCCGTTGGTCATCACCACGGGAGGGGTCTCGGCGGGGGACCGGGATTATATGCCTGCGGTGGTTGGCATGGTCCGGGCAAAAAAGCTGTTTCACGGCATCGCGGCGAAGCCGGGAAGCCCTGCGCTTGCCGCGGTGCGGGATGGCAGCGTGCTCTTAGCTCTGTCGGGCAATCCCTTTGCCTGTATCGCCACGCTGGAAATTCTGGCGCGGCCGGTTCTGGCAAAGCTGTCCGGCGAGAGCGTGTGGCGTCAGAAACGGATCAAGGCGCGGCTGGCGGGAAGCTTCAACAAGCCGTCCCCGGCCCGCCGCTTCATCCGGGCAAGGCTGACCGGCGGGGCGGTGTCGATCCCGGAAAAGGGCCATTCCTCCGGAAGCCTGAGCGCCCTGGCGGGCTGTAATTGCCTGATCGACATTCCCGGCGGCAGTGAAGCGCTGGCGGAGGGGGACGAGGTTGGGGTATGGCTGTTTTAAATCAAATTTAACCTTTGAGCGGGAGCTGCGGCACGGATTTCGTGGGCGGCTCCTTTTTGATGTGGAAATTTTGCGGGGCGGGAAATGAGAAATTTTATCGCCATCTATAAAAATTTAAAATTGGGGCTTGCAATATACCCATAAGGGGTATATAATCAAAGCTGTAAATATACCGGATAGGGGTATCTTATAACCGCCTTCAGGAGGAATAAATATGGAAGAGAATACATGCACATGCTGTCACAAGACAAAAGAGCGTACCGAGGAGGAGTACAAGAGCCTGCTCAACCGCTTAAGCCGCATCGAGGGGCAGATTCGCGGGATTCGGAACATGCTGGAAAAGGATGCCTACTGTACGGATGTTCTGGTCCAGGTGGCGGCGGCCAATGCGGCGCTCAACAGCTTCAGCAAAGAGCTGCTGGCTAACCACATCAGGACCTGCGTTGCAAACGACATACGAAACGGCAAGGATGAGACCATCGACGAGCTGGTGGCCACGATCCAGAAGCTGATGCGCTAGGCGCGTTTGGAAACGGCAGTCCGCCGCGCCCGGTTCGCATACGGGATGCATTTAAACGGTTTACACAGATTTCAACGGGAAGGAGATGATTGATAATGGAACAATATACAGTGACGGGAATGAGCTGCGCAGCCTGCAGCGCCCGGGTGGAGAAGGCCGTGGCCAAGGTGCCCGGCGTCACATCCTGCTCGGTCAGCCTGCTGACCAACTCCATGGGGGTGGAGGGCTCCGCCTCCGAGCAGGAGATCGTCAGGGCGGTGGAGGAGGCCGGCTACGGCGCGGCCGTAAAGGGCGCGGCGGCGGCGAACCGGCCCGCGGCGTCGGAGGTCGACGATATGCTGAAGGACCGGGAGACGCCGGTGTTAAAACGCCGCCTGTACTATTCCCTGGGATTTTTGCTGGTGCTCATGTATTTTTCCATGGGACATATGATGTGGAACTGGCCGGTTCCGGCGTTTTTTGCCGGGAACCACGTGGCCATGGGGCTGCTGCAGCTTTTGCTGACCGCGGTGGTCATGGTGATCAATCAGAAATTTTTTATCAGCGGATTTAAGGGCCTGATCCACAGAGCGCCCAATATGGATACGCTGGTGGCCCTGGGCTCCGGCGCGTCGTTTGTGTACAGCGTGTACGCGCTGTTCGCCATGACGGCCGCCCAGGCAAACGGGGACATGGCGGGCGTTATGGAGTACATGCACGAGTTCTACTTTGAATCCGCGGCCATGATCCTGACCCTGATCACGGTGGGCAAGATGCTGGAGGCGCGGTCCAAGGGCAGAACCACGGACGCCTTAAAGAGCCTGATGAAGCTGGCCCCCAAGACCGCGACCCTGCTGGTGAACGGGGTTGAGACCGAGGTCTCCATCGACCAGGTGAAAAAGGGCGACATTTTCGCGGTGCGGCCCGGCGAACATGTCCCGGTGGACGGGATTGTTCTGGAGGGAAGCAGCGCGGTCAACGAGTCCGCGCTGACCGGAGAGAGCATCCCGGTGGATAAGGGCGTGGGCGACCAGGTGTCAGCGGCCACGGTGAATCAGTCCGGTTATATCGTCTGCCAGGCCTCACGGGTCGGGGAGGACACCACCCTGTCGCAGATCATTCAGATGGTCAGCGACGCGGCGGCCACCAAGGCGCCCATCGCCAAGGTGGCGGACCGGGTGTCCGGCGTCTTTGTGCCGGCGGTCATCGCCATTGCGGTGGTGACAATGCTTGTCTGGCTGGTTGCGGGGCAGAGCATCGGGTTTGCCCTGGCCAGAGGTATTTCCGTGCTGGTGATCAGCTGTCCCTGCGCTCTGGGGCTGGCGACGCCGGTGGCCATCATGGTGGGCAACGGCATGGGAGCCAAGCACGGCATCATGTTCAAGACGGCGGTTTCCCTGGAGGAGACCGGCAAGACGGAGATCGTGGCCTTAGATAAGACCGGAACCATCACAAACGGGGAGCCCAAGGTGACGGATCTCATTCCGGCGGAGGGTATGAGCGAGGACGAACTGCTGGAGCTGGCGTTTGCCCTGGAGAAAAAGAGCGAGCATCCCCTGGCCAGGGCGATTCTGGCCAAGGCCCGGGAGGCGGGGATGGAGGCGGCGGAGGTGACGGATTTCAAGGCTCTGCCCGGTAACGGCCTGTCGGCCGTGCGAAACGGGGCGCTGCTCTGCGGCGGAAACCTTACCTTTATCAGCAGCCAGGCGGAGATCACGCCTGAGCTGAAAGTCCAGTCCGAGCGGCTGGCGGAGGAGGGCAAGACGCCGCTTTTCTTCAGCCGGGACGGCAAAATGGCGGGAATCATCGCCGTGGCGGACACCATCAAGGAGGACAGTCCCCAGGCGGTGAGGGAATTGCAGAACATGGGCATCCACGTGGTTATGCTGACCGGCGACAACGAGCGCACGGCAAAAGCGGTGGGCAGACAGGCCGGAGTGGACGAGGTGATCGCCGGCGTGCTCCCTGATGGGAAGGAGAGCGTGATCCGGTCCTTAAAGCGCAAGGGCAAGGTGACCATGGTGGGGGACGGCATCAACGACGCCCCGGCCCTCACCAGGGCGGATATCGGCATCGCCATCGGGGCGGGCACGGATATCGCCATCGACGCCGCGGACGTGGTGCTGATGAAGAGCCGACTCAGCGACGTGCCGGCGGCCATCCGCATGAGCCGGGCCACCCTGAGAAACATCCACGAGAATCTGTTCTGGGCGTTCTTCTACAACGCGGTGGGCATACCGCTGGCGGCCGGCCTGTGGTATCCGCTTTTGGGCTGGAAGCTGAACCCCATGTTCGGGGCAGCGGCAATGAGCTTATCCAGCTTTTGCGTGGTGACAAACGCGCTCCGGCTGAATTTTTTCAAGATGTACGACGGGACGCGGGATAAGAAAATAAAAGCGAAGAGAAAGGAAGAAGTAAACATGGAAAAGACAATGAAAATCGAGGGTATGATGTGCGGACACTGCGAGGCCAGAGTGAAGAAGTGCCTGGAGGCTCTGCCGGAGGTGGAGCAGGCCGTGGTGAGCCACGAGGCGGGCACCGCTGTGGTGACGTTAAGCGGAGCGGTGGCGGACGACGTTTTGAAGAAGGCGGTGGAGGACCAGGATTACAAGGTGCTCTCCATCCAGTAAACAGTAAAGGCCGCGTTTTCAGACGGATTTAGATAAGACGGGCGGAAGGGCTTTCCAAAAATCATATGGAAAGCCCCTCCGCCTTTAATAATTTGCAGAGCGGGACGATTAGGCCTTGAAAAATGGCCGTAAAATTGATATTCTGTTCTTTATGGATTGCATAGATTAAGAGATAAAGAGGGAACGCAATTGGCTAAAAAGAAGAATGAACATGTGATCAGGGAGGTATACCCCGGTTCCATCGCCGAGGAGATGGAGATTGAGCCCGGGGACGTGCTGCTCTCGATCAACAATGAGGAAATAGAGGACGTATTCGACTACAGGTACCTGATCAAGGACGAGTATGTGGAGGCGCTGGTGCGCAAGTCGGACGGCGAGGAGTGGCTGCTGGAGATCGACAAGGAGTACGACGACGATCTGGGCGTGGAATTTGAGAACAGCCTGATGAGCGATTACCGATCCTGCAGCAACAAGTGCATATTCTGCTTTATCGACCAGATGCCGCCGGGGATGCGGGAAACCCTGTATTTCAAGGACGACGACTCGCGCCTGTCGTTTTTGCAGGGCAATTATATCACCCTGACCAACATGAAGGAGCGGGATATTGAGCGGATCATCCGCATGCAGCTGGCGCCCATCAACATTTCCGTGCAGAGCACCAACCCGGAGCTGCGCTGCAAGATGCTGCACAACCGCTTTGCCGGGGAAAAGCTGAAATATCTGCAGATGCTCTACGACGGCCATGTGGAGATGAACGGCCAGGTTGTGTGCTGCAGGCACGTGAACGACGGGGCGGAGCTGGAGCGCACCATAGACGATCTGGCCAAATACCTGCCGTTTCTGCGCAGCGTTTCCGTGGTGCCTGCCGGAATCACCAAATTCCGGGACGGGCTGTTCCCCATCGAGTTGTTTACCCCAGAGGAGGCCGGGGAGGTGATCGACATGATCGAGAGCCGCCAGAAGGGATACTACGAGGAGTACGGCCTGCATTTTATCCACGCCAGCGACGAGTGGTACATCACGGCTGGCCGGGACTTTCCGGAGGAAGAGCGGTACGACGGCTATATCCAGCTGGAGAACGGCGTGGGCATGATGCGCATGTTTATCAACGAGTTCAACGAGGCGCTGGAGGAGACGCTGGCTGGCGGGGAGTACGGGACGCTGGCGCAGAACGTGAGCCGGACCCTGACTATCGCCACGGGGAAGCTGGCTTTCCCCACGGTCCGCGGCTTTGCGGACCGGCTCATGGAGGCGTTCCCACATCTGCGGATTCATGTCTGCTGCATCCGCAACGATTTCTTCGGGGAGACCATCACGGTTTCCGGGCTGATCACGGGCCAGGACCTGATCCGGCAGCTGAAGGAGCGCCAAGATGGCGGCGGGGAACTGGGGGATGTGCTGCAAATCCCCTCCAATATGCTGCGCGTGGGCGAGCAGGTGTTTCTGGACGATCTGACGGTGCAGGACGTGGAGCGGGAGCTGGGGCTGCGCGTGGTGGCAGTGGAGCCAGGGGGCAGGGAATTTATTGAGGCGATTTTGGACCCCGCGTATTGTATGGAGCGGGAAAACGAAAATTTTGTCTACATCCAGGCGTACGACAGGAGCGGCGAAGCTCAGGCGCAGACTGCACAGAAGAAGGAACGGTGAGAGTATGGAGCATCAAAACGTCCGCAGAGGACGCTACAACATGGACTTTGACCCGAAAAAGGGAGACCCCTACGGAAATCTCGGGAAGGCGCTCAGGCACATCGACGATCTCAAGCGCAGGGAGCGCATGGGAGACGATTCCGCGGGGAAAGAAAACAGAGTGGGATGAATCCGGTTTTCAGGAGAGCCGCCGGTCACAGGGATGTGGCCGGCGGCGTTTTCGATGGCGTGGGAAATTCCTCACGCCGTCCGCCACTGCGCTCTCGCGGCGGCCCGGCTCCTGCAGAGCAGCTTCGCGGTCGTCTCAATGTCCTCCGCCGTGGTATCCGGGTGCAGGGTGCACATCCGCAGAACCTTTTTGCCGCAGAGCTCGGTGGTAAGAATCTGCGCGTAGCCGCTGTCCGTGACCTCCCGGGCAATTTCCTGGTTCAGGCGGTCGAGAAGGCCCGCAGATGCGTTGGCGGGAGCGAAGCGGAAGTTGACGATGCCCTGCTGCGCGGGGGAGACGATCTCCCAACCGGGATATTTCCGGATCGTTTTTTCGGCCAGCAGGGCCATATCGCAGCCGTGTTCGATCATCCGGCCCATCCCCTCGCTGCCCATGGCCTGCAGGGTGATCCACAGCTTCAGGCTCCGGGCAGGCCGCGTCAGCTCCGGGCCGAGGTCCCAGAAGTCGGGACTGTCGCTGAACGCTTCGGCGTCCGTCAAATATTCCGGGTGGACGGCGAAGCTGTGAACAAGATGGGACTGATTTCGCACCAGCACCATGCTGCAGCCATAGGTCTGCATCAGCCATTTGTGGGCATCCCAGCTCAGACTGTCCGAGAGCTCGATGCCGGCCAGGCTTTTGCGGCAGCGCTCGGACAGCAGGAGGGAAGCTCCGAAGGCCCCGTCCACGTGCATCCACATCCCATGCTCCCGGCAGATTCCGGCGATCTCCGGCAGCGGGTCGATGCTCCCGGTGTTGGTGGTTCCCGCGGTGGCGATCACGGCAAAGGGCTTTTTCCCTCCGTCCAGATCCTCGCGGATTGCGGCGTTCAGGGCGTCCAGATCCATGCGGAAATTTGCATCCGAGGGGATTTTTCGGACCTGTCCGGGCTGAAAGCCGATGATATGCAGCCCCTTGGCGACGGAGGAATGGGTCTGGTCCGACACATAAGCCACGGCCAGGGGGCGCTCAGCCGCGGTCAGTTTGGCGTCTCTGGCGGCGGTCAGCGCGGTTAAGTTGGCCATGGAACCGCCGGAGACGAACAGTCCGCCGCTTCCGTCCGGGTACCCCGCCAGGCCGCACATCCACCGAATCAGCTCCCGCTCGATGCAGCTTGCGGCGGAAGCGTTCATGCTGCAGCCCGCGTGGGGATCGTAGGCGTTTGTCATCACGTCGCCCATCCAGGAAAAGAGGGAGACCGGGCTGGGAATACACGCAAAGCAGCGCGGATGCTGGATAAGGGTCGCGTTGGAATACACGCTGTCTGTCATTTCGCGGAACACCTCGTCCACCGGCCGCCCCTTCTGCGGAATCCCCATCCCCTGCAAACGTGAGATCGTCTCCGCGCTTGCCTGGCGGCAGACGTCCTGCCGCCTCATGTTCTGGTAAAAGCTGAGAACCGTATCCACAAAGTCCTTCATCAGAGCTCCGGCTCTCTCAGTCTGTGCGTTCATAAAAGAATCCATAGTTTCTGCCTCCTGTTCGGTACTTGACTTATCTCATTTCTTACAGTACCATACAGATAATGGATTTGTGAAATTCATAGATTTCATAATAATGTTCAAATATTTTGATAGGTGAAGCGATGGAGATCAGAAATATTATAACCTTTGTGCGCATAGCAGAGCTGCAAAACTTTTCCAAGGCCGCCGAACAGCTGGGATACTCCCAATCGGCCGTGACCATGCAGATCAAACAGCTGGAGGAGGAGCTGCACACGCAGCTGTTTGACCGCATCGGCAAGCGCATCAAACTGACCCAGGCGGGACAGAGGCTGCTGCCCCACGCGCTGGATATCCTGGACGCGGTGCGCAGGGCGGAAAACATCACACAGGTTCCGGGGGATGTCAGGGGAAAGCTGCGCATCGGCACGGCCGAGTCGCTTCTGATCAGCGTGCTGCCGCCCGCGATTATCGAGTTCAGCCGCCTCTGCCCCAGGGTGGAGGTGAGCACCCAGACGGCGCTGGTGAGGGAGCTGTTCGATATGCTGCAGCGAAACGATATCGATATCCTGTTCTTTTTGGATCAGAGGATCAATTTTCCAGAGTGGGTGAAAGTGGCGGAACGCCCTGAAACCGCGTTTTTTGTCGCCTCCGCCAGGTCCTGTCTGGCCGGGCGGAGGCAGATTTCCCTGGAACGCCTGCTCAAGGAGCCGTTTCTCCTCACGGAAAAGGGGGTCAGCTACCGCTATGAGATGGAGCAGGTCCTGGCTGCGTCCGGCGTGGAGCTGCACCCGTTTCTGGAGACCGGCAACACGGATATCATCACAAAAATGCTGTTGGAAAACCGCGGGGTATCGTTTCTGCCGGAATATGTGGTCCGGGATTACATACAGGACGGACGGCTGGTCGTGCTGGACACGGTATGCCCGGAGATTCGCATGTGGACCCAGCTGGTCTACCACAAACACAAGTATGTCACGCCGCAGATGGAACGTTTTCTGGAGCTGATGGCCGGGCGGATGGGCGCGGCAGCGGTTCCTGATCCGATGAATTGAGTTTCTGAGTTTGACAACGGAAAAAGTAAAAAGTCCTTGAACCCGGTTTGATGACAACGGGGGCAAGGACTTTTTTATTGTCAGGCCGAGGGCGGAGCCCGCGGCCTGTTCCTTTAGTGAAGTTGTAATCTCAGCTGCCGGTTTTTTTGAGAACCAGAATGATGTCAGAGCGCTCCCTGCGTCCGGTGCGTCAGCCGTTCCGCCTCGGGCAGCAACCGCATTTACAACACGGAGGTTTGGGCGGACAGGGCGGTTTTGGAGGGCAGGGCGGTTCCGGCGGATAAGGGGGCTTCGGAGGGAACGGCGGGCAGGGCGGTTCCGGCGGGTAAGGGGGCTTCGGAGGGCAGGGCGGGTAAGGCGGCTCCGGAGGGTAGGGCGGATAAGGCGGCCTCGGAGGGTAGGGCGGATAGGGCGGCTCCGGCGGGTAGGGCGGGTAAGGCGGCTTCGGAGGATAGGGCGGGTAAGGCGGCCTCGGAGGGTAGGGTGGATAAGGCGGCTCCGGAGGATAGGGCGGATAAGGCGGCTCCGGAGGGTAGGGCGGATAAGGGGGCTTCGGCGGAAACGGCGGATAGGGCTGCACCGGTGGATACGGCCAGTATACCGGCATACACGGCATTGGCAGCGGAAACCCGCAGGAAGCACCTGCATTGCTGCTGTTATTATTGTTATTGTTGTTATTGTTATTGATGTTGACCCCGAGCTGTCCGTTTTTAGACGAATGACCGCCCTTTTCAACGCTGTCCGGATAATTGACACAGAGGCAGAGCTCTGCCGTGAGCGTCACCGGTTCATCATCCAGCGAGGTCCCGATGGGCTGGTAATTCAGAGCCGTGCTCTGGGCTTCCATTGAAATCACGCGTGTGATCGTTCCGGTATAGGAGGCTGTCACGGTAAAGCAGACCTGTTTTTTACAGGCGCGCAGCGCGATATAGAATTCCTGGCCGATCACCGGAGTCCCGATGGGATTGCCGCAGAAATCCATGAATGTGGCGGAGTAGTCGCCGCCGCAGTTGCAGAATGGTGTGACGGTAATCTGGGGTTGTCCGGCAAAACTCGACAATATTTTAAAGGGTCCGACGAGCAGCCGTCCGCAGATAATCCGCACTTCATCCGGGCAGCCTTGAAAGATAAAATAAGGCGCGCCGGGATCGGACGGCATGGCGCTCTTATTGCAGCAGTCGATGCCGGCATTGGCGCATTTGCCGGTGCCTGAGGACGGAGACGGGCGCGTGGTATCCGTGGCGCCGTCCGCGTATTCCCCGGCGAGCTTGAGCAGACTCAGCACGGTCGTTCTCAAACGGTCTGATTTGGGATGGGGGTCCGTGCCTCCGCAATTTAAGAAGTACACTTCATCCAGGGAAATCTGCCCCAGAAGCACCCACAGGGCCACCTGAACGGCGGCGTAGGCGTCGTTATCGTCCAAGGCCGGACTGACAGTGGGGTCCACATCGGCAAGGGCGAACGTGGCGTCGGCGCTGGCTGCCGGATAGGCGTTGGCCATGATCCATCCGAACATGTTCTTCTGGCGCGCCGTGGATGCCGGAAAGATGGTCTCAAAAGGCCGGCTCTCATAGGGGACGTCGTTGTATGGTCCGTCGGCAAATTTGTCCAGACAGTAGACCGGTTTATTGGCGGCGGTCAATATATTCCCGAAAAATTGAAAAATGTTGTTATGGTCGTCCCGGTTGAGACGGTAGCGGGAGGCGGAGGTGGAATCCAAATCACAGTAGTTTTCCCGATTTGCATTGCCTCCTGCGGTTCCGCTGACGTCTGAATCAGGGTAGACGATAAATGGCCGGGATTGCAGTTTTGCATTGTTGTCTTTCATCACAGCAAATTCTCCTCTAATTCTTCCTCATATCAAAGTTCATTACAATATTAAGATATGCAGAGGCTTGGGTTTTGTCCACGAAGCGGCGGCGGGAGGACTGTCTGCCGCCGAACCGGTTTTAAGAAGATAAAAGGAAAAAATTGCTAGTTGACATGTCCTTGCAGTTTATGGTAATATCTCGGAGTTAGTTTTAACTAACAGAAAGGGCGAGGATATGAAAAAATTTTTTCACAGCAGATGGTGGCTGCTGCTTGCGCTGGTGATTTTGTCGTTGGCCTCCCTTGCGGTGGGGGTGAAGGAATTCAGCCTGCTCAGGCTGCTGGAGCCGGGCAGCGGCGATCAAAGCCTGGCTGTTCTCAGCAGAATTCCCAGGCTTTTATCGATTCTCATCACCGGCGCGGGCCTGTCCATTGCCGGTCTGATCATGCAGACTCTCACAAGGAACAAGTTTGTGGCGCCGTCCACTGCGGGTACCATGGAATGGTGCCGGTTCGGCGTCATGCTGTCGCTTCTGGTATTTGCAAAGGCGGGAACCGGCACGAAAATGACGGTGGCGTTCCTCTGCGCTCTGGGTGGCACGCTGCTGTTTATGCGGATTTTAAACGCCATTCCGTATAAGGATTCCGTCATGGTTCCCCTTATCGGCATGATGCTGGGGAGCGTGGTCAGCTCGGTCACCACATTTTTCGCGTACCGGTACGACATGATCCAGAACATTTCCTCCTGGCTGGAGGGAAGCTTCTCCCTCATCCTGAAGGGCCGGTATGAGATGCTGTATTTGGGGCTGCCCTTTCTCGCGCTGGGATATGTGTACGCGGACCTCTTCACCATCTCCGGGATGGGAGAGGACTTCGCCAGGGGGCTGGGGCTCAATCACAAGGCGGTGGTATTTGCCGGTCTGGCAATCGCGGCCCTCATCACCTCCACGGTGATTGTGACGGTGGGAAGTATTCCGTTTGTGGGAATGATTGTTCCCAACATCATTTCCATGTGGAAGGGAGATAACCTGAAGAACAGCATTGCCGACACGGCGCTGTTCGGCGCGCTGTTCGTGCTGGTCTGCGACATCGCGGGGCGGCTGCTCATATTCCCTTACGAGGTATCCGTCAGCGTCATGTTGAGCGTGGTGGGAAGCGCCGTCTTTTTGGCCATTCTGTTCCGGAAAAATGACACCGCTCCCAGGAGGAAACGCGCATGAAACATAGTGAAAAACAGGGACAACGCCCTGGTGGCTGTCCCCTGAAAACAATGCTTTTATCCGCTGCCGCCATTTTTGCGGTGGGATTGTTTCTGATGTACGGGCTTACGGCCAAAAACGCAGGTTATTTCCTGCCTCTGCGGTTTAAGAAGCTGGCGGCCATAGCCCTGGTCAGCTACAGCGTGGGCTATTCCTCCGTGGTATTTCAGACCATCACTGGCAACAGGATTCTGACGCCCGGCGTTATGGGACTGGATTCCCTGTACATGTTTGTGCAGACGGTGATTGTATTTTTCTTCCAGGGCGGCGCGCTGACGGCTTTAAAGGGAAATGGCAACTTCCTGATTTCTGTGGCCGTGATGGTGGGGGCCTCATGGATTCTGTACGCCCTGCTGTTTCAGGGGGAGCACAGAAACATCTACTTCCTGCTGCTGGCGGGAATGGTGCTCGGCCGGCTGTTCGGTGGAATGGCGAGCTTTATGCAGATTCTGTTGGACCCAAATGAGTTCGATGTGCTGCAGGGAAAGATGTTCGCGTCCTTCTCAAACATCAACACGGGGCTTCTGGGAATATCGGCGGCTGTCTGCGCCCTGTGCCTGCTCCTGACACGGAGCGATTACAGAGCCCTGGACGTGCTTGCGCTGGGCGCGGATACGGCGGTGAACCTGGGAGTGGACTACCGGGGGCTGGTGAGAAGGCAGCTGATGATCGTGTCCGTGCTCATTTCCGTGTCTACGGCGCTTGTGGGGCCCGTCACATTTTTGGGCCTGCTGGCGGTGTCTCTGGCGAGACAGCTGACGGACACCTACCGCCACAGGGAGCTGTTCGCGGCGGCGTGCCTGTTGTCCATATGTTTTCTGACCTACGGTCTGTTTGCGGTGGAGAAACTGTTTTCCATGGGCACCACGCTCAGCGTGATCATCAACTTTACAGGCGGAATCTATTTTCTGTATTACATGCTGCGCCAGGCGAGGCGATAGGAGGATAAGATGGTAACAGTATCTGGAATTATAAAACGGTATGGCGCGAAGAACGTCTTGGACGGCGTCAGCGCCGACTTTCCCACGGAAAAGCTGGTGGCCTTCATCGGCAGCAACGGGGCGGGCAAGAGCACGCTTTTGTCCATCATCACCAGAACCCTGCAAAAGAACGAGGGCATTGTGCAGGTGGATGGGAAATCCATCGACCAGTGGAAGAACAAGGAACTGGCAAGACAGCTGTCCGTGCTCAAGCAGTCCAATCATCTGACCATACGGATTAAGGTGCGGGAGCTGGTGGCCTTCGGAAGATTTCCCTACAGCCAGGGGAATCTGACCCGGGAGGACGAGGCGAAGATCGACGAGGCCATCGCCTATACGGGGCTGGAGGAGCTGAGGGAGCGGTACATGGACGAGCTGTCCGGCGGCCAGAGGCAGATGGCGTACATCGCCATGGTCATCGCCCAGGACACCAAGTACATTTTCCTGGACGAACCCCTCAACAACCTGGATATGAAGCACTCCGTGCAGATTATGGCAATTTTGAGAAGGCTGGTCCGCGAGCGGAATAAGACGGTGATGGTGGTCATCCACGACATCAATTTTGTGTCCCATTACGCCGATTATATTGTGGCGATGAAAGACGGGAAAATCATCGCGGGCGGCGATGTGGAGGAGATGATGAACAGCCGTATGCTGGAAAAGGTCTACGGGATGGACATCGAAGTGCAAACGATTCATAACAGAAAAGTGTGCCTGTACTACTCTGCTTAAAATGCAAAAAAGGGATACAGGCGCGATCAAAAAGGAGATAATCACGATGAGAAAATCAATGAGAATCACAATAGACGCGACGGCTGCGGCCATACTTGCCGCGGCGGCTCTGACCGGCTGCGGCGCTGGCGGCAGGACTCAGGAAAAGACGGCCGGGGAGTATGCGGCGGATGACAAAACGGCGGCGGCAGAGTCTGGGAGCCCGGAAAACGAAGGGGGGAACCTGTCCGGCACCGTCACAGTGACCACCGGGCGCGGCGCGGCGGAGCTTCCGGTAAATCCGGAAAGGGTGGCGGTGTTTGACATGGGGATTTTAGACAGCATGGAGTCTCTCGGCGTGGAGGTGGAGGTGGCGGTGCCCACAGACAGTCTGTTGTCGGGGTTATCCAAATATAAGTCCGCCGTCAACGCGGGGGGAATCAAGGAGCCGGACCTGGAGACGATCTATGAGTTTGAACCGGATTTGATCGTTATTTCCGGCCGCCAGGAAGCCTTTTACGACGAGCTTTCAGAGATCGCCCCCACCTGGTATGTGGAGACGGTGTATGAGAATCTGATGGAAAATTTCACAGCCAACTATACGGTGCTGGGGCAGATATTCGGCAAAGAGGAGGCCGTATCCGCGGCCCTTGAGGAGATCGGGCGGCAGATCGCGTCCGTGCAGGCGCGGGCGGGCTCCATGGAGGAGAGGGCGCTCATTCTGCTCGCCAATGACGGAGCCATCAGCGCTTACGGCTCCGGCTCCAGGTTCGGCCTGA
This sequence comes from Enterocloster asparagiformis, assembly GCA_018380885.1. GTDB lineage: Bacteria > Bacillota > Clostridia > Lachnospirales > Lachnospiraceae > Enterocloster. Next base: position 82,231 of record JAGZSY010000008.1, read on the forward strand.
TTCACGACGTGCTGGGAGTGAGAGCGGCGGATGCGGCCATCGACGCGTCCACCCACGGGCAGTCTGTGGGCTACGAGTACATTGCCGGCGTAAACCCGGACATCCTGTTCGTGGTGGACCGCGCGGCCGTTGTGGCGGGAAGCACCGACGCCGGCGACACGCTGGACAACGATCTGGTGCGGTCCACAAACGCTTACAAAAACGGCAAAATCGTGTACCTGGATGCGGAGAACTGGTATCTGGCGGGCGCGGGGCTGCGCACGCTTTCTGAGATGATTGGGGAGGTGGAGACGGCGCTTTATTAGGGGCGCTGCCGGGGCGGAAATCCTGTCATCAATAATTGCTATTGAAATGTAGCAAGAAATACTTTATAATTATGCCAAGTATTTAGCTGTGTCAAATAGTGCCGGGAAGGTGAAAATCTTCCAAAGGCACTATTTGCAGCGCATATAAAGGCCGTTTTATCTTGAAGGGGTCTCAAAATACGCAATAAAACAGAGAAGGGAATTTGTTATCATTCGCAAATAAGAGAGCATAAAACATGAGAAAATTAGCTTTATCTGACGAAATACTGCTGAGCATCCAGCAGCCCGCCCGCTACATCGGCGGCGAGTTTAACATGGTGCAAAAGGATCTGAAACAGGTGGACGTCCGCTTTGCCATGTGCTTCCCCGATGTGTATGAGATCGGCATGTCCCACCTGGGCATCCAGATTCTCTACTCCATGTTCAACGACCGGGAGGATATATACTGTGAGCGGGTCTACTCCCCGTGGATGGATTTGGACCCGATCATGCGGGAGAAGAACATCCCGCTGTTCACGCTGGAGACCCAGGAACCGGTGAAGAATTTTGATTTTCTGGGCATCACCTTACAGTATGAGATGTGCTACACCAATGTCCTGCAGGTGCTGGAGCTGTCACAGATTCCGCTGCACGCCTGTGAACGAGGCGAAAACGATCCGATTGTGATCGGCGGAGGCCCCTGCGCATACAATCCGGAGCCCTTGGCCGATTTCTTTGACCTGTTTTATATCGGCGAGGGAGAGACCGTATATTTTGAGCTGATCGACCGCTACAAGGAGAATCGGGCGGTAGGGGGCGGCAGACGGCAGTTTCTGGAGCTGGCGGCGGAGATACCTGGTATCTACGTGCCGGCCTTTTATGATGTGGCTTATCGGGAGGACGGGACCATCCGTTCCTTCACCCCCAACAATCCCCACGCCAAGGCGACCGTCACCAAGCAGCTGGTGGTGGATATGGACAGCGTGGGTTATATCGAAAAGCCCCTGGTCCCCTATATCCGGGTGACCCAGGACAGGGTCGTTCTGGAGATTCAGCGCGGCTGCATCCGCGGCTGCCGGTTCTGCCAGGCCGGCGATGTGTACCGCCCTCTGCGGGAGCACAGTCTGGAATATTTAAAACACTACGCCTACGATATGTTAAAGAGCACCGGCCACGACGAGATATCCCTGAGCTCCTTAAGCTCCAGCGATTACAGCCAGCTGGAGGGCCTGGTGAATTTCCTCATCGAGGAATTTAAGGGCAAGGGCGTGAACATTTCCCTGCCGTCCCTGCGCATCGACGCGTTCTCCCTGGATGTGATGAGCAAGGTTCAGGACATCAAGAAGAGCAGCCTGACCTTTGCGCCGGAGGCCGGTTCCCAGCGCCTGCGGGACGTGATCAACAAGGGTCTGACCGAGGATGTGATCTTAAAGGGCGCGGGACAGGCCTTCGAGGCGGGCTGGAACCGGGTGAAGCTGTATTTCATGCTGGGACTGCCCACGGAGACGGTGGAGGACATGGAGGGCATCGCCCTGCTTTCCGAGAAGGTTGCGGAGGCCTACTATGAGATTCCCAAGGAGCAGCGCCATGGCAAGGTCCAGGTGACGGCCAGCTCCTCCTTCTTTGTGCCCAAGCCCTTTACGCCCTTCCAGTGGGCCAGGATGTGCACCAAGGAGGAGTTTCTCGAGCGCGCCAACATCGTCCGTGGCAAGTTCCGCCAGATGTTGAATTTCAAGAGTTTAAAATACAACTGGCACGAGGCCGAGCTGACGGTGCTGGAGGGCATCCTGGCCAGGGGAGACCGCCGCGTGGGAGCCGTGATCGAGGCTGCTTACCGAAACGGCGCCATCTACGACTCCTGGTCCGAGTATTTCAACAACGACGCCTGGATGAAGGCCTTTGAGGACTGTAGCGTGTCCGTGGACTTTTACACCACCAGGGAGAGAGGTCTGGACGAGATATTCCCCTGGGACTTCATCGACGCCGGGGTCAGCAAGGAGTTTTTAAAGAGAGAGTGGAAGCGCGCCATGGAGGCCGTGGTGACGCCCAACTGCCGGGGCAAATGTTCCGCCTGCGGGGCGCTGAAATTCGGCGGTGGCGTGTGCTTTGAGACAAGGGAGACAGCAGAGGGAACGGGACTATGAAAATTCGGATTAAATTCAGCAAACACGGCAACACGAAATTTATCGGCCATCTGGACGTGATGCGCTATTTCCAGAAGGCCATCCGCAGGGCGGATTTCAACATACGCTACAGCGGAGGCTTCAGCCCTCACCAGATCATGTCCTTCGCGGCTCCTCTTGGCGTCGGGATTACCAGCAACGGCGAGTACGTGGACATCGAGCTTTTGGACGAGCAGGTTCCGGCGGGCATGAAGGAGCGCTTAAACGCGCAGATGGCCGAGGGCTTTGAGGTGGTGGGCACCTGCCTGCTGCCGGACGATGCGGCCAACGCCATGTCCATCGTGGCGGCCGCGGACTACACCTGCCGCCTGCGCCCGGGCCATGAGATGGAAAATGCCGGCGCGTGGATGAAGGGCCTCATGGATTTCTTTGACCGGGACAGCGTGCGGGTGACGAAAAAGACAAAACGCGGCGAAAAGGAAATGGATTTAAAGCCGCTGATCTATGAGCTTCAGGTGATTTTAGGGGAGCAGGGCCCTGTCCTGTTCATGAAGATTTCCAACGGAAGCGCCGCCAACGTCAAGCCTGAGATGGTGCTGGACGCCTATTACGACTCTCTGGGACAGGAGCGGCCGCAGTTCGCCTGGATGTTCCAGCGGGAAGAGGTGTACGCGGATCAGGCGTCTGAGGAAGAGCGGGCGGCAGGAAAACACAGCTTTGTGTCCCTGGCCGGTTTGGGAGAAGCGTTTGCGTGATGGATAAGCTGGTGATCACAAGGTGGAGGGGAAAGGTGCTGACCGCGGTATTTTCCGGCAGAAAGCCCGTGTCGCTGACGCTGGAGCCGGAGCAGGGCGGTTCCCTCCTGAACAATATATATATCGGAAAAGTGCAGAAGGTAGTAAAGAACATCAACGCCGCCTTTGTGGAGCTGGGCGGGGGCCAGGTGGGCTACCTTCCCCTGGAGGAGAGCTGTCCGCGGGTGTTAAACCGCCCCGGAGCTAAAACCTTAGCGCCCGGGGACGAACTGATCGTCCAAGTGGAGAAGGATGCGGTCAAGACAAAAGCTCCGGTGGTGACCTGCCGTCTGTCCTTTGCGGGCCGCTACTGCGTACTCACCGCCGGAAAACCGGGGGTGAATTTCTCGGCCAAACTGACGGATCAGCACTTTAAGCGCCAGGTCCGTCCGCTGCTGGAGGAGGCTGTCCTGGCCAGGGGCCGCGGGGAATGCGGCCTGATTGTGCGGACCAACGCCGGGGAGGCCGGAGCGGATACGCTGCTGGAGGAGCTCTCGGCCCTGTTTGATCGCTATGAGTCCGTCATTGACCAGGGAGCACACAGGGTCTGCTACAGCTGCCTGTACCGTGCCATGCCCGGATATATGGCCAGCCTGCGGGATTCCCCGGGCGGCCGCCTGGAGGCCATCCTCACGGACCAGGCCGATTTTTACGAGGAACTTAAACGTTATCTGTACCTCCATCAGCAGGAAGATTTGGAAAAACTTTCCTTTTATCAGGATCCACTGCTGAGCCTGAGCGCGCTTTACGGCCTGGACAAGGCGGTGGAGGAGGCCCTGGGAAAACGGGTCTGGCTTAAATCCGGGGGATATCTGGTCATCGAGCCCACTGAGGCCATGGTGGTCATCGATGTGAATACGGGAAAATACTCCGGCAAAAAGACGCTCCAGGAGACGATCTTTAAGATCAATCTGGAGGCGGCGCAGGAGATTGCCCGCCAGATCCGTCTGCGCAATCTCTCGGGTATAATTATCGTGGACTTTATCGACATGGAGCCGGGGGAAAACCGGGAGCTTCTGCTGAAAGCCCTGTCGGAGGCGGCCGCGGCCGATCCGGTCAAGACAACGGTAGTGGGCATGACAAAATTAAATCTGGTGGAAATGACGCGCAAAAAGGTGCGGCGTCCCCTGCACGAGCAGGTTTTGCCAGGCACAGAAGATTAAAAGGGGTAGGGCATATGAAGATTATTATTGTGGGCTGTGGTAAGATCGGCGTGACGCTGGCCGAGCAGTTAAGCAATGAAAAACACGATATCACGCTGATCGACAGCGACGGGGCGGCTCTGCAGGCCGTCACGGACCGCATCGACGTGATGGGGGTCACCGGCAACGGCGCGGTGTACCAGGTACAGATAGAGGCGGGGATCAAGGAGGCGGATCTTCTGATCGCCACCACCAACTCCGACGAGTTGAACATGCTCTGCTGCCTGATCGCAAAAAAGGCGGGCAACTGCCATACCATCGCCCGCATCCGCAACCCTGAGTATTCCGCCGAGATCAACTATATACGCGAGGAGCTGAACCTGTCGCTGGCGATCAATCCCGAGCTGGCGGCGGCCCGGGAGATCGCCCGCCTGCTGCGTTTCCCGTCGGCGATCAAGATCGAGCCCTTTGCCAAGGGGCGCATCGAGCTGTTGAAGTTCATTATTCCGGAGAAATCCGTCCTGCACAATATGAAGATCATGGACGTGGTGTCCCGCCTGCGCAGCAACGTGCTGATCTGCGCGGTGGAGCGGGGGGACCAGGTGATGATACCGGACGGCAACTTCGAGATGCGCTCCGGCGACAAGATATCCTTCCTGGCGCCCCACACGGAGTCCGCCGATTTCTTCCGCAAGGCGGGCATCGAGAACAACACGGTGAAAACGGCCATGTTTGTGGGCGGCGGCAAGATCACCTACTACCTGTCCAAGGCCTTGGCGGATACGAAGATCAAGATCCGTATTATCGAGCAGAACCCGGAGCGCTGCCGGGAATTGAGCGAGCTGCTGCCCGGGGCCATGATCATCCACGGGGACGGCTCGGACCAGAAGCTGCTTTTGGAGGAGGGCATCCGCCAGACAGAGGCCTTCGCCTCTCTGACCGGGTTTGACGAGGAAAACATCATGCTCTCCCTGTACGCGGCCAGCCAGTCCAAAGCCAAGCTGATCACCAAGGTGAATAAAATCGCCTTTGAAAATGTGATCAATTCCCTGAACCTGGGGAGCGTGATCTACCCCAAGCTGGTGACGGCGGACATCATTTTACAGTATGTGCGCGGTATGCAGAACTCCATGGGCAGCAATGTGGAGACGCTCTACAAAATCGTGGCGGACCAGGCGGAAGCCCTGGAATTCCGGGTGAAGGACGATGCCCCGGTGGTGGGGGTTCCGCTGGAGAAGCTTCCGCTCATAGACCATCTGCTGGTGGCCTGCATCAACCGGAAGGGCCGGATCATCATGCCCCGGGGCAAGGATACCATCGAGCCTGGGGATACGGTGATCATCGTGACCACCCACACCGGTTTAAACGATCTGGGAGACATTATAAAATAAAGGCGGATAACTATGAATAGCGGGATTATTATTTATATGCTGGGCTGGATCATGAATATTGAGGCCCTGTTTCTCCTGATACCGTGCCTGACCGCGGCGGTTTACCGCGAGCGCATCGGCTTCTGCTATCTGGCGGTGGCGGCCGCCTGCGGCTTTTTGGGCTGGCTTTGCGTGCGAAAAAAGCCCCGCAGCAAGGTGTTTTTTGCGCGGGAGGGCTTTGTGACCGTGTCTCTGGGCTGGATTATCCTCAGCCTGTTCGGCTGTATCCCCTTCCTCCTGGGCGGGGAGATCACCCGGTTCGAGGACGCGCTTTTTGAGATTATTTCCGGTTTTACCACCACCGGCGCCAGCATCCTCAATCAGGTGGAGGACTTATCCAAGGCGTCCTTAATATGGCGCAGCTTTTCGCACTGGATCGGTGGCATGGGAATCCTGGTGTTCCTGCTGGCCGTGCTGCCCATGACCGGGGATTACAACATGCACATCATGCGGGCGGAGAGCCCGGGGCCAAGCGTGGGAAAGCTGGTGCCGAAAATCCGTTTTACGGCAAAGCTTCTCTACTCGATCTACCTGTTTCTGACCGTGGTCATGTTCCTGTTGCTGCTGGTTGGAAAAATGCCGCTGTTCGACAGCCTGTGCATGACCTTCGGCGCAGCCGGCACGGGAGGATTTTCCTGCCGCAATTTCGGGCAGGCGGGCTACACGGCCTACCAGCAGAACGTGATCACCATATTCATGCTGCTGTTCGGCGTGAACTTCAACGTCTATTACCTGTTTTTGATCCGCAAGCCCAAGGACGCTTTTAAATGTGAAGAGCTCCGGGGGTACCTGCTCATCGTGGCGTCCTGCATCGCGCTGATCACCCTGAACACCTACAGGATGTTCCCGGATCTGCTGACTGCGCTGCACCACGTGGCGTTCCAGGTGGCCTCCATCATCACCACCACGGGCTACTCCACCGTGGACTTTAACCAGTGGCCGGAGTTCTCAAAAACCCTGCTGCTGGGCATCATGTTCGTCGGAGCCTGCGCGGGCAGCACGGGCGGCGGCATGAAGGTGTCCCGGATCATGATCGCGTTCAAGGAGATCAAGAAGGAGCTGGCCTCCGTGATCCACCCCCGCAGCGTCAAGGTCCTCAAATACGAGGGCAAGGCCCTGGATCACAATACATTGCGGTCCATCAACGCCTTTATCATCGTGTATTTCATGATTATGGCCCTGTCCGTGCTGCTGGTGAGCCTGGACAATTTCGACTTCGGCACCTCCTTCTCCGCCGTGGTGGCCACCCTGAACAATATCGGCCCCGGCATATCCGAGGTGGGTCCGGCGGCCAACTTCTCCGGGCTGTCCGCCATGTCCAAATGGGTGCTGATGTTTGACATGCTGGCGGGGCGTCTGGAAATCTTCCCGATGCTGGTGCTCCTGTCACCGGGCACCTGGAGGAAACGGTAAAACTGTGAAATTACGGTGAAATAACTGTGACAACGGTTGACCATTCCCAGCGGTTGAATTATGATAAAACCAACAATTTGTGGGAGAGGAGCGGCCGGATGAGACGGAATTTCAGATATATGGCGGCGCTGTGGACAGCTGTCTGCCTGGGGGCGGGAGCGCCCGGGGCGGCGTACGCCCAGGAGACTGCGGCTGCCGGTGAACAGACCGGGACGGTCCGTTATGAGCAGGGGAGCTACGTGGTGGGAAGGGATATCCCAGCGGGGGAGTACGCGGTCTTTGCAAAGCCCGGCGAGGACGCCAATCCCTACCGCACCTGCAATTTTACCTTATATAAGGACGATTCGGACGAAAAGCGTATCGGAACCTTCAGCTTTGAGCATCACGGCCTGGTGGCGCTCTACAACGGCCAGCACCTGAAGCTGCGAAGCGGCTGGGCCGTGCCTGCCGGGGAGGCGGGGCTGTCTCTGGCGCCTTACGGCATGTACCTGGCCGGGCGGGACATGGAGCCGGGCAGTTATCTGGTGAGCCCTCTCACCTCGGAGGGCGGGTACTACGCCCTGTACAACGACGTGCGCTACTATTATGATTATCAGGACGATTACCGGAGATTTCTGGAACCCACTGTTATCACGGTGGCGGAGGGCCAATACCTGGAGCTGGGAAACGCCGCCTCCATTGTGAAGCTGGACGGCGGGGAAGAGTGACAGGGATTGGCAGAAATTACAAAAAAATATTTCTTTTTTGTTGACAGGTGCATTTTTTAGTGATATTATGTTTTAGTGTGCCGCACAACGAGGTTCTAAGAGTCTGCCCGCGGGCGGGCCACCAAAGTTGGCGAGTAATGATAAATAGGAGGTGCCTTTCATGTACGCGATTATTGCAACAGGCGGAAAGCAGTACAAGGTTTCTGAAGGCGATGTCATTAAGGTAGAAAGACTGGGCGCAGGCGCAGGCGAAACCGTAACATTCGATCAGGTTCTGGTTGTGAACAACGGCGAACTGCAGATCGGATGCCCGACCGTATCCGGCGCAACTGTTACAGCAACAGTTGAAAAAGAGGGTAAGGCGAAGAAAGTGATCGTTTACAAGTATAAGAGAAAAACTGGCTATCACAAGAAAAACGGCCACAGACAGCTCTATACTCAGGTAAAGATCGACAAGATCAACGCTTAATGCGGGTTTGACTGCATTATGATCCAGGTAACGATATTCAGGGATTCCGGGGAGTCCGGAGATGTGTTTACAGGGGTGGAGCTGAAAGGCCACGCGGGCTACGCTGAGAGCGGACGGGATATTGTCTGCGCAGCCGTATCGGCGCTGGTTTTAAATATGGCAAATTCCGTGGAGACATTTACGGAGGACGGATTTGAGGGCGAGATGGACGAGCAGACCGGTGGTTTTTCGTTCCATTTTACTGCCGATATCAGTCCGGAATCGCAGCTCCTTATGAATTCTCTTGTTCTGGGACTTCGGAATATTGAGAAGGAGTATGGGGAACGACATATTATCATTCGGTTTGAGGAGGTGTAAAACATGTTTCAGATGAACCTTCAGTTATTCGCTCATAAAAAAGGTGTTGGTTCCACAAAGAACGGCAGAGATTCCGAGGCGAAGCGCCTTGGTGCCAAGAGAGCGGACGGACAGTTCGTACTGGCTGGCAACATCCTGTACAGACAGCGCGGAACAAAGATCCATCCTGGCAACAACGTTGGCAAGGGCGGCGATGATACCTTATTTGCTTTAGTAGACGGAGTTGTTAAGTTTGAAAGAAAGGGCAGAGACAAAAAGCAGGTTTCTGTTTACCCAAGAGCAATCAACGAATAATGACAAGTGGACTCCATACAATAAGTATGGAGTCTTTTTACACTATGGGATACGGTCTGCTGCCGGGCGCTTAACGGCTGGTAACAGGGCGTATTCCACAGGGAAATGTTACAGAATCAGAAAGGTTTAGGTGCAGTATGTTTGCCGACAGTGCAAAAATTTTTATTAAGTCCGGAAAAGGCGGCGACGGCCATGTGAGCTTCCGCCGCGAGCTGTACGTGCCGGCCGGAGGCCCCGACGGGGGGGACGGCGGCAAGGGCGGCGATATCATTTTCCAGGTGGACGAGGGCCTTAACACCCTGATGGATTTCCGGCATGTGCGCAAGTATGTGGCGGAGAGCGGACAGGAAGGCGGGAAGCGCAGGTGCCACGGCGCCAACGGAAGCGATCTGGTGATCAAGGTGCCGGAGGGAACCGTGATCAAGGATTTTGAATCCGGCAAGGTGATCGCCGACATGTCCGGGGAAAACCGCCGCAAGGTGATCTTAAAAGGCGGCAGGGGCGGTCAGGGTAATATGCATTACGCCACTTCGACCATGCAGGCGCCTAAATATGCCCAGCCGGGCCAGCCAAGCCAGGAGCTGTGGGTGAAGTTGGAGCTTAAGGTGATTGCGGATGTGGGCCTGGTGGGCTTTCCCAACGTGGGCAAATCCACCCTGTTGTCCGTGGTGAGCAACGCCCGCCCGCAGATCGCCAACTACCATTTCACCACCCTGAATCCCCATCTTGGCGTGGTGGATCTGGGAAATGGGGCCGGCTTTGTGATGGCCGACATTCCCGGACTGATCGAGGGCGCCTCCGAGGGCGTGGGCCTGGGACATGCTTTCCTAAAGCACATCGAGCGCACCAAGGTGCTGATCCACGTGGTGGACGGCGCTTCCGTGGAGGGGCGCGATCCGGTGGAGGATATCAAGACCATTTTAAAGGAGCTGGAAGCCTACAATCCCGAGCTGGTGAAGCGCCCCCAGGTGATCGCGGCCAACAAGATGGATGCGGTTTACGGGGACGAGGGCGAGGACGGCATTTTAAAGCGCCTGCGCGAGGAGTTCGAACCCCAGGGGATGAAGGTGTTCGCTCTCTCGGCTGTCAGCGGCAAGGGCGTCAAGGAACTGCTCTATCATGTGAACGAGCTGCTAAAGACCGTGGACGACGCTCCGGTGATATTTGAGCCGGAATTTGAGCTGGAATTTCAGGACGACCGCAGCCTGCCCTACACGGTGGAGAAGGCGGAGAACGGCACGTATGTGGTGGAGGGGCCGCGCATCGAGAAGATGCTGGGCTACACCAATCTGGAATCGGAGAAGGGCTTTGATTTCTTCCAGAAGTTCCTCAAGAATACGGGGATTCTGGCGGAGCTGGAGAAGGCAGGAATCGAAGAGGGCGACACGGTGCGCATGTACGGCCTGGAGTTTGATTACTACAAGTAAGGCGATTTACGGCGCATGGCGCCGTCAGATACATTAAGGAGAAAATATGACAAGCAAACAGAGATCCTATTTGAAGGGATTGGCGATGACGCTGGACCCCGTTTTTCAGATCGGCAAGGCCAGTCTGACCCCAGAGGTGACCCAGGCTGTTTCCGAGGTGCTGGAGGCCAGAGAACTGGTCAAGATTACCGTGCTGAAGAACTGTCTGGATGACGGAAGGTCCATCGCCGAGGTCCTGGCGGAGCGCACCCATTCCGAGGTCGTTCAGGTGATCGGACGCAAGATCGTGCTGTACCGTCCGGCCAAGGAGGAGAATAAGCGCAAAATCGTGCTGCCCAAATAGTCGGTGCGAAAAATGTGGGATTTAAGTTGACATAAAATAATTATGTCAACTTTTTTGAACCGTTTGGGTTAAGATTCCGTTATGTGGGAATTGAGAATCCATTCAGTGGAATGCGGGAGGAGTTGAAAGGGTAAAATGGGCAAAATCGGGATTTTGGGGGGAACCTTTGACCCCATTCACAACGGCCACCTCTGGCTGGGCGAACAGGCTTATGAGGAGTACGGGCTGGATGAGGTCTGGTTCATGCCGTCCGGCCATCCGCCCCACAAGCAGGACCACCCGGTGACCGGGGGGGATAAGCGCTGGGATATGGTGCGTCTGGCCATTGCGGATCATCCGCATTTTGCCTATTCGGACTTTGAATTGCAGCGGCCGGGTTACACGTACACAGCCCAAACCCTGGCGTTGCTGCGGGAAACTTACCCCCGGCATTCATTTTATTTTATCATCGGAGCGGATTCCCTGTACCAGATCGAGGGCTGGTATCATCCGGAACAGGTGATGGCCCGCGCCACGCTGCTGGTGGCCGGCCGCGCGTATAAGAAGGAACACCGCAGCCTGGAGCAGCAGATCGCGTACCTGAACCGGCGCTACGAGGCCAGAATTCTGCCCCTGCACTGCGGGGAGATGGATGTCTCCAGCGCGGACCTGCGCCGCATGGCTCTGGAGGGGAAGGATATCAGTTCATTTGTGCCAGCGGCGGTGGCGGATTATATTCGCTCCCACGGTCTGTATCAGGGGGCGGGAATGAGCATAAACTGAGGAAAAGAGGGGTTACTATGGAGAATCAATGCAGTCAAATCATGATGTTTCGCAAGCGTTTGCAGAACCGTCTGGCGCCCATGCGCTACGAGCACTCCCTGAGCGTGTCGTTTACCTGCATGTCCCTCGCCATGCGCTACGGATATGATTTGAACAAGGCGGAGCTGGCGGGGCTGATGCACGACTGCGGAAAGCGCTACAGCGACGAGGTGATTTTGAAAAAATGCCTGAAGCACGGGCTTACCGTTACGGAGTCGGAGAACAAGGCCCTGGCCGTGCTCCACGCCAAATACGGAGCGTGGCTGGCTGAGAACAAGTACCAGATTCGCGATGAGGAGATTTTGAGCGCCATCGCCTGCCATACCACCGGCAAGCCGGACATGTCCATCCTGGACAAAATACTCTACATCGCCGATTATATCGAGCCGCGCCGCTACAAGGCGGAGAACCTTCCGCAGATTCGGGCCATGGCCTATGTGGACCTGGATCAGACCATGTATGCGATCCTGGACGGCACGCTGGAATACCTGGCGAAGAAGGGCGGCTGCATCGACCCGATGACCAGGGAAGCCCACACATATTTTAAACAGTTACTGGAATCGAAAGGAGAATTGAATGGATCAGTCTAAAGAAATGGCAAAACTGGCCTACGCGGCCCTCAGCGAGAAAAAGGGCGGGGATATCAAGATTATCGATATCCATGAGGTCTCTGTTATGGCCGATTATTTTATCATCGCCGACGGCTCGAACTTAAACCAGGTTCAGGCCATGGCGGACAATGTGGAGGAGAAAATGGCAAAGGCGGGCTATCAGCTGCGCCAGACCGAGGGCTATCAGAACGCCAACTGGATTCTGCTGGACTACGGCGATGTGATCGTCCACGCCTTCAACCGGGAGGACCGGCTGTTCTACGATCTGGAGCGGATTTGGCGGGACGGCAAGACCTTTGTGGATGTGAACGAGCTGTAAAAAGCCTGAGAATCATAAAAGGCCCTGCGGCAGGGCGGAGACCACAGCGCATTGCGCTGGACTCCCGCCCTGCCGCAGGGCCTTGTTTTGTCCGATAAGCAGGTGACGCCTGTGGGCGATCCCATCCCGCTGTCCGCTATTTCATCCGGCGGAACAGGCCGATCACCTTTCCCTGGATGTCCACATGGTCCACGATGATGGGATCCATGTAGTCGTTCTCGGGCTGCAGGCGGTAGTGGCCGTCCTCCCTGTAAAAGCGCTTCACGGTGGCGGAATCATCCAGCAGGGCGACCACGATATCGCCGTTCTGGGCGGAAGGGGTCTGCTCCACGATGATCTGGTCTCCGTCTAAGATACCCGCGTTCACCATGCTGTCGCCCTTGACGCGGAGCATGAAGGTGTCGGCGTTGGGGAGCAGTTCCACCGGGATGGGGAAGTAATCTTCAATGTTCTGCTCAGCCAAAAGGGGCTGGCCGGCCGCTACGGCGCCCACCACCGGGACGTTGGCCATCTCGCGGCGGTTGAAATTGAAGGTGTCGTCGAGAATTTCAATGGTCCGGGGCTTGGTGGGATCCCGGCGGATAAAGCCCTTTTCCTCCAGGGTGGAGAGGTGGGAATGGACGGAGGAGGTGCTCTTTAAGTGAACAGCCTCGCAAATTTCCCGGACCGCAGGCGGATATCCCTTCTTTAATATGGTCTCTTTGATGTATTCCAGTATCTCTTCCTGTTTTGCAGTGATTTTATCTTGAGCCATGGCGTATCCTCCCATAAAATGTTAATCTGATATTATAGTAACATATGTTCGATTAAAATGCAAACCTTTGTTCGATTTTTTGCCGAAAAAAGATTGACAAACATACGTTCTGGTAGTATAGTTGGGATATACAAAAGAACGTATGTTTGTCTTGCTTTCTGAAGGGCGGGGCAGCAGGGGGAGGTTTACTTATGATGAGAAAGTTTATGATCACTTGTGTCGCGGTTATTGTATTCGCTTCCGTATTTTTAGGCCGCACCATGCTGACTTCCATGGCAAAGGAGGAGAACGCGCCCACGCGCTATTACAAGAGCGTGGAGATACAGGAGGGCGACAGTCTCTGGGGCCTGGCGAAGGAGTACCGCGAGGGCGGCACCTTAAGCGCCAGAGAGTACGTGGAGGAGCTGAAGCGGATGAACAATCTCAAGGAGGACACCATCCACACCGGACAGTATCTGACCGTGCTGTACTTTGCGGCGGAGTGAGGACGCCGGCCCTTCCGCCCGCACACCCAATCCTAAGAAAGCCTACAGGAAAAAGTAAAGAACTTTCCGCTCGCCTGTGATATGGTAAAGGCAGAATGATCAGTCGGGAGGGATTGGATTGCGGAAAATGAATATGTGGAAGGGGATTGCCGCTGCTATGCTGTCGGGAGCGGTCCTCATGACCGGCTGCGCTTCCGGGAAAGCCGATGCGGCGAGTACGGTGGAAAGCAGCGCGCCGGGGACAGTGGAGGCCTCCACCGGCCAGGAGGCCGTACCGCCCCCAAAAAATCAGCCCCCTGCAACAGAGGGGACAAGCGGGAGCACGGCCGCGGATTGGTCAGTGGCTTCTGCCTGTACGGGCCGGTATCTGAGAACAAAAAACGGCGGAAACATGGTGGTGCTCGACCAGCAGGGCCCGGTCAGCTTTCAGAGCACGGAGCAGGAGCCCAGGTTTGCGGATTTTAACAGCGGGGACAAGGTACAGGTAAAGATAGAGTTCATTCAGGAGACCTACCCGGGCCAGTCGGAAGCGCTGGATATCCGCCTGCTTGAAAAGGGCAGTCTGGAAGATGTGGATGCCGACACGCTGACTGTGCTGACGGAGATGGGCTGGCTGGAGCCGGAGCGGGATGAGGACTGGCAGGTTGTCTTGGGCGGCGTGCTGCTGCGATCCACCGGCCGGGAGGCCAAAGCGGGCGGCGGGAAGCCGGACGGAACTTTGAGCTCCTCCGTAGCGGTCAATCAGACGCCTGAGGTGGAGGGCCAGTCCAATTTCGGCTTCAGGGATATAGCGTATATTCGCCTGGGCGAGAACGCAGCCGCGGTGAAGCTGGACGGCCGTTATATCCTGTTTTTGGCGGATGGGACCGTAGAGTACGAGGGAGACTTTTACCAGGCGGATCAATTGTCCCAGGAGACCTTGGACTGGCTGGAATATTACAATAGCCTCCCTGAGGAGATGCAGCGCAGTATCTCCATGGTGCCGGCCGACCTGATCGCAGATAACGGCGCTGCGGAGATCAGGGCGGATGAGACGGCATCCGGGAATTAAAACTACACAGTGACTGAACGGCGAAGGCCTGATCTGAACGGTAGGGAGCTAAGGTTTCCACGAGGGGAGGAGCGGGCCTTTATCAATGCCAACCCGACACGGAGACGGCTGCAAATACAACAATGAACTTGATTTGGCGCTACACGGCGGAGGAGAACTTGTCTCATTCCGCCGCTTTCGCGCACGAAAGAGAAGTGAGAATCATTTTCACTTTGCGCTATTGCATATTTGGCGTCGGTCTGTTATGATATCATATGTGGTTAGTTAAAACTAACTAAATTGAGCATTTAATTTTCGGATCAGGAGGGGAAAGGTGGATGAGCAGTGAAGCCATACGTTTGGCAGCGGCATTGAATCGAAATGAGGTGGAGATACAGATTGGGCTTCAGTGTGCGCCGCTGCTGACCGGCATCAAAGCGTCAAATCTTCTCAGCGTAAACAGAAGGCAGAAGCGGGCGGTGCCCCATTTGCTTTGTTCCACCGGCATCTCCTGCCGCGTCCTGTGCGAGTGCGGCGGGCGGGTCACATTCTTTCTGTTTCGCCATGAGATGCTGGAAGCATACTTGAACCGCCCTGAGGTTCAGGAGCTGATGGAGGCGTTCGGCTATCAGGGAGCGGGTCTGACGG
Organism: Enterocloster asparagiformis; assembly: GCA_018380885.1. Lineage (GTDB taxonomy): Bacteria > Bacillota > Clostridia > Lachnospirales > Lachnospiraceae > Enterocloster. The sequence continues at coordinate 97,662 of JAGZSY010000008.1, forward strand.
AGATTTTGGGAACAGTGGCAGAGCGCTACAGCGGTTATATGAAGCGCAGGGAGCCGTTTCCCCACGAGGTGGGACTGCTTTTGGGATATCCGGCCGCCGATGTGGCGGGCTTCATTCTCCACGGCGGGAAAAACTTTCTCTATTCCGGATACTGGAAGGTTTATGAGAACTTACAGGAACGGTTACAAATCTTTGAGGAGTACGACCGGGCAAAAGAGCGGGTGGTGCGGATGATTGCCGCCGGCGCCGACGTTCGCCGGATCCTCAGAGCACACCGCGCTTTGTCGCACAAACAGCAGATGGCTGTATAAGGAGGATATGATGAACAAGATTTATGTTGTGTACTGGTCACAGACAGGAAACACCCAGGCCATGGCGGAAGCGGTTGGCCGGGGAATTGAGGAGGCGGGAATGGAAGCGGAGGTTGTCGCGGTTTCCCGGATTACGGTGGAGGAGCTGAAGGATGCGCCTGCGTTTGCCCTGGGCTGCCCGGCTATGGGTGACGAGGTGTTGGAGGAAAGCGAGATGGAGCCCTTTATGGAACAGCTGGACGCTGTGATTTCAGGAAAGCAGATCGGCCTGTTCGGCTCCTACGGATGGGGCGACGGCCGGTGGATGCGCGACTGGCAGGAACGCGTGACGGCCGACGGAGCGTCGGTGATAGGCAAAGAGGGCGTGATCGCCCAGGAAGCGCCGGACGACGGCGTTGTGGAGGCGTGCTGCAATCTTGGCAAGGCTTTGGCCGCAGCGCGGTAAACGGACCGCCTGCGTCGACAGATGCGCAGCTGGCCAATCCGGCGCCTGATTGCCGGGTTGGGCGGCAAGTCAAGGGAAAGGACAAAATGATGAGAAACTATTTGGAAATCGAGAAGGTAATTGGTAGAGAGATTATTGATTCCAGGGGAAATCCCACGGTGGAGGCCCAGGTCCATCTGGCCGGGGGCGCGACGGCCAGGGGAGCCGCGCCCAGCGGGGCGTCCACCGGCGAGTTTGAAGCCCTGGAGCTGAGGGATGGAGATAAAAGCCGGTTTGGCGGGAAGGGCGTGTCCCGGGCGGTGGAAAATATTAACACAGTGATTGCGGAAGTCTTAAAAGGGATGGATGCGTCGGATATTTACGCGGTGGACCGGGCCATGATCCGGGCCGATGGAACGGAGGACAAGTCAAAGCTGGGGGCCAACGCGATTTTGGCGGTGTCCATCGCCTGTGCGCGGGCCGCTGCCTGCGCCCTGAACATTCCGTTGTACCGCTTCCTGGGCGGAGTGAATGGGAACCGCCTGCCGGTGCCGATGATGAATATTCTAAACGGTGGCGCCCATGCGGCCAATACGGTGGACGTGCAGGAGTTTATGATCATGCCCGTCGGAGCGGGGAGCTTCAGGGAAGGGCTGCGCTGGTGCACGGAGGTGTTCCACGCGTTGGCGGCGCTGCTGAGGGAGCACAATCTGGCTACCTCCGTGGGCGATGAGGGCGGATTTGCGCCGGATTTGGGCAGCGACGAGGAGGCAGTTGAGTATATTCTGGAAGCGGTGAGGAGAGCCGGTTACAGGCCGGGACGTGACTTTGTGCTGGCCATGGACGCGGCTGCCAGCGAGTGGAAGAGCAAAAGCAAGGGCGAGTATCTGCTACCCAAGAGCGGAAAGAAATTCACCTCCGCGGAGCTGGTCGCCCACTGGGAGCGGCTCTGCGAAAAATATCCCATTCACTCTATCGAGGACGGTCTGGATGAGGAGGACTGGGAAGGCTGGCAGATGATGACCGGGCGTCTGGGCGGAAAGGTACAGCTGGTGGGCGACGACCTGTTTGTGACCAATACCAGGCGTTTGGAGAAGGGGATCCGGATGGGCTGCGGCAATTCTATTCTGATCAAGCTGAACCAGATCGGTTCGGTCTCTGAAACCCTGGAAGCCATCAAGATGGCCCACATGGCCGGCTATACGGCCATCGCCTCCCACCGCTCCGGCGAGACGGAGGATACCACCATCGCGGACCTGGCTGTGGCACTCAACACCTGCCAGATTAAGACCGGAGCGCCCAGCAGAAGCGAGCGCGTGGCCAAGTACAATCAGCTGCTGCGGATTGAGGAGGAGCTGGGAGCAGGGGCGGTGTACCCCGGTATGAAGGCCTTTCACATTTCAGAATAAGCGATCCGTGAACTGCGACGGCCTCTCGTCGCGCTGAGCGGCGCGCAAGGCCGGGGACTTCTCCGGGAAACAGATTTGAGCGGACCCCGCGGGTCTGCCGCGGAAACAGGCCGAGCCTGAACCGCAGGCAGGCCCGCGGGGGTTGGCGTTCCTCAATATTTTCCACATCCAGGGAAAATTCTGATTGAAATACGGCCGAAAATTTTTTATGATAGTGGTATAAGGGGCCGGAGGTGATTTAGGCGCCCTGAATGATGATATGGGGAGGCGCGCAGCATGGAGGGGATTTTTCGCGTGGAGGTAAAGAAAATTGATTGGAAACTGGAGGAACGCTATCGGAGAATCTCCTTTGATCTGTACCGCAAAGGTGCGAGGCGGAGCGTGGCCGCGTGGATCGGACTGCTTTGGTACAGCGTGGTCCTGCTTATGAGCCTCGGCATGTCCGAGGGCGGGGAAAGCTACACGCTGCGAAGCTTTGCTGTGGAGACGCTATTGATATTTATCTGGTTTTTAGCGGCATTCAGACGGTTTCGGAACAGGGTCTTGCTGCGCGTTTTATACCTTGTGTCTGTGCTGCGGGAACGCAGGAAGCCCCGGGATTTTGCCGGGAATTGTATTGTGTTCGGGGATGAGGGATTTACGGCCTCTGCTTCAGGAAACATTCTGTGGAAATATCCGGCTGTGGACAAGATCGCGGAGAGCCGGGAGGCGGTGTTCCTCTATCTCAAAGAGGATAACGGGCTCTATTTTGCCAAAAGCGGCTTTACCGCGGGAAACGCAGAGGCGTTTCTGCCTTTTATCGCGGCCAAAACGGGCAGGGAAGTCATTCAAGTGAAAGGTTAGGGTGAGAAAAATGGAACCTCTGTTTTGCGTCCGCATGGTGCTGGACGAGGCTGTGCTGCACCAGTACGCTGTGCAAAACGTGCAGAAAAGCGGCAAGGGCTTCCGGCAAATGCGGTTGAAAATGGCCGGGCTTCTGATTGCGCTTTTATTCATCGGCATCGTGACGAAAAATCCGGGCAGGACCTTGCTCACAGGGGGCGTCGCTGTGATTGCCTTTGCCGCCCTGGAGAAAAAACAGCGCTCCCAAAAGGGACAACAGGAGGCGATTGACGGACAGGTGGACTGGATGAGAAAGCATCTGGCTCCTGGGGAGTTGGGCATGGAGACGGTCTACCGGTTTGGGGAACACGGGATGACGTGGGAAAACCACAGAACCAGGGGAACGCTGGAGTATGGGGTTATAAACGGCGTGCAGGAGACTGAGCAGGGATTTTTTGTGACCGCTGAGAAAACCAGGCGGCTTTTCTTTTGGAAAACAGCCTTTACGGCCGGGGATCCTCAGGAATTCCCGGCGTTTCTGGAGCAGAGAATGTCAGAGGCCAACAAGGTGGAGGAACGATGAGGGAGAATATTTGCATCTGTGAGCCTCTGGGGCGCGATCAGGCTCTGGTGGAGAAATTGTGCAGGGTCTGGGAGCAGTCCGTCCGGGCCACCCATCTGTTTCTCTCGGAGGAAGAAATCCAAATGATCGCCAAATTCGTCCCGGAGGCCGTCACGGCGGTGCCGGTGCTGGTGACGGCAAAGAGGGGCGGCCGGGAACCGGTTGCATTTATGGGTATTGACGGTGAGAAGGTGGAGATGCTGTTTGTGGCGCCGGAGATGAGAGGCATGGGGCTGGGAAAAGAACTGCTGGAGTACGGATTTGGGCATTATCATGTCCGGGAGCTGTGTGTGAACGAGCAGAACCCTCAGGCCAGGGGATTTTATGAACATATGGGATTTGAGGTTGTCGGGCGGAGCGAGATGGACGAGCAGGGAAATCCGTATCCTCTGCTTTATATGAGATTGCCGGAAACCCACGGCGGACGGGACTACTCCTTGTTGTGCCTGCGGGAACACCCGGAGCTGGCGGCAAAGGCCGCCGGGTGGTTCTCCGGCAAGTGGGGGATACCGGAGGAAGCTTACTATGAGAGCATTCAGGCGTGCGCTGCCGGCAGGAACGCGATCCCCCAGTGGTATCTTGTGATGGACGGGCGGCAGGAGATCGCGGCCGGGGCGGGGATCATTGAGAATGATTTTCACGAGCGCAAAGATCTCGCCCCCAACCTGTGCGCTCTGTATGTGGAGGAGTGCTGCCGCGGCCAGGGCATCGCGCGCCGGATTCTTGATTTTGCCCGGCGGGATGCGGGCCGGTTGGGCGTTTCGGCCCTGTACCTGGTGACGGATCACCGGGAATTTTATGAGCGCTGCGGCTGGCGGTTCCTGACCATGGTCCGCGGGGACGACGGCCTTTGGGAGCGGATGTATACTGCGTCCACGCTGTGAGCGGTCAGGTCTATTTCACCGGGTACTCCACCCCGTCCACAGTGATGGATTTTACCTGGTCCATGGAGATGATCCGGCCAAATTCTCCGGCCAGCACCACCTTTCCGTCAGGGTTGCGCATCCCGTAGGTGGTGACGACAAGCGGCCCGGAGGTGGGATCATCGCTGATGACTGCGCTGCCGCCGCCGAGAATGGTCTCTCCATCCCCTGAGTCAAAGGACAGGGGAGAAATCAGCTCCTCGCTGCTCCCGTCCAGAAAGTTTATGTCCACCAGCGGAGCGGGGAGACCGCCCGAGGCCTTTTTCTCGGAGCCGATCACCAGCGCGCCCAAAGGCGAGATTTGAATGGACTCAACCGTTAGATTGCCGTCGATATCCCGGTTAATGTCAAGCTGCCTGGCCGCAGTGGTGCTCTCCACACGGGCGCTCAGGGACAGCTGCCCCATCTCCTGGGACAGGGAAAGGTTCAGGTTCCATCCGATGCAGTTGTCCAGCGAGTCCAGCTGGATATGGTAGAAGCGCCGGCTTTCGGTGGAGAATTCCTCCAGCTCGCTGCAAGTGTAGGACAGGGCAGCCTCCTGGCCGGAGGAATCGCTGTCCGGGGTCAGGTCGGCGTTAAACAGAAGGAGGGGATCCCGGTCAAAGGTATTGTTCTTTGCCTCCTCTGACAGGGCTTTCAGGGAAACGATCAGATTGATTTTGTAACCGTCGGTCAGCATACTCTCCAGCGTTATTCTGCGGTTGTCGTCTGCGGCGGTGATGCCGGGGGATTGTATGTCCTGCTCCACATGCCTGGCGGTATCCCCGAAAATGGAGCGGAAATAGTCAAATCCGCCGGCCATGGCGAACACCGATGCCGCCAGAAGGCAGAGCACAGCTGCAAGCGACAGTATTTTCCACGTTTTCTTTCTCATATGGCCTCTTTTCCCGGCCCTCCCGGCCGTATTTGTCTCAGCATTCAGCTTTTGAAATACCAAATCTTCAATCCGCTTTGTTGACGGCTGCAGATCGGTATCGTTTTCCACGTCCATATCCTCCAGATAGCGCGGGTCCAGACTGGAGCACAGGTTGCTGATTCGAATATTTTTATCCATGCCGATACCCCCTTTCTTCAAAGATACCTTTTAACCGCTTCCGGCAGCGGTGCAGCCTGGTCTTTACGGTGGACGGGTTTAAGGTCAGCCGCCTGCCGATGGCTTCAATGCGTTCGCCCAGATAGTAGAAGCGGATAAAAATTTCACGGTCCGGCTCCCCGAAGCCCTCCACGGCGGAATTGATGATTTCCGTCTGTTCCCTCCGTATGGTGAGTTCGTCAGGATTTCCCACCGGCGACAGGGACAGGATGTCGTCGTCATAGGCCACGGGGAGCTCCTTTACCTTGCGCAAGCGGCTGTAGGCGGCGTTGCGGGCGGTCTGGGCCAGGTAGGGCTTTATGGGCCGCTCGTCCTGCAGGCCGGCGCTGTGGTTCCAGATGGACAAAAACACGTCCGCAGCCAGCTCCTCTATATCCTCAACGCTGAGAATACCGCGGGAAATGTTACAGAGTATGGCGGTGACATAGCTGTTGTACTGCCGGATCAGCTGCCGCAGGCCCTCCTCCTCGCGGCTTTTTAATTTCCGGATGATTTCACTGTCATTCATGGCATCCTCCTCTTTTCATATTTCACTTAACAGTACGCAATTTGTCAGAAAAGGTTTCACGCTCCTGAGAATATATCACAGATAGCCGGCAATGTCATGTGGTTTCGCGGCGCAGCCGCAGCCGGATGGGCCGACGAACAAGGCGTTCAGAGAAAAATACCGGTTCGCCGCGGCATTGCAAACGGCTCTGACAGCAGCTTGCGGAGCCGGCGAGTTTTCAGGAGGAGATGATTGCCAGAACCGGCCACCGGGAGTTATAATAGAAGCATCGCCGCTGACGGCGCGTACCTGGCACTGTCCGCCGCACAGGGGCGGCGGCTTCAGGGTACGTCCAGGGCGTTATCTGTGAAAAGCCGGGGACTGTTTGCGGCGGCGGTAAGCCGGACAGCGCGGGCAATGTGATTGCGGGATCATGAGAAAGAGAGGATGTTCAGACATGAAATTCATTATCGACGACGGAGATATCGAGAAGATTCAGGCGGTTTACGAGGTGTTCTGCGTGGACGGCGTCACCACCAACCCCTCCATTCTGGCCAAGAACGGGAAACAGCCCTTTGAGGCGCTGCGGGAGATACGGGCGTTTATCGGGCCGGAAGCGGAGCTTCACGTGCAGGTAGTCGCACAGGAGGCGGCCGGGATGCTGGAGGATGCTCACCGGATTCAAAAGGAGCTGGGGGCGAATACCTATGTGAAGGTACCCGCTACCAGGGAAGGGTTAAAGGCCATGAAATTGTTAAAACAGGAGGGAGCAAAGGTGACCGCCACGGCGATCTACACCCAGATGCAGGCCTTCCTGGCGGGAAAGGCGGGGGCGGACTACGCGGCGCCTTATGTGAACCGCATCGACAATCTGGGCGCGGACGGGGTGAAAACAGCCAAGGATATTCACGATATTTTTCGCAACAACGGCCTGCAGACCGAGGTTTTGGCGGCCAGCTTTAAAAATTCCCAGCAGGTGCTGGAGCTTTGCCGGTATGGCATCGGCGCGGCGACCATCTCCCCGGACGTGATCGAGGGCCTGATTAAAAATGATTCCGTGGCCAGGGCGGTTAGCGACTTCACCAGAGATTTCGAGGGTCTGTGCGGGCCGGGGAAAACGATGCGGGACTGCCTGTGACGGGCGGAAGATATAAAACAGACCAATTCCCGCATGTTCAAAACAGATGAAACACGATGGGAAAATGAAATGAACAGGATTTGGTATACATAAAAAAATTATGTAAATACAGGCAGAGCGCCGCTGCGGGCAGAGAGGTTTGCGGCGGCGCTCTGTTTCCTTTTAACAAAATATCCGTTCACCGCATATTGTCCTTGACACCTACTTGGTGTAGGTGTAAACTGAAATCAATACCTACAAAGTGTAGGTGAAAGGAGCGGAATATATGGAGAGAGAGGGAGCGCTGCCGGATGCGCAGCTGGAGGTTATGCAGGTGATCTGGGATCGGGGCGGAAGCGTTATGTTTGCGGACCTCAGCCAGGAGCTGGAGTCACGGGGCAGGGATTGGAAGGCAAATACAGTTTTGACGTTGTTATCGCGCCTGGCGGAGCGGGACATGGTCCTTGTGCGCAAGCGGGGGCGGCTCAACGAGTACGCGGCCCGCGTTTCCCGGGAGGAGTACCAGCAGATGCAGGCGCGCTGCCTGGTGGACCGGGTGTTCGGCGGCAGCACCAAGCATCTGATATCCGCCCTCGTGAAGCAGGAATATCTGACAAAAGACGATTATGAGGAACTGAAGGCGTTCTGGGAGAAGGGGGGAGGAGAGCCTTGAACACGTGGTTGAGGATTCTTTTGAGCCTGTCGCTGTCCGGGGCGCTGCTGACGCTGGTTCTCATGGCGCTGTCCCGGCTGCTGGGACGCAGGCTGGGGCGCAGGTGGCAGTATTATATCTGGCTGATCGCAGTGCTGCGGCTGCTTCTGCCCATCCCGGCTCCAGCCGGTTTGCTGGCGCCGGCCCTGCCCGTTTCCGGTTATTCTAGCCGGCAGCCCGGGGCGGACAGCGGGGAACAGTATACACAGTTGGACGGTGCGGGAGAATTAACTGCCGGAAAAAACGGCGGCGAGGGATTGCCCGCATACACGGTTAACAGTTTTTGGACGGTGCCCGGAGGTGAGTCCGGTGAAAGCCAGCCTTTGGAGTCAAGTGGCGCCTCCGGTTCCCCTGCGCGGACTGCGCAGGCGGACGAGTTGGGGCCTTCCGGCCGGCTTCCGGCCATGGAGGGAACCGACCGGACCTCACAGCGCCCAACCGCCGCCGGGCCTGAAGGCGGCCTGATCCCCGCTCAAACCGCGGAAGCGTTTGGCACGCTGGCGTTTGCGGTCTGGCTGGCCGTGGCGGGGGCATTGCTGGGCAAGAAAATGTGGAGTTACCGGCGGGCGCTGAAATTACTCTGCGCGACCGGCGAGAGCACAGCGGAATTTGACAGGGTACTGGAGAGAGCCTGCCGGGACTGCGGCCTGAGCCGCAGGCCGCGGGTCCTGGTCATCCCCGGCGTCTCATCCCCGGCGGCGCTGGGGCTGTTCCGGCCGGTTATCGCGGTGCCGGCCGACCTTTCGCCGGATCAGGCGTATTACGTATTTTTACATGAGGCCACCCATATCCGGCGTCAGGATGCCCTTTACAAATGGGTGGTGGAAATCGCCGCCTGCGTTCACTGGTTTAATCCGGCTGTCAGCGTGCTTCGGAGAGAGGCGGCCCGGGCTTGCGAGCTGTCCTGTGACGAGGCGGTAGTCCGCCTTCTGGACGGTGAGAAAAAGCGCATTTACGGGAATATCCTTTTGGACACGCTGGGACGCCATGTGAGGCAGACGGGAGCGGGGATGTCGCTGCCCCTCAGCGAGAACGGAAAATGGATGAAGGAAAGGCTGGGCGCGATTATGGGATATAAAACGAGAAGCAGGGGCAGCGCATTCGCCGCGGCTGCGCTGTCCGTCTCTCTGATAGCGGCTGCGCTGTTGTGCGGTTTTGCGCCGCCCAGGGCGGGCGAGAGGCCGGCGGATGTGGCGGACGCGGCGGATACTTCCGTGGGGGAGGGAGATGAAAAGCGGGGACAAAAGGCTTCGGAGAAAATGTCCGGGGAACGGCCGGCTGAAAATCCGGACGAGGAGAACACCGTGATTAACGAAAGCGAGATAAGGCGCCGCTCCGATCAGAAAAGTCTGCAGGAAAAGCTGGTTTGGAAAAACAAGTACATTGTGGCGCTGGCCTGGAATGTGGACTCCAGCCAGTACGGCGTAAAGCGTGAAATTCTCGGCAAAACAGTGTGCTTCGGCAAAAAGGCGGTCCAATATGCGGACGACGGCGCGGTGGAGGAGGCTGTGCGCCAGGTGATCGAGAGAGAGACAGGGAAGGAAAACGGATATCCTCCCGAGGAGCTGGTGCTGCTGATGGTGGACGGCCCCTTTGAGGGCACGGCCGACGAGCTGTCCCTGCAGTTTTATCAGGAGAACAATCTGCTGTATTTTACCACTGTGATTGACGAGGCGGGCGAGGATACCTGCATTTCCATTTTGGAGCAGTCCTATGCAGAGGATCGTCTGGAGTATTTTTCCATGGCTTGTGACCGCCAGGGAGAGGCGCTGGGGAATAAGCGCAAGGAGCTGGCCCGGCGTTCGGCCAGGGAGGGGAAGATAGAGTATTTTTCCATGCTGTCCTCCCGGATGGACGGCGAGGAGCTAGGGGCGTTCGCACTGGATGCCTACGAAGCCGGGCAGCTGGAGCTGCTCTATATATGCGCTCCGGGAATGAGCCCCGATCAGGCGGCGGTAATTGCTGAAAAAGCCTATGAGGATGACCGCGTTGAATATTTGTACCCAGTGCTGCCGCAGTTGACCGATGCACAGCGCAGGGAACTGCGGGAACGGGCGAAAAAGGATGAAAAGGCAGAATATGGCTATCTGTTCTGATGAAAAGCCAAGAGGGCCGGCAGCGCGCCGGCCTTTTTGGCGGGTGGAAGCGGAGGACACAAAAGCAGGGAGCAAAAGGGACGTCTTGTCCGCGTTTTGCTCCCTGCTTTTGGTTAAAGCATCTTTATGACCGTTCACCTTCGAGGCGTTTTACTTCCTGGAAAATATCTTTTACAGTGCGCACGCCGATGCCGAACCTGTTACAGCCCTCCGCATACATGGCCAGCAGTGTGTCCAGGGAGCGCACCCCACCGGCTGCCTTGATCTTTGCATTGTTTCCGATGGTTTTGCGGATCAATTTGATGTGATCCACTGTGGTGGGCTTTGGTCCCCAGCCGGTTCCGGTCTTGATATAGCTCGCGCCGGCCTCAACGCAGAGGGTGCTGGCGCGGGCGATCAAATCGTCGTCCAGATAACAGACCTCTAAAATCGTTTTGACCGGAACGCCGGCGGCCGCATCGATGACGGCCTTCACATCATCCCTCACATAATCATACATCCCGGACTTCAGAGCAGCCACATTGATAACCATATCAAGCTCACGGCAGCCCAGGGAAATCATCTCTCTGGCGATCATGACCTTCGTGCCGGTTGTCTCGGCGCCCGAAGGAAAGCTGACCACGCCGGTGACAACAGTGCCGGGGATGTGCTGCAGCTTTTCAACAGTGTATTTGGTCGCCCAAGGCATGGGGCTGGCGCAGATACAGTTGTGCTTTGCCACGATCTCAATCATTTCATCGATTTCCTGCATGGTGCAGTCAGTTTTTACCGTGCTGACATCGATATACCGTCCCAGATGATCTAACTCAAGCCCTTTATAAATCATTCTCCACCTCCAAAGATAGTTATCTATTAATTAATATAACCGAAAAACAGACGCAAATCAAGAGGTATTGACAATACATAATTATCTTTGTATAATTTACATGAAAGGAGAGGTGGAAATATGTATATTATTGCGTATGATCTGGGAACCGGAGGTGTGAAGGCGGCGCTATACGATGATTCTTTGAAGGCATTGGCAAAGGCCTTTATTGAATACCGTATCTATTTTCCGGGGGCGGGACAACACGAGCAGAAACCTTCGGACTGGTGGAACGGGGTGGTGGAGAGCACAAAACAGCTGTTGGCGGCAACACACGCGGACCCGCGGGATGTGGGGGCGGTGGCGATCTCCGGCCAGAGCCTGACGGCGATCCCCATAGACAGCTGCGGAACCCCGCTTCTGGAACGGGTGCCGATCTGGTCGGATGGGCGGGCGGGGGAGGAGGCCGGGGAATTTTTCCGCAAGGTGGACGAGGAATACTGGTATATGACCACGGGAAACGGCTTTCCAGCGCATTGCTACACGATTTTTAAATTGATGTGGATGAAAAAGCATCAGGGCGAGGTATACTCAAACATGCGTTACGCGCTTGGATCCAAGGATTACATCAATTACAGGATGACCGGCAGGATCCGGACCGATCACTCCTACGCCTCGGGGACAGGCGGTTACAATCTGAAGGAAATGCGTTATCATAAAGAATTTTGGGATGCGGCGGGAATCGACATGAAAATCCTGCCTGAGATTGTGCCCTCGGACACGGTTTTGGGGTATCTGACGGAGCAGGCGGCCGCGGAACTGGGTCTGACGACGAAAACGGCTGTGATGGCCGGCGGCGTGGACAATGCCTGCATGGCGCTGGGCGCCACCGGTATCCGGGACGGTGCTGCCTATATCTCCCTGGGCTCCTCCAGCTGGGTGCCTGTGACGGCCAAACGGCCGGTGCTCGACTTTAAGACCAGGCCCTATGTTTTTGCCCATATCGAGCCGGGAATGTACACATCCGCATACTCTATCTTTGCAGGCGGGAGCGCTTTGCGGTGGGTGCGGGACAACCTGTTTTCCGAATTTGGTCAACAGGCATATGAAGAAATCAGCCGTATGGCCGGGCAGGTTCCGGCGGGAGCCAACGGAATTCTTTTTAATCCCAGCCTTGCCGGCGGCACCTCCCAGGATAAAAGCCTGAATATCCAGGGCGCGTTCGTGGGGCTGTCTCTGCTGAACAACCGGGCGGATATAGCCCGGGCCGTGCTGGAAGGGATTGCGCTCAACCTGAAGCAGTCGATCACGTTTCTGCAACAGAAAATACGGATGGAGGATGAGATTCTCATCTGCGGAGGCGGGAGCAAAAGCGCGGTCTGGCTGCAGATTTTTGCCAATGTGCTGGACCTGCGGGTGCTGAAAACGAATATCGACCAGGATGCGGCCTCCCTGGGGGCGGCGGCCATAGCGGCCCGGGGGCTAAAATGGATCGACGGCTACCATGTGATTGAAGGAGTACACCGGCGGGAAGCCCGCTATGACCCGGACCCGGCCATTTCCGCAGAATACAGACAGGTGGCGGAGCGGTTTAATCACCTTTCGGAAGTGCTGTGTGAATTTGGGGATTACTGCCGCAAATGAATTTCAGGAGCAAAAAAACCTCCGCAGGATCAAAGCAATCCCGCGGAGGTTTTAACTGTATATAAGTGCCGGCGATGCGGCCAGGGGGCGGATATCCGTCACCTGCCGGCCAGATGGATGCTGTAGCTGTACTTATCCCCTCTGATTTTCAGGATAGAGTAGTCAAAAGGTCCCTTGTCGCAGTAGGTGACGCGCTTGCTGATCAGAAGGGGCTCGCCCACCTCAATGCTGAGGATCTGCGATTCGATGAAGGTGGCGGTGGCGGCCATGATGGTCTCCTCGGCCTTGGCGATGATGAGATGGTAATCCTTTTCCAGCGTGGCGTAGAGACTGATAAAATCCGCATAACCGGTATGAAAATTAGGGAACATGTCCGCCACCAGGAAATTTTCCATAATCGCGATGGGCGCCCCGTCGGCACATTGGACGCGCTGTATATTGTACAGATTGTCCCCCTCGGAGATGTCAAGGATTTTTGCAATGTGCGCATCCGCCCGTACCGTCTGAATAAACGCTCCCCTGGTGGAAACGGAATATCCCTTCTGCACCAGCGTTTCCGTGAACGAGGACACCGTGTTCAGCTTTTGCGTGGTAGAACTGTCCAGCACCTCGGTACCGCGCCCCTGGGTTACGCGGATATGCCCTTCCTGCGACAGGAGGGAAATGGCTTTCCGGATGGTGGTTTTGCTGACATTGAATTGCTTACATAATTCTGTTTCAGTTGGCAAAAAGGAGCCGGGAAGCAGGGAGCCGTCGCGGATGGACTGTTTCAGGCTGGAGTATACGATTTTGTAGGCAGGTATATTTTTCATAAGAACAACCGCTTTCCTAAAATTTACTATATTGCCATTATAAGATAATAATCTTCAAATGTAAAGACGATGAAATTAAAAAAGGAGTTCGTCTTATTCGATAAAAATAGAAACATTGATTTGTGAGATATAGCCAAATATTACAAATATTTTTAATTAATCTTGACTTTATCGCACAGAAAAAGTATGATATCCTTAAAAGATAATTATGTATTTGAAAATAAACGAAAATACAATATCTTTTGATAATCTTTTGTGGTAAAGGAAACGCAAACATATGAGGAACCAGTTTATGGAAAACAGAAAAGCAAAAAACAGTAGCGGTATTTCGATTTTTAAGGTGCAGGAGCTGGGGATTTTAATGATTTTCTTAGTTCTCTGCATCGGAATTCAATTGTTGACGCCGAAATTTCTGAAACCGGCCAATCTGATCAATATTATGCGGCAGATATCCAATGTGGGTATCATGGCAGTGGGGGAGGCAATGGTAATTATCATTGCAGGAATAGACCTCTCCGTGGGCGCCACGCTGAGCTTGTCCGCCTGCGTGGCCGCGTACCTGGCGCAGATCATCAATCCCTGGCTGGCCGTATTGATCGCGCTTTTGACAGGGCTGTCCATCGGACTGGTCAACGGATTTCTCTCGGTAAAGATCGGGATCGCCCCTTTTATCGCGACCCTGGGCACTCAGATGATGGCGCGAGGTCTGGCGTTTATGGTCACTGCGGGAATACCGATTAAATTCTCAAACTCGGCTTCCGTATTGGGTGGGGGCAGGATCGCGCTCCCGTGGAACCTGCAGCTGCCGGTTCCGATTCTGTTCATGCTGGCGATCTATGTGATCGGGATTGTGGTTATGACGCAGACTGTTTTCGGCAGAAATATCTATGCGGTGGGCGATAATGAGAAATCCGCCAAGCTCTCAGGCATCAATTCTGATCGGATCAAAATCACGGCCTATGTGGTGTCAGGTTTTCTGGCCGCGGTGGCGGGCATACTTTACGCCGGCAATCTGACAACCGCGGAAGCCTCGGCGGGCGATGGAATCGAGACCAACGTTATCGCGGCAGTGGTGATCGGCGGCGTATCTATGGCGGGCGGAGAGGGATCGGTGGTAGGTATTCTGATCGGCGCTGCGATTATGGGCGTGATCAAGAACGCTTTCATCCTGCTGAATTTCCCGGCGACTATGCAGACCTTTACCATCGGTCTGATGATCGTTCTCGCAGTGGGCCTTGACTGTATCAACAAAAAGCGCAGAGAGACAAAAATTGTTATGAGCAAGGCGCAGATAAAGGACCAGAAAAATGAGCAGGCCAAGGAAGGCAAATAATTGGCTGGGGGATTGGCAATGGAGAGACAGGTTGTACTGGAAACACGAAATGTGAGAAAAACTTTTCCGGGCGTGGTAGCTCTGGATGGTATTAATTTGAGTTTCAAGGCCGGGCAGGTGCATGCGATTATTGGGGAGAACGGAGCAGGTAAATCGACGCTGATGAATATCCTCTCCGGGGTATATGCCCCGGATGCCGGCTCCGAGGTTTTCTACAAGGGCGCCGCGGTGGAATTCCGCTCCACTGCGGATGCGGCAAAATGCCAGATTGCCATGATACATCAGGAAAATTCGCTGGTAAAGCATCTGACTGTGTACGAAAATATTTACCTGGGACATTTTATTAAGAGAGGGGCCTTTATCGACAAAAAGGCCATGAGGGAGCGCGCGGCCGAGCTTCTAAACAAGATGCATATCGACTGGATCAAGCCGGGGATGTTTGTAAATGATCTCTCCGCCTCTGAGCAGCAGCTGGTTGAAATAGCCAAGGCGCTGTCCAGAAATCCTGAGACAATTATCTTTGACGAGCCCACCGCCTCCCTGACGGTCCGGGAGAGCGAGATCCTGATGGATATCATTCGGGAGCTGCGCGAACGGAATGTGGCGATCGTGTTTATATCCCATCACCTGGAAGAGCTGTTCGAGATTGCGGACGTCATTTCCGTTCTGCGGGACGGGCAGTATATCGGGACGTACGATATCCGCGAGATCGACATTCCACAGTTGATCAGCCTGATGGTGGGCAGGGAGCTAAGGAGTAATGTTCCGGGTAAAACCGCGGAGATGATTGAAAAGCGGTCCGCCACCCTGAAAAATGAGGTCGTGCTGGAGGCCAGGGATTTCTGCCTGCCGGGAAAGGTGGAGCACGCGGGATTTGTGCTGCACAGAGGAGAAATTCTTGGGTTCGCCGGGCTGGTGGGCGCCGGGCGCACGGAGCTGATGGAGTGTGTGTTCGGATACAGCAAGCCGTCCTCAGGAACCCTGTTTTTAAACGGGCAGAGCGTGCGCTTTAAAACGCCGCGGGAGGCGGTTGCCCGGGGTCTGGGAATGCTCTCCGAGGACCGAAAATCCAATGGCATCCTGGCGCTGCACAGCGTTCAGGACAATATCAACTCGGCCAGCTGGCCCAAACTGAGGGGCCGCGGTTTGTTTGTCTCAAAGGGGGCGGAAAAGAGCAACGCGCTTCATTTTATTCGGAAGCTGAACGTAAAGACGCCTGCCGCGAATGTGAGGATCAGCACTCTGAGCGGCGGCAATCAGCAGAAAGCGCTGATCGGGAGAATCCTGTCGATCAAACCGCAGGTGCTGATCTTAGACGAGCCTACTCACGGGATTGACGTGGGCGCAAAGCAGGAAATTTATGACATCATTAATCAGCTGGCGGATGAAGGCATCAGCATTTTGCTGATCTCCTCGGAGCTGCCGGAATTAATCACACTCAGCCACAGGATCATTGTGATGCATGAGGGGCATATCAGCGGCCAGCTGGAGTTTTCTGAATTTGCTCAGGAACGTATTTTATCTTACGCATCGGGAACTGAAACAATTTAACATAAGGAGGAAGGAAATGAAAAAAACGAAAAAACTTTTAGGTATCGCGATGGCGGCGGCACTGGCGGCGGGTCTTGTGGGCTGCGGATCAGGCCAGACGGCCGCAACAGCTGCGCCGACGGAAGCGGCAAAGCCGGCGGAGACGGAAAAGGCGACGGAAGCGGCTAAGGAGGAAACTTCCCAGGAGGCCGCGGCGGAGGCGGAGGGCGCAGAGCTGCCGGAACACTATAAGATGGCGGCGGTAAAAGCATCCGATGAACCGATTGAAATCAAGTTCTGTTACTATTCCAATAATCCGTTCTGGGATCTGATTAAGGCGGGGTTAAACGACGTAACAGGTTATCTGGCGAACTACAACTGTACGGTTACCCCGGTAGACATGGGCTCTGAGGCGGACGGCAAGACCATCGCAGATTACATCGAGACCCTGGAGCTGGACGATCCGGCCGGGATTGTCTGCCCGCCCATGGCGGACGGAACGGAGGCTTATATCGACAGGGCGGTGAGCGACGGGGTGACCGTTGCCACATATCTGTCGGAATCCACCAATCAGACGGATACCAGAATTTGTTTTGTCGGTTCGGATGCATTGGCAGGAGGCGCCACCGCGGCGCAGATGACTGCGGATTATACCGGCGGCAAGGGCACGGTGGGCGTGATCACAGGATACCTCACCATGAACCAGCATGAAGAGCGCCGCAAAGGCTTTAACGATGAGTTAGCCAAGCTGGCTCCGGACCTAACGCTTCTTGAGCCGGTTGAAGCACATGATTCAGCGACGGAGACTTATGACGCGGCGGTGGACCTGATTACGGCCTACCCGGAGCTGAAGGTGATTTACTGCACGGCAGGAGGCCCTTACGGCGCGGCGCAGGCAGTGAAGGATCAGGGTAAGACAGGGGAAATCGGTGTCGTGTGCTTTGACTGGGTTCCGGACAATTTACAGTATGTGGCCACCGGCGAGATCATCGGAGCTGTTTCCCAGGACCCGGAGAATATGGCCTGGATGTCCGTAATGTCCGTGTTTAACTATACGGTTACCGGCGAAAAACCGGCAAGCACCCATCTTTTGACAGATTCCGACCTGGTCACCCCGGATACGCTTGCGGAAAAGGTGCCGGATTTCAAGGCGCAGTGAGCTGTGCCGGAACGGAGGGGTTAAAAAATGCTCTATAAGAAAGTGGGAAGAATCAAAGAAGAAATTTCTGCCATCGGAATCGGCTGCTGGGGATTTGGAGGGGACTGGGATACATCCAATGACAGGAATGCGGATGCAATTATCCGGACCTCCATTGAGCTGGGGATCAATCTGTTCGACGTGGCCCCGGTGTACGGCTGGAATCACGCGGAGCGGGTGTTGGGAAAGACGCTGAAGGAAGGGGGCTTGCGGGATCGGGTTATAATCGCCTCCAAATGCGGGCTGACCTGGGGTGACGATCACGTCACGGCAAATGATCTGACCAGGAAGAATCTGCTAAGCGAGATCGACGGAAGCTTGAAGCGGCTGCAGACCGATTACATTGATATCTGGCAGCTCCACTGGCCGGATCCGGGCACACCGATCGAGGAGACGTGCGAAGCTCTGGCGGAAATTAAAAAGAGCGGAAAAATCCGTTATATAGGGCTGTCCAATTTTGCCCAGGCAGATATGGAGGTGTTCGACCGGCTGGTGGGCGTGGATGCGCAGCAGGGACTGTACAATCTGTTTGAGCGGAACGCCGCAAGCTATCACAATATACCGCTTCAGTACAAGACGGAGGATGAGATGCTGCCCAACGTTCGGCAGCGCGGACAGGCATTTCTGCCCTACAGTCCCATGTTCCAGGGGCTTTTGGCCGGGCGGTTCACGCGCAGCCACACATTTTCACAGACGGATATCCGCAATGAAAATCCGAAGCTGTCTGGTGAATTGTACCAGAAGTATTTTGATGGCTATGAGAAGCTAAAAGAGCTTGCGGAGAAAATCGGGCATCCTACCAACGAGATCGCCATCAACTGGCTGCGCCAGAAGCCGGAGGTGACGTCCATCATCGGAGGGGCCTCATCTGTCAATCAGGTCAAGCAAAACATCGCTGCCCTGGACTGGTCGATTGATGAGGAGACAATGGTGAAAATCGACGAGATCATAGAACCATACCGGGAGATGCCCTGACGGAGGCGAATAAAATGAGAGAGCATATAAAGGGTCTGCACCATATCGGGATCCCCACCCGGGATATGGAAGCTACGGTCAAATTTTATACGAATCTGGGAGCAGAGATTTATTTTGATAAAATGGATCAGGAGGACGGCCAACCGGTCCGGGTTGTGATTTTTGATTTTTACGGCATCAAAATTGAGGCGTATGAGCGAAAGAACGCGTCCGGACAGCCGGGAGCCATCGATCATATTGCGTTCGAGGCTGCCGATATTATAACTCTTTACCAGAAAGCCAAAGAAAGCGGCTGCGTGATGATGGAGGACTGCGCGGAGCAGGTGCAGCCCACCACCTATTGGCCGCAGGATATCCGCTGGTTTATCGTCGTCGGGCCAAACGGGGAAAAGGTGGAATTCAGCGAAATAAAATAGACGAAGGACAAATCAGCTGCCTGTATTTTTTGATCTCCAGCCGCCGTTGCGGGGCTGGAGATATTTTTATGCGCTCTGGTTCTGTCCATTTTGGAAAAGACATGTTATAATTGCGTTATTGACTTTTATATGATAGCGTTCGGGGGGAGTATTGCATATGGAAAAGACAGATCAACAGATTTTCGAGGAGTTCGCCTCCCAACTGTGCCGGTGGGGGATCAGCGGAGAGACTCCGGCTATGGGAAACCAGGATATCCGCTATGGGCTGGCGCTTCAGAAAAAGCGTCTGGAGCGGCATCACGTCAAAATTTCGTACCGGCTGTCACAGCGGAAGGATCGGCAGGAACAGGCGTCCTCTGCGGTTTTCTCGGACCTGCAATACACCAACAAGCTGGTTTGGAAGGCGATGCACAGGGAGACGGATTTTGATCGGGACGGCAGAAGGTGCCTGACCACAAAGGACGACGAGTTGCTCTACACCGTGATCACCTGGTTAAACGGCAGGACGGAGGTTCCGCCATCCTGCATATGTCCCAACTGCGGCGCCATCAGCAATGTGGACGCACTGCTGGAGGGCTGCCCCTACTGTCATACCAGATTCCTCATGCCGGATCTGTTCCCCAAGGTTACGAACTACTATTTCCTTCGGGATTACGGGCTGGGAGAGGCGGAAGCCAGGGGCCGCAGCGCCAGGTGGATGATCGCAGGAGGCGCGGTGGGCTTTCTCATCCGGCTGCCGGGTTTGATCATGGATCTGCTCCACGGCGAGAACTTGATTCTTCTGCTGTTTTCCCTGGCGTTTACCATGGGTATCTGCGCGGTGCTCGGCTATTTCGCGCTGTCCATCCGCCTGCTGGGGCGCGTGTTCGGAGACGCTTTTAAGATGGTTCCCAGGGCGGCCGGACAGATCTCGGCGAAAAAGCGTTTGACGGACTTTATGAGGCAGTTTGATCCCGGGTTCACATTTGAATACTTTTTCGGCAAGGTGCAGGGACTGCTGAAAATTCTCATCTTTACGGACGACAGAAGCGGCCTTGCGGTGTACGACGGGCCGGAGCTCGACGCCGGCGTGTTCGACTGCATTGTGGACGCTCAGTTCGATGGGGCCGTCAGCTTAAACGGGGGCCGGATTGAGGGAGAATACTGCTATCTGGACCTGAATGTATATATGACGGACGTGTACTGCTGCGGCAGCGGTTTGAAGCGTCGGTCCGACCTGTATCAGGTGGGGCTCTGCCGGAATATCAGCCGTCCGGTGGACTACGGCTTTTCTGTAAAAAAGGTGAACTGCAAAAGCTGCGGGGCAAGCTTCGACGCCACCAGGGAGCGGTATTGCCCCTATTGTGGAAGCCGCTATGAGCTGCGGGAGGACGACTGGGTGATTACGTTTATCCGAAAACGGTAGAATAGTCGCGTGTGAAATCAAATATGCGGAGGTACGTGTATGTACGAACGGATGCTGAATCGGCAGGAGAAGCCGACGCCGGCGGATATGACGGCATTTTGCGGCGGGACGGGCCAATGGTTTGCCCGGATCAATGAGTGGCTGTCACAGACGTACGGGACGGAGCAGCACATCACATTTCCCTACGGCAATAAATATGGCTGGGGGATTGCCCACAGGAGAAAGCAAAAGCTTCTGTGCAATATTTTCGCCGAGCGCGGCGGGTTCACCGTTATGGTCCGATTATCCGACGCGCAGTTTCAATCGATATATGATAGTTTGCAGACCTATGCCCGGCAGTATATTGACAACCGGTATCCCTGCGGAGACGGCGGATGGATTCACTATCGGGTGACGTGCGAAGCGCAGATTGGCGATATACAAACAATATTGGCGGTCAGGTGTTCGCAGGCGGGAGAAAGAACGCCGAAAGGCGGCAAAGGCGATGGGCGGCCGGATCAAATGATAAGGAAACAGGGGATATAGAGAATGCAAACACAATTAACAGCGATTGAGACAATTAATGAATTTCTTCACAACTGGTTTGAGCTGCGGAATCTGGAGGCAACGGCGGCGTTTCTCTCTGAAAATGTGAGCTTTGTGGGCAGCGGCCAGGGGGAGGCGGCCTGTGGGAAGGCGGCGATGACCGACTACCTGCGCCAGGATATTGCCGAGATACAGGAGCCGTTTTCCTGTGAAATTTCAGTGATCTGCCAGCAGGCCCCGGCGGAAAACGTCCGCAATCTGTCGGCTGAGATCACGCTGAAAAATTCGCTGTACACCTGGCATCTGCGGGGATTCTACACGCTGGTTCTGGAGCGGGGACTCTGGAAGGTGTTCAGCATCCATGTGGCGGAGCCCAGCCGGAATCAGACCGGCGGGGAGCACTACCCCCAGACCCTGGTGCTGGAGCACATTGCCAGGCAGAGGCAGGAGCTGCTGAGCGACTCCGTGCCCGGCGGTATGATGGGCGGGTATGTTGAGCCGGGCTTTCCCTTTTATTTTATCAACCGTCATATGCTGGATTATCTGGGGTATGAGGATGAGGCGGAATTTGTTGCTGATATCGGCGGCATGATTTCCAACTGTATGCATCCCGACGACCGGGAGGCGTCGGATCGGGCCGTGACTGCGCAGATGGCGGAAAAGGGCGAGTATGCGGTGGATTACCGGATGAAGAAAAAGGACGGGTCTTACATTTGGGTTCACGATCTGGGCCGCAGGACCGTGGCTGAGAACGGGCGGGAGGCCATCGCCTCGGTGTGCGTGGATATCACGGCTCAGAAGAAGGCGCAGGAGGAGATACTGCACCTTTACAACAACATCCCCGGCGGAGTTTTCCGCTGCCGGTTTGACGGGGACCTCTCCGTGGTGGACGCCAACGACGGTCTTTTTGAGTTTATCGGGTACAGCCGCGACGAGTTTGCCGCCATGGGTAACAGGGTGTCCGCGGTCGTTTATCCTGAGGACTTACCCGCTGTGGCGGACAAGATGCATAAACAGCTGAAATGCGGAAACACCTTCCACTGCCAGAACCGCCTGGTCTGCAAGGACGGCAGCATCAAATGGGCGTCCGTCAAGGCGCAGCTGTATGCGGAGCCCAACGGAGAACAGCATCTCTACTGCGTGCTGGTAGATATCACGGAGGAAAAACGCCTGCAGGAGCGGATCAACGAGCTGTACGAGCAGGAAATGACCTACTTTGCCGAGCTCTCATCCAGGGACGGCACCTTTCAGGGGCGCATCAATATCACACAGGAACAGATGGAGAACTATATCTCCACAGCCAATGTGGCGGTGGCCAGGGTCGGCGATACCTACGAGCAGACGGTGGAAAATCTGGCGGCTTCCGCGGTGGACCCGCAGTACGGCAGAAGCATGCGGGAAACGCTGAGACGGGAAAAGGTTCTTGCGGATTACAACGCGGGGAAAGTGGACTACCATTTTAATTTCCTGCGCAGGCGCAACGACGGAACCGCCTTCTGGAGCGACACCAGCTTCCGTTCCTGTCTGAATCCTGAGACCGGGGATATCATCCTTTTCTTTTATACCCAGGACGTTACGGAGCAGAGGCTGCAGGAGCTGCTGCTGAAGAAGATTACCAAGCTGGATTATGATATTATTACTGAAATTGATATTTCCAACGCAGGATACAGGCTGGTGGGCTTTTCGGACGAGTGGAAGCCGACTATTCCGCTGAGCGGGAATTTCCAGGAGGAGATCAGGCTGGTCGCGAAACGCTGTATGAACGAAGAGGCGCAGCGTGAGTTCCTGGAAAAGCTGGATTTCGGATATATGAAGGGGCAGCTGGAGCAGCAGGACGCGTACACCTTTATTCTGGAACTTCTGGAAGAGGGCGATTTGCGGATCAAACGGTTCCAGGTATTTTACATCAATCAGGAGCTGGGCCGGGTTTGCATGACCAGGGCCGATGTGACGGATGTGGTGCGCCAGGAGCAGAAGCAGAAGGAGGAGCTGGCCGCGGCCCTGGTGGCCGCCGAGCAGGCCAACGCCGCAAAATCCGATTTTCTCAGCCGGATGAGCCACGAAATCCGCACACCCATGAACGCCATTATCGGCATGAGCACCATTGCCGCCCAGTCCATCGGCGACGACGAGCAGGTGGAGGACTGCATCGCCAAAATCGGAATCTCCTCCCGGTTCCTGCTGTCGCTGATCAATGATATCCTGGACATGAGCCGCATTGAGAGCGGCAAGATGCTGCTGAAAAACGAGCGGATTCCCACCGAGGATTTCCTTAACGGAATCAATTCGATTTGCTACGCCCAGGCGGCCACCAAGGGAGTGGAGTACGAGTGCATCGTCGACCCTGTCCTGAGCGACTACTATATGGGGGATGCCATGAAGCTCCAGCAGGTGCTGATCAATATCCTGTCCAATGCCATCAAGTTTACCGGCGAGGGCGGGAAGGTGACGTTCTCCGCCACAGAGCGCAGGAAAATGAAGTCCGACGCAATCCTGCGCTTTATAGTCAACGACACGGGCGTGGGCATGAGCGAGGATTTCCTGCCCCATATTTTCGAACCCTTTTCTCAGGAATCCACCGGAACCACGGCTCTGTTCGGGGGCACAGGGCTGGGCCTGGCTATCTCGAAAAGTATTGTGGATATGATGGACGGCAGGATCAATGTGCGCTCCATCAAGGGCATCGGCACGGAGTTCACAGTGGATGTGAAGCTGGGGATCAGCGAGGAGGAGAAGCTGCGGCATCATCAGAAAAAACAGAATTACAATTTTTCCCATTTAAAGACCCTGGTGGTGGATGATGATGTAGCTGTGTGCGAGAGCGCGGTCGTCACCCTCAAAGAGATGGGAGTCACCGCCGAGTGGGTGGACAGCGGCCGCAAGGCCGTGGATCGGGTGAAAACGCTGTGGGCTGAGAGCCGGTATTTCGACATGATCCTCATTGACTGGAAGATGCCGGAGATGGACGGCCTTGAGACTGCCCGCCGAATCCGCTCCATCGTGGGGGCGGAGGTTACGATCATCATTATGACGGCTTACGACTGGGTGTCTATCGAGCACGAGGCCAAGCTGGCGGGCGTGAATCTGCTGGTGAGCAAGCCCATGTTCAAGTCGTCCCTGATCTCCGCCTTCACAAAGGCGCTGGGCGAGAAGGAGGAGGAAGCGCAGCTGCCGGAGGAGGAGGATTACGATTTTTCCGGCAAGCGCGTGCTGCTGGCGGAGGACAACGCGATCAATACCGAGGTGGCGGTGATGCTGCTGGAGAGCAGGGGATTCCAGGTGGATACCGCGCAGAACGGGCTGCGCGCGCTGGAGATGTTCAGCAAATCGCCCACCGGGTATTACGATGCCATCCTCATGGACATCCGCATGCCCATCATGGACGGTCTGACTGCGGCGGGCAATATCCGCCATCTCAGCAACCTGGACGCGGCCACGATCCCCATTATCGCTATGACGGCAAACGCCTTTGACGAGGATATTGAGAAGAGCAAGGCCGCGGGCATGGACGCGCATCTGGCAAAGCCCATTGACCCGGCCAGAATGTACCGGACGCTGTACGATTTTATCTATGAGCCCAACGCGTAAGGCGGGGCGGTCCGGAGTATGGGGCGCACGGCCGATCAGCCCGATTAAAGGTCCTGCTGCGCGCTGCGCATAAAAAGAGGGGCGGTTCCGGATACAGCATCGGACCGCCCCATGGTTTACTCTTCCCTGAGCTTTACTTTGTTCCGCGCACTGCGCCGCCGCTGGTCCTCCAGGGCTGCGTAGTGCTTTTTTGTGGTGTTTACATCCGAGTGGCCCAGCACGTCGGCCACCAGATAGATATCCCCGGTCTCCCGGTACAGCGCGGTGCCGTAGGTGCTGCGCAGCTTGTGCGGGGTGATGGGCTTCAGGGGGGATATTGTTTTGGCGTACTTTTTCACCAGATTTTCAATGCTGCGCACGGACATGCGCTTTTTCTGCAGGGAGAGGAAGAGGGCCTCCTCGCTGCCGGACTCCGGGATGATGTGCCTGCGCTCTTCCAGATAATCCAGCAGGGCCTGCTCAACCTCCTCGCCGAAGTAGACGGTAACCTCCTTGCCGCCCTTGCGGTAAACCTTGAGGCCGCCGTTTTTGAAATCTACGTCCTTGATGTTGAGTCCCACGCACTCGGACACGCGCAGGCCGGTGCCCAGCAGCAGGGTCAGCAGGGCCAAGTCACGGACTCTGGTTTTTTCGTGGAATTGCTTTTGCTTCTCCGTCAGCTTGTCGCCCTGTTCCACCTCGTCCAGCAGCAGAGCCACCTCGTCCACATCCAGCCGGATGATCTCCTTGTCCCGCAGCTTGGGCAGCTGAATCTTGGCAGCCGGGTTGTTGTTCAGGCGTTCCGTGCGGTAAAAGTAGTTGTAAAAGCTTTTGAGGGAGCTGATCTTGCGCTTGATGCCGCGCTCCTTGTTCATGACCTCCTGATCCCGGTCGTTGAAGCGGTATTTCAGGTATTCCATGTACTCCTCGAAATCCCCCACCGTGAGCTGGTCCAGGTGCTCCAGGGTGACGGCGGTCTTGTCCAGGCGGGAGAGGGCAGGATTTTCCTTTACCAGAAAGTCGAAAAACACACCCAGGTCATAGGCGTAGGCGATTCTGGTGCGGGAGGAGGTCCTGGGCTCAATGCCCCGGAAAAAATCCTTGCAGAACGGGGGCAGGCCGTTCATCATCTCCCGCAGCTTCAGTATGTTTTCCCGGTCCTTCTGTTCGTGATATGATAAATTTGACATTGCATTCAACTTCTTTCTCTCTGATACATTTTAGTATAGTAAAATGCGGGGATATTGTAAATGCTTTTTTCATTTTCCGGGAAGCCGGGAGAGCAGCGGCGCGCGGCTTCCCTCGGTTTTGCGCGGCCCGGCGGCAAATTTGCGGCCATGCCCCTGCGGATAGCGGATTTGGTAAAAAACGGATTGAAAAGAGGGCAGAGCTAGGGTATGATGAGAGATATAAGCGGTTCTGCGGATATGAGAAAGCGGAAACAGAGCGCTGTGAGGAGACGACCCATGAGAAAATGCGGAAACATTTGTGAGAGAAGGAAAACGGCAGCGGTTTTGGCCCTGTCCGCTGCGCTGGCGTTGGGTGTTTTTTGTGAGACTGCGCGCGCTGAGACAGCGGAGGACGGGCGGGAGAAGTGTGTCACTCAGGAGGAAATTCGCGCGGAATACCATTTTGATCTGTACAGCAGCCTCTACGGTACGGCGGATGAGACCTCTGTGGAGGTCCTTTGGCGCAAAGTGGGGGAGAATGATCCCACCTTTGCCCAAGTGGGCATTGATACCGGAGAACAGGTCCTTGTCCTGCCGGACGGCTATGAGATGAGCTTTTGGCATGAGATCGACAACGGCGGCGTCTCTGTGATTTTGACGCCGGAGCAGGCGATTACCCCGCTGTACACTGCCCGCAAAAATGAACACGCCTCTGGGCCTGTGGATGCGTATCTATACGAGAAAGTCCCGTCTGCTGCCGGCAGCGCCGTCTGTTACGATTTGCCCCAGAATTTTGATTACCGCAGCCTGGGCCGGGGTATCGCCTCAGTGAAGCGTGTGGTCAGGATAACGGAGACCGGAAGCGGGGCGTCCCGCGAGTCCGCAAAAGAGGCTGTCTATCTGGATATAAATGGAAATGGTGTCCCGTCTATCGTGAATTTAAAGTCGACGGACAGGGAGATGTACCGCGTCCAAAGAGGGGATACACTTCAGTCCATCGCTGAAGACAGGTACTGTGATCCGACTATGTGGACGGCGATCTTCCGGCGCAACCGGGATCATATCTCCCACGCGGATTTAATTTATGCGGGACAAATGATCATTGTCCCCAAGACGGAAGCGGAGATTGCCGGGGATGTGATCGTCATGCCGCCCAGGAGGGAGCTATCCCAGGGAGATGAGGCGCTGTTGTACCGGGACATTTCCGAGATGGCGGATTTGGGCCAGGTATTTCAACTGTCTGACGGAACCAGGGTCAGCGTAGAGTGGAAGGGCGTGCCTGCGGACGGCGAACAGCAGGTGCTGTATTTGGCTGAGAATCACCGGATGACCAGCTGGTTTGTGATCAAAAACGGTACTTCGGAGACTAAAGCGGAAGTGAGGGTCATCGATCCCTTCTACATCGGACAGCGCAATGAAAATCCGGAGGGTCCCATGGATGAGTATCTCTATCACAAGAATCCGGTGCCGGAGACAAATACCGTCGTCTATGAGCTGCCTCCGGATTTCGATTTGATCGATGACGGAAGCAGCGTGACGCGGGTGCTGCGGATCGAGAACCTGGTAACAGGGGCGTACTATGAAGAAGAGACCCCTGTGGATTAGATTGCGGATTGGAAAGGGGGCGCCATATGACAGAGCTGAGTGTTGAACAGATTCGCAATTTCCGGCTGCGGGCCCATCATTTGGACACAGTATATGAATCTGCGGATATCCAGGCCCTTGTGGGGGCCTGTGGAATGCAGAACAGCCCGCCCGGAGCCTGGGAGGCGGCTCTCTATAACCGGGCTCCCGGCTGCACCATGGCGGAGATGGAGCGCCTGCTGTGGGAGGATAAAACGCTTTTGCAGGCGTGGAGCCTGCGGGGAGCGCCGGTGGTATTTCCCACCGCTGAGAGCAGCGCGTTTTTGGCTGCGCTGACCGCCGCGGGGGATGAGCCGTGGATTTATACGCAGGGAATCGCCCTGGCCCTCGATTTTTTACAGATGGGCTTTGACGAGCTGTTTGCACTGATGAGACAGGTGATGCCTCAGATGGATGGAGAGCGCATTCTCAGTAAAACAGCTCTGGACCAACGGATCGCAGATTGGATGCTGCCGCTTCTGCCGGCCGCGAAGCGGCAGCTGTGGAGCCAGCCGTCCATGTACGGCAGCCCGGATAAACAGACCGTGGGGGGAGCGGTGGTGTCCTTTATGCTCCGGCCCTGCGCCTTTTTGGGGTTGGTGGTGTTCGGAGAGCGGAGCGGGGGCAGCCCCACATTTACCTCCTACAGGAGCTGGGTGGGCCATGATATGAGTGTGGACGGGGAGGCCGCCGGGAAGCTGGTGCGCAAATTTTTACACTGCTATGGTCCGGCTACCACGGACATGTTCGCGAATTGGCTGGGGTGTTCCGGAAAACAGGGAAGGCGCATGTGGCAGCTTGCGGCAGAGGAGATGGAACCGGTCGCTGTGTTAGGGAAAAAGGCCTTCATTCTGTCTGCAGACAGAGAACAGTTCCTCTCCACGGAGTCCCTGTCCCGGGAGCTGCTTCTGCTGGGCGGACACGATCCCTTCCTGGATCAGCGGGACAGGCTGATCCTGCAGCCGGACAAATCGCTTCACAGGCGGATATGGAAGCTGGTGGCAAATCCCGGCGCCATCCTGTACCGCGGGGAGATCATCGGCGTATGGACCGGCAAAAAGAAGGGCCGTGGCATGGAAATCAGAATGACGCTGTGGGCGAAGCGCGGGAAAAAGCAGGAGCTTTGTGCTCTGGCCGAGGCGTACGCCGCCTTCCGGGGGCAGATGTTAATGGAGGTTGAGGTGGAAGGTTGTTATTAATTTAACAAATTACAGGGTGAAAAAGTGGGTGGTCTAAGGATAAGTAAAAACGGTATATTGAGTGATCGAACAGACGTATTTTTAATCAACAGCAAAGAAATAAACCATGCAGTGATTGATCTCATTGATACGATGATCGATAGCGAAAAGACTGGAACGATCAATACCGTACAGACATAAATGACATTCAGGAGGAATTGATAACGTAAGCGTATCAGGCGATCATTACATTACTGGAGAATTATTTGGCCACCAGTAATATTATGTATCAAAATTTGGTCAATCTAAGGAATGGCTATGCGGAGAAAATGTCGAATACATATGATGAGCTGATACAATTATTCGATGAAAATGACATTGAATACCATGAGAGAATCAACGAAGATGGGGCAAAACAGTTAGAGTATAGATATATGAGCCAATAGTTGTATGGGCGTGTGGAAGCATGGTAAGTGTGTTTGTATGCGTTTTTTTGCAATAACTATGCGTTAAACAAGCGTATAATGTGGTGTTTTACGTATAGTTGACATAATCCGTGCTAATTCATACCATCGATGTTACAGTCTGCAATGCCGAGAATCAATTTATCGAGAGCAGATGTTAATACCTTAATTTCAGCTTCCATGTTTGCATAACGTTCAGACATTTCCATACTGGAGCCAAACATTCGCTGATTACGCTCATATGTATGTTGTGTGGCTTCCAACTGATGGCGTACAACGTGTTGCACATAAGACAGTTCACGCCGGTCCAGATCAATAAGCATGTAATCACCTCTCAACGATGGTAACGACAACGTTGACGATACGCTGCCGCCAGTTACTTGGTACAGTGGGTAATCAAGGAGAGAGGAGGCGCAACCGTGAGCACAGTGCCTCCTAAAGCATTATGTAATATCGTGACTACTAATTATATGTTCTAAACCATAGCGAAGAGCTACACCAATGACATCATTAAACGTCCATTCATCCTCATCTGAACCATCTTCATGTAAATGATTGGCGTTCATATGTTTCATAATCTTTACAGCCATATCCTTCTCTTCACGTGTAAAATACATATAGACCTCCATTAAGAGATATCCAGCAAAGCCACCTTACCAGAAACTGGATTATAATCAAGCTCCACTACAACGTCAGAGTAAGGTTCAAGTATAGTATACCGGCCGTAATCTTCAGCATTTACATAGCACCGTAAAGAGTCCAAACCCTGAGCAAATCCAACCACATAAAATGTCTGAGAGGGATCTTTAAAACCCTGGCGTTTCTCAATACCCAAAAACTTAAAATTACCCTGCAATTTCATCAAACAACCTCCATTTCTTTATCAACCATTAAGATACCTTATCAAAACAATATACAAAAATCTGAAATCATGGTAAAATAGTTGTACCCCTACACCTATTCGGAATGACTCAGATTTTCGGAAGGTTACCAATGCACCTACAACAACCGTATTGACATTAGGTGCACACAAGTGCTTGCACCTCTTAAAGAGAATATATCACATAGTGAGCACAAGTGCAAGCACCTTTTTGAAAAAAGGAGAAAACTATGCCATCTAATAAGCCAATACTAACAATTAGAACGACAACAGAATTAATCGAACGATTAAAAAAACTAAGTGATAAAGAAAATAGAAGTATGTCGAATATGGCAGAAACAATTATTAAAGAATATCTAGATAATTACGAAGCTCAGCAGGACCGAGCAGAGCAGAAAAGTAAACTGGAAAAGTCATCTATCTCAAAGACTGGTTAAAGAAATTTTTAAGATTGACTATCGAGAAACATACCAATATAATCAGAGTATAACAACAAGGCGAAACAGTAGAAGGAGAATATCACTATGGTAGACAAAGAAATGTTGGAAGCAATTAGAGGAATGATAACAGAAGAATTAAAACCAATCAAACAAGACATAGTCAGCGTGAAACTTACTTTGGAAAATGAAACGAACAGAAACATCAAGGTCATTGCAGAAGGACACTCAATACTTAACCGGAGACTTGACGAGGCACTTAAAGTAGATAGTGAAAAAGAATTATTACTCATCCGAGTAAATGTTCTGGAAAATGAAGTTAGAAAGCTTAAAGAAAAAATTGAAAGTATTGCATAATAAAAAGGAGTAGCGAATGCTGCTCCTTTGCTGCAGAAAAAGTAGGCCCACCAGCTAATCATTTCTATCCCGATCAGGAACCCATGCACCTGTTTTGAAATCATAATCACATCCTGGGAAGTATTGATATGATCGATAAAAATGTAACAGCCCGGCGATCACAGCAGAAATTGATATATCCCGATCTACTGCAAATTGCTTCAAACGTTTATAATCCGATTCATTAAGATATGCCTTAACACATTTCTTATTTGTAGCCATAAATATCACCCCAACATATTGACAAACCATTTTTAATAAGCTACACTAATATCAAACCTCATATATATTAACTGATTGGGCCACACCCCCATAGCAAAACTGCGAAACCTTCTTGAACCTGGAGCTTTCCTCTAGCTCCTGAGAGAGTATGTATCGGTCCGTTTCATCCAGGGTTAAAACCTCTTCCAAAGGCAACACCAAATTCCTGGAACACCAATAACGCTTACGACCATACAGACCATTCAACATATCTTTCGTGATGTACTTTGTTATGTAGGACGTGACCTTTTCTTTATCTTTTACAAGCGTCGCTGTCATCCATCCTAGCTTATAAGAGCCAATCTTATATATTTTATCGCTCGTTCTCACAAAACGGCTTCTAAGGCCCTTCTGGCGCTTTACAACATACTTACCAGTCCATACGATCTGCTTCTCATTAATCCCGCTGAACAACCCATGAAAGTGATACGCACCGTCCTTATGCTGTTCAGGAACAACCAGATAAGAGAGAGCAGGAGAGGAACGTCTTAAATTATTCAGCCATTTACTCAACTTCTTTATACACTCATCGTAATCATATCTATTCACTTTATCACGACTAAATGTAAACGTTACGAACCACTCCCATTCATTTGACCTTGCATAATCATATATCTTTTTCTTAGTACGCTTCAAACTAACATCACTTACATGATCCTGGTAATTATCAATATCAACTAAAATCGTTTTTGTGACTTTTCCATCAAACGGATTCCGATCAAGAGGTTTACGGGGCAATACCTCACTTGAACCAATCGTATGACGATAAACACGATACTGTTTTGTAAGATCAGGATATGTTATCACTTTAACATTATATGGTTCCATGGTTCCCCCTGAAAATTTACTTATATTTCCTAAAGTATGTAGATATTTTTTGACCATTCAAAGGAGGTTTATTCCATTCGACCTGACGACTAAACCCAAACACTTTCATGCATTCACTAAGAGTCATATTAAAATAATCTGTAACTATTTCACTTTCAATCCACTCGTTTCTATCCCATGCCTGTTTATCAAACATATTTTTATCAACCATACGAACCTCCAAATTGAAAAAATGAGTGTTAAGTGTTTATACTGTCAAGTAATGGGGCCTAGCGGCCCCATCGTCCGGAGCTGATCCGGCGCCTGCTTTCGCTCCGCTCAATCAGTCCCCGGATCATCACCAGACTTACCAAACAACAATTCAATAGCATCTTCACGCTTCCTTTTTTCAACGCTGGCATCCTCTACCATGCGATCCACCTGGGCGAGCGTATCATACAATCCATACAGTTCATCACCGGCCACATACGTGCGAATAAATTCGGCCCGCTTACGTTTACCCGAGAACGTAGCGTCATAATTTGCCTTCGTGAAATAGTAATTCACAAAATGCCGATCCAGGCCCAGTGTGTTTTTGCAGATCACCGTATAGTTTGCGATGTCGCGCACTTTGCGTGGTATACGATCATAAATCTGAGAGCTACACAAAAACTGCATACCATATTTGCGATTGAAGGAGAGCAACGCCAGCATTTCAGGAGGGAACGACTTCCAATCAGAGCTGTCGAATGTTACATGAATCTCATCAAACGCTATAATACAATACATCCCATGATCATTCGCATACTTTGCTGCCTTAACCATATCAAGCCAATGCACAATCTGCACATCCTGGCGGGCATAGTAGAAATTAGTCGCGATATACAGCCGATCCGCCCCCAATTCTTTCCGACAGCGCTCCATATGAGCAACCATGGAGAGCGTCTTACCCTCACCCGGAAGTGCTACAAACTGATATATCCCCCAGAATTTCTTAGGTTTTGCCCGAAGGAAGTCAACCACCACCCAACGGATTACAGATAATCCCTTAAAAGGTATACGAAGAGAAGCCAAAAAGCGTATTCGCTTACGTAACGACAGCTTAAACCAGAGCCACTTACAGTTCTGTCGATACCACCGTATTTTCTGCCGTTCTGTAGCCGTCTTAAAATACTGAGCCTTGCCTTCCAGAAGTGGGAGAGTAGCAGACCGTTTTCGAGCACGTCGCAGGGCAGCATTCCGACAATTCCAATATTTTAATTTCATAACTCCCCCTACGGTATAAGATCAGCAATCCGACGAATCACCCAGTTGATAAGAAAGATTGAAAATTTAATAAGCCGGAAACCGTACACAATCGATATGACCAATAGGATTGTAGGCAACGGAATTAAAAAATTGACCTGGGACATAAACTCTATAACAACCTCCAGGCCATCCACAATACTTGCCAGGTGCCCGGAATCAAGCGATAGATCAGGCAGGAGAGTACCGACTACAGTTGCCATCCAGTTAATCACAGATACAATAATATCAGTCACAGCCCCACCCCCTATCCAATATGAAAATCTACGTCAAATTGATCAAGCAACCATTTGGCGAATAGAACCCATATTGCCGCAGCAATAATTCCACGAACCCATACAAAGTATTGCGCATATGTCCGCAAGTCCAATACAGTTATGTATTCATCCTTGATCGCAAATTTCAAGCAATCAGGGGTTTGCATTTTAATTACTGGCGGCGAATCCGAAAAAGAACGACCAGCGTCCTTGAAAATATTGACCAACTTTGCAAGAAGATCAAATTTTGATGAAAATGTATCATGTAAGTTCTTTAATGCCAAATCAACAGCCGCCGTATCAATCATAAAAAATTCGCCGATAGCTTTAGGAATTGCTTCTAGCTTTTCAATAATTTGTCCTAGACTCGTAATTACCTTTTTATCGGTATCATCAGCCGTTGATTCATCAGTTGTTTCCGATTCATCAGGGACATCAATCCCCTTGTCAATCGTAAGACCAGCGGCTTCCAATGCCTTAATAATTGTATCGACATCCGCCCCCATATTAACCGCGTCGAGATTCTTTTTAGCAGTATCTTCATCCGCCGGAAGTGCAATTATACTTGGTTTGGCAACCATGGTTTTTTGAAGCGATGGATTAACCGCCTTTGCTTTAAGCCCTGATTTATCTTTACCGTTTACCGCGTCCACTTGTTTACCAGAAGTGTATGCATACATTTCATCTTTACTATCAAATATTGGAATAGGCAAATCCTTTACAATATCATAAGTTACTTGAATAGATATAGTTGACGGCGAACTTGTTTCATAAGAATTTGTTAAATACCAATATCTGAAAGATGATCTACGAAATTTCTCTATCTTTTTACCCGTGTTTGTATCATATAAATCCGCATACGAAGAATACCGATATCCTACAATACCGTCATAACTTGATGAAGATGTATAACCAGTAGAATAATCTTTACCGTATTCAGTATAACTAGAAGAAATGTAATACACATTATATTGATCATATTTTCCACGAGTTGAATCAATTTTAGTTTGATCTAAAATCCAACTAATAATCATATCATCAGGAAATGGATCACATGGCGGACGAGCCGGTGCAGATGTAGAACGCTTATACAATGTTTCATCTGTACCATAACTAGGAAATGTACGCGCCCAATCATTAAGAGATTTAGCGGAACTATGGAGCTTTTCAGTTGGAATAGTTTCAACTGTATCGCCCCAGCTCAATTTTCCCAGCCATTCGATATTAGCCTCATACGAGTCTTTCAACGCTTGCCCGCCCTCAGCTTTAGACTGATCATAACACCACTGTTCCCATGCTGATAACGTACCTTTTTCACCAGCAGCGACATAATCTTGATACGTCTCCGTACTGCCTACCCAAGACGATAATGTAGACAGACTAACATCAATCCCCATACTATTAAGCAACAGCGATAATACATAACTTGACGGACTAAGCGACACTGGCACAGCAGCAGCCTGCACAGGAAACGTCACCGATATTCCAATTACAGCAGTCATGCAAAAACATATGATCCGTTTCAACTGCTTTTTCATTTCTATCCCTCCTTCCGTTTTTGTACAATATGCTATCTTTTTCACCTGCAGAGGCACCCGATCCAGCCCGCAACACACCTTGGAAATTGTGCATTTTGTACAAAAAGAGGGGAGAGCGCCACGCACCCTCCCCAGAATCAGATCACGTTATGCCGCAGAATTAAGCGTGCCCTTGATCTTTTTCATTGCATACTTGGCGGCCGCCGTCATACCGATCACCGATATGCCTGTCACCACCGCAACGGCCAACACCTGGGTTGCCGTTGCAGCCAAGCTTGAAAACCCGCTGGTAATCGCAGTCATGACCTCGCCATCCAGCAGATTAGAGCCGCCAGCCGGTTCCTCCGCAAATGCGATAAGAGTGGGGCACATCAACATTCCGGACGTTACAGCCGTTCCGACCGCCACACGTGCAGTTGTCGCATTTTCCCGAACCTTTTCCATCAGTTTCATCATCATACAAAGCACCTCCTAAAAATAATTTGTTATGTTATTAACAACCAACTTCACGAAGAACTTCATTACCGCCCAGATCATAGCAATGACCATAATAGCAACAAGAAGCCCAAGAAGCTGATTACTTATAACCATTTGCTGATAGAGCGCCTGAACGTCCGCAATCTGAACTTCATACGTTTCATCCGATTGTAGCAATTCCCATTCAGCGTCCATCCATGAGTCATCAAACTCAACCGTAGAAGCAGTAGCCGTAGAAACCAATACATCACCCCCAAAAAGAAAAAAGCATACCAGCGAATAAAAATTCGATGATATGCTTAATTATGTGATAACTATGCGTTAAACAAGCGTTTCGCGCATAGTTTCATCAATCCCCCTCACCCCATCAAAATCCCACCATCCCCCCAAATACAATCTCATCAATACGGCCTCGCAACGAATCAAGGAATCATAAACCATAAGCGCAGACAAAAAAGCCTGGTCTGAGCTTTTCGGCCGTGATAGCCGGATTGATTCCGGCTATCCCTTGTTGAAAAACCAAGTGCCGAGTACCCGGGGCGGGACTTGAACCCGCAAAACCTGCTGCCTGAGAACAGTATGTATGCCGTTCCATCACCCGGGCCAATATTTAATTCCCTTGATCCCTCCTCCTCTTCTGCTTCCCAGCGTACGCCCGGCAGGAGTCGAACCTGCAATCGCTGGATATAAGCCAGGTGCAACGCACCGCATCACCTCGGGCGCATGGCGGACGCCTTTACCGGCGCAGTCACACCCCCTTTCAAACCGGTAAAGCTGCTGTCCATTTTTGAAACTCCTTTTATTGTGCTTGGTTGATAAGTTACGTGCCTGTTATTATATTTGATTGTGTTCCTCTGAAGGAGGAAATTCCAGGGGAGGGAGTCGAACCCTCATTCTCGCGGCAACAGCCGCGCGCTCCGCCGGTCGAGCTTCCCGGGAAAAAGAAAAACGCCGCCTGTTTGTGAGTTCCAAACA
The DNA here is from genome assembly GCA_018380885.1 of Enterocloster asparagiformis. Taxonomy (GTDB): domain Bacteria; phylum Bacillota; class Clostridia; order Lachnospirales; family Lachnospiraceae; genus Enterocloster. The sequence continues at coordinate 133,655 of JAGZSY010000008.1, forward strand.
GACGGCGCAATGCGTTGCAGCATCCAATATCCCCTATTTTGGCCGCGGCGTGCCTGTGCCGGGACGCAGATAGGGAGAGGGAATCCGTCTGTGTGCAAATAAGGACCATGATATCAGCATATGGCGATTAAACGCTCCGAGGTCACTGAGCGCGTTACGCAGATAATGATTCATTTTTTCAATCAGGTTCGTTCCTCTCATGGCGTTTGTCCTTTCGCAATTTTTGTAATAAAAAAGCCTGCACGCATCCACGACAATCAATCGCAGACATCGGACAGGCACTTCCTTTATCTGTGCATACTTTACCATATATGCCAAAGACTGTCAATAGGGGAATTTAAATTTTTTGAAATTCTGTTTTCGGGCACGGCGGTCCGCCTATTTTCGGGGAGGCCTGGCGCAGGGGGTAAAAGCTGAAGAAGAGCCGGATATCCGGCCGGTTCTCCACCAGCCTGCAGAATTTTTCCCGAATCCTGTCGGTGATCAGTTCCATGTTCTCGCTGGCGGCTCCCGGAGTCATTACCAAAAACTGGCAGCTAGTGTAGTGCGTATAGATGTCATTGAAGCGCAGGGAAGAACAGATGCTCTCCTTTAAACGTGCGATCAGGAAATCGCGTTCGTCCAGATTTACAAAGGAGCCATATGAATCGGTGAGGGAGATCAGGATAATCTGCACCTGCAGCCCGGTCCGCTCCAGACTGCGCTCCATAAAACGGTAGATGGACAGAAACGTTTGATAATCCTGGTAGTTGGCTTCCCGGGCAAAATCCGGTTCTTTCAGTTGCCGGCAGATATATTTCATGTCGAGTGGAGGCGACGGAAGCTCTTGTCTCACCTCCTCCGCTTTGCCAGGCTTCATGGATTCCTGATAAAAGTTTAAAAATTTCCTGCCCTCCGCCTTTCCAAATCTCAGCGCCAGGTCTGCGCGGCTGTAAAGCGTCTGAAAAGTATCGCCCTTCCGCACCCATTCCGCACCAATGGTTATTCTCAACTGGTTGCCAATCCCTATTTCCATGCCGGTCTGAATGGCTCTGGAATACAGGCTCCTGGCCTTGCTGGTCACCAGGTCGTTTCTGTGTTCTCCTGGTATAAATACAGCGAATTCATCCCCGCCCATGCGGCCGATCAGGTCTTTTTTGAAAAAAAGATATCCCAGGATACGGGCCAGCTCCTGCAGGACCTCGTCTCCGGTCAGATGTCCGTGCAGATCATTGATATGCTTGAAATGATCGATGTCCATCATCAGAAATACGCCGGAAATCCCGTCGCTCAGGGCCGCGCTCACCTTCTCCTCCATCGCGCCCCGGTTGAGAAGCCCGGTCAGGGAATCCTGATATGCCAGTACTTTCAGTCGGTCATTTTCCTCCCGCAGTTTGTCCAGTTCTTTCATTGATTTTACCTCCGATCAATCGGCAAAATGAACGATTTTGTTCATGAGCCCTAAAACGCCGAAATGCGAACACGTTCTGCACGCGTTCGCATTTCCTCTTTGCGAGTCCTCCGTCATACTGTCAATCACGGGAACGTGATGGTAAATACCGTCCCCGTCCCCGGCGTACTCTCCGCTTCCACCGTACCGCCCATGGCTTCCACGACGGTTTTCACGATATACAGCCCCAGGCCGCTGGAGCCATCCTTCTCCCCGCGGTCCGGCGACACCTTGTAAAACCGCTCGAAGATGTGGGGAAGATGTTCGGGGGCGATTCCTTCCCCGGTATCAGCCACCCTTAGCTCCGCCTTTTTGCCGTTTTTTCGCACGCTGAGGGAGATGCTGCCGCCCTCCGGCGTATAGCGGATTGCGTTGTATACCAGATTGTCCAGCACATTCCAGATCTTATTTGCGTCCAGCTCCAGCTCCACGCCCGGCTCCGCTTCCGCTGCAAATGAGATCCCATTGTCCTGAACCAATTCCGCATACTTGTGGCCGGCTTCCCTCATCAGCCAGTCGGCCGATATGCGGTCCCTGTGGTAAACTGCCGTACCGCTCTCCATCCGGGTGACCTCAAACAGATTGTGGATCAGCCTCTGCAGGTCCAGGTTCTTGTGGTAGGCGATGCCCAGGTACTCCGCCCGCTCCTGCTCATTGGCCATAATGGTGTCGTCGCCCAATAGCTCCAGATAATTGTTGAGCACGGTCAGAGGTGTCTTGAGATCGTGGGAGATATTGGCGATCATCTCCCTCAGGGCTGCCTGGGAGGCCGCCAGCTGGCGGTTGGCGATGCCCAGCTGCTCCGTCCGCTGCGCCACCAGCTGTTCCAGATTCTCATTGATCCGTTCCACCTCGCTGTGGGCCTTTGCATAGCTGCGGGCGAGCATGGCGCACTGGCTCAGCAGCAAAAACATATTGGGGACAATCCCAGGCACAAACAGCGCGCCCTCGAAGATGGTCTTTGACAGCGGACCGAAAAAAATGAAAATAATCAAGCTCAAAAAATATAAAAGGCGGTAGGGATCCCTGCCGATTTTTTTGTTTTTTACCACCAGGACCACTGAGATACAGTAGGGAACCAGCACCAGGAACATCCAGTTCACCGCGGTCGCATAGGGGACGCTCCTGAGTACGATCAGCACCATGGGAAGGACAAAGGTGACTCCATAGACTGCGCGCAGGACCCGCCCCAGACGGATCGAAAACAGCTGCAGCATAAACACGCAGATGAACAGATTCTGCAAGGTGAACAGGAGCAGAAACACCCGGTTGAGCACCGGACCAATTCCGCCCGGCAGGAAATACTGGAACAGGTTGTTGCTCTCCATGGCCAGCCGCAGCGTGGTCACCAGACAGGTGATGCTGTAAATCAGATAGATCCGCTCCCTGAGGCGGAAGGCGTACAGAAACATGTGGTATATGCCCATAAACAGGATGCCGCCCAGGGCCGCCGCTACCAGAATGCGCTGCCAGAATATGTGATGGGTGAGCACAGTGTCACGGCCGATCATCGGGGAATAAAAGAGACCGCTTCCGTTCATATGGTAGTTGGCGGCCTGAATCACCAGCTCCAGAGTCCCGCCGTCAGGTACCACGGCCAGCAGATCGTTGCGCACTCCCGGAATTGTGCGCTCTTGCGAATCGCCCGGCTGCCCGGCCTGAAATATTTGCTGGCCGTTGGCCCAAATGACCGAGGAGGACATGATCTCCGGCACATACAGAAGCAGCGCTCTGTCCGTGGCGGTCAGAATGCGCAGACGGTAGGTGGCGTAGCCTAATTTCGGATAGCCCAATTTGGTCCAGGGACCGGGCAGGGAAATGTACTCCGGCGCGCTTATCCGCCCTTGATCAAAGTCCTCCGGGGTATAGAGCTGTCCATAATAAAGCTCCCATTCCCCGGACAGCCCGTAGACATCGGAGGTAAAGTCCGCCTCCCGGAAATCCAGCACGCCTTCCTCCGCCTGCCGTCCGTCTGCCGCAAACGGCTGGGAGGCGGTAAAAAGCAGGGTGAGGCAGGCGGACAGGATCAACGCGAATATACACAGGAAACGTTTCATAGTTTTGTCCTCGCTTCCGACCGGGAGTGGAACTCATACCCCTCCCCGCGAACCGTCTCAATGCTTCCCACCAGATAGCCTACCTCATCCAGCTTGCGCCTCAGCCTTGCGATATGTACGGCCACGCTGTTGGCGTTGTCCGGCCTTCCGGTGCGCCACACCTCGCGGTATAATTCCTCCGGGGACAAGATGCGGCCGGGATTGCCCAGAAGATATAAAAACAAATCGAATTCCTTCTGGGACAACAGAATTACGCGGCCGCCTGCGGTCAGGCTCTGCTGTCTGTGATCGATGGTAAAATCCTTCATCACGCTGCGCCGCACCTGGGCGTAGACGCGGGCCGCCAGCTCCCTGAGGCTGTAGGGCTTGGTGATATAGTCATCTCCGCCGGCCATCAAGCCCTGTATCTTGTCCTCTTCGTTATCCATACAGCTCAGAAACAGAATGGGCGCGGAGGTAAGCTCCCTCACCGCCTTGCAGAGCTCGAATCCGTTCAGGTCCGGCAGCAGCACGTCCAGCAGGATACAGTCGTAGCTGCGCTGGCGCAGCCGTTCGAGGCCGTCTTTGGCGCAGGCTGCGGTGTCGACCCTGTAGCCCTTGGCTTCCAGGTATTTCCGGTTTGTGCGCAGAATGTCCGGTTCGTCGTCAATGGCCAGCAGCCAGTAGGTCTGTTCCATCTGTTTCCCTCCCCTTTTCGGATGAACGTTTTTGTTCATATGCCCATATACGACAATATGCGAACGGCGGGCGCCATTCGCATATCTCTGTAATTCCATTATATGGTGCAAAAAAATCTCTGTCAAGTGTTAATTCCAAAACGGATATGTATCCGGGCGCAATTAGTATGCAAGTCCAGCCGTTTTACAAGCCCAGAATCCGCAGCAGCTCCCGCTGCGGCCGCTTCTCATCCGCCTGAAAAACGGCGATATGGCTGGGATCACCGCTTCGGTCTGTGAATGCCGGGAAAAGAAAACCGCACACCGGCTTGCCCGGCTCGTACTCACCGGCTAAAGGACAGACGGCGCAGATCATATATTCAAAAACCTCCTCCGACTCCCACTGCCGCTCTCCGTCGGAGCCCTTGGCCGGAATGTCGTAGCAGTCGTGGAACACCAGGATGGCGTACTCCTGGTTGGGATGGTAGTGCTCCATGACAATATCGTAAAAGGTGTCCATCAGCGCGTCGTTCTTCAGGCCGCACTCATTCATCGCCATGAGCAGCTGCCACATACTTCCCTGAGTCCGCGCGCTCTGAGGATACTCGTATTCTTTTAAGTTTACATTGGTGGCGGAAAAGGGAATCTCCTTTGCCAGCTTCAGCTTTTTTGTCCGCTCCGGCGCGGATAGTTTGCGGAAATTCGTGTTAAAGCTCCCGTCAAAATCTCCGTCTCTGTCCACATAGCAGCCTGCAATCCTCGTAAAGGATGTCCGGGCAAGGGTCATCCGTCTCGTCAGTTCCAGCATATCGTCTCGATTTATCATGTCTGCCCATTACCTTTCTCTCATTTGTCACTCCATTATACCAAAGACAAGCCGGCAAATAAAGCGCTGATTATCAGGAATCGGCGCTTGGTAGACATAATGTTTTTATGTTAATCATTAGCTCTGTTTTCCTCTGCCGGACCATCCCTCCATCACCCGATTTTTGCGGCCAATATGCTGTAGGCCAGGATACACCAGGGTTTTCCCAGAAGGATAATCCAGGTAAATTTGCGCAGCGAAAGCTTCATAAGACCGGAAAAATAGCACAGGAAATCGTCCGGCGCCAGCGGAAGCAGAATACACAGAAACAGGATCAGGGTGTAGCTTTTGGCGCTCCGGATCCTGTTGATCCAGACCTGATAGTTCTTCTGCGGAAACAGGGATTCCACCAGGGGAGCCCCGAACCGCCTGGCCAGAATAAAGGCGATCAGGGAGCCCAGGCTGATGCCGATATAATTGCACCAGAACCCTCCTGCGGTCCCGAAGAGGACAACGCCCACAATACATCCCAAAAAACCAGGCAGCACCGGAATCACCACCTGAAACGCCTGGATCATAATCAAAATCAGGGGTGCGACGATTCCAAAGCTCCTTATATATTCACGCAGCGTGTCCACTGAGTGGAACCGCCCGTCAATCCCCGCTTTTACAATCAAAACAGTGCAAAACATAATCAGAAAAATCCCCAGCCACATGCTCCACTGGTATTTATGGTTCCTGATCACCCGGCATCCCTCCTTCTGTTCTCTCCAACTGCTGTTATTCTAAATCATATTTCTAAATAAAATTCTGGAACAAAACGAAAGACTTTTTAAATATAATCAAATTTAAATAAAAATGTGCGGCCCATCCTGTGAGCCGCACGTTTCAGCGCGTAATCAAAATCGCCGTTCTGTGAAATTGTCTCAGACCTTAAACATCACCCTGTTTTTAAATTCCTGGGCCTTGCCCTCATTCCAGTCCTGCACGGGCCGGTAATAGCCGGCGATCCTGCTGTAGATATCCGCGGGCGCCTGGCATTTGGGGCATACGGACCTGCCCCCGGGCAGGTAACCGCAGGACTGGCAGATGGTGTAAACAGGTGAAAGCGTCACGCAGGGAATATCGTGCCCGGTGATCGCCCGCCGAATCACGTCCCTCGCCCTCTGCCACTCGTCCAGCTCCTGCTCCACATAGATGTGAAACACCGTGCCGGTGGTGTAAAGCGGCTGCAGCCAATCCTGGTTGGCAAGCGCCTCGTCGAGAGGAATTGCGCAGTCAGCGGGCAGCTTTGTGCTGTTGGTGTAATACGGCATGTCGCCGGATTTTCCGGCTGTCCGGATCTGAGGGAAGCGTTCCCTGTCCAGCTTAGCAAAACGGAAGGTGGCCGACTCCGCCGGCGTGGCCTCCAGCCCGAAGATATGGCCGTACTCCTGCTGGTATTTTACCAGCCGTTTGCGCATGTGGTTTAACACTCCGGCGGCGAATTTTGCCGTTGCCTCCGACTGCATTCCCGCGTTCAGCCAGGAGGCGTTTAATCCGGCCTCGTTCATGCCGATGACGCCGATGGATGAAAAATGGTTGTCAAAATCAGACAGGTACCCGGCAGTGTAGGGGTACAGCCCGTTCTTCAGCAGTGTGGAGACCACGTCACGCTTGATGTCCAGGGAGCGGGCCGCTAAATCCATCATCTGATCCAGACGGCTGTAGAAATCAGCTTCATTTGCGGACTGAAAGGCGATTCGGGGCAGATTGATGGTCACCACGCCCACAGTGCCGGTGTGCTCACCGTAGCCGAAGAAGCCGCCGGCCTTTTTGCGCAGCACGCGCAGGTCCGGCCGCACCCCCTCGTAGGAGGTCCGCACGTCGCCGGGCTTCAGGCCGCCCCTGGCGTAGTTGACAAAATATGGGGTCCCGTAGTGGGAGGCAAGGGAGAACAAAAGCCGGTTCTGCTCCGTGTCGGACCAGTCGTAATCCGCTGTGATCCCGTAAGCCGGGATCGGGTACTGGAAGCCAAGGCCGTGGGCATCCCCTTCCAGCATGGTCTCCAGAAAGGCGCGGTTCACCATATCCATCTCCTGCTGGCATTCCCCGTAGGTGAAATCCATCCGCTTCCCGCCCACGATGGCCCGCTGGCCGGCCATGTCCTCCGGCACCCTCAGATCCATAAAAATGTGGGAAAACGGCGCCTGAGTGCCCCAGCGGCTGGGCGTATTGACGCCGAACACAAAGGCCTCCATACACTTTTTGACCTTGTCGTAGGACAGATGGTCCGCCTTGACAAAGGGCGCCAGATATGTATCAAAGGACGAGAAGGACTGGGAGGCGGCCCACTCGTTCTGCATAATGCCCAGAAAGTTGACCATCTGGTTACAGAGGGTGGCCAGGTGCTTGGCCGGGGAGGCGGTGATCTTTCCGGTGATGCCGCCCAGGCCGTCCATCAAAAGCTTTTTTAAGGACCAGCCGCAGCTGTAGCTGGTGAGCATCGTCAGGTCGTGAATGTGGATGTCCCCGTTTAAGTGGGCGTCGGAGATTTCCTTGTCGTAAATTTCCGTAAGCCAGTAATTAGCTGTTACCGCGCCGGAGTTGTTCAGAATCAGGCCGCCCACGGAATAGGTGATGGTGGAATTTTCCTTAACCCGCCAATCCTCCACCTTCACGTAGCTGTCCACCACGTCCTTATAGTCCAGAATGGTCTTATCCAGATTGCGGATCTTCTCCCGCTGCTTCCGGTACAGAATATAAGCCTTGGCCACATCGGTGTAACCGGATTCCTCCAGCACCTTTTCCACGCTGTCCTGTATATCCTCCACCGCAATGCGGCCCTCCCGGATTTTGTTCTGGAAGTCGGAGGTTACCCGGATGGACAGCAGCTCCACAATGTCGTCCGTATAAAACTTATTGGTGGCCTTAAACGCCTTCTTGATCGCCATGGTTATTTTTTCCAGACGGAATTCCACAATTTCCCCGTCCCGTTTCACAACTAAAAGCATATGGATTGTTCCTCCTTCAAGAGATTTCTTCCATTATACCAAAAACGGGACAAGAAAAACAGTACCGGCTGTTATTCCGGCAGCGGTTCCGGCAGGATTTCTTCCGCCGCGGGCGACGGCTTTGCCTCTGCCTTGCCGCGGATGCTCCAGTCTGTCTCAGACTCATTTCCGGGAATGGCCTTGAAAATGAAGATTCCCGCCAGGGCGCAGAGGATGCTGACCGCGATGTTGGCGTAGGCGAACACCACGTAGGGCGCGAAGCTTAAAGTGGTGAAACCGAACAGGCCCATATAGTAGATACAGCCGGTATTCCAGGGCACCAGCGGCAGGATGATGGTGTTGGCCTCCTCAATGGTCCGGGAGAGCACGCTGCGGTGAATCCCTCTGCGGTCGTAGAGCTCGCGGAACATGGTGCCCATGAGAACCGCGGAGACGTAAAAGTTTGTGACCAGCATCACGGTGAGGATGCCGCAGACCAGGGTTACCAGAATGGCGGCGCGGTCCGATTTGACGGATTTTGTGATCCGCTCCACCAGAGTGTGAAGAAATCCCGCCTCACTCAGGATACCGCCCAGAGCCAACGCCAGCACCGCGGTGCAGATTGTGGTCATCATGGAGGAGATGCCGCCTTTGTTCAGCATCGTGGCCACCAGCTCCATGCTGCTGTCCACCTTCACGCCGTTAAACACAACCGCCAGCACGTCTGCCAGGGCCGCTTTCTGGACCAGAACCGCCAGGGCCAGCCCGGAAAATCCTGAGACCAGGATCGCCATGATGGCCGGAACCTTGCGGATGCTGAGGATGACGATGAGGATCACGGGGATGAGCAGCAGGATGTTAAAATGATACAGCTCCGCCAGCTGGGTCCTCACGGATTCGATCACGGTCGGGTCCATCGCCACCTGGGCGTATTGAGCGCCCAGAAAATAAAATACGATCAGGCTGATGATCACGGCTGGGATGGTTGTGTACATCATGGAGCGGACGTGATAGTAGATATTAATGTCGCTGGCGCTGGAGGCCAGGATGGTGGAGTCGGATAAGGGCGAGAGCTTGTCGCCCAGGACTGAACCGGAGATCGCAGCCCCTGCCACGATGGGGATGGGGATACCCATACTCACGCCGATGCTCACACAGGCCACGCCCATGGTTCCCGCCGTACCAAGGGAGGTCCCGATGCAGAGGGAAAGCAGGGAGCACATGATGAAGGTGAGGGGAAGGAGCATCCGGGGCGTTATGAAGCTGAGACCGTAATAGATGATCATGGGAACCGTGCCGCATTTGATCCAGGCGCCGATGAGAACGCCCACGAACAGCAGGATGATGACGCAGTCCATAGCCCGCTTCACCCCGGCCATCATGCCCTCCTCCAGCTGGCTGTAGGGATAACCGAACAGCATGGAGATGACCAGAACAAGGAAAATATTGACCACCAGCAGGGGGATGGTGGGTACGCCTGCCATGATACCTGCGGTCAGGACCATGGCGATTACTGCGAGAACGGTGACGGACAAAAACAGGCTGGGTTTTCCGGTGATTTTTTTCATAGCAATCTCTCCTTTACCAGTGTGATTAAAATTCACAGAAAACAACGGATTGTCATAGTACGACAAAAAGCCACTCGGAAATTCCGAGTGGCGAAGGCAGCCTAAAAGCCGTTTACGCAAAATTGCGTACAGAAAAATAGCCATTTAACCTTCCTTCGCCTACGAGATTAGCTGACGGGTTCGGGAAAGAAGGTTCCCTATTGCCGGGACGCGCCGTGTGCTGCCGCGCCCCTGGGCAAATACACCCCAATAATTGGTTCTCCCGCTGCCGCTCCTGTTGGTTGGCAGGACGCGGTACTCGGCGTATTTGTTTTCTGTTGTGTTACTATTATATGGCTATTTTAGCAAAAAATGAGAACAGTTGCAATAGACAACTGTTGGAAAATACAAAATTAACGCCTGCGCTGTTACTCAAAGGGCTGGATATAGAAATTTCCCACCACGTCGCTGGAGTTGATTACGTTCACAAAGGTATCCGGATACTCCTGGTGAATCCGCTTTTTCATCTTCCGCACATCACTGTCCGAGAGCACGGTGTAGATCAGGTACTTTTTTTGGGCGGTGTAGGAGCCGAAGCCTTTGAGGATGGTGCTGCTATGGTTGGTCAGCTCCAGCAAATCCGCGGATATGGCGGCCGGATTGTCGGTGACGATAAGCAGGGTCCTTTTCTTGTACTTTTTGTAAAAGGTGTTGATCACCTGGGTGCTGCAAAACTGGAAAATTATGGAATACAATGCCTTGTCCATGCCGAACAGCGCGCCTGAAATGAGGATGATGACTGCGCTGAATATCAGCATATAGTTGAAGGTGGATACCTTGTATTTGTTGGACAGGGACATGGCGATAAAATCCGTTCCGCCGCTGCTGGCGTTGTTGTTTAAGATCAGGCACATGCCCAGGCCGTTCAGGATTCCGCCGAATACGGAAATCAGCAGGATGTCGCCGGTGATCGGGATGACGGGCAGTTCGTCCACCAGGATGGAGATCGCAAACAGGCTGAGGCAGGAAAAGATGGTGAATTTCTTTCCCACCAGCCGGTAGGCAAAGACGGCCGGGACCGCATTGAACACCACGTTCAAAACGGTGAATGAAATCCTCACATCGTAAAAGGTCAGCCCTACCCGCTGGATCAGCTTGGACAGACCGGAAAATCCCCCGGGCACCAGCTTGCCCTGCTCCACAAAGGTATTCATGTTGACTGCCACGATAAAACTGCCCAGCAGAATGCAGACGATATTGACCATATCCCGCCGCTTCTTGCTTCTCTCCCATTTCTCCAGGTTTTTCTGATACAGATCAGACACCGCTTTGCTATTTTCCATGCCCGCCTCCTGCTAGATGATGTTTCATCCTCCATTATGGATCAATTTTTTCTATTATAGCAGATTTTAGCAAAAATGACAGCACTCCGGGCGGATTTCTGCCCAAAGTCGCGGGTGGAGAAATATCCTGACCGTTTACGATACGATTTTTAAATAAACTTTGGAGGTCAGAAGGTAAACTGCGGCGTAAACTGCCGCAAAGGCTGCCAGAGTTTGCGCCGTGATGGCGGCAAACAGGCCCACGTTCGTCAGGTTCATGGCGGCCATTTTCCAAAACCGTTTGTCCGCATGGAGAATAGATGATATGATGTGTAGAGTAAAACGTGGATGCAGGGGGAATGCAGGTATGGGAAAATGGAACGCTCTGAGAATTTTGCGGCTGCTTTTGATCGAGGCCGCCCTGCTCTTCTTCTGCCTTGTCATTCTTCCAAGACTGAATTTTGAAGGGGTTGTGTACCGGACGGCCCGGCCGGTGGACCTGGATACAGTACTGGCCCAAAAAGAGGGGCAGACCGGAGCCGCCGTGTGCTACGCGGGCTATCCCAGCCTGGAGCCTACGGCGGGGATCGCTTCGGAAGCAGATTTGCAGAGAAACTATATCGCGGCGCTGGAGATCGACGCCTCCCGGCTGGAGGCCACCGGGATTTACAAACAGAGCGGCCATCACTCAAATCCTGTAAGCCAGCGCGGATATTACGCCAGCCGCAGCACCTCCTACGGCATCACGGCGCCGGCCGTCACCAGGAGCCGGCTGGTAAAGTTCTGGATGAAGCCCTACGCTGAGTACGCCCAGTACTATCTCATTACCTTTGAGGACGGCTCGAGAGCCTGGGCGCTGATTGACGATGCGATCACAAAAATCCCCCGCAAAGGCGCGGTGAGACTGCCGGTCGGCTATTACTGGGACGAGGGCGCCGGCCGCTTCCTGACGGAACAGGAGAAGAAGCGCTACCACATCTCAGAGGACGTCTATATGGGCAACTGCATGGATCTCTACAGCGGCTGGGTTGAAGGGGAAGAGATGGCGCGCTTTTCCGAACGGCTGTCCTTCATACAGTCCATGGCTTTGGCGGTTCTTGGCACGCTGCTGTTTGTCACGCTGATCATATTGATACTGCCGGCCAGGAGGAAGCGGTGATTCTTGTGCGTTTGCCGCGGCTTTAGACCGGCGGGCTTCCGACGGAGGGAAAACGCAGCAGCAGCTCATGGCGCAGCGCCCATTCGCCGGATTCCCTCTGAAACGTTTCCCAACGGCTGACCCCGTCGTACAATTCCACAACGCGTTGGATGCTTTTCAGGCCGAAACCGTGGTTGGCCTTGTCGCGCTTGTCGGTTTTTAACCCGGGATTCGATTTGAGCAGGGAAGGGTCCACGGTGTTTTCAAGCGCGCATCGGAGATAGCCGCGGAAATTGACGATGACCAGGTCCACCGAGCGGTCTCCCGGCGCTTTCATGCAGCCCTCCCTGGCGTTATCCAACAGATTGCAGAGCAGGATGCCCAGATCGGGGGAGGGAAAACGACCCACAGAGCCCATGATCCGGTATGTAAAGCGCACTCCGTCCCGACGGCAGTCCTGAACCGCCTTGGTGACCGCACCGTTGACGCCGTCGTTGGCCGTGTTCACCGCAAAAGCGTCAAACCGCTCTAACTCCCCGTCAAACTGTTCCAGCCGCGTTAAAGCCTCCTGCACGCCTGCCTTTGCCAGCAGGCCGCCCACGGCCGCCATGGTCTCATCGAGCTCCCGGTTCAACTGCTCCAGCTCCTGCCGGACCTCGGAAAGGCTGCGGATATAGGTGTCCTGGCGGGCCCTGGACTTCTCCAGGTATTCCCTCTCCCTCTGCTTCTGCTCCCGCGCCTCCGCCTGCCGGAAGGTAACGATGAGCACGGCCAGCAGCGCCAGGAGGCCGCAATAGAGAACGGGCAGAAAGCGCATGCTCAGGCTGCCGTTCACATTTTCGAATACTACTCCGAACAAGGTCACGCTCAGCAGAAAAAAGCCCAGCAGGCACAGAATCCAGACCAGGTTTGCCCGGAGCCGGCCTCTCTCCTGGAAAAGCTGCCTGTGCCGTCCGATAAACAGGATAAGCCACATCAGAAGGCTCCTTAGCACCATGCAGAGGATCAGGCACAGGGCCCGTCCGGCGCTGCCATAGCGGATTACCTCCTCCGGCGCATAGAGGCCAGACAGATCCAGAAAGAGCATCACCCCGAAGCCGGACAGGATCATGACGCAGTTCCAGAAGAGGCTGAAGAAGGCCTTCTGGAAAATCCCGCCCTCCAGGGCGGTCAGACTATAGAGAAACAGGACCACGCTGTAAAAAATGCCTCCCAGGCCCTCGAAAACCGAGTGGGAATTCAGCCAGGCCATCACACCTATAAAAGCCAGAAATCCCGCCGCAAAGCAGGCGTTTTGCTTCCGGCCCGCAAAACGCGGTCCGAAAAGCAGGGTGCACACCAGAATTGCCACGAAACAATCATAAAATATGGCGAATACTTCCATGGACAATGAAAAAACAGCCATCATTCCGCGCCGTCATCCCTTCCGCAATTTTCTTCCGGGCCCATTTTCCCGCAGGCGCTGCGCTGCTGCGCCATTTTTTCCAGATAGGCGGCGGCCTGCTCCTGCTTTCCCTCCTTCAGGAGAATGTGCATCGTCACCATATGCCCTCTGGCGTCGTGCCGCAGCAGGCGCAGCTCCTGACAAAGCTGGGCGTAGGAGCGGATGTATTCGGCCTGCTGGGCCATGCTCTCGCGCAGATACCGCGCTTCCCTGCTCTCCCGGCGCCACATCAGATTTTGGTAAAAGGCATAGAGCAGCGTAAAAAACAGGCCGGCCAGCACAATATAAAAGACCGGGAGGAGCGCGGCGCCCTCCCCGCGGATCATAACGCCCATCATCAGCAAAAAGGCCTCTATGCTCAGCAGAAAATAGCCCAACAGGCCCAAGGTCCTCTTCCAGCCGCTGCCCCGGGGCAGGTTCATGCGGCCAAAGCCCTTGCCGGCCGCCATCGCCAGGGCGATCAGGCCCTTCAGCAGGCTGCCGCACAGCAGCGCCGTGATTCGGCTGGAGCCTAAGGGATGCCACAGATCGTGGATACTCAACCCCGTAAAGATGTAGAGCAGCACGAAGCTGCCTAAGGAGCTGAGCAGCAGCACGCAGTTCCAGATCACACAGAAAACCGCCTTGTACTCCGCGCTCCCGTTCAGCGCCAGGCAGCCGTAGGTAAAGAGCACCAGTCCGTAGAGGATGGCCGCAACGCCCTCGAACTGGTAATTGCGATTTAAAAAGTCCAGGACGCAGTAATAGGCCGCCGTTGCCGCCAGGGCTTCGCCGCCGCCCTTCAGCCCGGGGCGTTTTAAGCCGAACAGGCAGGTGATGAGCCCTACGGACAAAAGGCTGCTGTAGAGATTGGCGATGCGCTCGATCCAGACAGGTTCCATACCGTCACCCTCCTGAGAGCAGCAGCTCTTTGATCTGGCGCTTCCGGTCCTTGCTCAGCGGGAGCACGCTGTAGTCCGCCAGGGTCACGGTATCACGGTTCACGGAAAACACCGCTTCCACGTTGACCAGGTAGTTCCGGTGGATGCGGAAAAAGCCCAGGGGCCCCAGCTCCTGTTCCATCTGCTTTAAGCTGCCGTAGATGGAAAAGCGCTCCGTGCGCGTGTTGATTTCCAGGTTGTGGCCGCTGCATTCCAGATAAAATATGTCCCGCACCTTGACCGCCTTGTAGGAGATGCCGTCCCGAAAGCGGTAGGCCAGATCGCGCCTGGCAGTCTTTTCAAGAAATTTTTTGAGCGCCCGGTCCAGCTCCGATGAAATACGGTCCTTGGGCAGAAACCACAGCGGCTCGAACTCGTAGGCGTCAAACACCAGGTTTTCGTGGCTGGACACAAAAATAAGGAACGGGCCCTCCTCCTGGTGTCCGCCCGTTCCGAAAAAGCGGATCTTCCGAGCAGCGGAGAATCCGTTCATTCCGTCCATTTCAATGTCTAAAAAAACCAGATCAAACCTGCGCTCCTTTGCGGCTGCGCAGCAGTCCTCGGCTTTTGTGAAGATTTCCACCGAGCAGCTCCGTTCCAGCCGCTCCAGGGCCATCACGACCATCCCTGCAAACAGGTCTGCAAAGCATTTATCATCGTCGCAGACCGCAATGGAAATCCCGCAGTCCGTACTGTTGTTATTCATCCCTTGCCCCGCCTTCCAGCACGTATTAACAATGTCTATTTTATCACAATATGATTATTTGGACAACGCAATTTTGCGGGGCTGGGAAAATTCCATACCTGTGGCCGGCTGGCCGTCCCCGGCCACGAAGCCGCCGGGCCGCTGAGGTTTTGGGCTGAGGGAACTGTCGGTCCAAAACAAATTGCATTCTCAGGCCAACGCTGATAAGATAGATATAGATACAGGAAAAAACAGGGAATTTTATATAAGAGAGGAGAGACTTGCCGTGAACAAGCGCAGAATGTGGTATTTCCTGCTGATTTTTATACTGGGCATGGCGGCGGGCTTTGGTCTGTCCCACGTTGTCAGGCGCCAGAAGGCTCCGGTGGCAGAGACTGGCCCCAGTCAGGCCGCCCAGGAAACATTTCCGTATTCCGTCTCCCAGTCCGTCACCTCCCCGGAAAACAGCGCCGGTGACGGACCGGCCCAGATCGCCTGCGCCTCCCGCCCCGCTCCCGTCACCCAGGCGGCTTACGCGGACTGGGACCGGGAGACGGTTTACACCGGCGGTGACGAAGCCGTATATGAAGGCAGATTATATCGGGCCAGATGGTGGACGCTGGGCGAGATACCGGGCCGGGCGGACGTCTGGGAGGATACCGGGGAAACGCCGGTCAAGGCCGTCGGCGCTCTCCCGGAAAATGCCGCTGGCAGCGCCCAATCTCCCGTCGGAGACACGGGCGGAGGAGAACCGGATGCGGCTGGGCAGCCGGCGGACAATGCCGGGCTCAAGGTGGTGGGCTACTATCCGGACTGGAAGGGCTACCAGCCGGAAAAGCTGCATTTTGACGTGCTGACCCATGTGGTCTACGCCTTTGCCATCCCCACCCCGGACGGGGATCTGCTTCCTCTGGAGCAGCCCGAGACGGCGAAGCGCCTCATAAAGGACGCCCACGACAACCAGGTTAAGGTGCTCCTGGCCGTGGGCGGCTGGAGCCACAACGGCGCGGAGCTGGAGCCGGTATTCATGAGCGCCACCGCTGACGCAGGGAAGCTGCGCGCCTTCGGGGACAAGATTGTGGCCATGTGCGAACAGTACGGCTTTGACGGCATCGATATGGATTGGGAGCACCCACGGGTGGACGGAACCTCCAAGGACCAGTACCGGGAGCTGATGCTCTACCTGGCGGACCGGCTGCACGGCAGGGGAAAGCTGCTGACCAGCGCGGTGATCAGCGGCGTCAGCGCGGACGGAAACATTTACTACGATGCCGCGGCCCACAGCGACGAGGTTTTAAACGCGGTGGACTGGATCCATGTCATGGCCTACGACGGCGGCGACGGGGAGCGCCATTCCCCCTTCGAATTTGCGGTGAATTGCGGCGAATACTGGCACACCACCCGAAATATGCCCAGGGAGAAGGTGGTTTTGGGCCTGCCCTTTTACGGGCGTCCCGGCTGGGCCTCCTACGAGGAGATTTTGGCTGCGGACCCTCAAGCCTATGCCGGTGACCACGCTGCGATCAACGGGACGGACGTCTGGTACAACGGCGTGGCTGCTGTTGAGCAGAAGGCCCGCTACGCCGGCGAACACTTAGGGGGCGTCATGATCTGGGAGCTGACCCAGGACACCTCGGACAGGGAGAAAAGCCTTCTCATGGCAGTGGGCCGCGGGCTGAACTGAGACCGTGGGGACTGGCTATGGGGCCACCGCCGCCAAAGACCGCACCAGCTCCTCGGAGACCACGTCATAGCATTCCTCAAAGGGCGCTGGCGCAAACGCGTAGGAGACACCGTTCACCACGGTGGTGGGGTCTGTTTTCCATTCCTTGCAGGAGCTGTGGACCTGCGTGATGCCGGTCATTGCCATGAGCGTCCCGGCGTTCTCTGCGTTGACCCCGCTGCCTGCCAGCAGCTCGATCTCGCGGCCGTAGCGCTCCTGTAGTTCCCGCAGCAACCTCCAGCCCTCCATGGCAGTGGGCTTTAAGCCGCTGGTGAGCACCCGGTCCACGCCCAGGCCGATCAGCGTCTCCATGGCGCGAAAGGGATCCGCGCAGCAGTCAAAGGCACGGTGAAACACAGCTTCTTTTCCAAGATTGTGGATCAGCCCGATCATCCGCGCGCTCTGCTCCAGGCAGATGGTGGCGTCCCGGTTCAGGCAGCCGAAGGCGATGCCGTCCGCGCCGTGGGCCGTGAGCTGTCCGCACTCCCGCTCCATTACCTGGAAATCTTCGGCATCGTAGCAGAATCCGCCGCCTCTGGGGCGGACCATGGCGATTACCTTCAAGCCGCAGCTCTCTTTTGTCAGCTCCAGGCTGGCCAGCGACGGCGTCAGCCCGCCCAGGTGAAGCCCGCAGTTCAGTTCGATGCGCCCGGCCCCGCCTTTTGCGGCCTGAAGGGCGTCGTAATAGCTTCCGCAGCAAATTTCAATCATTGCTCCACTCCTTATCATTGCGCCGCGTTACGGGCCCTGTGAACCCTCACAGAACCCGTAACGCTTTTTGATGCATCCCGCGGGGACCGCAGCCTGCCCCGCGCGCCATTGATGATATGCGCGGCCCCACGTTTGGCCCTGGAAAGGCTTTCACGGGGAGGACCGGTCAGAGCTGCGTCAGCCGGCACAGGGCCAATGCGTAAATCTTCGCGTTGGTTATCAGGTCGGAGACGGCCATCCACTCGTTGGGATTGTGCCCGATGCCCTTTTGTCCGGGAAAACTGGGACCGAAGGGGACAATCCCCGGCATGGCCTTGGCGTAGGTCCCGCCGGTGGTGGTCACGGGCGCGCCGTTCATCCCGGTCACCCGCTCGTAGCACTCCCTTAGCGCAAGAACCATGGGGCTGTCCTTGGGAAATACCACCGGATCGTAATTGAGTACCAGCTGCGCGTCCAGGCCGTAGGCCTCCGCTTTTTGCCGAATCCGCGCCATGATCTCCGCGGCGGTAATCCCTGTAGGGTAGCTGAGGGAGGCCTGGAAAAAGACCGCGCCGTTTTCTGAAGCTTCCTCCTCCTCTGGTCCCAGCCGGTAGCCGCGCATCTCCATCGCGCCGTACCCGGGACTTGCCACGTCGATTCCCAGGCGGTCCCCGTTATTTCCGGCGCCGATAAAATATTGGTTGACGAACTGGAAAAATGGCGCCAGCGCTTCCCTGCTCCCCCTGACGCGGATCACTGCCCTCCCGCGCTCGCTGTACACCACAGGGTACTTGCAGTCCGGCGTGAAGCCATACAGGGGCGGTTTCTCCCGCCTCAGATAGTAAGCCACATCCTCAAAGCCCGTCTCCTCGTCGCAGCCAAAGATGATGCGCACCGGCCGCTTTAAAGGGATATCCAGGTTCCTCAGCGCCGCCAGACCGTACAGGCAGGCCAGAACCGGCCCTTTATTGTCCAGCACTCCCCTGCCGTAGATCACGCCGTTTTCCATGTGGCCGCTAAAGGGCGGCTGCCGCCAGCCGTCCCCGGGAGGAACCACGTCCACATGCCCGATGGCGCAGATGTAATCCCCACTCCCGCCATACTGGGCGTAGCCGATATAATTGTCCAGGTTCACCGTCTCAAAGCCCAGATCACGGCTGATAGCCAGGGCTCTGTGGAGGGCGTCCCGCACCCCGGGCCCAAAGGGCGCTCCCTCTGCGGCCTCCTGCTCCACGCTGTCTATGCGCACCAGCTCCCTTATGCTGGCGATCATGGGCGCGGCCAGGGATTCCACGGCCCGGAAAATCCGCTCCTCCAAAGCCTCATCACATTCCATAAGCGCGCCCCTACTCTTCCACCGGCGCCATCCGCGCCTGCATGTAAGCCTCCATCCACTGGGCGGAGGCCGGCTCGCAGGCGCAGCGGCCGTCCGCGCCGCGGTTCACCAGATAGACCGTGGGAGCAAGGCTGGCGGTTGTCACGGCCACTGAAAATCCCTGGATGTTGGTGGCCGCTCCCCACTGTCCCCGGTTGTTCATGGCGATCACCGACAGGTCTCCCGCCTCTCCCCTGCGCTCCTTAAGCTCAGCCTCCAGCTGGTTTACCGCTGTCTCGCAGGCCTCCTGGGGGCTCATGCCCTCGCCCATGAGCCGCACGATCTCGTAGGAGATACAGCCCTTCATCAGGTCCTCGCCCAGGCCGGTGGCGCTGGCCGCCCCCCGCTTGCTGTCCGCGTAGAAGCCGGAACCGGCGATGGGCGAATCGCCCACCCGGCCCTTTTTCTTCATGAACAGCCCGCTGGTGGAGGTTGCGGCCGTCATCCCGCCGCCCTGGTCCAGACAGGCCATGCCCACGGTGTCGTGGCCGGAATATGGCTTTAAGTCCTGGGCGCTTATCTCCCTCAGACGCTTGCGGTAGTGGGCCCTGGCCCGGTCCGTCAGCATGTTCTTGCGCTCAAAGCCCTCCCTGTGGGCGAATTTCTCCGCCCCCTCCGCCACCAGCAGGTTGTTCACCTTCTCGGCGCTCAGCCGCCTGGCGATGGAGATGGGATTGGCGAAATCCCGGATCGCGGCCACAGCGCCGATGGACAGTGTGTTTCCGTCCATATAGGCCGCGTCCAGCTCCACCTCCATCTCCTCGTTGGGCAGGCCGCCGTAGCCGACGGACTTGTAATACGGAAAATCCTCCACCGCCCGGACCGCCGTCTCAATGGCGTCCCCGGAATTTCCTCCTGTGGCCAAAATCTCGGCCCCGGCAGCAATCCCCTCCGCGGCCATCCGCCAGGTTGCGATCATACCCCACATATCAAAATCCTCCTGTCATTAAAAACAGATATCCTGCTTCAACTGCCCGATATCCTGGTTATCCGCCAGCGCCTTCGCCATCCGGCACATGTTCCGCAGGGCGTCGTTTAAGCCGGAGCCGCCCTTTTTCGGCGTTTTGACAATGGCCACCCGGTCCTTGTATGACCTGATAACGTCCTCGTTTTCTTCGGACATGGCGGCAAAGGCCCTGGCCTTGGTGGCGCTGTTGATGTCGCAGGCCACCCGGGCGCTCATCCCGGCGTAGTCCGCGTAGTTGAAGGCCGGGCCGCAAATGACCACGTCAGGGTTCAGCTTGTTCACCATGGCGCACAGCTTGCGGCTCACCTCGTCGGGATTTGCCAGATAGGTTCCATTGCCGCAGCAGAGGCAGGCCAAAATGTGACCGTCCACCTCCTTGAGAAACGGCTCCATCATAACCGCCGGGCCCACCGGCTCCTTTTTTCCGGTCAGGGGAACCATAACGTCGTCCTTGGACCCCAGACCGGACTGAATCTGATCAAATATCATTATAATTTTCATAGTCGTTGCCTCCGCTTGTTCGGTTTGATTTTTACAGGTCGTCAAAGGACAGATCGTCCAGTGAAATGTCGTCGTCATCCTGGGTCTGGGAAGCCTTGGCCTCGTCCGCCAGATACTGTTTATCCATCATCTTGATGAATGGCATGTAGACGAACACGCCCAGGATGAGCAGCGCCAGCTGGAGCACCGCGCCCTGCCAGCCGGTTGACAAAAAGCCGGACAGCACCACGGGCATGGTCCAGGGAATCGCCACGCCGCTGCACAGCGGGACCAGCCCGACGGACATGCAGATGTAGGAAATGACGATGTTGATGGTGGGCACCAGCATGAACGGAATCAGAATCATGGGGTTGAGCACAATGGGCAGACCGAACACAATGGGCTCGTTGATTCCGAACAGGCCGGGGACCAGGGACAGCTTGCCTAACTCCCTGATGCGCTTGGAGCGGCAGAACAGCAGCATGGCGATCATCAGGGATAAGGCGGAGCCGCAGCCGCCGAAGGTGGCGAACAGGTCCTGGAACTGCTGGGAGATAATGTTGGGGATCGGCGCCCCCGCCTGGAACGCGGCCAGGTTCTCCGCGGAAAGGGTCTGCAAAATAGGGTTGAAAACCGCGGCCACCACCGATCCTCCGTTTACGCCGAAGAACCAGAAGAGGTGCAGGAAAATGTAAGCGATCACCATGGCCGGAAGGGTGTTGCCCAGCTTTAAAAGCGGCACCTGGAGAATGGTGAAGATAAAGTCGAACGCGCTGTGGAACGGAGTCAGCGCAAATACGATGTTGATCACAAAGAACACCAGCATGGAGATGCCCGCGGGGATCAGCGCGGCAAAGGATTTGACCACGGTGGGCGGCACGCCCTCAGGCATCCGGATGACCCAGCCCTTCTTGTTCACCCAGGCGTAGATGTGGATGGAGAGAAAGGCGCAGATGATACCCACGAATATTCCCTTGGAGCCGACCCAGTCCAGGGGGATGCCCTTTACCGTGCCGCCGCCCTCCAGTAAGACCTCGTAGGGCATGATCAAAAACCAGCTCACCAGGGCGCTGGCCGCGCCGAAGAGCTTATCCACGTTCATCTGCTCCGCGAAGGAGTAGCCGATGCCGACTACGGCCAGAACCGCCATGATGGAGAAGGTGGCGTCCGTGGGCTTCGCAAAGTAGCTGACCCAGTTCTCGCCGAAGATGCCAGCCCAAAAGCTGCTCCAGCCCGGAATCGGGAAGTTGGCGATCAGCAGGAAGAAGGATCCCACGATCAGCAGCGGCATGGACAGCAGGAAGCCGTCGCGGACCGCGATCAGATATTTATTTTTACCGATTTTCTCAGCCAGAGGCATGAGTACGGATTCTAATTTGCTCAACATTTCGCTATTCCCCCATATCTGTTAATTTTTATTTTGCTGCTTTCATCAGCTTGATTGCGGATTTCAGAACCTTTTCCCCGTTCATCATACCGTAGTCCGTCTGGTCGATCACCTGAATCGGGATACCGCTGGAACCGTATTTTTCCACGATCTCGCCGTAACGGTATTTCACCTGGGGGCCGAGAAGGATCACGTCGGGGTGGCGCTCGCTTATGATCTGGGCGATCTTGCCGTCCGGAAACGCCTCCACCTCGATGGGGAGATTGTGGCTGTTGGCGACCTGCTGCATCTTGCTGGCCAGCATGCTGGTGCTCATCCCTGCGCTGCAAAATAAATAAACTCGTTTCATGATTGATTCCCTCCTGATCTTCGTCTCAATATTAGTTTCCCAATTTTTTCTCAAGTTCTGCGATTCGCCGGTAATTGGCAATCATTTCCTCGGCTATGATCTTGAAGCTCTCGGCGCTCATCAGCTGATCCTCGGCGTGTACCAGGATCAGGGAACCGCCCACCGGCTCTCCCGCCGCCTCCTTTTGAATCAGCTGGAAATGGGCCTCATGCCCGACGAGGAACTGCTTCTGCCCCTCTTCTATGCACCGGACCGCGCCGTCGAAATCTCCGGCCTTCGCCTTCTGGATCGCCTCGATGTAACTGGAGCGCGCCGCTCCCACATTGGATATGATCTGAAAACAGATCATTTCTAGCCCTTCTACCATTGTAATTTCCTCCTTGTAATTTGACTGAACACAATCGCCTGTAAATAGAAAATGCAACTGCGCTGATCCGGCGCCCGCTGCATTTCTTATGAACTTGCCTTTATTATAAGGCCTTTATTCTATTATTTACCGCAACCTCATTTCCTAACAGCTAGGAAATATTATCCGGTAATCCGGTCGATAAACTCCTCGTAGGTGCAGGAGGAGCATATTTTTGCCAGCTCCTGGGGCTGGTTCACCACATTGCTCACCCAGTCGAAAAAGATCTTGATCATGCGCCGGTCGCCCTCGTTGATGGCGAAGAGCATCACCAGGCGCACCTCAAAGCCGCCCCACTTCAGGGGATTTTTCAGCTGGGCCACCGCGATGGTGGAGTTCTTGGCAAAGGCGCCGAAGGCGTGAGGAATGGCGAAGGCATTGACAAACGATGTGGGGGACATCTCCTCGCGCTTCAGCACGGTCTCCTTAAATTCCGGCTCCACGATGCCGTCCCGCTCCAGGCCGGCGCAGAGCAGGTCGATCACCTGGGCGGAGCTCTCGGCGTCCAGGTCCTGGTAATAATGCTCCCTGCGCACCAGATTGCCGATATGGGAGGCAAATTCCAGCTTAAACCGCTTCTGGTCCAGGCGGTTTACGGCCTGAAGGATATTTGACTCTGTCTGGGAATCCACAAACAGGTTGATGTTCACCGTCTCCACGCCCAGCTTGTGCTCGATGGGAAAGGTGCAGAGGATCAGGTCCGGGTCCATTTCCCGCACAATGGCCTCCTCAAAATAGGAGAAGGTTTTCACCACCTCCATCCGCTCCCGGAACATATCGGATATCTTCTTCTCGCACATATCGGAGAAGGACTGGTTGTGGGGCAGGACCATCACGGCCCGGTACCGGCGCGCCGCGTTCATGCGCTCGCTGGCAGCGCCCAGATGCAGGGCGATAAAGCCGCTCTCCACATCGGAGATTCCCAGCCCCAGCTGTTCCTTGAGAAACTCTCCCACATAGATGCCCATCTCAAACACCAGGGGATATTTGCGTTTGATCTCGTCCAGAAATACGTCCTCTAGCCTCACGCTGGTTTTCAGGCGGTCGATGAGGCCGTGGATGTGCATTTTCAGGCCCGCAATCAGATCCCCGTCCTCCCTGAAATCCAGGCCGAACAGGTTTTGCACCTGTTCCAGTGCCTCGGCCACCAGCTTTCTGGTGTTCAGCCACCGCCCGTTTAGATTCACATAGTCGCTGGTGTAGTTGGAGGCCCGCCGCCCCATGATCACCAGGGCAAAGGTGCCGATCTCCCCGCTGTGGACCTGGATGTGCAGCCGCCTGCCGATGCGGTCGAAAAAGGTCTTGGAGATTTGGTATTCGATGGTGTCCTCCAGCCCCTGGCCGCTGTCCTCCGTGTTGATGTAGTTGGAACAGTTCATCCGCTCGATGCTGGTCCCGGCGTGGAGGATCAGCATGGGAAACAGGGACTCGTGGATGGAGTAGTCGTACTCCTCCAGCACCTCCACGAATATGTCCTTGACCTCGATCAAATCAAAGCTGCGGTATAAATGGGCCAGGGTGTTTAAGTTCAGAAAGTTTTCCTGCACCTCGGCCACCAGCAGGTCCCGGTAAAACCGGCGTTTGCTGACCTCGTCGCCCTTTAAGGAGATGCACTCCCGGCTCCGCGCCAGCTTTAGGTTGGGGTAAGGCTCCAGCATGCGCCGGATGCGTTTTAAATCGTTCTCGATGGAGTAACCGCTGACATAAATCTGGCTCTGGAGCACGGTCAGGTTCAGCTCCCGGACCTCGAATAAAAGCTTGTGTATGATGTAGATGCAGCGGTCTCCCGGCGTCTGGGGGAGCTGCCCGCTATGTATGCCCGCATCGGAATCAGAGGCCGGCGGTAATACCGCGGCCTCCGGGTTCAGACGGTAGCCCTGGCGCACGTTGGACTCAATGGGCGCCGGGCTGTTTTGCCTGTTGATGGTCTCCACGTCGGACCGGATGGTGCGGTCCGACACCTGCAGAATTTCCGCCAGCTGCCGGCTGGTCATGTAGCCCTGCCGGTCCGCCAGCAGTGCCAGAAGCTGTTCCTGCCGTTTGTTCTGCATGTTCTCTCTCCTCTAATGAACCTCGCAGAAGGCGAACACCTTCCACGGTTCAATGTAATCCAGTAATACGTGCTCGTAATCCGGTATACGGCCGATCACGTTCTTGCGCCCGTCGTTTGGCATATCCTTAAGCACGATGTGCAGCTCGCCCTTGTACTTGGAGTAGCCCTCGTTTAAGATCACCACATCGCCCCGTTTCAGATCCCGGGTGTTGGCGGCGGGCAGAGGCTGCCCGGCGTAAGTCACCCGCGGCCAGGTGGAACGGATCATATATTCGCTTAAATCGCCCCGCACCACATGCTTCGGTTCATAGTAGAGAATCTCACGCTCTAAAGGCGTCAGTTCCTTCTCCAACTGGAGGCCGAAGGTGAGGATGGACGGATTCACGGCCGAGCAGGCCGCCATCTCTGCTTCGGAGGCGTAGGCGTTGGCAATGATCACGTCGTCCACCATGCCCGTGGCAAACAGGTGACGCACCTGAAAGTCCATGGGCAGGAAGCGGTGCATCTCCAGGGTGCACAGCCCCTCGTTCACCGGCCAGGGTCCGTAGATGCCGGGAGCGCTGCTGGAGACAAAGGCCGCCACCCGCAGGCCCAGACGCTTCATGACCTCGTTGCAGCGGTCGAAATGGGCCAGGCTCAGCCCTGTGTACTGCTGGGGATAAAAATTGTGGCAGGTGATCAGCTTGTCCCTGTCCGGATGGTGGTCCATCACATTCTCCACGTAAGCCAGCTGGGTGCTGGCGTTCAGCTCGATTTTCAGACCCTGGGGATTGTAGGTCATCAGGCTCTCCTTCATGCCGTCAAAGCCCTCGTCCAGGCGGATGCCGTCCACGTGCATGTCGCTGAATACGGAGAGGTCCTCGTAGGAGATTCCCAGGCGGGAGAATACAGCCGGGCTCACATCCGTGATGATCTCCATCCCCGCCTGATGGGCCGCGTCGGCCCGCGCGCGAAACTCGCCGATCACAGCCTCACGGCTTTTTCCCTCCACACTTAAAAGGCAGGTGAAGATTCGCTTAAATCCGTACTCCCCTGCCTTTTTAATGTAAGCGATATCCTCCTGTAGGTCCGAATGCTCCGGATAAATCGAAATTCCCAGTCTTGCCATGGTATTCCCTCCTGATTATATTTGCTGCGGGGCAGCTTCTCTGCTATCTACTATAAATGATCGGCAGCCCAAAAAACGGGAAACGTTTTTCCTAGCTGTTAGGAAATTTCCCATTCGGAGCGAGCGGTCACAGAATTACCTGGAGAAATCCTTTCAGGTATCCGATGGCGGCTTCCTCGTCCGGCCCCTGAGCCTCCAACACAAGCAAATCTCCCTGGCGGGCGGCCAGGCTCATAAGCGCCAGCACGTTTTTACAGTCCACCGGGCTGTGATCCCCGCGAGTCAGCGTGATCCGGCTCTCATAGTATGAAGCCGCCCGGGACAGCTCCATTGCGTTTTTGGCGTGAAGCCCCTGCTTCACTGAAATCACATATTTGAAACTTTTCATATTTTATCCTATCCTTTGTTTGTCTTTTGTATGCGTTGTTCTGATTTCCATTTTAACACAATTCGCTTTGCTTGACAATGCAAAGGGTCCCGGGTAGAATAGAGTAAATTCGTCATCGAGAAAGGATTTTATCATATGAAGCTTCAACGCCTGCTCAGCCTGACGCGCCAGGCCGTGGACCACTACAATATGATCGGGGAGGGCGACCGGGTGGCGCTGGGGATATCCGGCGGCAAGGACAGCCTGACGCTGCTCTACGCGCTCCACCATCTGCAAACATTTTACCCCAAGCATTTTGAGCTTTCCGCCATCACCGTGGACTTAGGGCTGGGAAATCTGGACTTAGAGCCCATACGCGCGCTCTGCCGGGAATTTTCCGTGCCCTACGAGGTGGTTCCCACGGAGATCGGCAAGGTGCTCTTTGAGACCCGTAAGGAGTCCAACCCCTGTTCCCTATGCGCCAAAATGCGCAAGGGCGCGCTGAACAACAAAGCGCTGGAGATGGGCTGCAACAAGGTGGCCTACGCCCACCATCGGGACGACCTGATTGAAACAGCCGTGATGTCCCTGATCTACGAGGGCCATTTCTACGCCTTCTCCCCGTACACACGGCTGGACCGCACCGGGCTCACGGTGATCCGTCCCCTGCTCTACGCCTCGGAGGCGGAGGTGGTGGGTTTCAAAAACAAATACAATCTGCCGGTCTGCAAAAACCCCTGCCCCATGGACGGGCACACCAAGCGGGAGTATGTTAAGAACCTGATCCGGGATATGCAGAAGGACAACCCCACGGTCAAGGACTGTCTGTTCCACGCGGTGGTAAACGGCAATATAAAAGGGTGGCCCGACGTCAATTGACGCCGGAGCCGCCCTTTTGTGCGCACAGCGGGCGCCGCGGTCCGCTGCTTAGAGGCTCATCACTTTTTTTACCGTTTCCGCCGTGGCATCCTGGCAGATATTGTCCAGGGCCGTGGACATCACCAGGATGTCGAAGCCCAGCTTCTTCACCGCTCCGATATTGCCGGGCTTTATGCCGCCCTCCAGCGCTTTCACCACATGGGTGTGGTTCACGAACAGTTCGATGCGGTGCAGGCACTCGTCGCTGAAGCCGGTGGCGCCCTGGCCCTGGTAGATCATACCGGTGCACAGGCCCAGTATATCCACGCCGGCCGCCTCGTAGTCCCCGATGGCCTTTAGCAGCAGCTCGTCCGTGGGCGCCTTCACCCCAAAGGTGTCGTAGGCGGATATGTACGCCTCGCAGAGCAGTCCGGCCCGGTGGCAGTACTCCGCCAGCTGGGCGATGTCCTCGATGGAGGACTTGTGGGAGTGGACGCAGTCGGCTCCGGCGTAGGCCAGCTTCAGCACGTCCTCCTGGGTAAAGGGCACCGGCTGCAGCTCCGTGAACGTCCCGGCTGCCGCGCAGGTGATAAACACCTCGTCACCCAGCACGGCCCGCAGCCCCTCCACCGCGGTGGTCATCCGGGAAATCGGCACCAGATGGCGGATCGCCTCGGCCTCGTTCATGGTGGTGGCCCCGCAGAGCCCCATCTGCAGCGCCATAGCCGGGTGGTTCGGCTCAAATATCCGGCAGCCCCCGCGGTAGGCGGCCTTGGCGATGCGCATGTCCGTGGCCATGATCCCGCCCAGCATGAGGGCCGTGCCCTGCTCTTTCAAGAGACCGCGCAGCTTCTCCTTTCGCAGCTGTACATTGTTTTCCGCCTCGTATTTCGTCGTCATCATAATCGATCCTCCTCAAATTTTTCTACGCGCCCAGCCCCAGCACCCGGCAGATTGCCAGCAGGATGGAGTACAGCGGGTTTCCGGCGCTGATGCTGGAGACGAAGCTGGTCCCCGTGGGAATCATGTCCGCGCAGGCCGCCTGGGCCGCCTGGGTGTAGACACCGGCCACAAAGGTGCCGCACAGTAAGTACACGGCCGCGCCCACGGTCCCGGCGATCAGTGCCCGGAACATGTTGTTTTTGCTCGTCACCACGGCCCATAAAACATACAGGGTCATGCTGGAGAGGTCCGCAAAGGGCAGCATGCGGTTGCCCGGCAGCAGAACCGCCTCCACAAGCATGATAGGAATGATAATGATTCCCAGGATCAGAACATTGGGATTCCCCACGCCGATGGCAGCGTCCATGCCGATTCGGATTTCTCTCCCTTTAAACTTCCGGTTGGCCAGCTCCTGAGTGGCCTCGGAGATGGGGGCCAGCCCCTCCATCAGGATTCCGCACACCTTGGGCATCAGCACCATGGTGGCCGCGGATACCATGGCCAGATTCAAAATTCCGGGAACGTCGAACCCTGCGCACACGCCCAACAGCGCGCCCAGGATCATGCCCATGATGGACGGCTCTCCGAATATGCCGATCCGCTCCTGCAGGCTTTCCAGGGAAAAGTTCCAGTCTCTCACCTTGGGAATCCGGTCAATGACTTTGTTGACCAGCCAGTATACCGGCGCCATGGTGATGGTGTCCAGATGCGGCAGCGTGATGCCCTCGGGAATGAAATCGCCTGCCCAGGCCCCGTCTGCAAACAGATCCGCCAGCTTCACCACCACCACAAAGGAGATCAGGATGGCCGCCAGGCCGATGGCGTAGCTTCCGGTGAAACGGTAGACCAGAACCCCGCCGGTGATGATGATCCAGTAGTTCCAGATATCGATGTTCAGCGTTTTCACAAACCCCAGGAAGATCAGCAGAATGTTCAGGCCTATGCAGCCTACCAGCGCCACAGGCAGCAGGGAGGATGAAAAGGCCATGGTGGACCCCAGCATCCAGCCCGCGTCGATGACCGTCAGGTTCAACCCCAGGTTGGCGCTGATTCCGTTTGCGGCCTCCCCCAGGGCCGCCATAAAGAAATCCAGCACCAGCCACAGGCCGGAGAAGCCGATTCCGTACATCAGGCCGGACTTCAAAGCCTGGCTGAACCTCATACCGATTAAAAGTCCCAAAATGGTAAAGATAATGGGCATGGTGATGGTAGCGCCCAAGTTATTGATTTGACTGAATATCGCAGTGATTATCTCCATTTATTCCCCCGCCTTTCCTCATTTGTTCAGATGTTCCAGAATCTCGTTCCAGGTTGTATCCGCCTCCCGGCCGGACAACAGGTTTACCCCGTATACCACCGGGATTCCCTCGGGCACCCGGATGGATTTGCCCACATTGGAGATGATCAGGTCCGGCTTCATGCGCTGGGCCTTGCTCTTCACCTCCAGACTGGTGCAGGTGGTCACCTCCGCCGTGATTCCCATTTCCTTGAACTTGTTTTTGCATTTCATTGCCACGAATGTGGAGGTTGCAACTCCGTTGGCGCAGCAAATTAACACCTTTTTACTCTCCATACCTTACACCGCCTATTCTAATTGTAATTGCTGAAACTCCCCCAGAATTTCGCAGATCTCCCCGGCTGAACCGGCATCTTTGATCCGCGTCAGCACGGAGCCGTCCGAAAAGATTCCCAAGACATCCGACAGAAATTCCAGATGCCGTTCGCTGCCGTCAATGGCCAGCATCATCATGATTTCAGCCGGTATCAGCTCCTCGTCGCTCCCCATCTGATGAAACATCACCGGCCGGTCGAAAACGATCATGCAGAACATACTCTTGTTCACGTGCTCGCTTCCCGTGTGCGGGATGGCGATGGGGACGGGTTCCGTGGGAAGCCCTGTGGGAAACAGCTTTTCCCGGGCCAGAACGGAATCCGTATATGTATCCTTCACATATCCCAGCCGGCGCAGAATGTCGCCGCCGTACCGGATCGCCGCTTCACAGTCCGGGAAATCAACTCCCCGGACGATCAACTCCCTGTTTATCAAATTTGTCACCTCCTCTCTCACTCTGAATCATTGATTGCAACAAATTTGTCCAGCAGCTCCCGAAATTGGGACGGCAGGCAAACTTGATCCAACTCGCACATCATACAGCTCTTTGCAATGATTTTGGAGAGCTGCTCCAACGCGGACAGATGTCCGGTCCGGCTGGCTGCGGCCAGGGTAAAAATCCAGCGGATTCCCCCTGACGCGCTGTTTTTTATGCAGAGCGGCTCCTTCAGGCGGATCACGCTGATTGCGGTTCGGAATACGTGCTCCGCCGCCCGGGAATGGGGCATCAGGATGCCGTCGCCGATCAGCATATAATCGGGAGCCCGGCGGATATTCTCCACGATCTCCTCCACGTATACCCGGTCGATGGCGCCGGCCTCCAGAAGCAGCTGTCCGGACCTGCGCACCGCTTCCTCCAGGCTGCTGCACTCAAAGTCCAGAACAATCGCCTGGGGATCGATGAGGCTGCTGAGGCCGGGGGACGCAAGGGAGGGCCGCTCCCGGACGGGCAGTCCCAAAATGGTTTCCAGCCGGCAGGCAAAGGCCTCCGGATCCGTCACTCCCCCGCTCTCCCGCGCCGCCTCCAGAATCTGGCCCACCAGGCTGTCCTGCACACTGCGCAGGGGTAAAATCTGCCGCAGTCTGGCCAAATCCTCCTCGGATAAATAGGAATGGACCTGGATGACCACCGCGCTGCTGGCCAGCACGGGAACTGTGGTGATAATATAGTCCACCTGATGGTTCATGAGAAAATTTTCCATCTCGTATATGCTGACATAGCCCAGCATCTTGACCTGAAACAGGGACTGCAGCTTCCGGCAGATGAGCCGGGAGGATACCAGGCCGCTGTTGCAGACGATGAGGACCTGAGGAACCTTGTCCGACCGCTGCTTGTCCTCGCAGGCGTCGATAAAATGCAGGACCAGTCCCGCCGTCTGCTGTTCATCCAGAGGATGGCCCATAAGCTTTTGCAGCGGTTTGGCGCCGCGCTCCACAGCTGTCCACAGGCTTTCGTAATCGCGCCGGATCATGCGGGCCATATGGCTGTTTTCTGATTCACTGGCTCCTCTACCGCCGATGCAGACGCGGCACAGCTCCGACTGAACCTCCTCGATCAGCTTTTTGTCCGACCGCAGTCCGGCCTGGCGGCACACCTCGGCCGTGATATTGGCGGCAAGGATTTTAAAGTCGATTCGGCTGGCCAGGTAAACCTGAAAGCCGGTGCTCTCCTCCGCCCCTGCGGCGATCAGCGCCACAAAAGCCGCCAGATTTCCCGGTCCCGGGACGGGGACATAAAAATTGATTTTTTCCACCAGCCGGCGGGCCGCATCAAAGGAGGCCATATTCTCGATAAATTCCATGCTGGAACGGTTTATGCTCAGGCGGTGTCCTGTCCGTTCCCGGATCATAGAAATCATAATCCCGCAGAGACAGTTGCACAGCAGCCGGTAGGGCAGATCGATGTCCGAGGCGCTCTCCACGATAAGTTCGGCCAGCCGGCCAAAGGACAGATCGCCCATGCAGTTCAGGTACAGGAAATAAGGCCTGAACTGCCAGATATGCGCTTCCTGCACCATGCGGTAAAATCCATGGTTGACATTCAGCAGATGGGCCATATAACCGGCGGCCACAAGGCGAAGGGAAAATTCGTCGCCCTCCGGCCCGGTCTGGCCGGACACGGCTTTTAACGGCACAGAATGCTGTGAAAAATATTCCCGCAGCAATTCCAGGTCCTTTAAAACAGTGGATTTGGACACAGCCAAGGTTTCCATCAGATCGGGGATTCTGACGGACGCCCCGGTTAAAATGCGGTAAAGCAGCTCCAGCTGGCGCTCCTCCTGGGTCAGCGCGATCTCATAGCGGGCATCGTCCAGGATGCGGCCGGCCAGTATGCTGCGGTTGGCGGGAAGCTGCCCCTCTAACCGGATGCAGCCGTCCGCGCATCTCAGGGAAAGAGGGACGGGGCTGCGTTTGTCTTTGACCAGTTCTTTTATGTACTTTTCAATGTTCTCGGCGTTGTAGTAGATGACCCGCGCCGTGACACCATAGTAATTGGCCAGTGTGGAGATCCGGTACTGCGTCCCGGAGAGCAGCAACAGAAGCAGGCTGTATTCCCGGCTGATCAACATCAATTTCCTCATCCCCTTTCTTGCCTATCATCTTAATCGCCACCGTCCAATATCCGCAAGTTCATTTTTCGAACAGCACGCCCTACATTAAATGGACTTGTCTTTCCCACAGATTTCAGAGTAGCATCACCTTATAGGATTATCGATCGCTTTGAACGGAGGGAGCATATGACAGAGGTGATGGTTGTCAGCGGATTTCTCGGCGCGGGAAAGACAACGTTTATAAACAGGTATCTGGAGTGCGGTCTGGCGGGCCGGCGCTGCCTTTTGATTGAAAATGATTTCGGAGAGGCAGGTGTGGACGCCGCGTTGATCGGACGGGCGGACGGACTGGTGGTCAGCGAAATTAGCGCGGGCTGCGTCTGCTGCTCCCTGGCCGGAAATTTGCAGACATTCATCAGGGAGGCGCTAAAAGAGATAAAGCCTGATCGCGTGATCCTGGAACCATCGGGCGTGGCCCGGCTTTCCGGTATCCTGCGCTCCCTGGAACCCTTTGAGGCGGAAGGTCTGATCAGGCTGCAAGCGCCAGTCACGGTTTTGGGACCGCCCAGAACCAGGGCGTATCTGAGCCGTTTTGGCGGTATTTTGAGAGATCAGATGGAGCACGCCGGGGTTTTGGTCCTGCGGCCCGGCACAGACCCGGCCGCGTACGCCGCGCTTCCTCAGGGGACGCCCCTGTTTAACCGTGATTGGACGCGGGAGAATTTTGAGGACAGTTTAATGCCGCTGCTTTGTGGAGGGCGCTGGAAAACGGAGCACATGCTGGCGGCGCCTGCCGGCGACCTGTTCCGGGCGGGCATGGTTTATTATACCCTGCGGCCGGAAGCCACATACACGCAGGTGCAGGCTGAGGAAATTCTGCGCAGGCTGAGGCGTGTGCTGGGAGGGAGGCTGCTGCGGCTGAAAGGCTTTCTGCCCAGGGCAGGAGGCGGACTCTGGCATGTGGAATACACGGTAAACGGACAGGAGGTCCGGGAATTTTCCGGCAGCCAAAGCGCCGGGCTCAACGCGGTGGGAACAGGGCTTGAACGGGAGCAGCTCGAAAGGCTGCTTCGCATTGAACCGGAAACAACAAAAATACGGGTGAGATGGGATATCTGAAAAAATTTTAGATGTGCTTACAGAAAGATGAGCGCACAGAAAAAGCCTGCTTTTGCTCAGCGCAAAAACAGGCTTTCGATCAATTGTTCAAAGCTTAGCCGGGTCCGCCCGGACCGGCGCTGCCGCCGGGGCCCTCCTGGCCGGCCGTGCCTTCTGCGTTTCCGGCACCGCCTGGCTTATCCGTGTTTCCGGTACCACCTGGCCCCTCTCCGGGCGCCGAGGCAGTGGTCTCCTTTTCAGGAGCCCTGGTGGGCTGCTCGGCGGGTTTTCCTCCGGGCCCCTCGGACTCGCCGGAATCCGCGGTGGTCTCCCTTTCGCCGGTGGTTGGGGTGATACCGGGGCCGACCTCCTGGGTTTCGCCCTCGGTCTCCTGGGCGGTGGTCTCCGCCTCAGTGGTCTCCTCCTCGGTTTCCGGGACGGTGGTTTCCTCCACAGTGGTCTCTGCCGCCGGCTCGGTCACCGCCGGCTGCGCGGGCGGCTGGGTGGGCTTGGAACTGCCGCCGGAGCCGGAACCGCCGGTGGGAGCCGGTTTGCCTTCCTCGTAGAGGCCGCTGTCCTCGGATATTTTCTGGCTGATCTTGCGCACCGACGACGGGGCCTTGTAGCTCTCCTCCCCGTACAGGAACTGGTGCAGCTGGATTACGTTGCTCTCCAGAGTGGTGGGGATGACGCAGTCCATTCTTCCGATCCGCTTGGCCTGGCGGGAGAAGGGGAAGCCTCCGGTCTCACCTATGTTATATTTGCTCACATTTTTCGCCATGGGCAGAACGTCGTCCATGCCGATATCCGTAGACAGCTGCGGAAGCACTGCGGACACCAGGCTGACCAGGGTCTTGGTGTCCGCCTGTTTGGCCTTATCCAGCGCCAGGGAGATCACCTTGCGCTGACGCGCTGTCCGCTGGTAATCCGTGTCCATCAGGCGCAGACGGCAGTAAGCCACGGCCTGGACTCCGTCCAGATGGTTGGCTCCGGCGTGCTCCAGATGGTGTGAGCCGATGCCGGTGGATTCCACAGTCTCGGTGATGAAGGAGTTAATGTATTCGAACTCCGGCTCCGTGATCTCCAGATCCACGCCACCCAGAATATTGATGGCATCCGCCACAGCCTTCCAGTTAAAGGTGGCGTAATTGTCGATCTTTAAATCCAGGTTTTCTTCCAGCGCCTTTACCGCCTGCTTGTGTCCGCCCTTGAAGTAGGCTTCGTTAATCTTGTGGTAAGTGCCCTCTGAGTTGATCTTCAGGTAGGTGTCGCGGTACACGCTGACCAGCTTAATCTCACCTGTTTCACGGTCCACGGTGCAGATCATCTGCACGTCCGCCAGGGCGTTTTTCTCCACGCTCCCGTCACGGGAGTCCACGCCGAACACCGCCACCGTCCAGGTGCCCGTCTGCTTGTGAAAGAACGCCCAGGCCAGACTGCCCAGCCAGAATACCAGGGCCAGCAGAATCAGATTGCGGATGATTTTGCCGATGTGCCTTTTCTTGCGCTTCGGCCCCCTTGATCCTCTTCTGTTTCCGCCCATCTCCTGTTCCTCCTCGTAAGCCTGCCGCTTGTGCAAAGCCGCCTTTTTGGCAGAGCCTGCCCGCGCTCCCGGATTGTGGGGATTGCTTTGGCCGCGGGGACCCGCCTGGGGCCGTGAAGCTCTGCGCGCCTGGCTTGAGGCCGCGCTCCGCTGGGGCCTGCCGCTTCTCATCGGTCTGTCGAACGGCGTCCCCTCCAGGGAAATGGGCTCCAGGCCGTCCTCATCGTCGATATATTCTTCACTGTCATATACTCCGTCATAATCGTCGTCGAGCCAGTCCTCATCCACGTATTCGTCCTCGTAGCTGGTTTCCGGCTCATCCCTATACTGTTCCCGCTGCCGGGCTGTATTGCGCGCCGGCCTTCCTCCTGCGGGCTGCCTGCCGGCTGCCCGGGATTTTCTGGAACGCATGCGCTCCAGTTCGTCGTCATAATCATTGTATCGCATCGATTTAGCGCTCCTCTTTTATCCGTTAGTCTATCAGTCTGCGGTAGTGGGGCCAGTCCGGCACAGTGATGCCCACCTCCACGTTGTTGATGTTGCCGCTGGTCTCCTGTATACAGAGCATCTTTTGGTCCGCCGTCCAGCCAAGAAACATGACCACATGGGCGCTCTCGCCTGGGCGGATACAGATGTCGCCCGGCAGCAGCTCGTCCTTGCTCACGGCTGTTCCGCAGGAAACCAAGGTGCTGGTGCTCTCCCCGGCCAGCCGTTTTCCGGTGGCGGACCAGTAGACCCAGTTGATCCAGCCGGAGCAGTCCAGACCCTTGAGGAAACGTCCGTCCTCGTCGGGTAAGACCACCACGCCGAACCTGTTTCCCTCGTAGCCGGTTTTTCCGGGCTTTCCGCCCCAGTAATAGGGAATCCGTCCCACTGAGGACAGCGCATAGCGGACTACGCTGCGGCGCTGGGCGGAGACATCCTCCGGCACCATCTTCATGTAGAGATCAATATCCAGGGCGGTCAGAGGATTTCGGACCACCACTCCGTCCACGGTCAGGCCATAGCGCTCGTACCAGTCCTCGTCCGCCAGCGTCCGCACATAGCCGCGGTTCTCCGCGTTCCAGTCCGGCCAGCCGTCCTCCCGTATTTGTTCAGGAGCGTTTCCGTGGCTGTCCAGTGCAAAGAGGCTGTTGTTTTCAGTAAGACCGGCCACTTGAAGCTGAATCTGCAAATCCACATGCCCGGGACAGACGTACTCATGGGAGCTTGTCTCCTCCTCCGCCGTCGAAAGGCCGGCAGGCAAGGCCGTTACGCCCGGACCGCCGTCCACGCCTTCCACGATCACCTGTTCCCGGCCGTCAGCGCCGGAATTCTCTATACCGTCCGCCTCTGTCCGGGCCGCCTCGTCCCCTGTCTCCGGGACAGACGCAGATTCTGCCTGGCTCTCCGCGGTGGAAGCGGACGCATCCGCGCCGGTTCCGCCCAAAGCGGTGCCCTGTTCCTCGGAGGCCGCAATGCCCGTGGGATCGCCGGCCCCGTCCGTATTCGCCGCCGTGTCGGACCCACTCACGGATTCATCGCCGCCTGTTCCAGCGGCTTCAACGGCTTCAGGAGCCGCCGCACTTCCGGCTTCCCCGCCTGTATCTCCGTCAACGGTCTCCTCCAGGCAGCCTTCGCAGTAATAAACCGGGCTGATCTGGCAGGCGTAGCCGTGGGATTCGCTCCACAGCCCTAAAGCGTAGGCTTCCAGGGTTTCCAGGCCGGAGTCCGGCTCGTAATACTGATAGACGTTGGTCATGGCCATGATGTCCTTGATATTGGACCGCCACTCCGCCGCCGCCCCGTCGCCGTTTAAGTAGCTGACCTGGATCCCACCGAACTCCGGCACGGTCCAGGTGGAGGGATCGGCGGGATTCTGTCCCTCAACTTCAGGGTTATATTTGCCCAGAAGCTGATCCGCTGGCATTCCCAGCCGGGCTGCCACCGAGGCGGGAGTCTGGTTGTAAAGATCGTATATCTCTGAATTCCATTGGGCTTCCCGCGCGGACAGAACGGCATAGATCTGTTCCGCGAAGCTGGCCGCCCCCGGCCCGCCCTCTTCGTAGCCCTCGGGGTAAAGCTCCGCCAGGTTGAGAATATCGGGCCGTTTTCCGGCCTCCGCCTGGGCGGGGCTGGCCGAGTCAGGCGTTGCCGCTGCCTGGGCCGGAGTGGCCTTGGCTGGCATTGTGCCAGCAGGCACAGAGCCGCCGGGCCGGGTCTCCACCGGCACCGGAACAGCCGGGCGGACC
This sequence comes from Enterocloster asparagiformis, assembly GCA_018380885.1. GTDB lineage: Bacteria > Bacillota > Clostridia > Lachnospirales > Lachnospiraceae > Enterocloster. The sequence goes on from JAGZSY010000008.1 coordinate 170,371, forward strand.
GGAGTCCACTGCTCCGACAGCGCGCCGATGGCAACACCTGCACAGGCCATCGCCGCTGCCAGGGCCAATTTATATCGGTATGTAAACCACATCTTGCGTATATTCATGCTCATAGGTTCCCCGTGTCTTTTGTATACAAACGTCTGTTGCGCCGCATGCCATTATACCACATCACCCTGCGAAAAAACAGAACAAATCTCTTAATAAATCATTACATGTAAGCGGCAGAGCGCACAAAACGCCGGCCTCCGGCGGCCTTTTCCGTCCGACAGAACAAAATTTCCGGTTGACGCATATTTTATAGTGAGCTATAATATACCACAATCTATCTGGGAGGAATAGAGTTCAATAGCATAGCTAAGCGCCAAGCACCTTTTTCCGGGTCCGTGAACAGCCGCTGCGTCTAAAATACGCTTCAGCGCTGCCGGAAAGAAGGTTAACGAGGTGGAGAGAGAATCGAAGTTTTCGGCGGGTGCTCTCCCATGCCGTCCGGGCGTGTAATGCGCAGTGAAATATGCGGGCAACCGCAAAACAAACGCGGCGCAACCGGACGCCCTGTCCCATCGTCAGGGCCATTCAGAGAACAGTTCCAGAACAAACACGAAAAAATGGAAAAAATTGCATCATGGACAGAGAATTAAAAAACTGCCGCGTATGTGTGACAGCTTATTTTTTGATGGCAAAAATAGCGCTTCTTTGCAGTACCCGGCGGGAATTTGAGAGAGAGGAAGAAAAACTATGTGTGGAATTATCGGATACACCGGCCCGCTTGAGGCCGGAAAGATGTTGTTAAACGGCCTGGCCGGCCTGGAATACCGGGGCTATGACAGCGCAGGGATCGCATATTTTGACAGTGACTCCAGGATCAAGGTGGTGAAGAAGGTAGGCAAGGTGGCGGCCCTGAGGGAATGCGTGGGAAGGCTGGGCGACGTCTCCCACTGCGGAATCGGCCATACCCGCTGGGCCACCCACGGCGGCGTTACCGGTGAAAACGCCCACCCCCACCGCTTCGGCAGGGTAACGCTGATCCACAACGGGATCATTGAAAATTACCACCAGCTGACCGAGGAATACGGCCTGGAGGGAAAGCTGGTTTCCCAGACCGACACCGAGGTTGCAGCAGGCGTCCTGGACGCGCTGTATACCCTGTGCGGCGGAGATCCCATGGCGGCCCTGAAATCCTTCGCCGCCAAGCTGAAAGGCTCCTACGGCTTCTGTATTCTCTTTGAGGACCATCCGGGTGAAATCTATGCCCTGCGCAGCGTGAGCCCTTTGGTGGCCGCCTACACGCCCTCAGGCGCCATGATCGCCTCGGACCTCACGGCCCTCATCTCCTACACCAGGGAATATTTCGTGGTGCCGGAGCACCACATTGTGAAACTGACCCCCTATAAGGTAAGGGTCTGCGACATGGACGGCAACAAGGTGGCTCCGGAGATGATGGAGGTCAACTGGAACATGGATGCGGCCATGAAAAACGGCTTTCCCCATTTTATGCTCAAGGAAATCCACGAGCAGCCGGAGGCCCTGAAAAACACCATCCTGCCCCGCCTGGTAAAGGGGCTGCCTGACTTTGGCGACGACGGCATCCCGGATGGGATCTTTTCGGATTGCTCCAAAATCCACATCATCGCCTGCGGCACCGCGATGCACGCGGGTATGGTGGCAAGGGCGCTGATGGAACCCCTGCTGCGGATTCCCGTCACCGTGTCCATCGCCTCGGAATTCCGCTACGAGCAGCCCCTGGTGGACGAACGGACGCTGGTGATCGTCATCTCCCAGTCCGGCGAGACCATCGACACCCTGGCCGCCATGGGTTTGGCCCGGAGCCTGGGGGCCAGGACCCTGGCCATCGTCAACGTCAAGGGCTCCACCATTGCGCGGGAGAGCGACTATGTGCTGTATACCCACGCCGGCCCGGAGATCGCCGTGGCCAGCACAAAGGCGTATTCCGTGCAGCTGGCCGCCCTGTACATGATCTGCTGCCGCATGGGTCTGGTCCAGGGGAAGCTCTCCCGGGATGAGGCGGCCGCCTTTATGGGCGGATTGCTGGACGCCGTCCCGGCAATGGAGGCCATGATCCGCAAAAAGGGGCAGGTGCGCCGCCTGGTAACCCATCTGATCAATGAGCCGGATGCGTTTTTCATCGGCCGCGGGCTGGACTACGCCTTCTCCCTGGAGGGGGCCCTGAAGCTTAAGGAGATATCCTACATTCATTCGGAGGCCTATGCCGCCGGGGAGCTGAAGCACGGGACCATCGCCCTGATCTCCGACAAGGTGCCGGTGATCGCCATCGCCACCCAGGATAAAATCTTTGCGAAAACCATCTCCAACGTGCGGGAGGTGAAGGCCAGGGGCGCTTTTGTGATCCTTCTGTCCAAGGAGAGCGCCCAGGTGGAGGAGGATATCGCCGATATCAGGATCGCCATCCCGGATATGACCGATGAATTTACAGTATTTCCCATTGCCGTGGTGCTGCAGCTGATCGCTTACTACGCCTCTGTGGGAAAGAACCTGGATGTGGACCAGCCGCGCAATCTGGCCAAATCCGTAACCGTGGAGTAAAAAAGAGGGTGTCGCAAAATCATCAAAATAGATGATTGAGCGGCACCCTCGCTCTGTATATAGAAAAAAATCAGGAGAAAATCATTCTCGATTGAC